>CAVQTK010000001.1:0-49130 GCA_963716455.1 uncultured Pseudomonadota bacterium
GTCACAAATTCCCGAATGTTAAGATAATCCGGCAATAACATCATCGCTGCACTAGTCTTACGAGTGCCGTTTGGCCCGGCAATCATAACGACGTGAGGCTGCGACATGTTTCCACTCGATTCTAATATTCAATTTTAAAAAACTTTGATCCAAAACATAGCACCTATATAGCACCAAAAATTTTTTATTTTTGGCAAATTCTAATTTGAAGTGCGACAGTCTTAAACGTGGGATATATTCATGTTCTTACAAAAATGTGAATAGAGTAGCAAGGAGACTGCCGCATGGGAAAATGTCCCCAATTGTCGATCACAGATCGACAACGTTTTTATGTGTTTCTAGAATGGGCTTGTCCCTGTCAGAAATAGCCCAAAAATTATCCCGGAATAGATCTACTCTTTACCGAGAGCTGCATCGAAATCGAGAAGTTGAAGGATATCTACCGGGCCTTGCTCAACAAAAAGCAGGAGCCAAGCGAAAACGATTAGGTAAATTAGAAAGAGATCTGGCCCTACATGAATATGTGATCCGGGGACTTAAAAAGGAGTGGAGTCCAGAACAAATTTCGGGGCGCATGAAATTTCAAAAATTAAATTATTATGCTTGTCATGAAACCATCTATCAGCATATTTATAAATCGAGCCATGAAAAACTTTATCACTATTTAGCTTATAAAAAGCCTAAACGACGCAGGCGTTATAGTCGAAAACCACATCTTTGTCGATATGGAAATATTCGATTAATCACACAAAGACCCGCCGCAATTAATACCAGAAAAAAATTCGGACATTGGGAGGGTGATTCTATTGCATTTAGTGGGACTAAAGAAAAAATGGTGACGACATTAGTTGAACGTAAATCCAGAATAGTTTTTTTAATAAAAAATAACCGAAAATATTCGCGAGGCGTTATGGATAAGATAAAAAATAAATTTGAAACTTTTCCTAAAAAAATGCTAAGGACACTCACCTTTGATCAGGGGATTGAGTTTGCAGATTACCCACATCTACAGAGCCAGACACAGTGCAAGGTGTATTACTGTCAAACCCATTCTCCTTGGCAAAAAGGAAGTAATGAAAACATGAATGGACGACTAAGACGCTATTTGCCCAGAGAGGTTGAGATTGATAAAATAACACAGGAGGAGCTAGATATATTGGCCGAGAAAATGAACCGGCTTCCAAGGAAATGTCTCGGATTTAAAACTCCAAAAGAGATATTTATTCAACAACTTAAAAATGATTGTCGCACTTGGGGCTAGAATCCGCCTTTAAGAGATGTTCTAAGTATTTGATTTTATTGAAGCTGGCGATCCGAATTGAACGGACGACCGGCTGATTACAAATCAGCTGCTCTACCGACTGAGCTACGCCAGCAAATTAAGTTATTACCGTTGTTTTTAATAAATTTGTTATAAAAAAACCATTGTAGGTAAATTTTCTTTTAAATGCAATTTAGAGCAACATTAAGCCATAAGAAACCTAGACTAAGCTTTTCGTCGGCTAATCTATTCTGTTACTTGTACGAGTAATTGGTTTAACCCTTTAACAAAGCTAGCAGGATCAGTTAGCTGCTCTCCTTCTGCTAATAAGGCTTGCCCTAAAAGTATGTCTGCCCATTTGGAAATTTTTTGTTCATCTTGCAAATTTTTTATCTTTATTAGCAATAGGTGGTCAGGGTTTAATTCAAGTATAGGTTTAGATTCAGGAACCGATTGGCCAGCGGCTTTTAGCAGACGCTGCATATGCCCACTTAATTCACCTTCATCAAACACTACGCACGCTGGAGAATCTACTAGTCGAGAAGTTAAACGTACTTCTTTAACCTTCCCCTCTAAAGCTGCTTTAATCTTTTCTAACATATCAGCAAATGTAGTAGCTTTTTCTTCTGTTTGTTGCTGTATTTCTTTATCCTCTGCTTTTTCGAAATCTAATTTACCTTTAGAAATCGATTGCAGTTTTTTCCCTTCAAATTCGGTGAGATGTGCAACTAACCATTCATCGACTCTATCGGATAACAATAATACCTCAATATTTTTCTTGCGAAAAACTTCTAATAGCGGGCTACTTTTCGCAGCTAAATAAGATTCTGCTATCAAATAATAAATCTTATCCTGTCCTTCTTGCATACGTGAGACATAATCCGCTAAAGAAATATCTTGGAGCTCATGGCCAGTATGAGTAGAAGCAAAGCGCAGTAATTTTGCTAATCGTTGGCGGTTAGTAAAATCTTCTCCCGGCCCTTCTTTCAAGAGTTGGCCAAATTCGCGCCAAAATTTAGCGTAAGTTTCTTTTTCATCTTGCGCTAATTTTTCTAGTAAATCTAAGATGCGTTTTACGGAACCTGAACGAATTTTTTCGATGCTTTGATCGGATTGTAAAATTTCGCGAGAAACATTTAAAGGTAAATCATTTGCGTCTACTATTCCTTTCACGAAACGTAAATAAAGTGGCATGAAATGTTCAGCATCATCCATTATGAACACACGTTTAACGTAAAGCTTTAAACCACGTTGATATTCACGTTGCCATAAATCAAATGGAGCGCGAGCCGGAATATAGAGTAAGCTGGTATATTCTAACTTACCTTCTACTTTATTATGCGTCCATGCTAATGGGTCTTCGAAGTCATGAGCAATATGCTTATATAATTCTTTATATTCTTCATCTTTAATTTCATTTTTCGGCAAAGTCCATAAGGCACTGGCCCGATTAACCACTTCTTCAGCCGGAATCACTATTTCATCTACTTTAGATTCCTCGCCTTCCCTGCTCGCTTTCATTTCTTTTTTATTATCTGCCGGGCCTTCCGGTTTTTTCATGACAATTGGCAAGGTAATGTGATCTGAATATTTCGTTATAATACTACGTAATCGATATTCGTCTAAAAATTCAGCGCTTTCTTTTTTAAGATAGAGAGTGACTTCGGTGCCTCGCCGAGAATAATTAATATTCTGTACAGTGTATTGGCCTTGGCCGTCTGATTCCCACTTAACACCTTGGTCAAATTGCATGCCGGCACGGCGAGTTCTTACCACTACATTATCTGCTACAACAAAAGTAGAATAGAATCCCACTCCAAATTGGCCAATTAGTCCAGAACCTTGTGCATTTTTATTTTCTATAGCTTCACGAAAAGCGCGTGTACCAGACTTAGCAATAGTTCCTAGATTTTGCACCACCTCTTCACGATTCATACCAATACCATTATCGCGCACAGTAATAGTTTGATTTTCTTTATCAAAGTCAACCCAAATTTTTAGATCCGAATCATCTTCATACAAAGCCGAATCAGTTAGAGCCTCATAGCGTAATTTATCCGCAGCATCTGAGGCATTGGAAATTAATTCACGTAAGAAAATTTCTGAATTACTATAGAGAGAACGTGCTACTAAGCTTAATAATTGTTTTACTTCAGCTTCAAAAGATAATGTTTCTGCTTGGGCTGCAACTGGCATTTTTAAACTCCTCTTTATTGGCATTAATACAATGGACTTCTTTCCAAACCTTCATTTTTTGATCTACTGACGTCGCCTTGTATTCGGTTACAGGACTAAGCCAAAATAGGGTTTGGAAAGAAGTCTAGTGTAAAGATGGGGATAAAGGTTTAGCATTTCAAGGTTAATATCCGCTCCTTTTAGACTGGGAATTGGACAGATACATTAGCTATAAAAATATGTGCTGCCGGAGCAGCATCTTGATTGACCTTAAATTCTCTGAAAGAAGAAAAAGAAGCAAGAAAACTGTCATTAGGTGGCACAAATAAATATTCTGCACCTATAGAAACCGGTAGTTGATATAAAAATGTATATGTAAAATTATAATCTATCCCCGTACCGAAAATTACTGACCAGTAATTTCCAGAGGGGCTATCCATATGCTTATGCCCATAAATGCTATTACCATGATGGCCAATGCCTCGAAAAACCGGCCCTATTTTTCCATAAATAGAAAAACGTTCATGTTCAGGGATATAGCTACGAATAGTGCCCGCGGCATACATAATCCAAGAAGTAGTAGAATCTGTTTCATTAGAAAAAATATTTTCATGATGATTTTTTAATTTTTGATCCTCTCTTGGTAGTCCATACATTCCTGCTTCAAATCCAAGGTATGGAATAGCTTGATATCCAATTTTTATTCCATATGCCAACCCTCCATTACTCCCATTTGCTGCTAGCCCACTTTCTTGAATCAAATTAGTCCAATCAGATAACCCATATCCTGCTGCAATGCTGACATAAACAAAAGAATTAAAAACTGGAGGTGGGCAAAGAATTCCAAAGAATCGTTCAGGTCCACCAGCATAGGCAGGTGCAGATGTAATTTCTAAAATAATTGCAGTTATAAAAAACAATCGTTTTAAAAACATTTTTTCGTCCTTGATTGATTTAATTATTTGCCGTGGTGTCCCCATAGAGATAGAGACGTAAAATACCAGACAATAGTTAAAATAAGCAAATAGAAAGAACTATAGGGTGAGCTTAAGGATTATTAAGGAGCAGTTTCCTGCTCCCTAATAATTAAGACAAATTCATTCTGCATGAGGATTAGCCATAAAATCATCGATCATCCCACATGCTTTTAGAACGAGTCTCTAAACTTACACAGCGAAGTGAACACTTACGTTTGCAACTCCAATGTGAGCAGCAGGAGCAGCATTTTTGTTAAGAACTTTCCCGTCAACTTCTTTAACGTCATTTCCTACGTCACTTAAATTTAAAAAGCTTTGATTGGAAGGAACAAACAAATATTCTACACCAACCGAAACGGGAAGGTGATAAGCAGCTAAATCATAGTCAATACCACTACCAAAAATCACTGTCCAATAATGACCTGTTCTAGACTCATCGCCTGTAAGATAACCTTTATCGTACACTTTTATAGTGTGGCTAACGCTGCGATATACTGGACCAATTTTTCCGTAAACAGATAAATTTTCATTACCAAAAAGCGAAGCGCGTAATGTTCCAGCTGCATAAGCAATCCAGGAGTTAAAATGGCCATCAATTTTAGTATCTACACCTCGAATTTGAGCAAAATTTAAATTTGAAAATTTAAAATCAAAATCGGATCTGGGCAACACATAACCGCCAACTTCTAAACCAAAATGCTCTCTTGCTTGATAACCTAATTTACCACCATAGACAAAGCCATCGTTATCTACGTTGTGAATTAAACCAGAAGCAATAAAGTTTTTCCAATCTGAATTGGCATAACCGCCAGCAATACCGGCATAAAAGGAAGGGGTAAACCCACGAACTTCAGAAGGGGGAGGAGTCAATACATCAGATCCACCCGCATAACTGTTGGTAATACTTACCGCAGTAAAACTCTGCAGCACCTAAAATTAAAAGTTTCTTTAAAAACATACCATTCTCCTCTTAAAGTTTATATTTAACTTCCATGACGTCTAATTCGTTGCAATACTTCCATTACTGCAAAAGCTATTGGCCGATCATAATAATAGCAAATTTGTCAAAATGCAACCTTATAGCGTTTTCTCTTAATATGGAAAACGCTATCTCTGTTTCGATGCTGCGCTTGGCCAAGCCGATACCCGCACTCCCGCTTAAGAATGCCCCTCATCGCGTAAGGTTTTCTGTTATACTTGATTATAATTGTTTGCTTTAGGAAACCAGCGAGAAATGAGTTTGGGAAGGCAATGAGAAAAATTGTCAACTAAATAACGGCTAGCAGAATGAACTTTCGGTAACAAAGCCTGATCACGAGTTAGATCAGCAACTTTAAATTGCAGGGATCCGGCTTGCCGGGCGCCTAATACCTCACCTGGACCACGCATGGCTAAATCTTCTCGAGCGATTAAAAATCCGTCCTGGGTGCTGTGCATTACTTGCAAACGTCGATAAGCTAAAGAAGATAAAGGAGACCTAAATAGAAGTATGCAGTAACTTTCAGTTGCACCACGACCAACTCGCCCCCTTAATTGATGTAATTGTGACAATCCTAACCGCTCTGAATTTTCGATAATCATAAGACTGGCATTAGGAACATCTACGCCAACTTCAATAACAGTTGTTGCCACCAATAAATCAATCTCAGCTTTTTTAAAGCTTAACATTTGCGCCACTTTGTTTTCCGCTGATAAACGTCCATGAATTAATCCAATACGTAATTCTGGAAGTTGCACCTGCAACTCACGAGCAGTCGCCTCAGCAGCCTGACACTGCAGGACTTCAGAGTCTTCTATTAATATACATACCCAATATGCTTGGCGTCCTTGTTGACAAGCATATCTCACTCGTTCCATCACTTGCTGTCGGCGGTTACTTGATATTAATGTCGTGGTCACAGGTATGCGTCCCGGAGGAAGCTCATCTATTACTGAAATATCTAAATCAGCATAAATTAACATCGCCAAAGTACGTGGAATGGGCGTGGCGCTCATAATCAATTGATGCGGATAGTGGTTACCCAATTTGCCTTTTTCTACCAAAGCCAACCGCTGGTCTACCCCAAAACGATGCTGCTCATCAATAATCACTAGAGTTAAGTGCATAAAGCAAATTTCTTCTTGAAATAATGCATGGGTTCCAATAATGACTTGATCTTGTCCTTGAACAATACGTTGCAGTAATTTTTTGCGTAATGCTGCAGGTTGCTTTCCCCCTAGATAACTGACCTGAATTCCTAACGGCTGTAACCATCTGCAAAAATTATCTTTATGTTGCTCAGCTAGTAATTCCGTAGGCGCCATCAGTGCTACTTGAGTTCCTTGCGCCACAGCTCGTAATAAAATTAGCGCTGCGACAACGGTTTTTCCTGAACCGACATCACCCTGTAACAACCGCAACATGGGATAAGGTTGTGACAAATCTGCATCAATTTCTGTGATGACACGTTGTTGTGCTGCAGTTAATGCAAATCCTAAATTTTTCAAAAAATTCTGACGCAATTCAGATGCATCATTCAATTGAGGAGCATGTAATTTGCGAATTTGACTGCGTCTTTGCTGTAAACTGAGTTGATGTGCAATCAATTCTTCAAAAGCCAGTCGTTGTTGCATGATATGATTACCTGACTGTAATAATGTTACATCGGTTTGAGGCGGAGGGTGATGAACAAACCGTAAGGCAGTTATTAAATCGGCCAGCTGAAATTGTTCTAGAAGCTCAAATGGTAAAAGTTCAACAGACTTAAAGTATGGCAACTTTTCTAATGCTTGATTTATTAAATGACGTAATCGAGACTGCGATAAGCCTTGCGTGCTTGGGTAAATAGGTGTTAGGTATTCTTCTAATGGTAGCTCATCGGCAGCATAAATTAATCGATATTCAGGATGAATGAGCTCTAAACCTTGATAATAACCCCGTCGCACTTCTCCAAAACAGCGTAATCGTAATCCAATTTGCGATAATTGTATTTTTTGTTGCGCATTAAAATGAAAAAACCGTAACTGGATGTTCCCTGTCGAATCACTAAATTGACAAAGTAAACTGGGCTTGCGTCCACCACTTACCAAAGCTGAGCATATTTGTCCCTCGATGAGAACTCGATCTCCTTCACGTAATAATCCTATTGGGGAAATGCGCGTTCGATCTTGGTAACGAATCGGTAAATAAAACAATAAATCTTCAATGGAAGTTATGCCTAATTTTTGCAAGAAAGCTAATGTTTGTGGACCAACTCCTGCTAGCTTCGTTAAAGGAAAGGATTCTACTTGCTCTCTTATGAGCATTATTCAATCAGTTCCATGATGGCATCTATCTCCACTGCAGCTCCTTTAGGTAAAGCTGCTACTCCAATCACTGCACGAGCGGGATAGGGTTCTTCAAAGTACTCCATCATTACCTCATTAATGATTGGAAAATCATTCATATCAAGTAGATAAATAGTCAGCTTAACCACTTGTGCTAAACTTCCTCCCGCCACAGTGACAATGGCTTTGATATTATTCAATATTTGACGTATTTGATTCTTTAGGTCGCCTCCTGCCATTTGCATAGTTCCTGGAACCAAGGGAATCTGACCAGATAGATACACCATGTTACCCGCTTTAACCGCTTGTGAGTAAGTTCCAATGGCGGCAGGCGCTAAAGAAGTATTGATTACTTGCTTCACTTTTCATTCTCCTTTACATGAATAACTGCTAGGGCAAATCAAATAATTGCCGATTTTTTACCCAAAACCTCGAGTTATACGAGTGATGACGGGGATATTACGTAGTTTACGTAAAATTCGCGCTACATGCATTCGATCTCGAACTGATAATTTAAAAATAAAACGAAAATATTGACCGCCTTGATTTTGCGTATGGACATCTTCAATATTAGCATCCGCATCAGAAATAGCTGCAGCCATTTTAGCCAGAAGGCGTGGTTGATCAATGGCCTCGACGCGGATAATTACTGGAAAAGTCGTAGGTGATTCTTTATCCCACCGTAATGGCATAAAAGCACCGTGATGACGTCGTAATTTGTCTAAGTGAGAACATTGCTCCACATGAACGATAATACCTTGACCGCTCGTTAGTACTCCTACTATTGGATCACCAGGAATAGGACAGCAACATTCAGCAAAGCTAACAACCATCCCTTCTGTACCTTTGATAATTAATGGTACTTCGGCGGCAGACTTTAATTTCCCGTCACCTGCTTCGTGGCTTTGCTGCACCATGTCAACTAATCGCTTCGCCACTAATGTTGCCAATCGATTACCTAGCCCAATTTCTATTAAGAGGTCAGCCATGCTATAAAGCTGCACCTCTTGCAATATGAAAATGCACCACATCTGAGGGAATTTTTTTTAAATTAAGGTGATACTGGGATAATGCTTGCTGAAGTAATTTTTCACCCAGGGCAATGGATTCTGTCCTATGTTGATTTTTCAAAAATTGACGAATATTACTCCGCGCCTTACTGGTAACAACAAAATCTAACCATGTTGGGTTCGGCTTTGCCTTCATGTCGGTAATAACTTCTACAGTCTGTCCACTTATTAAAGGTGTAGATAATGAAGCAGATTGACGATTAATTTTAGCAGCGACGCAACTATTACCAATATCCGTATGGACCGCGTAAGCAAAGTCAACTACGGTCGCACTGGCAGGAAGTTGCATAATTTTACCTCTCGGGGTAAACACATAAACTTCATCTGGGAATAAATCTAATTTAACATTCTCAATAAATTCTAGACGAATTTCCTACGTGATTCTGTAATTCTAATAAATTTTTCATCCATTGCTCGGCACGTATTCGGGAAGGATTCAATTCTTCTTCATCTGTTTTATATATCCAGTGAGCCGCAATCCCGCTAGTGGCTCTCTGATCCATTTGAGTAGTACGTATTTGTACCTCGATAGGGTATCCATAGGGACCAAACAGAACGGTATGCAATGATTGATAACCATTCGCTTTAGGAATAGCTATATAATCTTTAAATTTTTCTGGAACGGGTTTAAATAAGCGATGAACTAGACCCAATATTCGGTAACATGAATCGATATCTTCCACAATAATTCGGAAAGCATAAACATCCATGATTTCATTAAAAGGAGAATGCTTACTGCGCATTTTCCGATAAATACTGTATAAATGTTTCTCCCGACCAGTCACTGTGCAAGATGGCAAGCTACTTTTTGCCAACCCTTCCTGTAAAGTTTTGCTCACTAAGTTAAGGACCTTTTTGCGTTGATCACGTGCTTCCTCTACAGCTTTACTTAAAATGGCATAGCGCCGGGGATATCGAGCTTTAAAACTAAGCTCTTCTAATTCTACTGAAAGATCATGCATTCCCAAACGCTTTGCTAATGGCGCAAATATTTCTAAAGTTTCCTGAGCAACACGACGCCGTTTTTCTGTGGATAAAGGTTCTACGGTGCGTATATTATGTAAGCGATCGGCAAGTTTTATGATAATAACTCGAATATCTCGTGCCATTGCCAATATCATTTTACGAAAATTTTCGGCCTGTGCTTCGGCATGGCTAACAAATTCGATTTGAGTTAATTTGCTTACCCCATCCACTAAATTTGCTACAGTTTGTCCAAATTGAGCGAGTAAAGTTTCTTTGTCTATGCAAGTATCTTCTATGACATCATGGAGTAAGGCCGCCATAACGGTTTGATGGTCTAATTTCATATCTGCTAAAATACAGGCAACAGCCACTGGATGAGTAATATAAGGTTCTCCAGTTTGTCTTTTCTGACCTTGGTGAGCGGATAAAGCAGTTAAATAAGCTTGATGGATTTGTTCAATCTGTTCTTCAGGCAGATAGTCGAGTTTGCGTCGTAACTTTTTAAATAACCGCACACTCACTCCAGTAAGAACTAAACAGGAGGCAGATCTTTGTTCGAATTAATTACTTTTATATCCAAAAAGACACTTGCAGAAGAAGCAGGCATACCAATAAATCCTTCTGTATCGCCATGCTCAGTACGCAACGGTGCATTTTCAATATCATAACCCGCAGCAATTTCCCGTAATGCAACTACAGTTGGTTTGTCATTATTAATTGGCACCAGAGGATCAGCAGCTCCCATTTGCAAGAGATGGGCTCGCTTTGCGGCTTTAATCACTAAATCAAAGCGATTCTGTACATAAGGTAAACAATCTTCAACAGTTACACGTGCCATAATTTCCTCTAAATATTCTATTATACAAGCTAAGAGCTATAATTGGACTTTAAAAAATTTTCTTAAAATTGAAAGTCCTAATAAAGTCAGGGTCTAACACCCCAGGGATTGCATAATTAATATTATATTATTTTTCTAATAATCTAGCTAGTAGATTTGCATTTTCTTCCATTTGCACTCGACATTTTAATCCCTCAGCAATAATTATATGTTCTAAATCAGCCAAAGCTTTTTCGAATTGATCATTAGCCACAAGATAATCAAACTCGTTACAATGACTAATTTCTTCTTGCGCACATGCCATCCTTTCCGCAATGACTGAGGGGAGATCTTGACGACGATTTTGCAACCGTTCTTTTAATATTGGTAAAGATGGAGGTAAAACGAAAATGAGAATGGCTTTAGGGAATTGCCGTCGAATTTGTTGCGCCCCCTGCCAATCAATTTCTAATAAAATATCTTTTCCCTGAGTCAACCGCTCCATAACCCACGGCTTGGATGTACCATACTGATTATGATAAATAGTTGCAGATTCTAAAAACAGATTATTATCGAGCATTTGTTTAAATTGATCCGCACTAATAAAATGATAATCTCTATTTTGGATATCTCCTGGCCGTGGTGGGCGAGTTGTATAAGAAATAGATAATTCGATGTTATCAATTTTTTCGAGCAAAGCACGGACAAGGCTGGTTTTCCCCGTACCAGAAGGAGCAGTCAACACAAAAAAATTTCCCACCTTACTCAATATTTTGCACCTGTTCTCTAATTTGTTCTACCAATACTTTAATTTCTACACTAGCATGAGTTAATGAAATATCTAATGCCTTACTGCTAAGAGTATTGGCTTCACGAAGTAATTCTTGACTTAAAAAATCCAAACGTCGGCCAATGGCGCCCTCTTTCTGATTAAGGATCAACAGCATAGCATGACAATGGGCAGTTAAACGCTGAATTTCTTCCGCTACATCCGCTTTTTGGATTAAAAGGACCAATTCCTGTTCTAGCCGATGAGGATCCAAAGCGACCGCTAATTCGCGAGCACGATCTATGTAACGCTGCCGCTCGGCAGCCAATAAGTGAGGAATTTGTTGTTGGATTTCGTCAACTAAGTTTTTAATAGAGAGTAAACGATGTTCAATAAAATCTTTAATTAGACTTCCCTCACGTTTACGCATTTGCACTAAATCTTCAATAGCTCTATCTAATAACTTTAAAACTTCTGTGGAAATAATTTCAGTATTTACTACTTCAGTTTCTATAACTCCCGGCCACGCTAGAAGAGTTAAAAGATTGGCATGTAGATTGGGGAAATGTTGTTGCAAGGCTTTTTCAGCAACAGCTAATTGCACCACTATCCCTTCATTGATTTTAATATGCGGGGTGTCCAAATTAGTAGTTAATTTTAAAGTTGCTTCAATTTTACCCCGTTGTATCTTTTTACCTATAATTTCACGTACAGACATTTCTAGAATACGCAAGGTTTCCGGTAGACGGGTATTGATTTCCAAAAATCGGTGATTAACCGCTCGCAATTCCCAAGTTAAAATACCGGAGTCAACTTGAGTCGATTGACGAGAAAAAGCAGTCATACTAGCAACCATAAGAAAATATTATATCATATCTCTTGTATGCATGTTAATCATTCACAAGCGATATGACAAAGATAAGCGTAAACGTTCCGAGTTTAATTTGCTACGTAGTATGGTGAGCCACATGCGGCAAACCACAAGTGAGCTGTGAGTATTACCCTATTGTATGCTACACTCGATAATTAAAAAATTTGCAGTTTTATATCAAAAATAAGGAGAATTGCGTGACTAAAAGAAATATTCGCCCTAGTGAACGTGCTCCAGATCAATTACGTCCTATTAGTTTTATTCGCCATTATACCCAGCATGCCGAAGGATCAGTATTGGTCTGTCTGGGAGAAACGAAGGTACTTTGCACCGCTAGTGTAAGTGATAATTTACCACGCTTTTTACGTGAAACCAGTCAGGGTTGGGTTACTGCAGAATATGGAATGTTACCTCGCGCTACACAGCAACGCACAGAACGTGAAGCGGTACAAGGTAAACAGGGGGGACGTACCGTTGAAATCCAGCGTTTAATTGGCCGATCATTACGTGCAGCAATTAACTTACAAGAATTAGGGCCACGATCAATTACCATCGATTGTGATGTTCTCCAAGCAGATGGAGGCACAAGAACCGCTGCTATAAGCGGTGCTTGCGTTGCTTTGGCAGATGCCATTACTAATTTGCAGCAAAGTGGCAAAATTAATTGTAATCCACTAAAATATTTAGTTGCTGCTGTCTCAGTTGGAATCTATCAAAACACGCCAATTTTAGATCTTGAATATAGAGAGGATTCTCAAGCCCATACGGATATGAATGTTGTAATGACAGACCAAAGTTCTTTCATTGAATTGCAAGGAACTGCAGAAGGAAATGCTTTTACTCAAGAAGAGCTCAATTCATTACTCATCTTGGCAAAAAAAGGTATTGGAGAGATTATTAATGCACAACGTTTGTCATTAGGCTGGGCTTAAAAATCAAGATAATCAATAATTAACGGTGCGTGATCTGAAAAACGTTGCTCTTTATAAATTTGAATTGATTTGATTAAAGGTTTGAAATGAGGAGTAACGATTTGATAATCAATGCGCCAACCTACATTTTTTTCATAAGCACGGCCACGATTTGACCACCAAGTATATTGATCAGGATCAGTGTTAATTACTCTAAAAGCATCTATCCAACCTACTTGATCCATTACCATATCCATCCATGCCCGTTCTTCAGGTAAAAAACCAGAATGTTTTTGATTACCACGCCAGTTTTTTATATCTATTTTCTTATGAGCAATATTCCAGTCACCACAAATAATAAACGGGCGCTGAGTTAATGCAGTCTCTCGCAGAAACTTTAAAAATTTTTCTAAAAAATCAAACTTAATTTGTTGGCGTTCATCACCACTTGTGCCCGAAGGGATATAGAGGGAAGCGACACTAAACTTAGGAAAATCTACTTGCAGATAGCGTCCTTCCGTATCTGCATGTACCCATCCCAATGTTGTCGTTACTTTTTCGGGTTCTTGGCGACAATATAATCCAACTCCACTGTAACCCATCTTATGTGCATCGTTATAATAAACGTGATATCCCGAGGGTCGATATAGAGCATCTTCTATTTTACTTAATTGTGCTTTAGTTTCTTGCAGACACACGATATCTGCATTTTGTTGCTCCAACCAAGTAAAAAATCCTTTACGAGCCGCCGAACGAATACCGTTCACATTTGCACTGATTATACGCATAAATTCTTCTTTAGAGGTGAAAATCACGGGTGTAATCCCCCGTGACTTTTAAAAAAAATAGCATATAATGAGTGCTATCTATTTTGCAATGATTTGGCTTACTAGATGGTTAAAAATGGGTTAAAAATGCAAGACTACCAACTCCAATTTATTGAATTTTTATGTCAGCGCGGCGTGCTTCAATTTGGTGATTTTACTTTAAAATCAGGACGCCAAAGTCCTTATTTTTTTAACTTGGGTCTATTCAATCGCGGTGAAAGCCTCATGCGCTTAGGGCAATTTTATGCTGCCGCCTTGGAAGATTCATTATTTCAATATGACATGCTTTTCGGACCTGCATATAAAGGTATCCCTTTAGTCAGCACTACCGCAATTGCTTTATATACAAATTATAATAAAGATGTACCTTATTGTTTCAACCGGAAAGAAAAAAAACTTCATGGCGATCAAGGAAATTTTGTAGGTGCAACATTGACAGGTAAAGTGGTTATGATTGATGATGTCATCACTGCAGGTACTACAATAAGAGAAACCGTAGAAATGATGGCTAATTTACCGGTTACATTAAGTGGTATTCTCATTGCTTTTGATCGACAGGAGCGAGGCAATAAAGAACAATCTGCGGTGAAAGAAGCGATGCAAACCTACCAAATTCCCATCCACAGTATTATAAATATAAACCATGTCTTGCAATACCTAGAAAACAAGCCAGAATGGCAGCAACAAAGTGATGCAATTAGAATTTATCAGGCTGAATATGGCGTTAGAGAATAGAAATTTTACGTATTCATTGTTAACAAACTAATTAAGGAAAACAATTCTGTATTATCTTTATCATCTTCCAGTTTGTGAGTTTTACTGCTAAGAAAGCGGAATTGACTCTGTGGGTAAGTGTAATAATAATTGCGTATTGATTTTTCCACCTCTTGAATCTTTTTGGTAGAAAAGTCCATATCGCTATAATCTTCAGAGAATTGCGTCTTTATACTTGGATAAAACGTATAACAGCGTTTAAGATTGATGAGGCATCGCTCCTTCAATACTTGAGATTGTCGTATTATATTAAATAGCAATACCTGCTTGTAATACTTTACTGCGAATTGCAAATTTTTTGGCGTTTGTATCCCAAACTCATAACACTCACCTAAAGTAAGGAAGGCATTCATTAGGTGCTGTTCAACTGCATACTTTAGATATTGGATAGCCAGTGGGTTTTTTATATCTATGTAATACTCAGCAAGCTTAAATTGTGCACTTGAATCTCCTAGTTGGGCAGCTTCTTCCCACAAAATTATTTGTCCATTTAGGTGCTTTAACTCCTTCGCTCTTTCCATTAGGGATTTTGTATATTTTTGTTTCTCTTCTGTGCTAGTAAATCGATTCGACTTATATGACTTCCTTTTAGATTCTGCAAGTTTATCACTTGTATCTAATAGAGGTCTTTCACTTATCCATTCGAGTTCGAATGCAATCACTCCTGCTTTAGCATGATCATACACCGCTGCTTTGAAAAAAAGTTGTTTTGCTTCAACTAACTCTTCCCTTGCTAATTGGTATTTTTTTAAAGCTGAAACAGATTGTCCTGATGCTTCAGGGGCAATAGAAAATGATGTAAATGCATTTTCTAATCCTTTAAATGATGGATAATTTAGTTGTATTATGAGCAAATAAAATGCCGAAAGCACCTTAATGGCGTCTTCGTGCCCAGCTAAAGAAGCTAAGTAAAGATAGCGCATTGATAACTGAAAAGCTTTTTCGCCTTCTTGAAAAAAATACTGGCCTTCAAGAAATATATTCGAAATAACAGATAAATCGTTTCGTTCATTCTCTAATTTTTCATCGAATACTTGTTTTAACTTCAATTTTTTCATAAATAAACCATTTTAATAAGTGAGTACTTAAAATACAATCAATTCTCTATTCGGGCTAGAATAGTATCACAAGAAAGAAAAGAAGTGCAAACTTTTTGAGCCGGGCCACACCATGAAGGAATACGTCATGAGACAAGCCCCCAAGATTTTCTTTAAAAGGGTAAAATTAAATTCTTGTCAATCGCCAACAACTGTACACGGAATAATTCTTTAATCTTTTCCAAATGATAAGTTGTGTCAGCTTCAAAACGCAAAGTTAAATAAGGCGAAGTGTTAGAGGGTCGAATTAAACCCCAGCCAAAATCAAAATCAACTCGCAAACCATCCATGGTAATTATTTTTGCTCCTTGAAAATGAGCTTTTTTTAAAAGTTCCGCCATGAAAATGGATTTTTTATCTTCTTCCATAGCTAATTTTAATTCGGGAGTATTAACGCTATTAGGTAATGCCGCAAAAACCGCACTAGAAGACAATGTTTTCTGTGCTAATATCTGCAACAATCGAGCTCCCACATAAAAACCATCATCAAATCCAAACCAATCGTCTTTAAAGAAAATATGGCCACTCATTTCTCCAGCCAATAAAGCACCTACCTCAAGCATTTTACTTTTGATAATAGAATGGCCGGTTCGCCACATGATGGGCACACCTCCAACTTGCTCAATTAACAAGGGTAAATGTCTAGAGCACTTCACATCGAAAATAATTTTCGCACCCGGTTGTTTTGCTATTAGTTCCTGAGCAAAAAGCATTAATAGTCGATCAGGCCAAATAATTTCTCCTTGATCGGTAACTACCCCTAAACGATCACCATCTCCATCAAAGGCTAATCCTAAGTCCGCTTTTTCTTGACGTACTTGATTAATTAAGGCGCTTAAATTTTCAGGAACGGAAGGATCAGGATGGTGATTAGGGAATCTACCATCCACATCACAGAATAATTCACTCACTTCACACCCCAAAGCACGATATAAGCGAGGAGCTACAATTCCAGGAATTCCATTGCCACAATCTACTACCATTTTTAATGGCCGAGATAAAGAAATATGCTCTACTACATAGCGAATATAATCATCAATGAGACATGCCAGATTATTTAGTTGACCTAATCCGCTGACAAATTGCTTCTTTAAAATACGCTGGTATAAATTGCTAATATCGACAGTGCTAAGGGTTTGACCTTGAAGTACTATTTTAAAGCCATTATGATCTCCTGGGTTATGACTAGCTGTTACCATAACACCAGCGGTAATCCCAAACCGATGAGTTGCAAAATAAGTTAAAGGTGTCGGCACTAAACCCACATCTACCACATCTCTACCACTAGCCAATAGACCCGCACATAATGCGTTATGCAGTTCTAACCCCGAAAGACGCCCATCACGTCCGACAATTAAAGCTTTTTCCCCACGATTACATGCTTCAGCTCCAATGGCTAAGCCAATTGCATAAGCTAGATCAGACGTTAGATTTTCTTCATTAACGGGACCACGAATATCGTAAGCACGAAAAATATCAGCTGGGATATGTAATGGAACTTGGTAATTTTTTTCTTCAAATTTTTCCGGAGCTTCCAAATCCACCGGAGCCACGTTCAGTTTCTTCGAATTCATCTACCACCTCAAATTGGGCTCGTACAATAGGAACCAATACCAATTGAGCTATGCGTTCACCTGGCTCAATTGTGTATGCATGTTGCCCTCGATTCCAACAAGAGACCATCAAGGGTCCCTGATAGTCTGCATCTATTAATCCAACTGAATTACCTAACACTATTCCATGTTTATGCCCTAAACCAGAACGCGGCAAAATCATGGCGGCAACTTTAAAATCAGCAATATGAATAGCCATACCTGTAGAAATTAGCTTGGTCTCACCGGGTGAAAGAGTGATAGGTTCCTCCATGCAAGCTCGTAAATCTAATCCTGCTGATCCAGCCGTAGCATATTTAGGGAAAGGTATAATCCCCCCCAATCTGGTATCTAAAATCTTTACTTGAATTTTATGAGTCATACGCCCCCTCCCCCCTCAAATCTAAACATAGCATATAAAACCCGGTATTAACAATCTCTCTGATGTTACCTAAAATTGAAATATGCCTATAAAAAAATGGCCCATAAGTGAACGTCCACGAGAAAAATTAATCAGACATGGGGTCTCTACACTTTCTGATGCTGAATTATTAGCCATAATAATTGGGAATGGAAATAGCAAACAAAGTGCTGTAGATATCTCACGAAATTTACTTACTCAATTTAAAGGATTGCGTGGAATCTTTGCTGCTCCTTTAAGCGATTTTTGTAAAAAAATGGGGGTAGGATTAGCTAAATATTGCCAACTTCAAGCCACTGCGGAGTTGGGACGTCGTTTTCTGCGGGAAACCTTGCCCCAACGACAAACAATTCATCATAGCCTTGAAGCCCAAAATTTCATCATTGCTCACTTGCGAGATTTTCAACAAGAAGTTTTTGTAGGCTTATTTTTAGACCATCAGCATCGAATCATTGAATTTGAACAACTCTTTCACGGAACTATTAACAGCACTAGTATTTATCCTCGTGAGATCGTTAAACGTGCGTTGCACTATAATGCATCTGCCCTGATTGTGGCGCATAACCATCCCTCAGGTATACCAGAACCCAGTCCTACAGATCAAGAAACAACTCTGTGGTTAAAGAATGCTCTTCAATTAGTAGAAATAAAACTTTTAGATCATCTAATAGTGGGAGATAATCAAGCAATTTCACTTGCAGAACGAGGGTTTTTATAAATCTAAACCGAAGGTTTCCACGACGGCAACAATTGTTTGGCTTTCGCTTTTTCTTCAGAACTCATTTCGCCTACTATTTGACTAAGTGTACTTTGTATATCCTTTTGTAAAATCCAACGACCACCTTCAAATTCACAGCAGTAAAAAACATTTTCACCCGCACTTTCATTAACCACATACTTGGCCCACAAATAAGCGGCTACTAAATCTTTCTTCACACCTTTTCCATGCAAATAAATATTTGCTATCCGATACTGAGCAACCATAGCATCACTATTTTGATTAAAATAATGAGCTGGACCAACCGAGCCAACTAAAGTGCCCTCTGACCATTTATCATTACCCTTATGTACTGAAGCTTTTTTATACCAATATAATGCCTTAGGAATATCAGCTGGTACACCTTTGCCCAACTCATAGGCTACCCCTAAACGAAGTTGTGCCCACGGATAACCCTTTTCAGCTGCAGGAATAATAATTTCCAACGCTTCTTCATGTCTATATTTTTCCCAAAGCATATCCGCACTTCTTTCACCTGGATTGGGATTCGGCCCTGCGACACAACCCCAGAGTATCAGTGTTAGACAAAAGAGTATAAAGATTTTAGTTACTGACATCTTCATATTAATACCGCTTATGATTTAAATTATTCGCCACGGCTGATTTGCCGTAGAACCTTAATGCTATAAGTTTCTTTTTTTAACATTTTTCTAAAATTAATTCAAGGGCTCTTAAGATCTTGCTTTTATATCTAAGTTCTGTAAAAATAAATGTTCTGAGTATAAATTTAATGGGAGCATTGCGATGAGTAGAGTTTGTCAAGTAACTGGAAAACGCCCTCAAACTGGGAACACTGTATCACATGCCAATAATAAAACAAAACGTCGCTTTTTACCAAATTTACATAAACATCGCATTTGGTTGCCTAGTCAAAAACGTTTTGTAACAATTAGACTTTCTACTAATGGCTTAAGATTAATTGATAAAATTGGTATAGAAGCTGTATTAGAAAAAATAAAAAATAAAGATCAAGTTTAGGAGAAGAAAATGGCCAGCAATGTCCGTGAAAAAGTAATGCTTGAATCTACTGGCGTTAATAAAAAAGGTAAGCCGACGCGTTTTTTTTATACTAAATATAAAAATAAACGTAATACTCCCGACAAAATTGAAATCAAAAAATATGATCCTTGGGCTTGGAATGCTGCTATTCAACAATACGGCATGCATGTGATTTTTAAAGAAAAAAAACTTCCCAAATAAACATTAAATAATGCCTGAATTGCCTGAAGTAGAGACAGTTCGTCGTAGTTTATACAAATCTTTGTTAAACAAGACTGTGCAACGGGTAATTATTCGTCAATCTCGCTTACGTTGGCCCGTGCCTGAAAATTTATCCACTATTTTATTTCATTTAACCATTATTGATATTCAGCGTCGGGGCAAATATCTTTTGTTTCATACCACCAAGGGCGCACTTATTATTCATTTGGGAATGAGCGGCTCACTTCGACTGTTATCAAAGCCATTACCTTTGACTCCGCATGATCATCTTGACATTGAATTCACTAATCAATGGATATTGCGTTATAAAGATCCGCGGCGCTTTGGTTGTATTTTATGGACAGAAAATAGTAAAAAACATGCTCTTCTCAATTCGTTGGGTGTTGAGCCTTTATCTAGAGCCTTTAATTCTAAATACTTATATGAATGCTCACGAGGTAAAAAAATTGCTATCAAATCATTTTTAATGAACAGTAAAATAGTGACAGGGATAGGTAACATTTATGCCAACGAAGCACTATTCGATGCCGGCATTTCGCCCGCACGTGCTACACAAAAAATCAATCAGGATGAAGCAGACCAATTAATTCTTTCTATCAAGAAAATATTAAAACGGGCAATTAAAGCTGGGGGTACGACTTTGCAGGATTTTTACACTGATCAGGGACAACCAGGGTATTTCAGTCAACAACTTTACGTTTATGGTCGGGATGGCCAAGCCTGCAAACAATGCCAATTCACCTTAAAAAAAACTTCTATTAATCAAAGAAGTTCATTTTATTGTGAGCAATGCCAAAAATAAAACAAAACTTGATGTCATCCCGGAAAAGGCAAAGATCGACTCATCAAATAATTATTAAACTCATCAAACTCCTTAATAACTTGATAGCACCTTTGTCCTTGGCAAAAATAGGCCCAAACACCCCTTTCAGGGATTGGTTTTTGCACAGCTGCAAAATTAGATACTCCATTTGAAGGAATTGCAAAACATGAGTGATCAAGCAAATGAAACTTTGCCCATTCTTGTTGCCAGCAAGTCATTTGAGCAGAGTCACCACGTAAAATTATGACTACATTAGGTTGCAAGAAAGAGCGTAACGCCAGTAAAAAACTACCACAAGCACTTGCTTGTTGCATAAGATGCGGCCATCCTGCTTGTAATGTTTTCTCTGCTGCTAAAAGATAGCTTGTATCTCCTAATAAATTGCCTATGTTTAACAAACATAATGCAGCTATACCATTGCCTGAAGGTAAGGCCTCATCAAAAAATAATTTCGGCCGCTGAATAAGGGATTCATGATCATTAGCAGTAAAAAAGAATCCTCCCTGTTTAGCATCATAGAAAAGCTCACACATTTGATCAGCTAATTGCTTCATCCATTGAAGGTTTTCCTCTGACCACTGCGCTTGTAAAAAATACCATAATGCTTCTAGCAAAAAAGCATAATCATCTAAGAAAGCGAATGAACTCTTACGCCCTTCGTTATAAAAAGCTAACAAATGATTATTATCCCAAAGATGAGAGTGAATAAATTTTAAAACATCATGGGCTTTTTGAATAAAATCTTGACGATTTAAGTTTAACCCAGCAACAATTAAAGCTTTTACCATTAAGCTGTTCCAGCTGGTTAATATTTTTTTATCGCAGCTGGGAGGAATTCGTTTTTGTCTCGTGTTGTATAACTTTTGCTTAGCGCTAGCAAGATGAAATTCTTGACTAAAATCTACTTCAGTGCAATAAAGATGCCAATGATCGCCAAAATTTGGCGATTTATCTACAGAAAAATAAGGCGCAAAGCCACTATATTCGGTATTTGTCAAAATAGAACGTATTTCTTCCCTACCCCAATAATAAAACTTACCTTCTACTCCCTCTGAATCGGCATTAATGGTTGCATAAAATCCCCCCAATGGAGAGGACATTTCTCTTAAAGTCCATTCTATAGTTTCTTCCGCTTTACTTTTTAAATATCGATCATCTGAGATTGCCGCCACTTCAGCATACAGGGGGACAAGTTGCGCATTATCGTAAAGCATTTTTTCAAAATGAGGTATTATCCAATGAGCATCAGTGGAATAACGAAAAAAACCTCCTCCTATTTGATCATAAATACCACCTTTTGCCATTTGCTTCAGAGTAAAATCAACCATATTGCATGCTTCTTGATCTTTACCCCCACTGCTATACCAATGTAACCATAAATTTTGTAGATGCGTAGTCAGGGGAAATTTAGGCGCGGAATAAAACCCTCCCTGCTCAAAATCAAACGTTTTTTCCAACTCTTCGCGAGCGTTAATCAGGGGTTGCTCATTAAGAATTTTTTCTTCTTCTAAAGTTCGATTTGACAAGGCTGTCAAAGCCATTTGAACTTTGTGAGTTAGACTAGCTATCGCATCCGGTTGTTCATGATAAAAATTTGTCAACTGCTCCAGCACTGCTTTAAAGGTAAGGCGACCAAAACTGGCCTGCTTAGGAAAATAAGTACCCGAATAAAATGCTAATTGATCGGGAGTAAGGAAGATCGTTAAAGGCCAACCTCCCGGCTTTCCTGTTAACAGTTGATGCACTGTTTGATAAATCTTATCTAAATCGGGTCGCTCCTCTCGATCGACTTTAATGCAAACAAACCATTCATTCATAAGAAGTGCAGTTGCAGGATCTTCAAAAGACTCTCGCGCCATTACATGACACCAATGACAAGCAGAATAGCCAATTGAGAGTAAAATAGGTTTTTTTTCTCGCTTCGCCTTATTAAGGGCTGCATCCCCCCATGGATACCAATCTACCGGATTATTTGCATGTTGTAATAAATATAGGCTCGCCTCGTGAGCGAGCCTATTGGGTTTTGACATTATCTTATTCCTCGCACTCCCTTAGTGCCTACCGCCACCACCATGACCTTGAGCACCATGGCCGCCAGAAGATCCATGATAATTACCATGATATCCACCACCATGGTATTGCGTACCCTGGTGCATACCATGTCCATAATATCCAGCATGCCCGCCATGATAATACCCGCTATGGCCATAATACGCACCATGCCCATGTCCATAGTAATATCCATCGTGTCTATAATAACCATTATAAGGGTAATAACGATGGTAATGGGAATAGTATGGATAATTGGCGTAATAATAGGGGTATTCATCATAATAACCCCCAACATAACCTGGATAAGCAGGGCCCTCATCATAGTAAGGATAAGCGGCTCCTCCGCCTGCATAATAATAACCACCTCTTCCCTCATAATAGGATCTTCCATCATGGTAACTTCTTTCACCATGATAGCCTCTCCCTTCTGAATATCTACCATAATTGGAATTAGAAGCCTTATTAACCTGAGCTGCTGAACCGCGACCTTGCCGATCTCCCATATTTCCTGAATGTTGAGGTGCAGATTGCCTAGACTGCCCTTGATTCATAGAGGCATTTGTATGTGTAGCAGTGGCTCCAAAACTGGAGCAAGGAAAAAAACTCAAACCCGCCACAGTTAACATTACAATCCCTAAACTTAAAGGAACTCCTTGAATTGCTTTCAATAAAACCTCTTTCGCATACATATAATACCTCCTTCTCAATTTATGTTATATTTATAATAATAGTATAGAATTTTTACATTTTACCTACTCTGGTAAATTTCTTACAAGTACAAAAAATATACTATAATTAGAGTTAAGGGAGAGAATAGCTAAGCGTTGCTACCGAATCGATACTTGAAAGAGTAAAAGGTACAATGTGTAAGCAAGTTGTGTGCAGTATCAAGACGACATTGCCTAATATTTGCTTCGCTTGTGATGCTGGTAGGCAAAGAGGATCCAGGTTTAGAATGTTTAGTTATATCTCTCCCTTACTTTATCTACTCTACTAATCTAATTCACTAGTTCTTTAAGAGTTAATGCATTTTTAACTGCATGTGCTTGATAATCATTATTAAAAAAAATATAAGCTTGGTGAACTCCCTTAAAAGATAATTTTTTAATATATTCAGCAACTTGTAACAATTCTGATTGGGAATAACTAGAAGCGTATAATTTAGAACGGCCATGAAAACGAAGATAAGCAATCTCAGAGGTCAACCAATGCTGTAAAGACATAGTTGGTGAATCCACATCACAAAAAATCACTTCCAATTGTGTTAAAAGATTTTTAGTCTCTGGAGTTAGCCAACGCGGGTGTCTAAATTCTACAGCCACTTGATGGGTGTGATGGAAAGATTTAAGAGCCTCTTCTAAACGAGATAAATCATAAGGCATATTAGCTGGCAGCTGCACTAAAATCACCCCCAACTTATTTTTTAGGAGTAAACTGGATCTTTCGCAGCGATGAATGGCTTCCGAGACCTCATGCAAATATTTACGATGAGTGATAAAGCGTGATGCTTTAACAGCATAATGAAAATTATCTGGAGCTTGATCATACCAATGTTGGTATGTTTGATCAGAAAATAATCGGTAGAAAGTCGCGTTGATCTCCACGCAATTAAAATGCCGCGCGTAATATTCAAACCAATGCTGGGGCTTTAAGGCAGGGGGGTAAAAGGTTTTTGCCCAATGGGAATAACTCCAACCTGATGTACCTATCCAAACTTGGAAATCCTTTAACATAAAATCCCACTCTGTGGCTTGAGGGCCACGTAACCTATTAATGGCGGCATCAACCTAAGCTAAAAATATCAGCACTGTCATCGCGAGCTGAAATATCCCCACGAATTTTACTAGATTTAACAACTAGTTATACAAAATTGCAAAAGTGTCATTCTGGCGAAAGCCGAAATTCAGCATTTATTGTGCACCTCATAAATGTTAGCTTTCCCTCAAAATAACACATGAAAAACAATATTTTTGAGTTTTTTCACGTTTTTCGCCTTTAAAAAATTTGTGGGGATATTTCAGCTCGCAATGACGCCATTAAGTGAGCTACTTTTACATATCTCATATTAAATTGCATTGACTATAGCTGCAGCATTTTCCGCTAATTGTGCCCCAGCTGCCTGCATTTCTTGCAAAGCTATAGCTGTAGTTTCTGCAGTTAAACCACGGCAAGCAGCTTGATTAACTACCACCTGAAAGTCAGCACGCAATAACTGCAGCACAGTGGTCTTTACACAATAATCCGTGGCTAGACCACCGACAATCACTGTGTTCACTTGTGCCATTCGTAAAAACTCAATTACTCCGGTGCTGAGGCGTTCGGCAATATCATGATAACAAGCTCCATAAGGATGCATATCTAATTCTATTCCCTCCCAAACAAAATAATCGTATTCAATAACTTGAGGTAGACCGGTAATGAGTTCAAACCCCTTCGTACCTGGCATCGAATGTTTTGGCCAACGCACATCCACATTTTTCCCAATAATTTTGCTGAGCATCGGTTGTTTTTCAGTTGCAACCCATATTGCTTGAGGATGATGCGCTTCTTTCGAACCAATTCTATAATCGGCTTTTTTTGCTTGTGCATTTAATTCTGGAACAATGAGTTCCCCTTCAGGAACGGGAAGTTCTTCTGGACAAATAAAGGTAAAAGTATTTTGGGCATGGACATCAAAGCTAGCCACAGCTGCTTTATCAGGAATTTGCACTACCTTCACTTATTCCTCCAACCACCTTAGCTAACAATGCATCTTTAATCCTTTGAAGACGTGGTTCCAGTTGCACTGAATAATTAGTAATCTCGCTATTAGTAAATTGCAATCTTTGTTGCTGGCTTAATCGCTGGATAGTTGTAATGGAGGGAAGATCATAAATTAGCTTACCCTTCTGAAAAATGGGCTGCAATAAATCTTCATAGTGATCTCCACCAACTAACAAATTATCTGCAATTCCTAACTCACTGTCATAAATTATATCAGCTAAAAATCGATTCTGCTGATAGAAGCGGCGGACTTGTGGAATACCTGGGTTAGTTGTTTTATCTGCTTGATTTGAGAGCTTAATCTTATATTGCCATACGCCCTGCTCATCACGTATCGCACTTAGCTTATAGACCATATCTAAGGCAGGGTGATCATATGCAGTGGTCATTCGTGTGCCAACCCCCCATATGTCAATGGATGCACCAAGTTGTTTAAGCTGAGTGATAATATACTCATCTAAATCTCCACTCGCCATAATTTTGGTATGGGCAAAACCGGCTGCATTTAACCGCTGTCGAGCTTGTCGACTTAAGGCATTTAAATCCCCCGAGTCTAAGCGTACTGCTAATAATTCCTTGCCTTTTAAACGCAGTTGTTGCCCAACGCGTATAGCATGATCTATACCTTGGATCGTATCATAGGTATCCACTAACAAAACGGTGTTTCCAGGCTCAACTTGAGCAAAATGAGTAAAAGCAGTGAGCTCATCGGCAAAGGCCATCACCCAGCTATGGGCCATGGTCCCTCGAACAGGAATGCCGTAATTTTTAGCCGCCAAGGTATTCGAAACCGCTTCGCAACCTCCAACAAAAGCCGCACGACTGGCTGTCATGCCCCCATCTGGTCCTTGCGCACGTCGCAGACCAAATTCTATTACGGGGTCACCCTTTGCTGCAGCACAAACACGAGACGCTTTGGTAGCGATTAGAGAGGCAAAACTAAACCGATTTACTAATGGTGTTTCAATTAATTGAGCTTGCAATATGGGCCCTTGAACTCTTAGTACCGGTTCGTTAGGAAATATTAACTGTCCTTCAGGAATGGCATACACATCACCGGTAAAATGTAATTGCTGCAAGTAAGTTAAAAAGGCTTCACTAAACAAGGGTAAACCTTGCATATCGCGGATAGTAGCTAAATAGTCTAATTCTTCGGTAACAAAGCGCCAATTAGCTAGATAATCCACCACACTTGCAAGACCACAACTTATTACATAATTACTTTGAAAAGGATTGTGTCGATAAAATAAGTGAAAGGTCGCTTCCCGCTCAGCCATACCTAATCGCCAGTAACCGTAAGCCATGGTTAGCTGATAAAAGTCTGTTAATAAGGCCGAATTTACTGTCATCTCACCTATCTTAGAAGAAGGGGCTTAGGAATTAACCTAAGCCCAAGCAACGAAAGGAGCAGTTCGCCAATTAAGTGAAATTAGTAGGAGAAGGGGTATCGGTACGAGCTTGCGTAGAGGTGATGGTAGAAGATGATAATGACGATGAAGAGGAGGACGAGGATGAGGATGAGGAACCTGGCATAAAACTGTTAGGGTGACCACCCTGACCAGAACTACTCAGATTAGTAAGAGAAATTGCAGACCTTTTGGTTTTCTTTGGCTGAGTTGACTGTGGTGTTGGAGATAACTCACCATTTTCTCCTTGGACTTGTTGTTCTAAATTCCTAGGCCGGGGTCTGATAGGGGGGCGTTTTCTTTCCTGGTTCTGGCTACTTTCATCTTCATCATCCTGTTGTTCAACATAACCCTGTGGAGCTGGAGTTCCAGCACCATCTCGACCATCAAGCTGATCATATCCTTTAGTTATGTCTCCTAAATAGTTTGGAAATCTTTGCTGCGTGCATTTACTACCAAAGATCAAATGCATTCCTGCATAACCCAGCAGAGGTTTAAACACAGCAATTCCAGCTTCAACAGCCATATATGGTAGTTTTCCATATTTATCCATTAATTCTGAAACGTTTAATAAAACATCCAAATGGAGCCCTTCAGCAATTAAATCCGCTCCTATACTTACAGTAAATGCCAACAACCATTTAGCCAAAGCCTGCTTTTGTAACTCAGGTGCAAGCGGATAACCTCCTGTTCTGTTTCTCATTTTTTGACAGCATTTTACCAGTGCTGCGAGGAGAAGTGCTCCAGGAATAGGGGCGCCTGCAACTATCGCTACCATCGCTTTTTCACCCAACTGATCTACCACGTATTTGATAACTTGTGGAGAAAATGCCTGCAACCCAGCATAAGTGATATCAGCAACAAAATTCCCATAAGTACCATACTTGAAAACAGATGCCCAAGAACCTGTGGTACAAGGTTGGCATTTTCGCCCTTTTTCTTCTAAAATGGGATCATCTTCACCCCCATCTAAATTAACTTCTAAGGTGCCGTCGTCGTTAGGGAGCGAGTTATTTCTTGATATCCTAGATTCCTCTCTAGTGGGATTTCTGTATCCGTTCTAGATTGAATAGTTTGATTAACGACTGAGGGTCTACTAGAACTAGATGTAGTCCGAGGATCAACTTCTTCGTACCGCGGTCTGGTTCCTTCACCTTCGTCATCTAACGACTCCGTTTGAATTAATGATCCCCTATCCCCAGTTCTTACGTCAGATGTTTTTCCAAATACATAATTATACAATCTCATAGATGTTCTCCTTTTTTTTATAAAAAACAATTATCCTCATCGCTCAGTGATCACCTTCTATCAGTTACGCATACCGAGCATTAAGAATAGTGCCACAGGAAAAAGAGTCTGGCAAGGATTAATCAACAAATGGTACATAACAAACAAATCTAATTTAGAGGAGAATTGGTAACAACTCATGGGGTACTTTAATCTATTGAATTAATTAAAAAATAAACCTATAAAGAATCATTTTCGTAGAAAATTCTTTGCCGATGGGGTTCGCCTCTTTGATTGCTGGAGAGTTAGTTTTTAAAAGGAATTTTTACTTTCTACTGTATTGCGCTTGTAAGTAAAAAATTCGGAAACACTCAGCATAGACATCAACAACAACAGTTCAGCGGCAATTTTACTGTATAGAATATTAAACCCATATTTGTTGATGGTATTAATTAAACCGTAGATTACGAAGGCCAATAAACCGGTAGTTAAAGAATAGCGTAAAATACCTGAAAGAGAATTGTAGACTCGTTTTTTAAAAAGACGACGTCGATTCCATTTAAAGTTAAAAGACGCAGCTATAACACGCCCCAAAATGACTGCAGATAAAATATCTTGAAAAAAGCCATATGAGAAAAGAAACACACTGAAATCTAAAATGGTTGAAAAAACTGAAAGAGAGGAATAACGGACAAACACTAAATAAATTTTTATGGAGTCCATCAAAGGGTTAAAATGTGAAGCAGCGTTGTTAGCAATATAAATGGTTTTAATTGCAATTTGATTGATTTTAAGATGTTGCTCGGCAGCTAACAATAGCATTTCTAATTCTAAATCATATCCCATAGCCTTTCTTTTAAGTACGGAACGCATTAATTGAGACGGAATGCCACGTAAACCCGTTTGAGTATCCCGCAGATTGGAAGTACACACTTGCCGAAAAACAAAACCGGTCATTGCATTGCCTATTTTACTTCGCCAAGGAACATTTTTTAATTGAAAACCCCGTACTCCTAGATGCAGTTCTTGCGGAGCATTAATTAAGGCGGTAGTTAACGCCAGTATATCTTCCACCGAATGCTGACCGTCTGCATCCGCAGTCACTACGCCAATGGCATGCTGGCCAAAGACATTTAAATAATGATTGAACGCTGTTTTTAATGCTTGCCCTTTGCCTAAGTTAACCGCATGCCGCACTATCTCTACCTGATAATCCGCTAACATGGTGAAGAGCGGATGTAACACGGGATCGGAACCATCATCTACAACTATAATTGGTTGAGTAGGGCGCTGTTCGCGCAGATTTTTAATTAGCGTAACTAATTGTTCATCCGGTTGATAAGCCGGAATCACTATAGCTGGAAGAAGGTTTGTATGAGAAATAAATGACATGGTGATATCTTCTGTATAAGAATTATTTTTTGTATTGTTTACTTGCTTTCGATTTATTTTTAATTACTCTTTGGCAATAAGCTCTTTATAATGATCTGCATCTAATAATCCTGCTAGTTGAGTGTTGTCGTCAAATTTTAAACGGCATATCCACCCTTCGCCATAAGGATCTTCATTAATTGAATTAGGATTTTGTTGCAGTTTCTCATTGATGGCAACAACTGTCCCAGTAACAGGACTATATACATCTGCAGCAGTTTTAACCGATTCCACTACTGCCATTTCTTGTCCTTGTTGTACTTGTTTTTCTAATTCCGGTAGTTCTACAAAAACTATATCCCCTAATAATTGCTGGGCGTGATCAGTAATACCTATAACAATCATATCAGATTCTACTCTGACCCATGCATGAGTGGGACTGTAGAGTAATTCACCTGGAAAATCCTTTTTCATTTTACCTCCTAAATAACCGTAACTGTTCACGAGGTTCAATTTGCCGAAGAAGCTAAATTAGGCAAATCGCCTTGTTCTCCTACAGCATAATACATAATTTTATTTTTAAGGAGCTGCATTTGATCCATTATATTTAAGCCCTGGCTACGGCATTGTACCAGCCAAGTGGGGCCAGCAGCAAATAACTCTTTGAAGCCTAACATGGCCATTTGCATAGTACAATTATACCCTTTACGCCAGCGTTGATAACGACGCAAGGTACGCAAACTGCCTATATCGCTACCTTTTTCACCCGCTTCTAAAAGAACCTGAGCTAAACAAGCTGCATCCATTAAACCTAAATTAATCCCTTGGCCTGCTAAAGGGTGGATAGTATGAGCAGCATCCCCAATTAAGGCCAAGCGCGGCTTTACATATTCTCGAGCATGCGACATAACTAAAGGTAAAACTTTAAGATCAGTTAAGAGCTCCATCTTGCCCAAGCGCTGCTTTAAGGCTTGAGTTAATTGAAAATTAAAATCCAGTAACGGCAAATGCATTAATTCTTCTGCATGTTGTAAAGACGTGGACCAAACGATCGCAACCTGATGACTGTTGGCTAAGGGTAAGACGCCTAAGGGCCCATCGGGCAAAAAACTTTGCCAACCTGTTTCCTGATGTGGCTTTTCACAACCTGCAACAGCAATGATGGCCTGTTGTTGATAGGAACGTTTGTACACGGGTATCGCCATCTGCTTCCGCAACCAAGAATCACTTCCATCCGCACCTATTATCAAATCAGCAGAAATATCACTTTGGTCGGTGAACTGTAACTTTAATTGCTGTGGCTCATATATAATTTGTTCTGGCTGTTTTGGACACAACAATCTCACATGGGTAAAATTTTGCAAATGCTGCCACAGAATTTTGATTAGAACACGATTTTCTACGATAAACCCCAGCTCTGCAGTTCCTATTTCTGCACTATCAAATGTAATCTCGCCACCACCTAAATGATCCCAGACTCGTAGTTTACGCAATGGGCTTACTGAAGCGGCAGAAAGCTGCGACCAAATTCCTAAATTGGCCAAAATTCTTTGTGAAGTTAAGTTAATCGCACTGACTCGTGAATCTAAGTCGTTTTCCTTTTTTTCTTGCAGCGATGGTAACTTAGTTTCTACGAGGGTAATAGGAACAGAGGATTTGGCTAATGCGGCAGCTAAAGTTAAACCTACTATCCCTCCACCAACAATAACGATCATAAAGTGACTCCCCGAGCTAAACGAGGTAAGTAACCTGTCAAACCCATTAGGCGTTTAGCTAGTCTGCGCTTTAAAGGCGGAAATAAATCAGTTGATAATAATCCCAGGCTGCGTAAATTACCCAATCCAGGAATTTGCAAATCAAATAATTGGCTCATTCCTTTATTAAAACAATACATCCAATTTTGGTCTTTCTGCCGCTTTTGATAGTAAGATTCCAATATCCTTGGACTGCCCAACCAATTTTTATTTTTTCGCGCTTCAACGAGTATTTCACTCAACATGGCAACATCACGAAGCGCCAGGTTAAAACCTTGTGCAGCTAATGGATAAAGTGTATGCGCAGCATTGCCTAATAAAACCACCCCCGGGCGAATTTGCTCTTGAGCAATTATTAGCTGTAAAGGGTAGGATTTGCCACGGGTTAAAATTTGGATATTTCCTAAACGTTCTCCGAAACTAGCTTGCAAAAAAGCGGTTAATTGCGTATCTGACCACAATGTCACTTGATTCGCGGTGTCAGTATCTAAAGTCCACACCAATTGACCTTGGTGCGGATTGATTAAGGGTAAAACTGCTAAAATCCCTTGGGTAGTAAAACGTTCAAAGGCTCTATTTTGGTGCGGTAGAGAAAAATGCAGGGTCACAGTTATGGCCATTTCTTGAATGTCCTCAATTTTGACATCAATATTAAGCAATTGTCGGGTGGTAGAATTCGCTCCGTCTGCTCCAATAAGTAAATCTGTAGATAAAGTTTTTTCTCCTTCAAAGGTTTCTACGGTAATCTGCTTACCGTCTTTCTCTATCAGAGACTGGATATTGATGACCTTTTCAATTGCAAGAAAATGTACCTCAGGTTGATGGCTTGCTTGTTGGTATAAGATTTGCTGCAGTTGTTCCATTGGCGCCACAAAGCCTAAAGCAGGAACCTGTTCTTCAGCAGCACGAAAGCAAACACTTCCAAAACGTTTTTGTTCAGAAACATGAACCGCAAGAATTGGAACCGCCTTTGTCGCAAGTTTTTCCCATAAACCCATAGTTTGCAAAATTCGCTGACTACCATAGGATAACGACAAGGGACGACCATCGTGATTATGAGTAGCGGTAAAATCAGGCAAATGGGTTTCCAATAAGGCAATACTGAACCCTTGATTTTGCAATGCGACAGCCAAACTCGTCCCAACTAGACCCGCGCCAACAATAATTAAATCATAATGACGAGATAGTGTTTCTTCCATCAATTTGTCCGGATATTCCAATTAAAATTAGGAGGGACACAATCATTCATAAAATGTTACCGCTTTGTATAAGAAAAAATATTTTAATTCAATAAATTACTTTAAAAAATTAAAATTCATGATTAAAAAAATGTTCCAAAGATAATACTATTCGGTCAATCTTTAGAGCAATAACCAAACGCAGTCATTGCGACCCGAGCGCGAGCGAGGGGGAAGCAATACAGTACAATGCTTGTATTAACTGATTTACTTTGTACACATAATGGACTGGATTGCATTCACTCGCAAACTCGTTCGCATATGACAAATGTCTTAAACTAACGCCCATGCGTAGTCTGCAGCGGCAATCCAGAAAAAATTGAAAAATTTAGATTACTTTGCCGCACTTCGCTTCAACCACGCTAGCCCTCTCACAGCGGTTCCAGTTCGCATTAAAAGGCACGCACACTTCCATATTGGCAAACTGATCTTGAACCGCTATTTCATCATCAACTAAATATAATAATTTTAAATTAGCTCCCGCATCTTGAGTGAAATAAATGGGCAAACCCTCTGCACGCAACTGCCATATTTTGTGCATGGCAGCTAAAGTTTGTGGCTGAGAATAGATAATCGGCGGCCAAGAGCTCATCATAGTAGCGTGCATGGCCAACGCATTGGCTTCTGCTACTGCACCTAACTGGTGAAAATCCCGATTAGCAATTGCAGCTTTTAATTTATGCATATCTGTCTTGACTTGTTCAGGCCATGCCGCATAAAGTTGAGAAGTTTTTAAGGTTCGTTGCATGGCTTCACGTGAAGATAAAAATTTTGGCTGGGAATGAAGTAACAGCAACCCAACACGTAATGCGGGCCAGGTAAAATTGAGTGGCAATCCATGACTATCCATGCCGTCTTCTTTAACCCCCACCTGCCATTCCACAAACCCATTCCAAATCGAACGCGCCGCACTCCCACTACCTATGCGCGCTAAAATGGACAAAGAAGTTTTCTCTAAGTCCCAAGCATACAGTCGATCTAATGCTAGCACTAATGCCGCAGCACCGCATGCTGAAGAAGCTAAACCCGCTGCAAGTGGAATATTCATTTGGGAAAAAACTTGGTAGCGAATTTCAGGAGAAGGGCGAAACAAATCTAGAAAAGCCACCAAGCGTTGGCCAAAGTTACTGGTTAATGGCATCGCTGTATCATTTAAAAAAATCAGATCCTTTTGGGCAGTGATCTCCTGCACAGTTGTAAACGCACCCTTATCACCTAAACTAACCGACAAACTAGAAGTTACTGGCAAATTTAATTCGGAGTCTCTTTTCCCCCAATATTTACATAATGCAATATTGGTGGGGGCAAAAGCATTATTTTCCTTACCACTAACCTTCTTGGATCGGTTAGCTAAAATTTGTTGCACTATCTCATATTTTTTCATACTGCTTTTCTACTTGATAACCTATAGAACTTATTGTTATTGGAATTTGTTTAATTCCCAAGCGCTGCTGTTTCACATTTAGAGGAAATAAATCTGTTGGCAAAGTACCTAAACCTACGACACAATCCCCTAAACCCGAACCGGAAATTTTTGCCCCATAAATGGTTGATTGTTGTAAAAGCTGAGCGATTAATTCATTTAGGATGGGGTTGCTTACGCCTAATGCTGCTTGTAAACCTTGGTGTTGGTTCATCCATTGTCCTAAAGCTTGCCAATTTTTTTGTTGCAGCGCGATAACAGCTCCCTGGGAACAAGCGTCTATAGCAGCAAAAAGATGTTCATAAAACTCTGGAAATTGCTGGCACTGCTCTTTTACCCGTCGAATTACTTCAGGAGTAGGCATCTTACTTCCAGAATAAACTAAAATGACTTCCGGCTGTACTTTTATGGATTGAATTTCAAGCGGCTGAATTCGATAAGATACCACACCCCCCCAAATTGCAGCAGCCACATCAGCTCCAGAACCTATACCCTGTACAGATAAAATAATTTCTTTAGCTGTGTGGAATAATTGCAGTAAAGTTATTGGTTTTGCTAACCATTGGTTTAGCGCTCCTAGGGTAGCAACTACTACTGCGGCGGAGGAGCCTAAACCCACCTCGGCTGAAAATTCTGCCTCTATCTCTAGGTCAAAACCACTGGGCAGAAAAGTTAAATAACGCTGAATGACAGTCATTACAAATTCAAAAGGCGATTGAATGGTAAAATCTTCTAACGAAACTTGACACTTACCTAAGGTGGAACGGATTTGAATAGAACAACCCTGCTTGGGGGTTAAAGTTACTTGCAAGCGCCGATCAACTGCAGCACAAAGGGCCAATTTACCTTGAAGAACAGCATGCTCTCCAAAAAGCATAATATTACCCGGAGCAGAGCTAGCATATTGCATAAGAAAAACTCATATTACACGAGTTCCTTGTGGCTCACCTTGAATAAAAAAATGTGTATACCCATAGGATTGAATCAAATTTGTTAAATCCTGCTCTGCAATGACTAATACGATACCCGCATTATCACCATGCACAGCCCCTGCGCCACAAATTTTTGCCACTCCTCCCTCTTTTTCTATATCGGCAATAAAACGTTGAATCTTACTGGGCACCACACCAATCTTAATTAACAGTCGATGATTTTCACGCACGCTATTTTGCAGCCCAGAAAGATCATTTTGCATTAAAGAGCGGTCAACGCCTTCTGTTACTTGAGCAAAATCCGCTAACATCTTTGCGTCCCCTTTTAAATGGGTTGAAGCGACACTGACACATTCTCCAGTGGTTGCCTGAGGAGATCCCGTGTTTACTAAAAGCAAAGAGCGCTGCGGGATAACGCGAGCTTCAATTTGCCCTTCTTTTTGAAATCGAATACACCCCCCTTTTAATACTAAATGCACATCTACTCCACTGGAATGACCATGTTGCATATTTTCAGCTTCCCAAGCCAACTGATAGCAACTTTGAGCATCTATATCCAACTGGAAAAATCTTGAAATGGCATACATCACACTGACTATTGCCGCAGCTGATGAACCCATGCCGCACCCGATTGGAATAGTTGAATCCGTATGAATTTCTACACCACGAGGTAATTGAAGCCTGCGCTTATCAATAAAATGCGTAACCGCATATTGTAATAATTCGAATGGCTTAGAGAGTACATCACGAATACTATATTGACCCTGTAAAAATTTTTGATATTTTTCCTGAATACTCAGTTTAAATTGCCGTAAGGTTGTTAAACTATGAGCTTGGTAGTAGCGGAAATTTAATAAATCAAAAAGTATATTTTTTTGACCGGCTTGCCAACGAATGCTCGTTTCTGTATACCGATTAACTGCCATAGCCAATGCAGGTTGGCCATACACGACAGCATGCTCTCCAGATAAAATCAATTTACCTGGTGCACGAACGGTTAACGTCTTAAAATCAGACGGCTTCATAATACTTATCTACTTCTACCCCCCGTTTTTGCGCCAGGGTTTTCATATCAAGAAAATACTGTGGAGAATAAAAACCTATCGCATCAATGCCAGCTTCATGCATGCGTAGTCTCCTTCTTTCGATAAATTCGTTGAGTGTGAGCTACACGTTCTAACTGGATATGACTACGCATTAATTCGCCCTGATTAGTTTGAGCCGCTAATAAAGAAATTTCTCCACATAACACGACTGCAGCGGCAATGATTGCTAAACGTCGAGCATTCATTCCAGGTTCTCGATCCGCTAAACAACCCAGCATAGCTAAATTATTCTGTACAAAATCCAGATGTTTACCGCTCCCCACGGTTCCTACAATAATATTCGGTAAAGTAACAGAAAAATACAGATTACTCTGACGAACCTCCGCATGAACCAGGCCTTGTGAACCTTCTATGATATTGGCTGCATCTTGTCCTGTAGCTAAATAAAATGCTAACAACATGTTAGCAAAATGCGCATTAGCGGTACGAACTCCGCCTGCTAACATAGTACCAATAAGATTTTTTTTAATGTGCAAGTTTACAATTTGTTCAGGAGTAGTTTTTAACCTTACCTGGCAGATTGCACGGGGAATGATCATTTCGGCAACAACATATTTACCGCGACCTAAAATGCCATTTATAGCAGAAACTTTTTTATCCACACACAGGTTCCCAGAGACTGAAACATATTGTAATTGGTCAAACTCTTCAGCTAACCAGGTTAACAAAGCATCAGCTGCTTTTGTTACCATATTGTGGCCAGCAGCATCTCCTGTTTGGAGAGAAAACCGTAAATAAAGCAAATTACCCACTATTTGTCCATGCCAATCCTCTAGTTTGGCAAACTGACTCGTGCTGCGAACCACTTCAGCCAAGCTATTAAATTGTAACCGCAATTCAGTTAGAACTTGTTGAGCATATAATGCGGTTGGAGCTTCTAGTAAAACAGAACGAGTCATGCAATCCTGCAATACCACTGCATGAATACCCTCCACTAAACGTGAAACACGGGCACCACGGTTTGTCGAAGGCCATAAAGGAGATTCTAGGGTTGCCAATGGCACTAAAATTTCATCATTAACTTCTGGCCCAACTATTTTGATAGGACCAATTACCCTCATAGGGATTGCTGCCACTTGATCAGGCTGCTTCAATTTTATTCTCCTCCTGATAGTTATTTAGATTTCTTGCAAAACCTTCGTCTTTTGTTTTACTGCGGCGTTGTGTTGCTTTAAACCAAAATACCGGGTTTCACAAACAGTCCATTGATAAACCCTGACCGTAAAAGTTTATGCGTTTTGGAAAAATCTTTTATTATTTCTCTATAATTATAACGAATAATATTTGTTCTGTGAATACTATTAAGCGAGAAATTTGACCAAATCAACAGCTTTGGTCATAATCTCAACTTTTTTATGGCAACTAAGCCTGCAAAATATTAGGCAAAATTATTATTATGATTATCATAAAAAATCTTACCAAGATTTATCCTCATAGCAAAAAAAAGGTGCTACAGGATATTAACCTTACGATTCAAGAGGGTGACATCTTCGGATTATTAGGTCCGAATGGCAGTGGCAAGACAACGCTTATTTCAATCCTCTGCGGGCTACTTGTGGCTACTGAAGGTGAAGTTTCAATTGCCAATCACAGTATTCCCAAACACCTATCAGCAGTTAAACCATTAATTAATTTGGTGCCTCAAGAAATTGCCCTCTACCCGTCTTTAACTTTGTTAGAAAATCTAAAATTTTTTGCTCACCTTTACGGTCTATCTTCTGCTGCTTTAAAAGAAAGAATTGAGGAAGGCTTACATATTTCTGGTTTGGGGAAATATCTCCATCAACCCATTACCTCCTTTTCTGGAGGAATGAAAAGACGGGCAAATTTAATTGTAAGCTTAATTAACCATCCAAGTATTTTATTTTTAGATGAACCCGCAGCGCATGTTGATCCCCAATCACGTAATGTTATTTTTGATATCCTTGTTATGCTAAACAAGAAAGGCACTACTTTAATTTATACTACTCATTACTTGGAAGAAGCCGAGCAAATTTGCACCCGCGTTGCAATTTTAGACAACGGCATTATTTTATGTAATGACACTCCCTCTCGTTTAATTGAAGCATCACCTAATAGTCAGAACTTGTCAGATGTTTTTTTTAAACTCACTGGAAAAGAACTCCGAGATGAAATCTAATGATTAAATTTATTGCAGTTTTTTTTAAAGAATGGAAATTACTTTGGCGCGATAAAATAGGATTGATTTTCTTATTTATCCTGCCTATGTGTTTAGTGCTTTTCATTACCCTCGCACTTCCAGACGATGAGGGGTCTGGGAAACCTCGTCAAATTAAGCTTCTATTGCTAAACAAAGATCCTAAGGGAACTATCAGTAAGCATGTAGTTGATGGTCTTAAAAAAATAGAAGATTTTACTATTACCCAAAAAAATTCTACCTCCAGCGAAAATATTGACCGCGAAACAGTAGCCAAAGGCAACTATCAAGCTTTTATTGTTATTCCTAAAAATTTTAGTCAAGACATTGAAAAAAAAATACAAAGTCGGGTTCCTGTAATGAATAATCAAGCTCTAGCGATGTCTAAACAAAACCTGGCTAAACCAAATCTGTCTAAACAAACTTTGGCTAAACCTGTGACCAAACCTAAAACTTCAGTCAAAACCAAACCTATTGAAGTCTTATTTGATCCAGCCTTACCGAAAAACTTTCAATATCAGATTGAATCTGCTTTGAAGATTTTAAATCTAAACATTGAATTAGCATTATGGCAACAAATGATAAACCCGAATATAAACTCCAATAACACCTCTAAATCGATTTCTGCAGATGATAATTTGATAAAATTAAAAGCTGGGTATGTTGAAACCGCAAATTTATCTGCATCGCAACCTAATACCGTGCAACAAAATGTTCCAGCTTGGGCACTATTTGGAATGTTTTTTATTATTACCCCTCTTTCAGGAATGATCGTTAAAGAGCGTCGCCTAGGAGTAATGAATCGCTTGTATATGGCGCCTGTTTCATTTATCGCTCTCACTGGCGGGAAGATTTGCGCTTTTATCTGCTTAAACTTATTTCAACTCGTTTTAATGTTAAGTGTTGGAATTTTTATTTTACCCTTATTTGGCTTACCGGTTCTCAACGTCTCTAATCATCTTTGGGTAATATTGGGGGTTGGTCTTTCCGCCTCTTTAGCCGCCACAGGCTCTGGTCTGCTGATTGGCTCTTTAGTAAAGACCGCAGAACAAGCAAATGTGATTGGACCTTTTATTATCGTTATTGCTGCAGCGATTGGAGGAATTTTCACTCCTATATATTTGTTACCGCCATCATTTCAAAAAATGAGTAACTTATCCCCTATGAATTGGGCCTTACAAGCCTTAGTTGATATCTTTGTGCGTAATGCTCACTTTACTCAACTACTACCCAATATCACCAAACTGCTCGGATTTGCTTTGGTAACCGCAGCTTTAGCAATCTTAAAATTAAGACATTATCGTCGCTAGCTTTTCCATCGCTCTCTACTTCCGGCATACCCGGAAAGTTCTTTCTTTAAACTATTCTAAAATTCAATATAATCAGCAAAATACAACCACCTATCCAGTCACAACACAACCTCCACACTTGCAAATTTCCAATACAGTTGCTATAAATAATTAATTAGTTAGGAGAAATGTGTTGAAAGAGTTATTATCTAGCCAACATGAAGTGGTTTCTTTTGACTCAGAACCCTTAATTCTGGTCGACGATCAAGACCGAGAAATTGGCTACCAAGACAAATGGAATTGTCATTTAGGAGAAGGCATTCTGCATAGGGCATTCTCGCTATTTATTTTTAATGACAGTGGTGAGCTATTATTACAGCAAAGGAGTTCTAATAAAAGATTATGGCCTTTATTTTGGTCAAATAGCTGCTGTAGCCACCCTCGGCTTGGTGAAACCATGCCGGAAGCTATCTCACGTCGTTTATACCAAGAATTAGGCCTTACCACTCACTTAGAGTTTCTTTACAAATTTAAATATCAAGCCTCTTACCTGGATATTGGTGGTGAACACGAGCTTTGTTGGGTATTTGTAGGCTGCACTTCAAAGGCCATACAACCAAATAATAACGAAATAGCTGCTCATCGCTTTATTAATGCCATGAATTTAGAAAAGGAATTGCAACTGAAACCGCATCAGTTTACTCCCTGGTTTAAACTAGAATGGCAACGCCTGACTCAAGATTATCGCAATGTGTTAACGGCATTAAAGGTCCATCTATCATAAATTGAGGAGTTACAATGAGCATTCCATTAATTCAAATTTATCGCATCGCTAAATATATAATTGAAAAAAAAATACGTGGAGAAAAACGTTATCCTCTGGTTTTAATGTTAGAGCCCTTATTTCAATGTAACTTAGCTTGTGAAGGTTGTGGTAAAATCGATTATCCAGATGATATTCTCAGAAAACGATTGACTGTGGAGCAAGCTTTGGCGGCGGTGGATGAATGCAATGCCCCCATGGTTTCTATTCCTGGTGGTGAACCTTTAATCCACAAGGATATGGCTCAAATTGTTAAAGGAATTATCGCTCGTAAAAAATTTGTTTACCTTTGTACGAACGCATTACTGTTAGAAAAAAAAATCGATGAATATGAACCTTCTCCGTATTTAACTTTTTCAATTCATTTGGATGGCAATCGTGAACGCCATGATAAATCCGTGTGTCGAGAAGGCGTGTTCGATAAAGTAATCGAAGTCATTCACCTCGCAAAAAACAAAGGGTTTCGAGTTAGTATAAATTGCACACTGTTTCAAGGAGAAAATCCCCAAGAAGTCGCTGACTTTTTTGATTTTGTCACTACGTTAGGAATAGATGGCATTACCATTTCTCCCGGTTATAGTTACCAGCATGCACCTCGTCAAGATTTATTCTTACCGCGCACACAAAGTAAGCAACTATTTCGTGATATTTTTAAATTCCAGAAAATCCGTGGTAAGCGTTGGCCCATTAGTCAATCGGGTTTATTCATCGATTTTTTAACAGGTAACCAAGCTTATCAATGTACACCATGGAGTAATCCAACTTACAATATTTTCGGTTGGCAAAAACCATGCTATTTACTAGTTGATGAAGGCTATGCCTCCAGTTTTAAGGAATTAATGGATGAAACCAATTGGTCTGCATATGGTACAGGACGTAACCCCAAATGCGATAATTGTATGGCACACTGTGGATATGAAGGCACAGCCATTAACGATACTTTCAAGCATCCTTGGAAAGCAGTAAAAGTTGCGTTACTTGGTCCAAAAATTGCCGGATCCATGGTCTCTGAATTACCTATTACTTATTCGGTAAATATGAACTCTGCATCCACAACCACAGTAGCGAGCGTTTCTGTCGATACATTAAAAAAGACTTTTCATAATGAAAACCCCCATTAAAGAATTATTTCAGCAAAAACAAATTCAACAATTTGAAATTTACGATCAGTATCTAAATAATCAATTATTAAACGTATTAAAGACTTTAGGGTTCAATAAAAAGTATGTACGTGCAGAAAATCAATATCTTTATGATCAAGAAGGCGAACGCTATTTAGATTTGTTGAGTGGATACGGCGTCCATCTTCTTGGTAGAAACCACCCTAAAATCATTCAAGCTTTAAAAGAAGCTTTAGACGCTCAACTGCCTAACATGGTGCAATTTGATTGTCCATTATTAGCCGCCTGTTTCGCCGAACAATTAGCCAAATACGTCCCATCCGCTCTTAGTAAATTTTTCTTTTGCAATTCGGGCACTGAAGCAATAGAAGGGGCGATTAAATTCGCTCGTGCCGCAACGCATCGTGATAAAATTCTTTCTTGTGATCATGCTTTTCATGGTTTAACAACAGGCTCCTTGGCACTTAATGGCAGTGAAATTTTCAAAAATGATTTCTATCCTTTATTACCCGCCGAACAAATTCCTTTTAATAATTTAACAGCTCTAGAAACAGCCTTAAAAACTAAACAATTTGCTTGTTTTGTTGTAGAACCAATTCAAGGTAAGGGAGTTTATATTCCTAACCCCGAATACTTTCCACAAGTCAGTCAATTATGTCAAAAGTATGGCACCTTATTAGTAATTGATGAGATTCAAACGGGTATTGGCCGAACAGGAAAATTCTTAGCCCACAATCATTGGCCAGGAACTGAAGCGGATATTGTCACTTTGGCTAAGGCTTTATCCGGCGGTTTTATTCCTGTTGGTGTTATTGCTATGAAACCATGGATTTTCGCTAAAACTTATCGCAACATGGAACATGCAGTCATCCATTCATGCACTTTTGGCAGAAATGATTTAGCTATGGTTGCAGGCATGACTACTTTAGAAATACTTGAAAAAGAAAATTTAATGGCTGTAGCAGCCGAAAAGGGCAAAATGCTAGTTACTCGGTTACAAGAAAAATTGGCGCCTTTTGAAATGGTAAAAGAAGTTCGCGGACAGGGGATGATAATCGGCATTGAGTTTAAACCACCTCAGCATCTAAAACTCAAAACGGGTTGGAAATTACTTGAGACTGTTAATAAAGGGTTATTTTGCCAACTTATTATTATTCCTTTATTTAAAGATTTCCGTATGCTCACCCAAGTTGCAGGACCAAACTGCCACATTATCAAATTATTGCCCCCCGCCACCATTAGTGAAAAAGATATTGATGATGTAGTAAATGCGTTCGAAATTGTAGTTGCTAATGCTCACCGCTTCCCAGGGGCAATTTGGGATTTAGGGAAGAGTTTAATGAAACATGCGTTAAAATCCTAATAGGGTCTAGTGAAAAAACCAGTTTTGATATGAGTAATTAATGAATTGTTAACAGACCCTAATATTAGTCTTAAATAACATTCATCTCTAACTAACTTACTACGGAAATAACCACCTTACCTTTCGCCTTCCCTGCCTCCAATAAAGCATGCGCTTGGCTAACATTTTGCAGATTAAATTTATTGTCATCAATCAGTGGTCTCAGTTTTCCTGCATCTACTAAAGTCGAGATTTTTTCCAATATTTCCCCATACTGTTCCCGACCTTTTCCCGTCAAAATAGGCAATAACATAAAAACAGCATGCAAACTCAGCCCCTTATTATGCATTGGTGATAAATCATGGGTAGACCGAGCCGCCGTAGTGACTACCGCTCCATTCGCAGCTGCTGCTATAAAAGATCGATCCAAATTTGGTCCCCCACTGTATCAAATACAATATCAAAGCCCTGGTTTTTAGTAAGCCGTTGCACATAAGCTTCAACATTTTCTTCTTTAGCATTAATAACTTCATCTGCACCGAACATTTTAGCCAAAGGAATATCTGTACTGTCCATCACCGTAGCAAAAACTTTGGATTGACACCATTTTGCTAGTTGCACAGCTATATGTCCCACACCACCTACACCTCCATGGATTAAGATAGACATATTTTTCTCTAAATGCGCTTTTTGAAATAATGCTTCCCAGGCAGTGATGCTTACCAAAGGTAAGGCAGCCGCCTCCAACATCGAAAGTGACTTAGGCTTTTTGGCAATTAAAAGTGCATCAGCGAGCATAAATTCAGCTAATGCTCCACTCAAGTCAAGAAAACCTCCGGCACAACCGTATACTTCATCGCCTACATTAAAATTGCTAACATTTGGCCCCACTGCTTCAATAGTTCCTGCGACATCTCCCTGCAAAACAGCAGGAAAATCAGGCGCTATATTTTTCACAGCTCCACTCCTAATTTTACAATCAATTTGATTAACACTAGTAGCATGGACTTTGATTAACACATGCCCAGGCTTAAGAGCAGGAATAGGAATATTTATTAATCTGAAGACTGAGGGGTCACCAAATTCGAAGATAGCTTGAGCTTGCATATTTTCTCCTAATATAATGCCAAAATTAACTATTAATTCCTTGTTCTTGATCTATCAAAAACTTTCTGAATTCAAGAAGTTGATATTCTTGCCGAAGATTATCACAAGTAAAAATCTCTCCTTTTTTAACATCAAAGAACCACAAGTGGATAGTCAATTCGTTTTGCGTAACTTTATCTTTAATCCATGGAAAGGTTAAACAATTTTGTAAAGATCGATTAAGCGCTAACTTTGCATACTCATCGATATCATCTCTGTTTCCAGTAGATGTATTTATCAAAGAAACCCAGTTTGTTATAAAGTCATTTTGATTAGAGCTATTATTATTTAATAGCATCTGAATCCCATCCGCATTGACTATGCCCCAACAAAATAAGATGTTTTACTTTTAATAAACAAACCCCAAACTCTAGCGCAGCACTGGTTCCATGATGAGCTTCATCTTTTTCATAGGGAGGGATAATATTCGCTACATTACGGACAACAAATAAATCTCCAGGATCACATTGAAGAATCAATGCTGGATCCACTCTGGAATCGCAACAAGAAACCACCATAATCTGCGGCTGTTGCCCATAATTAGAAAGATATTGCATTACAGAGTTATCGCCTAAGGCATATTTTTTCCTAAATAACTGATAGCCTCGTAACATTTTTGTAAAAGATTTTTGCATAAAGTTCCTTATAACGTCTTCCATATTAATGGAAAACGCTATCTTTGTTTCGATGCTGCGCTCGGCAAAGCCGATGCTCGCTAAGGGGGAGAATCGCGATTCTCCCCCTTAAGGATCCCCCATCGCGTAAGGTTTTAACCTGCTGATGCAGTTAACAGGTTAAAAAATCATTATCTTGTGATCCAGTTAACATATTTTCTACAAGATGGATGATTTTATCATCTTTAAGCTCAAATAGCTCACCAAGCTCATGAAGGTAAAAATAACAGTTTTGGATTTGATCGTATCGATATGAAGTATTTAGAATTTCGGACAAATTAAACCTATTACGTTGAGGAATATTACTCTCTAATGCATAAAGGGTTTCTTGATAAGACGAAAGGATACCACCACCATAAATACGCATTCCATTTTGAGATTTAATTAAACCAAATTCGATGGTAAACCAGAACAAGCGACCTAATAAAGATTGCGCTTTTTTACTGGTTTTTAAAGCTTTTTCACCGTACCATTGAACAAAATTAGCATATGCCGGGTTGGTTAAGAGCGGACAATGACCAAAAAATTCATGAAAAATATCCGGTTCTTGTAAATAATCTAACTCTTCTTTAATACGAATAAAACAGGCAGCCGGAAATTGACGATTCGCCAATAAGGAAAAAAAAGTTTCTAAGGGAATGATAGTATCTACTGGAGTAACTGACCATTGCGTTGCTTTTTGCAGAGCTTCTGAAATTTCACTACATTGTGGAACACGATGACGAGGCAAATTAAGAATTTTCAAGCCTTCAATAAATTCATCGCAGGCACGATTTTCTATAACTTTTAATTGCCTTTCTATTAATATTGCCACGTTTCATTTTCTTCAGTACTAAAATGAATGTACCCTTGCGTATCTGGTTTTTTGGCAATGTATTTAGACATAATATTTTACAAAATTTATCAATCATAATAGCATAGTTAATGGATTTATAACAAGTTTATTAATGTATTAAAGGATCTAATTTTATAGCATTTTCCGTTTCTATTAAGAACAGAAAATACTATAATGTATTAAAAATAAAAGTGAAAACAATGTCTTGAACATAAATCTGATTCTGATAAAATGCACTTAGATTGCTCTTCAAGAGATAGTTATGATCGAATGGTTTATAAAAAATTTCACAGAGCTTACCAAGGATGAGTTATACGCTCTGTTGAAAATGCGCATGGAAATATTTATCCTCGAACAACAAAGTTTTTACCTGGATTTAGATGGTCAAGATCAAACTGCTATTCATTTTTTAGGTATGAATCAAGGAAATTTAGTTGCTTATGGCCGGCTTTCCATTAATTTTAGCCAAAATTCATCTCTAATAAGACACGTAGCCGTACATAAAGATTTTAGAAAAAATCAACTCGGAACCGTTTTAATGCATAAAATGTTAAATTATATCGATACTCATTCTCATTTGCAGACTATTGCATTAGACGCTCAATATCATTTACAAAATTTTTATGAAAAATTTGGTTTCCGCGTTGTTGGAGAGCCTTACGACGATGGCGGGGTCTTACATATTAAAATGACAGCGCCACCCCTATCGAGGTAAGTTAAAATAAGCGTCATCTATTAGTCCCACACTGTTTGTTACTTAATTCAATACCACGCTTCAAAATAGAACTTCTTTCCAAACTTCGTCTTTTGGCCTACTGCTGCGTTGTGTTGTTTTCTCCGGTGCTCATTTACTCGCATGTAAACTCTGCTCCTCGAAATCAACCCGCCTTGCCTTAGGTTATAACAAGATGGGACCAAAATACTAGGTTTGGAAAGAAGTCTAATCCATAAAATTGTTTTTTATCTTAAGAAAAGTTTAAGAGTAGACATGCATAATTATAAGAAAGATGAGAATAACTCTTAAAACTATAAAAAAATAATATGCAAGAAGAAAATAAATTTGATCCCAAACAAATCTGGGCTGAATTTCATAAAAAATATTCCGTTGATAAAGAAAATTACCAGTGATTTGACAAAAATACAGTTGAAAAATTAATTTTATATTAAGCTTCGTAGGATAAATTGTAACCATGCATTTCACCCTATTAGATAAAGACGAAAAAAAATCTACACTAGAGACAAAGGTTTGCCAAAAAACAAAAACTACTCTTGATTCGCCTATCGAATTAGTTATTGTGCATAATCCGACAGAAATATCTCCGAAAATAATAGATGAGGCTCACGCAATCGAGACCGCTTGTTTTGAAGAAGGAATAGCCTTCAGTAAAGAAAATCTAGCTGCCGAAATTAAAAAATCTCCTTTACTTTTAGCTCTAAATAAAAGAAATGGTCAACTACTGGGTAATTTAACGTATGAGCAAAGATCTGAAAAAGGTAAATCCAAAAGACACATTACTAATTTAGCCGTAGATCCTAAGTTTCAAAGTCAGGGAATCGGTAAGGCTTTGCTGACAGAATTAATTCGAGACACCTCAGACACGGTATCACTGGAATGCCGCCCTAGTAATGAAAGCTACTATCAGCAATTCGGTTTTAAGACAACAGGAATACCTCAAACCGATTACTATCGTTTTCAAGTGGAAGGACAATCTATGACTGCTCCCGGTCTGTCTATGTTGCTAGAAAAAGATAAAAAAAAGGATAGTATTCCAGAAAAAACAAAAGCCGCTAAAAAATCAGAGAAAAAATCTACTCCGCTTGATCAAGCTACCCGACAAGCTTATCTAGAATCACTATTGGATTTAACGAGAAGGGTGCGTGCTTCCACCAGTTTCTTTTTTGGCAGTTCTATAGCCGCTTGGTTCCATAAGCAACGTAAAGAGAAAGCTTTTGCGGCAATCATCCGCGAATTGCAGGCGTGTCTACTTAATGACAAACCGATTGACCCATTAAAAATTTTACGCGCCATTGTGCATAATGCAATGGTCGTGCGCGGTGCAAGTCCGGCGCATACCCAAACGAGTAGCGGCCAAGCATTGGTAAGACTACTAAAGCAAGCGCCATTTGAAAAGTTAAGAGCTTTAATTGAGGAAGAAGTTCTGATCACCAACTATAAAAATTTAAAAGAATTTGCCCAATTTAAACAGGGCAGTGAAAGATCAGCCGCCATCCCTCAGCCTTTCTCCCCCTACTTTCATTTCTCTAAGCATGAGCAAAAAGATATTCCAAAGTTTACTGGCTACCGCATTAAATTAATCAGTCAAGAACCTACGGTGCAGGAAAAGAAAGCCGCTGTTTTAGCCAACGATATTCTGATTCAAAAAAAAGAGCACAGTTACGATATCATTTTCTTTAATCCCATAGAAAAAATCTTGCAGCAAAAAACCATTACTGATGAAAAATTAAGCGCATTATTAGATGAAATAAAACCACCCGAATCAATTACAGACCATGACATTCGTTACCGTGCAATCAATCTCTGCACCAGGCACGGTAGTAATCATTTCGATCAGACTTGCTTATTGGGAGTTTTTCAACAAATCATAGATCTACTTTATAAACATCGACCTGATCTGATTGAAATATATCAAATTCAAGAATCAAACAAAAAAATACGGGGACTTTGTTTTGGTTTGGGCATAGCCAAATCTAACCCTAATCATCACTTTTCAGCTTTAATGCGTTTTGCTTGCAGTTTGGATCAAACAGATTTAGAAAATTTAATTAAAGGAAAAAAAATCGCAGTCCTAGAAAAAAACTATGGGATAGAAGATTTTTTATACGCTTATAAAAAAATTGATACCTGGCATAATACTAAGCAGCAAAAAATTTGGCAGCACCATCAATATCGTGCCAGTCTTAATAAGCAATGGGTAAGTAGCTTATCTTTCCTGGGTAAATATATTAAACTAAAGAGTATCTTTAAAAAGGTCTTAACCGAAGAAAATAATTTTTGGGAAGTTCACTTTGATTATTTTAACTTGGCAAATGAAGCTGATGGGGGTCATTCAATCTATGTTCGCAAAGATGAACAAGGTCAATTTCATTATTTTGATTCTAATATAGATGCAACTCGTTGGATAGGTGGTTTTAAATCCATAGATAATTTAACAGCTCATATCCTCAAATTCTACCAACCCCATGCAACAGATGGAATAGTCGTAACCGCCAATGCCTTATCTCCCATTAAAAAAGACAATATGTTTGATACTCAGGTTGCAGTGTTGGATAACATTTTTAAACGTTTTCCGGGAGCCTGGATTAATTACCATATTAAACAATATACATCTGGACAAATTTCTCAAGTGGAATTTTCCCAGGCTATTGTCACGCAATTAACGCCATTAGAAGCTACAAAACAGCTATCTGAGGAAGAGAAGGCAAAAATCAAAGAAGCTAAGACATTTTTTGCAGGTTTTTTACAAAATAAAACCACCAATGCGCAGTTGATTGATTTGCATCGTCCAGAAGTGCTTCAGTTTGCCAATAAAGAATTCTTTTTAAGGGATATGATTTGTTACGGAAACTGTGATGCAGTAATAAAATTCATAAATGTTTTTCCCGAATTATATAGTGAAGCACTAAAATTGGCAGTAGGATTTGAAATCAATAATCTTACTCTGATCACTGCTTTGATAAGGCATATGCCCACTCAGTTGCAACGCACTTTCGAGAAGACCATTGTGGATGCTTTATTCTGGGTAGAAAATAAAGAGACTGCTGCTTTATTACTACAGGCATTAGGAAATACAGT
>CAVQTK010000002.1:0-97331 GCA_963716455.1 uncultured Pseudomonadota bacterium
AATCAGATTTGTCGAGAGCTAGTATGCTTACATTATAATTGTTACAATAAGCACGATTTAAACTGTAAATTTGCGTAGGCAGATTAAACCTTGTAACCGCTTAATTTGAAACTATTATTGATAAGAATATGCTAAATCTAAGCCAAGTGGCTCAAATTTTACAAAGTAAATTTTTAGGCCCTGATGCATCCATTAATGGGGTCAGTACAGATACTCGTACTTTAAAACCAGGGCAATTGTATCTCGCCCTTCGTGGGGATCAGTTTGATGGTCATGACTTTGTATTAATGGCTGAAAAAGCCGGTGCTGTTGCAGCAGTAGTAAGTCATGAAGTTCAGTGTTCCATTCCGCTTTTAAAAGTAATCAATACTCGACGAGCTTTAGTCGATCTAGCCCGATACCATAGACAACAATTTACCATTCCTTTTGTTGCCATTACGGGCAGTTGCGGTAAAACGACTACTAAGGCATTACTTAGCAATATTTTTAGTCAATGCGGCTCGGTATTATCTAATCCTCATAGTTTTAATAATGATATTGGTGTTCCACTAACTCTTTTGCAATTAGCAAGTCATCATCAATTTGCTGTCACGGAAATGGGAGCAAATCATCCTGGAGAAATTGCTTTCTTAACTCACCTAGTACATCCACAAGTGGCAATTATTACTAATGCTGCGGCTGCACATTTAGAGGGATTTGGTGATATAGAGGGGGTGGCGTGTGCCAAGGGAGAAATTTTTCAAGGTTTAGTTCCTTCGGGCATTGCTGTAATTAATGCAGATGATGCGCATCTGAGCTTTTGGCGGCAGCTCGCCAGCTCACATCAGGTAATAACTTTTGGAATTAATCATCCCGCAGATGTGAGTGCTCGACAGATTCATTATAGTAATAGCGGTAGACCGTACTTTGAACTATTGGTGGGTCGCCAGAGCTGCATGGTTGAATTACAACTAATGGGTGAACATAATGTTAGCAATGCTCTGGCTGCAGCTGCGGCTGCATATGCTTGCCAAGTTCCTTTAGCATCTATTCAAGCAGGATTAAATTTGGCAACTGCCGAAAAACAACGATTAGTAGAACAAACTAGCCCAGAAGGTGCGTTAATTATCGATGATAGCTATAATGCTAATCCTTTTTCTATGTATGCGGCGATTCAGTTATTAGCACGTCGTGGTGGAGAACGGGTTCTCATTATGGGGGATATGTGTGAGTTGGGAGAAAATGCACTGCATTATCATCAGCAAGTTGGGCTGGAAGCTAAAAATCATGGTATTGAACAAATCTATTGCTTTGGAGATTTGACTCGACATACTGCTCAGGCATTTGGTAAGCATGCTTATTTTTTTTCCGATCAGAAATCGCTGATTCAAGCGGTAAGGTCTTGTTTACATGAGGGAATGACCCTTTTAATAAAAGGATCTAGATCAATGGGAATGGATAAAGTAGTTACGGCACTTCAAGGTAAAACCCTCTAATGTTATTATGGCTGACTAATTTTCTGGCTCACTATTATTCTGGGTTTAGGGTTTTTCAGTACCTATCTTTTCGCTCAATTGTAAGTTTATTAACTGCTTTTATTATTGCTTTATGGGTTAGTCCAGTATTAATTAGATACTTAACTGCTCGGCAAATCGGTCAAGCGGTTCGAACTCTCGGACCTCAAAGTCACTTAAATAAAAGTGGTACTCCTACTATGGGGGGGACATTAATTTTACTGGCTATAACCAGTAGTGTGCTTCTATGGTGTGATTTGCTTAATCGTTTTGTAGAAATTATGTTATTGGTGACTTTAGGTCTAGGTGCAATTGGTTGGGTAGATGACTATCGTAAAGTTATGGCTCGTCATAGTGCAGGTTTATCCGCGCGCTGGAAATTTTTTTGGCAATCCGTAATTGCTATCGGTGCGAGTTCTTTTTTATTTTATCATGTGATGGTGCCGGCAGAAACTCAATTAATCATTCCTTTCTTTAAGAATGCCGCAATTAATTTGGGCTTGTTCTATATAGTATTGTCTTACTTTGTTATCGTAGGAAGTAGCAACGCGGTAAATCTCACCGATGGATTGGATGGATTAGCATTAATGCCTACAGTATTAATAGCAATGGCATTGGGGGTGTTTGCTTATTTGACTGGAAATCATATTTTTGCTCAATATTTAGTTATTCCCTATGTGCCAGGAGTGGGCGAAGTGGCTGTTTTTTGCAGTGCCATAGTGGGTGCAGGTTTAGGATTTTTATGGTACAACACTTATCCGGCGCAAATATTCATGGGTGATGTAGGCTCCTTAGCTTTAGGAGGAGCTTTGGGTATGGCAGCAGTTATTGTCCGTCAAGAATTAATATTTTTTTGGATGAGCGGAATTTTTGTTGCTGAAACTGTTTCTGTCATTTTGCAAGTTACCTTTTTTAAATTAACTCGACGTCGTATTTTTAAAATGGCTCCTTTACATCATCATTTTGAATTAAAAGGATGGCCTGAACCAAAAGTCATAGTGCGTTTTTGGATTATAACAGTAATATTAGTTCTTTTAGGTTTAGCTACCTTGAAGTTGCGATAATGATGAAGGTGATTGTAGGTTTAGGAATTACAGGTTTATCTTGTGTACGTCATTTAGTTTCACGTGGTGAAAAAGTAGCTGTCGTTGATAGCCGGGAATGCCCTCCAGAGCTAGTAACCTTACAACAAGAATTTCCCCAAGTACCTTTTTTTGTAGGTGGTTTTGATTCAACATTATTAAAACAAGCCTCAGAACTTATAGTTAGCCCAGGGGTTTCTTTGCAAGAACCTACTATTGCCGCAAGGATTGCTGCAGGGGTTCCTGTCCAAGGTGATATTGAATTGTTTGCCCAAGTAGTTAAAAAGCCCGTAGTGGCGATTACGGGTTCCAACGGTAAAACTACTGTGACCACATTAGTAGGTCAAATGGTACAAGAAGCGGGTTTCCGAGCCTCAATTTGTGGGAATATTGGTCAGCCAGTATTGCTATGCTATAGAAGAACCACTACCTGATTTTTATATCATGGAATTATCCAGTTTTCAGCTAGAAACTACCTATTCACTTAGGCCTCAAGCAGCCGTAGTTTTAAACCTCAGCCCCGACCATATGGATCGTTACGCTCAATATGAAGATTATTGTCAAGCTAAACGCCAAATTTATTTAAATTGTTCACATGCCGTTGTTAATGCAGATGAGCCAGAAATATGGCAACATTTACGTTTCAGTCATCCCCCTCTTCAATTTTGTTTATCTCCAATAATGGAAGGCTTTTGTATCCGGCGACAAGGATCAGAATCTTATCTTGCTTGGGGAGAGCGATTGTTAATGCCAGTTAGTGAACTGGTGTTGCAACAGCGTCATGATTATCAAAATGCATTAGCAGCTTTAGCTTTGGGTAACGCTATAGGTCTATCTATAGACAGTATGTTAGAAACCTTGCGTCGCTTTAAGGGTTTGCCCCATCGTTGTCAATGGGTAGGAGATTATGGTGGTATTCGCTGGTACAATGATTCTAAAGGTACTAACGTAGGCGCGACAATAGCTGCTTTAATGAGTTTAGGTGGACAAAAAAAAGGCCGTCTACTTTTAATTGCTGGGGGTGATTCTAAGCGGGCGGACCTTTCAGCTTTGTTGGAGCCGATTGTACAATACGTAGATCAAGTTATTTTAATGGGGAAAGATGCTCCTCTTTTTCATGATTTATTGCAGAGCAAGGTTCCTCTTAGTTTCGTTAACTCAATGAAAGAGGCAGTCGTTTATGCTGCTCAATGGGGACAACCTGGGGACTTAGTATTGTTATCTCCAGCATGTGCGAGTTTAGATATGTTCCGTAATTATGCGCATCGTGGTGAACAATTTGTTCAGTCTATTCAAGAATACTTTCTTATTAATCAGTAAGTATTTTCATGTATAAGCGTCAAAATTTATCATTTACAGAATTACGTTATGAACAGTGGACTGTAGGCTGTACAGTAACTTTGTTATTATTTGGTTTATTGATGGTCGCTTCGGCTTCAATGGTAATCTCAGACCGCCAATTTGGATACCCCTTTCATTATTTAATGCGGCAGGGAATTGATATAATTTTAGGGGTCCTATTAGCCTATGTGGCTACTTATATTCCTACAATTTTCTGGCAAAAAATCAGTGTACCACTTTTTTTTTTAGGGCTATGCTTAATGGTGATAGTTCTAATTCCAAATATTGGTCACATGGTAAATGGTAGCCGGCGCTGGTTGCAAGCAGGGTTCTTCTCCTTTCAAGTCTCAGAAGCCATGAAATTTGCGGCATTAATATACTTAGCAGGTTATTTACAGCGTCATTCGGAACAGGTACAAACACATATAGTGGGTTTTGTTAAACCATTACTATTTCTTAGCTTAATAACTTTACTTTTATTATTAGAACCGGATTTCGGTGCAGTAGTCGTTTTAAGCATTTTATTTTTTACTTTACTCTTTATAGCCGGAGTACGTTGGTGGTGGTTTGTACTTTTATTACTCTTAGTGGCTTTAATTCTGGGGGGGATCGCGATGATTTCTCCTTATCGACTTGTTCGATTAACTACATTTTTAAATCCTTGGGGTTCACCCTATGGTTCGGGTTACCAATTAACTCAATCTTTAATCGCCTTCGGACAAGGTGGATTATGGGGGGTAGGTTTGGGGAATAGTATACAAAAACTTTTTTATTTACCTGAAGCACATACCGATTTTTTGTTTGCAGTCATTGCAGAAGAATTTGGTTTGATTGGCACCTTATGTTTATTGGGAGTTTTTTTTATCCTAATTGTTAATATTTTTCGCATTGGTCGTCATGCCCAGCAAACGGGAGCTTTATTTTCAGCCTATGTGACTTACGGAACAGCAGTGTGGTTAGGAGCTCAAGGATTAATCAATATGGGAGTAAATACCGGGGTTTTACCTACTAAAGGGTTAACTTTTCCATTTATCAGCTTTGGTGGCAGCAGTATGTTAGTAAATTGTTTAGTGGTTGGCATAGTTCTACGCATTAGCCGTGAGACTCGATGGAGAATGATATGAAAATACTGATCATTGCGGGTGGAACAGGTGGACATATATATCCTGCTCTGGCAGTTGCAAATTGGCTACAAACTCAAGGGGTAGAAATATATTGGCTGGGATCCAAGGTTGGGTTAGAAAAAAATATCGTATCTCAATCCTTTCCTTTGTTCTGTATTTCTGCTCGGGGTTTACGTGGCAAAGGGATTTGGGTCTATTTAAATGCTCCATTAAATTTATTACAAACTACTTGGCAAGCGTGGCGGACTATTCGCAAGGTGAAACCGCAAGTTGTCTTAGCTATGGGTGGCTTTGTAAGTGGACCGGGAGGATTGGCAGCAAAATTGGCAGGAAAAAAATTGGTCATCCATGAGCAAAATGCGATTGCGGGGTATAGCAACCGGCTGTTGTCTAAATGGGCAGATGGAATTTTGGCAGCATATCCCAATGCTTTTCCCAAGACAGCCACAGTATATACTATCGGTAATCCAGTACGTCCTGAAATTAGTATCATTCCCCCTCCTGAACAACGCTTACTAGAACGTCAAGGCCCTTTACGGATTTTAGTTTTAGGTGGTAGCCAAGGTGCGCATGCTATTAATTGTCTAGTAATTGAGTTAATGAAAGATTTCTCTTCGCAAAATCAATTACTTTGGTGGCATCAAACTGGAACCAGAGATTATGAGGAAGTAAATTCGGCTTATATTCAAGCTAACGTGATGGCTCAAGTTCATCCTTTCATCAATGATATTGCTGCCGCATATGAATGGGCTGATTTAGTTATATGCCGAGCTGGAGCTCTAACTGTAGCAGAAATTGCGGAAGCAGGGGTTGCCAGTATTTTAATTCCGTTTCCCCATGCAGTTGATGATCATCAATGGCACAATGGTAAATATTTACATGAAGCTGGAGCCGCTTTGTTGATTCGGGAAAAAAATCTCGATAAACAAACTCTACAAAATCTGCTACAATCTTTTATGAATGATCGCACAATATTATGGAAAATGGCTATAAAGGCGAGGCAATTTTCTCAGCCTGAGGCTGTAGAAAAAGCGGGAAAATTCTGTTTAAATTTTATAAGCGAAAAGTAGGAGTGCCTTGAATACTATCTTAAACAATTCATCTATTCAGCAGGTTCATTTTATTGGGGTAGGCGGAATTGGCATGAGTGGACTTGCCGAAATTCTACTGGATCGTGGTTATCGAGTTTCCGGTTCAGATCAAGCCTGTGGCGTGGTTACTTCTCGACTTGGTGAATTAGGAGTAAAAATTTCTCAAGGTCATCATGAACACAATGTAAGGGGTGCAGACGCAGTAGTTTATTCCAGTGCCATTAATTCCAAAAATCCTGAATTTTTATTTGCCCAACAACAAGGTTTGCCTTTAATTCAGCGTGGGCAATTATTGGCTGAATTGATCCAAGAAGGGCAAGGAATAGTAGTCGCGGGTACACATGGAAAAACCACTACTACAGGGTTAATCAGTTATTTGTTAACTCTAGCCTCTGACCCGACGTATATTATTGGAGGATTACTCCGTGGGAACCAAAGTACTGTGCGTATTGGCAAAGGGAGAGAAATAGTAGCTGAAGCGGATGAAAGCGATGCTTCTTTTTTATACTTAACTCCCCACATTGCCATTGTGACCAATATTGAGGCTGATCACTTGGAAAATTATCAAGGGGATTTTTGTCATTTAAAAAATGCCTTTGTAGATTTTTTACAACATCTCCCTGCAGAAGGGTTGGTTATTGCTTGTATTGATGACCCGGTAGTTCGCGAATTGCTCCCTAAAATGACGCGGCGGGTTATTACTTACGGCTTTAGTGAGGATGCTCAAGTTCGTGGTGAAAATTTCCAGCAAGTGGGCTTAAAAAGTTCTTTTCAATTATCTCGTTTTGGGGTGCCCGTAACTGAGAGACTGATATTAAATTTACCCGGAATTCACAATGCTTTAAATGCATTAGCGGCTGTGGCAGTAGCATATGAACATGGAATTAGTGATGAAATGGTATTTACTGCGCTGGCTCAATTTCCAGGAATGGGACGGCGTTTCCATCCTTGTGGAGAGATTGATGTTGGTACAGGCAAGGCATTACTTTTTAATGATTACGGTCATCATCCTACCGAGATTAGAGCAACGATTGCGGCAGTACGTTCTGCTCGGCCCGATCGTCGATTGATTATGGCGTTCCAACCTCATCGTTACAGCAGAACTCAAGCTTTGTTACTGGAATTTAGCGAGGCATTACAACAAGCAGATGTTCTATTGTTGCTAGAAATTTATAGCGCGGGCGAACAACCTATTGAAGGCATCAATAGTGAAGTTTTGTTAAAAACAGTAAGTAACAAGACATTAGAGACTTATTTTGTTCCTCGATTAGCAGATTTGCCGAAAATGTTACATGAAATACTACGTCCTCAAGATATCGTTTTTTTACAGGGTGCAGGTAACATTGAATCTATGGTGACGGCTATTTTGGAAAATCAAAATTAATTAATGAAACTGCAGTCTTGCCCCATGCCGTACTGATCCAGTCTTTCGATCTGAATCGCCATGGCTCATTAGATTTCTTTCCAAACCCAGTATTTTGGCCTACTGCTGCGTTGTGTTGTTTTCTCCGGTGCTCATTTACTCGCATGTAAACTCCGCTCCTCGAAATCAACCCGCCTTGCCTTTGTTTATAACAAGATGGGACCAAAATACTGGGTTTGGAAAGAAGTCTAATGTGTGAGTTTGCGGTTGCATTAAACCAAACAAAATGAATCAATCCTAAGAAGAAATATTAAATAGGTCACTGCGCATGGCTTCTTCGTCTTCTTTTAATGTCGCTTTAATAGCTAATTGATTAGCAGGATCGGCGTACTGCTCCACCACGTTGAGCAATCTAGTGAGTTTTTCAAAGTTAGTTGGTGGTGAGAAATTATAACAACAAGAAAAGTAATTTCTGAACTTGGTGAAATTACGGTGTTCTTTATACTTTTCTCTAAGCGCAGCGATTTTGTCTGCCGCTCCTAGCCAAAACTCTTTAGTCATAGTAGTGGGGTTTAATTTAAATTTGCCATCTTTGCTAAAAATCGGCGCTAATATGCAATGGATTTCGTTTTTAATATTGTCCCATCTCTTTTTACCGTCATTGGAAAGTAACCTAGGATTATAATTCATAATGTCCCGATAAGCTGTTTCTAAACAATGATTTTTCTTTATGGTTTCTACTAAGCGAACGGGTGTACTAGACACTCCTTGTAAATCAGTCGACCTATAGCCTAATTCATCAAGAAAATTAGCGGCGCCATTTGAGCAATTATTGGAGAAAGTACTGAATTCTTTAGTTCTTAATTGTCTGACTAATGTAGATATTTCTCTTGATTTTAAATTTTTGGGGATGGGTGGCAGTTGATAAGTTACAGGTTTGCCAAATATAGCTGCAGTATTTTCTAAGGTGTGCCTTCCGCCCCAATCCACTACCCCATCGAACCCAGGTAGATATTTTTTTTGTCCTTCTTCATCTAAATATTCAACATTTACCGCTACATGGCCAAAAAAATGTCTTACGGATTTGTATGCTGGATAGTAAAGTAACGTAACGGAAGCATTGCCTGTACGTGTTGGTGAAGTTTCTGGCTGGAAAGAATTTGGCTGCTTTGCTTCTTCACATCCCACTGATTCTTCTGGGAGTGATACGCTCAACTCAATTTTGTACTCTGTCAATTCCTGGTATTGTTGTTGTTTCCACCTGCTCATTTTCTTTCTCGCTATTAAAAATTTTCTCTATTGATTAATTTATAACATTTTTTTATTAAGGTTTTTTTAAAAGAGTATGCTACCATTACACAATTTTTAAGTTTTTTATGACTCGATCTTACCGCCAAGCCAAATTTACTTCTGGCGCCAATAGGGGCAAAAGCCCCTATTGGCTGTGGGGGGTGCAACTATTAGTGGTGGGGCTGTTAGTAACCATTTTGGTTAAGGGAAGTTATTGGTTTTGGCACAGTATAATGGACGCCAAGATTTGGCCGGTACGTCATATCCGCATTGTAGGGCAGTTACAGCATTTAAACCGTAGAGAATTATTGCAGAAAGTACAATCCAGCGGCATGGGTTTTTTTTCCGTGGATATGCTGTCCTTAAAACAAGATCTGATAATAATGCCTTGGGTGCAAGATGTAGCCATGGTACGAATATGGCCAGATACATTAATAATTAATGTTTATGAGCAACAGGCTATAGCGCGTTGGGATGAGAAGAGTTTGTTAAGTTTATCTGGTGATGTATTTAAAGTACCTATTCCCCAAATTCCAGCAAAGTTACCGCATTTGTTTGGACCTAACAACTCTCAACAAAAAGTTTTTAGTTGTTATCGTGAAATTAATCCTCTATTTGCTCCCTTACATTTATCAGTACAACAATTGCGATTGGATAATCAGCATGAATGGGAGTTAGTTTTATCTAATGGTTGGGTGATTGCCATTGGCCATGATGAAATTGTGCCACGAATTAAGCGTTTGATCCGCTGGTTCCCCAAAATAGTTGCCGATGATTCTGCTCCCATAGTTCATATTGATTTACGTTATGCACATGGTATTGCAGTGGAAAGAATAAAAAATTGATATCCAAAACTTCAGCCGTAATTCTGTAACTTTTTATATTAGACTTCTTTCCAAACCCAGTATTTTGGTCTAATGCAAGGCGAGTTGATTTCGAGGAGCGGAGTTTTTATATCTAAGATTATACAAAACAGGCTAGCACTTCGTGTTTTAATCGCTTATACTGGCTTTTCGAAGCATGAAAAATGTTTTCGTGCAAGCATTAGGTTTCGAGAGAAATCTATTGTTTCCATTCATAAGCAAGTAGGAATATAGACGCGCTATGCGAAAAAAACCGGATCAAAATTTGATCGTGGCTCTTGACGTTGGTACCAGTAAAATCGCTGCTTTGGTGGGCCAAATAACTGAGGATAGTCAAATTGAGGTGATTGGATTCGGAAGTTATCCTTCTCATGGTCTAAAGCGAGGAGTTGTAGTTAATATAGAGTCAACCGTACAATCTATGCAGCGAGCAATCGAAGAAGCCGAGCTTATGGCCGGCTGCCAAATTCATTCTGCATATACTGGCATCGCTGGTAATCATATTCGGAGTCTAAATTCACATGGAATTGTGGCTATTCGTGATCGAGAAGTGAATCAATCTGATGTTGATCGAGTAATTGATGCAGCAAAAGCATTAGCTATTCCTGCGGACCAAAAAATTCTCCATGTGATTCCTCAGGAATTTATTATTGACGCTCAAGAAGGTGTACGCGAGCCTGTAGGCATGTCTGGTGTGCGTTTAGAAGCAAAAGTGCATGTAGTAACTGGAGCGGTTAGTGCCGCGCAAAATATTAGTAAATGCGTTCGCCGTTGTGGTTTACAAGTCAGCGATATTGTATTGGAACAATTAGCCTCTAGCCATGCCGTTTTAACTGATGATGAAAAAGAGCTAGGTGTTTGTATGGTGGATATTGGCGGGGGGACAACTGATATTGCTATTTTTACTGAAGGAGCCATTCGGCATACTGCAGTTATTCCTATAGCGGGCGATCATGTAACTAGTGATATTGCTATAGCTTTGCGAACTCCCATGCAACATGCGGAACAAATTAAAATCAAACATGCTTCAGCTTTTGGTGAATCAGTGAGTGGTCAAGAGACTATTCAGGTTGCAAGCGTAGCTAAAAGATTACCTAAACAAGTTCCTAAAATTGATTTAGTTCATGTAGTGAAAGCTCGCTATGAAGAACTTTTTTCTTTAGTATTAGCTGAGTTACGTCGCAGTGGTTTTGAGAATTTAATTTCAGCCGGTATTGTCTTAACAGGAGGGGCTTCTAAGCTGAATGGATGCATAGAGCTGGCAGAAAAAGTATTTCAAATGCCAGTGCGTTTAGGTATTCCACAAAATATCCGTGGCTTGGTAGACGTCCGCGATAACCCTATTTATGCTACGGGGGTTGGTTTACTGATGTATGGTCATCAACAGCAAAACGGTCTTTTGACCGGTTTTGATTTAGGGCGTAGCGAAGATGGTTTATGGGCCAGAATGAAAAAATGGTTTCAGGGCCATTTTTAGTAGATTTTCATGTGAAGAGAGGAATGCTATATGTTCGAATTAGGTGATAATATACCGCATAATGCTTTAATAAAGGTTGTCGGTATTGGCGGCGGTGGCGGTAATGCCATAGAGCATATGATGGCCGAGAATATTGAAGGAGTTGAATTTATTTGTGCAAATACAGATGCCCAAGCTTTGCAGCGTTCTAGTGCACGAACTATTATCCAACTTGGGGAAGAAATAACCAAGGGGTTAGGTGCGGGTGCTAACCCAGAGGTAGGACGTCAAGCAGCGGAAGAAAACCGCGATCGAATTCGCGAGGCTTTAGAGGGAACCGATATGGTTTTCCTTACGGCAGGTATGGGTGGTGGAACTGGAACGGGAGGTGCCCCCATTGTAGCGCAAATTGCTAAGCAACTAGGAATATTAACGGTTGCTGTAGTAACTAAGCCTTTTGCCTTTGAGGGGCGTAAACGTATGCGTATTGCTGAAGATGGGATAAAAGAACTTTCACAGTATGTTGATTCCTTGATCACTATTCCCAATAATAAATTACTTAGTGTATTGGGTAAAAATATTTCTTTATTGAATGCGTTTAAAGCAGCAAATAATGTGTTGCGCGGCGCAGTTCAAGGTATTGCTGATTTAATCACTCGACCTGGTTTAATTAATGTAGATTTTGCGGATGTACGTACAGTCATGTCAGAAATGGGCATGGCAATGATGGGAACGGGCATTAGCACAGGAGAAAATAGAGCTCGTGAAGCAGCTGAAGCTGCTATTTCTAGCCCTCTATTAGAGGATGTGAATTTTTCAGGAGCAAGGGGCGTATTAGTGAATATCACTGCAGGAATGGATATGTCGATTGGCGAGTTTGAAGCAGTTGGTGAGGCCATTAAAGGCTTTACTTCAGAAAATGCTACAGTGGTAGTGGGGACGGTTATTGATCCTGATATGAGTGAAGAAATGCGTGTGACTATTGTCGTGACTGGTTTAGGTCGGGAAGCTGAAGCAGATTCTCCCCGTCCTCAAGTAGCTAAAAATACTCGCAGTGATGGTAGTTTAGATTTTCATCAATTAGACCGTCCGACCTATTTACGTCAACAAGAAGCAGGAAAACGTTCACCTGAAGTAGAAGATTTGCGGGATAAAGAAGCGGAATATTTAGATATTCCTGCTTTTTTAAGACGGCAAGATGAATAAGAGTTTAGAGTAATTCTAGAATACTCAGATTTCCCGAATTTCTCATCAATAACTTGTGTCGTCGAAGTCTTTATGTTAGATTCAGCTTTTTTTACAATAGGTTAAATATCTATGATAAAACAACGCACTCTGGAGAATGAAATCAGGGCAACCGGCGTTGGAGTCCATACTGGGCAGAAAGTTTATCTTACCTTACGTCCTGCTCCAGTCAACACAGGAATTATTTTTCGTCGTGTGGATTTAAAGCCAACCATTGAAATTCCTGCTCAAGTTACAAATATTGGTGACACCAGCTTATCTACAGGTTTAATAAGGGATGGAGTTAAAGTTTCTACAGTAGAGCACTTATTGTCCGCATTATCTGGGTTGTGTGTGGATAATTTATATGTTGACCTCACTTCTCCCGAATTACCTATAATGGATGGAAGTGCTGGGCCATTTGTTTTTTTAATTCAATCAGCCGGGATTGAAGAACAAAATGCTCCCAAAAAATTTTTTCGCATCAAACGCAAAGTAGTAGTGCAAGATGGGGATAAGAAAGCACAATTAATTCCCTATGAAGGATTTAAAGTTACCTTTGGAATAAATTTTGATCATCCTGCATTTAATGAGATGAATCAAAATGCTACTATTGATTTTTCTAAAACATCTTATATCAAAGAAGTGTCACGTGCGCGCACTTTTGGTTTTTTGTCAGAGTACGAATACATACGTAAAAATAATTTAGCGCTTGGAGCAAGTTTAGATAATGCTATTGTTTTAGATGAATATAAAGTTATTAATGAGGATGGTCTACGCTACTCTGATGAATTTGTTAAGCATAAAATTTTGGATGTTGTGGGAGATCTTTACCTATTAGGACACAGCATGATTGGGGCTTTTTCGGGTTATAAATCAGGTCATGCTCTTAATAGTCGATTATTAACAAAACTACTTAATTATCCAGATGCTTGGGAAATTGTCACTTTTGAAGACGCCAATCAATTGCCAGTTAACTATGCCCCAGCCATGGAACAAGCTGCAGTTTAACAATAGTAATAGTGATGACCTGTCTTCTAGTCACCTAGCTAAATTCTTCAATGCTTCCTTTAATACAGGATCATCGACACTATCTGCAGTATGTTGGAGCAATTCACCGGGTTTTTTGAAAGACTTTTAGGTTTTAATTTTTTTTTTGCAGGGATGGGCATCTCATTCACAAATGATTGAATGCGAAATTGTAAATCTTTTAGATAAAAACATTGAGAGATGAGTTTTAAGCGCTGCTATTAAACGAGGTTTTAAGTAACGCAAATGTGTAAGCCAAACAGCACTATCCACAGCTATAGTTAATTCTAAAACAGATGCTTGGACAGTACGACAATGGGAAAAGAGCTCTTGAGGAAGACATTCCCCTAGTAATTTATCTATTGCTAAAAGTCTTTGTGAATGACGTATGATTTTTCGTAACGGGCTATCACCCCGATCTTGTAAAAGATTACATAGAGGTTGTGGGTCTGGGGAAGTCATGGCAACAACATGTCATATTTCAATATGTAAAGTCAAGCGGGTTTACTATGAATAAATCATTACCTAGCAATATCGATATTTATCGACGTTTATTAAAAGCAAGTCAAAAATATTGGGTATGTTTTTTAATCGGTATTCTTGGCACGGCCGGAGTTTCTATTGTTGACGCAGGGTTTACTTGGCTGATTAAACCTATTATAGATAAAGGATTTATCAACCGAGATGCAATTTTTATTCGCTGGTTGCCCACTATTATTATATTTGTGTTTATTTTGCGAGGTATTTGTGTATTTTTATCCAATTATTGTGTTACTCGTGTTTCTCGGCAAGTGGTAAGAGATTTAAGACGTCATATTTTTGATCATTTTTTACAATTACCCGCAAGCTTTTATGATCGAAGTAGTTCCGGGAACTTGCTTTCGACCATGATTTACAATGTCGAACAGGTAGCACAAGCCAGTTCTAATGCCTTATTAATAGTGTTACAGGAAATTTCATTAATCATAGGGTTGGTAGGAGTCATTATTAGTATAAGCTGGCAATTATTCCTACTCTTTGCGGTCATGGTGCCTTTTATTATTTTGGTAGTAAAATGGAGTGGATCGCGCTTAAAACGAATTAGTACCGCCGTACAACAATCAGTAGGAGAAGTAACTCGTGCGGCAGATGAAACCATTAATGCATATCAAATCGTAAGGTTATACGGTGGTCAAGAAGATGAGCGGGATAAATTTTATCAAGCGACTAAACGTAATCAGCAACGCGAATTAAAGATTGCTGTAACTAATAGTCTAGGGACCTGTATGGTTCAATTATTATTATCGGTGCTTATTTCAGTGGTGTTATTTTTTGCGATGATGCCTTCACTGCACGTTAGTGCGGGTTCTTTTGGAACTATCATTTCTGCCGTTATTATGTTGTTAAGACCTATGAGGCGCTTGACTATGGTGCATAGTACAATGCAAAAAGGTGTGGCTGGGGCTGAAAGTATTTTTCGAGTTTTGGATGAAGAAATAGAAGTAGATCGGGGTTCCTATGCAGTGGATCGGGTGCATGGAGAAATTACTTGTTCTCAAGTCAGCTTTTCTTATCAAAATAGTAAAGAGAACATTCTGCAGGAAATTAATTTTACAGTACACCCAGGTCAGGTTGTTGCAATTATTGGGCATTCGGGTGCTGGCAAATCAACCTTAATCAGTTTATTGCCGCGCTTTTATGACATTCAAAATGGATCGATTACTTTAGATGGTGTAGATATTCGCAAATATCGACTGGCTAACCTACGCCAACAATTTGCGATAGTCTCTCAAAACCCTATCTTGTTTAATGATACTATTATGCATAACATTGCTTACGGCTTGCAAGGCAAGGCATCGCGTGAGGAAATCATTGCAGCAGCCCAAGCTGCCTACGCCTTAGAATTTATTGATCAATTGCCCCAAGGTTTCGATACTATAGTAGGAGAGAATGGGGTGCTGTTATCGGGGGGACAAAGGCAACGTATAGCCATCGCTCGTGCTTTGTTAAAAAATGCGCCTATTTTAATCTTGGATGAAGCTACCTCGGCTTTGGATACTCACTCAGAGCGACAAATTCAAACAGCATTAGAAAAATTAATGCAACGTTGCACTACTTTCGTCATTGCGCACCGTTTGTCTACTATTGAACGTGCCGATTGGATCTTAGTAATGGATAAAGGCCGCATTGTAGAACAAGGTTCTCACTCCACTCTTTTGGCAAAGGGCGCATTATATGCTTCTCACGTTTTGGATCCGGTTCGATGAGTTTTATGAATCGCCTATGGTATGAATCACAGAGTCCGATGTATGGCTTACTACCTTTTGCTTATGGTTATAAGCAAATAATGGCGATACGTAGATGGTTGTATAAAGTAGGACTGAAAAAGACGACTTATTTCCCCATACCAATTATTGTGGTGGGGAATCTTACCGTGGGTGGAACAGGGAAAACCCCCTTCGCAATTTATCTAGCACGTCAGTTGAAACAGCATGGTTGGAATCCAGGGTTGGTAAGTAGAGGATATGGAGGAAATCATTCATTTCCTCATGTAGTGAAAATAAATGACGATGCGCGGATAGTGGGGGATGAAGCTTTATTATTATTAGAAAAAACCGGCTGTCCTTTAGTCGTGGGTAAAAATAGAGTTGCTGCAGTCAAGAAACTATTGGATGACTTTGGTTGTGATATAGTTATTAGCGATGATGGCTTACAACATTTATCATTAGGTCGCCGGATAGAAATCGTCGTTATTGATAGTGAGCGTCGTTTTGGGAATGGTCTTTGTTTGCCGGCGGGCCCACTGCGTGAACCGATTAATCGTTTAGATACAGTTGATTTTATTGTGAATAATGGATCAATACAAAAAAATGAGTGGGAAATGCGATTAATTCCTGGAGAAATATACGCTTTACATCCTACTGATGAAATCTACATCATGCAGTCCATTGAAAGAAAAAGTGGATTCATGCAGTTGCTGGAATTGGTCATCCACAACGTTTTTTTAATATGTTGAAAAATTTAGGCTTTCAGGTGATACCGCATCCTTTTCCAGACCATCATTTTTTTCAACCTCAGGAATTGGATTTTGGGCCTGAGGCTATAGTGATTATGACTGAAAAAGATGCTATAAAATGCCGAGTCTTTGTCGATAATCGTCATTGGTGTTTACCAGTAGAAGCAGAATTACCCTGTGGATTTTTTGAGAGAGTGTTAAATTTATTATGTTAAAAGAAACTATTTCGCGTTGTGCTTGGGTTAATCAAGATCCTTTATACATAAAATACCACGATGAAGAATGGGGAGAACCAATTTATGATGATCAACGTCTCTTTGAATTTTTACTTTTAGAGGGCCAGCAGGCGGGATTAAGTTGGTTAACTATTTTAAAAAAAAGAGAAAATTTTCGGCGAGCGTTAGACAGTTTTTCCGCAGAGAAAATGGCGGTATATACCTCAGATAAGATCAATCACTTATTACAAGATACTGGGCTAATACGTAATCGTCTAAAAATTGAAGCATTGATAAAAAATGCTCGTGCTTGTTTGGCAATTCAACAAGAGTTTTCAAGTTTTAGTGTCTATATATGGCAATTTGTAAATGGTGAGGTTATCTGCAACCATTGGCGGGATACGCATGAAGTTCCAGTTTCAACTGCCCAATCTGATGCCATGGCCAAAGATCTAAAACAACGTGGATTTAAATTTGTTGGCACGACAATCTGCTATGCTTTTATGCAGGCGGTGGGTATGGTTAATGATCATACTCGTGATTGTTGGCGGGCTCAAGCCTAGGAGCCCGCGTTCCAGGCTAAAGGGGGTGAGCTATTGCAAAAATTGCTTTAACAATTCACGGCCTTGCTGGCGTGATAAAGGTTTAGTGATAACTGTATTCATTCCAGCTGCGATGCATTGTTCTTTGCTGCCTGAATCCATATGAGCTGTTAGAGCAATAATAGGAGTTTTAACATTAGGATTATTCGGTTCAGTACGTATGTGATGAGTGACGGCAAAGCCATCTAAACCAGGCAACCCGATGTCCATAAAAATAATATCGTAAGTTTGCATAGCTGACATTTTTAAGGCTGTTTCACCGTCAGGTGCAATATCAACAAAGCATTCAATATCGTTTAATATGTAAGTAGAAACTTTTTGAATCATAGGATTGTCTTCCACTAACAAAACGTAGGCTTTTGCCTCCTTAGGGTTTAAAGTTTGTGTTATAGGAGGTAAATTGTAATTTTGTTTCGTTTCTTGTTTTATAACAGCCGATTGCGGCAAATCGGCTGAATATTTACCCTCTTCAATTACTTTTTCATTAGGTATAATTTGGGTGAGATCCAAAGTTAAATGTATAGTGAAATTAGAACCCTGACCTGGAGCACTGTTGAGAGTAATAAATCCACCCATTTCCTCGACAAACTGCTTGGTAATATGTAATCCTAAACCGCTGCCCTTATAAATTCCCTGGTAAGCTGGATTTAATCGCGTAAAGCTTTTAAAGATTTCATCGTGTTTATTCTTAGGAATACCTATTCCTGAATCCTCTACCTTAATTTCAAGAGGGATTTGATTTGGGTTCGTAATGGTAGTTTCTTTATCGAACTGAATACTAACAGTTATCTTACCTTTATCGGTAAATTTTAAGGCATTACTGACCAAATTTAAAATACTGCGATGTAAGTATACACGATTACCCATAAACCTTGTTGGCAAATCGGAAGCATAATAACAAACAAATTCTAGCCCCTTCTTTTTTGCTGCGGGTGCAAAGAGAATAAAAATTTCATTTAGTAGGTTTTTAAAATCAAAGGGTATTTTTTGCAAACGTGATTCGCCGGTTTCTAATTGAGCTAAACTAATAATATCATTTAACAGGTCAAGTAGATTACCACTGGCTAGCACAATTGATTTCGCTTCGTCTTTTAAATTATCAGCTAAATTGTTCATTAACATTTCAGCTATTCCTTGGATACCCACTAGAGGAGTACGAATATCATGACTGATATTTGCTAAAAATTGGGTCTTAGCCTTATTAGCACTTTCGGCTCTTTCTTTTGCTATTTGAAGGTCCTGCTCAATTTTCTTTTGATATGTAATATCGGTAGTTATTCCCAGTACACCTATGACTTTATTTTTATTGTCAAATATCGGTACTTTGCTAGTGACAGCCGTAATGGTATTGCCACCGATAACCCTAATCTTTTCCTCATGGTGTAACTTTCGCTTGTCCCGTTTTTATAACATGAGCATCACCCGCGATGTAAAAATCTGCTCGATCTTTCCAGGCTAGGTCATAATCACTTTTACCTTTGACCTCATCTCGTGAATTTAAGCCTGCTAGCTTGGCAAATTCGTCATTACATCCTTCATAAATACTGTTTTTATCTTTCCAATAAAAAAGGTCAGGAGCATACTTGAGGATATTGTCTAGTGAGATGGTTCCTAAAGAGGTTTCAGATAATTCGATAATTTTTTTTCCTATGATTAAAGTATAATCTTGCGTTGAATTAGGGTCTTTTTTGATTGGAATAATATGCCATTGTATTTTAAATTTCTTTTCATTCTGGATAACGTAGCTAACGTATTTAGTTTTTTTGAATAATGGAAGTATATTAATAAAAGGCTCGATTGAACTTTCTTTGAAGACATCGTTAATTTTTCTATTTAATACTTTATTTTTTTTCCATCCGAAGGTTTTTAAGCCTGCGGGATTAACCTTGGTAACAGTTAAGTCAGCGGATAAGATTATAATTATATTATCTGTATGACGTAAGCCGAGATTGAGGATATGTTTAGAATCAAATTCATTCATAACTAATATCCTCGCTCAAACTACACTAATTCTGTAATGGTACGATTCATTTTTTCACCAATTAGTCGATCTACTCGTTTTGCAATATCAGCAATGGTAGGATCTGATAAGATGGAGTAAGCAGGGACTTCAACTGAAAACTGTTGCCGGATTTTATTCACTATTTCCATAGTTAGGAGGGAGTTTCCTCCGATAGCTGCGAAATTTTGATTTATTCCAACTGAAATGTTAAAAAGATCTTCAATGATAGCTATAATTGCTTTTTCTGTTTTAGTGTTAGGTGCTACGGGTTCATTAATTGCCAAGGCATTAATTGCACAAGCTGAGCTGTGAAGTTTTTCTAATGCACGTCTGTCTATTTTCCCACTAGGTGTTAACGGTATGTTATCTATTAAATTAAATGCAGTTGGAATCATAAAGGAAGGTAAGGACTGCTCGAGATAATGTTGGATCTGTGAGAATATATTTTTTTCTGCTGGATTAGACGGAACTATAAAAGCGGTTAAATACTTTTCTCCATGTTTCTCTGATTTTGCAATTACAACGCCTTCTTTTACGCCAGGACATTTAATAAGATGAGCTTCTATTTCTTGCAGCTCTATCCGATATCCGCGTATTTTAACCTGATCATCCATTCTACCAAGATAAGCGATATTTCCATCTGGTAAATATTTAGCGAAATCTCCGGTTCGGTATAATCTTTCTTCAGGGTGTTTGCCCCAGGGATCCGGTATGAATCTTTCTCTCGTTAACTCCTCTTTATTCAAATAGCTTTTGGCTAAACATACCCCACCAATTAAAATTTCACCAGCAACACCAATAGGGGCTATCTTATTATTGTTGTCTAAAATCAGTACTTTTGTGTTAGAAATGGGACGGCCTATTGGTGGGGAAAATTCCCATTCAGAAACATCTGGAGGCATTTGATATGCTGTTGCAACATGTGTTTCTGCTGGCCCGTAATAATTTAGCAACTTACATGAAGGTAGTTTATTAAAAAATGATTTGATGGCAGGCGTTATTATTAATTGTTCTCCTGCAGTGATCACTTCTTTTAAGGTCAAGAAATATTCTTTTTCAATTTTGCTCTCTGCTAATTGTTTTAAAAAAAGCACGGGAAGCATTAATTGTTCAACGGAATATTTTTTTATAATTTTGCTAAAATTTATTAAATCTAGGCGATCATTTTCTGAAATGAGTACGGAAGTGCCTCCAGAGCAAAAGGCTGAAAAAATCTCAAAAAAGCTCATATCGAAGCTTAAGGAAGTGAACTGTAACACGTTTCGTTTTCCTTTTAAGTGCTCTCTTTGCCAACAGAGTAAATTAACCAGCGCACGATGGGGTAATACAATCCCTTTCGGTTTGCTTGTAGAGCCTGATGTATAAATGACATAAGCAGCATCTATGTTGGATACATTTGAAAAAATATTTTCCTCTGGCATGGACAAAAGTAATTGATTCATCTCATCCAGGAAGATGACTTCCTTACCCTTAAACCCTAATTCTGTTGCAAGTTTTTTGTGAGTGAGAATTATTTCAGCCCCAGAATCCTCTAACATGAATTTCAATCGTTCTTTGGGATAGTCATGGGCAAGTGGAACATAAGTCCCACCCGCTTTCAATATGGCTAATAGTGCAATGATCATTTCTATCGATCGTTCCATATAAATAGCAACTAATGTATTTTCTTTAACGCCTTTGGAGCGTAAATAATTCGCTAATCGATTAGCTTGGATGTTTAATTGTTGATATGTTAATTGTTGATTCTGAAAAGTGATTGCTACGGCTTGAGGATGTTGACTTGCAATATCCTCAAACAATTGGTGAACACATTTATTATCATCAAAAATTGCATTGGTTGCATTTAATTTATTTATTATTTGCATTTCTGCTGCGGTTATTGATGTAGATAACGGAGTGGGGGAATCAAACTGGTCAGAAACGATTGGTGTAATTTTTAATAAGTCATCTAAAAAAATATCTTCCATTATTCGAACTTGCTCTATATCACCTATGTTATAGGCATAATCGTTTACTATTGATTTTAGCTGGCTAGGTGTAATTAAAGCCGATTCCCCTGGAGAGAATGCTAAAGTTTTTTGAATAACTTCATTGAATTTATTTCGAGCCCAATCGCGTGATCTTTTAAAGTTAGCAGAATAATGCTTCTGTAAACGATATTCCATTCCTGCTAATAAAAGTCCATAGGTGGTGATTTCTCCAGCTAGTGCCTGAAACCAATAATTCAACGAGAAAGGTTTAACAAAAAGTTCTTGTTTTTTTAATTGACAGTATTGATAGGTTTTTTCAATAGCCGATTTAATTTCATTAAAAAGTGTTTCCTGTCCTAATATGTTACATAGAAAATTTTGCAAATTAGGATTCGGAGCAAGCATCCTAGAACCAATATACATGTTTAGTGCTTCAGTTGGACCTTCAAATATTCTAAAAGTGCGAGCATCACGAAATATTTGCGTAGCGATATTGGATTCTTCATATCCTCTGGCGCCTAATAATTGCACTAACATGTCGACAGCCCATCCCAAATATTCAGAGCCTAATATTTTAGCTACCACAAAAGCTTCTTCGGGGAGCGGACAATTATTTTCGTCCTGGTAGGAAGAAACCAATTGCACAAAATTTTCGATGGCCTCAATGGCAGCAGTTAATTCGCTTATTCTTACTAGGGTGACAGGATTTTCCAGTAACTTTCCAGTGGCTATAGTTCGTCTTTCTGCATAGCGATACATTAGCTGCGCACAACGTTTCATTGCACCAACATTGGCTGCTGCCAAGCAAAGACGAATATACATCATGTTATCTTGAGCGATTTCCATTCCTTGACCAACACTACCTAGTAATTGTTCAGAATTTACTTTGATATCATCTAAATAAATAGTGTTTTTGGCGAAACCGCGTATTCCAACAGTTAAAGATTCAGGACCCATACGCAATCCTTGAGTTCCATTAGGAATAAGAAATCCACTCATGCCTAGCCAATTGTTTTGAGAGTCCAGTTGCTGCACATAAACTGCTATTAGGGTGGCCCACGATCCCATTCCAACCCAACGTTTACTTCCTCTTATAATCCATCCGTCATGATTATTAGCTATGGCCATGGATTGCATTGCTCTGGGATTTGAGCCGGCTGTGGATTCTGTCATTGCGCCTGCGATTAGAATTCGACCGGCAGCTAATTGGGGAAGATATTGAGTTCGATAGCTTTCTGAAGCATATTTTTCTAGCGTATGTGCACCTTGGATACTTTCAATAACCACAAGTGCTAATGTTAAATCAATAGCTGCGATTTGTTGAATAACGGCAAGCATGTCGTAAGTTTTTAAACCTAGTCCGCCATACTTTTGCGAGACGTGCATACCAAAAAACTTTTGGTTCCCAAGATCTAAAAAGAGATGCGGAGGGAAGCAGCGTCTTTCATCAGCTAAATGCGAATCGATACGGGTGGAAGCATAGTCGCGTATCCATGCGATTAGCGCTTGGGCATTTCCTTGGGAATCAATTTTAGTGTGCATCATTTTCCTCTTATCTTAAATATATTTAAATAGCTTGATACATAAAGTATCAATGCATAAATTATTCAAGGAAAGATCCTTCATTAGCTGCTTCTAATTTTTGACCTCCATGTCCCTGTCCTAGTCTTAGTATTAAAATGGTTTTCAAACGCATAAGCGCATAGAAAATTCCATCAACTATTAAAGAACTAGATAACAGATATTTTATTCCGATTAAAAATATTTATCATTGCTATAGGTAATTGAATATTACCATTAGATTTCTGAAAACCTTCGTCTTTTGCTTCCATTGGTGTTGCTTTCTGCGGTGCTCATTTGCGCTCATGCAAATCCTGCTCCTCGAAATCAACACGCCTTGCATTAGACTAAAATACCAGATTTTGCAAAAAGTCTATTCTTTACATCCGCAATTCGGGGTAATTGCAGTAACAAAATATTAATGTTCGCAAAGAATTTATATATAGCACGATCATTATAGTCGTATACAAAAAAAGAATCAACTATACGTTTAACAATTCTATGGGTTTGCAAGCAGTCGTAATATTTGTAGCACAAAGATTTGGTCTGGCAGTGTTTCTAAAGCACACAAGTGGCCCGAAATGGTGAGCTGTTTTGGATGATAGTGGGTTCTATGTTAGAGGGCTGAGCATGGCAAACGCATTGAAACTTTGACTGCATGAAAACGTTCAGTAATGAGACAAGGTTGAGCGAAAAATCGACGAGAAAGCGGAGCATACACGTAGTATGTGAGCATTTTGAGGAGATTTTTCGTTCAAGATTGACTCGTTAATGAACGTTACCTGGTTCAATGCGATTGCCATGGAGGGCGGAGTTATTACCTCGTTTAGCAAGTATCAATTTTGCTTGAGTAAGACTAAGTTGGGCCAATGTTGCTTCTGCTGTGGCGCCGTAAGCTATTTTTTCATCTTTTAATTTTGCTGTTTTTTGCGCAGCATAGATAAATACTAAAACGGGTTTTTCTAGTTCCTCACGAAGTTTATGATCTTCCATTTTAACTGCTGCAAGATAGGTTATTGCCAATGCCCATGCAGGGTAGTCAATACTCGATAAGCCTTTACTTATTGAGTTTTGTCCGGTAGCGGATTTAATTTGGTTGATAGCATAAACATAAGTTAGTTTATCTTGTGCCTGAGCCGACGACTGTAAAATTAACACCCAAGCCCACAAGGCATCAGGTTTTTTTCTAATAGCCAATGCAGCACTTAGAAGGGTATTTTTGATTTTTTCATGTTCTTCTTTATCGGATCCTGCCAAGTACCCCCATCCCCAAGCAGCAAAAGCATCTTTTGGAGTAACATTATTATGTAAAAGTTGTTCTAACCGGCGTTTTATTACTCTAGTTGTTTTTTTATCATTCATGCTCGTAGAAGCTAAAAGAACACGCCCTAAGAGCCATGCTTTATAAGTATTTGATTGAGATGATTTTGGTAAATGATTAAGTGCAGTTTGCATTTCTGGTAAGACTTTATGATAAAGTTCTCTATCACCTTGTTGTGCACTTGCTAAAAGTACTATGCTTAAACGGTATTCGTCTTTGTTGGCAGCCGTGTATAAAAATTTTATGTTTGACTCTATTGCAGAAGAATTCATAACGCTGGTATCCGCCAAAACTGGAGGTATGGCAATAAATAATAAAAAGATTAATTTAATTAGAGAAAACATATGATTTATGGCCGTTTGTTGTTCATTATTAACTGAATTGCTATTATAATCTATAATAATGGTTTATTAACTAGAGAAAATATATGTTAGAAACTAACCCCCTATTTGAAGCTTTAACGGATTTAGAAATTCGCACGCAATCCTTACGGGGGTATCTTTGACTATGAGAAAAAATTTCAGCGTTTGCGCAAAGTGCAAATGGAGCTAGAAGATCCAAATATCTGGCAAGATCCAACCCAAGCCCAAGAATTAGGTCGTGAACGTGCCCAACTTGAGCACGTGGTGCAACTTTGTGATCAACTGAGTAAATCTTTGCAAGAAACACGTGATTTGTTGGAATTGGTTAAAGCTGAGGGAGATGAAGAGTCGCTACAAACAGTTGCTGATGACGTAGAAAAGCTGTGTACTCAAATTGAAAAGTTAGAGTTCCAGCGTATGTTTTCTAACCCCATGGATCCCAATAATACCTATCTGGAAATAAATTCCGGTTCAGGAGGAACTGAAGCCCAAGATTGGGCTGAAATGTTATTGCGCATGTATTTACGCTGGTGCGATCAACATGAATTTAAAACCACTATTGTTGAGCTTTCCCCTGGAGAAGTTGCTGGAATTAAAAGCGCGACAATCCATGTGGAAGGGGAATACGCTTTTGGTTGGTTACGTACAGAAGCGGGAGTGCATCGTTTAGTACGAAAATCTCCATTTGATTCGGGTAATCGGCGACATACTTCTTTTGCTTCAGTTTTTGCTTCACCTGAAATTTCTGAAGAAATTGAGATAGAAGTCAATCCTGCAGATATTCGTACCGACACTTACCGAGCTAGTGGAGCAGGTGGGCAACATGTTAACAAAACGGATTCAGCGGTCCGCTTGACTCATTTACCTAGCGGAATTGTTGTGCAATGTCAAAGCGATCGTTCTCAACATAAAAATCGTTCTCAAGCTATGAAGCAATTGAAGGCTAAATTGTATGAGATGGAACAACAAAAGAAAAAAGCCGAGTTGCAAGCTTTAGAAGAAGGAAAATCTGCAATTAGTTGGGGTAGCCAAATACGTTCTTATGTTTTAGATGCCGCTCGTATTAAAGATTTACGCACTAAAGTGGAAACTTCGAATACTCAAGCGGTGTTGGATGGTGATTTAGATCAATTTATTATAGCGAGTTTGAAAGAAGGTGTGTAAAATTTATAATTTTTAGACCAAGTTGAGAAAAAAGTGATTGTAGAAGAATCTAATGAACAAATATTGCTACGCAAGGCCAAGCTACAAACTTTGCGGAAAAAAGGACCTGCTTATCCTAATAAGTTCACGCGCAATTCGTTAGCCAAGGAGATACTACAACGATTTGTGAACTGGGATGATGAAGCTTTAGCTATACAAACTGAACAAATTCTTTTAGCCGGTCGAATGATGACTCGACGTCTAATGGGCAAGGCAAGTTTTGTCCATTTACAAGATATGTCGGGTCGTATACAGCTTTATATTGCCCGAGATAATTTGGCAGAAGGGGTTTATGCTGATTTTAAAACGTGGGATTTGGGGGATATTATCGGTGCAAGTGGCGTAGTGTTTAGAACGCAAACGGGTGAACTATCAATTAAGGTTAATAGTTTATACCTGTTGTCAAAAGCATTACGTCCTTTGCCCGATAAATTTCATGGTTTAGCCAATCAAGAGCAGCGTTCGCGTCAACGCTATTTAGATTTGTTGGTTAATGAAGATTCAAGACATATCTTTCAAGTTCGATCACGAGTAGTGGCTGAGTTGCGTCAATTTTTAGACAGTCATGGTTTTATTGAGGTGGAAACCCCAATGATGCAGCCACAACCAGGAGGTGCGACTGCAAAGCCATTCAAAACTCATCACAATGCAATGGATATGGAATTGTTTTTACGCATTGCTCCAGAATTATATTTAAAACGTTTAGTGGTAGGTGGTTTTGAAAAGGTGTACGAAATTAACCGTAATTTTCGTAATGAAGGAATTTCCACTCGCCATAATCCCGAATTTACCATGTTGGAATTTTATCAAGCTTACTGGGATTATCATGCGATGATGGAGTTTACTGAAACTATGTTGCGACACTTGGCCAGCAAGATTTTGGGTTCATTAAAACTTTCCTATCAAGGGATGTCAATTGATCTAAGTCAGCGTTTTCAACGCTTGACGCTTAAGGAAGCCATTTTGCAATATTGTCCAGAAATTACTGCAACACAGTTGGAAGATATCAATGAGGCGCGTGAGATTGCACGTCGTTACAATTCTGCTGTTCCTGATAGTGCTGGGTTAGGTAAAATTCAAAGTGAATTGTTTGAAACGTTAGTGGAAGAAAAACTTATCCAACCTACTTTTATTACAGAATATCCAACAGAGGTTTCTCCATTGGCGCGAGCGAATGACCTTAATCCATTTGTTACTGACCGTTTTGAACTTTATATTGCGGGACGAGAATTAGCTAATGGATTTTCTGAGTTAAACGACCCTGAAGATCAAGCTCGTCGTTTTCAGCAGCAAGCACAAGCACGCAAAGAAGGTGATGAAGAGGCGATGAGTTACGATGCAGATTATATTTTAGCTTTGGAGTATGGTTTACCTCCTACCGCGGGTGAAGGTGTTGGTATTGATCGACTGGTAATGTTATTTACAGATTGTGCTTCTATACGTGAGGTTATTTTATTTCCATTATTGCGTCAAAAAGAAGCCTAAAGTATTTTAGGCAACTTGTATTAATCGGATCTGTTGTGCTGGTGGATAAACCAACTCATGAGAGGTGGCATGATTTTGGATAACAGCTAATACTCGATAGCCTTGCTCAGGATCTAGGCTTACAGCGGTTATATGCCCTACGGTTTCGCCTCGCATGTTCTTTAGAATATCACCAATAATTGGTTTTTTCTCAGATAGACAATGTAATTCATAAATATGACGCTTAAGTTGACCTAAATATTGGGTTCTGGAGACCACTTCCTGTCCAAGATAGCAACCCTTGGTAAAGCTCACTCCCCCCAGCCTCTCTAAATTAATCATTTGAGGTAAAAATAGACCACTAGTAGCTGGTTGTAAGTAAACGAACTTAAATAAAATCATTAAAAATTGGCGTATTTCATCGTTTACAAAAGTTGCAATTTTGGTTAATTTTTGACATACTGTCAACAAATTTTCTATTGGTCCTACTACCCAAAAGAGACGATGCGCAGGTTGTGTTACTGAGGCAATAGCACCTTGAGCTAACTGATGAATGGAGGAATCCATTAGACAGGTAAGCTCTAAGCTTGAGTAATTCAAGAAAACCCAGTCCGTTTTTTGGGTAAGTTCAACCTTGGAAAAAGTGGCATATTTTTTGAGATGATCCAAAATTAGAGTCAGCATAGTGCTCGGTAGTAGAAGGTAATAATTTCCCTCTGCAGACCATACCCAAAAGTTGGCTAGCATACGCCCTTTATGATCACAACAAGCACCTAGTTGCATTTGACCAGGAATGCAGGTGCGGATGTCACAGGTAAGTTGTCCTTGGAGAAAGGTGGATGCTTGAGCGCCACTTACTTGAATGATGCTTAAGTCTTCTATTAAGGATAAACATGTCCCATTTAATGCTGCATGCCATTGAACTTGGCAATTATTTTCGGAAGAAAAATGTTGACGTAATTGTTGCGACAATGATGAATAACTGGAATTCATGGTGTAGTTTACTGTAATATTTTATATGCGACAACTTAAAAAAGTACTTTCCCCCACAAATTTGGTTTTATGACAAAGCGTTTATTAATATCTCCCTTCCGTATTGACCAGAATTATTTGGCTTGGATAGTTTGGTCAGTTTCAGCCCTATTTTTATTATTTCAATTTTTTTTGCAATTATCATCTGCAGAAATTGTTGGCGGTTTAATGCAGAGTTTTTCATTAACCGGTCTTGGCGCTAGTGTATTGGCTAGTACTTATTACTATATTTACGTTTCTTTACAAGCTCCTGTTGGAGCACTATTAGATCGTTATGGGCCTAGACTTTTATTAACCTTAGGCGCCGCTGTATGTGGATTAGGTTGTTGGCTATTTTCCATCTCAACTCGCTTAGATTTTGCAGTAATCGGACGTTTGCTAATGGGAGGAGGCGCAGCTTTTGCTTTTGTGGGGTCGCTGAGTTTAATAGCACGTTGGTTTCCCATTCGACGATTTGCAATAATGGTAGCTGTGGCTGAAACGATTGGAATGTTTGGTGGTGTTTTTGGTGGTTCTCTCCTGGCGTATTTGGTAATACATATGGGTTGGCGCCGATGTATGTGGGGAGCTGCTATTATTGCAGTTATAATTTCAATATTATTGTGGCTTGTTGTGCGTGATGGGCCGCGTGGAAAAGCTATGCTCCCTTCCTCTCACTTTAAAATAAATTTTTGGCAAGATATCAAGGTCTTAATAAAAAACAAGCGAGCATGGGGGAATGGATTTTACTCAGGATTAATGTTTAGTATTGTTACAGTTTTTGTATCCTTGTGGGGCGTGCCTTTTATGCAGGCGACGCATCAGCTGAGTTTACCAACAGCGGCATTTGTTTGTAATTTAGTATTTATTGGAATTGCATTGGGTGGACCTTTTATTGGCTGGATCGATAGCCGTTTTATCTGTCGTCGCTGGATAATGGTAATTGGTGCGTTGATTTCTGCAGGATTAATCAGTTTGGTACTTTATCTTCCTCATCTGTCTATAGTTTTTGTAGGAAGTTTAATGTTTTTGCTTGGTTTCTCTTGTAGCAGTTATGTTTTAACTTTTGTTATTGCCAATGAAATCGCTCCAAGCCATATGCGTTCTACTAGTGTAGGTTTTGTTAATATGCTTTCAGTTGGTAGCGCACCTATATTGCAGCCCGTATCTGGTTTCTTGCTATCTTTACTAAGTCATCATAGCATGGGTCATTATAGTGTAGAGCAATTCCAAGGTGCATTAAGTTTTCTGCCCTTGGCGTTATTATCGGCCTCTGTTATAGCTATTTATATTCCGAATAGGCAAACCGTTTCTCTATCACCTAAAGTAAGTTGAGCTGCGATTCGTGGTGTAACAACCACTGCTTAATTATTAGAAAAGTCCCGTGGCGTGCTCCATTAAATCCTCCTAGATGATTTTTGGCTATGACTCTATGGCAAGGGATCACAATAGGAATGGGGTTGCTACGACAGGCTCCTCCAATAGGGCGTGGGCTGGTATTTAATTGCATAGCAATATCACCGTAAGAACGAGTTTCACCAACTGGGATTTGTCTCAGCAACTTTAACACTTCTTCTTTGAATGTACTGACTTTAATTAAATAGGGAAGATTAAAAACAAAAAGGGGGTCGTAAAAATAATTTTGTAATTGTTTACTGGTTTCAAGAGCAATGGTGGTATTAGGAGTTTGTAAGGATGTAGGCGTAATGAGGAAATGAATTGAAGTTAAATGAGTACTAGTAGTACATATACCCAATTGGCCGATCGGGGAAGATATAACTGCTTGGTAATTATTATTCATGACACCTGATATTTTACTAAATATTATGAGCAATTTTTTAGAGTTTAAAGCTCTGTACTTTTTCTTCTGCCTCTTCTTGTTTGAAAGATTTAAGGCATTTTTGTATGCTGTTTAATAAATGTTGATTGGGTGGTTGCTCAACGACAGTTAGAGCCACACCGCTAACTGATTTTGCAAGAGTGTCTATCGTGGCTTTATTAAAAGCATTATCGCGTTCCCTTACGGCAGGGAAAGGACTAGCGCTTTCGCCCACTATAAGGCAGGCTTGGGTAATTTTATGGTCTTTTATAATCCGAGGTGGGATCTGCTGTTTAGGTATGCCTAGTTTACAAGTCGTAGCGACCTTACCTTTTCCTAATAATGACTGAAATTGTTTTTCATGTTCTTCATTAGTTCGTGAATAAAGATAGAGACTTGTTTGATGTTGGGCTAATAAGTTTTCAATATCTTTAATGCGTTTTAATAGTTGTGGATCACTTAGATCGCCTAGCATTGCGTTCCAGGCTGCAATAATTTGCTCATCGGTAGCCTGTTCTTCATTCATTTCTAATTCACTACGCATAAAATGCACAAAGTCTTTTGTGGTACGCCTTCCGGCGGCAAATTCTTCATCAAATTTAAGCAAATTAGGCATTATACGTGTAGGATCTAATGGTTTACCGTGAATAGATTGATATAGCTTATTATATTTTTGGTAAGTAGCTTCGTGACTCAAATTAAGCACTAATCCTGAGGAAAATATTATTGCTCTTTGTGTGTTAGACTCTGTAGGATGAAATCTTTTATGGGCATGATAGAGCACCAAACGCTGCCAGTTCCGCCTAAGAGTGCTCTGGAAAAAAACTTAAATCTCATAGTGCTACTCCTACATTTTCAAGTTAACTTATTTCCTGAGGCTTGCTTGTGGGTATTTATAAGTAATTTTATAATTTTTCTTTAATACGAGCTTTACGACCTTCTAACTGGCGTAAATAATATAATTTAGCACGGCGTACTTGCCCACGGCGTTTAACTTGGATGCTATCAATCATCGGGCTATGGAAAGGAAAAACTCTTTCCACGCCTTCGCCATGAGAGATTTTACGTACTGTAAAAGCTGAATTTAATCCACGATTGCGTTTTGCAATGACTGTTCCTTCGAACGCTTGGAGCCGTTCACGATTCCCTTCAACTACTTTTACTTGAACAACTACAAGTCCCCAGGAGAAAAATCTGGAAATCTTTTTTCTTTAAGGTATTCGTGTTCAAATTGTTGAACGATCTTATTTTGCATTTTCTATTCCTCAAGTGATGATTTCGGCTCACAGATAATTTCATCTAGCAGCCTTTTTTCTTCTTTGCTAAGATTTGTTATTTTTAACAAATCTGGACGCATTTGCCAAGTGTTTTTTAATGCTTGTTTGCGTCGCCAGCGTAAAATGGCTTGATGATCGCCACTTAATAGGATAGGTGGCACCTCTTGACCATCAATTTCGATCGGTCGAGTATAGTGGGGATGGTCCAACAAGCCATTATAAAAAGAATCTTGCTGAGCTGAATGGGGATTCCCTAAACCTTCCCGGCAAGAGCCGAGTCATAGCATCAATTAAAATCATAATAGGCAGTTCTCCACCACTGACTACATAATTACCAATTGACCATAGTTCGTCTATATCATTATCAATTAAACGCTGATCTATTCCTTCGTAACGTCCAGCTAATAATATTAGTTTGTCCATTTTAAGAAAGGAGATAATACTGGCTTGGGTTAGTTGTTTACCATGGGGAGAAAGGTAAAAAACAGGGGTTTTTTTTCCGAGAAGATTTTTAGCGGCGTGAATGGCTTGACGTATGGGGGTGACTTTCATGACCATCCCGGGTCCTCCTCCATAGGGGCGATCATCTATTGTGGAGTAAGAGTCGTTAGTAAATTGCCGTGGATTCCAAAAGTGTAATGTTAACAAATGATTTTTTAATGCCCGGCCAACAATACCGTAATTTAGGGCTTGAAACATCTCTTGAAATAAAGTGACAATGTGAATTTGCATGATATAGAACAGTTTATCTTTATTTAAAAATCAATATCCCATTGGACCAATATAATTTTTTGTTTGAGATTAATAGATTGAATTACTTCTGCAGTGTAAGGTAATAGGTGGCGCTTTTTTCCCTGTACGACCAGTACATCATTCGCGCCAGTTTCAAATAGATGATCTACAATTCCTAATTCTATACCTTGATGATTAATCACATTCAAACCAATAAGGTCTACCCAATAATAGTCTCCTTGAGGAAGCTCTACAAATTGACTGCGATTAGCTGCAATAGGATTATTCACATAAGTACGTGCTTGTTCTATGGTTTGGCAGTCTTTTAATTTTACAATTATGTGAGATCCTTGATGTTTCATAGCTTCCAAATTTACAGTTTGCCATAATCCATTGTGATGCATTTGCCAAGGTAAATATTCAAAAATATTTTCTGGAGGATCTGTATAAGAGTGAACTTTTAACCAACCGAGCAGACCAAAAGTTTGGCCGAACTGTCCAACAATAATGTTTTTCAGAGCAGCGCCTCCGCAGAACTATTCTTGCGGATTTTGAGTGGATAATTTGATTAAGTTGGCTACACAGTCAGAGGGTTGTGCCCCTTGGCCAAGCCAATGATCAACTCGCTCTTTAATAAGGAGCATGCGAGAAGACTTTCCTTTAGCAGCTGGATTGAAATACCCAATACGCTCAATAAAACGACCATCCCGGGGACAGCGTCTGTCTGCCACAACCACATGATAAAAAGGATTTTTTTTTGCTCCTCCGCGGGATAAACGAATAACTACCATGAATTTTTACCTCATTAAATGTTTCATAAAATCGTCTATTGTAGATTCTTTTACAAAGAAAAGAAAGGCCGTCGATTAGCCTAGATAAATTTTTTTAATTGTGCTCATTAGACTTCTTTCGAAACCTTCGTCTTTTGGCCTACTGCTGCGTTGTGTTGCTTTCTCCGGTGCTCATTTACTCGCATGTAAACTCCGCTTCTTGAAATCAACACGCCTTGCATTGGCGTGAACTCATTAGTCTATCAAAACTTGTCTCGCCACTCGGGTGGTAATTGGTTTTGCATTTGTTGCATCCGTTTCATCATTTTGTTGCCCTTAAAACGTTTTAACATTTTTTCCATTTGGGCAAATTGCTTAAGTAATTTACTAAGATCTTGGATCGTTGTTCCGGATCCCTGAGTAATACGATTTTTGCGTGATTGGTTTAATAAAGCAGGAAACATACGCTCTTTTTCCGTCATAGAGTTAATGATAGCTTCCATTTTTGTTAATGATTTTTCATCTAACAAAGCTTCTTTGGCTTTTGGAATCTGGCCACCCATGGGTAACTTACTCATTAAAGCTTGTATTCCTCCCATTTTTTTCATTTGTAGTAGCTGAGAAAGAAAATCATTAAAATCAAACCTTTGTCCCTTTTGAAGTTTTTTAGCAATCTTAGCCGCTTGTCCTTTATCTATTTTTTGTTGTGCTTCTTCAACTAAACTAACAATATCTCCCATGCCTAAAATGCGTGCGGCAACTCTATCAGGATGAAAAGGTTCTAAGGCATCTATCTTCTCCCCCACACCTATAAATTTAATAGGCTTTCCGGTGAGGATGCGCATGGATAGAGCTGCTCCTCCTCTTGCGTCCCCATCAATCTTAGTGAGAATTACCCCTGTTAGGGTTAAATTTTCATTGAAGGTTTTAGCTATATTTGCCGCATCTTGGCCTATCATACTGTCTACTACTAATAATGTTTCTGTTGGAAGAGCGATTTCGCTAATTTGACGAATTTCAGCCATTAAAACTTCATCAATATGTAAGCGGCCGGCGGTATCAATAATTAATACGTCGACAAATTGTTTTTTGGCTTGGTCAATTGCGCGTTGTGTAATTTGTGAAGGTGAATCTGTGGGGTTGCTCGAAGAGAATTGTGCTCCCACTTGCCCTGCCAAAATAGCCAGTTGTTCGATAGCGGCGGGTCTATAGATGTCAGTAGAGGTCACCATAACCGATTTTTTTTTCATTATCTGTAACCAGTGAGCTAATTTAGCTACTGTAGTGGTTTTCCCAGATCCTTGTAACCCTGCTATTAAGAAAACGATAGGTGCTGGAACCTGTAAATTAATTTCTGACTGGACATCTCCTAGTAAGTGAACCAGCTCATCTTGAACGAGTTTAATAAATGTTTCCCCTGGCTGGGTTTTGCCAATAACGGCTTGCCCAATTACTTTATCGCGTACGTCATCGATAAATTGTTGCACAGCAGAAAGAGCAACATCAGCTTCAAGCAATGCTTTACGCACTTGATCAAGGGCTTCTTTTATATTATTTTCAGTTAATCGGCCTAAGCCACGAAGATTTTTAATTGTTTGAGATAAACGATCGCTAAGCTGGTTAAACATATAAATCTCGCTAATAGTTGGTATCAATAGTGGCGTTACACTCTTTAATATATCTTGCAGGTCTAATGAATGTGACTGCGGGCTTATTATAGCGAATATTGTGTTTATGCTCTAGGTTGTATTATACTGAAAAATAATCATTATAGGGGTACGAATTTATAATAAACCTGGTTCAATGTGATTGCTCATGAAATTGGGCTTTCTGTGTTGGCAAATTAAACCCCGTGAACACTTATGTTTCTGTTGAGAATATATCCATGTGGCTATGTGGCTTCTGATTATTACACCTTTATGCTACTTTCTTGCAGGCGTAAGTCAGCTATGCTCTTCTAAGCAATTTGCGTATATAAAGCAATGGTTATTCGGGATAAGTTTAATTGCAATTGGATTCCATGGTGTTTTGTTACATTCATGGCTTCAGGTTCATAATGGACAAAATCTTACTTTTTTAAACTTATTGTCGTTATTAAGTTGGCTACTTGCATTGCTAATTTGGGTCATGATATTAAAAAAATCACTAGAATTATTAGCTGGGTTTATATTTATTATGGCCGGATTATCAATTTTAAGTGTAGTTTTTTTCCCAGAATGGCATATAAGTGTTCACTATGTTCCCCAGTCATTATTTCATCGCATATTTTCAATATTAACGTTTTGTGTGTTATTTATAGCAGGGTTATTAGCTTTATTGCTTGCTTTGCAAGAAAGATTATTGCGTTATAAACATTCCGGATCTTGGATTGAAAAAATTCCTCCTTTAGAAACATTGGAATGTTTATTATTTCAAGTAAATAGTTGGGGGTTTGTTTTGCTAACCGTAGTTTTGACTACAGGTTTATATTTTTATCAGAATATGTTATGGAAGAATACTATTCTTATTCAAAAAACAATTTTGACTGTTGCAGCTTGGTTGATTTTTTTAATGCTTCTCGTGGGTCGATATTGGCGTGGATGGCGTGGACGACCCGCCATCTATTCTACTTTATGGGGAGTGTTGCTGTTAATCGTCATTTATTTTGGTAGTGAAATTATTTTTGGTGTTTTTCATTAAATGTCTACGAAGTATCTCCTGCTATTATTTTTTTTGCTGGTGTTAGTTTTATTTTCTGTGTTTTTTTCGGCAAGTGAAACAGCGATGATGTCTGTGAATCGTTATCGATTAAGGCATTTAGCTCGTAAAGGCGACAAAGGTGCTAACCGCATTATTGAGTTATTAGACCGACCCGATCGGTTACTAGGCGTTATATTGATTGGTAATACCTTTGCTAACATACTTGCTTCTGCAGTTGCAACACTTATGGCTTCGCATTACTTTGGTGATGCTGGAATAGCGCTGGTGACTTTATTATTAACTCTGGTAATACTCATTTTTGCAGAAACTGCCCCCAAAACTTTGGCTGCTCTTTATCCTGAGCGAGTCGCCTGGCCTTGTTCCGTGATGCTAAAAATTTTATTGAAGACATTTTACCCTTTAGTTTGGTTAGTGAATGGGATTGCTAATGGGATTTTGCGGTTATTTGGGGTGAAGTTAAATGTATCCCGTCTAGAAGCTTTGACTGTTGACGAATTACGAAGTTTAATCCACGAAGCAAAGGAAAAAATCTCTCCTAATTATAGAAAAACCTTGTTGCGAATACTGGATTTAGAAAAAGTGACAGTCGAAGATATAATGGTTCCTCGTAATGAAATTTTTGCAATCGATCTGGATCAAAATCTGGAGGTGATTTTACAGCAATTGTATGCTTGTGAGCATAGTTTTGTTCCAGTATTTCATGAAGATATCAACCATCTTGAAGGTATTTTAGATTTGCGAAAAGTATTAATCACTTTGCGTAATGGCCCTATAACTAAGCAGGAATTGTTGGCTTCAATCGAGGAAGCTTATTTCGTCCCTAAAGAAGCTACTGCTAATCAACAACTGCTAAATTTTCGGCACCAACAGAAAATGATTGGTTTAGTAGTAGACGAATACGGCGATATTCAAGGCTTAATTACGATTCAAGATCTTTTGAAAGAAATTGTTGGTGAATTTACTAGAGAAGTTGATGATATTAGTCATTTGGTTATTAACCAAAAAGATGGAAGTTTTTTAGTAGATGGCAGTGTGGATATACGTGATTTAGTTCGGATTACAGAGTGGAAACTACCTTCTCTAGGACCTCGTACTTTAAGTGGATTGATCATTGAATTTTTAGAAATGATACCACCAGCAGGAGTGGGTGTGCGTATCGCCGGTTATCCTATGGAAATTGTGCGAGTGAGTCAAAATACCATTAAATTGGTGCGAATATGGCCAACATTATATCAAGAGCCTAGCAATTGGGAATAATTTTGAAGTTTGGTTTTAGCCTGTTGGAGCTGCTACTCGCTTTAGCCATGGGGTTAGTCTTATTGTTGATTGCTATCCCCATTTATCATCATTTATTGCTTGAAAATAACACCAGGCGTATAGTTGATCAAATTGTTACTGCAATTCAAGCTGCGCGCAGCAGTGCCATTGCACGAGATGAGGTGATCATTTTTTGTGGCAGCGTAGATCGCCAACATTGCGATGGCAGTTGGCAGGCAGGACAATTTATTCAGTCCGATCAAAATCAAAAAATAATGCGAACTTTCCCTGCCTTACCATTGGGTGATCGTCTATTGTGGAGAAGTAGTTTAGGTTATAATCAAGAATTGAAATTTGCACCTAGCGGCTTTACTTTGGGGCAACGCGGTAGCTTTTATTATTGCCCATTACAGAAACCGGACCATTATGGTGCAGCTATTGTAGTATCTGACAGTGGTAGAGTGAGGGTAGAGGTAGACAGCGAAAAGCTGTTAGCAAACTGTGGGTAAAATACAGACACGGGGACTTGAACATAGCTCAAGTGGGGTCTCATACTTTCCAGTGAAGTCCAGCTGTCAAACACAAGTTTTTCTGGATTACAACGATAGCTATGCTGCGTACTTTCCAATGGTCAGAATTACTTTAGTAGGAGATAATTAGTTATGCGGATTATTTTATTGGGCCCTCCAGGAGCAGGGAAAGGAACACAGGCTCATTTTATTGCTGAGAGTTTTCACATTCCGCAAATTTCGGACCGGAAATATGCTTCGTGCTGCGGTAGAAGCTCAAAGTGCTTTGGGATTGGCAGCCAAAGCGATCATGGATCAAGGAAATTTAGTTTCAGATGCGGTTATCATTGAATTAGTGAAGCAGAGAATCGCGGAACCGGATTGTCAAAAGGGTTTTTTATTAGATGGCTTTCCGCGCACATTACGCCAAGCAGAAGCTTTAAGGGAAGAAAATATTCATTTAGATTATGTAATTGAATTGCAAGTGGATGATAACGTTATAGTAGAAAGAATGAGTGGCCGTTTAGTTCATTACTCATCAGGAAGGGTTTATCATCGTTTATATCATCCTCCTAAAATAGCTGGTTTTGATGATCTTACCAATGAACCTTTAGTTCAACGTCAGGATGACGTTGAAGACACAGTGCGTAAACGTTTAGCCGTTTATCATGAGCAAACAAAGCTGCTTATTACTTATTATCAACAATTGGCATACACAGGAGATAAACTTGCCCCACATTTTTATCAAGTGTCAGCGCAAGGTAGCGTAGAGGAAGTGCGAGAACGATTAATGACGATATTGAATTCCGAAACTAAAAATATTCTTGCTTTAACTCAGCAAAACTTTGACGCAGTAATCTCAAAAAATGAAATAGTGGTAGTAGATTTTTGGGCAAAATGGTGTGTTCCTTGCCGATCTTTTAACAAAGTGATTTATCAGTTAGCAAAACGTTATCCAGATATTATCTTTGCTAATATCGATGTGGATGAACAAAAAGAATTGGCTATGGAGTTTTTGGTCAAATCCGTTCCTGCAATCATGATTTTACGTCATCGTGTTATGGTTTTTGCTGACTCAGGGGCACTAAACTACAATGAATTAGTAGATCTTATAGAGCAAGTTCGCCAACTGAATTCGAAAGCGTTAGAGGATTCTCAAAAAGGATAAACAAAATATCCCGCGCTAAATTGCGCGGAATAAAATTGGGCTTTCTGTGTCAGCAAATTAAACTTTGTGAACGCTTACTTGCTTTTTATTTAAACAAAAAAACAGTAATAGCTCACTTCGTAAATGGAATTATTCAAAAATTAGATCATTTTATGGGGTTTTTTTGAGGGGCAGCTTTCTTTTAGTTTTTTTTAGGGAGTTGGTTACAGTTTTAGAAATTGATTTTTTTTTACTTGGAGCCTTCTTTTTTGCTTTAGTTTTTGGCGTAGCGCTTTTTTTAAATTCAGCAATCATTTTTTTAAATTTATTTTTTTCTTCAGCCAGTGTTGTAGAGAACTGTTTTTTGGCTTTTGACGCCGCTTTTATCGCGTCACGCCATTTTTTTTTCACATCTTGTAACTCTTTTTGCAAACGTGCAACAGTTGTATTTTTCGTTGCTAAACGTTTTGTTATTGTTTTTTTAGCTAGCATTATCCTTCTCCTAAAATATTGAACGGTTCATAAAATAGCAAAAAGCATTTTATAATAATTTTTCCCAAAAATAAAAACTTATTTAAATTATTGCCTTATGCATGTATATATAAACATGTTGATAATATTTATACTAGGAAAAATTTTCAATAAAATGTTAAAATGACTTCATGCATGAACATCAATTGATTTTTTCTCTATTCCTTATCTTTGTAGGTGCCGCGCTATTTTCCTCTTTAGCATTATTAACCCGTCAATCTATGTTAGTTGCCTATATATTTCTTGGCATTTTATTAGGTCCTTGGGGATTAAAATTAATCAATGATTCGCAATTAGTCCGCCATGTGGGTGATGTAGGAATCCTTTTCTTGTTATTTTTGTTGGGCCTACACTTACCTCCGCAAAAGCTTTTTCATATGATAAAGCAAGTGAGCACAATTGGAGTAATCAGTTCTCTAATTTTTGCGGGTGTGGGTTGGGGAATTGGCTGGATATTTGGTTATTCTGTAAATGAATGCTTTGTGCTCGGCGCAGCAATGATGTTCTCTAGTACCATCATAGGAATTAAATTATTACCGACAACTATTTTGCATCACCAGCATACTGGTGAAATTATGATAAGCATATTGTTATTACAAGATTTATTGGCAATTATGGTGTTAATACTTCTTCGAGCCATGGCAGCTTCTGGTAATATACTGGTAGACGTAAGTTTAGTGGTTTTTGGATTGCCAGCGCTATTACTTTTTGCTTATGTGGTAGAGCGATTTTTTTTGCAGCGCTTACTAGCTAAATTTAACCGTATTAAGGAGTATTTGTTTTTGTTGGCGATTGCCTGGTGCTTAGCGATGGCACAATTAGCAATTCTTTTTGGACTTTCCCCAGAAATAGGAGCGTTCATCGCTGGGATAAGTTTAGCTGCTAGCCCCATCGCTTTTTATATCGCAGAGAGCTTAAAACCAGTACGCGATTTTTTCTTAGTGATTTTTTTCTTTTCTGTGGGAGCACTATTTAATTTGAATTATCTAACTAAAGTCATTTTTCCCGCTGTGATATTGGCCTTCCTACTGTTAATTATAAAAACAGCTACATATAATTGGTTATTGCAGCGTGTAGGTGAAAATAAGAATGTTGCCTGGGAAGTGGGTGTAAGATTAGGACAAATTAGTGAGTTTTCACTAATAATTGCTTATATGGGTTTGGATTATCATCTTATAAGTGAAATTACTGTCAATCTAATTCAAGCAACAGCCATTTTATCGTTCATAGCTTCATCGTATTGGGTAGTGATTAAATTTCCTACTCCTTTAGCTTTATCAGATCGGTTACGTAGAGATTAGATTTATTTGCCGCAATTTGCTGCGGGGATTTTTATTTTATTTAACAAATGGAGAGAGGGCAATGGCGATTTCTATCATACTAATATGTTTGGCATTACATCGTGTTGTTTTATTCGATCGCTACGCTTATCAATTATATTGGTATGAGTCTTATTTTCGATGGATAATTCCTCGAATTGAAAAATTAACTCAAGCGCACACCTGGATGACGATTCTAGCAATTGTGATCCCTATAGTCATTTTAGTTAGTTTATTGTTCACTTTGGTATACTATTTGCTGGGAATTATAACTTACTATGTATTAAGTGTAATTTTATTTTGGGTTTGTTTTGATGGGCGTGATTTGGTGAAAAAACCTTACAGTTTAGCTACGGTTTCTGAATTATTTATTTTAACCTATCAACGCATGTTTGCAGTAATTTTTTGGTTTGTAATATTTGGACCATTCGGTTTGATGTTATATACTGTGGTGATTAGCCTTTATGTCTTTTTAGCTGCCGAAGGGAATCCTCTTTTGTTGCTAACAGCCGCTAAATTACGTGGTCTTTTCAGATTGGATTCCTTTGCGTTTGCTTGGTTTAAGTTATGCCTTGATGGGGCATTTTGCTAGAGTGATTAAATTATGGTTGCCTCAATTATGGCAGGGTATTCGTACTGATCAGCTACAAGCAGCAGAGTGGGGAATGGCTGCTTTGACCTTGAGTGAAGATAACATTGAGCAGTTTCGTGAGGATACCGTTTATTTAATTGATCGTACTTTGCTCCTTTGGTTAGTCATTATAGGTTTAATTACCATCGCATTTTGGGTCGGTTAAAAAATAGGATCAAAAACTTATGACGAATGAAGTAGAATCTATTGTGTCAGATGAGGATGCTATAGAAACAAAAGAATGGTTGGATGCATTGGTATCTGTAATTAAATTTGAAGGTACGGAACGTGCTGAATTTATATTAAAACAATTATTTGCTAAAGCTCAACAATCCGGAGTGAACATTGCAAGTGGTTGTATAACTCCATACTTGAACTCCATTCCTGCTGCGATAGAGGCTAAGTTACCTGATGATGGAGTGATGTTAAAACGCCTCACCTCTATTATGCAGTGGAATGCGATTATGATTGTAATGCGTGCTGGGAAAAAAAAACCTGAATTAGGTGGGCACATTGCTAGCTATGCATCTAGCGCCACCTTGATTGAAGTTGGATTACACTATTTTTTTCGTGCTCCCAATGAGAATCAAGATGGCGATTTAGTTTTCTTTCAAGGTCATGGTAGTCCCGGCATTTATGCCCGAGCTTTTTTAGAAGGTCGCTTAGAAGAGGAGCATTTAGAACATTTTCGGCAAGAGATATTTAATAAAAAGAGCTTGTCTTCTTATCCTCATCCCTGGTTAATGCCTCATTTTTGGCAGTTCCCTGTCGTTTCTATGGGCTTAGGACCGTTAATGGCAATATATCAAGCTCAATTTCTGAAATATTTACATAATAGGGGTTGCCGTGATACCCATGACCGTAAAATATGGGTTTTTTGTGGGGACGGAGAAATGGGGGAGCCTGAATCCTTAGGTGCACTTAACATTGCCGCAAGAGAGAAGTTAGATAATTTAATTTTTATCATAAATTGTAATTTACAGCGATTAGATGGACCTGTATGGGGAAATGGACAAATTATTCAAGAATATGAAGGTGTGTTTCGAGGCGCGGGGTGGAACGTTATAAAAGTAATTTGGGGTAGTGGATGGGATTCTCTGTTTGCTAAAGATAAAAAAGGCTTTTTGCACAAAAGAATTTCTGAATTAAGGGACGGAGAATATCAAAACTATAGTGCTAAAGGCGGCGATTACTTGCGAACAAATTTCTTTGGGAAATATCCAGAATTACTTGAGTTAGTGGCGGATATGAGCGATGCAGAGCTAAAAGCACTTACCGATGGCGGACATGATCCGCAAAAAGTTTATGCTGCTTATTACGCCGCTTCTAATCATGTAGGTCAACCTACCGTTATTTTGGCTAAAACCGTTAAAGGGTATGGCATGGGTAAAGCCGGAGAAGGGTTAAATACCACACATCAAACGAAAAAAATTGATGCTGAAAGCTTAAAAAATTTTTCTGATCGTTTTCACCTGTCGTGTACGGAAGAGCAAATTAATACTTTAGATTATTATCGTCTCCCTGCAAATAGTCCTGAAATTCAATACTTAAAGCAACAAAGAAAGAAATTAGGTGGTTACTTGCCAACCCGTCATGTTGAATCACACCCTTTAATAATTCCCTCTCTAGAAGCTTTTCGAACCTTGTTGAATGGTACTGATGATCGAGAAATTTCAACTACTATGTGTTTTTCGCGGATTTTATCCATACTGCTGAAAGATAAAAATATCAAGGACCGCATCGTTCCCATTTTAGCTGACGAATCGCGGACGTTTGGGTTAGAGGGATTTTTTCGGCAATTGGGTATTTATTCTCCGCTCGGTCAGCTTTATCATCCAGAAGATCAGCATATGCTTATGTATTATCGAGAGGATAAAACTGGACAATTATTACAAGAAGGAATTAGTGAAGCTGGAGCCATGTCTAGCTGGATTGCAGCAGGTACCTCCTATATGGTCAGTAAACTGCCCATGATACCTTTTTATATCTATTATTCTATGTTTGGCTATCAACGCTTTGGAGATTTAGTATGGGCTGCAGGGGATAGCCGAGCGCGTGGTTTTATTTTAGGAGGAACCGCTGGACGAACTACTTTAGCTGGAGAGGGCTTGCAGCATCAAGATGGTCACAATGTGCTTATGTTTGGAGTAGTACCAAATTGTGTTTCTTATGACCCTACCTTTTCTTATGAATTGGCTGTTATCTTTCAGGATGGGTTACGCCGTATGTATGAAAGGGAAGAGGATATTTTTTATTATATAACCTTAATGAATGAGAATTATGCCCATCCGCCCATGCCAGCAGGAGGAGAAGCGGGTATTATCAAAGGAATGTATCTGCTTAAAACGGTTGGAAAAAAGACCGCAAAACTTCGTGTGCGTTTATTAGGGTCTGGAACTATTTTACGTGAAGTTCTTAAAGCAGCAGATATTTTAGCAGAAGAGTTTGAGGTGGCGGCAGAAATATTTAGTGTCACCAGTTTTAATGAATTAAGTCGTGATATACATCTGGTAGAGCGCAGCAACCGCTTATTTCCGAATAAACCACCTAAACAAAGTTATGTTGCTCAATGCTTAGGCCAAAGTACAGCTCCGGTAATCGCAGCAACAGATTATATTCGTTTGTTCGCTGATCAAATACGTGCAGCTATCTCGGCTCCTTACTATGTATTAGGTACAGATGGCTATGGCCGTAGCGATACACGTCAAGCTTTACGAGATTTTTTTGAGGTTGATGCCAAGATGGCTGTTTATACAGCATTGAAGGCGTTAACAGATCAGGGTCAATTTAAAACTGAGCAATTGATGGCCGCTCTCAAAAAATTGAAAATTAATCCGAACCGTCCTCCCCCAATTACAGTGTAAACGCAAATGAAGGTTTACAATTACTAAGGAGACTTTTGAAATGGGTAAGCAAATAGAAAAAATAGTGGTGCCTGATATTGGAACCGCTACTCATGTTAATGTAGTTGAAGTGCTAGTAAAAGAGGGTGATACCGTTGATAAGGAGACCTCGCTTATTACCTTGGAAGGTGAAAAAGCTACAATGGAAATTCCTTCACCTTATGCGGGACTGGTAAAGAAGATAATAGTAAAAGTAGGTGATAAAGTATCAGCGGGTGATTTAATTTTAGAAATGGAAACACAAACGGAAGGTTCTGAACAAAAAACTAAGACAACAGAACAAAAGACAGAATCAAAACCAGAGCCCAGATTAGAATTGGGAGCAGAAAGTCAACCCATTAAAAAAGAAGATATTCATGCTGGACCTGGAGTGCGACGCTTAGCCAGAGAATTCAGTGTGGATTTACATAATATAAAAGGCTCTGGAGCAAAAGACCGGATATTGAAGGAAGACCTTGAAGAGTATGTTAAACAACAATCTTCAATACCATCGGGTCCCCAAATAGATTTTAATAAATTTGGAAAAACTGAATCCCAGCCCTTGTCGCGAATTCAAAAAATTTCTGGCAGTGCTTTGCACCGCAATTGGCTGAGTATTCCTCATGTAACTCAATTTGGTGAAGCGGATATCACTGAGCTGGAAGATTTTCGTCAACAACAACAAATAACTATTGACGGACAGGATATTAAAATCACTCCCATTGTTTTTATTATGAAAGCAGTAGTGGCTGCATTAAAAAAATTTCCCCATTTTAATGCTTCATTAGATACCAGTGGGGAGAATCTGATTTTAAAAAAATATTTTCATTTAGGTATCGCTGTTGACACTCCGCAAGGGTTAGTCGTACCTGTAATTCGAGACGTCGATCAAAAGGGATTATTAGCCTTAGCAAAAGAATTGGCGGAAGTAAGTCAAAAAGCCCGTCAAAAAGGGTTGGGGATTACGGATATGCAGGGAGGTAGTTTCTCTATTTCTAGTTTAGGGGGTATTGGTGGTACCGCATTTACGCCAATCATTAATGCTCCTGAAGTGGCAATCTTAGGGGTATCTCGAATTATGACCAAGCCAGTTTATAAACAGGAAACATGGCAACCTCGTTTAATGCTTCCTTTATCTTTATCATACGATCATCGTGTGGTTGATGGAGCAGATGGAGCTCGTTTTATGGTTTATTTAACAAAATGCTTGGCGGATATTAGAACATTATTACTTATGTAATTGGAGAATAGTGATGAGTAAAATTAATACTGAAGTAGTGGTAATAGGCAGTGGTCCAGGGGGATATTCAGCTGCATTTCGTGCTGCTGACTTAGGAAAAAAAGTAATCTTAGTAGAACGCTATGAAAATATAGGTGGTGTTTGCTTAAATGTGGGTTGTATCCCTTCTAAAGCTTTGTTACACGCAGCTAAAGTAGTAGAAGAAGTATCCGAAATGGATGCCTTTGGTTTAAATTTTTCCAAATCAAAAATAGATATTGATAAATTACGTAAATGGAAGGATGGAGTAGTTAAAAAATTAACCGGTGGTTTGAAAGTAATGGCCAAACAGCGCCAAGTGCAAATAATAACCGGTACTGCTCAATTTAGTGGTACGCATGAGATAACTGTCGTTCAAGATAATGATAAACAAACGATTCAGTTTGAGAATGCCATCATCGCTGCGGGTTCGTTACCAGTAAAATTGCCATTTTTACCAGAAGATTCTCGAATTGTAGATTCAACTGGAGCCTTACAATTAGAAGGAAGCAATGAAGAATGGCTAGTGTTAGGAGGCGGTATCATCGGCTTAGAAATGGCAACTGTTTACCATGCCTTGGGCGCTAAAATTACTGTAGTGGAAATGATGTCGCAAATTATTCCTGGTTGTGATGCGGATATAGTTCAACCTTTATATAAACATATTGCACAACGCTATGAGCAAATTTTGCTAAAAACCCGAGTAACTAAAGTTGAAGCCAAAAAAGATGGGTTATGGGTAACTTTTGAAGGTGAAAAGGCGCCTTCCAAGCCGCAGCGATTTGATCGAATTTTAGTAGCAGTAGGTCGCCGCCCGAATGGAGCAATTATAGGTGCCGATAAAGCTGGAGTGAAGGTAGATGAAAAAGGATTTATTCCAGTAGATAAACAAATGCGGACTAATGTTCCACATATTTTTGCCATTGGTGATATTATTAGTAATCCGATGTTGGCTCATAAGGCTTCTGCTGAAGCACACATAGCGGCGGAAGTGATTGCAGGATACAAACATTTCTTTGACGCAAAATGCATTCCTTCAGTTGCTTATACTGATCCAGAAGTAGCTTGGGTGGGAATTACTGAAACTCAAGCTAAAGAGCAAGGTCTATCTTACAAAAAGGCAGTTTTTCCCTGGATAGCATCAGGTAGAGCGTTATCCCTTAATCGAAGCGAAGGTTTTACGAAATTAATTTTTAATGAACAAGGCAAGGTCATTGGTGGCGGAATTGTGGGTGTGAATGCCGGCGATTTGATTTCCGAAGTGACTTTAGCGATTGAAATGGGTTGTGATGCTGAAGATATTGCTTTAACGATTCATCCACATCCTACTTTATCCGAAAGTATTAAAATGGCTGCAGAAGTATTCACAGGAACAGTAACGGATTTATATCTACCTAAAAAAGATAAAGAAAAATAACTAGGGAATATTAGTGGCTATTACTATTTAAAGAAAGCAAATTACCAACCTGCGAGTTCATTGCTCCCCCCTCGTGATTTATTTTTGCTTTTTTCCAATTTGCTTAAAATTTCAGACGTGACCCCATCAGTTTTCATAGCTATACTTAGCAACAATTTAATAATTCACTAGGGGTGCCGAAAGGCTGAGAGAGTCCCTTAGAACCTGAATAGGCTAGTACCTGCGTAGGGAAGTGAATATAATAGCTTGTGTGGCTTACCTGTCTACATGTGCCAAGCTATAGAGAGAATCTATTATCCACTTCTTTTTACGCTCCTAGCATGTTGATTTTTTATAGGAGCCATCATGCAAATCGACCATTTCTTATCTTCACCACTTTCTGGGTCAAAAAAAATTTACCTAAATGGCAAACTATTTCCTAACATGCGGATACCCGTTAGAGAAATTGGCTTAGCTAATAATGCAAATTTTTTTGTATATGATACATCTGGGCCTTATACAGATGAAACAATGTCAATTGATCTTACCCTTGGTTTACCAGATGTCCGTAGTAGTTGGATTAATACTTATACTGAATCCTGCTTATACCAAGGATCCATCAAACTTGAAGCATCTATTGCGGAAAAATTGCAAAGAATTCCTCGCAAGGCGAAGATGGATCAAACTATTACTCAATTGTATTACGCGAGGAAAGGTATTATCACTCCCGAAATGGAATTTGTGGCGCTGCGTGAAAATCAAAATCAAAAGAATTATATTACGCCCGAGTGGGTGCGAAGTGAAATTGCCTGTGGACGTGCCATAATTCCCGCGAATATCAATCATGTCGAATTAGAGCCGATGATTATTGGGAGAAATTTTTTAACTAAGGTGAACGCAAATATTGGTAACTCAGCGGTTACCTCTTCTATAAAAGGGCGAAGTCGAAAAATTAATTTGGGCTATTCGTTGGGGAGCTGATACCGTCATGGACTTATCTACAGGGAAAAATATTCATGCTACACGGGATTTTATTATCCGTAATTCTCCGGTTCCAGTAGGGACCGTACCCGTGTATCAAGCTTTGGAAAAAGTTGATGGCATAGTAGAAGAGTTAAATTGGGCCGTTTTTCGCGACACTTTAATCGAGCAAGCTGAGCAAGGGGTAGATTATTTTACGATCCATGCGGGTGTATTGTTACGCTATATTCGTTTAACACACAATCGCCTCACCGGTATTGTTTCTCGTGGAGGAGCAATCATGGCTAAATGGTGTTTAGTCCATCATAAAGAAAATTTTTTATATACAAACTTTGCAGAAATTTGCGAAATTATGCGTAGCTTATGATGTCAGCTTTTCATTAGGAGATGGGTTACGCCCAGGTTCAATTGCGGATGCAAACGATGAGGCACAATTCGCAGAGTTAAAAACATTAGGTGAATTGACCCAAATAGCCTGGCAGCATGATGTACAGGTAATGATTGAAGGCCCTGGACACGTGCCTTTAAATTTATTGAAAGAAAATATGGACAAACAGTTGGAAAGCTGTGCACAAGCCCCATTTCTATACTCTGGGCCCGCTTACGACAGATATAGCACCTGGTTATGATCATATGACAAGTAGCATAGGTGCTGCTTTAATGGGATGGTATGGAGTAGCTTTACTTTGTTATGTCACGCCAAAAGAACATCTAGGATTGCCAAATAAAGAAGATGTGAAACAGGGTATTATTGCCTACAAAATTGCAGCGCATGTCGCAGATTTAGCTAAAAAACACCCTATTGCACAACTTCGTGATAATGCATTATCTAAAGCGAGGTTTGAATTTCATTGGGAAGATCAATTTAATTTATCCTTGGATCCAGATACAGCGCGAGCATTTCATGATGAAACCTTGCCTCATGAATCGGCAAAGCTTGCTCAATTTTGTGCGATGTGTGGGCCAAAATTTTGTTCTATGCGACTCACTCATGATATTCGTAGCCATCAGGCTAATTAAGTATGAACGCCGGGATTGTAGGCGCAGGAATTTTAGGAAGATTACTTGCTTTTTATTTGCAGCGTATGGGTTGGCAGATAACTCTTTTCGATCGGGATGGGGATAATTGCAGTATGGCGGCAGCGGGGTTATTAAATCCGATTAGTGAATTAGAAAAAAATGATAAAGTTATTTTTCAACTTGGGATAGAAGCAATTCAACAACATTGGCCAGATGTTCTCAATGATTTACCTTTTCCCATCTATTTTCGTCAATGGGGAAGTTTTATTTTATCTCATCCTAATGATCAGTCTGAGTTAGTGCGTTTTATCAAGATAATAGCAGATAAAATAGATTCGAAAAAATATTGTCATCAACTTACAAGTCAAGAAATAAATGAGCTTGAACCGGATTTAAAAAAATTTTCTTATGGTTATTATTTTCCTCACGAAGGACAAATTGATAGCCAAATGTTATTAACTGCACTGGAAACTTATTTAAGTAATAAAATTGATTGGCTTAAAAATAGTTTTGTTTTAGAGGTAGTTCCTAAAAAAATTATTTTGCAAGATGGAAAAAGTTATCATTTCGATTGGGTTTTTGATTGCCGTGGTTTAGGTGCTAAATCAATTTTTAGTAATCTACGTGGAGTACGAGGAGAATTAATCTGGTTACATGCTCCGGAAATAATGATCACCCGGCCAATTCGTTTTTTACATCCACGTTATAGCTTGTATCTTGTGCCCAGACCTAAGCAAATTTATTTGTTAGGTGCGAGTGAAATTGAGACAGAAGATAACAGTCCTATCTCCGTTCGCACAGTTTTAGAGTTGTTGACGGCTGTCTATTACCTGCAATCTAAATTTGCTGAAGCTCGTATCATTAAGACCGTAACACAAATTCGTCCCACTCTGTCTCATCACTTACCAAGAATAAAATATTCTCAGGGATTTATAGCCATTAATGGTCTTTATCGGCATGGTTTTTTGCTTGCGCCAAGTCTTATTCATGAAATTGTGCAATTTATTCATCAGGGATCGGTCGCACTTCGTTATCCACAATTATGGGAGAAGTATAATGATTAAAATTTATTTAGATAATAAACTTATCGAAATTGAGGAAAAAACCTCATTAAAAAGTGTTTTGGAAAATTTCTCTGCCGCAGATAATTTTTTTGCTATAGCTTTAAATCGTCAATTTATTCCTCGGATAGATTATTCGACTACTTATTTATCTCCAAGTGATGAAATTGAAATTATTGTTCCCATGCAAGGAGGGTAAATGTGGCGTATCGGTAATAAAACACTATCCAGTCGTTTAATGTTAGGAACGGCTCAGTATGCTTCATTAGAACTAATGCGTGAGTCTATTCTTGCTGCGCAAACAGAAATTATTACAGTTTCTTTGCGTAGACAATTACCGAATAAAACCTGCACCAATCAATTTTGGGATGATATTAAAAGTCTACCCTGTCATTTATTACCGAATACAGCAGGATGTCATACGGCAGATGAGGCTGTTGCTACCGCACAAATGGCAGCGGAGATATTTTCTACATCGTGGATAAAGTTAGAAGTAATGGGAGATGATTATAATTTACAACCTGAACCGTTTGAATTAATAAAAGCTGCAAAGATACTAGTTCAAAAAGGTTTTGAGGTTTTTCCTTATTGCACCGAGGATTTAATAATTTGTCAACGGCTTGTTGATTGTGGATGTCGAATATTAATGCCATGGGCTGCACCTATCGGAACTGGAAAAGGTCTCATTAATCCCTATGCTTTAGAAGTATTACGTTGTCGTTTGCCTGATATTACTCTCATTATTGATGCAGGTATTGGTAAGCCATCTCATGCAGTTAAAGCCATGGAGTTGGGTTTTGACGGAATTTTGTTGAATACTGCAGTTTCTTCAGCAAAAAATCCCATACAAATGGCTATTGCGTTTCGTCACGCTGTATTGGCGGGACGTTATGCATATGAAGCAGGATTAATGCTGGAAAGAAATACGGCTCATCCTAGTACCGCCTTAATCGATACTCCCTTTTGGTTGCAAGAGTAGGGGAGAAATTATGTACTTTCCGAGTTGTGGCGATGAACCAATAGGTCTTTATCCCATTGTTGATAACAGTATTTGGCTAAAAAAATTATTGCCCTTAGGAATAAGAACCATACAATTGCGGATTAAAAACACGTCAGTGAAGGATTTGCATAAGGAAATTCAACAAAGCGTTGAGCTTGCAAAGCAGTATGACAGCAGAATTTTTATTAATGATTATTGGGAATTGGCTCTTCATTATGGGGCTTATGGGGTTCATTTAGGACAAGAAGATTTAAGGCATGCCGATATTCTACAAATTCACCGATCAGGTTTGCGATTAGGAATTAGTACGCATTGTGATCAAGAGATCATGCATACCTGTTCTTTAAAGCCTTCTTATATAGCAATAGGCCCCATTTTTTCCACGACGAGTAAAATCATGTCGTTTATCCCACATGGAATAGAAAAATTGCGTCAATACAGAAGTAATTTAGATTATCCTATAGTCGCAATTGGTGGAATTAATTCAACGAATATAGACGCGGTGGTTGAAACGGGAGTAAATGGAATAGCGGTGATCTCTGCAATCACCAAAGCTCCTAATCTTAAAGCAGAAACCCAAAAATTATTAGCCAAGGTTAACCAATCCAATGACTCTAACAACAGATGAATTTAATCAATATTTTCAACAATTGAAATTACCAGAAGTGGGTATAAAAGGACAATTAAAACTAAAAAATTCTCGTGTACTATGTGTCGGAGCAGGTGGTTTAGGTTCTTCTTTATTATTTTATTTAGCTGCAGCTGGAGTTGGAAGGATTGGTATAGTAGATGATGATAAAGTAGAAGCAAGCAATTTACATCGTCAAATTTTATATCGATACGCTCATATTGGCTATCTCAAAGCTACAACAGCTAAGCACGAATTAATGGAATTAAACCCTTATATAGAAATTCAAGATTATACAGAAAGATTAACTATCGATCGCGCTAAGGAAATAGTAGATGAGTATGACATAGTGGCAGATTGCACTGATAATTTTGCTACTCGTTATTTCCTTCATGATGTGTGTTTTTATAATAATAAACCTTACATATTTGCTAGTATCTCACAATTTATGGGCCAATGTTCCTTATTTTTAGGAAAAAAAACTCCTTGCTTTCGCTGCTTATTCCCTGCAGCCGTTCATGAATCGATTACAACCTGCCGTGAAGCCGGAACTTTGGGCGTACTTCCAGGCCTATTAGGAATTATTCAAGCGAGTGAGATTATTAAATGGATACTAGGATTAGAAGAGCTTTTAGTAGGACGATTATTATCGGTTAATATTTTGAAAATGGAGTTTCGTCAATTTTTTCTAGCCCCCAATCCCGATTGTCCATTATGTAGATCATGATGAAAAAGCGCAGCATACACAGGTAGTATGGGGAGCTGGCTTTTGTCATAGATGGCCGTCCAAGCACAGAGTGACTATTTTGCTTTAACCTAAATTCTGCAGTTGCCTCCTACTGCGAAGACCTACGGTGGTAACTGCAGAATTTAGGTTTAATTCTTTCTTAAGGATTAAGGGTTATAATAATGGGAATGAAAGCACTAAACTTATTAACTTTTAATAGTATTTTCAAACAACTATGTGAGAAGATCCAAATTTCTTATGGTAGGGAAGAATTTATCTTCCACTATTTATTAGGATTTATGTTCCTTGGGGGGATTTTTTTACAAATCTTAAATTATACCACTTTTCATTTTACCGTTTTACCTCTGCCGGTAGAAATGTTTACCGGGTTACCTTTTATTTTAATGACTTGGTGGGTAGTAGGCCATTTAAATCGACAACAGTGGCCACGGTTAGGTTTGTTGTTGACAACTGCCTCTAATTTGTGGGTATTTATCATTATTGGTAGCTTAGGCACGGTTTCTATTATAACCACTCCATTTTCAATTATCGATCATCATTTGGTAAGAGCGGATCAATGGTTTGGATTTAATGTGACTGAGCTTATGCAATGGGTATATCAATATCCTAAATTTGTTATTTTACTTAAGATTTGTTACGCCACCTGGCTTTTACAAATTATCCTTGTACCATTAATCCTTGCTTTATTAAAAAAATCGAAAGAAATCAATACGTTTTTTATAAGTATTTTAATTTCTTTTGTATTTGCTGGAGTAATATATTATTTTTTTCCCACCATTGCTCCTGCTGGCGTGATGGAGAGTCCTTATTTTTTGTCAAATCAGCACAATTTAGTAACTCGTTTTTATGAGATTCACCAGCATTTGCCTATTAGTGTCTTTGATGGTGGATATGTGGCTTTTCCTTCTTGCCATACAATGCAAACGCTGTTAGTTTTAGTGGCTTGTCGAAAAATAAAAACGATGTTTTATCCATTATTGATTGTAAATGCATTACTCATTTTTGCTACCCTAGGATTAGGATACCATTATTTAGTAGATGTGTTGGCTGCGTTTATTATTGTAGGTATTACCGTGGGGCTGACCCACTCCTTAACTATTAAAAAATCTTTATAAAGTTGTTCTTCCGCGCTTCCAGGCTCAGGTTCCCATTTATAATGCCAACTCACTTGAGGCGGTAATGATATTAATATAGATTCGGTACGCCCGCCTGATTGAATACCAAAGAGGGTTCCGCGATCGTACAATAAATTGAATTCTACATAACGGCCACGCCGATAAAGTTGAAAGTCACGTTCTTTTTGAGAATAGGAATAAACCTTACGACGATTAACTATAGGTAAATACGCCAGTAAATAATGTTTTCCAATATTCTGAATAAAAGCGAAACATTTTTCAAATCCCCATTCATTTATGTCATCAAAAAATAACCCTCCTATTCCTCGAGGCTCTTGACGATGTGGTAAATAAAAGTATTGATCACACCATTTTTTAAAGCGAGGATAAAGATTAAGACCAAAGGGATCGCATGCCGATCTGGCAATATCATGCCAGTGTTGGCAATCTTCCGCAAAGCCGTAATAGGGGGTCAGATCAAAACCGCCGCCAAACCACCATACCACTTCATTATGCTTATTTGTGGTGATAAAAAAACGTAAGTTCATATGAGAGGTAGGTATGTATGGGCTCCAAGGGTGCATGACTAAAGAAATACCTAATGCTTGAAATTGACAGTCCACGAGTTCAAATCGGCGAGTAGTGGCTGATGAGGGCAAGGTTTTACCAGTTACATGAGAGAAATTTATCCCACCTTTTTCAAAAAGGCCTCCATTAGTAAGGACACGAGTAAAGCCTGCACCTCCTTCTGAATGTTGCCAATAATCTTCTTGAAAGCACTGCTTACCGTCGACATTGCTCAATTCTTGGCAAATGTGATTTTGCAAGTCGAGTAAGTATTTTTTAACCAAGGCGATGTTATGCTCTATTTGGTGCATATGCATAGTTTACAAGAATTTGATAATAAAGGAAATTTGTTTTTGAAGGGGGGTATGCTATATTAATTTATAGAGCAAGGAAAAGCAGGAATTATATAATTAGGAGAAAACAATGGCATACGATAAAGAACTCAACCCAAGTCAAGCTAAAGAAAAAATTCTTACTCTTATCATGTCGGAAAAAGGAGTAGGGCGTTCAGAAGCGGAAAAAATGTTTGTTGATGCTCATATTCCAGAGACAAAATGGCCAGACATTGCAGGTGGTAAAGTAAGTTTAGATTCTTTTTTAGGTAAAAAGAAACCTTACTAATCCAATTGAATACGATTCATTTAGAGTCAATTTGATGCCATCCCGGAAAAATGCGTTGCATTTATCCGGGACTAGCTTAGCTCTGTAGCTATACCCCATTGATCTGTTACAATTATTATTGTTTTTTATGTATAGAAGCCAATCCTTTTAGCATCATTAACCCTTCAAAAAGTTGGTAATCCTCTTTCGCTAATTCTAGGTCTGCTTCTCGCTCTTTTTGATATTTCATTATTGAAGCCTGAGTTGATTGTTGTTCGTCGCTCGCGCCATTTGATAAATGATTTTGATAATCATCTTCTTCAATGTCCAATAATCCACTTGCAGTTTTTCCACTGACTTGTAATGGTGGAACGATAACGTCAGGTTGTATTCCTTTAGCTTGGATAACACGACCCGCCGGAGTGTAATAAAGCGCAGTAGTAAGTTTTATTGCACTGTCGTCAAGAGGAAAAACAGTTTGTACTGAGCCCTTTCCAAAACTAGCCGTGCCCATAATAATGGCGCGCCGATAATCTTGGAGTGCCCCCGCCACAATTTCAGATGCTGAGGCAGATCCATTATTGATAAGTATTACTAAAGGTAATCCACCGGTCATATCCTGACCCGATACTTTTAACTCGATATCCGAACCTGGAATACGTCCCTTGGTGTAAACAATAACATTATTGTATTTAAATTGTTCGGTTGACTTTTCATCAAGGAACAGATTAGCTACATGCGCACTTACATCTAATAAACCTCCTGGATTATTACGCAAATCTAAAATAAGTCCACGAAGCTGATGCTGGGCGCGTAATTCTTTAATTGCCGCCGAAAGCTCCTCATCCACAGGACCTTGAAAAAAAGTTAAACGCAGGTAAGCATAATGCTCACCCAACATTTTTTTCTTAAGAGTAATGAGTTTCACTGTTTCGCGCATAATAATTAAATTAATGGGACTTTCTTCACCTTTGCGTATAATTGTTAAAATTACTTTGGTGCCTTTTTTGCCTTTAATTCGGTTTACAGCCTCTCGTAATCCCATGTTTTGTATTACTTTACCGTCAATTTTAATAATAAGATCTCCGGGTTTCAAACCGGCTTTATCCGCGGGAGTACCCTCTAAAGGACTCACTACTTTTAGGGCTCCTCCTTGGGTAGTTAATTCAACTCCAACACCCACAAATTCACCACTCACGGCAGTTTGTAAATCTTTAAGTCTTCAGCATCAAGATAGGAAGAATGTGGGTCCAAACTAGAGACCATTCCTTTAATTGCATCAGTAAATAAATTTTTATCCGTGGGCTCTTTAATGTAGTATTTTTTGACAACTGCGATGGCAGTGACAAAACGTTCTATTTCCTCACTGGGAAGGGGAGCTTCTTTGCTTATGTCTTTTTTTTACTGAAGGATGGATTTTTATTTTTTCTAATGCAGAACTAGGCAAGCAGAACAAAAAGCTAGTAACTGCTAGGACATTGATTATTAAAAATTGCCGAATTTTCATATAGACCTCTTATTCCGCTTACTTTACGTGCACCATTGATTGGGATCAAGTGGTTTAGCTTTATGAAGGATAGCAAGTTTAATGCAGGGTTAACAAAGCCACCACTCTGACCCACTGTAGCAATTAAATCCCCAGCAGATACGCTGTCTCCTTCTTTCTTATAAAGACTATGGTTTCGGCCATATAGACTCATATAATCACCTCCGTGATTTATGATCAATAAAAGCCCATACCCTTCTAACCATTTGGCAAAAACCACTGTTCCATCAGCAATCGCATAAATGGGTTGATTGTCAGCAGCTTCAATCAGTTCCCCAGTCCATCTTAACTCGCTATGTGCAATTTGGGTATTAAAATAATGTTGTACTTTACCTAAAGTAGGCCAAGGTAGGTGGCCTCTCAAGGCGGCGAAATGTTGGTTGTGGTAATTAGGTACTAATGGTGCGGGCTTAAGCTGATTAATTGTTTCTTCCAAACGTTTCTTATCAGAGGATAACTGCTCTAAGAGTTGTTTTTGGGTATAAATTGTCTGACTTATTCGGGTTATTAATTGGGTGCGATTCTGCTTGATGAGGGCTAAGTTTTCCTGTTCTTGTTTTTGTTGTTGTTGCAGATGTTGTAGAGATTGATATTGTGTATATAACTGAAGTTGCTGATCATGAATTTGCAATAATTTAGTATGTAATTCAGCTATTAAATGAGTTTGATATAAATTCAAAGCTTGATAGTAATAAAGCATACGACTGAATTCATTTATATCTTGCCGGTTCAATAATAATTTTAAAGGGCCTTGACGCTTTAATAAATAAGAGCCGCGTAGCTGTTGTGAAAGGGCCTGTTGATGGAGAAGTAATTTACTTTCTTGGTGGATAGCAGTTTTTTCTAATTGGGAAATCTTCAGCTTCTGTTGGGTAATTTGTTGTTGAAGTTTCTGTTGGGTTTGAGATGCCTTCCCATAATGCGTTTCAATTTGCTGAAGCTCTTGTTGCAAGGCATCTTTTTTATTATGTTTTTTTAGTAAGGCCATTTTTATTAATTTTATTTGTGCAATAACGTGGCTAAGTTGATGTTCTTGATCTGCTGCAAAGATAGAGGCATTGAATAGGAAGCTGATTAGTGCGAAACAGCTGATAGCCCAGGGGTATTGCATTCTCTTCCTCATAATTTAAAGTAAACGTAATAAATTTTTTCCAGTCATTTCTGGAGGCGATGTTAGTCCCAACAGATACAGGAGTGTAGGGGCTACATCGTCTAAACTGGGGGTTGTCACAGAATCCCACTGCGCAGGCCTACCAATATAAATGAATGGTACTAGATTAGTAGTGTGCGCTGTATGGGGCTGTTGATTTATTGCATCATAAATTTCCTCAATATTACCATGATCTGCTGTAATAAGCGCCTCTCCGCCGTTTTTTTGTAAAACTTCTAAAACACGTTTTAAGCAAATATCAATTACCTCAACCGCTTTTTTGGCTGCAGTTTCTATACCTGTATGTCCAATCATGTCTGCATTGGCATAATTACAAATAATAACTGCATAAGCTTTACTTTCAATGGCTGCAATGAGGCGGTCAGTGAGCTCAAATGCACTCATTTCTGGCTGTAGATCATAAGTTGCTACTTTTGGAGAAGGAACTAAAATACGTTCTTCGTTGGCGAATGGCTTTTCTTGGCCGCCATTAAGAAAATAAGTGACATGGGCATATTTTTCGGTTTCAGCCAAACGTAATTGCCTTAGGCCTTGTACTGCTAAAAATTCTCCTAACGTGTTTTTTAATACAGGGGTTGGGTAGGCTACATAAGGAGTTAATTTAGGAGTGTATTCAGTAAGAGTAACTAAGCGGTTTATAAACGGAAATTTTTCTCTTTTAAAGTGAGTAAATTGTGCATCTGTCAGGGCATAACATAATTGACGTGCACGATCGGCGCGAAAATTCATGAAAATTACTATATCCCCATCTTCAATGGTTGTTGGTAAAGTATTGGGTAGATGTATAGTCGTGGCGCTAACAAATTCATCGGTTTCTTGACGCTCATAGGCTGCCTTTAGACCGTCAAGGGCAGTTGGTGCTGAATATATCGCTTTTCCTTGAGTTAGTAAGTCATAAGCTATTTGTATTCGATTCCAGCGATTATCCCGATCCATTGCATAATAACGGCCAATTAAACTGGCTATGTTACCGCTACTAAGCGTTTCATATAGCCGTTGAATCTTAGCTAATGAAGAGGCTGCAGATTGGGGTGGGACGTCACGCCCATCTAAAAAAGCGTGCAGATAATGCCGTTTAATTCCATGGCTTGCAATTAATTTAATCAATGCGGCGATGTGGTTATCAAGACTATGTACTCCACCTGAGGAGACCAATCCTAAGATATGAACAGCAGAGTTGTGTTTTGAGCTTCATGAATAGCTTCTAAAATAACAGGATTCTTGAAGAGAACCTTCATTAATTGAATCGCTAATCCTGGTAAAATCTTGATAAACTTTACGACCCGAACGAGATGCAAATGTCCTACTTCTGAGTTCCCAATTTGTCCCTCTGGCAAACCAACAGCACGTCCAGAGCTTCTAAAAAATCCAAGGTGAATGCGAAAATAATGAGTCTAAAGTAGGTGTGTCCACCATTTTAATAGGATTGTAGTGGCTATTCTCCCGGTAACCCCATCTATCTAAAATAATGAGAACTATGGGTTTAGGTATGTTAGACATTACGCAATCGACCTCAAAAATTTTTTCAATTATGACATCCCATACATAAATTAGCAACTGCAACATAATAATAGCAGCATTAAGAACTAATGTTCATAAAAAATTAACACTTAGGAATCGCAAAATGGGCGAGTGTTCTAAAGATAGAATACATTTTTTGCACAAAATAATTAAGCTTTTCACTTTACAGTTGGCAGAAATACCCGGTTATGGCTAATCTGCGCTATCACTAGATAAAACGGTTTGTAAATAAGTGCAAGATTTTATTTTATTTACTTTGACTCATTGGTTTTTAATAGGAATATTTGTAGCGTTGTTACTTCTATTATTAATAGAGGAAGCGCGATCTAAGGGATTGACGACCAATTGACACCTTCAGGTGCCGTCCAAATGATAAATCGGGACCAGGAGTAGTCATTGATTTACGTGATCCCGTCGCTTTTAGCGAAGGCCATATAGTTGATGCGGTCAATTTCTCCCCCTCAAAGACTTGGAAAAAGATTTAAGCAAACTAGATAAATATCGAGACTCTCCTCTTATTTTGGTTTGTACTACGGGACAAAAAGGTGGAGAATTAATAAGAAAAATTCACAGTAAAAAAATAGAAAAAGTTTATGTCTTAGCAGGAGGTATTAATGGATGGAGAAATGCACAATGCCTACTGGTAAAAAAATGATTGCGATTACTATTTTTGATCAATTAATGATTGTTAATTAAAGAATTAAATAAGAAAGTTAGGTAATAATCAAGGAGAAAACCAATTGAAGAAAAGCTTGGATCACTATGTTGAAATATATGGTGCTGACTATTGTGGGTATTGTCATCAAGCAAAACAATTGTTGGATCGAAAAGGGAATTGCATATAGATGAAATTCGAGTTGACTTAAATGCTGACAAACGTGAAGAAATGATCCAGCGGACCTGTGCTCGGCGTACCATTCCTCAAATACTCATAGATAATGAGTTAATTGGGGGGTTGATGACTTGCGGGCTTATGAGCAATCGGGTGAATTAAATAAAAAATTAGGAATTACGCCCGACTAATTGTAATTTTAAAACGGAGGAGTTTATGGCCGAAGCATTTAATGATATAGAGCGCAAAATACAATTAACTCAGTCGATTCTGAGCACCTACATTTTGCCATTCAACGTATTTATATTAAAGATTTATCTTTTGAAGTACCAAATAGTCCTAAAATTTTTTTAGAAAAATGGGAAACTGAATTACAAATGGATTTGGGTACTAAAGCAAATAACATAGAAGCAGACACTTATGAAGTAGTCTTAACTGTAACTGTAACTGTGAAAGTTAAGGAAACGACAGCTTTTTTGGTTGAGGTGAAGCAGGCTGGAATCTTTTCCCTGCAAGGTTTTGAGCAAGAACAATTGCGTTCATTATTAGGTGCTTTCTGTCCGAATATACTTTGCCCTAAGCCAGATCAGCCGTAACGGATGTAGTCGTGCAGGGAGGATTTCCCCAATTATATTTAGCACCGATCAATTTCGATGCTCTATATGAACAAAATGAACGAGAACGTAAAGAAAAAGAAGACCAGTCAATCATATCATGAGCTTAATTTCTCCAGTTGCCGTATTAGGTGCAGGCTCCTGGGGAACTGCATTCGCATTATTGTTAGCTCGTAACGGTAGTAAGGTACGGCTGTGAGTGGAATTATACACATGTGAATTCTATGCGTTTAGCAAGAGAAAACGCGACTTATTTACCAGGGATAACTTTTCCGCCACAGTTGCAAATTGAAAATGATTTACAGGCATGTCTTGACGAGTTCGAGATATTTTTATAGTTGTCTTTCCAGTGGATTCAAAGCAAAGTTCTGCAAAAAATTGCAGTGCTTAAACGTTCTTTAGTTATTTCTCAAGCCATACTGTGACATACGGGGAACCAAAGGGTTGATCCTGAAAGTGGAGAACTATTACACCAAATAGTGGCGCAGATATTAGGCGTGCCCACTCCTGCCGCAGTAGATTGGGGTCCGAGTTTTGCTCAAGAAGTAGCGATAGGGTTACCAACGTGCAGTTAGCTTAAGTGAAACAAACCTTCAATTTGTCCAAGATTTGATTGCTCGTTTACATGGCAATAACTTACGAGTTTATGAAAACTCCGATTTTATTGGAGTACAGCTTTGTGGGGTAGTAAAAAATATTTTAGCCATTGCTGTGGGAATTGCGGCTGAAATTTGCAATTGGGAGCAAATTCACGTTGTGCTTTAATAACTCGTGGATTAGCGGAAATGGGTCGTTTTAATTAGCCTTGGGTGGTAAATCAAGTACGATTATGAGTTTAGCTGGAATTGGTGATTTAGTATTAACTTGCACAGATAATCAATCCCGTAATCGTCGTTTGGGACTAGCTATTGGCCAAGGAAAAACGGTGGCGCAAGCTCAACAGGAAATAAACTTGGCCATTGAAGGATTAAATAGCACGCGTTGTGTGCATCATCTAATTAAAAATTTACATATAGCAATGCCGATCACTGAGCAAGTGTATAATGTTTTATATAATAATCAAGATCCTCGGCAGGGAGTGGCTATGTTATTAGAGCGAGAAAGGCAAGTAGAATAATTATGGTAACTGTTCTAGCGTAAGGTTCCGCGGCAAGCCGCGGCGAATAAATTTAAAGTATTTTATGAATGAAATTTTTTGGCAATCTCCTCCTAAAGAGATATCTATTTCGGATCAAGAGATCCATGTTTGGAAAACTTCACTTCATAAGTCGCCGCTGCAATTGTCCTCCCTTACATCCATATTATCTATTGAAGAGCAAAAGCAAGGAGCGCGTTTTATCTATACAGAGCATCAGCAATATTTTTGGGTAACTCATGCCCTTTTACGCCTTATCCTAGCTCGTTATATAAACTTATTACAGCCTCAACAATTTTGTTTTACAAAAGGTATTTTTGGGAAACCTTATATACAAAATCTGCCGAATGATTTGAACCTACAGTTCAATGTTTCTCACTCGAATGATCAAGCGCTTTTTGCCTTAGCAAAGGATCAGGAGTTAGGAGTTGATATTGAACTCATAACTCCAAAAAGGAGCTGTGAAGAAATTGCGCAACGTTTTTTTGCTAATGAAGAGTATGAAGCATGGAAAGTACTGCCAGAGTGTCAACAGCTAACAGGGTTTTATCGTATTTGGACACGTAAAGAAGCATATATTAAAGCAATTGGTTTGGGATTAAATTATCCATTGAAAGATTTTGTAGTGAGTGTCGAAAAAAAACCAATCCAGGGTTTGTTGGCTGTGTGTGGGGACAGAAATATAGCTCAGACTTGGTCTCTAATTGATTTGGAACCGGTTTTAAATTATGTTGGTGCAATCTTTGTGAGGGGAAAGATTAAAAGAATCTGCTTCTGGCAAATATAAACCCTTTCATTCTGAGCATCGGCTTCGCCGAGAATTTCTGCAGATTGGTTTATAACATTGACAATCGAGAATAAGTATATCACAATAACCAGCCTGTTTTTCTGGAGGGGTTCCCGAGCGGTCAAAGGGATCAGACTGTAAATCTGACGGCTCAGCCTTCGAAGGTTCGAATCCTTCCCCCTCCAATACTTGATTGCGGGTGTAGTTCAATGGTAGAACTTCAGCCTTCCAAGCTGATAGCGTGGGTTCGATTCCCATCACCCGCTTGGAAATATAAGGCCTTCTAATCATTTTTGTGTTTATAAGGCAGGACATATTCTTAGAAATAATTGGGTGATTAACTGACGTGGGTACCCATATGATTTTAAGCTATGGGGAGGCATTACAAATTAAAAATCTAGTTAATACATGATTCTGGCCCACATAGCTCAGTCGGTAGAGCACTTCCTTGGTAAGGAAGAGGTCACCGGTTCAATTCCGGTTGTGGGCTGCAGAAGGTATAAAGGCCAGTAGCTCAATTGGCAGAGCGGCGGTCTCCAAAACCGCAGGTTGGGGGTTCGATTCCCTCCTGGCCTGCTTATAAAACTCGCTAAATTGGCGATATTTTTTTGAGTTATTTTATGGGTTACGGATGAAAGGAAAGTACAATACTTCGGCATTGGATGAACAGCAGCCATGGCTTAATAGACTAAAATGGATGCTAATATTTTTTCTCCTTATTGGAGGAATTGTAGCCAACTATTATTTTATTCAAGTGGCTTGGGCAATTCGTGCTGCAGTGGGAATTGTTTTATTAGGAATCATAGTGGCAATTGCCATGTTTACTACGCAGGGTCGGGCTGCGTGGAATTTTATTATTGAGTCCCGTGCAGAATTGCGCAAAGTAGTATGGCCTACTCGACAAGAAACCATTCAAACTACTTTAGTGGTAGTAGCGATGGTAATGGTCACTGCTTTATTTTTATGGGGTTTAGATACATTGTTTTTTTGGGCAGTGAGTTTAATAACTGGCCAACGAGGTTAGATAAAGTATGACAGCTGAGCGTTCTAAGCGATGGTATGTTATCCAAGCTTATTCAGGTTTTGAAAATTATGTGGTTCGCGCACTCAAAGAGCGCATTCGCGTCAGCGGATTAGAAGATCATTTTGGTGAAATTATTGTTCCTACAGAGGAAGTAATTGAAATGCGCGGAGGGCAAAAGCGAAAAAGTGAACGCAAGTTCTTTCCGGGATATGTTCTTGTGCAAATGGAAATTGATGATGCTACCTGGCATTTAGTAAGAAATGTACCACGCGTTTTGGGTTTTATTGGCGGGACTGCTGATCGTCCAGCGCCTATAACGGATCAAGAAGCAGCGTCTATTTTACGTCGTGTAGAAGAAGGTGAAGCCAAGCCCAAGCCTAAAATTTTATTTGAACCTGGTGAGGTAGTGAGAGTAACTGAAGGTCCATTTGCTGATTTTAATGGAGTCGTAGAAGACGTTAACTATGAAAAAAATCGTTTACGAGTTTCAGTTTCTATCTTTGGCCGTGCTACCCCAGTGGAACTTGAATTTGATCAAGTAGAGAAAGGCTAAAGTGTTGGAACTCATACGAGGAGAATTTTAATGGCAAAAAAAATAACTGCTTATGTTAAATTACAGGTTAAAGCGGGAGAAGCAAATCCCAGTCCACCTGTGGGTCCGGCTTTGGGTCAGCACGGTGTTAATATTATGGAGTTCTGTAAAGCATTTAATGCGCAAACCCAAAATATTGAAAAAGGTTTGCCAACTCCGGTTGTTATTACAGTATATGCAGACAGAAGCTTTACTTTTGTTACCAAAACTCCTCCTGCTTCAGTACTGCTTAAAAAGCTATTGAAGCTTGCTAAAGGAAGTGCAATTCCAAATAAAGAAAAAGTTGGAAAAGTTACACGCGCTCAACTTGAAGAAATTGCCAAATTAAAAGAGCCTGATTTAACAGCAGTAGATTTAAAAGCCGCGGTCAGAACAATTGCTGGAACTGCACGCAGTATGGGCATTGAAGTCGAAGGAGTAGAATAATGGCTAAATTATCAAAAAGAAAACAAATGATTGCTCAGAAAGTAACATTGGCGAAGATTTATTCGCTTCAAGAAGCGGTACCTTTAATTAAGGAATGTTCTACTGTTCGCTTTGTAGAAAGCGTAGATGTGGCAGTGAATTTAGGAATTGATGCACGTAAATCAGATCAAAACGTTCGTGGATCCATTGTGTTGCCGCATGGAACTGGGCGCCAGGTACGTGTTGCAGTTTTTGCTCAGGGTGATCAAGCTAATGCAGCAAAAGAAGCTGGAGCAGATATAGTAGGATTTGATGATTTAGCCGAAACTATTAAAGGTGGAGAATTCGGTTTTGATGTACTTATTGCTACCCCTGAAAGTATGCGTGTTGTTGGAACTCTAGGCCAAATTTTGGGCCCTCGTGGTTTAATGCCTAATCCTAAAGTTGGGACTGTAACAGCAGATGTAGCTACTGCGGTAAAGAATGCCAAGAGTGGTCAAGTACGTTATCGTAACGATAAAAGTGGTATTATTCATTGTGCAATTGGCAATGTTAATTTTTCTATTGAAGCATTGCATGAAAATATCAAAGCTTTAATCGCGGGATTGATTAAATCAAAACCTACATCTGCCAAAGGCATTTATATTAAAAAAATCACTTTATCGAGTACCATGGGCCCAGGATTGGCAATAGATCTGGGTACTCTTGTTGATTAAAAATAGTCAGTTTGCTGACTGTAAAAAACTTTTACGGTACAGTTATATTTTTTATAACTTACTGTCAAAGACCGTAGGGGTGCTAATAAAAAATAGCACTTAATTGAATCCCTACGCAGACGGTGCAGCCTAGATGATTGATGGCTGCCAAGGGGAAATCGTAAGATTTCAAGCTGTGAAAGATGAAAAGAGAGGTAAATGTGGCGTTAAGACTTGACGATAAAAAAGCAATTGTTGAGGAGCTAGTGGAAATAGCAGGCCGCTCTGTGTCAATAATTGCTGCTGAGTATCGTGGTTTAAAAGTTTCAGAGTTAACGCAGTTGCGTGGCAATGCGCGTAAAATAGGAGTGGTATTGCGCGTTTATCGCAATACGCTAGCATATAGAGCGGTAGAAGGAACCCGTTTTGTTTGCCTCCAAAAGGCGTTAGTTGGACCGATAATCTTGATATTTTCTCAAGATGAACCTGCTGCAGCTGCTCGCCTGGTGCGAGACTTTGTCAAAACACATCCACATTTGGAAGTGAAAGCGATTGCTATTGAAGGACGCTTATTAGGTGCGGATCAATTAAAGGCCGTAGCTAGTATGCCTTCTCGTGAAGAAGCATTAGCACAGTTAATGTCGGTTATGCAAGGTCCGGTTGTTAAGCTGGTACGAACATTATCCGAAACTTATGCACAGCTAGTCCGTGTTGTAGCGGCAATAGGGGATAAGAAACGGGCCGCTTAGGACGTCTCATCTTCTACATAATAATTTAAAGAGGAGAAAAAAATGGCAGATATGTCTAAACAAGATATTTTGGAAGCAATTTCACAAATGAGCGTAATGGATGTCGTGGAATTGGTCAAATCCATGGAAGAAAAATTTGGAGTTTCTGCAGCTGCAGTAGCTGTAGCTCCCGCAGCTGGTGCTGGGGAAGCAGTAGCAGCAGCTGAGGAAAAAACTGAATTTAATGTAATTATGACTAATTTTGGCTCAAACAAAATTAATGTCATTAAGACAATTCGTGAACTTACTGGCTTGGGTCTGAAAGAAGCTAAAGATATGGTAGAAGCTGTTCCTGCAACTGTCAAAGAAGGAATCTCTAAAGATGATGCGGCAGCTATTAAGAAAAAGCTCGAAGAAGCAGGTGCTAGCGTAGAAGTGAAGTAAGTTATTAATCCATTTTTCAGTTTTGAGATGGGTAGATTGAGTAGAGCCATAATGAAGTTTTTGTAATAGCTCACTTAGTTTTTGCTATACCTGAACGTCAGTTGTGAAACAAAATTTTGATGAAAAATTGAGGATTAAAACTGAGCATCATTAACTACGGTGATGCCTTCTGTAAAGAGCATCTTGCTCAGAAATGGTAGAAAAGACTTCTTGGAAAACCCAGTATTGGGGGCTAATGCAAGGCGTGTTGTTCGAGGCGCGGAGTTTACATGTAAGTAAATGAGCACCGGAGAAAGCACCACAACGCGCAGTAGCTCAAAAGGCGAAGCTTTTGCAAGAAGTCTAAAGTAGCTTCGAGAGCTATCTAAGTTAGGCTAAGATGGCGACTTTAAATTGGCAACAGTTGCAAGTTACTTACCCTAGATGAGTTTATTACATTTGTTAAAATGAGGTATTTTCATGGCTGCAAAGCACAAGATTGAAAATCTTTATACTGTAAGATCAAATACTGAAAAAAAACGTGTGCGTCTTCGACTTGGCAAAGGAAAAGAAGAAGTACTTGATATTCCCTTTTTATTAGCCACACAAATAGATTCTTATCAGCAGTTTTTACAGGCCCATTTGTCCTCTGAACAACGCCAAGAGACCGGTTTGCATGGGGCTTTTAAAAGTGTATTCCCCATCATCAGTTACTCAGGACATGCGCAAATTGAATATGTGAGTTATTCATTGGGCGAACCCCTATTTGATGTTCAAGAATGTCGCTTGAGAGGGGCTACATATGCTGCTCCATTAAGAGTAAAAATGCGTTTGGTAGTTTATGATAAGGAAAAGTCATTAGAAAACCCAGTTATACGAGACATTAAAGAACAAGAAGTGTTCATGGGGGAAATTCCCTTAATGACCCATATGGGAAGTTTTGTAATTAATGGCACCGAACGGGTGGTCGTCTCCCAATTACATCGTTCTCCTGGAGTATTTTTTGAGCATGACAAAGGTAAAACCCATTCTTCAGGAAAATTATTGTTTTCCGCTCGTGTAATCCCTTATCGTGGTTCTTGGTTAGACTTTGAGTTTGATCCAAAAGATGCAATTTTTGTTCGTATCGATCGCCGTCGTAAATTACCCGCAACAGTTATTTTGCGTGCTTTAGGTTATACTACCGAAGAAATTTTAGCTATTTTCTATGAAACAAATAGCTTTCGCTTAGAAGGCGATAGAATTGTTTTAGAATTGATTCCTCGCCGTTTACGAGGAGAGTTGGCAGTTACTGATATTAAGACTCCGCAAGGAGAAACTATTATAGAGGTCGGCCGAAGAATTTCAGCTCGTCATGTAAGACAGATGGAGAAAGCGGGTATCAGTGAATTAGTTGTTCCAGTGGAGTATTTATATAGTAAAGTAATAGCCGAGCCTATCTTTGATAAAGAAACTGGCGAAATAATTGCTCAAGCTGGCCAAGATATTACTCCTGATCTGTTATCTCAGTTGAATAAAACAGATGTGAAATCTATAAAAACCTTATACATTAATGAAATCGAATGTGGTCCCTATATATCTGATACTTTAAAGCTGGATACCACACGTAATCAGCTAGAAGCGCTTATTGAAATTTATCGCATCATGAGACCAGGTGAGCCACCTACAAAAGATGCGGCGGAAACTTTATTTAACAATTTGTTTTTCTCTCCAGATAGATATGATTTATCTCCCGTAGGTAGAATGAAGTTCAATCGCCGTGTGGGAAGAGAAGAATTAACTGGTCCTGGAGTTTTATCCAAACAAGATATTGTGGATGTACTCCGTGTATTAGTTAATATTCGCGATGGAAAAGGTGAGGTAGACGATATTGATCATTTGGGTAATCGTCGAGTGCGTAGTGTAGGGGAAATGACTGAAAATCAATTTAGAATTGGATTAGTGCGTGTAGATCGGGCAGTAAAAGATCGGCTGAGCTTAGCTGATGTTGAAAATTTGATGCCACAAGATTTAGTAAATGCAAAGCCAGTTTCAGCAGCAATCAAAGAGTTTTTTGGATCGAGTCAATTATCGCAATTTATGGATCAAAATAATCCCTTATCAGAAGTAACTCACAAACGTCGAATTTCTGCGTTAGGACCTGGAGGATTAACTCGTGAGAGAGCGGGATTTGAAGTTCGTGACGTGCATCCTACTCATTATGGTCGGGTATGTCCCATCGAAACTCCAGAAGGTCCGAACATTGGGTTAATTAATTCCTTGGCTGTATTTGCTCGAACCAATGAATATGGATTTCTCGAGAGCCCCTATCGAAAGGTGGTTGACACAAAAGTAACAAATCAAGTTGAATATTTATCTGCAATTGAGGAAGGTGATTTTTATATTGCACAGGCAAATACTTCTGTTGATCAAGAAGGTAGATTCACTGAGGATTTAATATTATGCCGCTATAAAAATGAATCTATGTTAGCCCTACCTGAAAAAGTAAATTATATGGATGTTTCGCCCAGACAAATTGTTTCAGTTGCAGCAGCACTTATACCATTTTTAGAACACGATGATACCAGTCGTGCTCTAATGGGCTCCAATATGCAGCGTCAAGCTGTTCCGACAATTGTTCCTGAAAAACCTTTGGTAGGAACAGGTATAGAACGTAAAGTTGCTGTAGATTCTGGAGTCACTGCTAGCGCCATTCGACCAGGAGTCGTAGATTCAGTCGATGCTTCACGTATTGTGGTGCGAGTTAAAGAGAGTGCAGTAGGTAGCGAAGGCAATGTCGTTGACATTTATAATTTAACGAAGTTTAACCGGTCTAATTATAATACTTGCATCAATCAAAGACCAATCGTAAATGTTGGTGATGAAGTAGAGGTAGGGGATGTATTAGCCGATGGACCTTCAACAGATTTAGGAGAATTAGCTTTAGGACAAAATCTATTGGTTGCCTTTATGCCTTGGAATGGGTACAACTACGAAGATTCTATTTTAATTTCCGAAAAATTGGTAGAAGAGGATCGCTTCACTACCATTCATATTCAAGAGTTAACCTGTATAGCTCGTGATACAAAGTTGGGACAAGAAGAGGTCACTGCAGATATCCCCAATGTCGGTGAAGGAGCTCTTTCAAAATTGGATGCAGCCGGAATTGTATATGTTGGGGCTGAGGTAGATGCTGGAGATATTTTGGTAGGAAAAGTCACACCCAAGGGAGAAACTCAACTATCACCAGAAGAAAAATTATTGCGCGCTATTTTTGGAGAAAAAGCATCTGACGTAAAAGATAGCTCTTTGCGAGTTCCTTCTGGAATGAATGGCACAGTTATAGATGTCCATGTGTTTACTCGTGAAGGTGTTAAAAAAGATAGTCGTGCTTTAGAAGTTGAAGAGTTTAAGTTTAATAAATTACAAAAAGATCTAAATGATGAGCTTCGTATTCGTGAAGATGCATTATTTGGCCGTCTTGAAGATGTGCTTGTCGACAACATAGTAGAAGGTGGTCCAGGTAGACTAAAGGCAGGGACAAAAATTACTAAAGCTTATTTACAAGACTTGTCACGAGATAAGTGGTTTGATATTAGAGTTCGAGATGAGAATATCCATCAACGTTTAGAAGCAGCACAGGATGCTTATAAAATCTTACGTAAAGAACGAGATACTAAGCTGAAAGATGCTCGTCAAAAACTGGCTCAAGGTGATGATTTAGCGCCAGGAATTATTAAAATAGTAAAAGTATATCTAGCAGTAAAACGGCGTATTCAACCCGGCGATAAAATGGCTGGTCGGCATGGTAATAAGGGAGTAATTTCCACTATTGTTCCAGTTGAAGACATGCCTTACTTAGAAGATGGCACTCCTGTGGATATCGTTTTAAATCCACTTGGCGTACCCTCGCGTATGAATATCGGTCAAGTACTGGAAACTCATCTTGGCTGGGCAGCAAAAGGTTTAGGAACAAAGATTGGTGAATTATTAAAAAAACAAGCTGCTGTAGAAGAAATTCGTCAGCAACTGCAGCCCATTTATGAAATAAGCCAAGGATACAAAATAGATTTAGAAAAGTTTAGTGATCAAGAGATTATAGGCTTAGCCGAAAATCTTAAAGAAGGAGTTCCGGTTACTTCCCCCGTTTTTGACGGAGCTAGTGAGGAGGAAATTCGTGAGTTGCTCAAAATGGCTGGATTACCTGAAACCGGTCAGACAACTTTAATTGATGGACGTACAGGAGAACCTTTTGAAAGGCAAATCACTGTGGGTTATATGTATATGTTAAAGCTAAACCACTTAGTAGACGATAAAATGCATGCTCGTTCTACAGGTTCATATAGTTTAGTTACCCAACAGCCTTTAGGAGGTAAAGCTCAGTTTGGTGGACAGCGTTTTGGAGAAATGGAAGTGTGGGCTTTAGAAGCCTATGGTGCAGCTTATACCTTACAAGAAATGCTTACTGTTAAATCAGATGATGTTAATGGGCGGACCCGTATGTATAAGAATATTGTCGATGGTAATCATAAAATGGATGCGGGAATGCCGGAATCTTTTAATGTTTTAGTAAAAGAGATTCGTTCATTAGGCATCGATATCAGTTTAGAAAATTAATAAAGAATTCTTCTATAAAATTTTTTTTGGAGAACAGCTTTGAGAGACCTATTGAAACAAATAAGAGTTGACCATGCAGTTGACGAATTTGATGCTCTGCGAATTCGATTAGCGTCGCCTGCTGATATTCGTTCTTGGTCTTTTGGTGAAGTTAAAAAACCAGAGACAATCAATTACCGAACTTTCAAGCCTGAACGTGATGGCTTATTCTGTGCAAAAATTTTTGGACCTATTAAAGATTATGAGTGCTTATGCGGTAAATACAAGCGCTTGAAACACCGTGGAGTTGTTTGTGAAAAATGCGGTGTAGAGGTGACACTTACTAAAGTGCGTCGTGATCGTATGGGACATATCGAATTAGCTTGCCCAGTAGCACACATTTGGTATTTAAAATCCTTGCCTTCACGAATTGGTTTAATATTAGACATGACCTTACGTGACATCGAAAGAATTTTATATTTCGAAGCCTTTGTAGTAGTTGATCCCGGTATGACCAATTTAGATAAAGGTCAATTGTTATCTGAAGAAGCCTACCTAGATGCCTTAGAGGAATATGGCGATGAATTTGAAGCTTTAATGGGTGCTGAAGCTATAGAGCGTTTACTTCATGAAATAACTCTACAAGAAGATATTCAAAAATTACAAGAAGAATTATTGACTACTACCTCTGAGACTAAAATCAGCAAACTAAGAAAACGTTTAAAAATTATGAATGATTTTCTTAGTTCAGGTAATAAACCAGAATGGATGGTCTTAACGGTGTTACCTGTCCTACCACCTGATTTACGACCTTTGGTACCCTTGGACGGAGGACGATTTGCAACTTCTGACTTAAATGATTTATATCGACGAGTAATCAATCGTAATAATCGACTAAAAAGACTATTAGATTTAAATGCTCCAGATATTATTGTCCGTAATGAAAAGCGTATGTTGCAAGAAGCCGTTGATGCATTATTAGATAACGGCAGAAGAGGACGTGCTATTTTAGGTTCCAATCGTCGTCCTTTAAAATCATTAGCGGATATGATTAAAGGAAAAGGTGGACGCTTTCGTCAAAATCTATTAGGTAAACGTGTAGATTACTCTGGTCGATCCGTTATTGTAGTAGGGCCAGAGTTAAAATTGCATCAATGTGGTTTACCTAAACGCATGGCTATTGAACTTTTTAAACCCTTTATTTTTAGTAAATTACAAAAACGAGGTTTAGTAACCACAATTAAAGCGGCTAAGCGCATGGTAGACATGGAAGTAGCCGAGGTTTGGGACATTTTAGAAGAAGTTATTCGCGAGCATCCCGTATTACTAAATCGCGCACCTACCTTACACCGTCTTGGTATTCAAGCGTTTGAGCCGGTGCTGGTTGAAGGTAAGGCCATTCAATTGCATCCATTAGTTTGTACAGCCTATAACGCTGACTTTGACGGGGATCAAATGGCTGTTCATGTGCCGCTAACTTTAGAAGCACAGTTAGAAGCTCGTTCATTGATGATGTCAACGAATAACGTATTGCATCCAGCTAACGGGGAACCCATTATAGTTCCCACTCAGGATGTGGTTTTAGGTTTATATTATATGACCCGTGAAAAGGCTGGAGTAAAGGGCGAAGGGATGATTTTTGCTGATCCCAAAGAAGTGATGCGAGCATATCTTTGTAAAGAAGCGAATATACATGCTCGAATTAAAATTCGTCTAACTGAAAGTTTAATAAAGGATAATGGTGATTTTGAAGAGCGAACTGATATTTTTGATACTACTGTAGGCCGAGTTCTATTGTGGGATATTGTGCCAGCAGGTTTGCCTTTTAGTATAATTGATCAGCCAATGACTAAGAAAATGATTTCACAATTACTCAATGAATGTTATCGACGGTTGGGCTTGAAAGAAACAGTCGTATTTGCAGACCAATTGATGTACACCGGTTTTCGTTATGCAAGTTATTCCGGAGTTTCTATTGGCATTAATGATTTAGTCGTTCCTAAAGAAAAAAGTGAAATTATTAGTCGTGCTGAAAACGAAGTTCGTGATATTGAACAACAATATGCCTCGGGTTTAGTCACTCGCGGAGAACGTTATAGTAAGGTTATCGATATTTGGTCACATACTACGGATTTGGTAGCAAAAGCGATGATGACCGAAATTTCGGCACAATCCGGCGCTTTTAATTCTCTTTATATGATGGCAGATTCTGGAGCGCGAGGCTCAGCAGCTCAGATTCGTCAATTAGCCGGTATGCGTGGATTGATGGCCAAACCAGATGGTAGCATTATCGAAACCCCCATTACTGCTAATTTTCGTGAAGGATTAACGGTATTACAATATTTCAACTCAACACACGGCGCTCGTAAAGGGTTAGCTGATACGGCGTTAAAAACAGCTAATTCAGGTTATCTAACAAGACGTTTAGTAGATGTGGCACAAGATTTAATGGTAACAGAACGCGACTGCGGGACAGATTCTGGCATCGAAATGAGGCCGCATATTGAAGGAGGAGATGTCGTAGAACCGCTAACAGAACGGGTATTAGGGCGGGTGTTATGTGAACCAGTTATTGATCCCAAGACCAAAAATATCCTCTTGGATATAGATACGTTATTGGATGAGAAACAAATAAGTATGTTGGAAGAATATAATATCGACAACGTAAAAGTTCGTTCCACGATCACATGTGAAACTCGTTATGGAGTTTGTGCGCTTTGTTATGGGCGCGATTTAGCGCGTGGTCACATTGTAAACGTAGGCGAAGCGGTGGGTGTAGTAGCAGCTCAATCTATCGGTGAGCCAGGAACACAGTTAACCATGCGTACCTTCCATATTGGAGGCGCGGCTTCACGGACCACAGCGATTAATAATATTCAGGTAAAAGTAGATGGCGCCGTTCGATTACAAAATTTAAAAACTGTTAAACAACTTGACGGAAATATTGTGGCGGTTTCACGTTCCGGATTATTAATTGTGCATGATGTGCATGGTGCGGAAAGAGAACAGTATAAAGTTCCCTATGGAGCCTCCTTAAGTATTAAGGATGGTGATCGTGTCAAGTCAGGTCAATTGGTAGCCCAATGGGATCCACACACGCATCCTATCATTACAGAAGTGGCAGGTCGGTTACAGTTAGTCGATTTAGTGGAAGGGGTCACTATGAGCCGCCAAACTGATGAGTTGACAGGACTAAGCAACATAGTGGTTACCGCAAGTAGACAACGTGGTGTAAGTGGCAGGGAATTACGTCCTATGCTGAAGTTAATAGATGAAAAAGGTAAAGATGTGAATTTACCGGGCAGCAGCATTCCTGCACATTATTTTTTATCAGAGGGAACAATCATAAGTAAAGAGGATGGCCAAAAAGTAGAGATTGGTGACGTGTTAGCGCGTATTCCTCAAGAAGCGTCCAAAACTCGTGATATTACTGGAGGTTTGCCAAGAGTAGCGGATTTGTTTGAAGCACGGCGTCCAAAAGACGCAGCCATTTTAGCTGAAATTTCAGGGGTGGTTAGCTTTGGCCGAGACACCAAAGAGAAAGGGCGTCTTATCATTACTGCTCCAGATGGCTCGAAATTTGAGCAACTTATTCCAAAATGGCGCCGTATTACCGTATTTGAAGGAGAGACTGTCACTAAAGGTGAGGTTATTGCGGATGGTTCAACCGATCCCCATGATGTTTTACGTCTTCTGGGAGTGAATGCATTGGCTAATTACATTGTAGATGAAGTGCAGGAAGTATATCATTTGCAAGGCGTAAAAATTAACGACAAACATATAGAAGTGATTGTTAGACAAATGTTACGTAAAGTGGAAGTTAAGGATCCTGGAGACAGTTATTTTATTAAAGGTGAGCAAGTTGAGCGTTATCGATTAGATGAAGAAAGTCGGCGCATTGCAAAGAATAATGGCATTCCCGTAACTTATGAACCCATTTTATTAGGAATTACTAAAGCATCTTTAGCAACAGATTCATTTCTTTCGGCTGCATCTTTCCAAGAAACTACTCGTGTTTTAACGGGCGCTTCTGTAGCAGGTAAAAAAGATGAATTGCGTGGGTTAAAAGAGAACGTGATGGTAGGTAGACTAATCCCAGCAGGAACGGGTCATGCATATCATGAAAAGCGTCGTCGTTCTTTGCGTGAAACTCTTCAACAAGAATTGGTGATAGTGACTCCAGAAGAGACCGCTGCTTCAGCCCAAAAAGCATTGAGTGAAGCTTTAAAGAAAGATTCTGTAACAGAAGAAGAGTAATACCACATATGAAATTAGCTGCCGCATAAATAAGCATGTGAGCTATTATGAGGTTTTGTTCTAAAAAAGAAGGTTGCGAATAAAATACCATTGACATTAAAGAATAGCTTAATTAAAATGGTCCACCCTGTGCTTGTAACAGGGTTAGGAATTGTTTCATTTGTTTTTATTTCACTGGTTCTTATGAAACTTTGTTCGCTAAATATGAATAAAATTTTTTTGTTTGGAGACAGTAACTGAATGGCAAGAATCAATCAATTGGTAAGAAAACCACGCAAAACAAAGCGTAAAAAAACTAATGTACCTGCATTAGAAGGTTGTCCACAACGTAGAGGTGTATGTACACGCGTCTATACGACTACTCCAAAAAAGCCTAACTCAGCGTTACGAAAAGTAGCTCGTGTGAGGTTAACCAATGGTATTGAAGTTACTTCATACATCGGTGGTGAAGGTCATAATTTACAAGAACATTCGGTAGTTTTGATTCGCGGAGGCCGTGTGAAAGATTTGCCTGGTGTACGTTATCACGTAGTTCGAGGTAGCTTAGATACTGCAGGCGTATCTGGACGCCGTAGAGGCCGCTCGAAATATGGCGAGAAAAAACCGAAGGAGTAAAAAAGAATATGCCAAGAAGAAAATCAGCTCCTAAACGTGAGATCCTTCCAGATCCACTTTTTCGTAGCACATTATTAGCAAAATTTATTAATACCGTTATGCGTCATGGTAAAAAATCAATTGCTGAAAAAGTGGTATACGGTGCTTTAGATCAAGTAGTTAAAAGCATTGGTAGCACCCAAGGTGAAGATTCAGAAGGCGAAAGCGGTGGTGAAGGTGGTAGCCAAGGTGGAGGCCGTAAAAGATTAGCGAGCAGCGCTGACATACGAACAAGTGAAGAGGCTCGTTCAGCCGCATTGCGTGCATTTAGAAAGGCTTTAGAAAATGTTACTCCCATTGTAGAAGTAAAATCACGTCGAGTCGGGGGGTCAACATATCAAGTTCCTGTAGAAATTCGCGAGAATCGCAGGATAACTTTGGCAATGCGTTGGTTAGTTGAGTTTGCTAGTCAACGTAGCCAGAAGGGAATGATGTTACGCTTAGCTCAAGAAATTTTAGATGCCATTGGTGGACGTGGTGGTGCAGTAAAAAAGCGTGATGACGTACATCGTATGGCGAAAGCGAACCAAGCATTTGCTCACTATCGTTGGTAATTAAGAAATGGCAACAGATTTATCAAAGCTTCGTGATATCGGTATTATGGCACATATTGATGCCGGTAAAACCACAACGACAGAACGTATATTATTTTATACCGGTGTTTCCCACAAGATGGGGGAAGTTCATGAAGGTGCTGCAGTAATGGACTGGATGGAACAAGAACAAGAACGTGGTATAACTATACAATCTGCTGCCACAACTTGCTACTGGAGCGGCATGCGCCAACAATTTCCACAACATCGGATTAATATTATTGATACCCCTGGTCACGTAGACTTTACCATTGAAGTGGAACGATCATTAAAGGTATTAGATGGTGCATGTGCTGTATTTTGTGCAGTAGGCGGAGTAGAGCCACAAAGTGAAACAGTTTGGCGTCAAGCTAATAAGTATGGTGTTCCGCGTGTGGGTTTTGTAAATAAAATGGATCGTGCCGGCGCTAATTTTCTCCGAGTAGTAGAGCAGGTTCGTAAACGTTTAGGTGCTTTTCCTCTCCCCATTCAATTACCTATTGGTGCAGAAGATACTTTTAAAGGTGTCATAGATTTAATAAGTATGAAAGCGATTTATTGGAATGAAAGTGATTTAGGTGTTACTTATGAAGAAGCTGAAATTCCTGAGGCTCTGGTAGATGATTGTCAAAGTTGGCGAGAAAAAGTGATTGAGGCTGCTGCAGAATCTGAAGACTCCCTGATGGAAAAATATCTTGAGACAGGAGAGTTAAGCGTAGAAGAGATTAAACGTGGTATACGTAAGCGTACTATAGCGAATCAAATAGTTCCAATGTTGTGCGGTAGTGCCTTTAAAAATAAAGGTGTTCAAGCATTATTAGATGCCGTAATCGAATTTTTACCATCTCCTTTAGAAGTTCCCCCCGTTAAGGGCGAAGACGATCGGGGTAGAGAAGTGGTTCGTCATGCTTCAGAAAAAGAACCATTCGCTGCTTTGGCTTTTAAAATTATGACAGATCCATTTGTTGGTACCTTGACCTTTATTCGTGTTTATTCTGGTGTTTTAAAGTCGGGTGACTCAGTTTACAATACTGTAAAAAATAGGAAAGAGCGGATTGGCCGTTTATTACAAATGCATGCTAACTCACGAGAAGAAATTAAAGAAGTGCGTACGGGTGATATTGCAGCTGCTGTTGGTTTAAAAGATGTTACCACGGGAGACACCTTATCTAGTCCTGACCACTTAATTCGTTTAGAACGCATGGAATTTCCCGAACCGGTTATTTCTGTAGCAGTAGAGCCAAAAACAAAAGCTGATCAAGAGAAGATGGGAGTCGCTTTAGGTAAGTTGGCACAAGAAGATCCTTCTTTTAGAGTACATACTGATGAAGAATCGGGTCAGACTATTATTGAAGGAATGGGCGAATTGCACTTAGAGATTATTGTAGACCGTATGCGTCGTGAGTTTAAAGTTGAAGCAAATGTAGGTAAACCTCGAGTAGCTTATCGAGAAACAATTCGTAAAACAATTGAGCATGAGTCAAAATATATTCGTCAAACCGGTGGTAGAGGGCAATATGGCCATGTTTGGTTACGTCTCGAGCCACAAGAGCGTGGAGCTGGTTTTGAATTTGTTAACGAGATTGTTGGTGGTGTCATACCTCGCGAATATATTCCTGCAGTTGAAAAAGGCTCAAAAGAACAAATGCAAAATGGAATACTTGCAGGTTATCCTGTAGTGGATGTAAAAGTTGTCTTATTTGATGGTTCCTATCATGAAGTGGACTCTAGTGAAATGGCATTTAAAATTGCTGGCTCTATTGGTTTTAAAGAAGCAGCCCTTAAAGCAAGTCCAGTTTTATTAGAACCTATTATGAAAGTGGAAGTAGTTACCCCTGAAGATTACATGGGAGATGTAGTCGGTGACTTAAACCGCCGTCGCGGTGTTATTCAAGGTATGGATGAAGGTCCAGCTGGTAAATTAATCAATGCGGAAGTTCCTTTAGCCGAAATGTTTGGCTATGCAACGGAACTACGTTCATTGAGTCAAGGGAGAGCAACGTATACAATGGAATTTCTAAAGTATGCGGAAGCTCCGGCAAATATCGCGGAAGCGGTAATTAAAAAGAAATAATTTAAATCATTATTTAAGAGGTGAATTATGGCAGCAGTTGCTTTTGAACGGACTAAACCCCATGTCAACGTGGGTACAATTGGCCATGTTGATCATGGTAAAACTACCTTAACAGCAGCACTAACACAGGTATTAGCTAGAACATATGGGGGCGAAGCAAAATCATTTGATCAAATTGATAATGCGCCAGAAGAACGTGCACGTGGAATTACCATTGCAACCTCACATGTTGAATATGAATCTGCTAAACGTCATTATGCTCACGTTGATTGTCCAGGTCATGCCGACTATGTTAAGAACATGATAACAGGTGCTGCACAGATGGATGGCGCCATTTTAGTAGTATCTGCTGCAGATGGTCCTATGCCACAGACCCGGGAACATATTGTATTAGCTCGCCAAGTAGGTGTTCCCTATATTGTCGTTTATTTAAATAAAGCAGATATGGTAGATGATGCTGAATTATTAGAACTCGTAGAAATGGAAATTCGCGAATTATTAAGTAAATATGAATTTCCTGGTGATGATACTCCTATTATCGTCGGGTCAGCCCTGAAAGCTTTAGAGGGAGATAAGAGTGAAATTGGTGAGCCTTCTATTCTTAAATTAGTAGAAACTTTAGACTCTTATATTCCAGAGCCAAAACGCGAAATTGATAAGCCTTTCTTGATGCCTATTGAAGATGTATTTTCTATTTCTGGTCGTGGTACAGTAGTGACCGGTCGTATTGAACGTGGAATTATTCACGTTTCTGATGAAGTTGAAGTTGTAGGTATTAAAGATACCACAGTTACAATCTGTACCGGTGTGGAAATGTTTCGCAAATTATTGGATGAAGGCCGTGCGGGTGACAATGTAGGTATTTTGTTACGTGGAATTAAACGTGATGATGTGGAACGCGGACAGGTTCTAGCCAAAAAAGGTAGCATTACTCCTCATACTAAATTTGAAGCTGAGGTTTATGTACTATCTAAAGAGGAAGGCGGCCGTCACACTCCATTTTTTAAAGGCTATCGCCCTCAATTCTATTTTAGAACTACTGACGTTACGGGCGCAGTAGAATTACCTGAAGGGGTTGAAATGGTTATGCCTGGAGACAACATAAAGATGGTTGTTGACCTTATTGTGCCGATTGCAATGGAAGAGGGAGTTCGCTTCGCGATTCGTGAAGGTGGGCGAACGGTAGGCGCAGGTGTTGTTTCTAAGATTATTGAGTGACATACATGACTGATAACGAAAGAATAATAATACGGCTAAAATCGTTTGACCATCGATTGTTGGATCGTGCCACATCGGAAATTGTTAATACAGCAACCCGTACTGGAGCTAGAGTCGCTGGACCGATTCCATTACCAACAAAGACTGAGCGTTTTACAGTATTAGTTTCACCTCATGCTAACAAAGATGCGCGTGATCAATACGAAGTTAGAACGCACAAACGTCTAGTTGTTATTGTGCAACCGACTGATAAAACAGTTGATGCATTAATGAAATTAGATTTAGCCGCTGGGGTAGATATACACATTAGTGTAGAGTAACAAGATATACTTTGGAGAAGAAAATGGCTTTGGGGCTAGTCGGAAAAAAATGTGGAATGACGAGGATTTATACTGAAGCTGGTGAATCTATACCAGTCTCAATTATATCTGTAACTCCTAATCGTATTACCCAAATTAAAAAGATAGATACAGATGGTTATTTTGCTTTGCAAATCACCGCAGGTCAAAAGCGTGCTTCTCGAATTACTAAGTCCATGACAGGACATTTTCGTAATGCTGGAGTGGAAGCGGGTGAAATCATTCGCGAATTTCGAGTTACTGAACAAGAAGTGCAAGGGAAAACTTTAGGTGATGAAATCAATGTAAGTTTGTTTGAGCAAGATCAAACAGTTGATGTGACTGGAGTAACTAAAGGTAAAGGTTTTGCAGGTGGCATAAAAAGACATCATTTTTCTGCGCAAGACGCGACCCATGGTAATTCTTTGTCTCATCGAGCTATCGGTTCTGCAGGGCAAAACCAATCTCCGGGACATGTTTTTAAAGGAAAAAAAATGCCTGGTCAATTAGGAAATGTTTGTAGGACTGTTCAGCATCAAAAAATTATAAAAATAGATATAGAACGTCATTTGATTTTGGTGAGGGGGGCAATTCCTGGAGCACCCGGAGGTATGGTGATCATTCTGCCTTCAATTAAGCATAAGAAGCGAGGGGAATAACAGATGGAATTAGCAGTGATGTCGCAAACTGGTGAATCTTCAGTAAGAAAAGTTGAAGTTTCAGATCAGTTGTTTACTTGTCCATTTAATGAAGGGTTAGTCCATCAAGTAGTAACGGCTTATTTGGCTACGGGTCGAGCAGGTACTAAAGCTCAAAAGAACCGCAGTGCAGTAAGAGGTGGAGGTATTAAACCGTGGAAACAAAAGGGCACTGGTCGAGCACGTGCAGGATCTATTCGTAGTCCTTTATGGCGTGGTGGTGGTAGAACTTTTGCTGCCCAACCCAGATGCTATCAACAAAAAGTAAATCGGAAAATGTATCGTAGTGCGTTACGTTCCATTTTTTCTGAATTGATAAGGCAAGATCGTCTTAAAATTGTTGAGCAATTTGAATTGCCAAGCCATAAAACAAAAGATTTAATTAATAAATTAAAATCATTACAGTTGAGCCATCTATTAATAATAGTCGACGGTGAGAATGCAAATCTTACATTAGCATCTGGAAATATTCCTAAAGTTAATATTAGCGAGTTGTCTTGTATTGATCCTGTTAGTTTGGTAGCTCATGAAAATGTACTAATAACGGTAGATACCCTAAAGAAAATTGAGGAGAAATTATCGTGAATAGTGCCGACAGATTTTTGAATATTTTAAAAACTCCCTATATTACTGAAAAGACATCCCGTCCTCGTCAAAAATATAAGCAGTATGCATTTAAAGTACTAATAGACGCTACAAAAATTGAAATAAGGCAAGCTATTGAGAAACTTCTAGGATTAAAAGTTAGATCAGTACAAGTTTGTCGAATTAAAGGTACTTTGACACGTCGTGGTCAAATTCAAGGGCGCACCAAAGCCTGGAAAAAGGCTTATGTTGTATTGTCTGAAGACCAAGAAATTGATTTAACAAAGTTAAGCTCTTAAATAAGGGTAATTAATATGGCCTTAGTAAAAACAAAAGCAACTTCAGCAGGGCGACGTTTTGTAGTTAAAGTGGTCAATCCCCACCTACATAAAGGTACTCCTTATTCGCCCTTAGTCACTGATAAGCAGCGAATTAATTGTCGTAATAATGTTGGCAGGATTACTGTTCGTCATCGAGGCGGTGGTCATAAACGCCATTATCGAATGGTTGATTTTAAACGCGATAAAGATGGAGTAAGCGGTCGTGTAGAACGGATTGAATATGATCCCAATCGCAGTGCACATCTGGGCTTAATACTATATGCCGATGGTGAACGTCGTTATATTATAGCGCCAAAAGATTTGACTGTAGGATCAGAAATACATTCGGGGCCACAATCTCCAATCAAACAAGGAAATTGCTTGCCCCTACAAAATATTCCTTTTGGCTCTTCTATACACTGTCTGGAGTTAAAGCCGGGTAAAGGCGCTCAATTGATGCGTAGCGCTGGCACTTCTGGGCAGCTAGCAGGTATTGAAGGCGCATATGCACTTATTCGTATGCGTTCTGGTGAAATGCGCAGAGTATTGGCAACGTGCCGAGCCTGTATTGGTGAGGTTTCCAATCCTGAGCATAATTTACGTTCTTTGGGGAAGGCAGGAGCAAAACGTTGGCGCGGTATCCGCCCTACCGTTCGAGGTACAGCAATGAACCCAGTAGATCATCCCCACGGTGGCGGGGAGGGAAGAACTTTTGGTAAGCATCCTGTAACACCATCAGGTACCCCAACTAAAGGTTATAAAACTCGACGTAACAAGCGTACAAAAAAGATGATTGTACGAGATAGACGTGTCAAATAAATGAGGTAATTTTGTGGCGAGATCAGTTAAAAAAGGTTATTTTGTAGACCACCATTTATTAAAAAAAATGGAAGAAGCAATAGCGGCTAATAGTAAGCGACCAATTAAAACATGGTCGAGGCGGTCGATGGTTGTTCCTGACATGGTTGGCTTGACAATAGCCATTCACAATGGCAAAGATCATGTTCCTATTTATATTTCAGAGAATATGGTTGGGCATAAATTAGGTGAGTTTGCTTTAACTAGAACTTACAGGGGACACGCCGCAGACAAAAAAGTTAAAAAAGAAAAGGGGGGGGCTTAAAAAATGGAAGCTATAGCTATCTTAAAATATGCACGAACCTCCGCCCAAAAGGCACGAGTAGTTGCAGATCAGGTTCGAGGATTGCCTGTATCAAAAGCTACCCAAATTTTAAAATTTCACAATAAGAAGGCCGCCATTTTTGTGAAGAAAACATTAGATTCAGCAATAGCTAATGCGGAGCACAATCATGGTGCTGATATTGATATGCTTAAAGTTACAAGTATTTACGTTGATCACGGACCTAGACTTAAAAGAATGCGGCCACGAGCTAGAGGTCGAGCTAATCGAATTATTAAGCCAAGTTGTCACATTACAATCGTGGTAACCGATTTTGTTGAACGGGAGAGTTAAAAATGGGTCAAAAAGTTAATCCAACTGGTATACGTCTTGGCATTACTAAAGATTGGACCTCTAATTGGTATGCTGGTAACAAAGACTACGCCGATTACTTAAACACAGATTTAAAAGTTAGAGAATTTCTTATCAAAAAACTCAAGGGTGCAGCAATTAGTCACATAAAAATTGAACGCCCTGCGCGTAATGCAAGAATATCTATTCATTCAGCGCGCCCTGGCGTGATTATTGGGAAGAAAGGTGATAGCGTTGAGGTATTGCGCCAGGAAAGTTGCCCAATGATCATGCGAGTTCCTGTTCATATAACTATTGAAGAAGTAAGAAAACCTGAATTAGAAGCACGATTAGTAGCTGAAAGTATTGCGGGACAATTGGAGCGTCGAGTTATGTTTCGTCGTGCAATGAAGCGCGCGATACAAACTGCCATGCGCCATGGTGCGCAAGGAGTAAAAATTTCTTTAAGTGGACGTTTGGCTGGTTCTGAAATTGCTCGAACTGAATGGAATCGCGAAGGTCGCGTTCCCTTACACACCTTCAGAGCAGATATCGATTATAGCACTGCCATTGCGCAAACTACTTATGGTATCATTGGCGTCAAAGTCTGGATTTTTAAAGGTGAAACTCATGTCCAAAAGAATCGCAAAAAGGCGTTCTGATGAACAGAGCAGAGATCCACTGAGGAATAAATATGTTGCAACCAAATCGAACTAAGTTTCGGAAACAATTTAAAGGTCGAAATAGTGGACTTATCACAAGAGGCTAATTCAGTCAGTTTTGGTGAATTTGGTTTAAAAGCACTCGAGTCGTGGGCGTATTACTGCTCGACAGATTGAGGCTGCGCGTCGTGCTATAACACGACATATAAAGCGTGGTGGGAAAGTTTAGATACGAATATTTCCTGATAAACCAATTACCAAAAAGCCTCTTGAAGTCCGACAAGGTAAGGGAAAGGGAATGTAGAATATTGGGTAGTAGAGATTACAACCAGGAAGAGTCATGTTTGAAATAGAAGGGAGTTACGGAACAATTGGCTCGTGATGCTTTCTCTCGTGCTGCAGCAAAATTACCTTTGAAATCAGTATTCGTTAAACGCGGAACGGGGATAACATGAAGGGTGAAGAATTAAGAAAGAATGAATTGTGAGTTGCAACAAGCTCCTTTATGATCAATTTAAAAAGCAATTTGGTTTGCGTATGCAAAAAGGTATGGGTGAAATGCCTAAATTGCAAAACTTTAAATTAATTCGTCGTGATATCGCACGAATTAAAACTATCATAAGAGAAAAGGAGCGGCAATAATGAATGATAAAAACTAAATCTATGCCGCGTATTCTTACTGGAATAGTGGTGAGCGATAAAATGGATAAAACCATTGTGGTTTTAGTTGAGCATCGTGTTCGGCATCCTAAATATCAAAAATTTATTCGCCGCTCTACTAAAGTTCATGTCCATGATGATGCGAATACAGCTCGAGTGGGAGATATTGTGATTGTTAAAGAATGTAGGCCCATATCCAAAACTAAAAGTTGGATGTTAGACTCCATTAAAGAAAAGGTTGAGTTAGCAGGTGAGGGAAATGCAAAATGATTCAGACTGAAACTGTCCTCGATGTGCCGATAATAGCGGAGCTCGCAAGGTTCTTTGTATTAAAGTACTAGGAGGTTCTAAGCGACGTTATGCAAGTATTGGTGATGTAATAAAAGTAAGTATTCAAGAAGCGATACCTCGAGGTAAAGTGAAAAAAGGCGAAGTAATGAAAGCCTTGGTTGTTCGAACTAAAAAAGAATTAAAACGTGCAGATGGTTCTGTTATTCGCTTCGATAGCAATGCAGTTGTTATGCTAAATAATCAATTGCAACCAATTGGTACTCGTATTTTTGGGCCAGTAACTCGTGAGTTACGTGCCACCCAGTTTATGAAAATAGTATCATTAGCACTTGAGGTATTGTAATAATGAATAAGATTCGGACCGACGATACCGTAATTGTCGTTGCTGGAAAAGATAAAGGTCGCATAGGCAAAATATTAAAAATTTTAACTGATAACAAGGTTATAGTTGAAGGTATTAATTTAATAAAAAAACATATAAAGCCTAATCCACAAAAAAATGTTGAAGGTGGAATCGTACAAAAGGAAGCAGCAATTCATATTTCAAATCTTGCTTTGCTGAATTTAAATACTAATAAGCCAGACCGTGTAGGCTTTAAATTTGTTGGTGAAGAAGGAAATAAACGAAAAGTTCGATTCTTCAAATCCAATGGTGAAGTAATTGATGAAATTAACTAATTAGAGAATAATGATGAGTACTTTAAGAACTTTATATATAGACGAATTAGTGCCTCAACTGCAAAAGCAATTTAATTATAGTAGCATCATGCAAGCGCCAAAAATAACTAAAATTACTTTAAATATGGGCGTTGGTGAAGCAGTTGCAGATAAAAAAATATTAACGCATGCACTAGATGATTTAACTCGTATTTCAGGACAAAAACCTGTTACTACAGTCGCAAGAAAATCTATAGCGGGTTTTAAAATTCGTGAAGGATGGCCAGTTGGATGTAAGGTGACGCTACGTCACGAACGTATGTATGATTTTTTACAACGTTTAATCATGATCGCTATTCCTCGTATTCGCGATTTTAGAGGTTTTAATGTTAAATCATTTGATGGTCGAGGGAATTATAGTATAGGGATTAAAGAACAAATCGTTTTTCCCGAAATCGATTATGATAAAATAGATACCGTTCGCGGATTGGATATTACTATTACAACCACAGCTAAAAATAATCAAGAAGGCATAGCTCTACTTAAATTATTTGGTTTTCCATTAAAAGACTGAGGATACTTACTTTATGGCTAAGAAAAGCGTAGTTTTTAGAAATTTAAAGCGGATGCAAAAGGTTCGCTCCAGCGGAAAAATTCGAATTCAATTAAAAGAGCAAATGCGAAACGATCCTGACTCAGTCGAGGAAATTACTTTGAAATTGCAAAAACGTCCACGTGATGAAAGTGCAATTAGAATTAGAAATCGTTGTCGTTCCTGCGGTAGACCACATGGAACGTTAAGAAAATTTGGATTATGCCGTATTTGCCTACGTCAAGCGGCTATGCGTGGTGATGTACCTGGTCTTAGAAAAGCGAGTTGGTAATATGAATATTCAAGATCCCGTAGCTGATATGTTAACATATATACGTAATGCACAATTAGTAGGGAAAGAATCCGTGGTTATGCCTTTAGCAAAAATAAAAGTTAGCATTGCCGAAGTATTAAAAGAAGAAGGCTATATTGAAGACTATTCTGTTGTAGAAGACGCTTCTAAGCCTAGTTTAGAAGTCATTTTAAAATATTATCAAGGACGCCCAGTTATTGAATATTTAAAACGCGTTAGTCGTCCAGGATTGCGCATTTATAAAGGTAAAGAAAAAATCCCAAAAGTTAAAAATGGTTTAGGAGTGGTCGTTATTTCTACTTCTAAAGGGGTAATGTCCGATAGACGTGCACGTCTCTTAAAAGAGGGTGGAGAAATATTATGTTATGTAAGTTGAGGATAATCTAATGGTTAGCCGGGTTGCAAAATCTCCCATTAATATACCAAAAGATACAAAAGTAAATTTGGATGGTCAGTTAATTACTGTTAAGGGTAAATTGGGCCAACTTGAACGTACTATTCATCCGTTGGTTAGTGTTCAATTGTTGGATAATGCTTTACAGTTATGGCCTTCTAATGAAAGTGAACAAGCAAATGCGATTGCCGGAACTATGCGGGCTTTAGCTCATAACATGGTAGTGGGTGTTAGTTCAGGTTATCAGCGTAAGTTAGTATTAGTTGGTGTTGGATATCGTGCAAAAATCCAAGGTGATGTGTTAAATTTAGCAATTGGATTTTCTCACCCAGTAGATTTTCCCTTACCAAAGGGAGTTACTGCAGAAGTTCCAAGTGTCACCGAAATTATTTTAAAAGGTGTTGATAAACAACAAGTGTATCAAGTTGCCGCTAATATCCGGGCAATTAGACCACCTGAGGCCTACAAAGGAAAAGGTATTCGGTATCATGATGAAGAAGTGGTTCTAAAAGAGGTGAAGAAAAAATAATGATTAATAAAAATATTAAACGTACACGTAGAGCAACTAAGGTGAGGGCCAAAATTCGTCAGCAGGATGGATTTCGCCTATGTGTACATAAAACTTCCCAGCATATATATGCTCAAGTTATTTCACCAAATGGTTCTGAGATTTTAGTTACCGCTTCATCCTTAGATAAAGAGTTGCGGGAAGAATTCTCGAATGGTGGTAATAAAGAAGCCGCAATAAAAGTGGGTAAATTAGTTGCACAACGGTGTTTGGCTAAAGGTATTAAAAAATTAGCATTTGATCGATCAGGCTTTAAATATCATGGACGTGTTCAAGAATTAGCGAATGCAGCTAGAGAAGTTGGCCTTGAGTTTTAGTTATTATTATTTTATTTAGTTTAATTGTGAATTTAAAATAGGTGTAGGCAATTTATGCAAATGGATATTCCAGTAAGCGACGGTTATATTGAAAAATTAGTTGCAGTAAACCGAACTGCTAAAGTAGTAAAGGGCGGGCGAGTTTTTGGCTTTTCTGCTTTGGTTGTTGCAGGTGATGGCGAAGGTAAAATTGGTGTTGGTCGGGGGAAAGCCCGTGAAGTTCCAGTTGCCATACAAAAAGCAACTGAAGCTGCTCGACGTAATATGTTACATATTCATCTTAAAGGGGCTACCTTGCAACATGAAATTGTATCTCGTCATGGTGCGAGTAAAGTTCTTATGTTACCGGCTTCTGAAGGTACGGGCGTAATTGCAGGAAATGCAATGCGTGCTGTATTTGAAGTAATCGGAATTAAAAATATACTTGCTAAATGTATCGGTTCCACTAATCCGATTAATGTTGTACAAGCCACTATTAAGGGTTTAAAGAAAATGGCTACGCCAGAATCTGTTGCAGCCAAACGTGGCAAGACAGTCAAAGAGATTGTTGAAGGATAAATGGTGAACATGATGAAAGGGCAAAAAAAATTAAAAATTACTTTAGTGCGGAGTAAATTCGGTAGAACACCAGGACATCGTGCCTGTGTAGAAGGATTAGGATTACGTCGCATGCACCAGACAGTGAATGTCTTAGATAATCCATGTAATAGAGGCATGATTAATACTGTCTCCTATTTATTAAAAGTTGAGGAAGAGGCCTAAAATGAGGTTAAATAAATTAAAACCCGCTAAAGGTGCTAAAAAAGCGAAACTACGTGTAGGCCGAGGTGGTGGGTCTGGTATAGGTAAAACCTGCGGACTTGGACATAAAGGGCAACATGCTCGGGCTGGAGGTTATCATAAGGTTGGTTTTGAAGGAGGCCAAGTTCCATTACAGCGAAGATTACCAAAGTTTGGCTTTAAATCGCGTAAAGCCTTGTGTCAGGCAGAAGTGCGTTTAGCAGAGCTCGCCAAAGTTGATTCTGATATTATAGATATGGAAATTTTAAAATCTGCAAATATTGTTTCAAACTCAATTAAACGAGTAAAGATTTTTTTTGCGGGCGAATTTAAAAGACCTGTAACCATCCGTGGATTGCAAGTTACCAAAGGTGTACGGGCTGCGATTGAAGCAGCCGGTGGAAAAATTGAGAATTAAATGGCAAAAGCAAAAATTGGCAGCGGCCTTTCAACGGGTGGGCTAAAGGAACTAAGAAACCGATTATTGTTTGTTCTCATTGGTTTAGTGGTTTACCGTCTTGGCGCATACATACCCGTACCCGGATTGAATCCTCAACGTTTAGCTGAATTGTTTCAGCAACATGAAGGAGGAATTCTTGGTCTATTTAATATGTTTTCAGGCGGTGCTTTAAGTCGATTGACTATATTTGCTTTGGGAATTATGCCGTATATTTCGGCATCCATTATTGTTCAAGTCTATGCATCTATTTCTCCTCAGTTACAACAATTGAAAAAAGAAGGAGAAGCAGGTAGGCACAAAATAAATCAATATACACGTTACGCAACTATTTTATTGTCTTTTGTACAAGCAGTAGGCATTTGTAAGTGGTTAGTAAGTAGTGGTGCAGCACTTTCACCGGGTTTTAATTTTTATTTTGTAGCTACAATCACATTAGTAACAGGAACTATGTTCTTAATGTGGTTAGGTGAACAAATGACAGAACGTGGGGTAGGGAATGGGATATCGTTGATTATTTTTGCAGGTATTGCGGCTCGTTTTCCTTCTGCCTTGGCTCAAATTTTTACTCAAGTTCGACAAGGTCAGATGCAAGGTTTAACATTGTTATTGGTATTTTTAGTAGTCATTGCGGTAACTGTAATTGTAGTTTATTTTGAACGGGCACAAAGACGCATCACGATTAACTACGCTAAGCGTCAACAAGGGCGTAAAATTTATGCGGCGCAGACCAGTCATCTACCCCTTAAAATCAATATGTCCGGTGTGATTCCACCTATTTTTGCTCAAAGTATTATTTTATTTCCTGGCACTATTGCACAATTTTTTGGATCAGCTAAAGGTTTTTCTTGGCTCAATGACTTTGCCTTAGCTTTATCCCCAGGGCAACCTGCATTTATGATAGGTTTTGCAGCATTAGTCATTTTTTTCTCTTTTTTTTATACGGCTTTAGTTTTTAACCCTAAAGAAACTGCAGATAATTTAAAACGATCAGGAGCCTTTATTCCTGGAATACGTCCTGGAGAGCAGACAGCTAATTATGTTGATGGGGTGATGACTCGCCTCACTTTGGTTGGATCCGTGTATCTCGCTTTAGTAGCGCTTTTGCCCCAATTTTTGATTTTGGCCTGGAATGTACCTTTTTACTTTGGGGGTACCTCATTACTAATTGTGGTGGTAGTAATTATGGATTTTATGGCGCAAATCCAAGCTCATCTCATGAGTTACCAGTATGAATCAGTCATGAGAAAAGCAAAGCTTAAAGGCTCCAAAATGAGTCTACTGTAATTAAGAGGAGAGAATTATGAAAGTTAGAGCGTCTATTAAAAAATTATGTAGAAATTGTAAGATTATACGTCGTCATAGGACAGTACGTGTGATTTGCAAAAATGGTCGCCATAAACAAAGACAAGGTTAGTGATAGTTTTACTAGGATTTAGTTATTGTATAGGTGTTTGAGGCTTGCTTTTTTGTGTTTTAGAAGTTAAGCTAACAAACTTTTTTGATAATTGATATTTTTTTGGAGCAGATCGAATGGCACGTATTGCCGGAGTTAATGTACCTGTTAATAAACATACAGTCATAGGCTTACAGTCTATTTATGGTATTGGACATACAAGAGCAAAAAGAATTTGCCAATTAGCAAATGTTGAACTCGTAACGAAAGTTAAGGATTTGACAGAGGAACAGCTAAAGAAAATACGCGATGCGGTCGGCTCCTTTGTAGTCGAAGGTGACTTGCGTCGTGAAGTTTCTATGAACATTAAACGAAAAATGGATTTGGGTTGTTACCAGGGGGTTAGACATCGTCATGGTTTACCAGTCCGGGGACAACGAACTAAAACTAATGCTCGTACTAGAAAGGGCAAACGTAAACCAGTACGTACCTAATGGGGATATATTAAAAAATGGTTACAAAAAAACGTGTTAAACGTAAATTTAATGAATGCGCCATACACATTCAAGCAACTTTTAATAACACTGTAGTTTCTGGAACTACATTGTCTGGTGACGTGCTTGTGCAAAGTTCGGCTGGTAGATGCGGTTTTAAAGGATCTCGTCGTGGGACTCCTTATGCTGCACAAATGGCTGCTGAAGCTGTAGTTAAAGGTTTAGAAGAGTTTGATACCCGGCGCGTCGTTGTTTTTGTCAGCGGTCCTGGGGCAGGACGAGATTCTGCCATTCGAAGCTTGCACAATGCGGGTCTAGAAATTATCAGCTTGACTGATCGGACTGGTATTCCCCACAATGGTTGCCGGCCTCGTAAAAGGCGACGAGTTTAAAAATTGAGAGAGGTTATATAAGATATGGCAAGATATTTAGGTCCGAAATGCCGCTTGTCACGGCGAGAAAAGACCGATCTTCAGCTGAAAAGTGGAATTCGGGCTATTGATACCAAGTGCAATATAGAGCGTACTCCGGGAATGCACTGGCAACGTAGAGGTCGTACCACGGATTATGGAATTCAGCTTAGAATGAAACAGCTTATTCGTCGTTATTATGATGTTTTAGAAAAGCAATTTAGAAATTATTATAAAAAAGCAGATCGTGGAAAAGGATCTACGGGTGATAATTTGCTTGTTTTGTTAGAGTCTCGATTAGATAATATCGTATATCGTATGGGCTTTGCAGCTACTCGTGCTGAAGCAAGACAGTTAGTAAGTCATAAATCTGTTTTAGTAAATGGTAATGTTGTTAACATTCCTTCTTACCATGTTTTACCAGGACAGGTAGTATCTATAAGAGAAAAAGCGAAAAAGCAATTACGTATTGGTGCTGCGCTAGAGATAGCAGGAAATCGACCCCAAATATCTTGGATCGAAGTTGATTCAAAAAATATGACAGGAACTTTTAAAGCTCTTCCTGACATCACGGAATTACCCTCCGAATTTAAAGTTAGTTTGGTGGTTGAATTATATTCTAAATAATTTGAATGAAACGTTGATAAAGTCATGAGGCTTAGCGTTATGCAAGATTATAAAAGTTTTTTAACTCCAGAAAATATTCAAGTAGAAATATTTTCTCCGAATCATTTTCGTATTGTATTAGAACCATTTGAACGTGGTTTTGGCTATACATTGGGAAATGCTTTACGACGTGTGTTGTTATCGTCCATGCTTGGGGCTGCTATAACCGAAGTCCAAATTGAAAATGTTTTACATGAATACAGTTCTTTGGAAGGCGTACATGAAGATGTGGTGAATATTTTATTAAACCTAAAAGGTGTTGCCATAAAATTAGTGGGCCGAGATAGAGTAGAATTAAGTTTAAATAAAAAAGGACCGGGTTTAGTGACAGCAGGTGATATCCAACTGGAACATGATGTAGAGGTCGTTAATCCGAACCATGTTATAGCTAATTTAACTAAAGAAGGCGAATTAAATATAAAATTACTAGTAGAGATTGGTCGCGGCTACCAACCTGCCGCTACTCGTATTTCAGAAAAAAATGCTAAACGCCAAATAGGAGTTTTGTTATTAGATGCGTCTTTTAGTCCAGTAAAAAGAATTAGTTACCAGGTGGAAAACACACGTGTTGAAAAGCGAACGGATTTGGATAAACTAATAATTGATATTGAAACGAATGGTACGCTAAATCCTGATCAAGCAATACGCCAGGCTGCTACTATTTTACAACAGCAACTTGCTTCTTTTGTAGATTTACAGCACGCTGAAAAAATTGGTATTAAAATGGGAGCTGAAGAAGCCAATCCTATTTTATCGCGTCCTGTTGATGAGTTAGAGTTAACTGTGCGAGCTGCAAATTGTCTGAAGGCAGAAAATATTTATCTCATCGGTGATTTAGTGCAACGTACTGAAAATGATTTACTAAAAACTCCCAATTTGGGCAAAAAATCTATGAATGAAATTAAATCTGTATTAGTTCAACATGGATTAAGCTTAGGAATGCCAATCAAAAATTGGCCGCCCAAAACGGTATCATCTAAAGATTTAATAGAGAATGAGGAATAACCATGTATCATCGTAAAAGTGGGAGACGATTAAATAGGACCAGTTCACATTTCAAAGCATTGATTAAAAATATGAGTGGTTCTTTATTACGTTATGGTCAAATTAAGACAACCCTTCCTAAAGCAAAGGAGCTCCGTCGTTTTGTCGAGCCATTGATTACTTTAGCTAAAATCGATAATGTTGCACGTCGGCGCTTGGCGTTTTCTCGTTTAAGAGACAGTGAAATAGTAGCTAAACTCTTTACAGATATTGCACCACAATTTAAAACTCGTCCTGGCGGTTACTCTCGAGTTTTAAAATGCGGATTTAGAGCTGGCGATAGTTCACCTATGGCAATAATAGAGTTAATCGGATGGAGAGAAGCTAAAGCTAAGACCGCGAAGGGTTGGACGCCACCACAAGAAATTAAAAGATAGTCCTATATAGCTGTCATTGCGAACAGCGCTAGCTGTGAAGCAATCCAGTTTTTCTATATTTCTGGGCAATGACGCAGAATGAGTGTTCCGTGCTACAGAGTGAACTACTTTACTCTCATTCTCTTATTACTTCATTTAACATTTCTTGAGCATAGGCTAATGTTTGTTGAGTAACCAGTTCACTCCCCAGCATCCTTGCTACCTCTTCAGCACGTTCAGAATCGTTAAGCATACGTACTTCACAGTGCGTATGGTTGCCCTTAACTAATTTACTTATTTTAAAATGTCGATGGCCATATATAGCAACTTGTGGCATATGAGTAATACACAATACTTGGGTTTTTTTCCCCAACAGACGAAGTAACTTGCCAACAATTGCAGCGGTTTTCCCACCTATACCTCCATCCACTTCATCGAAAATTAAAGTGGGAATCTGTTCCTTCTGTGCAGTAATAACTTGTAAGGTTAAATGTAAACGTGAAAGTTCTCCACCCGATATTACTTTCTGTAACGGTTGTAATTCTTGTCCGGGGTTAGTGCTAATTAAAAAATGAATCTTTTCTTTTCCCAAGGGATGGATAGGCGCATTATTTTTTTCCCATGTAATATGAAAACGCCCACCATTCATACCTAACTGCTGCATGTAATTAGTTACTTCTTGGCTCAACATTTCGGCAGCTTTAAGGCGCTGTTGGCTCAAAATTGATGCAATTAGCTCATATTGTTGTATAATTTGCGCTTGATGTTCACGGTATTCTGAGAGTTTTTTTTCACCATTTTCCAAAGCAGAAATTTTTTCACTTATTTGTTGTTGAGTTAGGCTTAACATATGCGGTTGTACACGATGTTTACGTGCTATTTCATGAATATGATCTAGCCGTTCTTCAATTTGCAAAAGCTTTTCGGGTTGGGTTTCTAATTTTTCTACATAGAGGCATAGTTCCTTGCCCGCTTCTTGAAGGTAAATATAAGCATCAGACAACAAAGTCGTTATCGAAATTAACCTGTCTTCCGTGGATTTAATAGTTTTTAATAAGTGCAAAGCATAATTCAGTTGGTTAATAATACCTGCTTGGTCACTATCATTTATTAAAGCAAGAACTTGTTGAAGCTGTTGTTGCCATTGTTGGGAGTTATGTAATTTTTTCGATAGTTCACTTAATTCTTGCCATTCATTTTCCTTTAAATTAAGTGCTTGTAATTCTTGAATTTGGTAACGTAATAATTCCATCTCACTTTGACGATTATTTAAACGGATTTGTAATTCCGCAATTTCGTGCTCTCGTTCTTGCCATTGTTGATGAAGTTGAGCGATTTGACGGAGAAGATTTTCATGTTGAGCAAAACGATCTAATTGCTGTTGTTGTCCTTCTCCCTTTAACAACCTTTGATGTTGATGCTGGCCATGTATGCTCAAAATATGTTGCCCAAAATCGCGTACCCAGTGAAGCGGACACGGCTTCCCATTAATACTGGAACGGGGTCGGCCATTACGAGGAATGACTCGTTGAATTAGGCATTCTTCCCCGACTGATGCGAATTCATGTTCTATAAGCCATTGTTGTGCAGAAGGTATAAATTGAATATTAAAACCCGCAGAAATGACACAGCGATCTTCTCCTTGGCGAATAACGCAAGCATCTGCCCGCTCCCCTAATGCTAATTCAATGGCATCAATCCAAATAGATTTTCCCGCCCCCGTTTCGCCGGTCAGCACCTGCAAACCTGTCGTAAAATCTATGCGTAGCTTTTCGACTAACACGAAATTTTCTATTTCAATATACATTAACATAATGGGGTCAGCTGTCCATCTCCATCATTGGGATTACTACTCCATTTTAATTTCTCACGTAAGGTTTTGAAATAATTATATTCTAAAGGATGAATTAACCGTAATAACGGGTCTTTTTTTTGGACACACACTTTTCCTCCAGGAGGTAAAGAAATGCGATTTTGTCCATCGCAACTCACATGAGGAGAACTAATATTCGATGGAGAAATATACAATTCAATATTACTGTTTCCGCTAACCACAATAGGTCTACTACTCAAGGTATGAGGGAACATAGGAACTAACACCATCGCATCTAACTGTGGGTGTAAAATGGGTCCTCCTCCAGAGAGGGCATAAGCAGTGGAACCGGTGGGAGTGGCAATAATAAGTCCATCAGCTCGCTGTTTACACACGAATTGGTTGTTAATGAAAATTTCGAAAGTTATCATATGCGCGATATCGCCGGGCAGCAGGACCACGTCATTTAACGCTATATCATGTGCATATAAGATATCGTTTTCATAAAGTTTTGCATCTAATAAAAAACGCGTTTCAATGTGATATTTTCCATCCAATACTTCCGCCACTTTGTGTAAATCAGTGGGACTAATATCAGCTAAAAACCCTAATTTACCCCGATTGATTCCTAAAATAGGTAAGCGATAGGGAAAAACTAAATGGGCAGCATTTAATAAGCTGCCATCTCCGCCCACCACAATAACCAGTTCGTAATTAGCAAGAGTTTCTTCAGTGGCAATTAGCGGTGATAGGTTAGAAGGCAACATTTTTGCAGTTTCTTTTTCTAATGCTACTGCAAGAGTGTATTGCAACAAGTATTCATAAAGAGCATTAACCGTTTCAGGTACACCCGTAATACCGGATCGTCCGATTAAAATAATTTTACGAAAAGGAGGGTTCATCCTACATTCCTGCAATCTTTTAGATTTTTTCTGATTAAATAAATCATATCAGATCCTTTATTAGTCATTGCGAGCGTTAGCGAAGCAATCTAGTACAATATTTGTGCATAGATTGCTTCGCTAACGCTCGCAATGACGAGTTATTAATTTTGTTAATGTACTGATTTATATTGATAAATTAATTGTAAAATTTCAAAAAGATCGCAGGAATGTGGAGTTCATCGTGCTACCTTTCTCATATTTTTTTCAGCTGAAAACACATAATCAGCTTAAAACAAGCATATCATGGGACCTTAATAGCGAAATCTATTGACTAAATTGCAGCCATAACAATCCTAAGTATTCATGAATTGCTAAATCAGCTAAGTAAAGATTGTAGCTGGAAGGAAAATACAGTTTAACACCCTCAGTGGAACCATTTAGATAATGAGCGGGTGCGGGAATGGCAGAAAGATGTTGTCGCTGACACAACTGCATAGCTCGAGTCATGTGCACAGCAGAAGTCACTAAAATAAAGGGTTGCGCTTTTAATAAAAGTTTTAGTTGTAAAGTTTCCTGTAAGGTATCTTTGGCATCTCCCGCTATCTGGATATCTTGAACCGGTACTCCAAGAGAAACTGCAATTTGCTGCATGCTCTTAGCAATGCTGGGTTCACCATAAACCGATCCTCCGGTAAAAATTAATTTGCCTTGAGGTATTTGCCGATAAAGCCGGATACCTTCTATTAAGCGGGCCAAAGAGTCATTGCCTATTTGAGCAGATTGGTTGGAAATTTTTCCAATAGAACCGCCTAATATGACCACTTGCTTAATGCCAGAAGGAGGGCGAGCTAAATTTTGATAGTGTGATTCTAAATTATTAATGAGAAAATCGGGAAAGGGTTTAAAGCTAAAAAGAATTAAAATCACTAAGCTTAAGCCTAGACATAATCTTCCACATTTTTGTCTATGAAAACAAAAAAAAATAAAACCTGCTAGGCCTAAGGTTAGCGACAAGGGCAGCGGTAATAACCAGGCGCTAATAAATTTCTTTAGGAAAAAAAACGACATTAAAATCTTTTCATTAAAATACGGTCATTGCGACCCCGAGCGCGAACGAGGGGGAAGCAATCCAGTACAGAGCACAAACCCTAATTGCATTGTCAGGGTAAAAAAGCCTTTGCGTTAATACGCAAAGGCTTTGATTTCGTTTCTAATAACCATCACGGCCACGTCCACCGGGTCCACCGCGTCCACCTGGGTTTTTAGGCTGATAGGCAGGAGCACTAGGGCTGAGATGCGATCCTCTGCCCCTTCCTCTTCCACTCCTCTATTGGCATTATTTCCCCTATGAAACCACCGCGTTGAGTTTGTTGTACTAACGCTTGAGTTGTTGCTTAGGAATAGGTGTAGGTGAGAGTTGTTTGAGTGGGAGTAGATCGTCTAGAGTTAGGGCTTCTAAAACTTGAGGGAGAAGCAAAGTTCTTTACGTAACTGGTAGTGTAGTATAGTAGTATGAACTAGAAGAACTTGGTGACTAGAACTTGAAGAGCTCGAACTAGAAGAACTTGAGCTCGATTCAAAATCTTCAAGTGAAAATAGCTCCGTTTTTTGGGGGGGGGTGTGTTTAATTTTTGAGTTTGTGGCGTTACCGGATTTTGCACTTTCTGAGTTATTCTTCCTTCTTCTCAAGTGGTCCGAAGTGAAGGGTAGGAAGACTCAAAGTCCGTGTCTTCGTCGTCTTCATTTTGAATCGCACTATTGTCCAAAACAGAAGTCTTTGAAGATCCACGATTGAATGTTTGGGTAAGTTCGTCATGACCTACATACCCCTTGTCATCATCACTTGTCCCTGCTTAGTGGTGAATGGTGAGCTGGAATGGGTAGGGGTAAGGGGAGGGCTATTTTCAAATGGATCAGTGGAGCTAGAGCTAGATGAACTAGTTTGACTGGTGGTAGTAGGCTACCTTGTCCTCTACCTTTTCTTGTTCACTCTTCATCTCATTTCCCTCTTCATCTTGTTCCTCTTCATCCTGTTCTTCCTCTTCCTCTTCCTTTTCCGGTGGAGTACTTTCACTGGTAAGGTTCGAATCTATAGTAGAAGAGTCACTTGCCTAGTTGAAGCAGACGCAGTATTTTCCTCTTTATTTTCTGTTACAGAACTGCGTCAGTGACAGGGGCTGTTTTTGGAGTTGCAGAAGGAGGGCTTGAAGGTAAAGAGGGTGTTGATGTTTGCTCTGTGGTTGACGTAGTTAAAGAGCTACTTGCACTAATTGAAGCAGACGCAGTATTTTCCTTTTTATTTTCTGTTACAGAACTGTCAGTGACAGGGGCTG
>CAVQTK010000003.1:0-138936 GCA_963716455.1 uncultured Pseudomonadota bacterium
TGCTAAACAATTAAATGACACGGATTTAGCTATCATTGATAAACGTCGGCCTGGCCCGAATCAAACTCAAGTGTTGAACGTTATTGGGGATGTAGTAAATCGCCACTGTGTTATTGTCGATGATTTAGTGGATACAGCGGGTACATTATGTACGGCCGCAACAGCGCTCAAAGAAGCAGGAGCAAAATCAGTTAGCGCTTATTGTACACATCCTGTTTTATCGGGCGCTGCATTAAATAATATTGAAAATTCGGTATTGGACGAATTAGTAGTGGGTGATACTATTCCGTTAACTCCTGAAGCATTATCTAATCCTAAAATACGTCAAGTTTCTCTGAGTGGTTTAATTGCAGAAACTATTTCTCGAATTGATCATAAAGAATCGGTCAGTTCTATGTTTATGGATTAAAGTAACTTTTCGCTTTGGAATTATTGACACAATCAGGTAGAATAGCCTGTTTATTTATCATGTATTAAATATATATTCTGGGATATTTTATTAGACTTCTTTCCAAACCCAGTATTTTGGTCTAAATGCAAGGCGTGTTGATTTCGAGGAGCGTAGTTTACATGAGAGTAAATGAGCACCGGAGAAAACAACACAACGCAGCAGTAGGCCAAAAGACGAAGTTTGGAAAGAAGTCTATTGTTAAGTAGCCAACTTGTTTTCAGCTAGGTGCTGAATTAATTTGATTTAGTAGTCGGAGAGGTCAATGAATAAAGAAAATTTTCAATTAAATGCGCAATGGCGCAGTGTCGTGGGAACAGGACAAGTACGACGCATGCGTCGTAGTCAGAATCAAATCCCAGCTGTTATTTATGGTGCTGGTAAGGAAGTAAAATCTATTCTCTTATCACAAAAGGAATTAAGTCAGGCCTTGGCTAAAGAAGAAACTTATTCTCATATTCTTACTCTTAAATTTGACAAAGAAGAAGAGCAAGTAGTTATTAAGCAAGTTCAAAGACATCCCAGTAGACCACGGATATTACACATTGATTTTTTAAGAATAAATCCAGATGAAAAATTTACTATGGCTGTGCCAATTCGTTTGTTAGGTGCGACTATCGCGGTGGGGGTCAAAGATGGAGGAATTGTTTCTCAGCTATTGACTGAAATAGAAATTCAATGTTTACCTCGTGATCTTCCTCCATACATCGAGTTAGATATTTCTAATTTAGGAATTGAAGAATCATTCCATCTTTCAGATTTAGAATTACCTGGCGGTGTGGAATTAAAAGTAGCAGTTACTGCCGATGATGAACGAAATAAACCAGTAGTGAGTATTCACAAACCACATGTCAGAGGAGAAGAAGAGATAGCTGCGGAAGCAGAAGCTCCTCAAGCGAAGACTGAAGAGGAATAAATATAATTGCCAATGAAACATTAGTCTTGCTTAGCCCAAAGACAAAGGTTTTGCAGATAAGCATTGCATTTAGAGAAAGACTGTGACCCTACGTTTAATTGTTGGTTTAGGAAATCCTGGGACAAAATATGCTAAAACTCGGCATAACGTAGGTATTTGGTTATTGAATGCATTGGCAGAAAAATATCAACTTAGCTTTCACGAAGAAAAAAAGTTTCATGGCCAAGTGACGTCCTTAACTTGTCAAACACATCAATGTTGGTTGCTGATTCCAAACACTTTTATGAACGAAAGTGGTAGATCTGTGCAAGCGATAAGTAATTTTTATAAAATATCTACAGATGAAATTTTGGTAGCCCACGATGAGTTAGATTTTCCTGCTGGTCTAGTGCGATTAAAAATAAATGGGGGGCATGGCGGACACAATGGATTACGTGATATTGTTCAAAAATTAAATAGTAATCAATTTTATCGATTGAGAATTGGGATTGATCATCCTGGACATAAAGATCAAGTAACACCGTATGTGCTCAATGAACCTAATTCTGCAGATAGAAATAAGATTTTGCAAACAATCCAAGATGCGGTAACTGTCATTCCAGATTTGTTAGGAGGGCAAGTTGAAAAGGCTTTTCGTTACTTACATAATGAAAAAAAATAGGATCGCTTTGCAGAATTGGTTTAATTTGCGCCAGGCATGAGTGTGGTATTCATAGTGGAAAAAAAATATGGGTTTTAAATGTGGCATTGTTGGTTTGCCAAATGTGGGCAAATCCACTTTATTTAATGCGCTTACCAAGGCTGGTATAGAAGCTGCTAATTATCCTTTTTGTACAATTGAGCCAAATGTCGGGATTGTGCCTATGCCTGATCCTCGGTTAGAGAAATTAGCGGCCATTGCCGGATCTAAACAAACTATTCCTACTACTATGAAGTTTGTTGATATTGCAGGATTGGTTGCGGGAGCGGCGCAAGGGGAAGGATTAGGTAATCAATTTTTGGCGCATATTCGCGAGACGCAAGCCATTGCTCATGTGGTACGTTGTTTTTTAAATGAGGATATAGTGCACGTATCTGGTATGGTTGATCCTATTGCAGATATTGCCGTAGTTCATACTGAGCTAGCACTGGCTGATTTAGCTACGGTTGAGAAGGCTTTGATTAAATTAAATAAAGAGGCAAAACGTGGTGATAAACTCGCAGGTCATCGTCAAAATTTGTTAGATAAATTAAAAAAGCATTTAGACGAAGGCTTATTTGCGCGCCGTTTTCATCTAGATGAGGAAGATAAACTATTTATAGAATCTCTACAGTTATTGACAATGAAGCCCACTCTTTATATTGCTAATGTCGATGAAGAAGGGCTCTCTAATAATCCGCTGTTAAATAAATTAATAGAATATGCGCAACAAGAAGGTTCTGAAGTAGTTTCGATTTGTGCTGCTCTGGAAGCAGAAATAGTTGAACTAGCAGAAGTAGAGCAAAAAGAATTTTTAGCTAGCCTTAATTTAACTGAACCTGGACTTAATCGAGTAATAAGAGCGGGATATCGATTATTAGGATTGCAGACTTTCTTTACCGTTGGACCCAAGGAAGCACGAGCATGGACTATTTTTTGTGGTGCTAAAGCTCCGCAAGCAGCCGGAGAAATTCATACTGATTTTGAAAAAGGTTTTATTCGTGCAGAAGTTATTTCTTATCAAGATTATATTAATTATCAAGGTGAGCAGGGAGCCAAAGAAGCAGGTAAATGGCGTTTAGAAGGTAAAGAATATATTGTCCAAGATGGGGATGTGATATTATTTCGCTTTAACGTATGAATTTGTTATTGTACAACACGTCCAAGGCTATGTAGCTCAGTTGGTCAGAGCGCAGCATTCATAATGCTGATGTCGGTGGTTCGAGCCCACCCATAGCCATATGTTATGCTAATGTTGCAAAAGTCTATTGAAGAGTTTGAAATTCTGTTAAATATTTTTGTGCGTCTAAGAGGTTCCCTTCCTTATCGCGTATTTTTGCTAGTTCTAGCAGAGCCAAAGTGCAATGAGGATTACGCTGTAAAGCCGCAAGGAAATACCGTTCCGCCAAATGGGAGTCAGGAATTTTCAAAGCGCATAAACCTGCATTCTCAAGGGCCGTTGCCTTATAAGCATAATCAGATAGCTGAGCAGCATTGAGAAATTCAGTGATTGCTAGGCGATACTGTCCATTACGGCATAAAAAGGCGCCAAAATTATTATGTTCACTGCCTTCATGTGGTCCAAGTCTAATAGCATGTTTGTAATCTTCAGCCGCTTCTGAAATATTACCTGTAACTTCTTCAAAATACCCTTTTGCGCTCCAACTACTAGGAGAGTTTGGGGAAATATGAGTAGCTTGATTAAGTGCTATAAAGGCGTTTTCAAAATTTCCTTGTTGTAAATAAGCTATTCCTAAACTAATATTAGCATCCGCAGCATGGGCTTTTAAGCCTTTAGATGTACAGTCTACCGTAGCAATTAGCATGAGTAAAATGAGTAGGAATTTTTGCATTAGTTTCTCCAAAACATGAGAACGGTTGAATTATGTAATTTATTTATTAATTGTGACAATACCGTACTTAGAACATAATTTTTATCCACAAAAATGATTTTTATTTCGTGAATTTAATTTTTTTTTAAGATTATGTAATTAAAATTCTTATGTATCCTTGTAAATTGAATTTTTTGTGTACAAGTTGGGAAGGTTAAGTGATTTCAATTGAACAGTTTTATCCAGAATACCTGGACCGGGAAGATAGGTTAGTCTTAAACCTAGAAATGGTATTGATTTTCTCTGGCTTAATTTATCTTTTATTAAATGCATTAACTTTTCAATACTCAGGAAACCACTACCTTTCCTCTACTTGGCTTTGGATAACGCCGGCACTCTTGGTGTTTACCCTTTTTTCTGCCTACGTTAAAAATCGAAAGATTTCACCATTAATTTTTTTATTAAGGGCCTACAGTCTCTACTTTATAGCTTTCTTTGCTTTTTTGGTCATGTTGAATGGTGTGCAGTATACTCCGTTCCCCGCAATCGATAGCTATTTAGCGAAAGCCAATCGACTTTTTTATATCGATGAACCCGCGTTGATGAATTGGACTTACACACATCCTTGGCTACTAAAATTATTTCAAATTGCCTATGACAGCAGTTATTTGCAGCTAATGGTAATGCCCTTAGCGCTTTTCTTATTAAAAAAGAAAGAATTTTTCTACCACTATCTTATCGTTGTTTTGTTGGCTTACATGATAGGAGCAATGGTTTATTATTTTTTCCCCACAGTAGGACCTGCGGGTGCTTTTTCTGATCCAAATTTCACCCGGGAACAATTACAATCTGTACTAATCTTTAGAGGAATTCACCAATATCTGTTGGTAAACACTTTTGAAGGGGGCATTATTAATTTTCCTTATTTTCACATATTGTGTTCAATAATCGCAACTTATACTTTACGAACGGCTCCGCTGTGGTTTTTTCTGCCAGTCTTATTATGGAGCTTCATAGCTATTATGGCGACTTTATGTTTAGGTTGGAATTACGCTATAGATTTAATATGTGGAGGTTTTATCGCATGGCTAGCTATTTATGGAGGGAAAAAGTTATTATTTAACAACGCTTAATTTAGGGGGGCCCTTAGGTGGTGGAGGGGGCTGTTCATCGTTTCCGCCATCTCCTTCTTCCTCTTCATCCTCTGGACCAAAAACTAATCCACGGCCATTTTCAAAAGCATAAATAGCGATGATAGCAAATGTGGGGATGTATAAATGTTGTAAATGACCATCAAAGCTTGCCCTAAATTCTAGGGCCTCATTACCTATTACCAAGCCAGTAACAGCAATTGGTGTAACATTAAGTATAATTCTGCCTTCTTCATCGACATAAGAACGTGGCACTTGTACACCTGGTTGTAAAGCATTTACCAGTATATAAGGAGTTAAATTGTTATCAACTATCCAGTCATAAATAGCTCTAATTAAATAGGGTCGGTTTGGGGTCATATATTATTATTCTCTAAATTCCATTTCAGCTTCTGTAAGGCTAGCTTGAAATGATTCCCTTTTGAATATCCGATTCATGTAATCACGGACAGGTTTTGCATTAGAAGTTTGAGGTATTTCAATATCTAAATAGGATAAGCGCCATAATAACGGCGCAATACAACAGTCTACTAAAGTAAACTCTTCGCTAAGGAAATAGGGTGAATCAGCGAAAACTGGAGCAAGACTAATTAAACCATTTTTTAATTCAGTTCGTGCTGTTTTAGCAACTTTAACATTCCCACTGAGAATATTTTTATATAAGCTATACCAATCACGATCAATGCGATAAATCATTAAACGGCTTTTAGCTCGAGCTACTGGGTATACAGGTAGTAGAGGTGGGTGCGGAAAACGTTCATCTAAGTATTCCATAACCACTCGAGCTTCGTACAACACTAATTCTCGATCTACTAAAGTTGGTAATGAATTGTATGGATTAAGTTCAAGAAGGTCTTCAGAAGGATGGTTTTCATCTACATTGACTATGTCAACATTTACCCCCTTTTCAGCCAATACAATGCGTACTTGATGGCTGTAGATATCTAAATCTCCGGAATACAAAGTCATAATGGCACGTTTTAAAATAGTCATAGAATAAAACCCACTCCTTTTTCGACATTGTCTGGTAAAACAACTCGCTTTTTAACCTGTAACGTCATTTATGACCAATTTTGGATAAAAAGCTTTATAAAAATTGAGCAGCTCACCATACTACAGGTATATTGCGCTTTTCATCAGTTTTTTATTCAAATTTGTCTCATATCTGGACATTCTCTCAAAGCTGGTTACCCCGTGTGATCTGCTACATTGGCTGGGGGACTAGGATTCGAACCTAGGTTAACGGAGTCAGAGTCCGTAGTCCTGCCGCTAGACGATCCCCCAGCGACACGATCAATAGAAAAATCTATTAACGCTTAGAATATTGAGGACGTTTTCTTGCTTTGTGACGACCATATTTTTTACGTTCAACAGCGCGAGGATCGCGAGTGACGTAACCTGCTTTGCGCAGATTTCGTCGCCAACCTTTTTCGGTTTCACCATTAGTATTTTCTTCGTCAAAAGCTATTAAAGCCCGGGTGATACCGTGACGAATTGCACCTGCTTGGCCATTAATACCACCACCTTTAACTGTTATATGAAAATCAAATTGATCTAAAACGTCTACTGTTTGTAGTGGCTGACAAACAATCATGCGTGCCGTTTCACGGCCAAAGTATTCATCTAAGGTTCGACCATTAATAATAATATCGCCCTTTCCATATTTCAGAAATACACGGGCAGTTGAGCTTTTACGTCTGCCGATGGCTGAATATTGTTTATCTGTTGTTGTCATGCGGATAGCCCTCAGTTAAAGATCAATAGGTTCAGGTTTTTGAGCTTGATGGGGGTGGTTATTACCACGGTAAACTTTTAATTTACGAAACACTTGGCGACCTAATGGCCCCTTCGGCAGCATTCCTTTAATAGCTAATTCTAATGCTTGTTTAGGAGCACGAATTAATAAATCGGCTAATGCTTCCTTTTTAAGATGACCGGGATGACCGCTATGACGATAATAAAATTTATCCTGCAATTTGCGTCCCGTTACTTTAAGATGTTCTACGTTGACAACGACAAAAAAATCTCCAGAATCAACATGTGGAGTAAATACCGCTTTGTGTTTGCCACGTAATCGTTTAGCTAATTCACTTGCTAGCCGTCCTAAAGTTTTGCCTTGAGCATTAACCAGAAACCACTGTGGCTCCGCATGATATGCGCAGCTCATGTCAGTTGTCATAAAATCATTCCTCGCGTATTTTACTAGGGTGCCAATTTTAGCCTGTGCAAGCCATAAAATCAAGCACTTTCTGAGTTTTTTAAGTGATTTGTGTCAATTGATTAGCGGAAAAATAGCTGAAAAAAGATTTAAAAATGTTTTTTACATTTAAAATATGCTATCTTAGCGCGGCTAGTGGTTTACTTCACTAGAATATTTATTTTTTATTAACTTAAATAAGAGGGAGACTATATAATGCCTAAAGCTTCAAAGTTAAAAACTCGTCAAACAGCTGGGAAAGGGGGCCTGAATAAAACTGCCTCTCGGGAAACGGTAACCAGTAAAGCCAAGCGTGTTGCAGGAGATGAAGTCCACAAAGGACGCAAAACTACCCCAATTAAAAAGGTTGTCACTACCCCCATTACTTCTCCTTATACGAAATCGCAAGTTTACAATTATGTTGCTGAAATGACAGACCTTAGCAGAAAGGAAGTGATAAATGTTTTTGGTGCATTAGAAAATCTAATATCGCGCCATTTACATAAAAAAGGGACAGGTGAATTTACTATTCCAGGTTTAGCGAAATGCATTATTAAACATCGACCGGCTACTAAAGCAAGAAAAGGTGTAAATCCTTTTACCGGGGAAGAAATGATGTATAAAGCAAAAGCAGCTCGTAATGTGGTCAAAATAAGACCTTTGAAAAAACTTAAAGCGATGGTTGAATAATGCTTATTATGATTGAGACTTCATACTAACTTTTTCTGCCAGCAACCCGTTTTCCTAATTTCTGGCTCCAATTATTTTCATACTCATTTTTTACGTCATTACGAGCCGCGTAGCAGTTCGTGGCAATCCAGAAATATGGGAGTAATAGCTCAGTTGGGGTACCTGCCTACATATGAACGTTCAACTATCGTCATTGCGATCCCGAGTTTTGCGAGGGGGAAGCAATCCAGTACAGAACATTGTCCAAAGTACGAACTGGATTGCTTCACTCGCAAGCTCGTTCGCAATGACACGAAATAGGCGTTCCAAGCTACAGGGTGAGCTATTACCTTCTTTCCAAATAAACAAAGGGAAGTTTGGAAAGAAGCCTACTGTGTGAGCTTGTGAAATGATTTGTAGTATTTCAGCTAAGGTTTAATTCGATGGCGAATTGTTTCCTGCTCGGAGCGAGAACGTTTGATTCGTCTGCGTTTGGCTAAATCTTGTTCACTTGGTGTGTAACCTTCAAAACCCATTCCTAAATCTGAGGCTTCCATCCACGCACCCAAAATCATCAATGGATGTCCATCTACCACTTTGATTCCATGCCAACCTTGTTGCAAGGCAAGCGCTACCATTTCGTTTGCGGTCATTATCGCTTGGTTATAAATGGTTCCTTTTCCAGGATTAATCACGGTACCACCAGTACTTCCGTCTTTATCTTGTTCTTCAGGAAAACGAAAGCGAAAATCTCCTCCACCAAATAAAAGCATTCCGGGAGAACTATTCATCGCATGAAAATAATTCTGTATTTTCCAGCCCGATTTTGCGGAAACTAATTGTAAAGAGGAATGAGATGCTAAAACTTTTGCGTTGGTGGCAATAATTTGTAAGAAGGGGCAGCGATCTAATAAATAAATTATTTCTTCAGGAGAAATCTGGCGTTGTAAATTGACATTGTTTACACCTAATTTATGTAAAGAATTTTCTAGTTCCTGATCAAAATCAGAAAATTTTTTTTTGGTAGATTTATCTTTCATCAGTATTATGTTAACAAATGTTTAATTATTCTGCTACTCTGGGGTAAATCTTTATTAGACTTTTTCCAACTTCGTCTTTTTGGGCTCATTTACTCGCATATAAACTCCGCTCCTCGAAAGCAACACGCCTTGCCTTTGTTTATAACAAGATGGGTCCAAAATACTGGGTTTGGAAAGATTATATATTTAACTGGTGTGGCCATATTTAAAGATCTAAAATTTAACACTTTATTTGTTTGTCTCATTTTGCATCCTGCTTTTTAAATTCATTCTCAACCCAAACAAGCAGCGCTGAAAAATCAGGATTAGGCGCCATACATTGTAGTTTACCTGGAATAATCCAAGTAGGTATAGTTGATAGCATAGTAAGGCGGTATTTTTTAATCCAGTTTGAAATTTGTATTAATTCTGTTTGATTAAATGACATGTGATTTAAATATTCTTTACCTTCTCCATGATCTATTTCATGTTGATGAACTCTGGCTATAAATCCTTGTGCTAATAAATTTAATTTTTCTCCTTTATGATCCCATGTTGAAAGCAAAATTTTGTCATAACGTGGCACTGAAAATCCTTTAATTCCATTTATAGAAAGACAGCCCTCCTCATAAAAAACCTGTTGTGAAATGGGGTCGTCTTCTTCAGAGAACGGGGTATAGGATGCATTAATATAAATTATAGGGGCTACAACAGGACATTGTTCATTTTGCGCCCTTTCTTGACGAATCGAAATAACATATATTCGAGGTGGAAGGAAATTTAGTGGGTAAAAGTTAGTTTTGGGTGCTGGATCCCTATCTGATATGGGTTGATAAGGGTATTCTATTTGATTTGCTGCAAGCCCTACACCTATTCCTTTACCCGGAAAAAGCTTATCAATTTCATGTTGGTAATTGGCTAGAGTATCTAGTAAGTCTTGACAGGCTTGACGCACATATTGATCATTCACATCGTCCACCCAAGTGGTTGGAAGCAATGATTCTTTGGTTTTAGATAAGATTTTCTGGATCGTCATGGATGATTTCCTAAATTGGTTGTGGGGGTCAACCGTAGATCCCTTACCTTGAAATTGTAACAAATATTAGGAATTTAAGCACTTATTTTATTTGGCTAATGACTCCTAAGTTTTATATAAAAGAGATTTGTTATTGGTTAATAATAGTACTAAAATTATTTAAAGGTAAGCGGAGAATAATCATATGCGAGCAATATGGACGGGTTCGATCAGCTTTGGATTAGTTAATATCCCTATTAACTTATACAGTGGCTTCCAGGACAGGAGGTTAAATTTACATATGCTCCATAAAAAAGATGAATCTCCTATCCGTTATGTAAAAAAATGCCGCTTAGAAGACAAAGAAGTGCCTTATGCAGAAATTGTTAAGGGATATGAGTTTCAAAAAAATGAATATGTTGTCCTAGAAGATAAAGATTTCGCAGCGGCTAATGTTCGTGCTACCCACCTAATTGAAATTGTTGAATTTGTTAACGAGAAAGAAATAGATATTCGCTTATATGAAAGACCTTATTATTTGGAGCCAGGTAGGAGTGCCGATAAAGCTTATGGTTTATTAGGCGAAGCTTTATTTCGTTCTAAAAAAGTAGGCGTGGCTAAATTTGTTTTACACGATCGCGAACATTTGGCTATTTTAAAGTTTATTAATGGAATCTTAGTGCTAAACACGATTCGTTATGTTACAGAGATTCGTGATATTAAGCAGATTAAAATTACCAAAGCACAACTTAGTCATCAAGAAATGGATACTGCATTAGCTTTAATTAAACAATTAACTCATTCTTTTAAATTAGATAATTTTCACGATACTTATATAGAAGAGCTGAATGCAATTATTAAAGAGAAAGCATCTGGCAAAATGCCTAAAGTTAAAGGTAAAAAACTGGTAAATACTACTACAAAAAATCTCATGTATGTTTTAAAAGAAAGCTTGAAAAAATCTAGAGATAAGAAATCTATCCAACTTAAAACTAAAGTAAAAACTCGCCGCCGTGCGACTTAATGGAGATAATTCATGACTGGGAAAAATTTGTCCCCTATCCCATCATTAAAGGAATATAAAAAAAAACGAGCTTTTGATAAAACATCAGAGCCACTACCAGGAAAAAAAAACATTTCCTCCTCAAGTTTACATTTTGTGGTGCAAAAACATGCCGCTTCACATTTACATTATGATTTACGCCTGGAAATGCAAGGAGTTTTAAAAAGCTGGGCTGTTCCCAAAGGCCCATCTCTTAACCCAAAAGAAAAGCGCTTAGCCATTATGGTTGAAGATCATCCTTATGACTATAAAGATTTTGAGGGTATTATTCCTCAAGGAAGTTATGGAGCTGGCAAAGTAATTATTTGGGATGAAGGCATATATGAACTCAAAAAGGGGAGTTCACTATTTAGTGGGATATTAAAATTTATTTTGCAGGGACATAAGTTAAAAGGTGAGTTTGCATTGATTAAAATGAAAAATTCAGATAAAAATTGGTTGCTAATAAAAATAGATGATTCATTTTCCACAGAAAAAGATGTTTTGGATAAGGCTAAGTCCGTTCGTTCGAAAGCAACACGCCTTGCATTAGCCCAAAATACTGGTTTTTGCAAGAAATCTAATAATTCGCTAACCATGCAAGCGCCGAAAAAGCCTATGCTGAAATTAGTAAAACCTATGCTGGCTCATTTGGCAAAAAAACCCTTTAATCGTGAGGGTTGGATTTTTGAAATAAAATGGGATGGATATCGAATTATAGCCTACCTGCATGATCATCATGTTCGCTTGTTATCGAGAAATCAACAAGACTATACTAAAAATTATCAACCTGTAAGTACCGAGTTAGCTAGTTTAGATATAAATGCCGTTTTAGATGGAGAAATGGTGGTTGTTGACTCCAGCGGTCACTCACGTTTTCAACAATTGCAACAGTACTCACAAACAGGCAAAGGGAATTTGCTCTATTATATTTTTGATTTACTGTGGCTCAACGGACACGATTTACGCAATTTACCCTTAATTCAACGTAAGGACCTGTTAAGCCAATTTTTCCCATCTATGAATTATATAAGAGTTAGTGAACATATCCAAAATGATGGGGAAGACTTTTTTCAAGTTGCTGTAGCACAAGGTTTGGAAGGTATCATGGCTAAAGATGGTGAAAGTCGATATCAAGAAGGTAAACGCAGTCTCTCTTGGTTAAAAATTAAAACTCAACCGCAGCAAGAATTTATTATTTGTGGCTATACGAAGCCGCGCGGTAGCCGTTCGCATTTAGGCTCTTTAATTTTGGGAATGTTTGACCACAAAAATCTGCAGTATGTTGGGCATGTAGGTACTGGCTTTAATGAAGATACTTTAGATTTATTAAAAATAAAGCTAGATAAAATCACTCAACCTAATTTTCCATTTGCAAAACTTCCCCCCCATAGCAGATCTGCTGTTTGGGTAAAACCACAATTGGTTTGCGAAGTGAGTTTTACCGAATGGACTAAAGAAGGACAATTGCGTCATCCCGTTTTTAAAGGTCTGCGTGAAGATAAATCAGCTCAAGAAGTTTATCCTGAAAAATCTGTTGTTGACGAACAAGATTTGGTAATTAATGGGCATCACCTTCATCTAACGCATTTAACCAAAGTATATTGGCCAGACCTTGATCTTACTAAGGGAGATCTTATTAATTATTATCGAAAAATATCGTCCACCATTTTACCGTATTTAAAGAATCGCCCCTTGTCTTTAAATCGTCATCCCAATGGCATTACAGGTAAAAGTTTTTTTCAAAAAAATTTTACAGCATCACCTCAATGGGTGGTTACGAGCACGGTATACTCAAATCATGAGGGTAAAGAAATTCATTATTTGGTTTGCCAAAATGAGGCTACTTTAATCTATTTGGCACAATTAGGTTGCATTGAAATCAATCCTTGGTTGTCACAAATACAGTCCTTGGACTTTCCCGATTATTGTGTGCTTGATTTAGATCCAGAGCACATTGACTTTACAGCGGTGGTTAAAACTGCACAGGCTATTCACCAACTATTGGACACTATCGGGGTGGATCATTATTGTAAAACTTCTGGAGCCACCGGTTTGCATATTTACATTCCTTTGGGTGGAAAATATACATACGATCAATCGACCCAATTTGCTCAGTTGATAGCCACGCTTATTAATAATCAATTGCCTGATATCACTAGTGTTCAACGCTTGCCTTCGAAGCGACAAAAAAAGGTTTATATAGATTATTTACAAAATCATTATGGCCAGACTGTGGCAGCCGCCTATTCCTTGCGTCCCCGATTAGGCGCCCCGGTCTCTTCACCATTGCTGTGGCGCGAATTAAATTCACGTCTTGATCCTTCGCAGTTTAATATTTTTACGATATATAAAAGATTAGAAAAAATGGGCGATATATGGGAATCGCTACTTAAGCATAAAGGAATTGATTTACTTACTTGTATAGAGAAATTGTCTGAGAAAACTTAGTTGCTTTTAATTATGAGCTCTGCTAGATTTATTTTCACAGGAGGTAGATCAAATGTTTTTATACAATATTGCTTTTTCTCTCGAATTTATTGTTATTGGGCTTGGCGCTTTCTTAATTGGTTGGGCTAAATACAAATCTGCGTGCAGTGTTAATAAGATAGCTCGTGATGATCTTAGGTCAAATCTGGGTACAAATGTAACTGCTGGAGATGTGTCTCATGGTCCTAAAAGCCATTGTAAGATGCCTTGTGGCACTGGATTTGCATGTACGGTAGGTATTATTTTAATTGTTTTAGCTGTTTTGAATTTAATTGATACTATCTATTGTGCAGTTAGATTTGAAAATCAAGTGAGTTCAATTAGAGAAAGAATAGAAGTCTTAGAAAGAAATCCTAATGCTGCTCCCAGTAATACGAATAATACTAGGGTAGTTAATCCGAATAGAACTGCTCCTTAATTAAATTAACTCTTCTTGCGCAATAAGTGAAGCTAAAGGGGAGAGAATACAAATTCTCTCTCCTTTCCTTTACTGTCATTGCGAACGAGCTTGCGAGTGCAAAGCTAAATTCAGTTAATACAAGCATTGTACTGGATTGCTTCGCTGGCGCTCGCAATGACAGAATGAGCGTTCCAAGCTACAGGGTGAGGTATTTTACGAAATTTCTTGTAAAACCAAAGATGCAAAAATCAGTGACAGATGGGTTAAGCCTTGAGGAAAATTCCCTAACATTTCATTGTTTTTCACATCGTATTCTTCTGAAAAAAGCCCCAACTCATTACTAGTTGCAATAGCTCGTTGAAATACTTGCTGAGCTTTTTCTACACGACCCTGCCGAGCTAGGCAAACGACTAGCCAAAAGGAGCAAGGAAGAAATACTCCTTCTTCTCCCTCTAATCCATCGGTATTCAGAGGGTAGCGTAATAATAAGCCGTCTTGTTGTAAGTCATCCCAAATAGCATCAGTAGTGCGGATCATTCTGGGATCTTTGTAATCTAAAAACCCTACCATAGGAAGTAAAAGTAAACTTGCATCCATATCCTTAATGTCAAATGCTTGAGTAAAAACTCCGCGTTCAGTATCGTATCCTTTTTCTTCTATCGTTTTGAGAATTAAATCCCGTTCTTTTTTCCAAGCCGGTATAATATCTAAATGTTTTAAATTTTCAGCTAATTTAATACCGCGATCTAAGGCAACCCAGCACATTACTTTTGACAGCACAATATGCTGTGGTTTAGCACGCATTTCCCAAATACCACAATCCATTTTTTGCCAAGAATTGCATACAAAATTAACGGTTTCTACTAGAAAATTCCAATAATCCGCGTCGGGAATGAAGCCTCTTTGGAACCAAGTCCAGGCTAAATCCACTAGCTCTCCATACATGTCAAATTGCAGTTGGTTGACTGCAGCATTGCCAATTCGAATTGGCTTTGAATTTTGGTAACCTGTTAATTCGTCCAGAGTATATTCGGATAAATGGGTTTCGCCGGCAACTCCAAATAATGTTTGCAGGCCCTCGGCACTACTATGGCAGGTTCTGCTTATAAAACGAACAAACCCAATTGCTTCTTTTACAAATCCTAAACGGGTTAAGGAGCGTACCGAGAAATAAGAGTCACGGATCCAGGTGTAGCGATAGTCCCAGTTACGGCTGCCACCCTTCGTTTCTGGAAGAGAGGTGGTGGGTGCTGCTGCAATTGCTCCTGTTGGAGCATTTGAAAGAGCTTTAAGCACTAGAGCTGAACGTGAAATTAATTTAGCATAGGGGCCTGTTATTGTTCCTTGAGAATACCAATTTTCCCACCATTCTTCTGTTACTGTTAGTCGCCACTCTAATTCGTCTGTTGAAGGGACTTCTACTAAAGATTCGTCTAAATCTTCTGGCCTGCCGTACAAAATAGAAAAAAAATAACGTTGGTTTTTTTTAAGATTAAATACAGACTGAAGATGATGATGGTTTTTTGGACTTAAAAGCATACTGCCTGAAAATAATAAACCGTTCCTTCCACCCATAGCAATATAAGAAGTGCCTTTGTACTTTTTGATCCATGGCTTTACGTATCCATAATCAAAACGTGGTTCAGTTGCAAGTCTTATCTGTACGTGACCCTCAATGCCCTCTAAAAGGCGAATAATTTGTAGATGAGGGCAATGTTGTCCGCCTTTACGCATAGGGAAAAAATCAATCAGGCGAGCTGAACCAGATTTAGTATAAAAATTAGTTTCTAAGATCATGGTGTTTTGACGATAATTTTGCCTTGATTTAAAAGCGCCGATTGGTGATATTTGACAATAACCACCTTTTTTCTTATCCAGCAAGCGTCCAAAACAACTAGGTGAATCAATACGGGGCATGCAACACCAATCGATTGAACCATATTTGGAGACAAGAGCAGAAGAGTGACAATCACCTATATAACCGTAGTCACTGATTCGGAAGATTTTATTTTTTACCATAATCTTTTAGCTATATACCCGTGTCAAATCCGGGGAATAAACACATACCACCATCTACTATAATAGTTTCACCTTGAACATAATCAGAGTCCTCTGACGCTAGCCATACTGCCACCTTGGCAATGTCACTTGGTTCTCCAACTCGGCCATAAGGTATGAGACGTAATAATTGGTTTTCTTTTTCTTCAGTCTTCCAGGACATATAATTAATAGGTGTTTTTATGGCGCCAGGGGCGATGCTATTGACGCGAATATGTTGTGCGGAAAGCTCTTGCGCAATAGATTTCATAAATAACATAATCCCACCCTTAGAGGCCGCATAGTTGCAGTGAGTGGACCAGGGAATAATTTGATGTACCGAACTAATACAAATAATTTTTCCGGCTGCTTTTGAAATGCTTTGGATAACCCCCTGTTTAACGAATAGTCTTGCGGCTTGTTGAGCACACAGAAAATATCCAGTTAAATTTACTTTTATAACTTCTTCCCATTGCTGCACCGTCATATTTAAAAATGGGCTATCTCGTTGAATTCCTGCATTATTGACGAGAATATCAATCCGGTTAAACTTTTCTAGAAGCTGTTTAAACATAATTTCTACTTCATTAGGATCACTAACATCTGCTTTAATTGCAAAAGCTTTACCTCCATTGATTGTTATTTCTTCAACGACACGTTCAGCTTGTTCGGGATGAACTACATAATTAACTGCTACCTCTGCTCCTGCAGCAGCTAAGTGTTTTGCAATGCTTTCGCCGATTCCGGAATTGGCTCCGGTTACCAAAGCATATTGATTTTTTAACACCTGTGCACATGGACTCATTTTTTTTTCCTAAAAAATTTACCCACCTGGCCCAGTCGGCGTTCTTCTTGTAAAGAGGCATGAGGACCACCATAAGGATGTCCACCAAACTGATTTCGCATCATTGCAATAGCTCGCGCCCAATATTTCTTATCATCTCTTGATATAAATAGTTGCATAATTGCTTGAGAAATTACCGGTACGGCAACCTCCATCTGGATAGCATCACTAACTAGCCAATTGACCTCACCGGTATCATCAACATAAGAAGGAACATTTTCTAATCCTCCTTCTTCTATATACGCTTGTTCCATTAAATCAATTAGCCAAGAACGGATAACTGAACCGTTGCGCCAACATTTTAAAATTTTTTGAATATCTAAATTTTCTGGATAGTTTTTTAATAAATTAATCCCTTCACCAATAGCTTGTAACATTCCAAATTCGATTCCATTATGTACTAATTTGGTGAAATGACCTGATCCGGAAGAACCCGTGTAGGTATAGCCCTCTTTTACTGCTAGTTTTAATAATATGGGTTCAATACGTTTTACTGCTATTTCATCCCCTCCGGCCATAAAACAAGCACCATTACGCGCTCCGGAAACTCCGCCACTGGTTCCCAGATCTATCCAATGAATTTTGTATTTCTCTTGTAAGTAATCATGGCGTCGAATTGAATCTCCCCAGTAGGAGTTGCCGCCATCGACAATAATATCGCCTGCCTCAAGGATTGTAGCTAAAATTTCGAGTGTATTATCTACTGTTGGCCCTGCTGGAATATAGAGAAAGATAATACGGGGACTTTTCAAATGCTGGGGGATATCAGTTATTGCATTTAAAGCTACAACGCCCGCTTCTAACAAGTTTTGCGGAATGCCGCTTAATGAATAGCCAACTACCTTTATTCCTTTGCTTTGAGCTTGCAAAGCTAAATTAGCTCCCATTTTCCCTAAGCCAACGATGGCACATTCTTGTTGATATTCCATATGATTTTCTATAGTCAGTAATGATTATAATGTTGTCCTTTATTTATTTTAGCATAAAAAAATCAGTAATTTATGTTCATATTTTTATCGAAAGAATCTGTGCTTTCCAACACTGCAATCTATTTTATTTACATATTCCCAAAAAATACGGTATATAAAAAAGAAAATAATGTTTTTAGAATTATGCAAGCAACTTATTTAGATTATACCTTCTACAGGAGAACTCAATGAATATTAAACCTCTGCTTAATATTTCTCTAAGTATTTCATTATTTTTTTGTGCCAATGCAATTTATGCTTCTTCCCCTAAAATTAATATAATTTTTCAGGATGCCAATGGGGTTTGTAAGGATTCCAGTAGCGCGACGAAATTTTCATTCAACTATACATATAGTACAAATACAAATTTTGATTATTTTAGTGGACCCGTAAATGTAAATAGTGCGACTCAATTGCTTCCTGTTCCACAACCTACTGATAAAGATTATAAATATAAAGTTTTTGAAATCACTGATTCTGGAATGTGTGGAGACCGTGATCTTAACTATAGCAATAGAGGTGACTGTTACAATACAAATCTTATTCCTTCGGAGTATCAAAATAATCCCTATTCATACACCATTTCCATAATTCCGCAAATAACCCCAGACCAGCCTTATGGAAAAAGTTATAATTTAATTTGTACAGTTAAAAAATTTTAACGAAGAAATCCCATTTCTAAAGGGGGGAAGCGAACCTTTCCCCTTAATCTCCGCACGAACTAGATTAGTTGCAGTAAAAGCCAAACAGAAAAAATGTAATACGAATTTATGAAAGTTTTCATAATTCCTTAATTTTTCATATTTATAGTTAATAAAAGATTTTTTTAAAAGCTATAACTATAAAGGTAAAAACATGAGGATTGCAGCAAAAAATACCGTAATTCTGTCTGGTGAGGTAAAAGATATATTAAAAGATAGGTTAAAAGAACCAGAAAAAAAGAGTGAAGAGAAAGAGATAAGGAAATCAATCAATATTTTTACTTTGCAAGCTATGTTAGATTTTACCAGAGAAATAGATCCTACAGCCTATCAGGCATTTGATAGATCAATAGGTTCCACTTACGATAAAGAAAAAGAAGGAATAATTATTCCTCCCTATTTTACTTACATGACTCCAAGAGACGTAAGAGAGAATGCTAGCCTTAAACTAGGCAAGGGTAAAGAAAGCTTAGGAGAGAATATTTATAATTTTTATGCAGCAGTTTTTTTAGTGGCAATGGGAAAAATTAAAAAAAACCAATATTGCTTTACAGATAATGAAGTTGCAGTTGTCAAAGCTTCATACTTAACTAAAAAATTTGTTGAAGATCATGCTCCCGCTTCAGCCTCCAAGAACAAACTTCTTTCTCCGATAAGCAGTAAAGATGCCAAAAAAGAAGCTAAAAAAGTTTCTGCAAAAAGAGGCCCACGTGTGCCAAAATCAACGGTAATCAGACCAACAAAGGAGCAGTTACAGTTATTAACTGCTGAAGCAAAGAGTTTGAATCAGAACGGAGTTTATAAAACAGCTCATCAAATAGCGCGGGAAGAAGCAGCTCGGCAGGGTTTGATAGTTCGGAATCTCTTTTTTAAAACTAAAAGTACATATACATGTGATGTAAGGTTATCTACAGGAAAAAGTGGTGGACATCCAAAAACACAATTTTTCTACAGCGTAGCAGAGAAAGATGAACAGTTTTATATTCATCATTTTGAAGGCACAGAATTGAATAAAAATAGTACGCCAATAAAAAGTAATCAAGATGTTATTGCTCATGCCATCTACATGGATCCCCAAAGTGACGACACTATGAAATTAATAAAAAAGTAAAGATTTAAAACGAACGATTTTATGATTGTAATATCTTTGATTATTCATTTTACGCAAGAGTTTTCGTCATTGTGAGCGTTAGCGAAACAATCCAGTTCGTACTTCGGGCAATGCTCTATACTGCGAGTCTGAAATAGCCCCACAAATTTTTTAAAGGCGAAAAACGCGAAAAACCTCAAAAATATTGTTTTTCATGTGTTAGTTTGAGGGAAAGATGTCTATTTATGAGGTGCACAAGAAGGTCTGAATTTCGGCTTTCACCAGAACGACACTTTTGCATTTTTGTATCAACTTGATTGTTAAATTTAGGCTTAAAGATTCTGTCGATGGATATTTCAGGTCGCAATGACGGGAGTTCTGTGAAAAAATCCCGTTTAAGGCAAGTAATTAATGAATTGCCAACAGCTCCTAGTCATTAAAAAGTTATTGCTGGTGTAACATCTATTTTGTTCTTCTCTCTCGGTGAAGACGAAGCCGATTTTTGTAAATCAGTTTTTTGTAATGGGGAAGAAAAAATTGAGAGAGAGATTTCATAAAAAAAAGAAGTGATTAGACTTGATTCATTTTTATCAACTAAATACTCAAAAACTTGAGCAGTTAATACGGGATATAAATAAGCTTGCAGTATGCCTATTACGCTTTTACTCCATATTAAGAAATTATGCTCAATGGTTTCTTTCAGTTTTTCTTCAATTTCATTTTTCTTAATATAGAGTCCAAGCGTATTTATGTTAAGAAGGATATGATTAGAGAAGAAATGTTTTATGCCATCATCTGTTATGGCTGTAAAACTCGCATCGAATTCTAATAATGACTTGTTATGGGTAGCAAAAAATTCTATCCCTTTGTCATCCACTTTACTGCCAGATATATTTAGAGAATTTAAATTTGTTTCAGCGAGTGATTTTAAGCTAGATATTTTTGTTTCCCTTATGTCCAGATGAGTTAATGTTTTGTTTCCAGACAAGGGCGCCAGACCATCGTTACTTATGTTTGTAGCACCTAAATCTAACGCTTGTAAATTGGGGTTCTCACTACAAGCCAAAATCGTTCGATTGGAGATTTTTTTATTGCCGGCGAGGATAAGGCGCCGAATGGTAGGAATTTTATTTAACGCCATTGCGCTTGTATCCGTTAACTTGTTGTAAGCTAAATTTAAAGTAGCTACTTCTGGATTGGTTCCTAAGGCTTTGGTAAGCCTGAGTACTTGAGCATCATTTAAGCCTTTTCTAGATAGATCTAATGAAGATTTTTTGTATTTATTATGTTTCAATTTTGCAACAAGTTGGTTAAATTTATTTGATTTTTTAGTTTTTTTCATACCTATCCTGACTCAAAAGGTTATTGGTATCGATTCTGTGTGAAAATTATACTTATTTTATACTATTTGCTGTACAAAAAAAAGTAGGAGAGAAGTATATTATTTTTAATCTTAAGATTGCATTATTGTGCATTTAATATAGCTTTCTTCTTAATTTGCATATTTTGTTGGAGAATAATTTCTATGCTGCTAAGTTATTTATTGTTTGATCTGATACCGATAGCCAATTATTCTCTTCTCCTGCTTCAATAAACTCCTGGACTGTATATTTTTTATAGTACATTTCTTTTATAAATGGGTCCTCAGAAATTATTTTTTCCGCGTGATTGGTGGATGTTGCTCTAATGACTAGAATAGCTCCTTTATTATCTGTAAAAGGACCGCAAAGTGGCAAATGGCCGGCAGTTCGCAATTGTTTAAGATAATTAATATGCGCTGCTAACAGGTTCATACCTAAAAGCTCAGGTTGTTTTTCACTGAGTAAAATTAAAAATGACTTCATATCAACCCTTTTTATTTGTGGTTAAGATAATCAAATGGCAGCCTAGCTGATTAATTTCATCATGATTTCCGCAAGGCCTGTATTTTCACTCGTTATAAAGATATTTATATCCATTTTTTCGTTTAAAAATTTTATTAGATTACTTAAATAGTACTATATTTCAACTATAATTAATTCATAGCTGTGTAGTCAAGGATGCATTTATGAGGCGGCCTATTTTAGCAGTATTGTGTGATCTAGATGGTGTTGTTACTAAAACTGCAAGGGTACACGCTGAAGCTTGGAAACAAGTTTTTGATAATTTTTTTTACCATTACGAAGAAAAAGCCCACATTTTATATTCTTTCAATATTGTTAATGATTATATTCAATTTATTGACGGGGAACAGCAGATAGAGGGGGTCAAAGAGTTTTTGTTATCAAAGAATATATCAATCACTGAAGATATAATTTATGATCTTGCTCAAAAAAAAGACAAAATTTTCTTGCAATTACTCGAGAAACAAGGGGTTGAAATTAACGATGATAATTTTAATAAATTAAATGAGTGGAAACAACAAGGCATGAAATTGGGGTTGGTTTCTTCTAGCAGAAATTGTCAACCAATTCTTAAGAAAAGTAAATTATCTTCTTTTTTCCAAGTTTGTATCGATGAATTAGCTGAACAAGAGCAGTTAAAAGGCATCTACCGGAATACATTTCTTTATGCGGCGACTAAGCTAAACGTGCCACCGGAATCAATAATGGTAATTGAGGATGCAACTGTAGGTATAGAAGTAGCCAAACAAGGGAATTTTGGTTTAGTGGTGGGCCTTATTCATCCCAACAATTATCAAAAGATGCAAAAATCAAGGGCAGATGTATTAGTTACTACACTGGAAGAACTGGTTTGGAATGGTAAACAAATACGTTTTCCACGATATTATCAACATTTGCCTAATGCTTGTAATCAAATAAATGAAATGGAAGTATTATTTTCGAATCATCAACTCGTTGTTTTCCTTGATTATGATGGCACACTTACACCGATCGTTGGTCATCCAGAAAACGCTATTTTGAATGATAGCATGCGAGAAGTACTATCTCAGCTTTCTAAATTGGTAAAAATAACTATTATTAGCGGTAGAGATAGAAATAATATTCAAAGTTTAGTTAATTTACCGAACGTTTTTTATGTAGGTAACCATGGATTGGATATGGAAGGACTTGACGAAAAAGAAATTGTCCAAAAAAACATTGAAAGTTCTATTTCAACATTGCGCCAAGTTTGGCAAGAACTTGCACTAAAGTTAGCATCGGTTTCTGGAATACAAATTGAACCTAAAAAATTTACTTTAGCCGTGCATTACCGTAATGTCGCAACAGAAAAGCAAAGTGAAATTTTGGCCATTACTCAACAAATCGTGGAGCGATATTCTAATTTAACAATCGTTTACGGAAAAAAGGTCTTAGATGTTTGTCCCAAAACAGGATGGAATAAAGGCGAAGCTTTAAAATGGCTAATTTCAAAATTTGATTTGGTAAAAGATAAAATTGTTCCAATTTATATTGGTGATGATTTAACCGATGAAAATGCATTTCGTGCTTTAACGGACGATGGTATTGGTATTTTAGTTGGGAATCATGGTAGCAAAACCTATGCTGATTTCGTTGTAAAAGATCCAGTTGAAGTGCAAGAATTCTTAAAAAAAATAATACAAAAGTTAAAAGGGCGTGAATAATTGGGGTAAGTTATTCACGAGGGTTAATTAGTGTATTCAAGAAGTCTAATGCTTGCAGAAATTTTTTGCTCATTATCTGAATTTTACCGTCTAAAGTAGCTTCAAATGGTCATGTGCATGTTTTGCAAAAAAATGTTAAGGTTATTGCAGCAGTTTATTGGAGGAGATATGTATATTGCTATTTCTGGTACACATTTTATCGGTAAAAGTACTTTAATTAATGATTTTATTAAAAAACATCCGGATTATTATTGTGAAATTGAACCTCATCACCAATTACAAAATGATCATGGTGTTGAATTCTCGGAAGAGTTAACCTTAGATTGTATTTTGAAACAGCTTGATTACAGTATTGAACGGATTAATTATCGCGCAAATAAAACTGACATTATTTTTGATCGATGTCCTGTAGATTTTATTGCTTATGCGATGCATATTATAGGTCGGTGTCAAATAGATCTCAATGATACCGATATTGGGGAAAGATTACCGCTGGTTAAAGATGCATTAAAAAAACTAAATTTAATTGTTTTTTTGCCTATTACTAAAGAGCATACTGATTAAGTATTATGAAGAAGATGCTGTTTATCGTAAAGCTATCGACAGGAATTTTAAAAAAATTTATCGAGATGAAATTTTTGATATATTTCCAAGTTATAATCATCCTAAAATTATCGAAATATGGGGTGATCGTATAGAAAGAGTTAAAAAATTGGAAAATTATCTATAATGTGCTTAGGAAATAATCTCAATGTGAGATAGGAGTAGAAATGATAGCGGAAAAAATACGCCAATTAGTGCAAAAGCATGCTGATTTAGAAGTCAAATTGGATTTGGAAGGTGTCTTAGGAACTTTAGCAGATTGCCCAATTTATGAATTTTATCCAGCACGATTAAAATTGGAAGGTAAAGAAAATATCCGAAAATTTTATCGCCAACATTTTGATTGTTTCTTTCCAAAAATTAAATCATTTCAATTAATTAACGAGTGGGCGAATGAGAATGCCGTTTGTTTCGAATACGATCTCTATTTAAAAGAACCATTTGATCCTAATAGAGTCTTCAGAATAATGGTTGTTGTTACCGCAAAAGATTCATTATTATTAGGTGAAAGATTTTTTGTAGAAGATGAATTAGTGCGTTTAATGACAGGGCCCTCATTTAATTTATTCACTAAGTTTTAATTACACGAAACTAACTGTAGAAATTTTTATTCATCATAAAATCTTCAATTATACGCTTCCAAAGGGATATGATATAAAATAAAAACTATGAAATAATAATTATGGATAATATTACAAAAATTATCGAATGGGCTGAAGCAAGTCTTGTTTCTAAAGGTTATGTTTTAAAGGATTCTTTTGCGGATATTCAAATAACACCTTGGTCAAAAGTAAAACGATTATTTACCGCTGAAGGTTATATATATTTAAAGGAAATGCCATCCACACTATCTTTAGAGCCAGTAATAGTACGAATTTTGTATGAGCAATTTCATGCCAACGTACCCATAATTATTGATGTAAATATAGAATTAAATTGTTTTATTATGAAAGATTCTGGGAAACAACTACGCGAATTATTTAAAATAAATTTTAAATCAAACTTATTGATTCAAGCAATTAAGAAATATACTTATATCCAAAAGGGCGTTGCCGATGCTGATCAGATAAATACTTTCCTTGAACTAGGGGTACCCGATTGGCGCTTGTCGCAGTTACCTATTCTTTACAACCAACTAATTAATAAAGAAGATTTGTTAAAAGAAGACGGCATGAACACGCATGAGTTGGATAGGCTGCATGAATTAGCTGAAGAGTTTTCATCTTGGTGTCAATTTTTATCTTATTATAAAATACCAGAAACAATAGACCACTGTGATTTTCATGATGGTAATATTTTGCAGCAAAATAATACCAATAAAATAACGATCATTGATTGGGGTGAGACAGTTATTACTCATCCATTTTTTTCGTTGATCTCATGCCTAAATAATGTGGCGCATCGATATCATCTGAATGAGAACGATAAAACATATATAAAGCTGCAGCACACCTGCTTTGAAAATTGGCTTGCCACAGATATAAAAAATAATTTGTCGGAAGCTATTCTTTTGACAAAAAAATTGCAGCCAGTTTATAGAGCTCTGGGTTTTTATCGATTGAAAATGAGCTGTAATGCAGAAAAATTTAGATTTTGGCCTGAAGGACAAGGCTGTATAATGCGACCATTAAGAAAATTCATAGCTGTTGCGGATGATATGAGTGGCGGAAAACCAATGCATGAAGTAAGGGGGCTTTAGCCATGTTAACGCTTTAAAACTTTAAGAATTGCTTATATTTAGCTACCAAGGAGTTGAGCGAAGAGGAGTTAAGGTTTTTAGAAAATCTTCGATAGGTAGGCAAAGAATTTTCTTTTTTTGCAGGCGCTCCTTCCCGCAATATAGCAGAAGTAGCTTAGCCTCGGGATAATCTTCGTCAAAAGCCTCGAGTCCGCGCAAATCTTTGCTATAAATGCTGGCAGAATTTTTCACTTCAATAGCAAAAATACCCGCTTTACCATCAATAATAAAATCCACCTCTAAGCCATGGCGCGTGCGCCAGTAATAGAGTTTGTTAGGCGATCCTTGGTAGTCATTCCAAGCTCTTAAATGCTGAGCAACTAGTCCCTCCAGTCCGCCGCCATTTAGTTCACTAGTGGTATCTATATAACCAGTAGGTCGCAGACTTCTGTAAACACCCGTATCGAAATAATAAAATTTAGGATGCGCAATTAATTTACGCTTGGCTCTAACAGTAAATACGGGTACTTGAAAACTTAGCAGTAAGTCTTGTAAAACATCCAGATATCCTTCTATCAACTTTCGTGAAACGTCGCATTCGCGTGCTATATTGCTAATATTAAGAATGGCGCCTTGAGAAAAACTCATCACTTCCAGAAAGCGCGAAAAATGACCTACATTGCGTACCCAATTTTCGGTTTTCACTTCTTCTTCCAAATATAATCCAGCATAAGCCTGCAGGGATTGGGCTGGGTCTTCACTGTCTATGATAAGGGGTACTAACCCGTAGTGTAGGGCATTAGTTAAAGAAAACTGCTCTCCTAATTCTGCCGCCATAAAAGGATGTAAATGGCGGACTATCGCTCGACCTGCAAGCAAATTTACTCCGGCACGCTTCAATTTTCGTGCGCTAGAACCTGTGAGAATAAATTGCCACCCCTGTTTTTCTTCAATTAAACTATGCACCACGTTTAGCAGGTCAGGCAGTCTTTGCACTTCATCTATAATGATGGTTTTGCTTTTGTTTGCTCGAACCATCTCAGCCAACCGTTCTGGATATGCTTGAAATTGACGAATTATTTCGGGCCTTAAAAGGTCAATTCGGAGTGAATCTGGATAATAAAATTTTAGCCAAGTTGACTTTCCGGTGCCGCGAGGGCCGAACAAGAAGTAACTTTGAGTGCTTGGCTTTAAAAATCGTGTTATATAATTATTCATTTAAGTTCAATTATCCCGAAAAAATTAACCTGACGGCTCCATTTTATCAGGAAAAATGGAGTTGACAAGTAAAATATGTAAAATATTTTTATGCCATTGATTTAAAATATATTAAAATCAAGCTACCTGTTACTTTTCTTAAGAGGAATTTACTATGCTACCAGAAGCTATTCAAAAGTTTGAATCTGAGATTGTAAATTTGGCTCGACTTATTAAAATTTTTCAAGCTATTGCATTATCGAAAGAACGTTGTGGAAGTTTAAAATATGAATCATTTTTTGGATTTCTCCAATCACCAAACGTGCTGGTGAATCTAATTATTACTGGAGGGCTAAAAATTTTAGATGCTATAAAAGGTAAAAAAGGTAAAGGTGAAGGTATTGCATTGATTATAAATAAAGTACTCGACACTCATGAATCCAAAGAATTAGTTCTAAAAAGCCAAATACAAAGTCGGTGGGAAGAGATTGATAAGCTATTAGAACCTACAAAAATCTTTAGGAACAAGCGTTATGCTCATTTGGATTCTGAAGAAATAACGGTGGAAAATATTTCACTTGAATTAAGGTGTTTTTATATTGCATTAGTTAATTTGTACAATTCTCTAATTTTTATCTCATTTCATATGCAAAACTTAGACTGCATAAGAGAAGGGAAATGGAATGATTCTATTATTCAAGATCACAATGAAGAAACAATTCAATCTTCTGCATTAGAACAAATTTTATTACAAGATCCTACTTTAATAGAGTTTAATTTGTTGTTAAAAGAAATAATTATGGAAAACCCAGTGGATTTATAAGGTGTAACCTCAGTCACGGTTCTTCTAATAAAGTACGTAGCAATATAAATTCGTACTTTTTTTAGAGCATTTTTTTATCCCATTCTATTTCGATTTCCGCGAAGTAAATTCGCGAAAATCGATTAAAATGGAGAGCTGCACTTCTTCCCTTCCGGGGGGGATGTCCATCGCTCTTGGCTCCGGGGTGCACGGAGGTTTTTTTCTTTAAAGGTTCAACACTGTCTCCGATTCTTTTGCATATTTGGCTTTGTTACGTTTTTTGCGTTTTTCAATTTCTACAGAGGCTTTACTATAGAAATTTGTTCCTAATAGAGAAAAACGAATTGCTTCTTTAGCCAAATCGTAGCATCCATTCACTGGTCCTATTGGAGATAAAGGATGCAATTCAAATTTAATGTTTCTGCTGATTTGGGGAAGGTTGAAGATGATGGTTTCACAATATGGAACTGGGATAATTTGTCCTTGTTTATCGGTAAGCAGTTGATCTACTGTTTTGAACTTCACATACAACCCAAGCTTAATTAGAAAAGGCACTAATATTTCAATAGGAATGCGCATGCTATTATGGCCTTCCGTAGTTGGCAAAGTAAAATTAGGCCCACCTTGGCTGCGAGGAATAAGATGTGAAAACTCATAGTGTGCATCTAGTGGAATTAGTCTTTTGTTCTTTTTGTGCTTGAGAACTTATTTTTTTTTGGTAATAAGCTATCGTTTCATCGGCCAAAGGTTCCTTTTGTCTTTCTTTACGCGCTTTTTTCCCTCTGCCGAGAGTTGCTGGTGTAATTTTTCTTTCAATACTTACTTCATTTTTATCTGCTGTTTGAAAAAAAGAAAGAAGATTGAACTTTGTTACCAACTTTTTAACTCCATCTTTCACTAATGGATCGCAATTTTCAGGAGTACTATCTGCTTGTGGATTTTTTTCTTCTTGATAGGCTGCTAATCGAATTTTTTTCTTTACTTTTCCGTTCGGATCTTCGTATTCCATTCTAATTGTTTGTGTCCGAATAAATTTTCTTTTCCGGCAAGTATTGGTGATGGCTTTTTGAGGGGTTTTTTTAGTAGGAGAGACGTCAAATTTCACCTCGCTTGGATCCTTATAACCTCGACATTGTTTTAATCTTTCTTGAAACTGTATAAATTCATCTGGATAGGGATCATTAGAGTCTGTCGACGATAACATGGAATGAAGAACGATCTCTCCAGGTTCACTGCGATGCCAATGTGAACTGGTTATTTTCTTCGCTTCTTCTCTGACTTCAGCAATATATTTTATGTATTCTGGTTTATATTTAGGTTTGCGTTTCGATCTACCAAATTTTCCTGTTTCTGGTGTACATCCCTGAGAGTTCGATCGCAGTTCTCGTGTTAACGATTTTCTGCTCATAGTTTCTCTCAATTTTTAAAATTAAAATATAGATACGCACAGCAAATTAATCATTGAAATGACCAATGTTTGCTGTGAAAAAAAGAGATTCGTTCTCGGGAAGTCCGTATGAAATAGTTAAATCATTAACTATTAAAGAATGTAATCAGTTACAAGTTAAATAGTTCCGCATGCTAACAAAAAAAATTTTATTGTGTCAACGAATTTATTAAATTTTTTGCAAAATTCAGTAATCATGCTTTATATTACGATATGTCACATCGGGTGATAGATATTTTGTAAACTGAATCCGAACACTTGGAAATTTATTCCATTAGACTTCTTTCGAAACCCGCTGCTGGTAGCAAAGTGCAAGGCGCATCGGAGCGCAAAACCGGAGCATACACGCCAGTATGTGAGGATTTGAGCGCTGAAGCAACGCAGCAATTTGTTACCGGCAGCGGGTTTCGAAAGAAGTCTATTGATGAAGCATTTCTGCAATATGATACTTGTCATTCTTTTGATCTATTATGTCATGCAAAAAATTTGCGACAAAAAATTTTAAAATGGACAGGATTGCCGGTATCAAAAAGGGGTATTCGCATTACTTCATCCTAGTATTATCTGATATCTGAGGAATTTGCTTTCTGTTCTTTAATTAGTAAAACAGGTACATGAAAGTGTCATTTTGGGTGCCGAGGGCATTGTTAGGCCTTGGCTAATGACGAATTTGAAACAGTGGTAGGTGTGCATGAAGAAAGATGCTAAAAATTTTTTAAATGCTATTATTTTAAGATAAGATCACGGATTTTTAATTAAGGAGAAAAATATGTTCAAAAAAATCTGTCTTATGGCTGGCTTGGCTTTCACCCTAGCGGGTTGTGCAGCCACATCCTTATCCCCTCAAGCACAACGGGTTGTTTTAACACCTAATCCTCCACCCAAGGGTTGCCGATATGTTGGAGCTATTACCGGAAATCAAGGGAACTTCTTTACGGGTGGTTTTACTTCCAATAGAAATATGGAACAAGGTGCTATGAATGATTTGAGAAATCAAGCTGCTAATTTAGGCGGTAATTATGTACAAATGTTGTCTAATCGAGCTGCTGTCACTGGCGGTAGTGGTGGTAGTCAGCAGCAAACGAATGTGGTTTACACAGGTAACGCATATAGGTGTCCAGAGGGTGTGAATGTAGAAGAATCTTAATCTTGTGTCTTTTGGGTTGGGAAGGTTAGGTTTTAAAGTTATTCATAATCGAAACTTGACCTTCCCACAATAGACTTCTTGCAAAACCCAGTATTTTGGACCCATCTTATTATAAACAAAGGCAAGGCGTGTTGCTTTGAGGAGCGGAGTTTACATGCGAGTAAATGAGCACCGGAGAAAGTAACACAACGCCGCAGTAGCCCAAAAGACGAAGGTTTTGCAAGAAGTCTAATGAGTAGCGTCTTTCACTTCGGGTCATGTCTCAGTATGTACTGTGAATGTTCACTAAATTCTTTTAAGTTGGATTCGTTCCGCTTTTTCAGAGGGAAGGATTTTCTGCCCTTTTCTGGCGAGATATACTTTAATATACTCAGCGCCAATAAAAATAATTTGTCCTAAAAAATACAACCAAAATAATATAAGAATCAAAGAGCTTGCTAGTCCAAAATGGGTATTTAATGACGCATGTTTAAAATACCAACTCAACACCATCTGAGCAATTACAAATAGGGCAGCTGCGAAAACGGCTCCCCCCCCAGGCATTACGCAAGCTCATTTTCACATCTGGTAAAAATCTATAGACGAACAGAAAAAATAAAAAAATAGATCCTAAGAAAAACACGAAATGTAGAAAATGAATTATTAAATAATTAGGGATCAAACTTTGAAAAATCTGTAAAACGAAACTCAAAATGATAGAAAAAAATAAAAAGAAGCTCATCGCTACAATAAATAAGAAAGCAAAAAATCTTGTTTTCAAGACACCCATGATACCCAGTCCGGATTTTGGCTGAACTCCCCAAATAATGTTTAGTCCATCCAGCAATTGATTAAAGAAGCCTATGGCTCCAAAAATTAACAGGCTCGACCCTATTATGCTTGTAAAAATTGAAGTAGCTGGCCGTGTTTGACTAGTAATCATTTGGGATAATTGTTGTGCACCACCTGCTCCTAATACCGCAGTTAAAGCATGCAGAATGTGCTGTTCTGCAATTGATTTGCCAAAAACTAATCCTGCTATCCAAATGCAAATAAATAAGATAGGCGCTAACGAAAATAGAGTAAAATATGCGAAAGCGGCTGATAAAGTCGAAACTTTATCTTTTAACCAATATTGGAAAATTTCTAAGAAAAAATGTCTAATTGAATTTTTATTCACATATTAACTATAGACAATATATCAAAATAAGAAAATTTGGATAAAAAATAACAAAGAGCAAGTGATGTCCTTTTATAGACCTGATAGAAATATCTTCAAATTTAGATATATAATCCTAAATTCTGCAGTTACCTCCTACTGCGAAGATCTATTGCACAGAATCTTGAAACTTTTTTGGGGATTTTTTCCTTCACCGGACGGGGGAATACGGCTTCAGGAAAAAATCCCAAAAAAATTAATCTTCAGCGCACTAGGTCTTCTCGCTACGGTGGTAACTGCAGAATTTAGGATATAATGTAAAGTAAAAGTTGGAATGTAAGAATTTACAATAACTTCATAAAAAAATATTTTTTGCCGATAAAAAATCTAAGATAAAATTACTGTGGTGAATTAAACCTCGTAAACGCTTAAAAATTACTACTTGATGGAGTTTGTATGAAAAAAAATGAATTATCTTTACCCATGTCGCAAAAATATATTTGTCTACTAAATTTAAAGCCGCACCCTGAAGGTGGTTGGTATACTGAGCAATTTAGATCATCTAGTTCTGTTTTAATAGAGAGAAATAATACAACAGTGAAACGTTCTGCTGCTACTTCAATTTATTTCTTGTTAGAAAATAAAAATTTCTCTGCATGGCATCGGCTAGAATCCGAGGAAACATGGTATTACCATGTGGGAACTACTCCTATTATTCTTCATCGAATTAATAAAAAAGATGAATTAGAAACTTTCACCTTAGGCAATCCTTTAAAGCATATCGAATCGGTGTGGCAAATAACCATCTCTGCTAACCAATGGTTTTGCGCTTCCTTACAAAAATCGAAAAAAAATGATTATGCTTTAGTTAGTTGTGCAGTTTCTCCAGGGTTTGAGTTTTGTGATTTTGAAATGGGTAATCGAGATCAATTAATTAGATTATTCCCAACTCATCGGAACAAAATAATTCAATTTACCAGATGCTCATAGCAATTAGTTTTATTTAGATTATTGTAACAGATTTAATTTATAGCAATAGACCACGTGTGGCATCTGTCTATACAATAAACGTTCAGCTATAATTTATTTAATGCCTTACCTAAAAAAACGCTGAGTAGTGTTACGCTAGATAATATTAATAAAAACCACATCGCTCCGGAAAACCCGTGCATGAATGAGTGGTTAAAAAAATTAAAAGTTAATTCACTCATATGCGTTTGTAATGAATGTGCTGGGTTAGCAATTAGTTGCTTTAGATTAAAAAGTTGATCTGTACTTAATTGTGTTGGATGCATCTGCAACCCACGTTCTAACGAGTTATTTGCTCTATAATTGTAAATAACCACTGAAATAGCTAATCCTATCGAGCCGCCTACATTAAACATAGTAACTATTGTGCCAGTAGCTAGGCTGGCGCGGTTAGATCCTACCGCTGCTTGAGCGGCAATAATGGATACCGTATTTCCTGTTGCCCATATACAGCCAAGGCAAACAAATGCAATTAGAATATACCAGAGTGGGGTGGAATTGGTAAAAAATATTTGTAAAAGTGCGGATAAAACCGCAAGTATCATACCTAAAATTATTGTATTTAGAATATTTAGACGGCTAATTAACCATCCGACTATAATCGCCATTAAGAATACAGCAATGGGTATTGCGAACAAAATTAACCCAGTAATTGCAGGTGTGTATTTACGAATAATTTGCAAATACAAGGGATCAAAAAATAATGCCACTGCGCTTAAAACCCCTGCTAAAAAACAGAGTAAGGCTCCTGCATAAAATAATAAATTGGTAAAATCCTTAAAATCAATCAAAGGATTGATCTTATTACGTTCAACCTTAACTAATAAAATGCTAGCTACAATACCAACAGTAAGGTAAGTCAAAGTAATGTAATTTATCCAACCGAAGTTTTGACTATGAATTAAACTCAAAACGATCCCACCCATAGTCAAAGCCAGTAATAACATACCCAGCCAATCTAACTCAGGATTTGCTTGGAACTCTTTAGATTCATTTACGGATTTTCGACAAAAGAAATAGCCCAGTACAATAATGGGAATATTAATAAAAAATATCCAACGCCAATTTAAGTAAGTAATAAAGAGCCCACCTAAAATGGGCCCTAATGCCAAAGCGATTCCGCCTATACTTCCTAACCATGCTATGGATTTGGCGCGTTCATTTTCCGGAAATGATAAAGGTAGAAGAGAGGCTCCTATTGGTAAAACAATTGCTGCTCCAACACCCTGCAAAAATCGTCCAAAAATAAGCCATGAAATATTAGGAGCAAAACCTGCTATTAATGAAGCGATGCCAAAAATTCCTACTCCCAAATAAAAAATAAATTTTCGGCCAAATAAATCACCACAACGTCCCATAATAGTCGCTAAAATACACAGAGCCAAAAAATAAATGTTCATTATCCACTGCAATTGCGTTAAGTCAGTGTTTAGTTCTTTTTGTATAGTGGGTAAAGCGACATTTACCACTGTGTAATCTAAATAACAACCAAATGAAAGTAATGCGATACCAATAAATGCATACCATTTGAAGTTAGGTGACATTTATAACCTCTCTCTAATCCCTTAAGATATCTACAGAATGGGTCCCCCTGGAACTGATTTATTTGTTATATTATGATATTAGAAGTTTTTTATCAAAGGAAAGGAAAATTTTTATGAAGATGCTCTTAAAGCTTTCAACTTTTATGATAGTAATCTATACCGCTTCTGGAATAGGAGGTGATAAAGATATTTCTCTCCAAGAGGCTCAGAAACAAGTTGCTAAACGTTACATTATAGATTTGCAAAAAGGTGATTATAAAGATATTACCCAACTCTTCGCACAAGATGGCTTTGTTGTTTCTACATCGAAAGGAAAAGTAAATGCAAAAGATTTTTTTTATTCATTCTTGCCAAATATAGTTAGGGCAAAGACTGAATTAAATCAAACTTTTATAAGTGATAAAGAGCCTAATCGTATTTCTGCCAGATTTCATTTTACTTTTAAATTGAATGATGGTGAAGAAGGCGGTGGCGAATATATTGATGAGTTTGTTTTTTCTCCAATTCTAAAAAATTGGCGGCAGTATATATGTTTGAGAACCTTAAATTTAAAAACGAAGGCGATTCAAATTAATTTTTACTCCAAGAAAATAGAGTATCGATATATTGTTGCAGCTCTTTATGCGCTAGTTCTCTTTTTAGATAGACTCGATTTGACAATTGTCAATATAACTTTACCAACACTGGCAAAGTATTTTAATGTCCCAATTACTTATACTGAATGGATAAATAATGCCTTTTTACTTGCGTTAGCTATTAGCATTCCAATCAGTGGATGGGCTGGAGATCGTTTTGGAGATAAAAGAGTTTTTATTATCGCAACTACGATTTTTGGGTTGTCGTCGCTATTTTGTGCTTTTTCGCCAAATCTTATTTTTATGTCTTGTTTGCGTTTTTTGCAAGGTTTAGGAGGAGGTCTCATTATTCCTGTTGGAATGACTATGGTTTATCGTGCTTTTTCTTCAGCTGAATATGCAAGTGTCACTAGCTTTATTTTTATTCCGACGCTCATTGCCCCAGCCATTGCACCTTCTTTAGGGGGTATTATCATACATTTTTTTGATTGGAAATGGATATTCCTTTTTGCTGTTCCCATTTGTTTTCTTGCAGTAATTTTATCTGTTGTGGTATTAAAAGAATATAAAATAGAAAAAAATCACGCTTTAGATTGGAAAGGCTTTTTTTTCTCCTCTTTGGCGTTAATTTTAATTTTATGTTTTATATCTTCATTAGGCAAACAGGGGATCGATTGGCAAACAGCCAGTATTCTCCTCGCAGCTATTATTTTCGGTTATTTATTTTTAACTCATGAAAAAAGCACGGAATTTCCTTTAATCGACATAAAATTTTTTAAAAATAAATTGTTTTTACAAGTAAACCTTACTCAGCTTGCTTTTCAAATATGTCATTTTGGTGCTATTTTTCTGTTAGGGATATATTTACAGGTGGGAGTAGGGATGTCGGCGCTTTTTGCTGGAATAATTATGGGTATGCAGGCAATTGGAGCAATTTGTACCAGTCGTTACTCGGTTAAGTTATTTCATCAGTATGGCCCGGGTCTTCCCATTATTGTGGGCTTTATTGGTGTTGCCCTCATCACTCCGTGTATCTTACTTATCAACGATCCTAATATTATTTATCCCGGCGCCGCTATTCTTTTTATACGAGGATTATTTAGTGGTTTATGCGGAACGCCAATGCAAACATCTAGTATTATTGGCTTTGATAAAGGAGATGTTAGCCGGGCAAGTGCAGTTTTTAATGCTGGACGACAAATATCAATTAGCTTAGGTATTGCATTATCAACGCTTTTAATAACCTACGGATATAAATCGACCGGACTTAACATAGCTTTACCCATTTCCCATCCAAGTAAAGCAGTTTTCGTTTATGCGATTATGTTAATCCCTATTATTTCTTTGCTAGGAATTTTTGTTGCAGCAAAAATAAATAATAAGGAGGTCATTGCCTTAATCTCAAAATGATAGAGATTTTATTGCTTTAACAAAATATTAATGGGAACTGCTATAATATAGTTCAGAGATTGATTTCGGTTATGATTATAAATAAAAGAATTAACACGGCAATTATTGGTTTTGGATTATCAGGCTCAATTTTTCATGCACCGTTTCTGTCTTCTTCTCCGGCATTTAACTTGATTGCCGTTGTTTCTTCAAATTTGCTAAAAGTACAATCCCAGCTGCCCTTAGTCAAAGTATTTGCAACTATGGAAACTATGCTAGCTAATGTTGATGTGGATTTAGTCATCATAGCGACTCCTAACCATACGCATTATGAGTTCGCTAAAATTGCACTTAATTATCATAAACACGTGGTTGTAGAAAAGCCCTTCGTATTGGCAGTAAATCAAGCGGAAGAGTTAATTCAGTTAGCACTAAATAAACAACGAATTTTATGTACATACCAAAATCGACGTTGGGATGGATCAATTTTAAAATTAAAGACCCTATTTGAAGAGGGTATTTTTGGCAATATATATCAGTGTAATTTTCATTTTGATCGTTATCGCCCGCAGGTGAAAAAAACCAAATGGAAAGAATTTAATATAGAAGGTAGCGGATCTTTATATGATTTAGGGCCACATCTAATTGACCATGCCTTATGCTTTTTTGGCTGGCCCGATACAGTTCAAGCGGATATGGCAATACAGAGAAAAGGTGCACAAGCAATTGATTATTTTCATTTGGTTTTAACTTACAATAAAATTAAAGTCATTCTGCATAGCAGTTCAGTTATTTTGGGGGATGTCCCACACCTCCAAGTGCATGGTGATAATGCTAATTTTATCTATTACGGAATAGATCCACAAGAAGCAAGATTAATTAACTTAATTAATAAGACAATTAGTCTTGAAAAGGAATTAAATCATGGGATGTTGCGTATTTATAAAAATGGTCAGATAAAGGATAGAGAGTTAATTATTGAAGTGGGTGATTATCAGCAATTTTATAATCAGCTCAGTGCTGCAATTAATGGCCAAGTGGAACCACCCGTATCTTCTGCAGATATGTTAAATAATGTTAAATTAATTGATTTTGCGCTCAAAAGTTTTACATTGGGTAAAAAGCTGGCTATAAATACCTAAGTCTTTTTTTCCTAATTGCCTAATAACAACGGTCAGTTTTATATGGCTGGTGATAATTACCTAAAACCAAATTCTCGAGTGGGGTTTTTTACGGGTGTGGGGAAAGAGGGTAGTTTGGTTTTTGGCTTTCTAAAAAAAGCACAAATAGCGTTATAATCGCTTTTATTGTCAAATGAGGCAGTTTCCTTGGTTGATTTTTTTTGTTCTTGTTTCCTTACGGATTGATATGCTTTTCTTTTTTTCCTTTCTTATAATCTACTATACTATTATTATCTCTAGAGCTTTTTAATTCCTTATTTCTGTTTGCTTTTAGTTCTATTACATTTTTATTTTTCAGTTCTTTCTTGTATTTTATTATCATTTATTATTTCTGGATTGGTTCGTTTCTCTTCTTTAATGATAAAGGGTTTTCTTGGAAATTTTTCTACAAATTGGGTTATATTTTCTTGAGTATCTTTTTGTAGAAGATTATGTAAATTTGTTGGATTGAATTTGTCAGTAATTTCTAAAATTTTAATTGCAGTTAGCCAATGCAATAACAGATCGCTACCTTCTGATTTTCCGGCCGCTATAAGGATGTCTAGATTTTCTTGGTTTAGAAGTCCGTTCTCACTTAATTTTTTAAGTATTTCTGCTGTATATTTGCAGGTTAATTTATCTGTGCCGATATTACTTTTCAGTATAGCGGCCATTTCATCTGAATTTATCGGATTTATAGCTTTATGGGTTGTCAAAGTTGACAAAATTTCAGATAATTCTTTTTGATAATTAAGGGATAAAACGAGTTTTAAATCAAGGTGTTCTAAACAATCAAATTGATTTACAGTTTCATATAATGAAAAAGGAATATAATCCTTATCTAATTTTTTATAAAGTTCATCTATTATAAAATCAACAGTTTTGTCTGTTGCTTCTTCAGTTCTAAAATCTTTATTATTTTTATGATCTAAAATAAATTGCATTAACTGCCACATGGCGTCATCAGATTTTTCTAAATTTTTAATAAGATTATCAAGCTTTTTAAGAGGTTTCTTTTTCCAGCCCATAGATGTGTCGGAAAATTTTGATTTTAGCTGTACTTTCGCATCCTTATAAGCTGCATCCAATAATTCTTTAGCTTTAGAGGCTGTTAATATTCTTATTTGACTCGATTTTTCTTGTTTTTGTTCATCGGATGCTGATTTTCTCATGGCGCCTCAAATTTATCTATTTTTATAGGGTATATGATAGCTGATCAACCTTAAATAACTATTAATAAAGTTCTGGGGGTTATGGTCTTTATATCAAATAACTCCTATGGCATACTTCAATCTGCATGGACAAGTAAGTATTTGGCTTAAAATTGCGAGCTAATAAGGAGAAGTAATATGTCTGCATTAGAGGATTATACTGCCCTGGTGGTGGGAGCCAGTCGAGGTGTGGGGCGAGCTATTGCCTTGGAGTTGGCAGAGCAAGGAGCTAACTTGGGATTGATGGCACGCAGTAAACTTCCATTAGAAGAAACATCTGAACTTTGCCACGCAAAAGGCGGGCAAGCTTTCCCCATGGCAGTGGATGTCACTGACGAAATGGCTTTAGAAGAGGCTTTCAAAAATTTTATTAATCACTATAAAAATTTAGATATTCTCATTTTATGCCAAGGAATCCTATATCGAAATTGTTTAGTTGATGATAAAAACGATCAGTGGAAGAAGGTAATGGAAACGAATTTATTATCATGTATGCATTTAACTCGCTTGTGTTTACCACATTTGTTGCAAAAAGATCATTCGGCACGACAACGAGCTATTATTTATATTTCTTCGATTGCCGGCAAGCAAGCCTCTCCTGGGATTTCTGCATACTGCGCTAGTAAATTTGGTTTAGTAGGTTTCGCCCATTCTATGTTCGAAGAGTTGCGTGAATATGGAATAAAAGTTTCAGTAGTCTGTCCGGGTTATATAAATACCGATATGGTTAGTGATCAAACTCATTTAAACCAGGACAAAATGATTCAGCCAAAGGAGTTTGCTCAACTGATTAGTCAGATTATTTTTTCCCCAAGTAGCTTCTGTCCTGTGGAATTAATAGTAAGGCCGCAGCTTTCTCCTATAAAATAGACTTCTTGCAAAACCTTCGTCTTTTGAGGCCCATTTACTCGCATGTAAACTCCGCTCCTCGAAAGCAATACGCCTTGCATTGGATTATAACAAGGGCCAAAATACTGGGTTTTGCAAGAAGCCTAATGAAAACTTCGATTGCCAGCCTTCTGTGTATGCTGTGCTTTGTCATAAGTTTTTTATCCCAGAGAATTACATAAATGTTAGAAGCCCAAAGAGATGATCGAAGAATTATTTTCTTTTAATAAAGCCTTTGTCGTAGAGTAGCAGCGTAATTGCCAAGTTTTTAGGTTCGCAGCTGTCCATTGCTGCAAACCTATTTTGTTACTTTGTATAGCGGCGCCATGTAATTGCTGTCAACACATCATCGCTGAAGCGGCAAGAGTTGATTGTTGTTCTATGCTAGTAAGACTTAAATACAAACTTTCGATACGACCAACTTCGGCTTTCAAATTGCTTAGGTGGAATTGTCATGGTAATTGAAGTAGTCGATAAGGACTTATCATCATGATGCAAGACTGCATAAAACGCTTGGCAGGTGGTATTTAAAAGTTGATAAGGTGATGAAGGTACCAAATCTGCAATTGACTTATCAGTAGGAGCTACCATTCCTGGTTTAAATTTACTTGGCTCTGATTTCCTTCTCTTATCCAGGCTGCCAGTGGGGTGCTTAGTTTCTAACGGATCGTAATTGGGTTTAGTTTTTTTAGATAAAGTTATTTGTCTATCATCTGAACCATTGTTAGCTACATCCACCCTACAATTGAAATTGTTAACATTTTCATGATTATTTTTTGATTGATTAGATTGTCTTCAACTAACAATACATAGGTATTTAAAGCTGGCCGATTTTTATCCTCATTTAAGTGATTGGAAGGTTACGTTAAATTGTACCCATTGATCTGGATTAGTAACTGAGCTAGTGCAAACAATTTTTCCCGACATGCGGTTCAGCAGCTCATGACATATTGCCAATCCTAAACCAGTGCCACCAAAATTCATGAAGGCCAATCTTTTTGCATATTTTCTAAAGTCAGTGGATCTTGCGATTGTTGAAAGGCCGGGTTAGTTGCTATTAGTAAAAGATTAGGAAAAGTTTGAATTAACATAAACTCACTACTCATCTCGAAAAATGGAGATGAGGAAGACATTTTAGCTTCGGTGAGCTGCTTTTTTAACGAATCTATTTGACTATTAAATACTTCTGCATCAATAACAATTTCAGTGGCTTGAAGCGCAACAGGCAAGATTTGAAGATCGAATAACTCATCCAAAAAAACTTGTAAAATTTTTTGTAGAGATAATAAATATTGAGGTAAATGATTTTGTTGAGAAAGAGCTTCGTGGAGCTTGGTTCTGGCACGATGTGTTGCTAATAATGTATTGTCCGGAAGAGGATAATTTTCAATAACTTTAGAATCAAGGCTCATAGCTTGTGCTTTCTTTTGTAAAAGTTCACGCAAAACAGTAGATAATGTTAATGGGCGTATTTGTTGGAATAAATGGATCAGTAGAAACATGGTTACTCCCCCTTTTTTAAATTATTATGTTTTCCTTTTTGTTAATATACTCATCAAAATAAAGCTTTTGTGCTATCATTTTTCATTATCCAGATTGAATGGGTTTATCTAATTATTCCTTTATAGTTCTTTCTTTATTATATTATATAGACTGAAATTGCAAGTCCATATTAAAAAAATTGCACTCATTACAATAAATTTAGTGGTGACAAAATTATATAGGACAATAAAAACACCAGTAGCTTTCTATGAGAAGAAATTATTTTTTGGTAAGTTTCGAATTATTAATGATAATAGGCATGCTTCAAAAAAAATGATACACTAGTAGGAATTGCTTAAAAAATTTAGAATTAGATAGTTATTATATTTTTGAAAGTTAAGGTAGAATTTCTTACAAAACAGATGAACTATATCCGCTTTCGCTTTCTCTTCTTATTGAGTACTATAAAATTCATACAGTCATTCTACGGAATGAGGAGGGACTATGAAGAAAAAATTACCCAAAAAATTGCAGAAAAAAATCTTACATCGTTTACAGGTGAAGGATTTTAGTGCTGCACAAGCGCTTTACGAAGATTATTTAAATCCTCCTCCGAGACCTCCTCACTGTTGTGTCTGAACAATAAGAAATTAAATTACTTATTTTAAGATCTTGAGGAGCATTAATAAATAGTCATGTCGTGTTATTAATTATCTCAACTATTTTTTGAGATAAGTGTTACATGTGAATTCAAAAGCCGAGCTAGTTTATAGTCTTATTTTGTTTGATAAGGCGCTTTGTGGCAATTTATTCCGCAATCTTAAATCTTGAGTTTTATATGAAGCCATTTTTCCACCTGCTCATTCAATTGCATCAATTGGCCGTGAAAAAAATGGCTTACGCCAGACATCATGATGAGTTCTATATTTGCTGAGGAATGTGTGGCCCAAGCTTGCACTGCCTCGGCAGGAACAATTTCATCCTGATCTCCCTGAATGACTAACCAGGGGCATTCCATAGGAAGAAGAGCTTGAAAGTCATAATGGTTAACTGGAGGAGCGATGCTAATTAATCCGGCAGGTTTAATATGGTGAGCAGTTTTGGCGCTAATATAGGAACCAAATGAAAAACCGGCTAACCATATCGCTAGTGTTGGTAAAACGGTCTTTACCCAAGAAATGATTGCATTTAGATCGGCATACTCTCCATGCACATGACCAAATTTACCAGAACTTAAGCCTATCCCACGAAAATTAAAACGAACGGTGGCTAATTTTTGATTATTAAAAGCACGAACTAAAGTTGTAACTACTTTATTTTGCATAGTCCCTCCCTGGCGTGGGTCAGGGTGGCAGATTATACCAATTCCTATCGGAGAGGAGTCTTTTGGCCAAGTAGTAATAACTTCTAAATTGCCTGCAGGGCCATTGAGTAGTAGGGAGCTGGTTTTTTCTGCATGGCGGGGAAAACCGATAAAGTTGTTCATTTGTATATTCTAGAATAATTATTGAGGATTTTCTAAACTTAAGATACCCGTATTGTAATCATAAGCAAATAGCTCTGCATATCTTCCCCAATCGATAACGGTAGCCAGAACTTCTTCAGCAGCATCACGACTCAAATAACTTTCGAGCTCTGTCAAAAAATGCTCTTCATGGTCAATGTGATCAGAATTACGATCAAGCACTTGGCGAATATGACGCGCAAGAGGCATATAGCTCATTAAATGCGCAGCAAAAATTTGCTTTCGTTGTAAGATATCCGCTTCGGCAAATACTTTCCCCTGTTCAGTCAATTCAATATCTCCTTCAGCAACATAAGCAAAACGTAATATTTCTAAGGTTTCTATGATTGAAAACAAATCATCAATAGCTAAATGTAGCTCTTCAGCCAGTTGTGGTAAATCCCCTTTCATGGCGTATTCTGGAGAAGCCAAAGTTTCAATGAATCCAGTAATTTCGGAAATTTCTACTTTGGGTAAGCGATAACTTATATCAATTGTTTTAAACTTGAGTTCTTTACTTGGTACTTTGATGCCGGCAGCTCGAGTCATTAAGGTGTAAATATCATCAATCAATTTTCTGAATTGAGGCTGTTGATTGTTACGTGGATGAGGAATATCTACTTTAATCTCAGCAGCCACATGACCGGGATTAATGGCAAATACAAAAATGCGGTCAGCTAAAGACACCGCTTCTTCAATATTATGTGTGACTAATAATATGGCTTTAATATTTGTTTCAGCAGATTGCCAAATGTTAATAAGATCTCCTCGTAAATTTTCTGCGGTCAACACATCCAAAGCAGAAAAGGGTTCATCCATTAACAATAGTTCAGGATCTATTACTAAAGCACGGGCAAATCCGACCCGTTGCGCCATTCCTCCGGATAATTCCTTTGGATAAGCTGATTCAAAACCGTCAAGGCCTACAATATCGATGGCTTTTAGAGCCCGTTTGCGTCGCTCTTCTTTTCCGACCCCTTGTGCTTCCAACCCTAACTCCACATTTTCAAGAACAGTTAGCCAAGGCAACAGAGCAAAATGTTGAAAGACCATGGTTAGACCAGGAACGGGTTTATTAATGGGTACATCGTGGAAAAGAATTTCACCATCTGTTGGATGCATCAGACCTGCTATTATACGTAATAAAGTGGATTTACCAGAACCAGATTTACCTAGTAGAGCAATGATTTCTCCTGAGTAAATATCAAAATTAACCTGGTTTAATACCACTAGCTCTTGGGCAGCCTGCTTTTTAAAAGCTTTTTTGATATTTTTTACTTTTAATAATGGCGTTTGCATGGATGAGCTTTCCTTAAAGTTATGTAATCTGAAAGCGCTCTTCTGCTAAACGATAAAGAGGGCGCCATAATAAGTGGTTTATGGTTAATACGTATAATACCATCACAACTATTCCCAATGTAAGGCGGTGAAAATCACCAGCAATTGTAGTGTCATTAATATAAGCTCCAAGTCCAGTGGCTCGTAAGTGTGTGTGTCCCCAATTAATAGCTTCCGCAATAATGCTAACATTCCAGGCTCCGCCAGCGGCGGTAATCGCGCCAGTAATATAATAAGGAAAAATACCAGGCAGCATAAAACGTCGCCACCACAGCCATCCGGTTACATTCAGCGTGCCTACTGCGTGATGAAGATTTTTCGGTAAAGCCATGGTTCCTGCAATGATGTTGAATAAGATATACCATTGGGTTCCAAGGATCATAAGTGGAGAGGTCCAAATATTAACGTTTAAGTGGTACTTGAGAATAACAATAACGACTAGAGGGAATAACAAATTTGCTGGAAATGCCGCTAAAAATTGAATTATGGGCTGAGCCCATTGTGACAAGCGGGGATTAAGGCCAATCCAAATGCCAATAGGAACCCAAATTATTGAACTAAGAATAATTAAAATGATGACGCGTATCGCGGTAATAAGACCTAAATAGAGAACATGCTGAGCTTCTTTCAATGAAACTTGGGTAAAGATAAAATAGATTAGGAGCCCTGTTGAAAAAATCAGAGTAGCTATTAATACAGCATACCAACTAGCAGCGAGCATATATCTTAATTTTTTTCGTGGTAGGGCTTGGTGGTAAGAACGATTATCCTTTCTTAGCCAACGTAAGTTAATAATGGAATTTGCGGCAGAGGAAATTAAAGTACCTAAGTAATGACACAGTGTTGTACGTTGAAATAGGTTCAACACCCATGATTCGGGAATAGTTTCGCTAGCGGTTTGTTCGGTTTTAAATTTTTCCGCCCAGGCAATTAAGGGGCGAAAAAAAATCTGGTCATAAAGAGCGATGACAATCAACATTGTGAGGATAACATAAAAAATAGCAATTAAATTTTTTTGAGTAATTGCCAAAGCAATATAAGAGCCAATCCCAGGCAATGAAATTTGATAGGGACCAACGGAGATCGCTTCTGCGGCCACAAGAAAAACCCAGCTTCCAGACATAGACATCATCGAGTTCCATAATAAACCTTGCATACCAAAAGGAACTTCAAGCCGCCAAAATCGTTGCCAAGCAGATAAATGAAACATAGTGCAAGCTTCTTTTAAATCATTGGGCAGAGTAATTAGGCTTTGATAAAAGCTAAATGTCATATTCCACGCTTGGGCGGTAAAGATGGCAAAAATAGCTGCACATTCAGGACCTAATAAGTTGCCTTTAAATAAGCCGATGAAAACCACAATTGCTACTGAAAGAAACCCTAAGACGGGAACAGATTGTAAAATATCCAAGCAAGGAATGATAATCCGTTCGGCATGACGGCTTTTGGCTGCCCAAGTACCAAAAATAAAGGTAAAAAATAATGAGCAGCCAAGGGCAATAAACATACGCAATACAGTGCGTAATGCATAATGAGGTAATTCTATAGGATTTAAAAAAATGGGAATGGGTTTATTAAGTTGATAATGGCCCATCATTTTTGCTGCTCCCCATCCAAATGTAACAAGGAGAGCGAGCACGAGTAGTAATGCTATTATATCCCAGTAATTAGGGATGGGCCAAACAGTGGCTTCATTTTTGGAATAGGTTTTGGTAGATAATGACAGCATAAGAATAAGCATGTATCATACCTGCTAGATACTTGACTGTCATTCATTAGATTAAAATTTATTCGCAGCGGTTTACCGCAAATCTTGTATGCGAAACCAAAATCTTATGCAATTTTACTATAGATCTCTTTCGAAACATGCTGTTGGTAGCGAAGTGCAAAACGCATCGGAGCGCAAAACCGGAGCATACACCCCAGTATGGGAGAATTTGAATAGTAGAGTTTCGGAAGAGTCTTATGTTTAAAAAACCATTAATTTTAGTAGATGGCTCCTCTTATTTATTTCGGGCTTATCATGCCTTACCTCCCTTACATAATTCGCAAGGAATGCCAACAGGTGCTGTATATGGTGTGCTAAATATGCTAAGGAAATTGCTTAAAGAATATGAACCCAGTCACATAGCAGTTATTTTTGATTCCAAAAGCAAAAATTTCCGCCATATCTTATATCCAGCTTATAAAGCCAATCGCGCCTTGATGCCAAATGAATTGCAAGTACAAATTCCTAAACTTTTTGCTGCCATTCGTGCCTGGGGGATACCGCTTATCATAGAAGAAGGTGTAGAAGCAGATGATGTCATAGCAACATTTGTAGCCCAGGCTAAGCAGCAAGACATATCGGTGTTAATTTCTACTGGTGATAAAGATTTAGCTCAATTAGTTGATTCTAAGATCACATTAATCGATACCATGCTCAACCGCATTTTGGATCCTGAGGGGGTAAAACAAAAGTTTGGAGTTTTTGCGCATCAAATCGTGGATTATTTAGCATTGGTTGGGGATTCAGTAGATAATATCCCAGGGGTTCCCAAAATAGGGCAAAAAACCGCAGCGAGCTTATTGGCGAAATATCATTCTTTAGCTAATTTATTAGAACATGCCGATGAAGTTCCTGGAAAAATTGGTGAAAACTTACGTTTGCATCGTGAAGCGGTTTTATTAGGGCAGCAATTAATAACTGTTCAGTTAGATGTACCTCTTCAGGAATCTCTAGATCAGTTATTATTAAAATCCCCAGATTATGTTCTTTTACGCAATTTATTAAGTGAATTGGAATTTAAAACTTGGTTAGCAGATTTGCCAGCAGAATCACTGGAGTCTGCTGCTATACAGAAACCAGCAATTAAATATGAGTCTATTTTAAATCTTAATGTTTTTCATTCTTGGCAACAAGTGTTAGCAAAATCAATGTTTTTGCATTTGTAACAAAGCCACCGGTATGGATGTGATGAGTGCGGAATTGGTAGGGGTGTCTTTTTCCTTCGAAGCCCACGGAAGCAGTTTATATTCCCTTTGTCCACGATTATCTTGGTGCTCCAAAACAATTAGATCGAAATGATTCATTAACAGCACTTTCTTTTGTATTGGATGATTCAAAAAAGTTAATGGTAGGTCAGAATTTAAAAAATGATTTAAAAATATTAAATCACTACCGTATTTCCATGCACAATAAATTGTGGGATAACATGTTAGCTTCATACGTATTACATAATACGAGTTCGCGTCATGATTTAAATACTTTGGCAGTAAAATATTTATCTTATAAAGTTCTGCCCTATGAAGAGGTAGCAGGTAAAGGCTCTAAACAGTTATCTTTCAATCAAGTGGCAATAGAAAATGCGGCTTTTTTCGCCGCCGAAAATGCGGATGTGGCTTTACGTTTATATGCAGTGCTTAGTAAAGAAATTAATGCCAATCCTAATTTGCGTAAAGTATTAGAGGAAATTGAATTACCTCTTCTACCTATTTTGGCACAAATGGAGTATCAGGGCGTTTTAATAGATATACAAATGTTACAGAAGCATAGTCAAAATTTGCAGGAAAGGATCAAAGATTTAGAAAAACAAGTACATGAAATATCAGGAGAAGTATTCAATTTGAGTTCTCCTAAACAATTGCAAAAAATTTTATTTACCAAATTAAAAATTGCCTACATTGAAAAAAACGCCGAAGGGCCAAGCTTCTACGGCTGAAAATGTATTACAAGAGTTAGCGGCAGAATACCCTCTTCCAAAACTCATTTTATTGCATCGCAGTTTATGTAAATTGAAATCAACCTATACAGATGGTTTGCCTAAACAAGTCAATTCACGCACAGGCCGAGTGCATACTTCCTATCATCAAACCGTTACTGCTACAGGTCGTTTGTCTTCAACAGAACCGAATTTACAAAATATTCCCATTCGTTCAGAGGAAGGTCGAAAAATTCGTCAGGCTTTTATTGCTCCACCAGGATACAAACTATTAGCAGCTGATTATTCGCAAATTGAATTGCGAATTATGGCGCATTTATCTCAGGATCCAGGTTTGTTGGATGCTTTTGCTCAAGGTATAGATGTGCACCGTTCAACTGCAGCTGAAGTATTTGGTATTCCGTTGGCAGAAGTGAGTTTCGAGCAGCGCCGCCGTGCTAAGGCAATAAATTTTGGATTAATGTATGGGATGTCAAGTTACGGCTTAGCCCAACAATTAGGCATTAGTCGCGAAGTTGCTCAACAATATATTGAAATTTATTTCTTACGTTATCCTGGCGTCCATACTTACATGGAATTGGCGCGCAGCATTGCGGCAAAAAAAGGCTATGTAGAGACTCTTTTTGGTCGGCGGGTAATAGTTGCAGATATTCTTTCCTCACAGCATGCGCGACGTTCGGCAGCAGAAAGGCAAGCAATTAATGCGCCTTTACAAGGTACTGCTGCGGATATCATTAAGCTAGCTATGATCAGTGTGGGGCACTGGCTACAAAAAAGAAAATTTACCTATACGTATGATCATGCAGGTTCATGACGAATTAGTTTTTGAGGTGCTGGACTCAGTGGTGAGCATAGCTAGCCAGGAGATTCGTCAACGTATGGAAACAGCAGCATTATTAAGTGTTCCATTAGTGGTTGATATTGGGGTGGGCGATAATTGGGATGAGGCACATTAAATTTAATAGCTTTTATGGCTTGATTAAGACCTAGGGTCTGTTAACAATGTAATAGACCCTAATAATCTGTTACCCATTTTTTTTCTTATCTTCATCGATTGTACGTCCCCCATTAGAAGATTTTATATTTATTCGTTGTGAGTTTTTGTGAGAAAGTTTATTCGCTACCCAGGCAATGCAAAATAATATCAAACCTACTACGGCGCCTAAGATGAGTAAATAAGAGAAAAAAATTATTCCGAAAATTAATAAAACGACAAATACTCCCAATGCTAAAAAAGGAATAACTTTAAGTAAAAAATTATTAATAGTTCTATGCATGTTTGCTCCTCAATCTTTACAAGAAGTCTATTCTACTGTCACAGATTTCGCTAAATTTCTTGGTTGATCCACATCTGTACCTTTTAAAATTGCCGTATGGTAGGCTAATAATTGCAGTGGAATGGTATAAGCTATGGGGGATAATAATTCCGGCATCACAGGAATTTTACAATATTGCCCGCCTGGCCAGCTTATACGTTCATCAATAAAAGCATAAACCATTCCCCCGCGGGCCTGAACTTCCTCTACATTAGTAATTAATTTATTAGTAGTGGAATGATAAGGGGCTATTACAATAATAGGTAATTCTTCATCTATCAATGCAAGTGTCCCATGCTTTAATTCACCGCCAGGATACGCTTCGACAAATAAATAAGAGATCTCTTTAAGTTTAAGTGCTCCCTCTAAAGCAATGGGAAACATAATTCCTCGACCTAAAAATAATGCCTGTTTCTTGTCAACTAAACATTTAGCAAAGCTTTGAATAGGTTCTTCTAAACTAAGCATTTGACGTATTACACCTGGTAATTGTTTGAGTGTTTCTATACAAGAAGAAAGGGGGGTAATAATTTTCGAATTGCGGTAGTAGCCTAAATGAATTGCCAATATTAATAAAGCTAATAATTGTGCAGTGAAAGTTTTTGTAGCTGCTACACCAATTTCTGGACCTGCACGAGTTAAGAGCGTTACGTCACTTTCTCGTACCAAGCTACTTTGAGGAACATTTGAGATGCCGAGTGTAGCCAAGTAATTGGCTTGTTTTGCTTGGCGCAACGCAGCTAAAGTATCAGCGGTTTCACCTGACTGTGACAAAGCAACAAACAAGGTATCCGCTTCCACCACTGGATTTCTATAACGGTATTCACTGGCGATTTCTACTGAACAAGGAATGCGAATCCATTCTTCTAACCAATGGCGTGCAACTAAACCAGCATGATAACTGGTTCCACAAGCTACAATGTGTAAACGTTTTACTTTTGAGAAAATATCTAAGGCTTGAGAATCTGACCATTGTGGCACAAGTTGATCATCAACTATATGCTCGCTTAGAGTTTGGATCAATTTTTCCGGTTGTTCATGAATTTCTTTGTGCATAAAATGCCGATAGGCCCCCTTGCTGCTGATTTCATGATCGGTTTGAATGAGTTGAATAGTGCGTTGCGCGATTTGATTTTGATTATCATATATAGTAACTTGCTGCCGTTCAATTTGAGCAATATCACCTTCTTCTAGAAAAATAAAACGTTGAGTTACAGGTAATAAAGCGAGGGGATCAGAAGCAATAAAATGTTCTCCTATCCCAACGCCGATTACTAGTGGACCACTATGTCTTATAGCATATATGCAATCTGGTGTTTGTTGATTAATTATTCCTAATACATACGCGCCAATTAATTCAGATTTAACTATTTGTAAAGTAGCTAACATATCACCATTTTTTTGAAAATGGTGGTAGAGTAAATGAGCAATGACTTCAGTGTCTGTTTCACTGTTAAAGACATAGCCTAAGTGCTGTAGTTTTTTGCGTAGAGAAGCGTAATTTTCAATGATTCCATTGTGTACGACGGCAATTTGATGATGTGAATACAAGGGATGTGCATTATGTAAAACAGGTTTGCCGTGAGTAGCCCAACGAGTATGGGCAATGCCTATTTGGCCGTTCAAGGGTTGATTATCGTGTAATTTAATTAGGCTAGAAACTTTTCCAGCGATACGTAAACGGTTTAAAACTTGATCTTCATTAGCGATAACTGCAATTCCTGCAGAATCATAACCTCTATATTCCAGTCGTTTAAGCCCTTCAAGCAAAATGGGTGCAACATTACGCTGAGCGATACCACCTACAATGCCACACATCTATTTTTTCTCCTTTATTACTTAAATATTATTGTTCGCTTACTTTTAGAGCAGTAATGGGCTCAGGGACTGAAAGTGACCAGCTCTTAAAAATCAATAACTGGGTATAAATAATTGTATCTTATTGATGATTACAATGCCATGGTCAAATTAACAGGAGACAGAGATAGATTTAAGTTGACCTTTATAGATATTCACATTATTCTTAGCTTTGTCAAAAAAAGACTAATATTCAAAGCATTGATCAATCCGGTGCTGCTATGACAGTGAGTAGTTATCGAATTGTTAAAAAAACTGGCAATAGAGAGCAAATTATGTCTATAATTAATTTAGCCTCTGTGATAAGCGCCAGTAGGTAGATTTTTGAACCGATAAGAATATATCAGGGATTCAGAGTGTATAGCGGTTGTGCAAGCCTATCCTAGAGTAGGAAGCCTTAAAGCATACCAGAGACTCCCACTTGAACCGTTGGGTTCAATGAACACTTGCAGCGTTATCATGGAGGTTTTTGTGTTTTACAAACCTGAAGTTCGCGAAAAACTCCGGCTACGGCGATCAAGGTTAGATGCAGTTTCTATTAATCAAGCTGCATTAGCTGTAGCTGCTCAAATTGTCCAACTTAAAGAATTTCTTGATAGTCGATATTTGGCTTTTTATTTGCCTATAGAAGGTGAGCTAGACCCTCTGCCCATAATGCATTGCACTGAAACTTTGCATAAACAATTATATCTACCGGTTTTACCCAAGACAAAAGGCCCTTTACATTTTTTTTCTCATCAAATGAATGCCCCAATGAGAATGAATCGGTTTGGAATTAACGAGCCCGATATAGAAAAGCAAATACCCATTTTTCCTGAAAAATTAGACGTTATTTTTTTACCACTAGTCGGTTTTGATATTCGCGGCAATCGAATTGGTAGGGGCGCTGGTTACTATGACTTAACCTTAGCTTTTACAAAGAATGAAAATCTTTTAAAAAAACCCTATTTAATCGGATTGGCTTATGAATTTCAAAAAATAGAACATATTACTCCCGATAAGTGGGATGTTCCTATGAATTTAGTCGTTACTGAGAAAAATCTGTATTATTCTGGTGCTTGATGCTGGATAGCAGTTTCTTTGATCAGGATGCAGAAGTTTTGGCCAAAGCTTTACTTGGTAAAGTGCTCCAAGTTAAATATCAGGATTTATGGTTGCAAGCCCTAATTATTGAAACGGAAGCCTACTATTTGATAGATAAAGCCAGTCATGCCTCCCTAGGCTATACTTCTAAACGTAAGGCTTTGTTTATGCCCGGGGGCACAATTTATATGTACTATGCCAGAGGCTACGATTCTTTAAATATCAGCGCCACAGGAGCAGGTAATGCTGTTTTGATAAAAGCAGGCATTCCTTATCAAGAAGGCGCAGATTCGCGAATGATTGATATTATGCAAACGTTAAACCCTCAACCTAATGGCAAGCCGCGGGCAGTGAATAAACTTTGCTCAGGTCAAACTTTACTGTGTAAATCTTTAGGATTGAAAGTGATAGATTGGGATCAACAAATTTTTCATCCCGACAAATTTTATTTAAAAGATATAGATTATAGACCAGATATAATCATTAGAACCAGGCGTTTAGGAATTGCCTCTAACCGAGACCCACATTTATTATATCGTTTTATTGATTATAAATATGCCGATTATTGCACAAGTAATCCGCTTCGAAGGAAAGGGTGGATATTAAACCAGGATTATTTTTTAATAAAGGAAGGTGAACAATGAAATACGGAAAAATAGGTCATTTTACTGGATTTTGGATATTGGGATTCTGTATTTTTAATTTGAGCACAATGGCGATGGCCGATACTTGTACTCAACCCTTACCTCAAGTGACTTTGCAGTTGGCGGCTGAACAGTGGGTCACGACACAAACGGCAAAAGTAGTAGTCGCTTTAGATGCTTCCCTTACCAAAGAACAATTATCTGTGGCGCAAGAAAATATTAATCAAGCGCTAAAAAAAATTTCTCCGGAGGGAGAATGGCATATTACAGAATTTAATCGCAATGCCAGTAAAGCTAATCTTGAGCAACTGCATGTAGTTGCAGAAGCCAGACTGCCAAATAAGGCCTTACCTGGGTTGCGCGACCGAGCTAATAAATTAAGTCACGAGGGACAAATTTACACCATAGAAGAAATTACTTATAATCCTACTATACCGGAAATTTCAACAACATATAACCAATTGCGCATGCAGATTTATCGACAAGCTAAGGAAGAATTAGCGCGATTAAATAACACTTTTTCTCAGCCTACTTATACTTTATATTCTATCAATTTTGCGGGCTTAATCGCTCTATCTGCCCCAGTTTACAAAACAAATACGATGTCTATTTCCCATAATAACCAAGCGCCCGTAGCGAGTATGGCTGTTAGCAAGCCACTAATTTTAGAGGCATCAGTCGTATTTGCGGCTCCTTTGGGTACGCTTTGTGTTGCCTCGAAATAGCGTAACTATTACCCTCTAATTTGAGCCGATAGCCACTTACCAATATCAATAATTTCATCTGGACAAATTTGATGGCCTATCGAATACCAATGCCATGCTAGTTTGTATCCAGCTTGTTGTAGTAAGTCACGGGTCTTTTCTGCTAGAAAAAAAGGTACCACAATATCTTGTTTGCCATGACCCAACCAGATAGAAATTTTTCGATTTTCTTCTTTAGCTTCCCTATTCAAATGCTGAGCAAGTGGCAAATAGGTGGATAAAGCTAAAATACCCCCCAGCGGTGAGGGATAGCGTAAACCGGTATATAAGGCTACTGCACCTCCTTGCGAAAACCCTGCTAAAAAGATTTTGTTAGAGGGAATTCCAATCTGCTGCTGTTGTTGAATTAACCCCTCGATTGCTTTCTGGCTACTTTTTAGGCCATCTTCATCTTCCTTACTCAAATCTCCGAGGCGGTATATATCATACCAAGCCCGCATAATAATCCCATTATTGATAGTTACGGGGAGTAGAGGCGCGTGAGGAAAAATAAAACGTAAGCCTATATTTGCTGGAAGTTGTAATTGTGGCACGATATTGGCAAAATCATAACCATCAGCACCTAAGCCATGTAACCAAATAATAGCGGCTGTAATGGGGGAGCCGGTTTCGGTAACGATGGTTTCTAATGCGGGTGTATTCATTAAATAAGTCCAGTCAGGGGGAAAACACGTGAAGCATATCATAAAAATAATTGGTATGATGCTACTAGCATTTACCCTTCTTCAGCAAGGATGTGGCCAAAAAGGTTCATTATTCTTGCCAGACAATCCTACTGATTCTGCTTCACCAGGTGCTGACAATTATGGGGCTTAAATTTACTAAGATGCATGGTTTAGGCAATGATTTCATGATAATAAACGCCACCGTTGAAGAGTTTAATCTATCATCTCAGCAAATCCAAAGGTTAGCGGATCGTCATCGAGGGGTAGGATTTGATCAACTATTAATAATTGCTTCAACATCTTCGCCTCAAGCCGATTTTATTTATCGTATATTTAATAGTGATGGTTCGGAAGCAGAGCAATGTGGTAATGGTGCACGCTGTGTTGCGCGTTTTATTCATGCGGAAAACCTAAGCAGTAATCAGGAGTTACGTTTATTAACGGGTAAAAAAATTACTCGGGTTTATTTAGCAGAAGAAAATGAAGTAATAGTGGAGATGGATGAACCTCAATTTGCATTTGGACCGATTCCTTACACCCTGATTATTAATAATGAATCTGTAACTTTTACTGTGGTTAATGTGGGGAATCCCCATGCTGTCATTCAAGTGAGTGATGTGAGTCAAGCCCAAGTAGAAAAAATAGGAACTATTTTGGCTAAACATCCTAATTTTCCTCAAGGTACAAATGTGGGATTCATGCAAATAATAAATGGCGATCAGATCAGTCTACGGGTCTTTGAGCGAGGTGTAGGGGAAACCTTGGCTTGTGGCAGTGGTGCTTGTGCTGCTGTAGCAGTGGGTCGCTTACAAGGTTTATTGGATGAGCAAGTAAAAGTGACTCAAGTTGGAGGCGATTTTCTTGTCCAATGGCAAGGGTTGGGGTCAACTCTTAAAATGAAAGGGCCCGCTGAGTTTGTCTACAAAGGCGAAATCAGTTGAGCAGAGAAATAGGTTAAGATACAATATGCGGTCTTTTTACTACAAAGACTCGCAATGGAGGAGTAATCATGGCTAATCGTCAAAATACCAATCAAAAAACTCAACAACCTGATCCTGGTTTTTGGGGTCTAGAGCCCTATGAAATCGGTAAGGAAGAAGAATACATGAATAGCAAACAAAGGGTTCACTTTGCCAATATCTTAGCTCGTTGGAAGCAGCAGTTGATGGAAGAGGCTGACACCACCGTTTTTCATATGAAAGAGGGGGCGGCAGTATATCCGGACCCTATAGACCGAGCGAGTCAAGAAGAAGGTTTTAATTTAGAATTACGCACTCGTGATCGTGAAAGAAAATTACTCAAAAAAATTGAGCAAGCAATGGATATGATTGATAAAGGAGAATACGGTTATTGTGAAGATTGTGGAGCAGAAATCGGTATTCGTCGTCTAGAAGCTCGGCCTACTGCTGTCAAATGCATTGATTGCAAAACATTTGAAGAAATTAAGGAAAGACAGAGTGGTGAAGGATCATCCGAAGGATAGGCTTCTTATTCAGCAATTAGCTGTAAATACTATTATCGGTATCTATCCTCATGAGAGAGAAACTTCACAATGTGTTTTTCTAGATTTAGAAATAGCCATCGATGCCAAGGGTTCTGCACTGACGGATAGTATTACATCTGCTATTGATTATGCTGCCATTTGTCACTACTTACGTGAATATATCCCTACAACAAGTTTTAATTTGCTAGAAACTTTTGCCATTCATATCGGTGATAAAGTACTTGAGAAATTTTCTCTTAGTTGGCTACGACTTACTGTCACTAAAAAACCCTATGATTTACCAGAGATAGGTGGTATTAAAGTGACAGTGGAGCGCGGTAAAGAGTGATTACGCAGTGAGTTATTACGAACTATTGTCGCAAAGATCGCCCACAATCTACATTTATAATTTGTCCCGTAATAGAATTTTGTTGAATTAAGAAGAGGACTGCTTGGGCAATATCTTGTGGAGAAGCAAAGCGCTTTAAGGCAGTGGCTTCAATTAATTTTGCTGTTAAATTTGCATTAGAAGCTGTGACTGGAGATAACAGAGTAGCGCCTGGCGCCACTGCATTGACGCGAATATTTGGAGCCAATTCTCGAGCTAATGCTTGAGTTAACATGATTAAACCGGCTTTAGCTATTGAATAAACGGGGTAACCCTTTAATGGCCGCTGACCATGGATATCGGCAATGTTGATTATAACGCCTTGATGAGCAGACAAATGCGGTGCTGCCAATTGAGAGAGGAAATAGGGAGCTTTTAAATTACTATTAATTATGCGCTCCCAATCTGATTCTGTGGTCTGACCACAAAGTGTAGAGAAAAAGGTAGAAGCATTATTAATTAAAACATCTAATCGTCCCCAAAATTTTTGAGCGGCCTCGATTAAAGGTCCCAATTCTGAAAAATTATCTAAGTCTGCTGCAACCGTTATTGCTGAATGGGGTTGGCGAATATTTAGAGAATTTGCCAAAACTAGGGCTTCTTGTTGGGATTGACGATAGTGAATCACCACCCGGTATCCAGCTTGATGAAGGTTTTCAGCTATTACAGCTCCAATGCGGCGACCGCTACCCGTAATCAATGCAACAGGATGGGGGGTGTGGGAAAACGTCAATGTGTTATAATCTCCCTGTTAAATATAAGAGTAAATTACCGTGATAAATCTTAAGCCATCATCATATCACTTACCGAATCCAGATAGCGAGGCTCAATATTTGAGCCAGCAATTACAAGCTAGTATCTTTTCTGAAATTGCTGAGCAAGGTCGATTAACCTTTGCTCGCTATATGGAACTTGTTTTGTACGCTCCTAACCTAGGTTATTATTGCTCAGGAACACAAAAGTTTGGTGAGCAGGGAGATTTTATAACTGCTCCTGAGTTGTCGCCATTATTTTCCCAATGCATTGCTCGGCAATGTCAGCAAATTTTACTTGATATAAATGGTGGCGATATTGTCGAATTTGGTGCGGGATCTGGAATTATGGCCAGCACTATTTTGCAATATTTAGCTGAGCAAGATGCCTTGCCATCGCATTATTATGTAGTGGAATTAAGTGCTGAATTACGTAGTCGACAACAAATTTTATTGCAGTCGCACATTCCAACTTTATTTTCACGAGTGGTTTGGTTAGATCGTTTACCTGATAATCCCTTACGCGGAGTGATTTTGGCTAATGAAGTACTTGATGCCATGCCTGTCCATCGATTTGGATTTTATGATGGCATACAGGAATATTATGTCGCCAGTAAAAACCAGCAATTAATATGGCAGCTAGATGTTCCGCAGAACGAATTGTTACGAGAACAGATTAAACAGTTAGAAATTAATTTCCCCAATGGATACAGCAGTGAAATTAACTTATTAGCAAAACCGTGGCTAACCAGTCTTGCCGCAATAATTGAGCAAGGGTTAATTCTATTGACTGATTATGGAATGACCCAACGTGAATTTTATCATTGGGATCGCAGTTGCGGCACCCTTATGTGTCATTACCGGCATCGAGCTCATCCAAATCCTTTTTGGTGGCCTGGTCTGCAAGATATTACCTCTCAGGTAGATTTTTCTGCAATTGCAGAAGCGGCTATAGAATGTGATTTAAATGTAGAGGGCTTTACACATCAAGCCGCTTTTTTATTAAATTGTGGCATTGTAGAACTGATGGATGCAGTAAAAGATCCCATGTTAAGATTTGCTAGAGAACAACAAGTTAAGCGATTGGTTTTACCGGGGCAAATGGGCGAACCTTTTAAAGCTATGGCATTAACAAAAAATTACTCAGCATCTTTACTGGGTTTTAGTACAATGAATCAGATAGAGAGATTATAATGAATAAGTTGGCTACTTTAGAATTTTATGGAGGTAATTTAAGTTTCTCAGCAGGCCATTTTACTATTTTTTCCTCAATTCAACGCGAGTTTCTGCACGGTCATAATTATCGTCTAGAGGCCTGCGTAACTGCACCGCTCAATGAGCCAGGAATAACTTTTGACTATGGAATTTTTCGGCAAAAATTAGCTCAACTGTGCCGTCAATTACACTCTCGATTTTTGCTACCGCAAATCTCTCCCTATTTAACGATACAAGATATAGGTGATCACTATCAGGTAACCTTTAATCACCAATATATGTTGCTTTTAAAGCAGGATGTGGTGTTACTACCTTTAAGTAATATTACCTTAGAAGAATTATCAGCTTGGTTTATTAACCAATTGCAACAGGACCAAGAATTTATTCGCCAATATGATATTCAGAAAATAGATATAAAAGTATTTAACGGATTAGAACACAGCAGTATGAGAAGTTGGTTAGTTTCGGATAAGATGATCACGGATTGCTGCTAACTGCATTTGCTCCACTGCTGCAGAAAAAGCCAAGCTAGTTAATTTTTGAGTTTGTAAGGATTTTATATTTATGTTTTTTATTGCTTGGGCACAGGCTAGTAGCAATTTACTGGCAATAGAATTGCTGAACAAAGTAGAGGCTTCACATGCAAGTAAAAAGTTTTGAAATCTTTCTGGCCGCCGTCGTGCATCTACTGCTTTCAATAAATCTAGAATCTCTTCGGAGCTAGTTAGGTAAGGAGAAAGCTGCCGATAGGTTGAATGCCAGCGCAGTGTCAATAAAGCTAATTCCGTATAGTCTCGGGGAATGGGATAGCGTTGACATAGAGATTCTAAAGTAACTGCTTCAAGATTATGTAATATACTTGCAAAACGAACGGTTGGTTCTGGAGTGAGTTGTATAGCTTCTTGAAGGGCGGTAAAAGCCATTTCTGAAAATCTAATTTCAGGGAACAAAATTGGTAAAGCATGCGCTTCATGCAGCACCAGAAAAAAACGTTGGGGCATGTTGGTTTCTAAAGCGCGCCGAAATTCTTGCCAGACTCGTTCGGATACTAATGCATTAACTTCACCATTTTTTACCATAATTTGCATTAATTGGTAGGTGCTTGGGTAAATAGTAAAATCAGGAAATTTTGCCGCAAACCGAGCCACACGTAAAATTCGCACAGGATCTTCTTGAAAAGCTTCAGATACGTGGCGAAGAACTCGATTTTGAATATCTATCTGGCCATTATAGGGGTCAATGAGCTCTCCCGTTTCCGATTGTGCGATAGCATTAATGGTTAAGTCTCGCCGTTTTAAATCTGCTATTAGACTCACATCAGGAGCACTATAAAAAGTAAAACCTTTATAACCTCTACCTACTTTACGTTCTGTTCTTGCTAATGCATATTCTTCATGTGTCTGAGGATGAAGAAACACAGGGAAATCCTTGCCAACAGGTTGAAAACCCCGTGCAAGCATTTCTTGAGGGGTTGCGCCTACCACTACCCAATCTCGCTCTGTCACGGGTATGCCCATTAATTTATCCCGTACAGCTCCACCTACTAAATAGGTTTCCAAATCATCTACCTCTGAGTTAGTTGTGAAAGTTCTATGAATTATAACAAAAGATTAGGTTTTACAAGAAGTCTATTGTAGTAAACAGCAATAGTCCACTGTGATATACTTGACCGCATGTGGTTTCTTATCTTACAAAAATGGCTCCCTAAACATGTTCTTACCCGTTTCTTGGGGGTAATTGCCAAATATCGTGGTACTTTTTTCAAGAATTGGATAATTCGTTTATTTGTAAATTATTATGGGGTTAACTTACAAGAATCATTAATTACTGATATAAATCAGTTTAAGTCTTTTAATGATTTTTTTATTCGTCAATTGCGCTCAGATTCTCGTCCTCAAGTAAAAGATCCAGATGCGATTCTTAGCCCAGCAGATGGAGTAATTAGTGAATTTGGAAAAATTGCAGCAGGCCGTTTATTACAAGCAAAGGGTGTGTATTATGATGTTTTAAGTTTATTAGGTGGTGATCAGAAATCAGAAAGCTTCATAGACGGAGATTTTATTACCATTTACTTGGCTCCCAAAGATTATCATCGAGTACATATGCCTGTTAAAGGCCAATTAAAAAAAATGACCTACATCCCTGGACAATTGTTTTCAGTGAACCCTCAAGCAGTTAACGGAATTCCGCAGCTTTTTTCGCGAAATGAACGCGTGGTTTGCCATTTTGATACCAAGTTAGGGCCAATGGTTTTAATTTTTGTGGGAGCCATGTTGGTGGGTAGTGTAGTCACTTCATGGCAAGGGCAGGTAATGCCAATGTGTCCTCGTTCTCCTTATAGCTTAAACTATCAAAACCCTACTGTATTGTTGCAACGAGGTGAAGAGGCGGGTTATTTCCAATGGGGTTCAACAGTGATTATTTTGTTTAGCCCTACTGCTAATATTCAATGGGTGGATTTAAGCCCCAAAAGCCTCTTCAAGTAGGTGAAATAATTGCGAAACATCATCTTGCAAATAAAATAATTGACACGGGTAGCCCATCTGCTATCATCGGCGCGGATTCGTTCTAATAAGCTGCCCATTTTGCAATGGATTCGCAAATTTTCGTTTGACAAGGAGAACTAAATGTCATCCCCCATCATTACTTCTTCCAATAATTCTATTTCATCAAAAAATAACTCTAAAAAACTGTTGAAGCATGCCATTTTATTTAGCACTTGTAGTATGACTTTTTGTAGTCTTACCCAAGCAGGAGGACCGGAAATTATTCCTGTCCAAGCAACTGCTGGATTTTTTCCGCTAGCACCGGGTTTAACATTAGGAGGTTATGTAGGAAATGGATCTATAGGTTGGGGTGATGCTTTATTTCCCATTTATGGATCTCCTAATCGCTTTTTCTTAGCAGATGTTCGTGGTCAATACCATACGGGTGATCATTACGGAGCAAGTGGAGGTCTTGGCTATAGATGGCTAACTGAAAAAATGGGTATTTTGGGTGGTTATGTATTTGGAGACTATAACCCAGGTCGTGACTCTTCTAATCCATTTTGGTTTGTAAGTCCAGGAATAGAATGGTTAGGAAGCACACTTGACTTTAGCGCCAACTTATATGTACCTGTAAGTTCACAACGGCAAAATACCGGCATTGAGTGGACAGATGCAAGCATTTTTAACAATAAGTTTTTCTTTGGACATACCGAGTTTAGTCAACATGACCGACTATTTGTTTCTACCGGTTTAGGTGGAGATGCTGAATTAGGTTATCGAATTCCCTTTTACTACGCCCCAGAAATTTTTGTAGGTGGTTATTATTTTAGTCCAAAAGATAATAAGTCGGTTTCAGGGGCAACAGTTCGTGTGGAAATGCCGTTAGGCTCGAGAGTTGCATTAACTCTAAGTGAAGCCTATGACAGCAGATCACATAGTATTTTCAGAGCTGGATTGAATTTTTCCATGGGTGCACGTTACACCAAATGGGATACCCAAAATGATTTAGCTGCACGTATGTTAGATCCTATTCATCGGAATTTAATCGCAGTAGCGGGTAGTGTAGTAGGTCCTAATCAGCCTATTGTTGAAGGAGTAGAAGAGAATAGTGTAACCGTAGTTGAACAGGATGATATTTGGTTTTTTGATGCAGAGAATGGGATTCCTTTCGATCCTGCTCTTGGTAATGCAAACTGTACTTTTAACCATCCTTGTGCAGGCGAATCTTTTAATCAAAAGAATGTAAATACAATTGACAACTTGGATTCGGACGCTTCATTCTTTTTTACCCCAGGTGTCTATAACTTAAATAATCAAGAACCCGAGTCCGAAAAAAGTCAATCTTTAGTAGAGCTTTCTAAGAATCAATTAGCTATCAATCAAGGCCAATCCTTATGGGGACGTACACCCGATTATTTTAGACCCGCTAATAGCGACTTTCGGCCTCTCTTTGTTGGTGGATTCGAATTGCATGGTGAAAATTCGCTTAATCAATTAAATGTTACGGGTCATGGGACGGATTTAAATCGAGGTATTGAAGCACATCAAGCAAACCACATCCGCCTACATGATGTTGGTGTCAGCGACTATTTAGGTAGAAATGGGGAGTCTGCAGGCAAGCCAGGAGAAAATGCAGTAGGTATTACTATTAGCGATGCTTCAAACATATCTTTACATAACATTGTGGTAGAAAATATTACCGGAGGAAACGGTCATAAAGGAGTTGAAGAGCTACCAGTAAATTTAGACGATACTCTTATAAATGCCAGTAAAGGTGGAAATGGAGGCAATGCCTCAGGTATTGAATTACAAAATGTAAATAATGTTGATCTTAATAATATCGCTATTTTCCATATTAAAGGAGGTAACGGAGGAGATGGAGCTGAAGTTGCTGTTATGCCTGTAACTCTTTCAGCCACATCCGATGAAAGTACGGGTGGTTCAGGTGGAAAATCTATCGGTCTTAATATTTCTCAAGGAGAAGATATATTTGCCTCGGGCTTAGCAATTTTTGATCTGCATGCTGGGAATGGCGGGGCGGGCGGAGTAGCTCTTAGAGAAAGATTATTAAATACAGGTCGTAGTGGTGTGGAAGGTGGAGCTGGAGGAGAAGTAGTCGGTGTCAATTTATTAGATAGTGAAGAAGCATCCTTTTTTGATCTTAACATATACGATCTCCATGGTGGTCATGGAGGCAAAGGCGGAGATGGAGAAGCGGGTAGAAGCGAAAATACTTCCGAGAGCAGTTGATGATTTGAGGGATGAAAACCATAGCGCCTTAGTTGAAGCAGGTAATGGCGGTAATGCCGGTAATGGTGGTGCAGGTGGTGAAGTGTTTGGTTTTAAAGTGGCAAACAGTGAAGATGTAGTAGCTAACCGGGTGGTAATAAATGCTTTACAAGGTGGTAATGGTGGTGCAGGTGGTAATGGCGGCAAGGGTGGAGATGCCAATGCGGATCATCAAAGTATGGAAATGTCTCAGGATGATATAACCGGAATAGCTGGAGAAGCTGGTAAAGCAGGGGCAGGAGGTGACGGTGGTCGAGCAGGCAAGGGAGGCAATGTCGCAGGCCTTGCTTTATTTGATAGTGAGGATATCAGAGCTAGAAACTTTTTCATCAGTGCACTCCAAGGAGGAGATGCTGGCAATGCGGGCCAGGGTGGAAAGGGTGGCAGTGCAAATGCTACCAATAATGTTGGTTATTTAGAATGGATTGGCCGGACTGGTCGTGAATATAGAGGGGTTGCTGGCGCAGGTGGAATAGGCGGCCTAGGCGGTAATGGTGGGGAAGGTGGATTTGGTGGTGAGGTAAATGGCCTAGAGGCGATCAATTCCAGCCTGATAGCAGATCATTTTTTAATTACTGCTCTTGAAGGAGGTAATGGTGGCCTCGGGGGCAAGGGTGGTAACGGCGGTGATGCTTTAGCCGATAATAATAGAATTCGTTTTTCAGATAGGGATAGGGCTAATAATTCTTCTGTTACTTATCAAGGAATTAGTTGGTATAGGCGGTACAGGTGGTATCGGTGGAACAGGTGGTAATGGTGGTGCCGGTGGCAAGGGTGGAGCTGTTCATGGTGTTGAGGCTGATGGGGAATCTTTTGTTGATGCCGATAATTTCGTGATGACGGCTCTCAAAGGGGGTAATGCCGGTAATGGGGGTAAAGGCGGAACAGGCGGTGATGTTAGTGTAAACAATAACCTCGCTATAGGTAATATAACGATGAGGAATTGGAATAATATTTCATATGTCGGTGGTGTAGCAGGAGAAGCCGGTAACGGTGGCAAAGGCGGTGATGGTGGTAAAGGTGGAGAAGTTGACGGTATTAAAGCTGCTGAAGAGAGCTTCATAGAGGCTGAAAATTTCTTTATAAGTGCCTTACGAGGCGGACACGGTGGTGAAGGTGGGAAGGCAGGTTCGGGTGGCAATGCTATTGCAGCAAATAACAATGTAGATCTATCAGCTCGTTTAACCGCTAGCGATCTTACTTTTATCGGTGGTGAAGCTAGACTAGGGTGGTACGGGGGGACACGGTGGTGAAGGAGGTGAAGGAGGTGAAGTATCTGGTATTAAAGCCCTTGATGAAAGCATTGTAGATGCAGACGATTTTATAATGAGTGCTTTTCAAGGTGGTAATGGCGGATCCGGGGGCAAAGCAGGTGATGGAGGCGCAGAAGTTGCATTGAATAATGCAATTAACGGATTGAATCAAGAGATGATCCTAACCATTACCCAAAGGATTGATATTATTGGAGGAAAGGGTGGAATAGGTAAAAACGGCGGTCAAGGGGGCCGTGGTGGCGATGGTGGCAATGTCGAAGCTATTAAAGCTGAGGATAACAGTAGGATATACGCTGAAGATTTCTTAGTATCTAGTCTTATGGGTGGGAACGGGGGCCAAGCTGGTTTAGGTGGCACGGGTCGGCAGTGCAACGCAAATAATAATATTGCGGTAAATGAGAAAGACAGAGAGGAAGAAGGTTCTAATAATAGTTCTCACATTGTTGCAGGATTAGCTGGACGAGCTGGAAAGGGTGGTGATGGCAACAAAGGTGGTAATGGAGGGAATGCTATTGGAATAGATGCCGTTGGTTCAACGTTAATAGATATAGATGATTTCAGATTAATTGATTTTATTGGTGGTAATGGAGGTGCTGGAAGTTTCGGGGGAGCTGGTGGAAATGCTAATGCTTTAAACAATAATACAGATGGAACAGCAGGAATTGCCGGTGATGGTGGATTAGGTGGAAACGGTGGTGAAGGGGGAGACGCAATCGGAATATTTGCTCGTGGGCATAATAGAATCATTGCTAGTGATGTCGATTTAAATGATTTCTCTGCTGGTAATGGTGGCGCGGGTGGCAATGGCGGCGCGGGTGGTAACGCCAACGCTAATAATAATGTTGGGAAGGGCACCGCAGGTACAGCAGGTAATGGCGGCTTCGGGGGAGATGGTAGCGATGGTGGCGATGCAGTTGCCATAAAGTTGGATGGTTCTAACTCAGTATCTCTATTTGATGTTGATATCAAAGATTTTACCAGTGGGAACGGTGGTACAGGTGGTATCAAGGGTAAGTTGGGTCAAGCACAAGCTTTCGATAATGGTCCTCCTGCTAATAATTCAAATAATACATCATGATAGCGCGGTCATACCTGTTGACGGTAGGGCTGGGTCTGCCGGAAATGCAATAGGTATTTTAAGTTACGACTCTAATCGAATTTATGTTAACGATTTTAATCTTTTAAATTTCGCTGCAGGTAAAAGTGATGCAAATCTCGGTGGAACTGATATAGGAATAGAAGCTTTTGATAAAACAGTTATCGAAGCAAATAATATTAACATAGGCCAATTCATAGGAAGAAACGGCAGGGATGGCAGCAAGGAGCAAGCAGGGGGCGATGGTGCCTCAGTGGTAGGTATTAAAATTGCAGATGAAAGTATTATCAAAGCAAAAAATATTAACATATTTAATTTAATCGCAGGCGATGGAGGAAATGGTGGTGCGGGTAACAATGGCAAAATGCAGATAATTCACATAATACAACTGGCGGAACACATAGTGCTGGGATGGGACCTCGGAGGAAATGGAGCCCAGGGCGGGAAAGGTGGTGACGCTTCAGGTATTGTAGCTGAAGATAAAGCTAAAGTTGATGCCGAGAATATTAGAATAAACAACCTTTTTGCAGGAAAAGGGGGTAATGGTGGTAAAGGAGGTAATGGCGGTAGTGCCAATGCAGATAATAATAATGGCAACAGTATAGGTGGAACAGCTGGAAATGGAGGTGACGGTGGTACGGGTGGTAATGGTGGAACAGTTGTAGGCATTCAAGCCCAAAATCAAAGCACAATAAAAACTTATTTTATAAAGCTTAAAGGATTTTTCGCCGGTAGTGGTGGAATTGCTGGCAACGGTGGAGCGGGGGTAATGCTAATGCCAATGGTAACACCATGGGAGGAACCGGTGGTGTTGGGGGCAACGGCGGAGCAGCTGGTAATGGCGGTAAAGGTGGGGAGGTTAGAGGAATAGAGATTGCAACCGGTTCTACGATAGAAGCAGGAAATATTTTCATCGATCTCCTAAAAGGTGGCCATGGTGGGGCTGCGGGATCTGGCGGTCAAGGGGGCAGTGCGGATGCTTCTCATAATGGCCTAAGCCTGAATGAAGATGATAACAAAGTTCCAGACGAAAATACCAATCTGGTAGTTATCACTAATACAGCTGGCACCGGTGGTGCAGGCGGAGTCGGTGGCGCTGGCGGGGATGGCGGGAATGTCAAAGGGATTTTGAATAATGGTGAATTTAACATCGAGACCGATAATCTTATCCTCAGTAAACTTTACGCTGGAAATGGCGCTAACGCTGGAAATGGTGGTAAAGGCGGCGATGCAAACGCAAATGATAATCAAGGAATATCATTAGACATAGCTGGTGCGGGTGGAATGGGAGGAGCTGGTGGAATTGGAGCAGCCGGCGGAAATGTACTCGGAATTGATAATAACGGTGAATTTGACATTGATGCAAATAACGTTATATTGAGTAATTTTTATTCAGGTTACGGCGCTAATGGTGGAAGTGGTGGTGATGGCGGAGACGGAAGTGCAATTGGTAATAGAATGACAATAGGCATTGGAAGTTCCTCAGGTGGTGGTAGAGGTGGAGCTGGTGGTTCCGCAGGGAAAGGTGGAAATGTTACAGGGATTCTAAATCATGATAATTTCACCTTAGATGCAAATAATCTTATTTTAGATCACTTTTATTCAGGTAAAGGTGGAGATGGAGGGAATGCTGGCCATGGCGGTTCCTTAGATGTATTAAATAATGTTGTGGCTGACAGTCTTCATAATAATGAAAATGATTTAGAAAGTAGTAACTTGCTTTTATCTATGGCTACTAATCAAAAAACAAATGTTCTAGTATTCGCAGGAGGAGCAGGTGGAGCTGCAGGAGTGGGAGAATCAGGAGGTAATGTTGTAGGAATAGAAAATCATGACAAATCCAAAATAAATTTAAATAATGTGAAACTGGATTATTTTCATGCAGGAGAAGGCGGAAACGGTGGAATAGGTGGTAATGGCGGAAATCAGAATGTAAATAATAACGGTATTAATTTAATAGCTACTAGTAGCTCAGGTGGTGTAGGTGGAATTGGAGGAGTTGGCGGAGCAGGTGGGAATGTTAAAGGCATTATAAATAATGATGATCTTATATTTGATGTAGACAACTTATTGTCTTTGAAGAGTTTCCATGCCGGAAAGGGTGGCGCCGGTGGCTCAGGTGGTAAGGGTGGTGATGCCAATGCAAATAATAATGGCAACGAATCGAGTACGTTTGTAAGTACTAAAGCAGGCCTGGGTGGTGCGGGTGGAAATGGAGGAGATGCAGGAAAAGGCGGAAGTATAGACGGTATAGAAAATACCAGTAGCCTCAAATTAAATGTAGTTGATTTAGATATGAGTAATTTCCTTGCTGGAAACGGTGGCTCCGGCGGCTCAAGTGGAGATGGCGGAGATGCCAATGTCAATAATAATGGCGCCAACTCTACAAATACTGCTGGCACAGGCGGAGAAGGAGGAGCAGGTGGATTGGGTGGTAATGGTGGAAATACCACAGGTATTCAAAATGATGGGTCTTTATCTCTAGAAGTAGATGAGCTATCTATGAATAATTTCTATGCAGGAAGTGGTGGAAACGGTGGAAATGGCGGAGCAGGCGGCAGTGCCAATGCCGATAATAATGGCGCCAACTCCACAAATACTGCTGGCACAGCTGGGATCGCTGGAGCTGGGGGTGTAGGAGGAGCAGGTGGTAGCGTTATTGGTATAGATAATTCTGATCCAGTTTTGCTAGGGCCAGTGACAATAAAAGTAAACGACTTAAATATGTTCAATTTCCACTCCGGCAAAGGTGGTCATGGTGGAAAAGGTAGTAAGGGCGGTAACGCTAATTCAAATAACAACATGGCTGCTGGTAGTGGTTTAACTGCTGCTTCCGGTGGTAACGGTGGTAATGGAGAAAACGGTGGAGATGCAATCGGTATCCGTTCAACCGGTGGTGAAATAACTGTTAATTATGCAGAATTTAAGGACTTTTTTGGTGGTCAAGGTGGTTTAGGTGGTAATGGAGGTAATGGTGGCGATGCCAACTCTAATGGCAATTATGTTATCCCTATAAGCACTGCAAAGGGTGGGAATGCAGGATCGGGCGGAGACGGTGGTAATGGTGGAATTGCAGAAGCGCTTGCAGTTTCTGGACCCGGTTCAGTGAGAATTGATTACCTAGATGTACAAGCATTTATAGGTGGCGCGGGTGGCAATGCAGGCAGCGGCGGTGAAGCTGGAAACGCTAATGTTAACGATAATGGTGAATTAACGGTGGCTACTGATAAGACTAATCAAGTGGCTATTCTCCCAACCGGTGGAGTTGGAGGAATTGGCGGAACGGGTGGTATGGGCAATACAGCTGCAATTATTGATTCTGCCAACACGAGCGTAGTTAAAATTAATCACGTACTAGCCAACAATTTTGTTGGAGGAAATGCCGGCAATGGTGGTTCTGGTGGAACAGGCGGCAGTGCAAACGCGGACAATAATAGAGCCTCATTAAATGTTGCTGGCCTAGCAGGACCTGGTGGAGTAGGTGGCTCAGGTAGTAATGGTGGTAATAGCATTGGTTTATTGGCCTCTGATACTTCTACAGTAGAAATAGGTGAAATTGAAATACATGATTTCCAAGGTGGCCAAGGTGGTAATGGCGGTTCTACTGGTAAAGGGGGTGATGCAAATGCCAACGGTAATATTGGCAACGGTCAGGGCGGTGACGTAAAGAGATTACTGGGTATACTCGGTGGTTCTGGAGGTAACGGGGGGCAAGTTTTTAGTCTCTTAACTTCTGATGCAAGTTCCGTAAAGGCAAAGAAAGTAAAAGTAAAGAATTTCCATGGCGGTAAGGGTGGAACCGGGGGCAAAGGCGGGAATGGCAGTAATACAAATGCTTTAGATAATACCGGTATAGGTACAGGTGGTTTGGCTGGAAACGGTTCGCGAGGTGGCATTGGTGGGAACGGAGGATCTGTAATAGGTATCCAATCTTCAGACACAAGTTCCGTGACAATTGAAGATTTGACTGCTGAACAATTGATTGGAGGTGAAGGGGGAGCTGGCGGCCAGGGACATAATGGCGGAGATGCGAATGCATCTGGCAATGGCAAAACCCAATTTAGTGAGGACAAAAAAGAGATTAATGCTGTGAGCATAAACCAAGCTGGTGTCAGTGGAGCTGGGGGATTAGGTGGCGTTGGTGGTCCCGGAGGTGATGCCATAGTAATTAATACTACCGGTTTAAGTGTAGTGAAAGCTAATCATGTAGTGGTAAACAGCTTAATTGGAGGCAAGGGGGGGCTAGGTGGTAATGGAGGAAATGGCGGTAATGCCGATGCCAATGATAATAATGGTTCCCAAAACAATGGTGGTAGCGGTGGCGACGGTGGTTTAGGCAGTAATCCTGGTTTAGCCATTAGCGGTGGAAAGGGCGGAAACGCAATAGGTATACTCAGTGGAGGTCTTCGTACTACAGGTTCTCTGGTTGAAGTAAATGATTTGGATTTGACTAACCTCCGCGGCGGTAGCGGAGCAGATGCTGGAAAAGGTGGTGATGGGGGTAATGCCAATGCTAACAATAATATAGGTAGCGGTTTGGGAGGCCTTGGAGGAAATGGCAATAACGGAGGGAACAGCAGTAATGGAGGGGATGCTGTAGGTATTCAATCACTCTTTAATGGACATGTAGTGATTCACCGAGCGAAATTTAAAAATTTTCAAGGTGCACATGGTGGCGCCGGGGGATCCGGTGGCAAAGGTGGTGATGCCAATGCTGAAGGCAATACTCAGCACAATAGAGGTGGTACTGGTGGAAACGGCGGAGCAGGTGGAAATGGTGGTATGGGAGGCAATGCCCTAGCAGTCGAGTCAAACGACGGCATAGTGTCGGTGGACGAATTAGATGTAGAAGATTTTAAAGGAGGCAATGGTGGTAATGGTGGTGAAGGGGGTAAGGGTGGAAATGCAATAGGCAAAACTACCTCTGGACATGGAGGAAATGGTGGCGATGGTGGCAATGGAGGTGTGGGTGGTAATGCCGAATTAAGTACAGGTTCGGGAATCACTATAAGTCATAGTACGGCTCATGATTTCACTGGTGGTTCAGGAGGTAATGGTGCTAAAGGTGGCAATGGCGCAAATGGAGAAAATGAAATTCATGGAGTTGGAGGGGTTGGAGGTAATGGCGAAAAAGGTGGTAACGCTCAAGGAATTACTGGCCAACCTGGTACCCTTGGACACCCAAATTTAGGAGCCATCGGGGGAGAAGGTGGCGCCGGAGGTGTAGGAGCTCATAAACCCTAACCATTAAGCTAAATTTCAGGATGACTGCGTTCCAACTTCAGAAAGTAAGTATTAAATCAGCAGATTCTTTAGTTTTAAAAGGGTTAATTTTTTTTTGCCCTTCAGGTTTTGTGTCGCGTTCATAAAAGAAAGTTTGATTTGTTGAAGATGGGATTAACGTCTCTGTAGCTGAAAAATTGAAATCATTTTCTAAATTATGTTCGAGAGGGTCTATATCTACCTGATCTAATAATAGGGTTTGTGAATCAGTTTCAGGTGCAGAAAATTTTCTCTTCCTCTTGAAGAGGGTTAATGGGTTACCACCTGTAGGATGTTGAGGTTTTTGTTCTATTGGCAGTGCTAAACGTGTATCAAAATAAACTTTATTAAACTGGGTAAAGCGTAAGGTGGGAATGTGGAGTACGCGCTGCGTAATAATTTGATATAATTCGGTATAATGGGAGGGCGCTACTTTAAAATGCGCTAAAATTTCTGTTATGAATTGAATACAAGCCGACTCGCGTTTCCAATCACTAAATGAAACTTGGTACATTATTGGAGGTACGTGAAAAGCATTAAATCCTTTCTTAGTAACATTTTCTACAACTCCTTCCTGGTCGTCCAATATAAAGATATTTTCCGGTCTGACTCCGAAGCGTTCTGCGGCGTGTTTTAAAGCAGTTGATTTTTTTTGTCCTTGTGTAAAATAGGCTTGTGAATGCGGAATGTATTCAGCTAAATCTTTTAAAATAGTTTCAGTCACAATATCAAATTCAGCTTCTGGGTCATCAGCTGTTACCAATGGTGGAGTAAAGTCTTTATCTTCTTCAATTAAACGGTCAGTTTTTTCATTAATAGTCTTAAAAGTTACACCGATAAAAATAACTTTTTTATTTCGTTTGGCCAGTTCTTGAGAAAGAATTTCACAAAATGCTACCCAGCGATCAGGGCTAAAACCTGTATATATTGCGGCATCTAATTCACTGTGTATAAGGGTATCATCGAAGTCGAAAGCGATAATGATTTTTTCTTTTTTTTGCACAATAGATATTTTTTTCTTCATAGTATTTTATTAATTTAACTAATAATTATTGCAGATTGTAAGAATAAAATATTAAGCTAATATTAAAAATAAGCTTTTCGATTTGCTTTGGTGTCTACCCTGTTAGCTGCACTATCTATTAAAAGATTTACTGGAAACACCTATGCCGATATCGTCTTGACTGGTTTTAATTTTTTTGCGTTTACTGCCAGTTTCGGGATAAATCGATAATGACTATTCTTGGGATGATGGAAAAAAATCATGCCGCAAGCAGAGTTCGATTAGCCAATTTAAAGCTTCCTTGCTCAACGGGCGCCGAACAAGCCCGAACAGTTGATGGCACATGGATAACTCTTGAACTAGGCAAATCTATTTGCTTGCTTTGGGCTAATTCAATCGCTTTTAATCGATCATGCTCATTCAGGAATATAATCGTATCAGCAACTTGCAGATAGGTTAGCATTTGTAAGGCTAAAAACTCCGGATACCTAGCAAATTCAACAATCATTAGACCATAGGTGATGCGAGAGAATACTTGACAATAACGGATTTACAATCGATAATCATTCTCATTAGAGTTTAATTATTAATTAAAAAAATAATTAAAGAGTATAATATGTATAGAATTTTATTAATTTTATTAGTTATTAGTTCACTGGCGGTTGCTCAAGAACTTGACGTCACTTGGGGCCAGGCCGCTCAAAATGTTTGCAATCAAATTGATAACGCAGTAAATTTTTATCAACAGGGCGATTTAAAGAAGGCTCGTTTGCAAGCGGTAATGGCTTATTTTAAAGGGTATGATGCTGAAATAGAGCCTGCTGTGCGCATTACCTTAGGAGGACCTCATGTCTTTAATATTGAGCAAGAATTTCGTCGCTTTGCTTTAGAAATGAAACCCAATCCTGATAAAGAACAACTTAAAAGGGTAAGGGAGACGGCCGCTGCCTTATGTCAGATGATACATGAAGATGCAAAAGCACTAAATGCAAACCAAGTCAAGCCGCAAGTTTTTAAGGTTAACTAAAATGATTAATAAATTTTTTCTTATATTAATTTCAATTATATTAACGTTAACTTCTTTTTCCGCTACTGCTGCAAGCCCAGTAAGTAAGACTAAAGATTATCCTATATTGTTCGTGAAATGATTCAGCAAGGTGATAATCTTTTGAATCAATACGACCCTCAAAATAGCTTATCTACTATGGATGCTTTCAGTCAGCTTTATTTCGAACAGTATGAGGGCAGTGGTATGGAGCTTGTTGTTGCTGCGGTCTCTCCAGCGATGAATTCTAAAACTGAAGCTTTATTTGCCCAGTTAATAGCCCATGCTGGTAATGGCGCTACTTTGTTGGAATTACAAAAAACTTGGGCCGGATTAAAAATCTGTTTTTATGCAGACTTAAATTTATTACAAAATAATATGGCGACAACCTTTCCCCAGGCCTTTTTGCAGGCTTTGAGTATTTTGCTACGTGAAGGATTTGAAGCTTTAATCATTGTTACGGCTTTATTAACTTATACACGTCGATCAGCGCATGCAGAAAAATCCCGAGTTGTGCATTATGGAGTGGGTCTGGCTTTGCTGGCAAGTATATTAACAGCTGCTCTTTTTATGACAATTTTCAAACATATGGGTACGCATCGTGAAGCTATGGAAGGCATTATTATGTTATTTGCGTCGGCGGTACTTTTTTATGTAAGTTATTGGTTATTCTCTAAACGTGAAGCAGAAAAATGGCAAGGATTTATAAGGCAGAAAATGAGTAAGGCTTTAATGACGAGCAATATGTTTGCATTAGGCTTAGCCTCCTTTTTAGCGGTTTATAGAGAAGGCGCTGAGACCATTTTATTTTATCAGGCTTTAATAATTGGTAGTAAAGGACAGACCTTTGCCATTATTTGCGGATTTTTTACAGCAGGATTGATATTATTAATAGTAAATAGGCTGATGCAAAGAGCCTCTTTCAAAATTCCATACCGCTTATTTTTTACCATAACAGCAGTATTTTTATATTATATGGCCTTTTCTTTTATTGGTGGCGCAATTTTGGAATTACAAGTAGCGGGTTGGATAGATATGACTCCAATAAATAATTTTCCGCAGGTAAGCTGGTTGGGTCTATTCCCAGCGTGGGAAAATATTGGGGCTCAATGTTTATTTTTAATCCCTACCTTAAGTTTATTAGTGGGATGGGTTTGGCATAAGCGTCGTCAGGCCCGCCATCAACTAAGCAGAGCATAATGTGGTGGCTGCAGCAGAAGAAAAATTACAGAAAATTGCTATAAAAATTGAAGCAAATCCCGATTTTGTGAGACGCAAAAAAGGATTGGCCAATAAAATTGAACAATTTTTTTATCAACACCGTCATCATCTAGTCGTTATTCATGTCATCATGTTTTTATTATTTTTAGGATTAATCGTACTACCATTATTACTTCCTATCCCAAAGGAAGAAGATACTATATTTAGTCACTTCACTTTACTTGCGCAATTTTTACTTTGGGGACTGTGGTTTCCATTAGTATTTGCTTCAGTCTTATTCACTGGGCGCAGTTGGTGTGGATTATTTTGTCCCATGGGCGCCGCATCAGAATGGATAACAAAAATAGGGTTACAGCGTAAAATTCCACGTTGGTTAAAATGGGAAGGCACACCTATTTTAAGTTTTTTGCTAATTACCATTTTAGGCCAAACGGTTGATGTGCGCGATCAAGCTTTTGCTATTGCTGAGGTTTTTGGTGGGACATTAATTTTAGCTCTGTTAGTGGGTTTTATTTATGGAAAAAATAAAAAACGTGCTTGGTGCCGTCATGTTTGTCCTATCGGATTATTATTAGGTGTGTTTTCTCGTCTAGGGATAGTGCAATTTGCTCCAAAGCATAAACGTTTGGGGGATGATCAATATACTGAAAAAGGAGTTTGTCCCACTATGATTGCTGTCAGCCGAAAACAAGAATCACGGCATTGCATACAGTGTTTTCGCTGTGTGAAACCTTCCTCTCCGGGAGGTTTATTTGTACGCTTTCGCCGATTGGGCGAGGAAATTATAAAAATTCGTGACAATAGTCCTAATTATGCTGAAGTTTGGTTTATTTTCTTAGGTACTGGCATTGCTTTAGGTGGATTCTTGTGGTTAGTTTTGCCTGGTTACCAACTATGGCGGCAAGCAATAGGTTCTTGGTTTCTTACATATGGTTGGGACTGGATCGGCCAAAGCGGCCCGGTTTGGCTAATGAGTGTGCATCCTGAGCAAAGACAAGTTTATAATTGGCTAGATTTTTTTATGATTACCGGCTTTATGTTGCTATGTATGATTGTTACTGCAGCTATTTTAAGTGGTTGCACTTTATTGACTAGTTATTTGGCGGGTCGCTGTAAAGCAGATAAAACATTGTGGCAAAGATTTGGTGAATTAGGATATCAGTTTGCGCCGGTAGCTATGCTCTCCATCATTATTGGTTTAGGTGATTTGTTATTTAGTTCATTGCAAAGTTTGGCAATCATAAACCATAGCTTATTGTCAGTGATAAAAGCATTACTGTTAACATCAAGCATAGTATGGAGCATTTATTTAGGAAGGCAATTGCTTTTGCGGCAAGGGGTAGTGGGATGGGGTAACTGGTTCTCTTTGTTTCCCAGCATTTTCGGAAGTTTTTTTGTTGCACTTGCTTGGTGGCCTGCTATTTTTGTTTGAGGAAATTATTATGCGAATTTTTCAATATATTGCTGTATACAGTTTATTATTTTTCTTTAATTCGGAGATATTAGCCGCAGAAACTCCTATCGGTCAAGCCGTAGAAAAAAACGGTATGGAAGTAGGAGCGGTTTATCTGCAATCCGTAGTGATGGAACCCGCAATGCCAAATGATGCTCAAACTGATATCCATTTGGAGGCAGATATCCATGCTGTAAAAGGAAATCAAAATGGGTTTGGGATGGGAGAATGGATCCCTTTTCTACAAATAACTTATTATTTAGCAAAAAAGGGTTCTAATTGGCAACAAATTGGGTTATTGACTCCCATGGTGGCCAGTGATGGGCCACACTATGGAGCAAATGTGAAATTAAATGGTGTAGGCAATTACCATTTGATTTTTCATGTTAACCCCCCTCCTTACAATGGATTTGTTAGACATGCCGATAAGGAGACTGGAGTAGGTAAATGGTGGCAACCGTTTGATGTAGGTTGGGATTTTTCTTACTTAGGTACTGGCAAAAAAGGGGGATATTAAATAAACGTTTACTAGGGCCTGTTGACAATTGTCATTGCGACCCCGAGCGCGAGCGAGGGGAAGCAATCCAGTACAGAGCATTGTCCAAAGTACGAACTGGATTGCTTCACTCGCAAGCTCGTTCGCAATGACCGTATTTTAGTGAAAAAACAGTTTTGATATGTAATTAATGAATTGTCAACAGACCCTAATGAATTATTACTTAGCAATTAGAAACTTTCTTGTTATTTAATGTAGGGCAGATTGTTTTTTTTTCTTTTTGCCCATAAAAATAATTAATAGTTATCGCTCCAAATAACGTAATGATCCCCCCAATTAAAGACAACCAGCTTGGATATTCTTGCAGTATTAAAAATCCTAGTAAGGTTGCCACAATAGGCATGGCGTATAAATAAATGGCTGCTCGGCTAGCAGGAGCCTTTGATAATGCATAATTCCATGTTGCATAGGCAATTGCAGCGGGAAAAATACCTAAATATACCGCGGCGGTAGTTGCTTGCCATGAGGCATGAGGAATTTCATGTATTAAATTAGGTAAATAGATAAACATGATTAAAGTGCCACCCCAAATAGTCAAAATAACTAATTCCAGTGGGCCATAGCGGTTAAATAAGCGTTTTTGCGCTACGGCATAGTAACCGCCTAAAATACTGGCGATTAATATATAAATAACTCCATAATTGAATTGTATTCCGCTGTATTCTCCTATAGCGATCAATCCTAATCCAATTAGGCTTAATAAAACTCCCAGCCAACTTTTTATAGGAACCGATTCACTAAGTACGGTTATCGAAAAAAGCATGGTAAACATGGGCATTAAGCCTATTATGAAGCCTGCAACGCCAGCCGAGACCGTAATTTCACCGTAATTAAAGGCAATATTGTACAAACCAATTCCGAACGTACCAATTAAAATAATCCTTATCAAATCTTGAAGAGGTACTTTATTACGTTTTGGGAGTTTAAAATAGAGCAATAATAAACTGAATGAAGCCACTAAATAACGAAACAATCCTAAACTGCCTGGACTGTAACTATGCAAACCAATCCGAATAGCTACCAGGGCAGAAGACCAAAAAACAACGGTAATCCACAGAGAAAACTTCACTTCCAAAGATAGGCGGTTCGAAGAATTTTTCATAAGAATATTGTGCTGGAATGCAGATTTATTATCAATGCTAAGCTTAAAATTTATTCGCCGCGGCTTGCCGCGGGGATTTTTATTATATTTCACCAAAAATTCATCACCTCATTTTTAGCTTAGAGTTCTGCGGCAATCCAGTTTCTCAGCAGATCAGTTATCGTCTTTCGATCTGTTAGTTTATTGTAATTGCTTTTCAATAGCTTGTAATAGGTAATGCACCTCACTGGGTGAGTTCAGGTGATATTTAGCAAAAAAATTAGGTGATCCGACATGAATGGCCATATTATGTGAGCCACCTATTTTATACATATCTTCATCCGTTCTATCATCGCCAATAGTAATTAAGGCATCCTGAGATTGCCAAGTTAAATTTTGCAAAATTTGTTCGGTAGCATGTCCTTTATTGGCAATAATATGGCGTACTTCAAGATTTTTTTTGCCTGCATATACCGTAAAAGGAGTATTTTCCAATAGCTGTGCTAAAGAAGTAGATAAATCCCTAGCTTGAGCAATGGCAAAAACCGGTTCCGCTTGACAATAATGCCAAACGAGAGAAAATTTTTTACGCTCAATATAGCTGCTGGGGACGTGTTCTGTAAAATTTTCTAATAAATGTAAAATCTCAGGTTCAATAGTTAAAAACTCATCTAATCCCGGTTGAATCTGCCAGTTTTTATTTCCCCCGCTTTTGCTTATTTCACTTTTATTTTTATTCAGTAAGCGAATAAAAGCGCCGTGTTCGGCCACAAGGTGGATGGGTAAATCATCGAAATGAGTGATGCAAAAATTTTGTGATCGACCTGTAATTAAGACCAGCTCTACATTATTTAATTTCCCTAATGTATTTAACAGTTCTTTGCTAGCTGAATTAGGAATGGCCCATTCTGGATGTCCAGTGATGGGTGTTAAGGTGCCGTCGTAATCCAAAAAAATAAAACAGCGTGCGCTTTTTTTAATTGAGGTTAATAGTTGGTTTTGAATATCACCACGCAAAGGAGTAGATTGAATGCGATTGCGTTGAGTGGCATCGGTCCATTTTTGAGTGAAAGCATGAAACCAAGCGATGTTATCAGAGCGAATAATTCTCTGACGTAAACTCTGCATTCGGTGGTGTCGTTCAGCAATGGGCATAGTCAGTGCTGTGTGGATAGCCTGGGCAAAACTACTTGTATCATAAGGATTCACAATTAATGCTTCTCCCATTTCTGCTGCAGCCCCCGCCATTTCACTTAAAATTAAAACCCCATCTTCATCATCACGTGCTGCAACATATTCTTTGCTGACTAAATTTAATCCATCTCGTAAAGGAGTAATAAGCGCAATAGTGGCTAGTTTATAGAAAGCAATAATTTCATCTCGGGTAAAAGATCTATATAAATATTGAACTGGCGTGTAGCCCGGTGAACCAAATTCTCCGTTAATTTGTCCCACCCAACGTTCTACGGTGGCGCGTAAATCATTATAAATCTGCAGATCAGTGCGAGAAGGGACACTAATTTGAATCAATGTTACCTTCCCTATATATTGAGGGTATTGTTGTAGAAATTGACGAAAAGCCATTAAGCGTTCCGGAATCCCTTTAGTGTAATCCAAACGATCAATACCAAGCAGTACGGTTCTATTGCCAATTTCTTCCGCCAAATGAGATATTTCTTTTTTTTCGTGTGCTGTTTCACTTTGATTTTGAATCATTTCTACATCCACGCCTAGTGGTTGCACTACTACTTTAACTTCCCTACCGTGATAGTGAATTTCGCCCATATGAGTTTCGCAACCTAATATGCGAGTTACGCTAGTTAAAAAGTGCCGCATATAATCGTAGGTGTGAAAACCAATAATGTCTGCGCCTAACAACCCCTGTAAAATAAGTGCTCGTGGGGCAAGAATGCGGAATAACTCCGAAGAAGGAAAAGGAATGTGATGAAAATAAGCAATGCTCAAATTGTAGTTTGCTTCACGCAAAAGACCTGGAAGTAACATGAGTTGATAGTCATGTACCCACACTTGATCACCTGGCTTAGCAATACTCAATACGGCCTGCGCAAACTGATGATTAACCCGTTGGTATGCTTGCCATTCCTCAGGGATTAAATGTATCGTTTCTGGGAAATAATGAAATAAAGGCCAAATAACTCGGTTACTCATGCCATTATAATAATTATCGTAATCCTCTTTATTTACATCCACGGCAATGAAGCGATCTTGAGTTAACTGTTGTTTTAAATAGGGATATTCTGCTTCAGAGCAACAAATTCCACTGTGACCTACCCAAGAACAAAGATTTTCCTGACGATGGATTTCTCTGAGTCCTGCAACTAATCCCCCAGAGCTTTTTTGAATATTAAATTCTCCAGAGGCTGTTTTTTGAATAGTAACAGGAAGGCGATTAGAAACAATTATCATAATCAACCAATTTTATTAAGGAACGTGTAAGAAATAACTCCCGCAACTAGCGCCCAGATTGGGTTTAGATTTGCACGTTTAGGTTTAAAGAAAAATGCGCGCATAGTCATTCTATGTAAGCTTTTTTCTTTAAACCTAAACGTGAAAAGATGAGCCCAAGATGGGATGCTAGTTGCGGGAATTATTTCGTGCACGTTTCTAAGTTAACCCCCATGGTTTACTAATAGAAAAAGCGGCGTTAATCAAACCTACGTGGGAATAAGTTTGTGGAAAGTTACCCCATTGTTCTAAACTATTAGGATTTAAATCTTCACTGTAAAGACCAAGTGGATTCGCATAGGTAAGAAGTTGTTCAAACGTTTGTCGCGCTTTTTCCATTTCGCCGATATGAGCATAAGCTTCAGCCAGCCAAAAACAGCAGATAGTAAAGGCATTTTGTGGCTTTCCAAAATCATCGCTGTGAGCATAACGATAAACTAAACCATTCGAAGTCATTAATTCCTTTTCTATTGCCGCTAAATGGGTTTTGGCTCGTGGATCTCCGGGTGCAAAATAGCCAAAATTAATTAATAATAACAAAGCAGCGTCCATCTGTGGGTGTCCGGCAGCCTGGGTAAAAGCTTGCAGTTTTGGGTTCCAACATTGTTTTTCTAAAATAACTTCACTTTTCGCTTTGAGTTCCAGTGCCTTGCGGCGAATATTCTCATAACCGCAATATTCACCTATTTCAACTGCTTTTTTAGCACCTAACCAATGCATAAACACTGTGAACGTAGTTAATTGAGCAATACCGCGGAATTCCCACAGGCCTGCATCTTTGGCTTCCAAATAGTATTCAATGCGATCAAGTAAGGTGGTTAATAAAATCCTAGGGCCGATGTGTAAATCTTCATGTTTACCATGAGTGAATCGCCAATCGAGAAAAAAAGGACTAATGGCTAAAATCATTTCTCCATAAACATCATGTTGTTCATGTTCATAAGCTTGATTACCAATTCGTACTGGTTTGTGTCCTCGATAACCGCTCAAATGATCGCAAATTGTTTCATGCAAATCCGTTTCTCCTGAAATGCCATAAACAGGTTGAATTTTTTTGACAGGTTGGTCTTCTACTTCTACTAAGTTACGCAAATAAGTGAGAAAATGCTCTAATTCTTCGAACTGGGTAATTCTTTGCAACGCTGTTAATGAAAAGAGCGTATCTCGTAACCAACAAAATCGATAGTCCCAATTTCTTTCTGTCCCTTCTGCTTCAGGAAGACTGGTTGTGGCGCTAGCAATAATCGCTCCCGTATCCTCAAATTGGTGGAGCTTCAAGACTAAAGCGCTACGAATAACTGCTCCTTGATAGTCGCGAGGAATTAAACAATGCTTAGTCCAGAGTTGCCAGTAATGAAGGGTGCGTTGAAAAAAATCGTCACAAGTGGATTGCAAGGAGGTCTCAAGTGGTGCTCCCCAGGTGAGAACAAAGTGTAATGGTTTGGATAATAAAAATGAACGTTGTTCACTAATTAACGTCAAGGAAGCGTCAGTAGTTAAACGAATTAATTGTGGAGCGCCTATGTAATCGATGTGATGAGAGCCTGCAACGGGCAATAATTCTTTTTTACCGTATTCATAGCAAGGTCGGCAATTCACTTTAATAATGGGTTCTCCCCATAAGGGTCTGACTATTCGAACGAGCAAAGTGGGTTTTTGATAACGATCAAATTTAAAAAATCGGGGTGCAAAATCAATAACTTCAAAATCGCCAAATGCGGTAGAAAAAGTAGTAATTAAAATGTTAGTATTTTCTATATATTTTTGCAGTCCTTTACTATTATCTGTCGGACCAATTTGAAAAGCTCCGCCAAGTTTTTGATCAAGCAATCCACCAAAAACAAAGCTAGAATCAAACCGTGGCCAGCATAACCACTCAATATTCCCATATGGGTTAATCAGGGCGTTGTACTGGCAATTACCAATAATGCCAAGATCCATAATATCTCTCCTTGATTCTATACTTAAGTAGATTATAGCATATTGAGATGATTAAATATGAAGCCTACAGTGTTGCCCTGTAGTCATATTTAATTTACAACATTAATCTATTTCAGCCAGAGCCCCTTTTTCTTCTAACCATCCTCGACGATCATTAGCTCTTTTCTTGGCAAGCAACATGTCTAAAATTTGTGAACTTTTATCGTCCTTTTCAATAGTAAGCTGCACAAGGCGACGGCTTTCTGGACTCATAGTTGTCTCACGTAATTGCATAGGGTTCATTTCACCTAAGCCTTTAAAACGTTGGATATTTATTTTCCCCTTTTTTTTCTCAGCCATAAGTCGATCTAGAATGCCTTGCTTTTCTTCCTCATCTAGGGCGTAAAATACTTCTTTGCCTACATCAATCCTGAATAAAGGGGGCATTGCAACATGAATGTGTCCTGCAGTGACGAGTAAAGGAAAATGCCGTAAAAATAAAGCACAAAGTAAAGTTGCAATATGCAGACCATCTGAATCTGCGTCGGCTAAAATGCACACTTTACCATAACGTAAACCACTTATATCATCGGAACCGGGGTCAACCCCAAGAGCTATAGCAATATCATGAACTTCAGTGGAAGCAAGTACCTGATCGGAAGTTACTTCCCATGTGTTCAAAATTTTTCCGCGTAATGGCATGACGGCTTGAAAATTGCGATCGCGGGCTTGTTTTGCTGAGCCGCCTGCTGAATCACCTTCCACTAAAAATATTTCGCAAGTATTAATGTCTTGTTGCGTACAGTCGGCCAATTTGCCTGGCAAAGCGGGTCCAGAGGTAATTTTTTTCCGTGTAACTTTTTTGCTTAATTGCAAACGTTTCTGAGCATTATTAATGGCTAATTCTGCTAAGACTTTGCCTATTTGCAGATTTTGATTCAACCATAAGCTAAATGCATCTTTTACCACGCCCATAACGAATGAGGTAGTTTGACGAGAAGCAAGTCTTTCTTTGGTTTGACCTGCAAATTGCGGTTCTTGCATTTTTACGGATAAAACATAACTACAAGATTCCCACAAATCGTCAGCAGATAGTTTTATTCCTCGCGGCAATAACTTATGAATTTCACAAAATTCACGCATGGCATCAAGCAATCCGTTGCGCAAACCATTTACATGAGTACCCCCTTGAATAGTGGGAATTAAATTGACATAGCTTTCAGTTGCTTTTTGTACGGAACCATCTTCCGGAAGCCAGACAATGGCCCAATCCACTTGTTCGGTATCAGCTTTAAAAGAACCAATAAAAGGTTCTTCTGGAAGATATTCCCAACCTTTTAAGCAATCTTGAAGATATTCTTTTAAACCTTCTTGGTAATACCATTCGATTCTTTCATTAGTGCTTTCATCCTGAAAAATAACTCTCAAACTAGGACATAATACCGCTTTAGCTTGGAGATTATGCTTAAGAGCGCTTAAAGCGAATTTAGGTGTGTCAAAATATTTTGGATTGGGCCAAAAACGAACTAAAGTACCACTTTCACGCTTTGGACAATCACCAATTGTTTTTAAATCTTCGACTTTTTCTCCATCAGCAAATGTCATTTCATAAATATGGCCATGCTTTTTAACTTGTACAATCAATTTACTAGATAGGGCATTTACTACGGAAATGCCCACTCCATGTAATCCTCCAGAAAACTGATAGTTTTTATTGGAAAATTTTGCTCCAGCGTGAAGACGCGTTAGTATGAGTTCAACACCATTTATTTTATGTTCTGGATGAATATCGACCGGCATGCCTCTGCCATTGTCGACTACAGCTATTGAACCATCACGGTAAACAGTGACTTCTAATTCATCAGCGTGATTGGCGATGGCCTCATCAACACTGTTATCAATAGCTTCATGAGCTAAATGGTTGGGCCGTGTAGTATCTGTATACATGCCAGGTCGACGGCGTACTGGATCCAAGCCAGTTAAAACCTCGATGGACTCGGCAGAATAGTTGGTGTTTTTAGAGTTTGCCATGGATTTTTTCTTCAATGGATTTCAAATTATCGTTCATACGAAAGAATAATATCAAAATTTCGCATATTACGCGCGTAGCTAATGGGCCAAGAATAATAATTTCCAGCACTACTCGGTAACTAACATGTTGTATAATGTCGATGACAGCTGTGTAAATAAAGAATACTATAGCAATCCAGAACAAGACTTGAATTAATCCTGGAGCCAGCATTTTACGAAAGGTGAGAAAATCTTTCATAATTATTTATTCCTTGCATATGAGGTGAGAATGACATTTTACACGAATGTTTTACGTTATCTATACACATTTGGTTATTATCTAGCTATACCCGTTTTATTAGTGCGTTTAATTTGGCGTTCTATGCGCTATCATTCCGGATATAGTCAGCGTTGGCATGAGCGCTTTGGTTTTATTAATTCCCTACCTTCCCTCCCTACTGTATGGGTGCATGCTGTTTCTTTAGGTGAGACTTTAGCCGCAGTTCCTTTAATAAAGAACTTGCTACAGCGTTTCCCTTCTTACCAAGTAGTGGTAACTTCAACTACTCCTACCGGTGCTGCTCAGGTAGCAAAACATTTTACTGAGCGAGTCATTGGAGTATATACACCTTATGATTTGCCGGATAGTGTTAGTCGTTTTTTGCAGCGTACTCGGCCTTCCTTAGGTATCATTATGGAAACCGAATTGTGGCCCAATTTATTAGCAGCTTGTAGTCGGCGCAAAATTCCCCTTTTATTAGCGAATGCACGTTTATCTCCTCGTTCTGCACACGGGTATTATAAAATTCGACCCTTGGCGCATGCTATGCTGAATAGTTTCGCGCTAGTGGCTGCCCAAAGTTTGGGTGATGCAGAAAGGTTTTTAGCTTTGGGTTTAAATCGCTCAAAGCTACAAGTGATGGGTAATATTAAGTTTGATATTGCCCTACCACCAGACCTAAAGGAGCGGGGTAAAGTTTTAAGGCAACAGTGGGGGAGTGAACGCCCTGTATGGGTTGCAGCTAGCACCCATGAGGGTGAAGAAACTATTTTGCTGGAGGCTTTTCATCAGATTCGAGAAGCATTGCCTGATGCGCTACTAGTTTTGGTGCCTAGACATCCTGAACGATTCGCTAAAGTAAAGCAAATATGTCAGCAAGCAGGATTTAATACTGTCAGTCGAGCCAAGGCTGAACCGGTGACTGCAGAGAGCGCTATTTTATTAGGTGATACGATGGGAGAATTGTTATTATTTTATGCGGCGGTGGATGTCGCATTTGTAGGTGGGAGCCTAGTCAATGTGGGGGGGCATAATCTAATCGAACCAGCCATTTTGGAACTTCCTGTTTTAACCGGTCCTGTTTTGCATAATTTTGTAGATATTAGTCAACTGTTAATTAAAGCTGGGGCTGCGAAAGTAGTATGCGATGCGCAAGAAATCGCCGCTATGGTTGTTGAGCTGCTTACTCAAGTAGATCAACGTCAGCAAATGGGTAAAAAAGGTCGAGAAGCTGTATTGGCAAATGTGGGTGCGTTAGAGAAACATTTACGGTGGATAGAGGATAATATTCCAATCTCATTCGACTGTACGAATTGAGTCTAACTTTGTTGAATCGTAACAGATCATGTGGAACAGTTAACTTTCACTAAAATACGGTCATTGCGACAATTGCGACCCTGAGCGCGAGCGAGGGGGAAGCAATCCAGTACAAAGCATTGTCCAAAGTACGAACTAGATTGCTTCACTCGCAAGCTCGTTCGCAATGACAATTGTCAACAGACCCTAGCTATTATCTCATCGTCTGCGGCTAGTTTTATTTTCTGACAAAGCCACTCGTTAATTACTTGTAAATCTGCTGGACTTAAAGTGCCCGCGGAATTTTTTAAGGCGATGAAATTATTAATGTAGGCATATTGGTCGTTAGCGTATTGGTCTTGGGTTTGATAAATATTAGAGGTATCGTTTAAAACGTCTACGAAAGTACGAGTACCTGCGTGATAACTTTCTTTTGTAGAAGCCAAAGAATATTTTGAGGATTTGATAGATTGTAAATCAGCTTTAATTTGATTGATGTTAGAATTAATTCCTAAAAAAGCTTCGCGTGTTTGTCCTACCACTTGACGATGCACGTATTCCAACTTAGCGCTAGCACTAGCATAGTCGTAGCGGGCCTGGCGACTTTGAATAAGAACAGATCCTCCTGCAAAAATGGGGACATTAACTACGGCGCTTGCCACTCCTATTCTTGCGTTTAGATCTTCAGTTTTACCGTTAAAAACTAGAGTACGCTGATATTGTGTAGAATCTGTATAGCTAGCTTGCAAATATAAGGTAGGTAAATGTCCTGCTTCAATGGTAGAAATTTTTTCCCGAGCTACAATCATATTGTAATTTTGGGATAGCAATTGATAATTTTGTTTCTCCGCAGTTTCTGCCCAGGCATTAATATTATTTGGTTCAGGTGAAACAAGTGGTACTCCTTCAGAGCATAAGCCATTGAGTTTGGTATAATACCCCCCTGTAATTGCATGTAAGTCTTCAATACGACTATTTAATGAATTAAGATCAGCAATTCCTTGAGCAACGGATTGATCGTATTTTGCTTGAGCGTTATCCACATCGGTTTTGGCTGCTAATCCCACCTCATATTTTTCTCGAGCAGTATCCAGTTCTTGTTTGACTGCCCGAGTACTCGCTTGGGTGAAGTGTAATTTGTCATTAGCTTGAAGAACACTTAAGTAGGCTTTTACGGTCCGGACAATTAAATCTTGATTAGCGGCGGCAAAAGTTGCGGTTGCACCTTTAACACTAGCATTTGCACTTTTCACCTTGGTCCATAAACTCCAATCGAAAATAGGTTGACTTAAATTTAGGCCGATACTGCGAGTATTAAAAGATCCATTAACAGCGAAAGAAGCATCTGTAGTTATATTATTGTAATCTCTGTCATATTGAATTTGCCCACTTGCCGTGGGGTATAAAGCAGAGATAGCAAGCGGTAATTGTTCTTGGGCGGATAACCAATCTGCTTGTGCTTGAAGAAAAGTAGGATCATTGCGGGCAGCTTGAGTAAAAACATCTAATAGATTTTCTGCTTGAACTGGTCCACTTAGCCCCATGAGAGATAAAGCTAAACAACTGATTAAAATTTTCACTGATTTTTTAACTCTAGAAAAGTAAGACTGTTGCAAAATACAGGTAAAAAAAACTAATTTCTCTATTAAGTTCAACATGATATTCCTTCGAATGCTAATGTGCAAAGATTATACCATGAGATCCAGTTTCTTCAACTATAATAACTCAATGTGCAACAGATGAGTATTAGGGGGGAATTATTCTTCTACTTTAATTATTTTGGCAAATGCTTTCTCAACCATTGATAACGTAAATTCGATTTCCTTTTTGCCATGAGCTAAGGATAAAAATCCCGATTCAAAGGCAGAAGGAGCTAAATAAATACCCAAATTCAACATTGCATGGAAAAAATGGCGAAACAGGGTCTGATTGCAAGCCATGACTTGTTCGTAATAGTGAATTTCTGCATCCTGGGTAAAAAATATGCCGAAAAGTCCTCCGCAAGCTACAGTTTTAAGTGCAATTCCAGCAGCTTGTGCCGCCTGACTTATTCCAGCGGTTAGGTTTGCTGTAAGTTGACTAAGTTGAGAATAATGATGTGCTTGAAGTTGACGTAGTGTGGCTAATCCCGCTGCCATAGTCACCGGATTACCAGATAAAGTCCCTGCTTGATACACCGGACCTTCCGGAGCTAAGTGATTCATAATATCACTTCGGCCGCCAAAAGCTCCTACAGGCAACCCACCGCCAATAATTTTGCCTAATATCGTTAGGTCAGGGCGAATACCATATAATCCTTGGGCTCCTTGAGGCCCAACTCGAAAACCTGTAATGACTTCATCAAAAATTAATAAGCTACCGTAATAATCGCAGATATCGCGTAGTCCAGGTAAAAATTCTGGTAAGGGCAGAACCATATTCATGTTAGCAGCAATCGGTTCCACAATAATGCCAGCAATATCATTTCCCCAACGCTCAAAAAGAGCAGTGACTGAATTTAAATCATTAAATCGGGCAGTCAAAGTTTCAGCAGCAATGGATTGGGGAACTCCTGCAGAGCTTGGAACCCCGAAGGTGAGTGCTCCCGAGCCCGATTTAACTAATAGGCTATCCGCATGTCCGTGATAGCAACCTTCGAATTTGACAATTTTGTTACGTTGGGTAAAGCCTCGCGCCAGACGGATAGCTGACATAGATGCTTCTGTTCCAGAGTTAACCATGCGAATTTTTTCAATATTAGGCATCCGTTGGCAGATTTCAGCAGCTAACTCTACTTCAATAGAGCAAGGGGTTCCAAAACTTAGTCCTTGCTGGGCTATCGTTTGCATCGCTTGCAGAACTTCGGGTTGAGCATGGCCTAGAATCATAGGGCCCCATGAACCAATATAGTCAATATAACTTGTTCCATCGACATCATAGAGGTATGCCCCCTGTGCTGATTTTATAAATCGTGGCGTGCCCCCAACTGCTAAAAAAGCTCGCACTGGAGAATTTACTCCACCTGGAAGATGTTGTTGAGCTTGATGGAATAAAGCTTGCGATTGAGAAGATGAAGGCGTTATAGATTCACAAATAGTTGGCATTTAAAATAACTCCTATTATGATGGTAATGAGGAAATCTATTATGACATATAAACGATACATGTGCTTGCTCTGTGGTTTTGTCTATGATGAAGAACAGGGTTGGCCAGATGACCATATTGCTCCCGGTACGCGTTGGGAAGAGATTCCTGCAGATTGGATGTGTTCGGATTGTCGAGCTATGAAAGAAGACTTTGAAATGATCGAGGTTTGACCTACATCTGCGGCTTGACTACTACTAACAACACAATCCCAATAAGTAATAAAGTTGGAACTTCGTTAAACCAACGGTAAAATTTTGCAGGTAACCGATTAGTCTCTTGTTTAAAACGTTGCAATAAATATCCACAGTAACCATGATAAGCCCACAAAATAATCACTAAGGTGAGTTTGGCGTGCATCCATCCTTGTGTACGGTACCAACTCCAGTTCCCGATCAATAATACAAGACCCAATCCCGTAGTTAATAGGGCGGCTGGAGTCATAATAAAATAAAATAATTTATGCTCCATGATTTTAAATCGTTCTATGCTAATTCTATCAGTGCTTAAAGAATGATATAGAAAAAGTCGCGGTAAATAGAAGAGCCCGGCAAACCAGGCTACCATAAAAATTATATGCCATGCTAAAATCCAATTCACACCTCTATTCTACAAATAAGATTTGGGGAAATTCAAGGGGAACAACTATCAATAATTGCTGAATTGAATGAAATTTGCTAAAATTGGAAACATATGACCACTTTAAATCCTATTTCCTCGAACCACCTGCTAAATTTTACTTTAGCCGCTGCTATTAAAGTTAAAAGTTTGATTGATGAGGAAGGTAATCCTCACTTGAATTTGCGAGTTTTCATTACCGGCGGTGGATGCTCAGGATTCCAATATGGATTCACTTTTGATGAAAACGTAAATGCCGATGATATCGTGGTTGAAAAAGTCATTACTCAAGAGGAAGAGGATGAGGAAGATGAAGGCGGTGGGGAAAATGGTGAAGACGAAGACGAAGATGAAGGTGGCGGAGACACTGGCGGAAATGCCGCCGCAAAAGCTGGCAGCGTCAAATTATTGATTGATCCCATGAGTTTTCAATATTTGCAAGGCGCTGAAATAGATTACGAAGAAAAAGTCAGTGGCGCACAATTTGTAATTCGTAATCCTGACGCTAAAACAACCTGTGGTTGTGGTTCTTCTTTTGCTATATAACTGTTCATACCAGATAAATGTCAAACCGGCTACTCTTTCCTTCCAATGATTGACTTGGTTTTGGCCCCAGAAGAAGGGGAGAAGCTAAACGGGGTCTTTTAACCACAACTCGTTCACGAGCTGTCATTAAAGCCAAATTTAGTAGTTCTGTTGCATCTTCATTATCCCCAACTATCGCTCGAAGAATACGCATTTCTTTTTTTACTAATGCAGATTTTTTACGGATGGGATACATAGGATCCAAATATATGACTTGCGGATATTGGTTGGGCAATAATTGCTGCAAATAAAGCTTGCTATCCATAAGATGTAATTGCCAGAATAATTTTTTTACACTTGGTAAATCCTGTGCACGTTGCCACCCGTCTTCTAATAAGGCACCAATAATAGGTGAACGTTCTATCATGGTTATTTTTGCACCTAGATAAGCCAATATAAAAGCATCTCGGCCTAGGCCCGCGCTAACATCACAAATTGAGAGAGTTTTTTTCTTATGTAAACCAATGGCTCGAGCTAATAATTGTTTTCTTCCGCCTCCGTATTGACATCTATGTCGCATACTACCCGTTACAAAATCAACATAAATTTCCATAGCAGGTTCTTTTACTGGATTGATGGTCAAGGTTAAACGTTGTGGAGTAATAATCATGATAGCTGGATAAGAAGGTATTTTATCCGGTGTTACCAATTTCAGTTGCAGTCTTTGAGCGATGTGTTCAGCTTTATGTTTTAATTCTGGTAGGGTATAGGTAACTGCAATTTTAGTAATCATTTTATAAAAGTAATGTAAGCTGATCCAGCAACTTCCCGGCAATATCTATGTTGAACAATCGCTCTAGTTCCCTAGCGCAAGTAGGGCTGGTAACATTAATTTCAGTAAGATAGTCACCAATCACATCTAAACCAACAAATAAGAGACCTTTATCCCGGAGAGTGGGGCCTACTTGTTCGCAAATCCACCAATCTCTATCAGTTAACTCTCGGCCTTGACCACTAGCGCCTATTGCTAGATTGCCACGAAAATCATGTTTGGGGGGAATACGTGCCAATGCATAAGGGATAGGTTCGCCATTTATAAGTAGAATGCGTTTATCCCCTTCGTAGATTTTTTCAATGAAATGTTGTGCCATTACGAGGCGTTGACCGTTTTGGGTAAGTGTTTCAACGATCACTGATAAATTGGGATCTTGTGCACAAGCTTTAAATACAGATTTCCCGCCCATGGCATCCAATGGCTTGATCACGGCTACTTTTTCATTAGCTACAAATTCCTTAAGTAAATCCATTTTTGCTGTTACTAATGTATTGGGGCAACATTGTGGAAACCATGCAGTAAATAATTTTTCATTAGCATCGCGTAGACTGGCTGGATCATTAACAACAAGCAGACCTTGATGTTGTGCTTGTTCTAAAAGATAAGTCAGATAAATATAATCCATATTAAAAGGTGGGTCTTTGCGCATAAGAAAAATATTTAAATCAACTAAAGGCTGCTCTATAGGGGGATCTAATTTAAACCAATTTTGCAGATCATCTTTAACGGAGATAGGATACATTTTTCCCCAAGTAATACCATCTCGTAGCCAAACAGACTGCGGTTCAAGATAATAGTTTTTCCAATGTCGTGCTTGTGCTGCCAGTAATAAAGCAAAACTGGTGTCTTTAGAAACCTGAATTTGGGCGATAGAGTCCATCAGGATTCCCATCTTTATCATTGAGATACACTCTTTAAAAAGGATAACTCTAATGCGGATGCAAGCATTGCTAAGCGGGCGATGACTCCATAAGCATAAAAAAGACTTTGTGGTGAATTTTCTTTGCTGGCAAATTGGCAATAATTTTCGAAAGGTAAAGGCTCAAAGTCCATTCCTGGAGAATTTAAGTTTTCACGGGGTCCTCGGTTTTTATGTAGGCGATAGAAACCTCCTATGACATAGCGTCCAATTGTGTAAATAACAGGTTCAGCCACTGCTTTAGTTGGACCTGCGATTTCAAAAGTATGGATTCCTTCTTGAATAATCGCTTTAGTTACTTGAATTCCACCTTTTATAGTTGACATGTGTTGACGTTGTTTACGATTAAGATGGAGTAATTGTTCTGCGCTATCTATCATCATAACTGCCATACCATACGTACCTTGATCGGCTTTAACCACCAAAAAGGGCTGATGGTGAATCCCATATTGTTGATATTTTTTTTGTATGCGGTTCAGTACCCTGTTAGCTCTCTCTACTAAGCATTCTTGACCCTCTTTTTTTTGAAAGTCTACTGCAGGGCATTGGTCGAAATAGGGAGAGATGAGCCATGGATCTAGGTCTAAGGTTTGAGCAAATACTTGACAAATTTTTTCATATTGAGAAAAATGTGCCGATTTCAATCGAGTAGCCCATCCTAATTCGATAGCGGGCATAATGAGTTGCTGTACATTTTGCAGAATTTTAGGAACTCCTGAAGACAGGTCGTTATTTAATAAAATACAGCAGCTGGAAAAATTTTTTACTGAGACAAAATTGTTCTCTCGAATTAATGGTTCTATGCAGATAGTTCTTCCGGAAGTTAAGGTGTATACCTGATTTTCAGTGATATCCGGGTTTAATGAACCAATACGAACTTCAAGACCTGCTTGACATAGAATCTCTTGTAAAGTGGCTAAGCTTTCAAAGTAAAAAGGGTTGCGAGTATGGCTTTCAGGGATCAACAGTATTCGAGTGATGTTTGGACAAATTTCCGCAATTGTAGCCTGCATAGCCTGAACATATAATGACATACCGTGGGGGTTTAGGTTATTAAATCCAGCTGGAAATAGGTTGGTATCAACAGGAGCTAATTTAAATCGGAATTGCGTAGATCCACCGAACCATAAATGGGTGGTGAAGCAGCTTGCCATTGTTGGCGGAACCAACCTTCAATTAACACAGAGTGTTGGTGAAAATAGTGATTTATATCGAAAACTGTTTTTATTATTTCCATCACTCCTCATTGATAAATTTGAGTCAAAAATATGGGAATCCATGGTATCATTATTTGAGGCAAATTGCTTGAGTAGTCGAGTATGAAGTGGACAGGTAAAATTGTTGGTCTAATAATAGGTATGATATTTGGTAATCCACTAGTTATCCTGTTGGGTGTAGTGGTGGGTCATCTTTACGATATAGGCTTTCTGCAACGTTTTTTTTCTCAAGGGATAAGTTCAAAACCAGGGAGTACTCAACAAATCTTTTTTGACAGTATTTTCACAGTGATGGGCTTTTTAGCAAAATTAGATGGTCGAGTAACTGTGGAAGAGATTCATGCTGTGGAAGGAGTGATGCAGAAAATGAGTCTGAGTGCGGAATTACGTAAAGAAGCAATACGCTTGTTTCGTATAGGCAAGGAGCCTAATTTTGACCTATTGGCAACATTGCAACACTTGAAACAGGCTTGCGGACGTCATCCTGAGTTATTATATTTTTTTTTAGAGACACAAATTCAGATTGCACAAGTTGAAGGACCGCTTCATGGCAGTAAATGGACTGCCATAAATACCATTTGTGCTGAACTAGGATTGCAAGGTGTCTGGCCAGAGCAAGAGGAACAGGTATATCAGCCATTTAATTATGCAAAGCCATTGTTATCTCAATCTTATCGGTTATTGGGGATAGAACCTCATGCTAGTAATACAGAAATCAAAAAAGCGTACCGACGGTTGCTGAGTAAGCATCATCCTGATAAATTGATGGCACAAGGTTTACCGGCAGAAATGATTAAAATGGCAAATGAAAAAACTCAAAAAATTCATCATGCCTATGAAACCATAAAAAAAAATCGTCAGTTTTAAACTATGAAACCACTTGCTACTGAAGATCTACAACAAGCCGTAGCTTGTTTGAACAGAGGGGAAATAATTGCTTACCCGACTGAGGCCGTATATGGGCTTGGGTGTAATCCTTTTCGTCTGGATGCTGTCGCCCGTTTATTGGAATTAAAACAGCGTTCTCTAGATAAAGGTTTAATTTTAGTTGCCGCCACCTGGGATCAAGTAGAAATGCTAGTTGAACCCATTCCCCCTCCTTTATTAGCTCAAATATTAAACTCATGGCCAGGGCCGACCACCTGGATATTTCCTGCCAGTTCTCATGTGCCTACATGGATTCGCGGACAACATCAGGGAGTAGCGTTGCGGATCAGTAATCATCCAGTTGTTCAAAAGTTATGCCTTAATTATGGCGGGCCTATTGTTTCTACCAGTGCCAACTATGAAGGTCAGCCTCCTTTGCGCGACTATTTGACGGTTCAAATGGTTTTTGGGAAGCAGGTTAACTTTGTTGTGAATGGAAAAGTAGGAGAGGAGAGCAAGCCAACTACTATTCGTGATGCAGGGAGCGGAGATATAATACGCAATTAAACCTAAATTAATTACGATGAATTATATTTAGCATTATTGGGTTGGATCTGAAGAAGAGGATTCCTTCTGCGTCTGTGATTGTTTTTTGACCCATTGATCATAAATTTGTTTTGCAGCGGTGAAGTTTTGCTGACGTAAATAATGCATAATTTCTGCTCTAATTTCAGTCGGTAGATTATTATGGTGCATTTTTTTTCCTATTTTATGGTTTGGGGTATATCATAATCTTAGTTAAAATATAGCATACACTATAAAGGTTAAGAAAATCTTAATTTTACCTGGATCGCCTGCCCATTTTATCAGTTTTTTATCCCATTTAGTGTTCTCTAATGTCAGCAGGCTGTTTTAATATATTTTTTATCGTTGTAATTAATTTTGTCATTGCGTTTGCGCGGTGACTGATTTGGTTTTTTTCCTCGATGCTTAATTCAGCCGCGCTGCAGCCGTGACTGGGTACATAAAATACAGGATCATAACCAAAACCATTTTTCCCTTGGGCATGAAAAAGAATTTTGCCTTCCCAAGTTCCGTGACAGATAATAGGCGCCGGATCTTGGGGGTACATCAATAAAGCTAGGATGCAATGATATCGTGCTCCCCGACTTTCACTGTCTGCTTTGTCCATTTCTTTTAGCAGCTTAGAAATTCGATCAGCATCCGTTGCTTCTGGGCCGGCATAGCGAGCGGAATAAACACCTGGTGCGCCTTGCAGAAAATCCACTGTTAAGCCTGAATCATCAGCTAAAGCAGGTAACCCCGATAACTGAGCAGCATGACGTGCTTTTAAGATAGCATTCTCTACAAAAGTTAAGCCCGTTTCCTCAATATCAGGAATGTTGAATTTGGTTTGAGGGATAAGTTCAATGGGAAGTTCACTGAATAATTGCTGAATTTCCGTGGATTTACCTTTATTGCTACTTGCCAAGGTTATTTTTTGGATAAAGTTAAAGTGAGATGTAGTAGTAACCATCGGTTTTACACTCCTGATGTGAAGATTGACGATGAGCAACAGTTCTCATTTGCATTATAAGAAGGTTGCAAGCCCCAAGCGGTATACCTGAGAGAGTAATAGATAAATATTTCGCATCACTCTTATCAGCACTGATGCTAAAAGTACCATTCCATGGAAGAGTGGTATTATAGTGATCATTAGATAAAAGCGTCGCTTTCTGCAAGGCATTTATGCTGATATCTTTAAAATCTGCCTGCTGTTGTGCAGTTTGCCATTCGTAACTGATATCAGCGATTTGACGGATTTGTGTGGCAACCTGAGTCGTTTGAGTGTGGAGTTGCGTTTGATGAAGAAAATAATTAACAGTAAAACTTATAAGTATTCCCGTGATGATTAATGCCAGCAATACTTCTATTAAAGTAATACCTTGTTGGGATAGTCGGATTTTGTTCATCAGAGATAAACTGTATAAGTGGTGTTATCTTTACTGCACTCTTGAGCGGGTTTTTTAGTGTTGGGATCTTTAATAGCTACATCTTGCATATGAGATAATAAATTTAAACAGCCTTTATCGCTAATTTGTGTCAAAATAACTTTTACATATTGTGGAGTGTTACTGTCTGCGGTGACTATTAATTCTCCCCCCCATGGGTTTTTTTCACAACTCTTTTGGATACAAGAAATTAAATTTAATGCACTAAGTTGTTCAAGGCCAGTTTCATTTTGAAAAGAAGAAAAGTCTGCTTTACTGTTACCATTTTCATCCGGCAATTGTAACCATTCGTAGCTGGCCTGACTAATCATTTGCAGCTGATTTATGGCCTGCGAAACATGCTGATGTAACAAAGTATGAGTGTAATAGAGTAAGGAAGCAATAATAATTGAGGCAGCAACGACTATTACTAATAAAATTTCAATTAAACTTATTCCTTTAGGAATTTTTTTCATTATCATCAGCTCATTAAATCGGTTAAAGAGGAGCTGTGGCGTTAGCTAGCCAAGCGTGAATATCATAAGGTAAATCATCTATCAATAAATCATAAACTTGACGATGGTATTCATCAATCCAGGCAATTTCTTTAGATGTTAATAAACTGTTATCGATCAAATTGCGAGCATAAGGAACTTTAGTTAAATCTTCAAAACAATAGAAAGAATCCTGGTATTCTTTAACTGCACATAGATTTTCAATACGAATTCCATAATAGTCCGTGAAATAAACTCCGGGTTCGTTGCTCAGGACCATCCCCGGCTGCAAGGGAATTTTGCTATGGCCTGGGGAAATGCGTTGCGGACCTTCGTGGACACAAAGATAACAGCCTACGCCATGACCTGTACCATGCCCATAATTTAATCCATTTTGCCACAAAGGTTGTCGCGCTAAAACATCCAGATGTTCGCCACAAGTTCCTCGTGGGAAGATAACATGACGTAAGGCTAAATGACCCTTCAAAACCAAAGTGTAATGCAATTTTTCTTCAGGTTGGGGTATTCCTAAATGAATAGTTCGTGTGATATCGGTAGTTCCTTCAAGGTATTGTCCTCCGGAATCAATTAAATACAGGGCGCTATCGTCAATATGTCTATTGGTTATTGCGGAGGGTTGATAATGCACAATTGCACCATTGGGTCCAAAACCGCTGATAGTAGAAAAGCTCAAATCTAAGCACTGAGGATTGCTACGGCGTAATTTAGTTAATTGTTGGGCTGTTGAAATTTCATTGATCCCTGTTTGCCAATTATTTTCTAGCCAATGAAAAAATTTAACCATGGCCAAACCATCTAAACGATGTGCTTCATGCATACCTTTCAGCTCAATAGGATTTTTTATTGCTTTCATGAGAGTGATAGGAGAAGGCTCTAACAGCAAAGTAGTTGCCGGAGAGAGCTGTTGGCTCATCCACCAACTAGCACTATTGGGATCCATCCATACTGTTCCTTGTAATTGACATAAAGCGTCTGCAAATTCCTCATAAGGGCGAACACTTATTCCTTGAGTTTGCAAATATTGATAATCGTGAGAACTTAGTTGGGCTGGATTTATAAATAAAACAGCATTGTCGGTAGTCACTAAAGCATAACTAATTATTAATGGGTTATATTCGACATCATTGCCACGAATATTAAATAACCAGGCAATAGCATCAAGTTCATTAATAGCATGTGCGGACACGTTTTTGATTTGTAAGGTTTTCCTTAATGTTGCCAATTTATCATGAGCACTGTAGCCGGCAAATTCTAATGGATATTGACGAACAGGCGAGAGTGGTAATGGGGGTTGATCCTGCCATAATGTGTCAATTAAATTTTCCAAGATGGGCGCCAGTTGTGCATTGATCGTTTTTAATATTTCTAACCATTGTTGAGCCTGTGAAATGCTAATTGTTTTAGGATCAACTCCGCAGGTTTTTCCTCGACAATGTTGTAATAACCACTGAGAAATGGGTGAAGCTCCTTGTATTTGTTTCATGAGTTGGTAGTATGAGCCATCTAGTTGTTGTTCAGCCTGTAAGAAGTATCGTGAATCGGTCCATAAAAAGGCTTGATCAGTGGCAACTAAGACATCGCCTGCAGAGCCGGTAAAATCACTAATCCATGCTCGGCGTTGCCAGCAGCGTGGGACATATTCATTGTTATGTGCATCACGGGCAGGAATAAAATAAAAATCGAGATGGAATTTTTCCATCAGTTTTTTTAGTTGGGAAAGTTTTTCTGCAATTTGTGCCATAGCTAAGCCTGTTTTGAGATGCATGTGTAGTAAAACTAGTAGAAACCTGGTTGGTCAGTCTATAATTTATCAGATGGCTTTTGCGAGTTCAATTATAGCCACGCTGTAGTTTAGCGAAATAGTTTAGTAAGGATAAATAAATGTTGCGTATACTATTGACTAATGATGATGGCGTATATGCGAGGGGACTAGCAGTTTTAGCGGAAACATTGCGTGAACTGGCTCAAATTCATGTGGTGGCTCCTGATCGTAACCGTAGTGGTGCGAGCAATTCACTTACTTTAAATGTGCCTTTACGCATTAAATTTCTTGAAAATGAAATGATTAGTGTTGAAGGAACACCAACAGATTGTGTTCACGTAGCAATTACTGGGTTATTGCCTCGTGCTCCTGATATGGTTATTTCAGGAATCAATGCGGGAGCTAATTTAGGTGATGACGTTTGGTATTCTGGTACTGTAGCTGCTGCTATGGAGGGTCGATTTTTGGGTTTTCCTGCTGTAGCAATTTCATTAGCAGGTGAGCATTTGCATTATTATAGTACTGCTGCCATGGTGGTTTATAAAATAGTCGATCGTTTGATGGTGGAATCTTTACCAAGTAGCACTATTTTAAATGTTAATGTTCCTGATGTTCCTTATACAGAATTACAAGGTTTTGAAGTAACCCGCTTAGGAACTCGTCACAGTGCTGAGCCAACTATTCGCCAATTAGATCCAAGAGGCCATCCGGTATATTGGGTGGGTCCTGCCGGCTCTGCAGCTGATGCAGGTCCGGGTACCGATTTTGCTGCTATTGCCCAAGGAAAAGTTTCGATATCACCTATTCGGATTGATTTAACTCATTATGAAGCATTCGATCAGCTCGCCGTTTGGGCGAAGGGGTTATGAAGTTTGGAAAGCAATACTTACTGGGATGGATAGTATTAACAATAGGGATTTTTAGCAGTGGTTGCAGTGAATATCCTCCTGCTCCTGTTACCAATGCTTGGCTGCAAATATCAGCTAAAACTGCTGATTACAGGGTAAGATCTGGAGATACCATTTATTCCATTGCATGGGAGTTTGGCATAGATTACGCTGCCTTAGCTGCTGCCAATCACTTATCTCCTCCTTACAGAATTTACACCGGGCAACGTTTAAAAATGACTACCATTGCCCGTGGGCATTATCTATCTAGAAGCCCTATTGTTACTGTGCAAAAAATAGTTAATAACTTTTTAATAAAATGGCATTGGCCTGCACAAGGAAGAGTGGTTGAAAAATTCTCCTCTCAACTGGGAAAAAATCAAGGGTTGAATATAGCTGGGAAATTTAATAGTTCTATATATGCAGCAATGGCCGGAAAAATAGTCTATAATGGAAATGGCGTTCGAGGTTACGGTAATTTGATCATTATTAAACATAATCGTCATTATCTAAGTGCTTATGCTTACAATGAGCGTTCGCTAGTAAAGTTGGGTCAACAAGTCCAAAGTGGTGAACAGATTGCTACAATGGGGTGTGATGATATAGGTAGAGTTCTACTTCATTTTGAAATACGACGAGATGGGCAGGCTATTGATCCAATAAATTTGTTAAAATAATATGGATGGTCTTCTTTACAAACCAGATATTTGGTCTAGTTCGTAAATAAGGCTATAGTTTTTTTTTGTATCCAGGAGGGATAATTCATGACTATGGCCAAGCAAGTCAAAGCTAGTAAAACTAGTAAAATAAAAAGTATAACTAAGAAAAAGTTTAAAAAAAATGTTATACAAGACAATCAATTGTTATTTAGTAGACCTTCTTCTGTCAAAGCCGTAGAGGAAGAAAGATCAACTGAAAGCGAAGTACTTAGTTCAGAAGACAGCGCACCGTCTGGATTAGAACACGATCCAACTCGTTTATATTTACATGAATTAGGTTATAAACCCTTATTAACTGCAGAAAAAGAATTGGAAGTGGCACGTCGTATTCGCCAGGGTGATGAAAGTGCTCGCATCAAAATGATTGAATCTAACTTGCGGTTGGTAGTAAAAATTGCACGCCATTATTGTTATCGCGGTTTGGACTTATTAGATTTAATTGAAGAGGGTAATTTGGGTTTAATGATTGCAGTAGAAAAATTTGATCCAGAACGTGGGTTTCGTTTTTCAACCTATGCAACATGGTGGATTCGCCAAACTATTGAACGCGGGATAATGAATCAAGGAAGAACTGTACGTTTACCAATCCATATTCAAAAAGAATTAAATGTGTACTTAAGAGCCGCCAAAGAATTGACTAAAAAATTAGATCATGAGCCTACCGCAGAAGAAATTGCAGCTATGATCGATCAACCATTAGAAAATATTCAGCGAATTATGGCATTAGCTACAGAGACGACATCCATTGATGACGAATCGGACGTAGATCAACGAAAACCTTCGTTAGTTGAAACTTTAGCAGATGAACATATTTTGGATCCTGCGGTTTTAATACAAGACGATGATCTACGCGATCACGTTAAAGAGTGGTTAGACAGCTTGGGAAAACGTCAACGTGAAATAATTGTACGCCGGTTTGGTTTAATGGGGCATGAACCTGGCACTTTAGAAGATGTTGGTAAAGCAGTAGGTTTAACTCGTGAACGAGTTCGGCAATTACAAATAGATACACTAAAGAAGTTGAAAGCAATCATTAAAGCAGCTGACCATACTGATCAACTTTAAAAACTCTTGGCTCCGGGGCTTGCCCCGGAGATTCCTTTCTTTAAAAATCTTGCTGCAATGAGTAAATGCAGTTATGATACGTCACTTTTGAATAAGTTATCCTTTTCAGTACGGGAGGAATTGATATGGCAGAGTCAAATCAAGCATGTTGTAACCGTAAGCATTATGAAGTGCGCTATGAGCAATTGCCTTTGTGTTGTCCGATGCCAGATCAACGCTTGTGGGATGCTCACCCGCGTGTTTACTTACCTATTGAAGAAACCGGTTATGCAGTTTGTCCCTATTGCGACACTGAATACCTATTAAAAAAAGATTAAAAACAAAATTGGGAAAACTATGTCCGTATCGGTTAGATATCAGGCATTACATCCTTATCTCGATCGAGCGGCTTACTGCAGTTTAGTTCTAAGCGGATTTTTTATTCCTCTTTCAATTACTGCTACCGATATATTCCTTTTATTAGCTGCAATAGGTTCGGTCTTATCGGGTCGCGTTTCCAGTTATTTATATGCACTAAAATCAAATCCAATAGTGCTTACTAGTTTATGTATATTATTATTAGTTTTGCTAGGCTCATTCTGGAGTATTGCTCCTTGGTCAGATCGGATAGCGGCTGTACATAAATACAGTAAATTGCTTTATATTCCTTTATTAATGCCACTTTGTTTAGATAGAAAATGGCGTGAACGTGCTATCTACGCTTTTCTTTTGGCGATGATTATCGTGGTCATTATATCGTATTTAAAAATGGCATTTAGTTGGGAGTTTGGGCCTTGGAAGGGACCGGGTGCGGTTTTCTACAGTCATATCGAAACGAGTTATTTAGTTGCATTCGCTACCTACCTATTGGTTTACTATGCGTGGCAAAGGCCAAAATGGCGAGTAGCCGCTTTAGTGTTGGCGGCAGTTTTTACCTACCAAGAATTTTTTATCAATGATGGTCGAACTGGTTGGGTAGCGTATATTGTGTTATTGCTACTTTATTTTGCTCAACGAGTGAGTTGGACGGGATTTGTAGTAGGCGTCATGACCGTTCTTTTGCTGATATTTTCTTTGTATAACATATCCCCAGTGTTTAAAAGAACCTTTGATAATTCTATTAAAAATGTCGAACAGTATCGTCAAGGAAATATTAAAACATCCTTAGGTTACCGATTAAGCTTTGCATTGTTAAGTTGGGGTTTAGTTAAAGAGCATTGGATACTTGGCTCAGGAACGGGAAGTTTTAAAACCGCTTATATTCGTAGTGGTGGAGTATCAGGTTGGAAAGATTTATCCACACCTCATAATGAGTATTTGTTAATAGCGGTACAATTGGGAGGGATAGGTTTGCTGTCCTTATTATCATTATTTTGGTGGCAATGGAGGCTAACATCGCATTTAGGGGAGGTAAAACTTTTCTCTCAAGCTTTGATGCTGTCGTTCATAATTAGTTGTGGATATAATTCTTTTCTTCATCTTACGGTAAGTGGTCATTTTTATGTATTGTTTACCGCATTGTGCTATGCGGGCTATCGGGTGAAAAATGCATAAAATTGCTTTTTTAGCTTTGGATGATCTTCATCATATACATCATATTGTGCCTATTGCATTCACTTTATCCTATCAGCAGTCGTATCAATGTGTGATTTATTTGCAAGCCCATTGTTTACCTTTAGTAAATAAATTGGGGAAATTTTATCCTGGACATAATTGTAAAATAGAGGTTTTAGCTCCTTCATTATTTCGCAAAATCATTAACTGTTGCCGGCAAACTATTTGCAGTTCTTCTCATCTTATTCATTATCACATAGCTCGTATTTTGCAAAGTGACGCCATTGTCACTCCTGATATCAACTTGAATTGGTTAGTGAAACAAAAAAAACAACAGCAGCAATCTAGCCCAAAATTTATTTTAACTTTTCATGGATGTGGAGATAGAGAACGTTCTTTTCAGACTATTATAAATTATGATTTATTGTTAATCGCTGGAGAAAAACGTCTTCGCAGGCTCAGTAAAGCAGGTTACCTGGAACATACCGCTTTTGCCGTAACGGGATGTTCTAAATTTGATATAATTCCTGCAGATATACGTCCGCAATTGTTTGCCAACAATAAAACAGTGGTTTTATATAACCCTCATTTTGATTTGAAAATTTCATCTTGGCAATTTTGGGGTTTGGAAATTTTAGAATATTTTTATCAACATCCAAGCTACAATTTAATTTTTGCTCCGCATTGCAATTTATTTCATCGGGGTTTGTCTAGCAAAAAAATTCCATTACAGTATTACGCTGCTGAAAATATGGTTATAGATTTAGGTAGTGAAAAATCTGTAGATATGACATATACCCAAGCAGCGGATATTTATCTAGGAGATGTTAGTAGCCAAGTTTATGAATTTATTCGTCTCCCTCGTCCATGTGTTTTTTTAAATCCGCAGCGCATAGAGTGGCAGAATAATCCGAGTTATGCTAATTGGCACTTTGGTACAGTGATAGATGATTTGATTTCACTCCACACTCTTTTGGCAAAATCACCATTAATTAATCCTTACGTTAAGTTACAAGAACAATGTTTTGCAGACACTTTTTCGATAACTTCGAAACCGGCCGCGCTTCGATCTGCAGAAGCGATTATGAAATTGATGGACAGTTCTGCTAAGGTGCAGGATGAGTTATTATAAATAGGGTCTGTTGACGATTGTCATTGCGAGCGTTAGCGAAGCAATCTAGTTCGTACTTTGGACAATACTCTGTACTGGATTGCTTCCCCCTCGCTCATGCTCGGGGTCGCAATGACCGTATTTTAGTGAAAAAACCAGTTTTGATATGAGTAATTAATGAATTGTCAACAGACCCTAGTTACATTTATTTAGAAAAAAAATAGGTATAATATATCATGCTTGATTATGGTCATCTTCCCAGTTTTGAAAATACTCGAGTTTTAGTCTATGGCGATTTAATGTTGGATCGTTACTGGTATGGGCAAGCGTTACGAATCTCTCCCGAAGCCCCCGTTCCTATTGTCCATGTGCGCAATAATGAAGAGCGTCCTGGTGGGGCTGCCAATGTTGCTCTGAATATTGCAAGTTTAGGTGGTCGAGTAAAGTTATTGGGTCTGGTAGGGGAAGACTTGGAGGCACAGAGATTACAACTTTCGCTACAACAACATCCAGGCGTGCAATGCGAATTTTTGTCCATCCCAGACCACCCCACAGTCACAAAACTTAGAGTCATTGGGCAACATCAACAATTGATTCGTATGGATTTCGAAGAACCTTTTCGGGACGTTAACGACGAAAATTTATTACGCATTTATCAACAGCAATTACCCAGTACGCACGTTGTAGTTTTATCAGATTATGCTAAAGGAGCACTTCATCGAGCAAGCCATCTCATTGAGTTAGCGCGTGATCAAGGAATACCCGTTTTGGTAGATCCTAAGAGCAAAGATTTTAATTTGTATCGTGGAGCAACATTGGTCACACCCAATAAAGCAGAATTTGAGACAATTGTGGGTCCGTGGAGAGATGAAGAAGAGTTGGTTAGCAAGGCACAAGAGTTAATTCATACTTATGAGTTAAAGGCTTTATTGGTGACTCGCGGTAAAGAAGGTATGACCCTTATTCAAAGAAATGAAACAGCACAGCATTTTAGTGCCAAAGCTCGTGAAGTTTATGATGTAACAGGAGCGGGTGATACAGTCATCGGCGTTATAGCTGCAGTATTAGCAGTAGGATGGGAGTTAAAAGAAGCGGTTCGTTTAGCAAATATTGCTGCCGGATTAGTGGTAATGAAATTAGGTGCTGCCACGGTAAGCATTTCGGAGTTACGGCGTGCTACCTTACGTCAGGGAGATTTATTAGAAGGAGTATTAACTGAAGCGGAATTATTAACTGCTGTTGCCGATGCTCGAGCACATGGTGAAACTATTGTAATGACTAATGGTTGTTTTGATTTTATCCACGCTGGCCATATTCAATATTTAAGTCGAGCTAAAGCATTGGGCAAGCGTCTCATTGTAGCGGTTAATGACGATGCTTCTGTAAGGCGTTTAAAAGGACCTAGTCGGCCAATTAATCCGCTTTTAGAGCGAATGACTGTACTTGCTGCTTTGCGTGTAGTAGACTGGTTAGTGCCATTCGGTGAAGACACCCCAGCCCGTCTCATTTCACAGATATTGCCGAATATATTAGTGAAAGGAGGCGATTACAAAGTTGAAGAGGTAGCGGGGGGAGAAGTAGTTATGGCTCATGGTGGTCAAGTAAAAATATTAGATTTCAAACCTGGTTTTTCAACTAGTTCTTTAATCCGTAAAATACAGGAGCAAGAAATATGATTATTGTCACAGGTGCTGCAGGTTTCATTGGCAGTAATATTATTAAGGGTTTAAATTCAGCAGGCTATACTAACATTTTAGCGGTAGATGATTTAACTGATGGACATAAATTTGTCAATTTAGCAGCAGGAAAAGTTGCAGATTATCAAGATTACGAAGATTTCATAGCAAAAATTCAAGCAGGACCCGCTTCCTTTGCTGAGCCCATTACCTGCATTTTTCACCATGGTGCTTGTTCAGTGACTACTGAATGGAATGGCCGGTATATGATGCGCAACAATTATGATTATTCCAAGTACTTATTGCATTATTGCTTGGCGGCAAAGATTCCTTTTATCTATGCTTCCAGTGCAGCTGTGTATGGTAACAGCACAGTTTTTGACGAACAAGCCACAGAACAGTTGCCAATCAACGTTTATGGTTATTCTAAATGGCAATTTGACCGTTATATGTTACAACATTTACCTACTGCACAATCGCAGGTAGTTGGGTTACGTTATTTTAATGTTTATGGACCTCAAGAACAGCACAAAGGCACTATGGCGAGTGTGGCATTCCACTTTATGAATCAACTACGTGAAAATAATGAAGTAAAACTATTTGCTGGAGATGACAGCTATGGTGACGGAGAGCAATTACGCGATTTTGTTTTCGTGGACGATGTAGTCAAAGTCAATTTGTGGTTTTTGCAAAATCCTCAACAAAGTGGCATTTTTAATGTTGGCACAGGCCAAGCTCGGACTTTTAACGCCTTAGCTCGTGCATTGATCGGTTTATATGGGCAAGGTCAAATACGTTATGTTCCTTTCCCTGCCCATTTGAAAGGAGCCTATCAAAACTACACCCAAGCAGATATCAGCAAATTGCGTCGCGCAGGATATCAGCAACCTTTCACCTCATTAGAAGAAGGTCTAAAACGTTATTTTCACACTACTTTGAAACCTAAAGCAGCAGCATTGGTTTAAGTGTTTTTGAAAAATTACCGTTGGTTTAGTTTTTAAACTTCAGAACTAATCAGATAAGAGTAGGTATTTTTTTTGCAGTAGTCAGAATCTGTTGATAAAATATTGACCTGAAATTTTTGAATTCAGGTATGAAAATATGAAAAAAGCTTTTTTAGAGACTAGTGCAATCAATGTATTCTACAATAATGGAATGAATGGAGAGCAGGTAAGGACTCTTTTAGCGAACAAATTTTTCTTACCTGTAATAGGGATATTTACGACATTCGAGTTAGCGAAAACTTTTTTAAATAATAGTACTGATAATAAATGCCAGGGTCTTTTTAAGTTAGTTAAAGAGCTTGACCCTGAATATAGTAGTAGAGACGATCAATTATTTTTCATGGAATTTGAAAAATTAAAGTATGGTTATAAGATCTGCCCGCTCATAACATCGAAAGATTTTTTAATAGAATTAAATTCAAGAATTGATCAATTTTGTAAAGGCATCATTCCTCCCTACTTGAAAAATTTTCTTCAAGAAAAGGAAAGCAATTTTATTAAATGCAGATTGTTATGGGGCGTTGAAAGCTATAATTCAGACATTTCCAAATTCAAAGGTTTATCTGAATACAAGGATAGTTTTTTAAAAAATTATGATTCTGCTGTTTTGATAAATTTTTTTAAAAGATGTACTAATATTGAATTACCAAATACTCATATAAGAGAATTCATAAATGAGATAAACTCTTATCCCGCTTTACGAACACTTATATATTCTCACTTATATCTAAATTATAAATTTAAAAACCAACCTCCCTCTAAGGATAGAATAACTGATTCAATACAGTTAATAGAGGCTTCGTATTTTCCTGTATTTGTAAGTGGAGATGAACGTCATCTAAAATATGCTAATGAAATTAACCCCAATATTCAATTAATATCCACCAAAGATTTGGGGATAAATTAGCTTTCAAATAGGACTTTATTTTGCCATCAGTCATTCATCAACCTCATGACAAATTTTTTAAACTTTCTATGAGTGAATGTCATGTCGCAAATGAATTTTTTACTAAACATTTGCCGTTAACGATTTTAGAAAAGCTGAATTTGGAGACATTAAAACTCGAAAATCATAGCTTTATAGATGAACATTATAAAAGTAGTGAAGCTGATGTGATCTATAGCGTGACGATAAGCAACTCCAAAGGTTACCTATTTTTGTTGTGTGAACATCAAAGTACTGTTGATCGCCTGATTGCCTTTCGGTTATGGGTATATATGATTCGCCTAATGGAAATGCATTTAAAGCAAAGTTCAGATCAGACTTTACCATTTATCTATCCCTTAATTGTATATACGGGTCAAGAAACTTGGGATGCACCTCTAGATATTTTTCCACTTTTTGGAGATCAAGATTTTTTAGCTAGGGAATGGTTATTGAAGCCCTTTCAATTACTAAATATTCATCAACTTAATGACGATGAAATACTGCGGTGTCAATGGTGCGGTTTGGTTGAATTTGCATTAAAATACCGGCAAGTCCGCGATTTCCAAAAATTTTTAGATACCTTGCTTCCGTGGATTCAAAGGATTGAACAAACTGGTTCTTCTGGCTTTTTCTTCAGTAAAATTGTGTTAAAATATATCATAGATGGTACAGAAAGCTTGGGATATCCATTTGTCGCCAGAATTGAGAGGTGAAGTCATGACATTAGCACAACAATTTGAGCAAAAAGGCATTCAGCAGGGCGAGGTAGCTGTGGTAACTCGACAATTAAAACATCGTTTTCAATATATTCCTGAATCATATTTGATAAGATTAAGACAAGCCGACGCCGAAACATTATTGCTTTGGAGTGAAAAAATTTTAGATGCTAAAACGCTCGAAGAAGTATTTGAATAAATTTAAGCGTGTATGCGAAGTGAATCAAATGGAGAATGATTTATTGACAAAAGATAGGAAAAAAATATAAATTGATAAGTATGACAAACTTCATCGTTCTGATTAAACAATATTTACCTCTTTTTGAAGTCTTGGCTTTGAGTTTAATACTGAGTTTTGTTTCCAGTTGTGCTGTTAATAAAATTATTAAAACTTATTTCCTTCCTTTAAAGGTTAACTCATTCAATACAGTCATTTTCGCAATTAAAAGATCAGCTTTTATTATATTTTTATTATTGTATTTTAATTTTTTTTCGTATCAATTGAATTTACCAATTAAATTACATTTTATAGAAACTGTAGTAAATATTTTATCAATCATTGCTTTAAGCTTAATGGCCCTCAAGCTTTTAGATTACATTGATATATGGCTCGAGCGTAAGAAATATTTAGACAAATCAACTAATATCGGAATGCTAATTACGCGTGCTTTTCTTTTAAAGAAAATTCTAAGACTAATTATTTTAATATTGGCTGTGGCCATGATTTTACTTAATTTTTCAGCAGTAAAAGAAATTGGTAAAGGTATTTTAATTTCAGCCGGTGTTTTAGGTGGGATATTAGCGTTTGCTGCCCAAAAAATATTTAGTAATATTTTTTCCAGTATGAGTTTTATTTTAAACAGTCCTATCCAAGTGGGAGATATAATCCGAATTGACGCAGAAACAGGAACAGTTGAAAAAATTACCTTAAATCAAATTCAGATTCGTACTTGGGATTTACGTTTACTGATTTATCCCCTTGATTATTTTTTTAAAAATCCTTTTCAAAATTTAAGTCATTTAGAACAAGGTCTATTAGGTACTGTTTTTCTATATACTGATTATAAAGTAGACATTGAAAAAATACGTTATGCCTTACTTAATATTTTACAGAGCTCAACGTTGTGGGATAAAAAAACCAATTCTTTGCAAATTACTGCTATTGATCTTACTGGCATTCAACTGCGAGCTTTGATTGGCGCTGATAATGTCGCTGACTTATGGAATTTATGTTGCTATGTCAGAGAGCATTTGATTGTGTTTATTCAGAATAATTGCCCCGAAGTGTTGCCTAGAGAACGCATTCAATTAGATGGCTTTAATTATAATGAAAAGATAGTAAAAAAGGGTGTTGAAGTATAAGCTACTCACTAAAGCCTAGCGTTCGGGGCATTTCTTGTCTAAAAGCGAATGAATTATTACCTTATAGTCCTTAAATTAAATAATTTTCAATAATGGAATTTCATACCGCTTTAATTGAAATGTCGCGGGGTTGGATGCTGCATTTAGGCCCTACTACCCATCAAGCACTATGTGAAAAATTGCTTTTAGCATTAGAAACCACAGGTTTGATTTTGCGCGGTAACTTTAGAAGTCTAGCCAAGGATAATGTCGAATGGTGCGAGCGTCGCTTACTGGCCAAACTTCGCCGCGGCTTGCCGCGGGGATTTTATTTTTTAAACCCGATGGCTTTCTTAATTAATTTGTAATCTTTTGTTGACACCAATTGATCCTGATGGAGAGGGTGTTTTTCTTTTACGCGAGCTGCACACTAACGAGTATCTTGGTAACCCTATTGTGGGATAACCAATCCTAGTCAAAATTTTTAATGGACGTTTGGTAATTGCCGTAGATTTTTTTAATGCTTGCAGGCCTTCTATAATGTTTTGGTACGGATTATTTTCAGGAGGACTGGATTGGCAAATCTGCAGAATCGTGTCAACTAATTTATACTTCTGGATGTGTTTAAGCATCCTTTCTTTATAAGTATTAATTAAAAATTGAATTGCTGCCGAAAATTGAGAAGAAAGAGAACGGAAGGTTGCTATTATGTAATTATTTGCTTGTTCTTCACCAAATAATAATGTTTCTCTGTCGATAAAAATTTTAGCTCGGTTAAAATGATTTTTTAGCAGACAAAGTTGCATGGGATTGAGTTTTTTGTGGTTAGTAATAGATCCTGAAACTTTCATGCTAAAAAGTAATTTTATGAGATTATCGCTTAAATTAAATATAACTATATAATGGAGAGCAGAATTTCCATTTATATCTTGATCTCTTGCTCTTTGGGGTTTTTGATTGAGTAAATAACTGATAAAATTAAGATAGTTTTGATGGTCGGTTGGATTGTTAAATTTATCTTCCGAATTAATTAAAAATAGGAATAAAGTTTGCTGCTTTTCATTAACCTCATCTAAATTGAGATTTACCTTGGTCAATGCATAAATCACATCAAATGCTTTAGAAAGTGCTAAGAGATGCGAAATAGGAATTTTACTTGATAAAATTGAATTACGAGGCGCCACAAGTGAGGGGACAGAGTTAGGGACCCCAATAGGTTTGCTTTCTGTTCTCAAGGAAAATTCGATTGCTGATTGCAGGTCAATGAATTTACCCGTTATTTTATCTGTTTCTATGAGTAGACGTTCTAAAGCTTTTTGTAATAATAAAGTGGGAAGATCTCTACCTTCAACGAGTAATATTAATGTAATAGTATCTATTATTGAGAAATTTGAGGTAATGGTTGGTTTCTGTAAAATATGAGTTAAGGTAATACTTAGATCATCCATGTTAAGATTAAAAATATCGCCTAAAACATATTCGGATAAAATACGCATATTTTTGCTAATTGAAAGCGGTGCAGAAAAAGAATTTAACGAATTTTTTTGACGCGCTGTTACTAAAACTGCACTGCAGACTTCTATATTCAAACTGCAAATATCAAATGGCGATTTATAGTATTCACGACTATTTTTTTCATCGAGTATGCCATCTGGCTTGACGGCAAACATTCTCTGATCTCCTGTCGCGTCAATAAAAGCTTGAGTTAATCGCAATAAATTAAATAAATCTGTCCTTTGTTTATTTGATGAAAGAGAGATTGCAAGAATGGGTTCTATGACTTTATTTAAATAATCCTTCGCCACATAACACCGCATTAAATGCAAATTGTGCGCCATATTTATTATTTCTGCTATATGACCTAATTCGGTATTTTGTTGCTGGTGGCGAAAATTCGGATTGGAAAAATTTCTGATGACCTTAGCCAACTGATAAATTTTATGGTTAGTAAGAAACTTATTAGGGATAATATGGCGAAGGAACTTTTTTGCAAACCTAACAAATTCTTTAGCGGATTCAGCCTGAGACTTTTCAAATTCGTCTTTATTATCAAAAAAACTATCTTCATTGCGGCGATGCACTTTTAAAAAACCGGCTACTATTTTTAGTAAGCTGAGATCATATGTTGATAATTGTTGACAGTAATATTTAAGATAACTGTTTTTAGCATGATTGGAAAAATAAGCAATATCCGAAGCTATTAATTCCATAACGCAGGTCGTATGCACTAATGCATGATTAGGTCGTTGGATAATTTTACCATTTATTGTTACATGAAAATCAGGTTCGGGATAAGGGCTTAATAAATGGGGTAAGAGATAGCGGAGAGTAAGCTGGGAAAAGTATTCATCAGGAGTTACTCCATCTGGGGTATTTACTTCTCTACCGGTAAAGAGATGGTAGTTTAATGTAGAAAAATGTTCATCAATGAGAATTTGCGCTCCATGAGAAAGCACCACTTCACATTCATCAGGATGTCCTGAAATCGAAGCTATTGAAAGTTGTGAGGATTTTAGCAACCAAAAAATATTGTACGTGTTTTCACTATCCTCATAAGTCAAACCTTTTTGTGAAGTACTAAAAAATCCAGAACAGGAAATAATTTTTTTTGCATCTGGGCTATGGGCTGCTTTAATACGTTGATTCAAAGTGCTTGCCATGGATTCTTTGTCTTCTTCTACTCGAAATACTTTTTTAATTTTTGTGCCAACTAATTTATTGTTGCCATGAGTTGCGATCAGTGTAATGATTAAAGCTTCACGTATGACTATTTGAGAATAGAATTTATCGAATTCATTAGCTTTTAAATAAGTTGTGAACTCGGTAGTTTCTCCTCGAAGCAAGAGGTTAATAAACGTATGCTTTCTAGTATAAAGAAGTAAAGCTGCTTTTTCTCCAAAGGATAATTGGGGTAGCTTTGCATCTGAGTTGATTAATTGTATCTGCTCATCAGAAAGACCAAAAAATGTCTGATTTGCTTTAATTAGTTTTTCAAAAACGGATATATCTTTATTTTTTAAGGCTAAATGCTGTAAGTTAGCGTAGCGGAATAGTAAATTTAGATTATATTCTTCTGGGTGAATGTTTGTATTTGTATTAGTGGGACTAAAAGTAACAATAAATTCATTATTAATAATCTTAGATGTAGTCTCATAGTTACTATTATATAATAACGGCAATAAACGGTCACAGAGATAGCTTGCCTGATTTTTTGCTAGGGGGCCGAAGGTAGGTTGGTAAGAATGTTTAGCATCAATTTGAAGTGTGTTGTTTCCTTGCACTTTTTATTCCTTTTTATTTTAAATTAATGGATGATTTTGTTAATAACTTAGTATTTTCAGAACGCTCATTAAACTTCTTGCTATACTTTCGTATTTGGGGCTACTGCTGTATGCCTTGCTTTTTATTAGAACAAATAGGTCAAATACTGGGTTTCGCAAGAAGTTTAATTTTTCTCAAAACTCTCATATGATCTGTTACTTATTTTCTGAACAATAATAGATCAATGTGTAAGCACTGTTATAAAAATTATTTACCTTGTTTTTCTTTTTTAGCAGCTCGCTTTTCTTTTAAGGTTTTGGTGGGTTTTTTTTTAGTTTCTTTTTTAGTCTCTTTAGATTTTGCCATACTATGATCCTCCTAAATCAAAAATTGATAACAATAGGTCTGATCTATCCTACTACAAAATTTTCTTAGATTCACCTGTAAGTAAAATTTACGTTCCCGCTATTTCTCCAAAACACTACTATAATTATTTTATTTCTAGGCTTTACGCCTGCGGGGATGCAGGATATTAATTTAAATATAAGGAGTATTTTATGAAAAAGATGACCAAAAATTTAATGAAGGAAGGATATAAATTATTAAAGTATTTACGCTGCAAATTGAATCTATGTTTAAAAAAGCTTAAATAAAGCCTAAATATCTAGGAGCTTGTTGATTTTAGTCGCTTTTTGTGTTCGAAAATGAGACAAAATTAATAATAATTTAATAATAGGAGTTTATAATTCTATATAGAAAAAAATTTAAATATCGAAAATAAATTATGCGTATAGAGCTTTCCGATATAATAGGTCAGCCTGGCCAGGCGAATAGCAATCCTATCACTTTAACCGAGGCAATGGATTACCATTACATCATTAATGGTCTATTGACTTCGCTTGTTGTTCTGCAAGCTGTAGAACAAGCCGATGTCTTTAACATTTCTAGTTTAGCAATCGATATAGTTGGAATATTGGGTACAGCAGCTATTGTGATAGCTAGCAGAAAAGCTAGCCAACAACAATTAGACAAATGGATGCATAGGTACGATAACCTTTCTACTGGAAGTGTAAGTGTGGTTGCAATTATTGCCAATGATTTATTAAAAATATCGGCTGCTAGTGCAAAAGTTGGAGCAGGATTGGCAATAGCGAGTTCCTGTGCTGCCTTCGCTGCTGCGGCCCATGCATGGATTTCTTTTGGGTATTCATTAGTCGAACTTAGACGCGCTTATAAAAAATGCTGTCCGGAAGCTTTAGTAGAGGAGCGATTAGAAAAATATCAACTCCTGCAACAACGAATAGATAGTCAAGAAGAAAGTGCAGAAAGCAAAAAGATAATTCAAATAGAACAGCAGCAACTATTAGATGAAGCATTGGCTATAGCAAAGGTAGATATTGACAAGGTTGATGAAGGACAGAAAGCAAGTCAAGTAGAAAAATTCCAAACCATTTTCCAAGAAAAACAGATACCGTTAGAAGCGTGTCGAGATCTAACGCAAACTCCTTCAGCTAATGAAAAAGTTGTAGCTGATCAAATAATAGAAGAGCAAACACAACAGGTTATAGAGAAAGGCAAAACTTGTTTTATAAATCTTACTGCAGCCGTAAGCTTAACTGTGTTAGCGATTGCGACCGTCATGGCAGTGCCATTTGTAGGTATCGCAATAGCAGCAGGACTGACCCTTTTTGCCGTCTCTTATAAAGCATCACAGCTGAGGAAAATTAAATGTCAGCAGGCAAAGCAAGAAGAAATTTTTTCTCGACATAAAAACCGCATTTTAAATCAGTATTTAAACGACAAAGGTAAAATGGCTATTGTTGAAAGAGTAATCGGCAGATTGGGCCCCGCCGGCGCAAGTTTACAAATGGAGGTAACGTGTCGTCTGGCGTATGAAAAATACGAGGAAAAACTTTTAAAAAAATATCTTGCAGGTTATAAAGAAGATTATAAAAAACAAATTGAAAAGGAACTTTCTCAATCAGGTAAGGAAATGAAGAATTTGAGTGAAATTGAAGAAAATCCTGCTATCGAGGTTGAAGCAAGACGCAAAATTGAGGAAGATTTTTATGAATCACTTTTTGCGCCTTCATTTGCTAAACAGCTCGATTCTTTTCTACAAAATATTTTAAATCAAACAGCTGAGCAGTCTATGCTGAGAGAAAAAATACAGGCAAATGAACAAAATAAAGCGGATGTTCCACAATCTACTCGTAGTCGTTTTTCTTATGGAGGAATATTTTCACCAAAGAAGAAAGCAGGCCCAGCTATAAAAAGAGAGGGTGTTACAGCTACTCCAATCCCTTCTGGTTTCTCTAAGGGTTAACGAACAACTTGCAAACTGTTCAAAAGGAAGTAAAATAGTTTAGAGATTTTCCAAATAAAAATGAATACCTAAGGGAGACCAGACTATGGAATTAGCTTTTGACCCAACGAACCCACCCCCACCCTCATCACCGGAGCCCTCACAGTCATCAACCCCATCGCCAACACCAAGCGAGACTAAAAAGCTACCCCGGGATGGGGATATGTGGGTGTACCTGAAAGAAATTCTTTTTTTGAATTGTAAAATTAGAACAAGCATTATAAAGAACATTAAAACCGGACTTGCTAAAATGGGCTTGACCGCATTGTTTGCGGCAGCGCCAAAAATACTTCCCCAAATTTGTCGTTCAAGCCTTAACTACGGTGGTGGTACTCTGTTAATTATTTTCGGTACTTTTAATAATATATGTGGTAAGCATAAAGATGGTAAAGCATTAAGTTGCGTAAAAAGAGTTGCGGGCGTTGGTGAACTTGTGCTGTTAGCAGCAATAGATATAGTTACCAGTTTAGAATTAGCGGGGGATAATGAAACTGCTCAAAAGATTGCTGAATATTTGCCGCCAGCATTTCTAACCGTTTTTGCCTTTAAAATGTTATTTGACTGCTCTTTAGGAATTCGCTCACCACGAAAGGAAAAATGGAGTTGGCACTAATAGAAGGCTTGCCCACTACCACACAGGTGGCATTGATTACGGCAGGTCCTATAGTAAAAGCTATTAATCCAGAGTTAGCATTATTGGGAGGGAGTGGTATCGCCGGGGCTCAGAGTTTATATTATTTTACCAAGGGAATAAGCCTGTGGTGTTATTATCGTAAGCAAAAATCTGAATTTTCTGCCACCAGGAGGCAGTAGAGCTAAATTTACCAAGAAATATAGAGAAGGGGATGATAATCTAGCGAGAGTTCTGAGGGCGGTAGTAATAAGAGTTTATCGATCTTAGAAGCAGTGTACGAGTTATAATAGTGAACTGTTCCCCCGTCACGGATAGCAAGGTATAATTTCCAGAGAATGCCAAAGCTACACCAATATCACTTCAAATTACAAGCTTAAAAGTCTTCATATGGAAAAATATGACTGGTTGTTATTTTAAAGAGTGGTATTTATAGGATGTAAATTCCGAAGTGCGAAAGTAAACAGCCTTGCCTTAGATTATAGCAACATGGGATTAAGATACTAGTTGGAAGAAGTAAAATTGATTACAAGTACAACAATTGGCTATTGTCTTACCACTTTAATTTGGATATGATTCTTACATTAATATGCTGTGCAAGCAACCATACGTGCACGGATAGGTAAATTTTAAACTAAAGGAGATAAGCATATGCAAAAGATGAAGATATTTTACAAAGGTTTGATGAGCTTTCACAAGAACCAAATTTTGATCAGAAATCCTCTACTTCCTCAGGGCGTAGTGAAAAGAAAGAAAATTTTCCTCAAGAAAGCAATCTTTTAGCTATCGAAGACGAAGAGTCTGATTTTTCACTTACAGTTTTTCCCAACCTTCTAAAATTCAAGCTGATGCAGAAGGAGGTTCGCATACCTTAAAACAACCACTAGAAGATCAGGATGATGAAGAGGATGAAGATGAGAAAACTATCGGTCAATCAGGAAAAAAACAAACTTTTGAATCAAAATATTGATGAAGAGATGACACGGATTGTTCCAGGCAAGGCATCCTTGCCATCCCATAACGAGAGATTCAGACGATATAGAGGAAAAAGTTAAGTTTCCATGTGAAGAAGAACCCGATTCTCCAGTGGGGCAAGAGTATAAAATTATTTTCGATCAGGGTGCATTGGACCAAATTGTAGAATATAAAAAAGCTTTAATTGATAAAAGAATCACTCCTGGGGCTTATCTATTAGCATTATTAAAGAAAAATTTGGGTAAAAAACAAGATTTATCGGACTACATAAAATCTCTCACTTGGAAGGAATTTATAGTTCACATTATTAAAACGAAGCAATTTGTGGAAGTCTCTTTCTCCCAAAATCCTTCCTGTTTCAATGATGTTGAATTATCTATTTTAGGTAAGATAAATTTTATTGTAAAAGTTAATCTATATCATTCAGATTCCTCCTTCAAGGGACAACTTTTATTTACTTCGGCTCTATCATTTGATGGCTCGATCCCGTCCTTTGAAACTAAAGATATGTTATCGGTGCAGTTAAATTCATTGGCAATTGATCGAACAAAGTTTTTTCAATATTACCAACAAAATTTTTTGACGCTTCTATTACATGCAAGTCAAGATGCCTTATCTAAGCAAAAAAAAGCATTTATTACTCTTTCCGCAAGAGATAGTGAGGTTTTTTCCAGGTATTTTGCTCCTATTACAAATAGACTGTTTTTGCGTATGTTAAAAGATCTACTTGAAAAAGAACATCGTAAGTTTAGCGAAATTGCAGGTATTTATTACGATTCCTATTGTGAGCAAGAGGAGCAAGTAGTTAACTCAAATGAAACAATTCAGGGCATTCATTTAATAGTAGGGTCTTCAAAAGAAGGAAGGCGGTTTAATGCTCAGTATCAAATTAACCCTAGCTTATGTAATGTAGAAGACAATGAGTTTGACTCTTGTATTCTATACAGCGTGGTATTTAATCGAGTTACCAGCAACCCTATGGCGGGTATTCTTGATCCTTTAAAAGGAGATGCATACTTAAAATTAACTCAAACTGATGCTCTTACGATATTGACAGGTATAGAGGGTGAATATAAGGATCACCACTATCATCTGTCTACTTCTGATGAGTTGGATGGGGGAAATTTTAAAGTAGGTGAAATATTTGTGGCGACTTCAACAGGATTAATAAGAGGATTAGAAGTGGAAGCAGCAAGAAGAGAACGGATAGAACTAAATCCTTTGTCTTCTTCATTGATGGACGCTAAAACATATCAAAAAGATGGAGTAATTAAAGTAAATTATCGAACGGATCTGAGCGAAAAAGATATTATTCCAGCCCAGGATGAAAAAATCTCACTATTTTTAGATGGTTGGGTAGATAAAGAGCTGGATTTAGTGAAACAAATTTTAATTGGTACACTAGTCCATTTTAATATACACCAGCGGGGTGGGAAAAAATTGGATTATACGCTTTACTTGATAAAGGAAAATCTTACCCCTGGAATGATTTGGACTGTTGTTAAAAATCAAGCGGCTAGCCGAGAAGGGAATGCTGGGATTGATTGGGATAGCATATTAAACATTACTCCCAAAACCTTTTTTTATTATTTAGATTGTTTAGTGAAGTTTATAACTCCTGTAGCAATGGAAAAATTGAACCAAAATGGACGGGACGTGGTAATTATAGCAGAGACAGCACTGTCTTTTATGCAGGAAAATAGTATAGGAAGTCTTCTATTTTTAACTCGTCAATATGATCCTAAAGAAAATAGAACTGACCTTTCGATTCGATTATTAATAGAAAGAATCTATCAACATTTTTGTGATATACCTAAACCTCGTATTGAAGAGTGTAAGACCAACGAGGGTGGTATAAGTGCTAATTTTATTTATGTAAAAGGTAAACGACAATTAAGTACCAACCCTATTCCGACGTTACATTGTTATTTTGATAAAAAAGGTTTTGAAAATTATGCTGCTAAAAGATTTTATGAATTTTTACAAATGGCTTATGAGTATGCTGAAAAAAGGGGAATTGATAAAAAACCATGGTTAAAGATTCCTGCAAGTGCATTGGGAAGCTTTCCTGAAAGCTCACCATTAGGAACCTATGCTAAGGAGTGTTTGATTAAGGCGGTGGCTAAATTTTTAGTTAGCTTGGAACTAATTTTTAACAACAACCACGCATTGGCAAAATGGGCAAAAGGAGCTCTATTTGAGTTCCCTAATTATGTTAGTACAGCTAGGCTGGAAAATTCCGACGACACGGAATATTATGATTTTATAAAAAGCAAGGTAGAATTTATTAGGATTCAAGCCGAGAAATTAAAAATTACTTTTTCGCTTGAAGAAGTTCAGGCTAATCACGATAAAGAAGAACAGTATATGCTTTTTTATGTCGTCCCAAATGCTTCACATGTTTCATTTGGAGATAGGTGTCATGAACGCTTTTCTGAGCCTGTTCCAGAAATTAATACGGAAGCAAAATTAGTTCCTTTGTTAAAAGGTAAAGGAAGAAGTTTAACTACCATGAATAAATTCTTGTACTCTCCTGAGTCCAAATTTATATTGAGCAAATCAGGTGATGCGAAAACTGAAAGGACTGAAAAGACTAAATTATCTGCTGGGAGTTTAGATTGGTTGAAAAACAGTCTGATATTAAAGATATCTAATATTCCTGCAAATAGTACTACTACGTTCACTACAAATCCATATGAACCTCTAATAGGAAAAATTGCACAGGCTCAAGATCTTGAAACAATAGAGAAAAGTGTTCAAGGAAATAATGAACTTGTGCATATCTTAGGAATTTTATTGGTACATGCACAACTTTGGGATGAACGCAGTTTTCCAGATGGAGGCCTTAGATTACCTGTGACTACTAAAATAACACCACGACCTGAGTCAGCTTCTAAAAGTGGGAAAAGTACTGAAGAAACTACAAGATCAACGCTGTTACAGGCAGTGCAAACTTACATGGATTACGCTTAAAAGAGCTAGTTAAAAGAGCTTTAAGGGGTCCCGCAGGCGTTGGTCTGCGGGGCAACGAGGCTTCGGAACCAAAACCTTAAGTAAACGCTTACGATTTAAACGTCCATGTGTCGGCATGGTAACTAAGCGATCTGTTCTGTCATTATTTGTTTAAAAAAATTCCAGACTATTTCAGGTTTAATTGCTGCTAGACAAAGTGGTTCAGTATGAGTTTCATTTCCATAATTGCAATCATATTTATAACACAGGGTGCAAGGAAAAGAAGAAATAAGATGTTGTTGATGCAAGCCTGTAGTCCCAATAAGTTTTACACTAGTGGATCCATAAAAGGTAACTGCAGGAACATTTAATGCAGCTGCTAGATGGCTCAGACCGGTATCACTGCAAACCGCTCCCTTTGATCCCTTAAGAATTTTCGCTTGTTCAGACAATGTACAAAAAGGTAGAACATAAGTGTTTGAATGTCCGGCAGCAATTTTTTCAGCACGTTGTTTTTCATTCGCATTTCCCCACGGTAATAACACATTCAGTCCTTCTTGTGCTGCATACTCTATAAGCTGATGCCAATGCGATTCTGGCCATAATTTTGATGACCAACTAGCATTATGAACGAACACCAGATAGGGTGTTGGCAAATCGATTTTAAGAGAGGGGAACGGATAATCTGTAATACCGTAATCGGGTTGAGTGTCAGGGTATGGGTATTGAAGAATTTGTGCGAAAAGTAAACGTAGACGTTTAATTGCATGCATATCTTTATCAACAAAATAGGTTTTTTGATAAGCTATAGAAGAAACCCACGATTCACGTGCTGATTTTTTATCAAGACCATGTCGGGGGCCACGACTTAATAACATAGCGATGGCGCTTTTTAGTGAACTTTGACCATCTATTACCAAATCGTATTTTTCTTTGCGCAATGCAGTCAAAAATTGCGATATTTCTCCATTTTTTATGGATTGATAAAAATTTTTCCGCCATTTTCTGTGAGCAGTGGGAATAATGTTTTTTACAGCGGGATGCCATAAAGCAACCTCAGAAAAATTTTTGTCTATTACCCAATCAAAGGAAATATTAGGAATTGCACGAGATGCATCGGTAAGTGCAGGTAATGCGTGGATCAAATCTCCCATGGAGGTTAATTTTACAAATAAGATATTCATCTTAATATTCTTCTTTTTTAATTAAACGTGGAAAAAAACGCTTAAACATAGCGGTTAAGCGATGATGATTTAAATGTTTGGTTAATGCTGCATCTCCTGATAAATAATTTAATTGTAAAGAATTACGTTTACCAATAAAAGGTTTATGTCCATGCCAGCCATTTGCAGTTACTTTAAAAATTAAACAACTACCCGCAAGAGGAGAAATCTCTTCAAAATAATCATCCAGTGAATCCTTACTATTTAATAACCGCAATTTCCCTTCGTTACTTTCCCAATTGTTATTCATATAAAGCAAAACAGTAATAAGTTTGCTTTTGCTATCAGTGTGTATAAAACCATCTCGTTCAGTAGTAAAACCTCTTAAAGTCAACATAGTAGGTTTATTTTGTAAAGAGATAGCAAATTTTTCTGCAATAATTTGTCTTAAGGTGGGCCCTTCAAGTTCAGTTATAAGTTGCCGAAATAGTGAAGAAAATTTTACTGATGAAGCAGGAATACTTCCGCGACTTGTAATCGATGGGAAATCTTTAACTAGTGCAGAAAGATGATGAGCATCGATAAAATTTGGAATTATTAAGTACGGGAAAGGATCCTCTTTAATCGGAATTTGTTGCAAAGCGGTAAAATTAATCATGGACCCACTTTCTGATTGAATAAAGCACTATTTTAACATGCTTTTAAATTGTCAAACAAGTAGCTTACAGCTATGTTAAGGATTTCTGTTTAACAGATTTTAAACCTAAACGCCATAATTGCATATTTCTTGTGTAGCTACTTCGAGTGCTCAGTATTGCAAACATAAAACCGATATATCCGTCGCGAAATCCCTGACGTAAAAGATAGGTTCTAAAGAAAGCCCATAAACTATTTACATATGCTTTGAATGGATTAGAGCGCCGCCCCTTGGAATGCCTTAATTGGGCGGTTAACAAAGCATAGATTTGCATTTGATTAGACCATTCCGTAATGGATCGATAAGCATTATGTAAAAGAGGTTGTTGTAAATATCCCACCGGGCCGTTACTAATTACTTTTTCATGAACGATATCGTCAGTAAAACGGCCGCTTTCCCTGCAAAACAAACGTAATACCTTATCTTTTGCTGCATCTCCATAACGTTGAAATTTCCCGCAGTACATAGTTAAGCGTGGTAAATAAAATGCTTGGTAAGAGGTCATTTGAATAGCTTGTTGTATTTCATTTCGTAAGTGCTTAGTTACCCACTCATCTGCATCTAAAGATAACACCCAATCTCCGGAGGACATTTGAAGCGCACGGTTTTTTTGCGGCCCATAGCCGGGCCAATCGGTAATATAGACTAATGAGGTATATTGACGACAAATACGAATGGTTTCATCAGTACTGCCTGAATCAAGAACAATAATTTCGTCTGCCCAGGAGTAAACTGAACGTAAACAACGGCCAATATTATGAGCTTCGTTTTTCGCGATGATAATAACGCTAAGTTTAGGCATGGTTCTATGGTTTCAAAAAAACATTGTAAGGTCAAGAACTGGAATCTAATGTACATTTCTTTTTACGTGCAATTGCTATAAATTTATATCCTGTAAAGTCCGGATGATATGGAAATACCTATGACTGTAGCTTTGTATTGGTTTCGTCAAGATTTGCGTTTAGCGGACAACCCTGCCTTGTGGTCTGCAGTTCAAGAAAATACTGCATTTATTCCCATTTATATTTTTGATGAAGACATCGCTTGGTCTTTAGGACGCGCACAGCATTGGTGGTTACACCACAGCTTGAAGAGTCTGCAAAATGAGCTTCTTCGCCAAAAAATCGTTTTGGTATTACGCAAAGGTCAAGCCTTACCTATTATCACTGAAATAGTACAAAGTCATGCAATTTCTTCTGTATATTGGAATCGATGCTATGAACCGGCTAGACGTAAACTAGATGATAAAATACATGCGCTGTTAATAGGGAAAGGAATTGCCGTGCATCGTTTTAATGGGAGTTTGTTGCATGAGCCATCTGATATTTTTAACCAAAAAAAAAATTATTTTAAGGTTTTTTCTCCTTATTGGCGCAATTGCATAACCCGCGATAATATTCGCGCTTTGTTTCCCGTGCCTACCTTTAAAAAAACCGTTGTGATAGCAAGTGATAGTCTAAAGAAATGGAATTTATTACCTAAAAGTCCTGATTGGACACAAGGTTTTGCCAAAAAGTGGCGGCCTGGGGAAGCTAATGCGCATCGCTTGTTAAAAGATTTTTTAGCAAATGATTTGCAAGGCTATGAGCACAATCGTGATTGTCCTTATCTTAGAGGCGCCTCGCATCTTTCTCCTTATTTACATTTTGGAGAAATTAGTCCGGTGCAAATTTGGTATGCTGTACAAGATATAATGTGTCATGGGCAAAGCAAGTTTCGTTCTGCCGAACGTTATTTAATGGAATTAGGATGGCGAGAGTTTGCTTATTATTGGTTGTTTCATTTTCCGGATTTCCCGAAAGATAATTTTCGCCCTGAATTTAATAATTTTTCTTGGCAAACCAATGCAAAATTTTTAAAAGCTTGGCAACGAGGACAAACAGGTTACCCGATTGTCGATGCAGGTATGAGCGAACTTTGGTCCACAGGTTATATGCACAATCGTGTGCGAATGATAGTGGCTTCGTTTTTAACTAAAGATCTACTCATTGATTGGCGCGAAGGCCAGAATTGGTTTTGGCATACATTATTGGATGCGGATTTAGCCAACAATTCATTTAACTGGCAATGGGTGGCAGGTTGTGGAGCTGATGCAGCTCCTTACTTTCGGATCTTTAATCCTGTTTTACAGGGAGAAAAATTCGATCCTCAAGGAACTTATGTGAAAAATTGGTTACCGAAATTAAAATTATTACCTTCCACTTATGTGCACAAACCCTGGTTGGCTTCGGTAAAAATATTAAGTCAAGCCAACCTTGAGCTAGGAATCGATTATCCATTACCTATTGTGGATCATGCTCAGGCTCGACAAAGAGCTTTATATTATTTTCAACAGCTAAAAAATTCTCATGAATAAGTCATTTTTTGACTATTTAATAATGCACTTACTTGAGGTGATATAGTCTGTGCAGTTGCAAGTGTAAAAAAAGAAATAGTAGTAGGGCTATAACTAAATGTATCGGGATACAGCGTTGGCATAGAATACGAAAAAACGGGCATAGTAGATAAAACGAGTGACGTTCCTTGCTTTAAAGCACGTAATTGAGAGACTTGGAGTTTTAAGAAATTTATTTGGTAAATTAAATCTTCAATTAGATGTTTATCTAATAGTTTTTGGCTGCGGAGCCCCTTTAATTCTTGTAGTACTATTTCAGATTTATACAGTTCAATTTCAGCACTAGGCTGTAATGTATGATTAGGTTCAGCTGATTTTTTAATTTTAACTAAATCGGGATGTTTAGGGCTTTCCACAGCTTTAATTTTTTTCTGCTCGCTAATTTCCTTTTGAATTTTTGCCTCTTTTTCCAGGCTGGTCGATAAATTTAATTCAAGTTGCTTAATTTTAGAAGTCAAAGCTTGATTTTCAAGTTCTAAATTGGTTATTGTCTGATCTTTTTCACTTAGGCTGTCATGATAAGTTTTTATTAGTTTCTCCAGTTCTAGTGGTTGTTGATTATCGTTCTGCTGTTTTGATTCCTTTAATTTTTGATTTAGATTAGTCAAATTCGTTATTTCCTTTTTTCTACTGATTTCTGATTTTGACTTTTCCTCCAATTTGTCCTGTATTTGGATATTTTTATTTCGACTATCGATTAATTTGGTTTCAAGCTGATGCAATGTATCTTTCGTTCGTTTAGCTTCCTTTTCCTTTTTCAAGTTAATCTGTTTTTTGTAATTTAGCCGGCTTTGTGCGACAGCTTGATCTTTTTTTAGTATGTCTTGCCAATTTTTTTTGGCGGTATCATTGGACAGATTTTCTACACAAGATCTTATTGCCATAAATTTATCTTCAACAAATGCGGAAATTGATTTATCCGCTAGATCGGCGCAATAAAACTCAAATAAATGACAATCCACATCGTAAAAATATATTTGAATTAAATATTGGTTAAAATTATCGTTATTCGTTAGTGAAGTGAAGTTTTCTGAATGGAGTTGAAGAAAATTATAGGTGGTTAAAATTTTTTGTTGCGTCTCTTTTAAATTTCCAACTTTCCAGAAGCTTCCTATGGATATGGTGTGTAAAAAAAGGTATTTTAAAAATTCATTACTAGTAATATAAATATCAGAGGCTCTTTCGAAAAAGAATTTTTCAATATTTAAAAAATTCTTTTCCGAACTAGATTCATTAATGATTTGGCAACAAAGATCCGCAATTTTTATGACATTAACGGAGGTGTTAACGAATTCTTCTTTAACAAGCTTGACACTGGGGATTTGCTTTTCATCTAATTTCTCAATTTCAAAGCTGATATGCAGACAAACCGTTTGCAATAACTCTAATTTTCCTTTTTCTAACGCCTTCTCTTTGCTTTTCAGCTCTGATTCAACAGCTTGCACATCGGATTGTAGTATCTTTGATTTTAAAATTTCAGTTTCTTGTATACGTAATGCAAGAGATGGATCGGTGGTTTTTTTGGTAGTTTGGGTATGTTTCACCTCCTGCTTAAGGGATTGTAATTTGTTTCTTTTTTTTTGACGAACTTTCTTCTTCATATGTACCTTTCCCATCCAAAATAAATATGGAATTTTACAAATTTATAGCATAGATGTCAATTTCCTATCTTAATTTATAACCAAAGGTGCAAATAAATGAGTACTGGAGAAAGTTAAAGATAAGCAAAAAATAATGTTGCTCGATACTGAAAAGGTAATTTGCAGTGAAAGAAAAACTTATGTTAAAATAGAGTTATGCCCCTAGAAAAATTTTACGAGAGGGGTTGTCTAGTGTGTCTACCTGAATTTCTGAGTTGCACAATAAAAATAAAATGAATTAGTATATTTAATGATTTTTAACCCAGCCGAGGGCCGTGGTGATATTGTGCAATGAAAAATTCAAGGAGGAGAGAAATGCGGTCTTTCCCTTTGGCCGCGCCAGCGAACTGGATTCGCAGAGCGAAATCTAACGGAGAAAATAGAAACCGGCAAACCACGGTTATTTATTTTTAAATGATTTCCAAGGTAGTTGAAATAAGAGTAGTTCAAGAAATAGAGGTGCTTATGGATAAAACTCACCCTATAGCTCAAATCCTTGCAAAAGCAGATATAGAAATAAATGGATCCCGTCCCTGGGACATGCAAATTATTGAGCCTCGAGTATTTAGTTGGATTCTCCGTGAACCCTCATTAGGATCAGGTGAAAGCTACATGGAAGGGTGGTGGAGCTGTCAACTGCTTGACGATTTTTTTTTCCGCCTCATGCGCAATATAAAAATAGAAGATCTTTATAAAAATTCTCGGTTCTTATTTTCTTTTTTTAAAAATTTTTTTTTAAACCCACAGTCGTATCAGAAGTCTCAATGTGTTGCCGAGCAACATTATAATTTAGGAAATAATTTATTTAGAGCTATGTTGGGTGAAACCATGGCTTATACTTGTGGTTATTGGAAAAATGTCCATACCCTTGATCAAGCGCAATTTGCAAAATATGAGCTGGTTTGTCAAAAATTACAATTTCAGCCTGGAGAAAATATATTAGAGTTAGGATGTGGATTTGGTGGATTTGCTAAATATGCGGCAGAAAAATATGGTGTTAACATTGTTTCAGTTAATATTTCTTCAGAACAAGTACGTTATGCTAGAGAAATATGTAAAGGTTTATCCGTGAAAATTGTAGAAAGTGATTATCCGTGAGACTGAACTCTATAATCCTCAGGCAATGAAATTTGATAAAGTTGTTAGTATTGGTTTATGTGAGCACGTTGGTTATAAGAACTATAAGCGTTTATTCAAAATAGTTCTTAGCAACATGAAACCTGATGGGTTATTTTTGCTGCATACTATTGGCAAAAACCATTCCATTGATTTTTGTGATCCATGGATTCAAAAATATGTTTTTCCGCAAGGTGTCCTTCCTACTATTCAAGTTCTGGGTCGGGCTTCTGAGCCTTATTTTATAATAGAAGACATTCACAATTTTGGTGCAGATTATGATAAAACATTGATGGCATGGTATGAAAATTTTAAAGCCAATTGGCATGAATTAAAATCCTGTTATGATGAAAAATTCTATCGCATGTGGTGTTATTACTTATTATCTTGTGCAGGAGGATTTCGTGCTCGATCAAATCAATTATTTCAAATAGTATTTTCTCCAAAGGGAGTAATCAATGGATATATTAGTATCCGCTAAGAATCGGCAAGAGCAGCAATACCACACAGAGTATTGTAAAAAAAAATTATTATTGCTTAATCGATTAAAAGGTGAAGGTCAATCTAGTCATACTTTGCGTCTCAAAAAGAAAACTTCTAATTTATTTCGTCATCGCCATAACATTCAAACTAAGTGGTTGAATTTACAAGAATTTAATAAAGTTATTAAAGTAGATGCACAAAATCTTATTGTTGAAGTAGAAGGGTTAACTACTTATGAAGATTTAGTTAAGGTAACCCTGAACTATCATTGTTTGCCGGCCATCGTTCCAGAACTTAAATCGATTACCGTGGGGGGGGCCATTGCTGGTCTTGGCGCAGAATCTTCTTCATTTAAATATGGTTGGGTGCATGAAACTGTAACAGAGTTAGAAGTGTTATTAGCCCATGGTGAAGTAGTGGTTTGTTCTCCGGATAATGCTTTTAGTGATTTGTTTTATGCTTTACCAGGTTCCTATGGCACATTGGGGTATATCTTAAAAGCTAAAATTAGGTTAATGAATGTTAAACCTTATATTAAGTTAACTCGATGGCATTTTGTAAACCCACAAGCTTATTTTGATAAGCTAGCAGAATTAGTTTCACCTGACCCAACTAAACTTCCATTAGATTATGTTGATGGAACAATCTTGGGTGATGACATGTATATTACGATTGGGAGTTTTGTCGAACAAGCTCCTTATGTTAGCAATTATAAATATATGCATATTTATTACAAGTCCATTGCTGAGAAAAAAGAGGATTATTTAACTACCTTAGATTACATTTGGCGATGGGATACCGACTGGTTTTGGTGTTCAAAATATTTTTTAATGCAAAATTATATTTTCCGACTTCTTTTAGGTAAATTTATGCTTAGATCAACCATTTATTGGAAAATTATGCATTTAGTTAATACACATCCATTAATAAAGCATGTTGCTAATTTGTTTGGCCAAAAAATGGAAACGATTATACAGGATTTACAAATACCAATAGATCATGCGGTCGATTTTTATCAATTTTTCAAAAATGAAATTGGCATAGACCCTATTTTAATCGCCCCTTTGCGATCATCGGCTCCTAGTTTAGCAAATTTTGATTTTTGTCCAATCGAAAAGAATAAACTATATGTAAATTTTGGCGCCTATGGGAATTTTATTCCTTCTAATCAAGAGCTCGGTCATTTCAATAAATGTATTGAAAATAAAGTCGCACAGTGTAAAGGTAATAAATGGCTTTATTCTAATGTCTTTTATACAGAACAAGAATTTTGGCAATTATTTAATAAACAGACTTACCTCACCCTAAAACAAAAATATGACCCACAAAAGTTATTGGGTAATTTGTATACCAAGTGTGTTGAGAAAATGGTATAGTGACGTTAGCGCCAGCCAGAGAGCAGGGTTATTTTAAATAAAAATTTTAAATTTTTAATATTTAATAGGTGATTTGGAGGTTTGATGAAGTTCCAAAAAAATTTTTATATGTTTACTGCCATAACTGTCTTTATTTTTGGCTTGCTGATAATAGGGACGTGGTCGGTACGGCTTTCAGCTGCGTCTCAACAAGAGACACCCCAAATAAATAAAGAAATTAATTTAAAAAATTTTGAAAATATTATCACTTCTGGCAATTGGAATGTCGAAATACAATCCGGCAATGTATATCGTGTAGAAATAACAGCTTCTGAAGATGAAATAGATAAGGCTAATATTTCTGTACACAATGGCGTTCTAATGCTCTCTAACACTCTTATTGAAGATCAGAAAAGTCTTCAAGTTAAAGTGACTTTGCCTCAATTATCTCAGTTTGAATTACATGGTACTACTGTTGTCAAATTATTTGGATTTAAAATCAAAAGCTTATTTATGCAGTCATATGGTACTTCATCGATAATTGGCATCAATAATTCAATCGAAAATTTAAAAGTATATGCAAAGGGGGTATCCTCAATTAACTTTACAAATAGTCCAACGGTAAATGTGGATTTAAAAATTTCCGGCTCCAATAGTAGTAATTTGTTTATGAAAGGAGGCAGTTTAGTAGGAGACATCAAGGGAGCAGCTTCGATTACTTACTCTGGCACTATATCTTCACAAGCTATTGTGAGGTCAGGTTTAGTAAGTATTCAACATGTTGGAGTTTAATTCTCATTTTGTTGGAATATCGCATTTCATTACCTGACTTGTCTTTTGCAATAAATTTAATAATTTGCCTATTTTAATTTGTATTTCATTAAATTCCTTGTTTAATTGTGAATCAATTACCAAGCCACCGCCGCCATAACAGTGAATTTTTTGTTGATTACAGAGAAGAGTACGTATTGTAATGTTACTGTCCATGTTTCCACGCACATCACAATAAGCAATGCTGCCACAATATAAAGAACGTGAGTGAGGTTCCAAGCTGTCAATAATTTCCATGGCACGAAGTTTAGGGGCGCCAGTAATAGATCCCCCAGGAAAACAATGACGTAATAAATCTAGAGGGTGTTGATCATCTTCCAGTTCTCCAATAATGGTGCTGACCAAATGATGTACGTTGTCAAAGCTTTTTAAGGTACATAAGTTAGGGACTTTTATTGATCTGGGTCGACAGCATTTGCTTATATCGTTACGCAATAAATCTACGATCATTATATTTTCAGCGCGATCTTTTTCACTGGCTAATAAAGCTTGTGCTGATTGGTGATCTTGTGCCGGATTGATAAAGCGAGAGCTGGTTCCCTTAATGGGTTGAGTAATAATTTTATTGCCCCTTGCTCTTAAAAATCTTTCAGGTGATAAACACAAAATTGCGCCTTCAGGAAGATTAATATAAGCGGCCATTGGCATGGGATTGGAAGCGCGTAATTGTTGATAAGCTTTCCAAGGCGTCCCTTGATAAGTTGTTGAAAAACGCTGTGCGAAATTTATTTGATAACAATCCCCAGCACGTAAATATTTTTGTACCTGATTGAAGGCAGTTGTATATTGGTCTTTATCTAAATTAGAGTGAAATTTTTGATTTAAAGCAAAAAAATCGTTCGAAAATGTGGTGGGTTTATTTAGCAGTTTTTTTATCGTCTCCAGATGCGATCTGTGAGACGATTTACGGCTTATTAAGTAGGTAGCTTTAATCAAGTGATCAGTAATGATACTCCATTCATAATAACCAATTACTGCAGATGGCAGGGTAATATCTTTTATAGTTGAAGAAGCAAGTCCGGTTAATTTATAACCTAAATCATAACTAAAATACCCCAAAATTCCAGTGGTAAAAGGCAATTCTACTGGAATATTAGAGTCATCCAGTTTTTTTTCAGATGTTAACCAATCTTTTGCTAAATAAAATGGATCGGTTGAAAACAGATCACTAATAATTAATTCAGTGGGCTTAGCTACTATGATATCGAAACGATCCTTGCCGCAGCTTTCTAAAAGCATAGCATAAGGTGAGTGTACAAAATGAGCAAATAAAGCTGCGCTATTGGAATAATAGGGTAATCGGGATAAGTACATGGGATTATGATAATATGAGAAACGAAGAAATGCATTAATAAATTAAATGAGTATAGAATTTTTATGAAAATTTTAGCTTTCGATACAGCAACTGCAGCTTGTTCAGTTGCTTTGTCTATTGCAGGACAAATTCGGGAACGATTTGAAATCGCACCTCAACGCCATGCAGAACTCATTTTGCCTATGGTGGAATCATTACTTGCAGAAGCACAATTAACTCCAAACCAACTAGACGTTATTGCTTATGGCTGTGGGCCTGGAAGTTTTATGGGAGCACGCATTGCCACCAGTGTTGCTCAAGGGATAGCCTTTGCTGCCGATTTACCTGTTATCCCCGTATCTACTTTACAAGTGGTTGCGCAAACTTCTTTTCAACGCTATGGTTGGAAGGATGTTTTAGCTGCTTGGGACGCACGTCTTCATGCCATTTATTGGGGAGCGTACAGATTAGATGAGACAAAAATTATGATTGAAGCACAGTCACAAGCTCTTAGTAAACCAGAGGAGATTGTTGTTCCTTCTGGGGAAAATTGGTACGCAGTAGGTAACGCTTGGGAAGTATACAGTGGACAGTTAACCCACATAATTAGTGCTTGTAAAACAACTTGCATAGATATTTATCCCCAAGGTAGTGCTCTAGTACAAATTGCAGAGGTGGCATATCAAAAAGGTGAAATGATATCTCCATTTCAGGCCAAACCTGTTTATTTACGTGATCAGGTAGTAGTATAATTTCATAAAATTAATTAAAATTATCAAATTAAGGAATATATGAGCCGGGATCGTTTACTTGAAGAAAGTTGTTTTAATTATATAGTATTAATAGATGATTTTTTATAAAAGGCTACTTATTTTAAGGGACAGGGTGACTATCATTCGTTAAAAGAATTGCAAGATTTGCGTCATGAATTTTCTACCTGTGAAGAAAAAAATCGAATAAAGCAAATTATTGAGCTTTGTAGGTTCACAAAAAATGTTTTGAATAGTCAGGGTTGTTTTGGTCAACATCTTGCAGATCTGAATACTTGTATCCAACAAGATAAAACGCTAAAAGCTGAAGATTATATTGCTATCTATAAAGCGCTTTATCCAGAACGCATGTTGTTACCTTATGCGTTGATTCATCATATACGCCAGTTAATGCGAACTTATTCTTCAAAGAGAGTTTTACAACTAAATGATCTTTCGGATGGCGACTCCGATACCGATACCGAAGAAAAACCTGAAGAGAAAATTGCACAAAAAACTAGAGGAAATTTTAACCCACCTGCGCAAGCTAATAGGGTAAGTTCATCTTTATTGCGAACCCTCTCTGTTACCATAACTAGAACCTTGCCTCAACGTAAACAACATATCGATTCCGCTCAAGTTGACGATAACAAATTGCAGTGTGACTAGGAAGTTTTTCGTCCCATCTGAATCAAAATTGGATTTTCTATGTTGACAAATTAAACCTCGTGAACGATTTCAAGCAGAAGATGTTTTATACTTGCGCGTGAGCTTTTACGAAATTTTCAAGTCCATAAACAAGACAATTTAAAGACATGACTTCTCGGCAGGCTAATAAAATACCTGGAATGCAGCATTGTCGGTCTATGCCTTGATGACTAATAGTTAACACTTCGCCCATAGCTCCAAAAATAACAGATTGATATGAATAGAAGCCTGGCAAGCGCAATGAGTGAATAGGAATTCCATCATGAATTTCTCCTCGTGCTGGAGAAGCAACTTCTTTGAAAAGAGAAGTGGATTTTTCCTGAGCCATCATTTTTGCTGTTTTAATAGCGGTCCCAGAAGGGGCATCCAATTTTTGGGGATGATGCATTTCAATAATTTCTGCATGGGGAAGATAACCTGCTGCATTTTGCGCATATTGCATCATGAGGATGGCACCCAACGAAAAATTGGGCGCAATAATTGCTCCTAGCTGTTTCTCCTTACATTTTTTTTCGGCGATTTCTAGTTGCTCAGTAGTAAGTCCAGTAGTGCCTATGATTGCTCGTGCGCCTTGATCTATAATTGTTTCTAGATTGGAAAACACGGCTTGAGGAGAGGTGAAGTCAATTACTACATCAACTTGATAAGTGGCAATGGTTTTTGCTAAATCATCATATCGAGTAGTCTGTGCTACTAAAACTAAATCGGGTTGACCACTTACAGCTTGGATGGCAATGCGGCCCATTTTCCCTTGTGCGCCATTCACTAAAACTTTAATTGTCATACGGAGAAGTTTTTACTCACAAATTCCCAGTTAACCACTTCCCAGAAATTTTTTACATATTTGGCACGATCATTGCGTGTATCAATATAATAAGCATGTTCCCAAACATCGCAAGTTAATAAAGGGGATTTTTTTTCAGTAAGTGGGTTTTCTGCATTAAGAGTTTTGAGCACTTCTAATTTTCCATGATTATTTTTGACTAACCAAGCCCATCCGGAGCCAAATTGAGTCATTGCAGCCTCTGAAAATTGTTTTTTAAATTGTTCAAATGATCCAAAAGTTTTTTCAATTGCAGACCCTAAAGCTCCACTTGGTTCACCTCCACCATCAGGGCTAAGGCAATGCCAATAAAAGGTATGATTCCATACTTGTGCAGCATTATTAAAAATAGGCCCAGTAGCTTGAGATATGATCTCTTCTAATTTAAGTCCTGCAAACTCAGTATTAGCTATTAACTCATTAAGTTTATTGACATATGCTTGATGATGTTTCCCATAGTGATATTGAAGTGTTTCCTCTGAGATATGAGGTTCTAAGGCATTTAGGGCATAAGGAAGACTTGGTAACTGAAAAGTCATAAATGTACTCCTTTATCAATAAGATATAACATGATTAAAATAACGCATTATTGGGCAAATTGCTACTAAAAATTAGTATAAGCAACAATATCTTGTATCAAAGCTGGGGGGTAAGGACTATTGCCTCAAATTGTTTTTTTGGGTATAATAAAAGCTCTTTCATAACCCCCGAAATGGAGAAATATTATGGCCGTTTTAGTTGGTAGGCAAGCCCCTGATTTTACTGTCCCTGCAGTTTTGAGTAATGGCAAGATCGTTAATCGTTTTAATTTAAAAGAGGCTGTACGTGAAAAATATGCCGTAATTTTTTTCTACCCACTTGATTTTACCTTTGTGTGCCCTTCGGAATTGATAGCATTAGATCATGCTATTGAGAGATTTAAGAGTCTGGGAGTAGAGGTAATTGCCATATCTATAGATTCGCAATATACCCATAATGCATGGCGTAATACCCCTATTGCTCAGGGTGGGATAGGGCCAGTCAAATATACTCTCGCAGCAGATGTGGCTCATACTGTTTGTCGTAGTTATGGTATCGAACATCCAGAAGCAGGGGTGGCACTGCGCGGTGTATTTGTTATTGATAGAGAAGGGGTAGTTCGTTCTCAAATCGTTAATGATTTGCCACTAGGCCGTAATATAGAGGAAATTATCCGTTTAGTTGATGCACTTCAATTTCATGAACAGCATGGTGATGTATGTCCAGCAAATTGGAGTAAAGGTGATGTGGGTATGAAAGCTTCGCCAGAAGGCGTTGCTAAATATTTAGCGGATAATGCAGATAGTTTATAATTTGACTAAAATAGGAAATTCTTTTGACTTCGAAAAAAAGTTATAAATTAGCTTTGTTTTTGTTAAGTGCTGGTCTAGCTAGTTTTGTTCTATTTAAAATAATTGGCTCTAGCCTGGATGAGCAAGGTATTTTACATGAGCCCTTCTTCTTGGTACCAATAGGATATCTATTGGTAGGACTGGGCTGTTTAATATTAATCAAGAATCTCTTTTTTAAAATAAAGTCCTTTTGTAATCGTAATAGTTTACCTCCGTAATCTAGGAACGCCATTTATAGTATTAATCATAAGGCAAAATAATTGGGCGGTACGTTCTGCATCATAAATAGCAGAATGAGCCTCGCGTGGGTCAAATGACAGTCTAGCGCTTGCTAAGGCTTTAGCTAAAACGGTTTTACCATACATGAAACCTGCTAAAGTAGCCGTATCAAAACAAGTAAATGAATGAAAGGGGCTTTTCTTGGCCAAATTGCAGCGTTTAATAGCTAATTGAAGAAATCCTAAATCGAAATGTGCATTATGTCCAACTAAAACTGCTCGTCGGCAATGACTTTCCTTTAATGCGCGACGCACGAAGAGGAATAATTCTAATAGCGCTTGCGTTTCACTAATAGCAAATCGAAACGGATGTGTAGGGTCAATTCTATTAATTTCTAAAGCTTTTGGATCTAAGTGGGCCCCACGAAAGGGCTCGATATGACAAGCGTACATATCGCCTAACTTTAATTGCCCTTCTTTATCAAAGAATAATAAAACCGCGGCCAGTTCTAGCATGGCGTCCGTTGCAGCTACACAACCACTGGTTTCTATATCAATAACAACAGGCAAAAAACCGTCAAAACGTTCTTTCATAATAAGTCAAAATCCTAAAATCGCAGATATTTATTTATTTGCTTCATTTAAGACAAATACGCCAATTTAGTGTTTCTCCGGCTAACATGGGAATAACTTTACTGTCTCCAAAGGGCAGTTCGTCTGGTATAGACCAGGGAGATTTTTCCAGTGTGATATATCTTTGGTTGATAGGCAAGTGATAAAACTGAGGACCATTAATACTGGCAAATGCTTCTAGTTTGTCGAGTGCTTCATACTGAGCAAAAATTTCGGCGTACAATTCCAAAGCCGCATGGGCGGAGTAAATACCTGCACATCCGCATTTGGACTCTTTTTGTGATTGAGTATGTGGAGCGCTGTCCGTTCCTAAGAAAAATTTGGGATTGCCACTTATAGCAGCTCTAATTAAAGCCTGTTGGTCAACAACATGTTTTAAAATGGGTAAGCAATAATAATGCGGACGAATACCACCTTTAAAAAGAGCATTACGGTTATACCATAAATGGTGAGCAGTAATAGTAGCGCCAACGTTAGGAGGCGCCTCATGTACAAATTCAACTGCTTCTTTAGTGGAGATATGTTCAAAGATAATACGTAATCTAGGGAAATATTTCACTATAGGAATGAGTTCTTGAGAAATAAAAAATTTTTCCCTCTCAAAAATATCAATTTCTGGATCAGTAACTTCTCCGTGCACTAACAAAGGCAAATCCACCTTTTCCATACTTTCCAATATTGGGTAAATGTGACGAATTTGCTTAACTCCAGCGACAGAATGAGTGGTAGCTCCAGATGGATAGAGCTTGCAAGCAAAGATTATTTCACTTTCTTTAGCAGCTAATATGTCATTGGTAGATAAATTATCAGTTAAATAAAGTGTCATTAGAGGAGTAAAATCTACACCTTCAGGTACGTGGTTGACGATTCTGCTTCTATAATCAAGTGCTTGCTGCACATTAATAATAGGTTGGGGCAGATTTGGCATAACTATTGCGCGAGCAAAACGTTTCGCGGTATCGGTAACTGTACGTTTTAAATAATCGCCATCACGAAAATGACAATGCCAATCATCAGGATAAATTAGTGAAATTTGATTCATTAGTTTTAAGTCCATCAATTTATAGCTCACTCATTGCAAGGCTGCAATTGAGCTACCGTGGTAAACCAGTGCAGTTTGCAATGACAATAGACTTCTTGCAAAACCTTCGTCTTTTGGGTGCTCATTTACTCGCATGTAAACTCCGCTCCTCGAAAGCAACACGCCTTGCCTTTGTTTATAATAAGATGGGTCCAAAATACTGGGTTTTGCAAGAAGTCTAATGAATCATTTACTTGTAATCTCAGCCTTTTTTATCATTTTTTTCAACGTTGATCTAAATATGCCCAAATTAACTATCATAATAATGTAAAATTGTTTAAAAAAAGTACTTGATTGTTATGTGAGGATTATAGTATATTACAAGTCTATAAGTAAATTTATGTTAAATTTTTATCCAAATAAGGGGAAATACCCATGAAAAAAATGAAGTATATAATAGGGGCTTTAGGGTTGATTGTAAATGGTATAAGTTTTGCTAGTGCTCCCCCCCCACCTGCAGCCACCCAGTCAAAAGTAAGTAATGATTTAGTACCACGGGCCCCTGAAACCTACAGCTGGATGCCATTTATTACAGTCTCCACGTCTCCATACATAAGTTTGAAAACAGCGTTTGATGCTTCTGACATTTGGTCGCAGCAATCTTCTATGAATGAAGATTTAACTTTATTACGCTACAAACAAGACCTAGAGCATAATCTACAAAAAAAGAACCTTTCATTAGATCAACGTCCAATTATCGAAATCAGTGGTGCTTTGGAAGGGGTTATTTCACAACGGTTTAATGGTTATGATGGTTCAAGTCAAGGTGACATAAATTTAAGTACTGCAGAGCTAGATGTTTTTGCCATGGCAAGCCGCTGGGCATCTGTATTCATGTCAGTACAATTTGACAATTCCCCTCCTGACACCGGATCTAGAGTTACTAATTCACGCTTATATCTAAGCCGAGCCTTTGCCACTATTGGGGATTTAGATGTTTCTCCGTTTTATCTGACTGTTGGACAATTTTATTTACCATTTGGTCGTTATTCCAGCAATATGTTGACTACACCTCTTACCACATCTCTAGCTAGAATTAACGATCGCGCTTTTTTATTAGGCTATGCCAATAAAAATGGTTTTTATGCGGAAGGTTTTGTGTACTCTGGTTTCCGTGATAATGGCGCTTCAGTTGGTGTAAAACAAGGCGGCGCTAATTTAGGTTACAAAACATCTTTTGATAAAAAAGGCACCTTTTCTATTGGCGCCGGGGCAGTAACTAACATGGCTGATTCACAAGGAATGGCTGGTACTGGTGCGGGTGCGCTTCAGTTCCCAGGGTTTGCTAATTTAAAATCCAATACTTATTCTATAGAGAATAATGTACCTGGAGGGGATGTTCATTCAGAAATTAGTTATGGACCTTGGGCAATAGTAGGAGAGTTTATTAGCGCTCTGAGTGATTTTTCTCCGCAAGATATGACTTTCAATGGGGAAGGGGCAGCTCCCAAAGCTCTGCATACTGAATTATGGAGAACCTTTAAAATCTATGACAAAGATTATATGTGGGGTGTTTCATATGGCCAGACTTGGCAGGCATTAGGCTTCAATTTACCGAAGCAAAGTTATGCGACTTATGTGCGTACTTCCTTTTGGAAAAATACGGTTGAGATAATTGAATTTCGACATGATCAAGATTACTCTACTGATGACGTAGCCACTGCTGCCATTGGTTTTGGTAATTTCATTAATCAGGGTACTGGAAAATCGCGTAATACACTATTAGCCCAAATTGGGGTCTACTTTTAAGTTAAACATTACCGGTTTTATTTGGGTATTCACATAAATCATTTATGGGGCAAATTGGGCATTTAGGCTTACGTGCGGTGCATATATAACGGCCATGTAATACTAGCCAATGATGAGCATTATGCTTATAAGAAAGTGGAATGAGCGAAGTGAGTTGCCGTTCCACTTCTCTTGGAGTTTTACCGTGGGCAAGCCCGGTACGATTAGCCACTCGAAAAATATGTGTATCAACGCCAATAGTTGCTTCATCAAAAAAAGTATTTAAAATAATATTTGCTGTTTTTCGACCCACTCCTGGTAAGTTTTCTAGATCCTCACGGTTCCCTGGCAGTTGTGAGTGATGCTGATTAATTAATATCTCACAAGTTTTCATGATGTTTTTGGCTTTATTATTGTAAAGGCCAATGTTTTTGATACAGTTTTTAATTTTTTCTTCACCCAAAGCGAGCATTGCCTCAGGTGTATTTGCTATCGAATAAAGTATTCGTGTCGCTTTATTAACACTGGAATCAGTTGCATGAGCAGAAAGCATGACTGCTATGAGTAGCTCAAAGGGGCTAGAATAGTTTAATTCCGTAGTAGGATGTGGGTTAAGTACTTTGAAACGTTCAAAGATAGCTTTGCATTTAGTCAGATTCATGTGTTGTCATTTTTTATTAGACCTCTGTTTGTAACTGTTCACGAGGTTTAAAACGTTCATTAGCGAGCCAATCTTGAACAAAAAATCTTCTCAAAATGCTCACATACTTTTGTGTGATAATAGTTACTTAGTTTATGGTACCATAAACCACATTAAAATTAGACTAAATCCTGGTGAAGATGAAAGAGGTTATATCAATGCATCAAGACATAATTCAATTACTGCAAGTTCCTGATGTTGAAACTCGGTTAAATATTATTCAAACTTTATCGCTCCCGTCCCTTGTTGATGGGCTCCTAGAACAGAAAAATAAGAGAAGTATTATTCTCTCTATTGCCCAGCACGCACCTAGCATGGAGGCTCTTTTTAGTAAACAGGAAGAAAAAAATTCCGTGCAATCCTTATCTATAATCAATAAGTTGTTTGAGAATTTGGCAGGAGATGGTAACGAGGTTGTGGGTTCCACCTTATATGAATTAATGAATAGCCATTCTCATGCCCCTTGGATGGCCAGGTTGATAGAGCTCATCCAGAGTGAAACTTTACTAAAAGCGTTATGCTGGAAAGGAAACTGGAGTGCGTTAATATTTAATGCTTTTCGTGGAAATCGTCCTCTTTGTAATGCGTTTATTGAGAAATTAGATGCCAAAACTTTGGGGAAAGTTTGTCAGCAGGCAGACCAGAAAAAAAATACCCCTTTGCATTTACTGTTTCAACATCAGGATGAAGCAAATTGCATCCTGTTGTTAAAAAAATTGGAGTTAAAAGAACAGGAGTTAAAAGAACGTATCAGTCAAATATGTGATGAAGGGAGTTGGACTCCTCTGCATTTTGCCCTTCGACACCAAAATATTCAGGTACTGCAATTCTTATTGAACCAAAATAATATTTCTCCTTGGTGGATACAGGGAATGCATGGTAGTTTGAATTCGATGTTGTTGTTGAATTATGCTGTAAAAGGTTTTGTTCATGATTTATTTACTAGTGGTCCGTACTTGAACCGCCCAAAAGAATCATTGCAAGAACATCCAGCCAAATTTCTTGCTTTTATCCACCGTCATGTGAACACAAAAAAAATACTTGATGCACATCGCTGGGTAGAATTAATTAAAACGGCTCTCAGCGATTATGATCCGGGGGACGATGTTGAAAAACAAAAAATCAGAGGAGAATTATCACTACTTCTGAGTGAAGTTTACTTATATTTGGAATATCACTCTGCAGGTGAGGAAAAGCATCCCGTGGATTATCGGATAAATATGCGTGGAGTTTATTTCTCCCTGAAGCAGCCTGGGCAATTAACCGCAGAACAAAATTTGCGGATTGGTGAAGAGCTCACTGTCATGTTAGGAACCACTTATTGGCAGGCATTAGAGGCAAAAAGTGTAGAAGAACTCACCTTACCTAGTGATGCACGCTTATGGATTTCTTTGGTATATGCGCCGGATTGCCATAGTGCTTTGTATCAGGGGCTACAACACTTTTTACAAGCGATTCGTCAAACTACCAAAGAAGGTACTGCTGAAGAAGATGTTACTGAAGAAAAAAGTACTGTGATGATCAGGGAGGGTGCAAAAAGCTTGTTTTTAAATTACTTGCAAGTAGACGAAGAAAAATCGAATCATATATTACTGGATACGTGGTTAGAAGATGAAAACAAACAGGACTCACTTATTCCGCAAAAACTGGCGCAAATAAAACAACGCTCAGAACAACTCAAACAATGGCAATGGCATGAATTCAGTCGTGAGTTGATGAAAAGCTTGAAACAGCCGCATACTGCAGAAGAAAGAGCTTTCTTTCTGATTCTTTTGCCTTTGAAATTTAAGTTCGAAATCGTAGCGAGTAGTAGTTACAAAGAAGCCCACCGGGTTCTTGATGCGTTGTTGAAAAAGTTAAATGAAGAAATTTCCTCACTTCAGGGGCATTCTACTTATTCATTGGGTTTAGAACAAATAGAAAGTTCACTCCATACGATCAAAAAGCACGTTCCCTTGCCTGATTTGCCTAGAGAAGAAAAAATAATCGAGCATCCAGAAAATAACCCTCACGATTTCTTTCCGAGTGAAATAAAAAGAGTAGAAAGGGAACCTTACAGAGAGGAGAAAACAAAACAACCCTCTGAAGAAACCTTATCCATACCGTTATTAACTTACTCTATTTTTGCCTCTGAGGATGATGAGGATGAAAAATTTACACAATCACGAGAAATGAAAATAAATGCTGTTCATGATGAGATAAACTCTTTAAAAAGACAATCCCGGCTCGAACTCAGTAAAAAATTATTGCTGAAAATAGCCGAAAAAATTATTGAGCTGGATACGCATAGCCGTTCTTGTCTGCGAGCGCCCAGCAGTCAAACTACTTTGAGGCGCAAATGTGATTTATTATTGGAGTTATATTTTGAATTTAAACATTTAATCAATTCACAATTTACTTCGTCATCTGCTACTGAAGTTATAACGTATTTAAATCGGTTAAAGCAAACAGAAATTAAAATTTTTTGTTATTGGTTTGGAACGAGTTCGTTTTCATTATCGCCTTGTTCTTTGTTTGCAAAGACAAGACAAACTAGCACTATAATTTTGATCAATCAGGTTTATGAATATACTAAACCTTTAACGCGACAACAAAATTGGGAGTTATCAATTG
>CAVQTK010000004.1:0-48001 GCA_963716455.1 uncultured Pseudomonadota bacterium
AGCTGTTCACGGGGGGAAGAAGGGAAAGCCCCCTTTTGCTCCCCATTGGACGAAAAAATATCCTCGGAATACTCACATACTACGTGTATGCTCCGTTTCCTCGTCATTTTTTTGTCCAATCTGAATCAAAATTGGGCTTTCTGCGTTGGCAAATTAAACCTCGTAAACGCTTACTAAACTAACTTACAAGGGGAGATATAAAGTTATGCATTTTTTAAGTGAATACGGTTTTTTTCTTGCTAAAGCCATTACTGTTCTCATCGTTATTTTAGCCATTTTAATTGGCATCATGGCCGTACTGAGCAAAAGTAAAGCCAGGGAAAAAGGCGGCAAGCTGACAATTCATAAGTTAAATGATAAATATGATGCTTACTTAAATATGGTTAATCAAGCAAGTCAAGTTAAGTCTGAATTAAAAAAACTCAAAAAATTGTTAAAAGAAAAGAATAAACTGCACAGTAAATCCGCATCTAAAAGCGTCTTTTTATATTAAATTTTCAAGGTGACATTAAGGCCTCAGCGGTAAATAGTTTACGTGAAGAAATCACCGCCATATTGCTAAGTCAAAAACCGATGATGAGGTGCTTTTATGTGTGGATAGCCCCGGAGGTGTGGTTAATGCATATGGTTTGGCTGCAGCACAAATTCAACGTTTAAAAGACGCTAATTTAAAATTAATCATTGCCGTGGATAAAGTCGCTGCCAGTGGTGGCTATATGCTGGCTTGCTTAGCCAACCATCTTATTGCTGCTCCTTTCTCTATTATTGGTTCAATTGGCGTTATTGCCCAGTTACCCAATTTTCATCGCTGGCTCGATAAAAAAGAAATTGATTTCGAGCAAATATTAGCAGGACAATATAAACGAACTTTAACCCTTTTTGGCAAAAATACATTGGAGGGACGCGCCAAACTTCAAGAAGAGGTGGAAGAAACGCATCAATTATTTAAAGATCATATAGTCCAGAATCGTTCTCAGGTTAACATTGATCAGGTAGCTACCGGTGAGCATTGGTACGGAACTCAAGCGTTAAAATTTGGCTTGGTGGATGAAATTAAAACCAGTGACGATTTTTTATTAGCAGCTAGAAATGATTATGATCTTTACCAGATAAAATATGAAATCAAAAAAAGTTTTAGTCATCGGATTAGCTCTAGCATGAATATGCTGATCCATAAACTTTGGCCTTCTCATATATGATAGTTTAGGTAAAAATGTATGCGCCATAGCCATAAACATCATAAACACCCTTCCACGCATCGGCATCCACACAACCCACATCGGATTTTAATCTGGGCTGTTTCTTTAATTTTTATTTTTGCAATTTTTGAAGCTCTTGGCGGATGGTGGACCGGTTCATTAGCATTGTTGGGTGATGCAGGCCATATGTTTTCTGATGCCATAGCCTTAAGTATTTCCGCTTTCGCGGCTTGGGTAGCAGTAAAGCCACCGTCACATAAACATAGTTACGGCTTGGGCAGAGCCGAAGTTCTGGCTGCTTGGGTGAGCAGTTTGATGATGTTGCTTATATCGATTGTAGTCATTATCGAAGCCATTAATCGCATCCATCAAACCACCCCTGTACGTGGCGGACCAGTTATTATTATTGCTTTAATTGGCATTTGCCTAAACCTTCTCGTAGCTTGGTTACTGGCTCGAGGAGAGCGCACTTTGAACATTCGAGCTGCTCTTTTGCATGTGATGAGTGATATTTTAGGGTCTATTGCAGCATTAGTAGCCGGTGCGGTTATTTATTTTACTAACTGGCTATTAATCGATCCTATTCTTTCTATTGTCATAGGTATTTTAATCATGCTTTCTAGTCTTTCATTGCTGCGAGAATCTTTGCTGGTACTTATGGAAGGTGTTCCAGGGCATATTGAATTTAAAGAAGTATCTCAGGATATGAGCGCCGTCCCAGGCGTTAAAACTATTCACGATCTACATATTTGGACCCTCTCTTCAGGAAAAATTGCTTTATCAGCCCATGTCGATATTAATGAGCTAAGTAGCTGGCAAAACGTGCTAACTCACCTAATGCAATTATTAAAACAAAAGTATAAAATTGATCATGTTACTTTGCAGCCGGAGCCTGATATCATCGATTGTCAACCCTGCTTGGAACCTTAATTATGCAAAGCAAACCTTCAGTTGATCCTATTGAGATCGCTAAATTTTCGGCGCTCGCCAACGAATGGTGGGACCCGAATGGTCCTATGAAACCCTTGCATCAACTAAACCCTCTGCGATTACAGTATCTACAAAATCATGCTCTATTAGAAGATAAAAACATACTTGACATAGGTTGTGGTGGTGGATTATTGAGTGAAGCCATGGCCGGTTGTGGCGCCAACGTCACCGGAATTGATTTGAGTGAAGAGTTAATCAACGTAGCCAAACAGCATGCAACAATGCAAACCTTACTTGTCGACTATCGACATGTCAGTAGTACAGAATTGGCCGCACAACTTCCGCAAGCTTTTGACATAATTACCTGCATGGAATTATTAGAGCACGTGCCTGATCCGGCTCAGCTGATAAGGGAATGTAGTTTGCTTCTCAAACCCGAGGGGGTAGTATTTTTTGCCACTTTAACTCGTAATTTACGTTCTTTTTTAGGAGCAATCGTAGCAGCAGAATATTTGCTGAAACTCCTTCCCAAAGGAACACATCAATACGAAAAATTTATTCGACCCTCCGAGTTGACTAAATGGGCAAATCAAAATCATTTGACCCTGAAAGGATTACAAGGTACAATTTTTAATCCGTTTAGCGGTAAATTTCGCTTTAGCAAAGAAATTTCCATTAATTATCTTGCTTACTTTCAGAATGATGCAGTAACAGAGCAAGATCAATAGCGAGCCTAAAAATGCCTAAGAAAAAAAACCTAGGATTATTGATTCTAACTGGGTTTATTATTTTAATTGTTATAGGTTTTTGGTTCTATTCTTATTACAAATCTAAGGTACCCCATATTAAAAATTTCCCCTCAACCGGGATAATCACGGGGACCTATTTACCCCAACCTAAAGCCATTCACCCTTTTAAATTTGAGGATGATACCAATCAACCTTTTACTAACGAAAATCTAAGAGGATATTGGACATTTTTATTTTTTGGTTTTACCCATTGCGGGGATGTTTGCCCGACTACTCTTGCCGAATTAAATAAAATGTATCTTCAATTACAAAAAATTCTGCCGCCAGAATCTTTGCCACAAATAGTCATGATCTCGATCGATCCTGAGCACGATACGACTGTGCAACTTCGTCAGTATATGCAGGCCTTTAATCCTAAGTTTATAGGGGTAAAAAGTAGCGCAGAAACACTAGCACCTCTCACTAAAGAATTAGGAATTTATTTTTCTAAGAACGATCAAAACAATATAGTTCATAGCGCCCAACTCTACTTATTTAATCCAGATGGAAATTGGGTAGCTTTTTTTCCTTATCCCCATCAAGGAAAACAGACCGGTAATGAATACCTAAAATTAATTAACTACTCAGCGGATAGCTAATGAAAAACCTCAGAACCACTACATTGGTGCTTTTGACATGGATATTGAATGCATGCAGTTTGCCTGCCAATTCCTTATTACTTGATAGTCAAGGTAATAAAATTTCTCCCTCTACGTGGCAAAACAAATGGGTGGTCATTAATTATTGGGCCGGTTGGTGTAAACCGTGTGTAGAAGAAATTCCAGAGTTGAATCGTTTTTATCATAGCCACTCTAAAAATTCTTTGGTATTTGGAGTTAATTACGACCAACTTCCTTTATTACCTTTGCGCACAGCCATTTTAGAAATGCACATTGTTTTTCCAGTTCTGCAAAAAAGTCCAGTTGATACATTTTCATTGCCTGAAGTTAATGTAGTGCCCACTACATTTATCATTAACCCTCATGGGCAACTGGTTAAAAAATTAATTGGCCCTCAAACTTCTAACGGACTTGAAGAAGTGATAAATGAACTTTCACAATCGCCATAGCTTACTCGAAGGAGAATCTTTATTATGACCGTGAAAAATGTATTTTATGCGCAATCAGGTGGTGTTACTGCCGTAATAAATGCGAGTGCTTGCGCTGTTATTGAAACGGCAAGACAATACCCTAATCAAATTGGCAAAGTATACGCTGGTTTTAATGGAATAACTGGAGCTCTTAAAGAAGAACTGATAGACACCAGTCAGGAAGACCCGCAAGTTATTGCTGCTTTACGCCATACTCCCGGAGGGGCTTTTGGGTCTTGTCGCTATAAACTGAAGCAATTTGAAGAAAACAGTCAAGATTATGAACGTCTTATCGAGGTTTTTGAAGCACACAACATCGGTTATTTTTTTTACAATGGTGGGGGAGACTCACAAGATACCATTTTTAAGATTTCTCAACTCAAAAAAAAGTTTAACTACCCTTTGGTTTGCATTGGTATTCCTAAAACTATAGATAATGATTTAGCTCATACCGATAACTGCCCGGGATTTGGTTCGGCTGCTAAATACATTGCAACTTCGATTCGCGAAGCAGGCTTAGATATCGCCTCAATGTGTTCTACTTCTACTAAAGTATTTATTATGGAAGTCATGGGCCGTCATGCTGGATGGATCGCAGCTGCTAGCGGCTTAGCGGCAGAAGATGAAGCACATGCTCCACATATCATTTTATTTCCCGAAATACCCTTTGCACAGGAAAAATTTTTACAACGTGTAGATGAATGTGTTCAAAATTATGGTTTTTGCGCTATAGTAGCTTCAGAAGGACTACTAAATTCGGAAGGAAAATTCTTAATTCAATCTGCTTCTAAAGATGCTTTTGGCAATCTCCAGTTAGGGGGAATTGCGCCTACCTTAGCAGAGCTGATTCGGCGACATTTAGGACATAAGCATCATTGGGCAGTAGTAGATTATCTACAACGTGCGGCAAGACATATTGCTGCGGAAACGGATGTCCTTCAGGCATATGCATTAGGTAAAGCTGCCGTAGAGCGAGCTTTAGCTGGAGAAACCGATATCATGTTGGTTATAAAACGAATTTCTAACCAGCCCTATCGTTGGGCAATCGACCAAGTACCTTTGGAACAGGTAGCCAATATAGAGAAAAAAATTCCACGTCATTTTATTACCCCAGATGGTTTTAACATTACCGAGGAATGTCGCCAATATTTATCCCCACTCATTCAAGGTGAAGACCACCCTCCGTATAAAAACGGTCTACCTCATTATGTGCGTTTAAAAAATATCCGTGTTGCTAAAAAACTGACTTCCGTATAGGTGATCAGATGACAAAAAAAATACTAATTCTCTCTTCAGGGGGCGATTCCCCAGGAATGAATGCTACTATTCGCGCAGTCGTTCGATGTGCTATTGATGCCAACATGGAGGTGTTTGGTACCGAAGGTGGTTATGCCGGGTTAGTTACCCAAATAATCTTTCCATTAGATCAAAGATCTGTAGCTAATTGCCTACAACGCGGAGGCACTTTCTTAAAAACAGGTCGATGCCAAGCTTTTCGTGAAAAAACAGTTCGGGATCGATGTAGACAATTTTTAAAAGAAAAAAACATAGATACATTAGTCGTTTTGGGTGGAGATGGCAGTTTTCAGGGAGCGGATTTACTTTGTACTGAAGAGTCCATTCAGCTCCAAGTGATTGGTATACCCTGTACTATTGACAACGATATTCCTGGCACTGATTATTGTATTGGTTTCGATACAGCCCGCAATACTGCGCTTCAAGCTATTGATAAAATTCGTGATACTGCCTTTAGTTCTAACCGTAACTTTCTCATTGAGGTAATGGGGAGAGCTTCGGGATTTTTAGCAGTAGACGTAGGTATTGCCGGAGGAGCAGAAATGATTATCATTCCCGAATTTCCGGTAAGTGTTGATCAGTTGATTAATAAAATTCAACAAAGTCAAAGGCATAAAATAGCTTCCATTATTGTAGTAGCAGAAGCGGGTCACACAGGACACACCCTGAAAATGGCAGAAGAAATAAAAAAGAAGACCGGAATACTTTATACAGTTTGTATTTTAGGGCACACTCAGCGAGGAGGTTCGCCTACCGTTTTAGATCGGAAAATGGGAGCATTGATGGGGGCAAAAGCTATCTCTGCTATCCAAGAGGGAGTTTCGCAACAAATGATTGCAGTGAGAGGTAATGAAGTAATTACTACTTCATTACCAAATACCCAACATTCCACTCAATTCTTTAATGATAAAAAATTATTAGATTTGAATGATGTGTTGTGTAATGTTCATGAGTGATTTTTGAGTTATTGCGAGACAGCGTTAGCTGACGTGACAGTCCTAGCGCTGTTCGCAATGACGGTAATAGCATGCGATTTGAGCTATCTTTTTATGACCAAAGTTGACCAACTTGAATGGCTAAAGCAGCACCGCCAAAACTTTTTCCGAAGTCATGAACATTAGCATCTGCAAAGCCAATAATACCCACACCAAAATGTTGAGTAGGTGTTAAAAACGCTTGAACTTCAAATGGGATACCAAAATCAGCATGATCTAATATGCTAGTTCCAGTATTTCCAATAGCGCCTAGACCAGCAGAAGCAGATACATACCCCATTTTAGACTTTTTCATGAGACCGTATAAAATACCTGCATCATAACGAGTAGCATATCCTGCTTTATTATACAAAAAATCACTTTTAAATAAATCACCAGCTGTACGCACAGTCAACAATTGATGCTCAGTAACTGCATAGTTAATGCTGAAATCTGTTGCTAGGTTTTTAGTAGGAAATTGTGTATTAGCGCCTACACCACCGTTTAACCACCAGCTCCCAACAACACCATCAATTTTGACTGGTTCTACGGCTGTTACACTAGTAGTTTGTTCATTTTCTTCTGTAGTCAACACTTTATCTGCACCACCAGCTAAAGCTATACTAGAAATAAATGCTAATATTGAAACTGCTCCAATGGATAAGGATTTAATACCAAGGATTCTCATAAATTATCTCCTATTAATTACTTACTTATACTTCCATGTCCAAATAGTCCTTCTTTAATACAAATTCATGTTAAAAAAAAATCAATTTAAAGTCAAGCAATATTTAGCGGGATATATTTATAGCAATTCCCGTTTTTATAGAAACGGGAATCCTAACGCGACGAGGGATTCTTCCCCTTAAGTGCGAGCATCGGCTTTGCCAGCGGAGCATCAAAACAGATATAACAGTTTCCATATTAATGGGAACTGCTATAAGGGCTGTAAACTCTTTATCACCAGCTCATAGACATCTTTAGATAATTTGGGACTACTCTTAATACGTTCTAATTGTTCTCGCATTAGCCGTTGATTATTTTCAGCAAAACGTTGCCACCGAGTTAAAGGTTCTAACACTCTTGCGGCCACTTGGGGATTTTGTGGGTCAATTGCTAACACTTGGTCGGCAATAAATTTATACCCAGAACCGTCTGGTGCATGAAAATGGATTAGATTTTGCGAAAAAGTCACAATCAAATTGTAAACATTATTCGGATTAGTTAACGAAAAAGCGGGATGATTTAATAATTTTTGTACTGTCTGCAAGGTATCCGGCAGTTGCGAAGCCGCCTGAAGTAAGAACCATTTATTTACCACTAGAGGCTGATTTGACCATCGATCATAAAATTCCGCTAAAGCTTGACGACGTGCTTCACCCGGGTAGTCATTTAAAGCCCATAAAGCTCCCATCACATCGGTCATATTATCGCTGTGACGAAACTGATCTAAAGCCACTTTTGCATAATTTTCTTCCTGACTCGCCACTAAATAATTTAAACAAAGATTTTTAAGACTCCTTTGTCCCATTACTTGGGGGTTGTAAACATATGCTTGATTGGAATTTAGAAAATTTTGATAACGTGCTAACCAATATTGCACTAATAATATAGCTAACTGATGTTTAGCAAACATTCGTGCGCGGTGGATTTCTCTAATATCAATTACTTCCACTTGTTGTGCCAAATATGCTTCAGATGGAAGAGTTAATAACCGTGTTAGTAAATGAACGTCACCTGTATTGTCCAATAGCAATTCCTTTATGGTTTGAATCCACAAAGAAGGTAGCGCTAGCGTAACATCATTCTCTCCAGTCTTCATTAAATCTAACAGAACACGAACAGCTAAAGATTGGCTGGCTTCCCAGCGTGCCACAACATCTGTATCACAACGTGTTAAGAGTGTTAGTTCCTCTAAAGTATAGGGATAGTTGACTCGAACCGGAGCAGAAAAATTTCTCAGCAATGAAGGGATGGGTTTTTGTTTTAGATCCGTAAATGTAAATACTTGCTGTGAATCATGAACCTCCAAAATTACCGTACTTCCCGTCTTCCTATTATTGTTAGTAAGTTGTGGCAACAAACCCTTGCCACTTGAATCTAAAAGTCCTACTGCTAAAGGTAAATGCAAAGGTTTTTTATGTGGTTGATCCGGGGTGGGAGGAATAGATTGATGAACAGTTAGAGTAAAAGTGTGGTGTTCAGGTTGGTAATCCCCTTTTATGTCTAACCTTGGGGTTCCGCTTTGCTGATACCAAAGGAAAAATTGACTAAAATTTCGACCTGAAACATCCGCCATTGCTTGAATAAAATCTTCAGTCGTCACCGCTTGACCATCATGTCGACTAAAATATAAATCCATGCCTTTTCTAAACAATTCGGGGCCCAGCAAAGTACGCACCATTCGAATCACTTCCGCACCCTTTAAGTAAACGGTTGCCGTATAAAAATTATTTATTTCTATGTACGATTCTGGACGCACTGGATGAGCATTTGGGCCAGCGTCTTCTAAAAATTGACGATTACGCAAAGCATTTACTTCATCAATGCGGGCTACTGCAGGCGAGATTATATCAGCATCAAACAATTGCTCACGCAATACCGTCAATCCTTCTTTCAAAGTAATTTGAAACCAGTCACGACAGGTAACACGGTTTCCTGACCAATTGTGGAAATATTCATGTCCTATAACACTTTCTATACCAACATAATCTTGGTCGGTAGCCGTATCCGGTCGAGCCAAAATATATTTGGTATTAAAAATATTAAGTCCCTTATTTTCCATTGCTCCCATGTTAAAATCACTAACTGCCACAATCATATAAATATTTAAATCATATTCTCGACCAAAAATTTGTTCGTCCCAACGCATAGCATGTTTTAAAGCTTCTAATGCAAAATCACCCTGATCTTTAAAACCTTTTTCCAAATACATATGCAAACTAACTTGCCTACCGGATTGAGTAATAAATTGATCCGCAAGCAAATCGAAATCACCCGCCACTAAAGCAAATAAATAGCTAGGTTTTAAAGAGGGATCTTCCCAATGAGCCCAATGCCTGCCGTTACTTAATAATTTCGTTTCTATTAAATTACCATTGGACAATAAAATAGGATAAAGATTTTGATCAGCAGTTATGGTGGTAGAAAATCTCGACATGACATCTGGCCGGTCCAAATAATAAGTAATGCGCCGAAAACCATGTGCTTCACATTGGGTACAAAAGTTACTTCTTGATTTATACAATCCACTTAATTGGGTATTTTTTTGTGGCTGAATGACTACTTCAGTTTCTAAAATAAAAGCATCGGGGACATTAAAAACCGTCAGGCTATTATCATCTATTTGATATCGATCAGCTAATACATGTTGGCCATCTATCATTATGTGCCGCAAGGTTAATTCTTCTCCATCCAATACAAGAGGAGAATCCGCATGAGCGGTGGAACTGCGCTGCATTTTTAAAATAGTCTTAACAATCGTATCTTCTTCATGCAAATCCACATATAAATGCACCGAATGAATAATAAAATCCGCTGGGCGGTAATCTTTTAAATAATGAATTTTATGCATAAGCTTTAGTCCTTTAAACAATAGTTTTTTATGCCAGGCAACATGCGCCTTAAGACATAATTTTTATCCCAAAAATGATGTTTCAATGCAGCACCTACATGTAAAACCAATAAGCCGATAATTATCCATGCGGTGTAACCATGGATGTCAAAAATTTTATCTGCTAATGCTCGATTTGCCTTAAGAGGTAAGGCCACATCTATCCACCCCCAAAACAAAACCTTTTTGCCTGCTAAAGACGACATCAACCAGCCGCTAATTACCATCGTAAATACTGCCAAGTATAAACAAAAATGAACTATTTTAGCCGTAGTTTGTTGCCATAATGGAATCGTTAATGGTAATACTGGTTTAACATTTATCAAACTCCATCCAAATTGAGTTAATATAAGAAGCAATATGGTCAAACCTAATGATTTGTGAAGACCAACGAGTGTTATTTGCAATGAAGGATTTTCATCTAGCAATCCCAAACTAAAACCAAAAATTAACATGCCGATAATTAATATCGCATTCAACCAGTGTAAAGTTTTGCTTAAACTGCCATAGCTTTCATAAGTATTTTTTATCATAGTGTTCCTTATAAGGTCGAATTCATAAGCATTCACGAAGTTTAATTTGCCAACACAGAAAACCCCTTTTTGCTCCGTGAACCGTTACAGTTACATAGATTCAAATAGACATGAAAAATAAAACCATGTCAAGAGCAAAAACAGGGGTGGCAGGCCTGTGGGCCCTTAGGGTCAAGTTGAAATTTTAAGCAGACCTTGTTCAATAGTAGCCACTGTGGCCAAGACCTTTATATACAAATTTTTGCTTAAGGTTTCAGATTAACCTTAATTATTTCTTTAAAATAATGTTTATGTCTACTTCTTTAATTATTCGTGAGCTAGGTCTTTGCTCTTATCTACCAACGTGGCAAGCAATGCAAGATTTCACCCAGAAACGCTCCATTGATACACCCGATGAACTATGGCTACTAGAGCACTACCCTATTTTCACCCAAGGATTAGCTGGAAAGGCCGAACATATACTAAACCCTCATCAAATCCCAATAATTCAAACTGATCGTGGTGGACAGGTAACCTACCATGGGCCCGGTCAATTAGTTGCTTACCCCTTATTAGATTTATCCCGACACTCGTTGTCCATTCATCAGTTCGTTTCACTTTTGGAACAAACCATAATTAGTTTGTTAACCATGCTAGGTATTACTGCACAAGCTAATTCTATTGCACGAGGAGTTTATGTCGACCAAAAAAAAATTTGCTCTATTGGTTTAAGAGTCCGGCGACGTTGTTCTTATCATGGAATAGCTCTAAATGTTGCCATGGACTTAACGCCATTCTCTTACATTAATCCTTGTGGGTACCAAGGAATGGCTATGACTCAAATAAACGATTTTCTTCCAATCACCTGTGAAGAGATTAAACTAGTATTTATTACTGCTTTCCTACACTCTTTTGGTTATAATCATCATAAAATTACCGCAGAATTACCATGGAGCTAGTTGATTAATGAGTACTGCATATGACCCTTCAAAGAAAGCACTGGGGGCGGATAAACTGAGTCGAATTCCGGTAAAGGTTGAGCAAATCGCCACACCATTACGTAAACCTGAGTGGATTCGCATCAAGTTACCTAATAATAACAATGTGAGTGCACTTAAGAAATTACTGCGAGCTAATCATTTAGTCACTGTTTGTGAGGAAGCCGCCTGTCCCAACTTAAGTGAATGCTTTAATCACGGTACAGCCACCTTCATGATTATGGGGGATAAATGCACGAGAAGATGCACTTTTTGCAATGTAGGACATGGTCGACCTGACCCTTTAGACCTTAAAGAACCGGAAAACTTAGCTCAAACTATTGCACAAATGCAATTGAAGTATGTGGTCATTACCTCGGTAGATCGCGATGATTTACGGGATGGGGGGGCTAGCCATTTTAAAAATTGTATTCTGGCTATACGCGAAAAAAATCCACAGATTAAAATAGAAATCTTAGTACCTGATTTTCGTGGGAGAATGGATAAAGCCTTAGATCAGCTTGAACAAGCATTACCCGACGTTTTTAATCACAACATTGAGACTGTTGATCGACTCTATCGTCAAGTAAGACCAGGTTCAGATTATCTATGGTCCCTTCAATTATTAAAAATTTTCAAACAACGTTTTATGACTATTCCTACTAAATCCGGTATGATGTTAGGTTTAGGCGAAACTTCTCAAGAGGTCGAACAAGTTATGCACGACTTAAGAGATCATCAAGTAAATATATTAACTTTAGGTCAATATTTGCAACCTACTTCTTTTCATACCCCAGTTCATCGCTATGCTACCCCTGAGGAATTTAATCAATATGCTCAGCTCGCTAAACAATTAGGATTTACAAATGTAGCAAGCGGCCCCTTAGTACGGTCTTCTTATCATGCAGATAAGCAAGCAGCCGGTGAGATTGTTTCTTAAGCATGGAGCATTATTTACAGCCCTTGATGGATTATTTGCGTCAGCACCCGCAAATAGGGCTACTGATTACTTTTGTGATTGCTTTCATTGAATCATTGCCCTTATTAGGTACACTCTTCCCTGGTTCCATCACCATGACAGCTATTGGAGCTCTTATTGGTTCTTCTGTATTACCCGCCACAGCGACTTTTATTTGGGCTATAGCCGGAGCCTTCATAGGAGACTGTTTTGGTTTTTGGTTAGGTAATCGTTACCATGAATCTATACGGTCCATTTGGCCAATATATAAATTTACCAAATGGCTTGATATCGGTGAAAAATTTTTTGCCAAGCATGGCGGAAAAAGTATTATCATCGGTCGCTTTATAGGCCCTACTCGTAGCGCCATGCCTCTTATTGCTGGTATTTTTCGCGTCACTTGGTCAAAATTTATTCCAGTTGGATTAATAGCTGCTGTTTTGTGGTCTTTAGTTTATATATTACCTGGAGTTCTTTTAGGGGCATTAGCTTTAGAATTCCCTCCAGGAAAGGTAACTAAAGTTTTATTAGTCGGCCTTGCTTTCATTGTAGCCTTATGGCTCATATTTTGGGCTATTCAATATTTTTTCAAACAACTAGGGAGGTTGATTGGTAAAAATATTGATATGGTTTGGAATTGGTTGAATCGACACTATCCTTCTTACACTTTAATCCGCTTAATTACCAATCAACAAAAACCAGAAGATCATTATCAGCTTATGCTAGTGCTGTTAGCACTAATTAGTAGCCTATTTTTTTTATTGCTCTGGTTAAATATTTCTCATGATGGCGCATTTGTTGCCATTAACACTCCTTTATTTTATTTAATCCAAAGTTTTCAAAGTTCAGCTTCCACTTCTTTCTGGGCATTAATAACGTTACTCGCAACCCCCACTGGCATGATCATTACCAGTATTTTAGCTGCTGTTGGTTTTGCTTTCTTTAAACAGTGGCGAGCCTGTGTGCATTTACTCATTTTAACTTTTCTTGCAGCAACAGCGGTGGAAGGAATAAAATGGTTATATTATTTTCCACGACCCACTAGCTTCTTAAAAAACGCTCTTAGCTCTTCTTTTCCCAGTGGTCATACTATAATGGGAATAGTCGTATTTGGCTTTTTAGCTTTTTTAACTTCACGAATAGTTTCCAAAAAAATACCTTTTATTATAGCTATTGTAATCATCCTGCTAATTAGTCTTTCAAGATTGTTTTTAGGTCAACATTGGTTGACTGATATTTTAGGCGCCTGGCTGTTAGGGTTAAGTTTGTTATTATTCATAATCGTTTCTTATCAGCGTCAGCCTAAGCCTAACTCTAGGTTTACCTTAGATAAAAAATACTTAGCAATTATTTTAACTTTAAGCATATTGATACCCTGGGCGGTAAACCTATTGTTGCATTGGCAAACTACTATTCGTAACAGTCAAGCTTCTTGGCCGCAAGTAACACTCAGCTTTCGGCAATGGTGGAGTGAACCCACTATTGGAGTTCCGCTATATCGAAGTGATCGCTTTGGTCATCTCGCGCAACCTTTTAACATTCAATGGGCCGCAAGTTTAGAAGAGATACAAACTTTTTTAATTAAAAATGGATGGGAAGAGTTGGAACGTTATTCGCATGTGCAAAACACTATTCAACGCATAATGAAAGTTGAACCCGAATTTCACATGCCTATTTTAGGTTGGCTTTACCGAAATCAGCCTCCAGTGCTATTTTATATTAAGCATTTAAAAAGTTCTCAAGATATTCTTGAATTACAATTATGGGATTCTGGTGTTCGGTTTAACGATTCATCGTTACCCCTATGGGTTGGAATTATTACCTATCACAGTCCACCTGAAACTCTGATGCGTTTTCCAAAACGATATATTCACTTACAATCAGGGCAAATTCTAACGCAACCTTTTACGGTATTTAAAAATTTTCAAATAAAAATTGCACATATACCTGTGGAGCAACAGCCGCCACGAATTCGCAGCCTGAATTGGGATGGTAATATTTTTATTCTAAAAGAAAATGATTTGTAACTGTTCACGGGATAGAAAAGTAGAATGATTTAACTTACATTCAAATCCCAATTTCTAGGGCTATCTGAGTCGGCTCTTTCTAGAATAGCTTCTGTTCAGTGGTATTGTTGATGATCGACGACGACAACAAGTGAAAAAGGAACATACATATGTGAAAGCTCCCACTACAGAAATGCTGCTTTGACTTGCAGGCGGTAACCTTGGCTTTTCGCTTGGACCAAAAAATTCTAATTTAGATTCATCGCGATCATACCAGAGCCTATATATTCAGGAGAGTAGTTCGGTCTACGAAATTTCGTTCTACAAAATTAGGCTCAAAATTAAAAGTGCTCTTACCAAAGGAATGACTTTCGATCATAACGTTTGTTAAAAATATAGGTTCTTCTAGCGTTTCAACCGCCTGGGTGTTTTCACTGGGGTTGCTTCCGGAGTCGACATGGGTGGTAGCTCTATTTCCAGTGGAAATTTATCTTGTTCAGATTTATCAATTCGATATTCCAGCGTAGGTATCTCGCGACGCAAATAAGGACCCAGATTGACCCAAGTAAAATAATGGCTGGAAAGAACTGAACAAGTCCTAGCTGTATAAGTTCGGGCTCCATCGGATAGTTTATAAAAATTATCAATAGCTCCCTTATCAATCAAATTAAACATAGCTTTCGCCAAACCGTTGGTAGTTGCCGTTCCCATAGTCAACACAAATATGGGTCGCCAATAACTCCAGGCACGCTTAATAGCCGAACGATAATCTTCTCGGCGCCATCCTCTCCCCGGTGGGTAGGTCAATCTATGTAATTTTCTGGATAGCTGAAAAAATTTTAAAAAATCTTCAGGAGCAGAAAATCCGGCTATTTGAAAGAAAGGAATATTGACAGCGGCTGATACACAAAATAAGAATAAAATTTCCAATGGTAAGGTGAAGCAATCTTCGGTAGGGCATACAGTGTGAGAGACATGGTTAAATCCTTTAGCTGCTTTGTTGGCATAAAACCACAATTCTAATAAATGCGTTAACATAAACAGAGTTTTTGCAGCATAGATAAAAATATTAGCACCCAAACCATGCTTAGTTTTTTCCTCTGCTTGAGCTTTATGTTCACTAGATGTTCCCAACCATTTTTTGGCAGTAGTATTAGAGGTATTAGTTACTCCATACGTGCGCTGCAAGACCGTAACTATAAAACCACCACCAAAAATAATTGCACCTAAAAAGTCATCATAATTTTCACTAGATAATATCGCGTTAGCAAAAGCACTGCTCCCAATTGCAAATATTGCCCATGGAAAAAGTCCAAAAACTTAATGGAAACTTACATAATAGAGAAGCATCTTTAAAATAACTCCATGAAGTTAATATTGATTTCTTAACTATAGAAAAAGAAAAGGTTTGATTCATCGGAAAATTAAGTTTGAAGGATAAAACACCTGCAAGCATTTTCTGTACCCAATTAACAGTTGCACCAATATTTCCATAATCAACAGCAATAAAGGGGCCAACTGATGCTAAAATTGCAGAAGGCACTGCCAAAACAGCGGGAAGTAAAAATCTTCCTTCTAAAACAAAATTAATATCTTCAACCTGATTATAAGTAAGCGGTCTAGTTCTGGGTAATAAACGCTCCTTCACTAGGAAGAGTTAAAAATCCTTCAGCTGTTTCCTGCCTTAGGGTACGACCCATAGGAGACCGGATAACGACGGTTTGTGATCCCGATCCTTGACGTGTAATAGCCCACTTTCCTCTTCTTGAATCATAAACCTCAGGATCAGTACTTCGGCTAAGGGAATTTGTGAATGCGACAGATTTCCCATCTCGTTCCATTCTAAGCCAAACTTTAGGCTTGGTCTTGGTCTTGGTTGTCTTTACATTTTTCATTTCTTTAACCTTTTATAAATAAATTTACTTATTCAATTGCTTTAACTTTTTTTCATACGCGTAATAATCCAGATTATAATATAATTTCTCTCTCGTTTCCATTTGTTCTAAAAGCAATTTTGTGTTCCTTGCTCACGTAATGTTTGGTAAACTCGAGTCGCACTGGCATTCATCGCACGCATAGCTGACAACGGATACAAAATTATTGCTACTCCAACTTCAGCTAACTGTTCACGAGTAAAAAGTGGTGTTTTACCAAATTCGGTTATGTTCGCCAAAATCGGTACTTTTACCTTTTGACAAAATTGCTGATATTGATCTATCTCAGTTAATGCTTCAGCAAAAATAGCATCTGCTCCAGCAGCCACATAAGCACAAGCACGATCTATTGCTGCGGGAAGTCCTTCTACAGCTACTGCATCAGTTCTCGCAATAATGAAAAAATCAGGGTCCGTCCTGGCGTTAATAGCCACCTTTATTCTATCAACCATTTCAAAAGTACTAACTAATTCTTTGTTTGGAAGATGTCCACAACGTTTGGCGGCTACTTGATCTTCTATGTGGATAGCAGCAGCTCCCATTTTAATCATTTGTTGTATTGTACGAGTTATATTAAAAATATTTCCCCATCCCGTATCGATATCAACTAATAGAGGTAAAGCACTACAGCTCGTAATTCGTCGTACATCTTCTAGCACATTATCTAGTGTAGTAATTCCTAAATCCGGTAAACCATAAGAAGTAGTAGCAACCCCACTTCCAGAAAGATAAATAGCTCGATAACCAGCCTGCTCTGCTAATAAGGCACAATACGCATTGATAGTCCCCACAATCTGCAGTGGAAATTCAGCCTCTAATGCTTGGCGGAATTTTTTCCCTGCACTTTGAGTTTCTATTATCTCCATCTCACCTTCTCCTTATACATAAAGCATTTGTAATCTTTTTAGTAGATTTTGATGAATACCATCAAATCCTTTGTTACTCATAATTACTACATGGTCTGATGGTTTTAACTCGCCAGTTAAGTGTTCAATAATGGTAGATACTTGGTCCAAAGCCACGGCCTTGCCGCCTAATTCTCTTATTAAAGGGCTGACATCCCATTGTTGAGGACGCAATAAAACTATTTTATTCGCCTCACGTAAAGATTTTGCTAAAACGTCCTTATGAGTACCTTGGCTCATGGTGTTAGAACCAAATTGCACTATGGCGAAAATACGTTGCTCTCCAACGCGAGCACGCAGGGCTGCCAATGTAGTTGCAATAGCCGTAGGATGATGAGCAAAATCATCGTATACGGTAATTTCATTAACTTTGCCTCGAACTTCTAAGCGTCGTTTAACCCCTTTAAAACTCCTCAGACCTGCTATCATCGCCTCACTAGTTACGCCTACCTCATGGGCGGCTGCTACAGCTGCTAAGGCATTGCGCACGTTATGATCGCCTATCAACGACCATTCTACGATCCCTAACTTTTGATCACGGTGCCAAAGCTCAAAGCGGCTACCATCCGCATTTTTTTGTCGTGCATGCCAAACACTCGTGGCAGTACCAATTGTTTGGGTGGATGGCCAACACCCTTGTGCTAATACATCTGGTATCTCGGGATCATCTTCTGGATAAATGACCACTCCACTGGCAGGTACAGTTCGTAATAAATAATGAAATTGCTTTTTAATAGCATTTAGATCAGGAAAAATATCTGCGTGATCATATTCTAAATTATTTATAATCAAAGTTCGGGGACGGTAGTGAATGAATTTAGAACGTTTATCACAAAATGCCGTATCATATTCATCTGCTTCAATTACAAAATAAGGGGATTTGCCTAAAGCTGCTGTGGCTGAAAAATTTAACGGCGCCCCACCAATTAGGTACCCTGGATTTAATCCGGCTTGGGTTAAAATCCAAGCTAACATGCTACTCGTCGTAGTTTTACCATGCGTTCCGGCTACAGCTAATACATGACGCTTATGTAAAACTTTTTCGGCTAGCCACTGTGGTCCAGACACATACGGTAGATTTTTATTTAATACATATTCAAGAGCAACATTTCCGCGTTTAATAGTATTCCCTATGATGACTTCATCCGGTGAAACCCGCAAATGCGTAGGGTCATAACCTCCAAAAATCTCGATACCTGCCATTTGTAAGGTTTCAGACATAGGAGGATAGATATCTTGATCTGATCCAGAAACTTGATAACCTAACTCACGAGCCAATAAGGCTAATCCGCCCATAAAACTACCACAAATTCCTAAGATATGGATGCGCCTCATTTGCTAAGCCCTCAATCATTTAATGATTCGCCATTTTAACATATTTTTCATGCAAAAGCCTTTATATTACTTTTTGACCGTATCGATATAAATAGATGACATGGGATAAACTCATCGTTTATACTATTTTGCTGGGAGTCTCCTACGGGATAGTGTTCTATTAATTTAATATTATTTGTTTCAAGGAAGGATTATCATGTTCAGTAAAAATTTTCTTTATGGCTTAACTATTTCCATAGTTAGTGTATCCATCTCTTCATGCGCAAATAAGCAATCCCCACCCAAACGCCTAACAACCCAGCGCCTACCATTGCTGCCAAAGAAAAACAACCCGAAAATCAAATCAACTCTAATAATGGAACAGAGAAAGTAGATCCTTATGAAAAATTCAATCGTGCTATGTTCACTTTTAATGAGGTAATTGACAACTGGTTCATTCGTCCCACCGCTTTGTTCTACAATAAAGTCACTCCTGATATTGCCCAGCAAGGAATTACTAATTTTTTTAATAATCTTGATAATCTCACTACAATTCCGAATGACCTTTTACAAGGAAAATACACTTATTTTGTAGGCGATACTTGGCGTTTTGTTATTAATTCAACTTTTGGCATTGGAGGGATATTTGATCCTGCAACTCACATAGGTCTACCAAGACACCATGAGGATTTTGGTTTAACCCTCGCATATTGGAGTGGCAATGAAGGTTGTATCCAAAACCTTATTTAGTATTGCCGCTCTTGGGACCTACAACACTGTGCGACGCCGTTGGTATGATTCCAGACACAGCTACTTCACCTTTTGTTTATATTCAACCCTACTACTATGGTTTTGGAGCCTTTGCTCTAGATGGAATAAATACTCGGGCTCAGTTACTACCTGCCGATAAATTAATGAGAGAATCTCTAGATCCTTATATTTTTGTCCGTGATGCTTATTTACAAAAACGTCATCAAGCTATTGAAAAAAATCAAACCGAGGATGCAAGTAGACTGGATGAACCCAACTCCATAGAATCCGACTCTAAGAATTCTAATCAAACTAACCCGGAAAAAAGTTAGGAAGTAGCAGCTCATCCCAATACCCAAAAACCTAGAGCTTAACTCAGTCGAACGGAAAAAGCTGCCTCGATGAGATACAGTCACGCATCCCAAGTCACAAGGCTAAGTTATCTATGTTTCATGTAGTACTTTTTGAACCAGAAATTCCACCCAATACTGGCAATATTATTCGATTATGTGCAAATACGGGTACAGAATTACACTTAATTCATCCATTAGGTTTTAGCCTTGATGCTAAACAATTACGTCGTGCTGGTTTGGATTACCATGAATGGGCAACATTAAAAGAGTACTCCAACCTTGAAACATTTTACCAGCAAACAAAACCATTGCGCTTGTTTGCTTGTACTACTAAGGCGCAACAGATTTATACCGAGGTACATTATCAACCTGGAGACGCTTTTCTATTCGGTCCAGAAAGCCGAGGGCTACCATCAGAATACTTAATGCAGATTTCTGCGGCTGAAAAAATTCGCATTCCTATGCAAACTCCAACACGGAGTTTAAATTTAGCCAATGCTGTCGCTATTATTATTTATGAAGCATGGCGGCAAAATCAATGGCAATAGACTTCTTGCAAAACTCAGTATTTTGGGCTAATGCAAGACGTAGTGCTCGAGGGGAGAAATTTATATGCGAGTAAATGAGCACCGTATAGATGTGCTACTAGGCACATTAGGAAAGGCTAGATGAAAAAACTTGTTGACCGCGGCAAAAGGTAGCTTGGACTGAAAAATTTTCGTCTAATACTACTAAATCAGCGTCTTTACCTGGAGAAACGCTGCCTTTTTTGTGCCATAAATTGAGAAGTTTAGCAGGATTTACGCTTGTTACAGCGATTATATCCGCTAAAGAACAACTGGTATATTTCAATAAATTTTTTACCGCTTGCTCCATAGTAAGTATGCTCCCTGCAAGCGTGCCATCAGCTAATCGAACAGCACCTTCCTTAATAAAGACTGCCTGTCCCCCTAGTTCTGAGATCTCTTCTTTACAGCATTTAGCACGCATGCTATCGGTTACCAATACTAAATTGTCCTTCGTTTTAATTTTCCAAGCTAAATTTATGGTTGCAGGATGTAAATGCAAGCCGTCGGCGATTAATTCAGCAGTAACACGTTGATCAAGTAGAATTGCTGTTGATGCTCCCGGTTCTCTGTGATGAAATTGACGCATTGCGTTAAACAAATGCGTACCATAGTGTGCTCCTGCGTTAATCGCAGCTTGAGCCTCAACAAAAGTCGCTCCACTATGGCCAATGGCAACTATAACCCCTTGATTGGCTGCATGGCGAATAAAATCCATGCTTTGCCCAAGCTCTGGAGCTATGCTAACTAATTTAATTTGATTACCTGCACAACTTTGCCAATAATTAAACAGCTCAATATTGGGGAGTAAGACTAAAGCACGCTGATGTGCACCACAAAATTGAGGAGAAATAAATGGTCCTTCCAGATGAATCCCTACATTTCTGCTCCTTTAATATAAGCATTGTTTTTAACATTCAATACTGCTTTCTCAATCTCATCCGGCATTGCCGTTAAGGTAGTTGCCAAAAAACCGGTTGTCCCTTCCTTAGTTATTCCGAGGCAAATGTGTTCTAGAGCTTCAGAGGTTGCATCCATGATATCAAAACCTTGTAAACCATGAATGTGTAAATCAATTCTTCCCGGAATTAAATGATATTCAGAAGGGAAATATAGGCGCAAGGCAGGTATATCTATAGGTGGTATGCCAGAAAAAATCTGCTTAATTTTATCATCTTCTATCCAAACAGCAGCCTCTGGTAATGACTCATTTTCTATATGGACGGTAGGACCTATAATTAAAGTGCTATTATCAACCATGACTTAATAAGGAACGGGTAAAGGAAATAAATAATTAGCTATCAGACCAGAAAAAAAACCAAACAAATGCCCTTCCCACGAAATAGTTTGCTGTGAAGAGGGAAATAAACTAAAAAATAAGCCTCCAAAATAATATAAACTCACTGCCGCTAAGGCGATAGCCATAAAGCTCGGTTGATGATATGCATTAATCAATAAATATCCCCAATAACCCATAATTAAGGAGCTAGCACCTATATGACAGGCAAGACGTCCAAATAGCCAAACAAATAATCCAGATAGAAGAATAATTGTTATTGTAACCCAATAAAATAAATCTCGCCCGCCGATTAAGATAAAAGTAGCTAAACTTAATAAGGGAATGGTATTAAAAAATAAATGAGTGGCGTTACCATGCAAAAATGGGGAACAGAAGATACCCGTTAAACCATACCAGCGCCGAGGAATAATGCCAAATTGATTTAATTGATAACCAAAAAGGTAGTTTATCCCTTGAAGTAACCATAGACCCAAAATACCTCCACCTAATAACCATAAATTTTCTTTGATAGTGGCTACAATAGTTTGCAGCATCAGCTCGAGTTGGTTCATGGTAACTAGGAAAATTTATCCAAACGAAGCATGTAAATAGCTCCCTTTGCAGGATCGCCTTTTCTGGAGACTAAACGTGATTTTAAGGGTTCTTTGACATGGGGTTCAATGTAAGGAGCAATTCCCCCCAACAAGCAACAAGGTAATGGAGTATGACCCACAGGTAAACGCTTTTCCATAGCCTGTGCGATTTCATCAATTTCTTGGGCAGCTTCTTGAATTAAAGCAATAGCATATGGATCGTTTTTTGTACCAAAATCAGTAACATAGGGCGCAAGGGAAGCAAAATCTACTGGCCTTGCACGGGTTGACCAGCTTACCATTTTTTCCATTCGATTATTAAAATGAGCTAAGACAGCTCGAATTAAACCGGTTTCAGACACACGACCATCAATTTGTTTGAAAGCTAAGCGTACTGCCTCCATCCCCAACCAGGCTCCCCCGCCCTTATCTCCTTGGGGGAATCCCCAACCACCCACTATGTATCTTTTTCCTTGATACAATTCAAGGCCTATTACGCCCGTGCCAATTATAATTATTGCACCATCTTGGCACTCATGGACACCTAAACAAGCTGCATAAGCATCTGAATCCAATATTAAGGTGGCAAATGAATGCGGTCTAGCTAAAAATTTTTCTCGAGCCTCGGGATCCTCAGTCCCAGCTAAACCTAAGCCAATATGGAATCGATAGCCAGGCTCACCTAATTTTAGCTTGGCTTGCCTTAATGCTTCTTCCACTCCAGTGTCAATAGATTGCCAAGATTGTTCTATTGAAGTGCGAATATTAGCCGGTCCGCTTCTTGCTTGACCTAATAAATTTCCAGATATATCCTCGACAATTATTTTAGTTTTAGTGCCACCACCATCCACGCCAATAAAAATATCTTTTGCTTCTTTCAATTAAAAACTCCTAGTTTTTTATATCCTTTATGATAATGCTGCAATGGTCTTTGCAAAATAAGTGATGATGAAATCCGCTCCCGCACGCTTAATTGCCAACAAAGTTTCAATCATAGCAGCTTGTTCGTCCATCCAGCCTTGCTGAGCAGCTGCTTTAATCATGGCATATTCTCCACTCACGTGATAAGCGCCCAATGGAACAGCGGGAAAAAGTTGCTTTATCCGGTAAATCATATCGAGATAGGTGTGTGCAGGTTTAACCATGAGCATATCTGCCCCTTCAGAAACGTCAAGCTCAGCTTCACGTAAACCACAACGAGCATTTGCTGGATCCATTTGATAGGTCTGTCGTCCTCCATACTGTGGAGCACCACTACCCGCTGCTTCTCGAAAAGGGCCATAAAAAGCTGAAGCATACTTTATAGCGTAACTAAGAATAGAAACATGACTAAAACCATTCTGATCCAATCCATGGCGTATCGACTGTACCATTCCGTCCATCATCCCACTTGGAGCAATAATATCAACCCCAGCATGGGCATGACTAATAGCTTGCTCGGCTAATAATGCCAAGGTAGCATCGTTATCTATAAGAACCTCACCTTGCTTATGAGCTGCAATCACTCCACAATGACCGTGATCCGTATATTCACAAAAGCACAAATCAGAAATGACCACAAGATGCGGAGCCCATTCTTTAATGACACTTATAGCTCTTTGAATTATACCCGCTGTAGATAAAGCCGATGACCCTCGTGCATCTTTATATGCGGGGATACCAAACAAAATAACCGCCGGAATGTTTAGATCTATAATAGTTTTTATTTCCTCAGCAAGACGATCTAAACTAAATTGATAATGACCTGATAAGGCAGAAATGGGTTGTTTAATGTCATTGCCTTCTTTGATAAAAAGGGGCAGTACCATATTATCAACGGAAAGTTGATGTTCACGTAATAACCTGCGTAAATTCGCAGGATGGCGAAGGCGCCGCATCCTCAGTGAGGGAAAAGACGGCGCTCTTACCATAAATACTTTCGATTGTGCATAAATTAATATGTTTCCCAAGCACCGCCATTAGGATAGTGGCAAGCGCGGCCATAAGCTGTTTGCTGCAACACACCATTAACATAGGTGCGAGTTCTATATTCGCGACAATAACGACCATTACGAGTATAATATGCATGGGTTGGCATTACTCGATAAGTAACACCACGACGACTATTAGTCCATACATAAGTCTCATGCACGGGAGTATAGATAATTGCATTTTGCATATAAGCCCGGTCTTGAGCGTCCATTCTTTGACCAATTTGATTTCCTATAATTCCCCCTAATAAGGCGCCACCGATAATTCCTACAGGCTGAGCTGAACCTTGGAACAGTAAGCCCCCAGCCAATCCTCCCGCTACAGCACCTGCTGCGGTAGAGCCAGGTACATTATTTCCAGGAGTACAACCAGCTATTAAGCCACCGGTGGTTATTAGCGAAGCTAATATAGCTAAAACTTTTTTCATATATTAATCCCTCATTCCTTATTGATATTATCACCAAAAGTAATTATAGACAGACCTTAACTTTTATTCAAATTTAAACCATCCACGACTGTTGAAATTTCTTTCAAAAAGAAAATATGTTATTTTATCCACATGGACCTTAATATAAACCCTTTACCTTTATTTGACAATTTAGAACGTTTTCTCACTTATTCAGCTAATTCACCCAATTATTCACCTGCCAATCCTAACGATTTTCGCCATGCCAGTTCTTTCCTTAAAAGTTATCAAGGCAGCCAAGGAACTTTTAATTCCTATCGACGAGAAATTGAGCGTTTATTACAATGGTGCGGAATAATTGCCAAAAAATCTTTACCCGAACTCAAGCAAGCAGATATTGAAGATTTTATTCGTTTTTGTCAGCGACCACCTTTATCTTGGATTGGAATCAAAAAAGCCCCTCGATTTAAAGAAAAAGACGGGCAACGGATTGCTAATCCAGAATGGCGACCATTTGTAGCAGCCGTCACAAAATCAGCACATCGAAGAGGAATCTCTCCGGATATAAAACAGTTTGCACTTTCATACGGAACAATTAAGGAAATATTTGCCATTTTAAGTAGTTTCTTTAACTATTTATTACAGGGAGAATATGTTCATGTGAATCCTGTAGCCCTAATTCGCCAAAAAAGTAAATTTATTCGCAGACATCAAGGCCCAATGAAAATAAGACGTTTATCAGAATTGCAATGGCAATACGTAATAGAAACTGCAAAAACTATGGCAGAATCTAGCCCCTTAGCACATGAAAGAACTCTGTTTATTATGTCAATACTTTATTCCATGTACTTACGTATATCAGAACTTACCGCTACAGTGCGCTGGATACCCAGCATGAATCATTTTCATCGCGATAATGATGGCAATTGGTGGTTTATGACTGTTGGAAAGGGCAATAAATCACGTCAAATTGCCGTAAGCGACGCCATGCTAGCCTCATTGAAACGTTGGCGAAGCTTCCTCAAACTTACTCTACTTCCTTCTCCAGCAGACCACTCCCCTCTTCTACCTAAAACAAGAGGTAAAGGTCCCATCACTAGTACCAATTATATTCGAAAAATAGTTCAAAGTTGTTTTGATAAAGCTATTTGGCAATTACAACAAGATCATTTTAACGAAGAAGCAGAATCTTTAGTAGAAGCAACCGTACATTGGTTACGTCATACAGGCATTTCAGAAGACGTTAAACACAGGCCTCGGGAACATGTGCGTGATGATGCCGGTCACAGCTCTAGCGCTATAACCGACAGATATATTGATGTTGAACTTCGTGAACGTCATCGAACGGCCAAGAACAAGGGATCAGGCCTGAGTAATCCCTTTTTAACAGGAATTATAATATCCCCATTTGCAGCTTTATAACTTAAAGGTGCGGCAGGCGCCCAACCTAATCCATAAACTATTTCAAAAGTTGCCAATAATCTTTGATCTTTAGAGTGAAAATTTTGATAGTGATTAAGCATACGCCGCCAATTATTTTTACCATATAAACCGCGGCATCTGCCTTGTGCTGCATTTGTTACCCCAGTATCACGCAAATCTTGAATTAAGCGAGAAATTGAGGCATAAGTTAAATGTAAATGCTCGGAATCCATCACTGGTTCAACAAATTGGGCAGCAAGAAGGGCATCACCAATATCGTGCATATCATGAAACGGGTGTACATGTGGATGGGTATCAACTTGCGCAAAACTATTTTGTAATTCACTTAAAGTATCAGGTCCCAAAGTGGAAAAAAGTAATAATCCCCCTGGTTTTAATACTCTATGCCACTCCTGCAACCCCAGCCAGTTATCATCCATCCAATGCCAAAGTAGATTCGAAATCAGCAAGTCCACTGTCCCAGAAAGGAATGGAAGCTTTTCCGGCTCTGCACACACTTTCCGTGGAGTGACAGATTGAGACAGCAAATTACTGGACCAATCCATTGCAAAAACTTGGGCATGGGGATAACGTTGAATTAACAATTCACTTAAATATCCTGATCTAGCTCCACTTTCAAGAATGACTTGGGGTTGGATATTCATAAGATCCAAACGTTCAAACAGCCGCGTTGCAACCTCACGTTGCAATATCGCGGCTGCATTATAGCGATGGGCCGCTTGGTTAAAAGCCTTAATTATAGCCCGGCGATCCAATAGAGAAGAATTTTTCGTCGACATAAAACATTTTACCATAATTACGGTATAGACTGGATTGTTTTGCAGGAAGTTATAAAGGTCACTAGCAATATCTGTTTTTAATTAGGAATATAATGAAACTATCTAGTTCATTTCTTTTAGGTTACTTACTGAAATGGTTTTTTTCCGATGACTGTCAAGTGTGTAAACAAAGATTAATCACACAAAATTTGCTCTGTAACCCCTGTTTAGCTGATCTGCCTCGAAACCAAAACGCCTGCTTTCAATGTGCCATGCCATTAGAAAAAAATCAGCAGTGTGGAACTTGCTTAGTTGACCCACCCCCATTTTCGCGTAGCATTGTTCCTTTTCTCTACCATCCCCCTATCTCTAACTTTGTCACTAAGCTTAAATTTCATCAACAATTACTCTATGCCAAAATTTTAGGACAATTATTACTAGAAGATATTCAACAACAATATCAAAATCTATCCTTACCTCAATTTATTATTCCTATTCCATTATACTCCCAACGCTTACGACACAGGGGATTCAATCAAGCTTTGGAAATAGCAAAACCGATCGCTAAAATACTACAAATACCCTTGCTTTATGATTATTGTTATCGCAGTAAAAACACTCGCCCACAGAGTCAATTATCAGCTCGGGCAAGGAAACACAATATGATTGGAGCGTTTGCTTTACGCAAAAAAATTTCTGCTGTTCATGTCGCTTTAATAGATGATGTAATGACCACGGGACATACCGTGAGAGCTCTTAGTCAAATGTTACAGAAACATGGAATTCGACAGGTAGATATATGGTGTTGTGCCCGTTCACTTTAACCTAAATTCTGCAGTTGCAATCGTCAACTTCGCAAACTACAGGGTGAACATTCTATCCCGTAAACAGTTATGAAATAAAAAGGCCGCAAGAAAGTTCTTTACGGCCTGCACTTACCTTACTTATTGTTTTTTCATAGGATCTTTGAATTGAGACCCAGGAAGATAAGTAGAAAGATTCGCTTTTCCACCTGCTACTTTCTGCCAATCATCTTGTGGGATTTTAGTAAGTAATTTTTCTGCTTCTTGTTGAGTAACATGTCTTTCAGTCATGATACGACTAATAATTTTTTCTCTTAATTGATTTGAGCTTTGTTGTTCGAATGCCATGTACTTATCCTCCTTCTCTTATTTCAATCCTACCTTTCACTCTTGTTCTAAAAAAAATATAGCATTTTCTCCTCCTTAATACAAATAGAATGATAAATCAACTACTTAATTAAAGCTATTTATGACTTAATTTTTTATTAATAAAAAGATCTTAAACTAGGTCTTTGACAATTGTCAATGCGACCCCTATGTATTACAATTTTCTATCAATATCTCATTGCGACCCCGAGCTCTTACCTTAACTGACGTTTAGCCAATTCCGAAAATAGGCCGGCTGTTCCATTAAAGATTGATACGTACCACTCTGCACGATCGAGCCTTTGTCCATAACATAGATTTTATCTGCATTTACAATAGTGCTTAATCGATGCGCCGCGATAATTTGTGTCGAATTTAATTGCCGCAAATAACTATGAATTTCTGCCTGAGTAGTATTATCTAAGTTACTAGTTGCTTCATCCAAAAAAATTATCTTAGGTTTCAATACTAAAGCCCGTGCTAATATCAAACGCTGTACCTCACCTCCAGAAAGCGTAATTGCGCCTTCTGTGACTAATGTATCCATTTGCATAGGTAAAGACTTAATAAGTGTGGATAAATTAACTTTTTCTACAATCTCCCAAGCATCACGTCGAGTTAATTGTGTACTTGAACCAATAATATTATCTAAAATAGTTCCTGGAACCAGGGCGCTATTTTGAATAACCACACCTATTTGTTTACGTACAACAGACAATTTAAGGGTTTTTAAATTCATTCCGTTATAATAAACTCCACCCGCTTCCGGTTGCTCAAACCCTAATAGCAATCGAAATAAAGTAGATTTTCCAGTTCCCGATGGGCCTACTAAAGCAACAAATTCACCAGGGTTTACCTGTAAAGAAAAGTCCTTAAAAATAGGTTTATCTGATTCATGATAACGAAATACGATATGTCTGACTTCTATGTCACCGGTTAATATTCCAGAATCGGAATGACTTGCCTCTCTCTCCACCTTAGCCAGTAATATCGGCTTAGCTCTTTCACACAATGGAATCGTTTGAATGGCTTCGCTAATATTGGTATTCATTTGCAAGATGTTAATAAAAAATAAAGAGTATGCGGCGTTAAATGCTATAAAGCTTCCAAATGTAATATGCTCTTGCAATAAGTATACTAAGCTAAATAAAATCAATGGATTGATCACCATCATTACACTGATAAAGGTTTCTATCCATCCCAAATAATTTTTCACGCGGAATTCAGCATGATTTCTATGTGCTAATTGTTCAATCCATAAATCAAATACTCTTTTTTGGACATTAGTAATGCGAATTTTTAACATTCCGGTCAATATTTCAAACACAATATTGATAAAATTACCAAAATGATAATATAGTCTGCGCATATGCACTAATTGATAGTAATTTATAATAATGACCGTTACCACCACAATAAATGCTAAACTTAATGCTGCTAATGCTAATAAAACATTGTAATAAAACAATAAGGCAAGAATGATAATAGACATGGCTCCATTCACAATTGATACTAATGAAGAACGGGTTAAGGAATCTTGAATCTCCTTAATTATCCCTGCCCTAAAAGCTAAATCACCTGCAGAAAATCGTCGAAAAAATTGGGTTGAAAATTTTAAAACTCGATCCCAAATTGCTGGTTGAATAATAGATTCTAATTTGAAGCGAAAGCGAATTAAAGCCGCATCTTGCGCAATATTATATAAAGTTATAATGACAGTGTTCATTAATAAAATAAAAACTATTTGATCGAGAAGCAACACATCTGCATGTGGCACTACCGTAGAAAAAAGATATCCCATAGAAATGGGAACCACTAATGCAAATAAATTTATTAATGCTTCTACACCTAAAAAAAACCAAAAATCTCGTTTTAAAAAACTGAAGGCAAAATTAAACAAATCCTTGATGGAATGAACCTGCACTGGTAAAGGAATATAAAAATAATAAGCCTCTACAGCCAATTGTCTAGCTATTCTCTCATTAACTTTTAGGGTTTTTCCGCGTTTTAAATCCACTAATTTGTAACCTCCTTGCCTTTTAGAGAGTAGTGCACAAGGATTACCCTGATAAAACCCGAGCAAAGCCCCACTATCTTTTTGCCACCATTTATTTTTTAACAAAACTTTGCGGACGCGGATATCTGCAGCGGCAGCAATTTGATGAATAGAATCAATTAAATTGGATGAATCAGTTGATAATATAGGGCGTATTAATTTAATCTTTTTTGGTTTGGCAATTAATTCACAAACCGCAAATAACAAATCGTGTTCTGTAGTAAAAGTCTCTCGATAAATGACTTCATTATTAAATACCGATTGTAGCAATCGTCTTTTAGTCATTGGATTTCTAAACTCACTAATTCTTGATATAAACCAGGTTCATGCATTAAAGATTCATGCTGACCTTGTTGAATAATTTTTCCATTATCCATTACAATAATTCGATCAGAATCACGAACAGCACTGAGACGATGAGCAATAATAAGTAATGCACAACGTTTTTTCTTCAAATTATCATAGATTTTTTTTTCTACCATCGGGTCCAGGGCAGATGTAGCTTCATCCAGTATGAGCAATCGAGGATTGTGTAATAAGGCTCGTGCAATTTCAATTCGCTGTGCTTGTCCTCCACTAAAATTTCTTCCACCCTCTTCAATCATACAACTTAAGCCCCCACGTTCGGCAATCACATCTGCCACACAAGCTGCTTCTAATGCTTGATATATTTGAGCGTTGGTAATTTGCCGATCCCATAAAGTTAAATTATCTCGAACTGTGGCGGCAAATAAAAAAATTTGCTGATCAACCAAACCTACCCAGTCAACAAAAGTAGCTCGCGAAATATTTGCTAGTGGGACACCATTTAAACTGATTTCTCCGGCCCAAGGCGCAAAAAGTCCGCAAATTAAACGCGACAAACTTGATTTCCCCCCTCCCGATGGTCCCACTATGGCAACTCGTTCTCCTGGATTTATACTGAAAGAAAAATCGGTAAAGATAGGGGGCTCTAATCGAGAATAGCCAAAGCTCACTGAACTTAATTCTAATAAGGGCTTATCGGTCTCAAGTAAAGGTGTAATTTGTGTTGAAGCATTCAAAATATGTTCAATAGTATGATTATTAATATCTCTAATTCGAGCAACATCTCCCTTTAATTTGTAAAGACTTTCCCCTAGCTCTAATAATTCGTCAAGTGGCTTGTTAAAGCCCAGCAATAATATTTGTAGAGCAATAATAGTACCTACGGTTGACTCTCCTTGGATAATAAACCAACTTCCCCAGCAAAGTAGCACTAATGTGTTAATCCCACGAAGAAAGGTGGGGATGATGCGCAACCAAGCTGTGTATATTTCTACTTTTTGATGACTAGCTATTTTTTTGGCATGGTAAGATGCCCATTGGTTAAAAAATTGATCTTCTAAAGCATTGGCTTTAAGAGTCTCGATAATTTGTATGCCGGTGACTTCAATTCCAGCCAATTTCCCCTCATTTTGTGCATAACTCCTTCCTATATCGGTAAGATGCCGCGAAAAAAATCCAACTAACAAAAAATTGAGCACAGCCATGCCAATATTTACCAAAGCCAATTGCCAATTCAAAAAAATCATCACTATGGCAAAAAAATTCATAGTAAATAGACCCACAATATTGTTGGTCACTTGATTAGCTAACATATTCGCCAAACGATTATAAGCTTCAATTCGCTCGGCTATATCGCCTGAAGCACGTTGCTGAAAAAAATTTAATGGCAAATGTATTAGATGCCAAAAAAAATCCGTGACCCCGGTTAATTTTAATTTTATATAGAGCCGATTTAAATAATGTCTTTTAATCCAGGTTAATAAGCCAATCATTCCTGCACTGAGCATCATGCCAAATATAAAAGCTACAATCCAAGTGCGTTGGTTATTAATCAAAATATTATCTATAAATACTTTTGTGAAAAAGGCCAAAGCAAAATTGGGCAGCACTAAAGCCAAAGCTGCCAAGAGAATAAACAAATAACTAAACCACGAAGGATATAAATTTCGCCAAACTAGCTTAATAATCGAAGGATCCGCTTCTCCACCGGGATGAAAATCCGTACTTGGAGTAAGAAATAAAACAACTCCAGTGAAGCTGCGATCAAATTCTTGATAGCTTACCGTGCGCGGGCCCGTGGCAGGATCATTTAAATAAACTTTTTCATCAGAAAAACCTTCTACCACTAAAAAATGATTAAATTCCCAATAAACTATAAATGGTATGGGCACAATCTTAATGGTATCCATGGTTATTTGCATGCCATGCGCGTCCATACCAAAATGTCTTGCAGCTTTTATAATATTAATGGCTTTACTGCCATCGCGAGTTACATCGCAGGCTTCACGTGCTTCTGAAGGAAGAATGTATCGACCGTAATAACCGAGAATAATAGCTAATGCTACAGCACCACATTCCGCATTATCCATTTGTAAAATAGTAGGTGTTTTTACTCGCTGAGCTTTTTTAAATTTTAGTCGTTTAATAAAATCACTTAGAATCATTCAACGCCTCGCTAAGGTCTTTTATTGAAAAAAGGAAAAATTAATGATAGCGGAGTCTGACGTTGAGTAATAATTTGAGCTTGAACAAGCGTCCCCGAGGTAAGTGCATAATTTGGGACATGGGATGAAGTCCATTGATACCCTGAACCATTGCGATTATTTCGCAATAATTGCACATGCACTGTAGTAATCGGTCCATTATGTAAAAATTCATTCACCAAACTTGGATTTTTTAAAACTGCCGTTAAGCTTTCAGGGGTGCTGGGTAACGCATCTATTGCTATCACCTTGCCTGACAATTTACGGTACTCTAGTTCGTTTACAATACTTGGAGTTATCTGCACCGGCATACCTACTGCTACCCGCTTAGCTTGTGTCGCTGGTACATATAAAATTACCATCAAACCTTGAGAGGGGGTGACAATTTGAAAGGCGGTCGCTTCCTCTTTCTAAATAATCTCCTAATTGCACTTGAACGCTAACTACCATTCCGGTAACAGGACTGATGAGGGTAGTAGCTAATTTTTTTCTATTTAACAAAGTAAACAAGCGCCTTTTTTCTACATTTATTTCGCGCTGCAGTTGGCTCAAATGAGTGGTTAAAAAATCTCCTTGCGCTTGCTGGCGCTGGAGATCTTCTAAAAAGGTCTGAGTCGTCGCTATCTCATTTTCTAAATTCGGATTGTATAAGTCGGCTAAAATGTCTCCTCTGTTTACTAAAGCTCCAGTGTGAGTATTAACTTCTTTAACATAACTATTATTTTCAGCATAAGTAACACTAATGATTTTTTCATTTTTTCCCCACAAGATTCCTTGCCCTTGAACTCGGGTTTCTATACTGCCAAAAAACAACCAAGCAACTACGGTAAATAAAATCAGCCAGCAAGCTAAAAGTAAAATCCATGCAGAGGGCGGAGTAATTTGAATCATTTCATCTAAGGCCAATGGCGCGGTTACATACTCTAGGGCACTTTTCCGAAATGGAGTCCCATTTTCTTCTGCCACTATACTTCCCTTACATATTTTTTTTCATTTAATGCACGTAAGCGCCTCGCCAATACGGGTAATAACTGCAGTGCAATTTCTGGATAAGCTTGCATTTGTGCTTTAAAATCCCATTGTTCAATCATAATGCATTGGGTTTCTTCTATGGCGCGTACCGAGAATGAATAGGGCTGATCATCAATTACTGAAAGCTCACCAATAATCTCGTTGATTCCTAGTTGAGTTATTACTTGCGGAGTGGAAGTATCGATAGCTTGAACAACTTCCACTTTTCCGCTAACGATAATAAAACAACCTAAGCCAGCGTGACCTTCTTTAATGATGATCTCTCCTGGGTGAAAAATTTTGATTTGAGCAAGTTCAGCTAATCGATAAATAGCTGTCAAACTCAAATTAGAAAAAAGCGGGCTGGTTGTTAATAATTTGGCAACTTCCATGTTAAATCCTATATCTCTTGCCTGTTAATTTTGGGATCATAACGCATGCTTTGAATCTTGTCCACAATCTCGTATGCTTCCTCACCATAATCATGTAGTGGACCTAAAATCCGATCAGTAATATAGTATGTAACATAATCTTTTAAAGAATTCGAGGAGAGAGATATATGCAAATACTGACTAAAAAATCTTTTTTTGCTGCTGCCTTAGGCACCATGATTGAATACTATGATTATGCATTAATGAGTATTTTTCTACCCATATTATCGCCCTTATTTTTCCCCAGTGACACGCTTTACCAATCCTTAGTTAAGGGATACTTCATTTTGATGATAGCTATGTTTGTCCGGCCTTTAGGTGGAATTGTGTTCGGTTATCTAGGTGATACATTAGGAAGACGTAAAGCACTGTTGATTTCCATGTATGGCATTGCTTTGGCAACTTTGGGCATTGGAGTTCTACCAACTTATGACCAATGGGGGATAGCAGCGACGGTTTTACTTGTATTTTTTAAGAGCATACAATATTTTTGTTTTGGCGGGGAATATAATGGCGCAGGAATTTATGTAGTTGAACATGCAAAAAAGCAACAGGAAGGATTCGCAAGTAGTTTATTAACTGCCATAATGTTGGCGGGATCTTTGCTAGCATCTTTAATGGGAATATGGTTTACAGCAAAGTCTATGCCTGCTTGGAGTTGGCGAATTGCATTTATTTTGGGTTGCTTAGTCGGTATTATAGTGATTGCTTATCGTAAAGATTTAGCTGAGACTCCCGTCTTTAAAGCTGCTGATCTGAAAAAACAAAGTTCCTGCAATATGTTTAAGAAATACCCGCTTGAATTGCTAGCCGGATTTTTTATCGGTGGCTATGCTACTCTCTTATATACCACTGTTTTGACTTTTATCAATCCAGTATTAATGGCTAAGGGGATAATTACAAGTCATGAATTAATGATATCCCAAACTTTGCTAATTTTAATTGCTATTTCTTCCTTAATTGTATTTGGGAAAATGGCCGATAAATTCTCTCCCTCCAAAATCATGCAATGGAGTAGCGGTCTCTTGATTATACTAGCTTATCCTCTCTTATTTTTGATTTCACACAGACAGCTCGCTTTTCTATCTATGGCTATTTTTATAGCTATTAACGAAATGCTGCTTGGTCCCGCTAACGCATATCTAAAGAACATATTTGCCACTGAATATCGCTATCGAGCCATTTCTTTCAGTTTCTGTTTAGGTATGTCAATAATCGGTGGTTTAACTCCTGTAGTGGAGAATTTTCTTTATCACCTTACTGGTCATTTTCAATTAGTGGCAATTTGGTTAATATTTATTAGTCTGGGCACTTTTTTAACTCTTAATCAAATACATAAAAAACAAACCGCACTATTACTTGAACCGCGTGAGTTAATTGCGTAAACAATTTATGAGGGTTTCATATGAGTATCGACACGATCAATCCCGTTAACGGAACTCTCTTGAAATCTTATGCAGAAATGAATTGGCAACAAGTAAATGATATTATCGAATCAACTCACTTGGCCTATATCCAATGGGCCTCACAGAGTTTTTCCACACGTGCAGCAGCATTAGAGCGAATTGCATTAGTGCTGGAAAAAAATAAGGTTAGTTATGCACAACTCATTTCTCAGGAAATGGGCAAACCAATCAGCGCCAGCACTGCCGAAATTGAAAAATGTCAGTGGGTTTGTCGCTACTTTGCTGAGGAAGCCGAAAAATTACTCGCCTCACGCAGCATAAAAACCAATAAAACTAAAAGTTATGTTACCTATAAACCGCTTGGGATTATCTTCGCGATTATGCCTTGGAATTATCCTTTTTGGCAGGTATTTCGTTTTGCTGCACCTACATTAATGGCAGGAAATGGCGTCTTATTAAACCATGCTCCTATCACTACTGGAACAGGATTAGCTATTGAAAATTTATGTCGAGAAGCAAACTTGCCAGAAAATTTATTTCGCACTTTAATTATCGATCATCAAACTGCTGCGAAGGTTATTCATCATCCTAAAGTGAGTGGGGTTACTCTTACAGGAAGCCCACGTGCAGGACGTATCGTCGGCAGCGAAGCAGCTCAGGCTTTAAAAAAAGTGGTATTAGAATTGGGCGGAAGTGATCCATACATAATCTTGGAAGATGCGGATTTAGATGCTGCAGCCTCAACCTGCGTGGCTTCACGATTAAATAACTCAGGTCAGGTTTGTATAGCGGCCAAACGAATTATTGTCGTTAATGCTGTACGCGAAGCTTTCGAAAAATTAATCTTGCAACGTTTATCGGCTTATAAAATGGGAGACCCTTCGGATCCCGCGGTAAAGTTAGGGCCATTAGCTAGAGCTGATCTGCGTGATACAGTGCATCAGCAAGTGCAAAGTTGTGTACAAAAGGGAGCTTTATTAGTAACCGGTGGGTATATTCCTGATCAGCCCGGCTTTTTCTACCCCCCTACTGTACTAAAAAATATTAAACCCGGCATGCCCGCTATGGAGGAAGAAATTTTTGGACCCGTTATAGCTTTAATTGATGCAAAAGATGCAGATGAAGCTATACAAATTGCTAATAATAGCTCTTATGGATTAGCAGCCTCCATTTTCACTCAAAACATCGCTCTGGGTGAATCTATAGCCGCAGATAAAATCCAGGCTGGCGCCTGCTACGTGAATGATTATGTTGCCTCAGACCCACGCTTACCTTTTGGAGGAATTAAGCATTCAGGATTTGGCCGCGAGTTATCTGCAGAAGGGATCAGGGAATTTACTAATATAAAAACTATTTGTATTAAATAAAAAATTGAGGAAAAAGCGGGATATTAACGTAAATTGCATGCCATTACTGTCAGTTTTATAAAAAACTAAATTTATATTTCATTTTTTCTTACTATTCTGATAATGTTAATTGACCTCTTTTCAAATTTCGTATTAGCGCACACCAGAAACAAGATGTTCACTGGAAGAAGCAGCCTATTCTTGTCTAGGTATTTCCTTTTCGCCAAATAAAATATCTAGCTCCGAAACTGGATTGCCGCGGCAATCTAGAAATATAGAAAAACGGGATTGCTAGCGAAAGTTAGTGTGCTTTGTGAGAAAGGGATGGTCTTGTTTTACTTCCTTCAAAGAATTCACATCCAGATGTTTTTCCAGATTAAAACTGAGTGTTTTGGGAAAACGTTTACATTTTCTTACAGAATAGCGCATTTCTGGATAAGTATTAATGATAGGGAATTTTTTTTTCCAGAATCGATCAAATTCCTGCAGAGTCATGACCTTATTAAGCCATAGATCGATAATAAGGGTATCGGAATTCCAACGCTTATAGTCGCCGACCTGAATACTTGGATCTCTGCCCAGGACCAAAAAATAATGCTCCATAGGCGCCATAAAATTCATCACTTCCAACGGTTGATTAGTAATAAATTCTTTATTCTCCATGACATATTTCAATCCAAAACAACACATTTCCGCACAATTCGCCGCCATAGCACTCGCAGAAAAGGTAGCTTCTCGATGATGAAACTGACGCAGCTTTTCTCGATAATCCTGGTTTTTATCTTCCAGCATCATCATTAAATTCTCTTGGCGATATTCAAAGATACGCTCATTCCTTAATTTTTTTAAAGGCACATCAACTAATGCTTCCACGAACGTTGTCGTTCTTTTCTAAAAAATAATGATTTATTAATAAATACACGGTCATCAAAAACAGATTTAGAGCGGGATAACGGCTGAATATTGGCCGAGCCTAAAAAATAAGTATCTGTAATGATTTTAAGAATTTTCGGCAACTTGTTTCGAATTTGGCATTTCTATACTGCTATGTTTATTTATCTCCTACCAGTATAACTAGTCAATATTAAAACATTATTAATCTTAAGCCTCGAAAGATTTTGGAAAGAACTCTAATAAATCGCCAGCCACTCAACGCGGGTTTTTTATACCGCGATGGGTGCGGAAATAGCTGGCTGGGGATTGTAGTGTAAAAATTCGACATCGCCAAATTGATAATCGAATAATGAGGCGGGTTTACGACAAAAGTGTAATATAGGCGGAGAATGGGGTACGCGTTGCAGCTGCTGTAGCACTTGCTGCATATGATTTAGATAGATGTGACAATCTCCTCCTGACCAAATAAATTCACCAACGGTTAAGTCACATTGTTGAGCAATCATGTGAGTTAGCAGAGAATAAGAAGCAATATTAAAGGGCACACCTAAAAACACATCCGCTGAACGCTGCGTTAACTTGCAAGATAATCGTCCTTGGGAAACATAAAATTGAAATAATAAGTGACAAGGAGGCAAAGCCATTTGCTTTAGCTCTCCCACATTCCAAGCGCTGACAATTAAACGTCGTGAATCTGGATTATTGCGAATTTGTTCCAGCAACTCTTGCATTTGGTCAATAATGCGCCCATCAGCACCCTGCCATCGCCGCCACTGCTTACCATACACAGGCCCTAATTCTCCCTCAGCATCAGCCCATTCGTCCCAGATTGAAATTCCGTGATTCTGTAAATATTTGACGTTGGTATCACCGCGCAAAAACCACAACAATTCATAAACGATACTCTTAATATGTAATTTTTTTGTCGTTAGCAAAGGGAAACCCGCTGTGAGATCAAAGCGCATGTCATACCCAAAAATACTGAGGGTGCCTGTGCCGGTGCGATCGGTTTTCTTCACTCCTTTCGCCATAATATATTGCAAAAATTCTAAATATTGTTGCATTTTAAAATCTCAAAATGATTATTTTGAATGTTCAGCCAAATGACAAGGTCGGTAATAAATACATAATAAAGCTACTAACCCTACTCCAATCATAGGGAAAGATAACAATTGCCCCATAGTCAACCAACCAAAGGCAATAAAACCGTATTGGGGATCAGGTTGCCGAAAAAATTCTGCAATGAAACGGAACATCCCGTAGCACAATAAAAAAACAGCGGAAACAGCAAAGCGAGGTCGAGGTTTAGAGGAAAACCACCACAAAATAATAAATAAAACTATCCCTTCAAGAAAAAACTCATACAATTGCGAAGGATGGCGAGGTTCTGGACCCGCTAGGGGAAAAACCATGCCCCAAGGGACCGTAGTTATTTTTCCCCACAGTTCTTGATTAATAAAATTACCAATACGACCTGCCGCCAACCCTAAAGGAACTAATGGTGCAACGAAATCAGTTAGATCCCAAAGAGATCGATGCAATTTTCGGCTAAAAGCCCATAAAGTTATTAATACACCTATTAATCCGCCATGAAAAGACATCCCTCCTTGCCAAATAGCAAATATTTCTACAGGGTGGCTCAAAAAGTAAGGTAAATTATAAAATAAGACATATCCTAAACGTCCTCCAAGAATTACCCCTATCGCGCAGTAAAAAATTAAGTCACTGATTTGAGTAGAAGTCCAATTTTTAGGTTGCTGTCTTACCCGAAGTAGAGCTAACAGCCAAGCACCTATAAAACTCACTAAATACATAATACCGTACCAGAAGACGAGAATAGGACCTATTTGAATAGCCACTGGGTTTATCGAAGGATAATTAATCATGGCTATGACCCTGTTTAAATAAATCTTCCCAACCCTGTTTTAAAACCTTTGATGAGAAGGGTTGTTGAATAAAAACACTCGCTCCAGCCGACAAATCCGTTGTTAATATGGGTTTAGACAACGGACCACTGACTAAAAAAGGAACGGAAAAACCTATTCTATTTGCCCCTCCTGATTGGTTTGTAGTTTTAACTAAAACTCGGTAATGCAAGGTTTTATCTATGAGGTTAATATTGCCTTTACCTTCAGCTTGAAAATTTTTTGCTTTTAACAATAAATCTCTACTGTTGAGTAAACCATGATTAACCTCAGCAGTAAAAGTAAGTTCAGAAAATAAAGTATCTTTGGATTTAATGGAGGATGAATTTTTGGAGTGTGAAAACCATCGCGAAGCACCTTTTAACGGATGGGTTAGATCTATATTTTGTAAAGATCCATTATAGGTTGTAAATTTCATAGTTCCTTGTAAGGTTTTAAGTAATGCTGCCTCGGTGTTTCCTGCCATACTTCCGCGTAAAGCCAGATTGGAAGAACCACGAATCCAAGAAGAACCTAACAATTGGGCTAAATTTATATTGGATAAATTCATATCAACCAAATAACAGGGTGTTGCCTGACGTAAATCTAAGGTTATTTGACCATCGACCTTATTTTCTCCTAGCTGAGTCTTTATGTCACTAAAATGCATAATTCCCGGCTTACCCACTAGTTGGGCAGAAAACTGAGTTAAATTGATTCCATGAAATATAAATTGGTCAATAGCCAAAACTCCTTCCAGTCTAGATGTAGCTGGCGAAGGTGCAGCCAAAGGTGAAGGGCCTGTGCCTAAAAGATTGGTGGGGGGTGATTCAGGCTTCTGCTTCTCCTTAATATTTTCAATCCCTTCAATAAAGGGTAAATAATTATCTAAATTTAATGTAGAGAGTTTTAGATTAAAATTACACAAAAAATTGGGCAGTCCTTTACAGTCTACATTTCCACCTATAGCAGTGTCATCCACCCTAGCCTGCAAGGAATTGAATAGCCATGAATTGTTAGTTATTTGAAATTGAGTGTTAAGATCAAGGTTTCTTAGAATACTAGAATTGGCATCTTTGAGATTTAAAAAATACCTCGCTGGAAGCCAATCACGCAAATTTGGCAAAGAGACTTCAACTTTACCAATCCAGGAAGGATTGTGCCAAATCTGTTTACCGCTAATATTACCTATGACTTGTAAAGCATCGCTGTTTACTCTTAACTTATCTACAATAAGATTTTCTTTGGCAACATTTAAATTAACATCACCCAATAAAGAAAAGCTTTTGTTTAACCACTGCGTATCTAAAACTATATTCCTCGCACGATATTGGGTATTTCTAAAATCTAACTGCATATCACCTTTTGCATTAACTTGTAAGTCTAATAACCTGAGATGATTAGCCTGTAACTGAAACTGAGTATTTACCGCTAGCCAATTAGTGGATTGTATTTGTTTACTATGCCATTGCAAATTATCTATATCCCATGTTTGCTGTTCATTCTTGTCCCACCAACGAATATGTCCATCTATTACTTCAATTTCTGTAAAAGGCAATGTATGCGCAACCGAAGTAGAAGACTTTGAAGAAGAGATGGGACTTCTATCAGGAAAACTGCTTTTATTAAATTGCATTCGGTCAGGATAAATGTCTAAATTCATCCGATAAAGGATTAATTTTTCAATCTCTACTTTTCTTGACAACAAGGGCAACCATTTTATCGATAACATCACATTGTCTATTTTTGCAAAAGGTTGGATATCATCTTCTGATGCGCTTAATTCAACTTCATCTAAACTGATGTGCAATGGAAACCAAGACCAGTGAATTTTGCCATTAATTTGTAAAGACTGCCCTGTTTGCATCGATATCCAAGCAACTGCTTGTTTTTTTATAGTCTCTGAATTAATTCCATTAACAATAATTAGAATGCTGCCTAACAATAAAAGACTGAGTACTACAATACTGATTCCTATTATTTTTAAATATTTCATAGCACCCCTACAGTTGCAACCATTCCTTGTTCAATCCAAGCCCTTAGTAATGAAGCTGCGTGCTGGGCTACCTGTTTTTCATCTATCCACTCACACAAGCCTTCACAAATAAAACCAAATGTATTGCCAGCACTAACCGCATCCAAAGCCCAAGCTTCTTCTACAGATAAAGAGACAAATAACACATCCCAATTTGAAGAGCGCCACAGTAGCCATGAAACAGGGTTTGCAGCCTTTTGTGGCTGGGGAGAAACAATTCCTTGCTGTACTACAGCTTCCCAAATGGAAACAACATTCCAATATAAATCAATACGCTGTAAAGCAGGCTGTAATGTTAAGCGCATATTTTGCCATAAATTAGGAGGTAAGGCTGATATTTCTTCTATAGAGACAATAGCCGAATCGGCAGCATCAAATAGAGTAAGTAGTGTCCACTCAAATCGAGCCATCTCAATTAAAATTAAATTGTCTCGATATGGAGCCGTTTGCGTCAAAAAATTTATGAAATGGTTGGCAATCCACCTTAAAGAACGATAAGTTGAGGGATAAGATTGCAAATAATCCTGACCTAATTGCTGAAATTGTTTTTCTCCCAGCAAATTCTTGACCCCAAGGAAATCACTTTCTAAAGCTTCCAAGAGTCTTGTGCTATAAGCATTACAATAGATCTCGAGACGATCTTGGGCACTAAGTCGAGGGGTTTCCTGGATCGCATTCATTATCTCTTCAGAATTGCCTAATATGTAATTTTGAAATTGTTCTTGGATTTTATCTAACGAACTCATTTCAAATCCTTTCCAACTTTACTTTGTCTGCCAGTTGGCGAGCATGTTCCAGTTCAATTAATAATTCCGCTAAGTGAGGTATGTGCCCATCGCGTTCAATCATTGTTGACACATTGCCTAATAAGGCAATTGTTTGAGCATATAAATCCCATACAGAATCCACAATGGCGCATCATGTGTGTCAACAATGTAATCTTCATATTGAGTATGACCCGCTAAATGAAATTGCATCACCCGATTTTGCGGAACATGCCGAATATAATCCATGGGATCAAAGTGATTATTATACGAGTTTACAAAAATATTATTAATATCTAATAAGATGAGAGAATCGGATTGCTCTGCCACCTCTACTAAAAATTCCCATTCTGTCATTTCTTGATTTTTATAGGATACATAACTAGAAATATTCTCTAATAGAATTTGCTGCTGTAGATAATCTTGAACTTGCTTAATGCGAGGAACAACATGACGAATGGATTCTTTTGTATAGGGTAATGGTAATAGATCATGTAAATTATGCTGCTTGACTCCAGTCCAACATAAATGATCCGAAATCCAACAAGGCTCAAAACGCTTAGCGAGTCCTTTTAATTGGGCAAGGTATTCAAAATCTAAAGAATCATTGCTTCCAATAAATAGTCAAACTCCGTGCATTACTATCGGGTAATCAACGCGAATCTTTTCTAAATCATTTAGAGGCTTCCCGCCAGGCACCAGGTAATTTTCAGTTAATATTTCAAACCAATCAATAGCCGGCTTGTTTTCTAAAATCGTTTGACAATGGGCTGTACGTAAACCAAGACCAAAACCCAAATAAGGTCGTGGAAAACATAAGTTGTCTGTCATTTTTGTTTCTCTTAGATAAAAAAGCCCAATACATACATATCGGGCTTTCTTTTTTCATTCCAATTTATTGATTACTTTCATTGGAAGCTTCTGGGGTAGAAATAGTGGTTGAACTTGAATTAGAAGTACTTCCACTGTCTTTACCATCTTTGCCATCTTTGCCATCTTTTTTGCCATCTTTTGTTGGTTGTGTAGAGCCGCCAAGTTGATCACAGGCTTTCTTGGAAACGGATACATACCCTTTCCCCTGACAATCATTCTTTCCGTTCCCTTTGCCACTGCATTTATTTACTCCATAGCATTTTACATTTTTGCTACTTTCTTTATGGTGAGTGGCGGCAGAAGCAGAAGTAGAAACCAATGCAAAACTAGCAGCGGCTACTGCAGCAATTCCTAATCCTGTTATTTTTTTCATAGCTGTCATTGTTATAAACTCCTTATTAACATTACTAAAAAATTAATCAAATTCTTTTAATTTGGACTCATAAAGAATTTGATTGACACTTGCAATCCTCCGATTTAAACCCCATTTCGCACCTAGATACGAAAAAGACCGAGAATTTGCTAATGAACTATGATATTGAGTTTTAATGATCTTTGCAATGGAAATGCTGGGAAATACCGGATGTTTATTTGAATAAATATGAGTCTAATGTTTGATTAATCCACACCACCCACTGTCAAAGCATCAATTTTCAAAGTAGGCTGCCCCACTCCCACTGGCACAGTTTGTCCACCTTTGCCACAGCTACCAATTCCGCAATCTAATTCCAAGTTATTTCCAACCATAGAAATACGTTTCGAAGCAGCAGGCCCATTACCAATTAAAGTTGCACCTTTAACGGGTGTAGTAATTTTACCTCGCTCAATTAAATATGCTTCGCTGGTAGTAAATACAAACTTACCGGAAGTGGTATCTACTTGACCACCTGCAAAATCAACCGCATATATCCCTCGCTCCACCGAAGCAATAATCTCTTCCGGATGATGTTCGCCGGGCAGCAAATAAGTATTAGTCATTCGCGGCTGAGGCAAATGGGCATAAGATTCACGGCGTCCATTACCCGTTGGTTGCATGCCCATAAGACGAGCGTTGAGACGGTCTTGCATATAATTTTTTAATATGCCTTTTTCTATCAACACGGTGTTTTGCGCTGGAATGCCTTCATCGTCTATAGTTAACGAACCCCGACGTCCTGGAATAGTTCCATCATCGACAATAGTACATAACGGTGAAATGACCTTCTCCTAATCGTCCGCTAAAGATCGAGCTACCCTTACGATTAAAATCTGCTTCCAGACCGTGGCCAACTGCTTCATGTAACAATACTGCCGGCCAACCAGGACCCAAAACCACTGGCATCGTCCCTGCCGGAGCCTCTTTAGCATTAAGGTTAAGTAAAGCCTGCCGGACTGCTTTTTCAGCATATTCTGTAGGTTTTTGTTGATTGGTAAAAATTTCATAACCCGATCTCGCGCCTCCCCCTGCACTGCCCCGTTCTCGGCGCCCCTTTTTCTTCAGCAATAACCTTCACCCAAAGACTAACTAAAGGTCGAATATCTGCAGCTAAAACTCCTTCACTGTTTACGAGCAAAATAATATTGTAGCTAGCACTTAAAGTAACCATTACTTGTTGAACTCGCGGGTCTAAACTTCGCGCTCTTGAGTCTATTTGGTGTAGTAATGCAATTTTATCTTTTTCAGCCAAAGTATCGATGGGATTTATCTCCGGGTACAAACGAGGCGCAGCAATTTGTCTTGGCAAACGTGTTAAACCACTATGGCTTCCCCGAGCTATACTTTGTGCTGAATAAGCAGCATTCTGAAGAGCAGATAGAGCAATTTCATCTGCATAGGCAAATCCGGTTTTTTCACCACTCATCACCCTCAATCCGAAACCTCTGTCAATAGTGAAATCACCCGTTTTTACAATGCTGTCTTCTAAGGTCCAACTTTCACCACGTGAGGCTTGTAAAAATATATCGGCACTATCAACCGATCTGGTCATAACTTTGCCAAGCACATCTTCCAGCTGCTGTTCATTTAAATTTGCGGGAACTAATAATGATTGTGTTGCAAATTCTAATGAATTATCTTGATTCATGCGTGTTACCTCGAAAGTTTAGAAAAATTACAATCTTCTCAATTGTATGGTGGTTATTTCCTAGGATATTATACGACTGCTACTAAATGAAATCTATTTTGATATATATTTAATAATCCAGAAAGCCAAATTGATGCACTAGAAAAAGCGGTTAACCAAAATTTCCAATAAACGGGGGAATGTTCCACAAACAGCACTACCCATCGATTTATAACCAAATTAACTCCAACTAATAATAGCACTAAGCACATCTGTTGAAAAATTGGCATATTCATGAATCTTCGCTGGAGTTTAATAATAAAATAAGCAGTAAAGCAGGTTAAATAAGGCTTGCTGACCTAATAAAGTGCCGGTTAAAAAATCCATAAACAGCCCAACACACCAAGCCAAACCAAGAAATCAATGCCAAAGCGGTGCGGCGCTACCATTGCCCAAAAAATAACTATTAATAATATCCAACTTGGTCTAGCCCATATCGCCCAATTTGGTAAAGGTAACACAGTCAGCATCATCCCTAATAATAAACTAATACCAATTATCAGATAGTCTTTCCCCCACTCTTTCCTTCATGGCTAGTTCCCAAACATAGATTGATTTAATTGTTTTTGCACTGCTATATCAAAAGACGCTTGCTCAGGCCATGCTAATAGCACCTGTTGCGTTTTATCCATATGAGCAGACGGAATCAACAAGATAGTAGCAAAACGATCTCCTAGCTCCTGAGATAACTTACTAACTACACCCACTGGATAGCCTACCGGAAATCGCAAACCTAATCCTGAAGCCACATATAAATCGCCTTCTTGGACATCTTTAGTTTCGGGCACGTTAATTAACTTTAGTTTGCCAGAATAGCCTAAACCAACTGCAATTGCTCGCGAACCGGTGCGATAATTTTGCACTGGCACGGCGCTCTGCATATCATTAATTAATAATACCCTACTCGTTAGGGGTCCCACACTAATAACTTGTCCAAGAACTCCATAAGCATCTAACACGGGCTGCCCTAAATAAATATGATCTTTTACACCTTTATCCAAAATCACTTGTTGAACAAGTGGATCAAGATCTACCGCCAATAATTGAGCAATAACAACTTTTCCAGTGGCTTGTGAAGTCGATTGCAGTAACTCGCGTAATTGTGCATTCTCACGTTCTAAAGTAAGCAGTTTTTGCAATTTTGATTCCAGGAACACTGCTTGTACTTTTAAACGTGCATTTTCCTCTAGTAACTGGCGCTGCAATGTAAAACCGGTACTAACCCAATTAATTACTTTTATAGGAGTATCTACTAGAACTTGAATAGGAAAAACCATCACTGATAATTTAGCATGCAAATTATGCAGGTATTCAGAGCGATGATCTAAAAACATTAAAATAAGAGCTAGAAAACTCAAGAACAGGGCCTTCGTTCCAGAGACTGAACTTCGTTTAAAAATCCGCTTAATAGCCCAGTACTCCTGCTTTTAAACTAATCTCTCGAAACGAAATCGTGACGTGATAATTTCATTAACTCTAAAGCACGTCCGCCTCCCCTAGCTACGCATGTCAATGGGTCTTCTGCTACTACTACAGGCAAACCAGTTTCTTCCATTAAGAGCCGATCTAAATCTTTTAGCAAAGCTCCACCACCTGTTAATACCATTCCACGTTCAGCAATATCAGCAGCTAACTCAGGAGGAGCTTGTTCGAGTGCGCCTCTTACTGCCCCTACAATTCCTGCCAAAGGTTCTTGAAGTGCTTCTAAGATTTCATTGCTGTTGAGGGTAAAACTACGTGGCACACCTTCCGCCAAGTTTCGTCCACGAACTTCAATTTCCTTTATTTCACTACTTGGGAAAGCCGTACCAATTTCATGTTTAATTCGTTCTGCAGTAGACTCACCAATTAAACTACCGTAATTACGCCGAATATAACTGACAATTGCTTCATCAAAACGATCACCACCGATCCGAACTGATTCAGCATAAACGATGCCATTGAGCGAAATAATTGCAACTTCGGTGGTCCCTCCACCCACATCGACTACCATCGAGCCTCTTGCTTCCTCAACTGGAAGTCCAGCACCCATGGCCGCAGCCATAGGTTCTTCAATAAGGTATACTTCTCTTGCTCCTGCTCCAAGTACAGATTCCTTGATAGCACGTCGCTCTACCTGAGTTGAGCCACATGGTACACAGACTAAAACTCGTGGACTGGGGCGAAAGATTTTTGTCTCATGCACTTTATGAATAAAGTGTTGCAACATTTTTTCAGTAATATGGAATGCTGCAATAACCCCATCTTTTAACGGACGAATAGCGGTGATATTTCCGGGAGTCCGTCCCAGCATTTGTTTGGCTTCTAAACCTACAGCCACTACCCTAGTTTGTGAGGAATAGGAATCTCGTCGTATTGCCGCGACGGAAGGTTCTCGTAACACAATCCCTTTATCTCGAATATAAACGAGAGTATTCGCTGTGCCTAAATCAATAGCCATATCATCTGAAAAAAAACCGCGCAGGATCTTAAACATAAGGGTGCTCTCTTGAAATCTGTAAGGAAAATAGTAATTTTAACAGAATTGTGAGTTTATATTCAAATAAATTAAAAAAAATTCTTAAAAACTTATTGATTCACAAACATATATTGAAAATAAAAGTAAGGTTCGCTTATAATCAAATTGGTTTATTACTAATAAAGTGAATTCCCATGAGCATTAATCCACATGAAGTACAAAAAACGGCTCACTTAGCGCGTTTAACGGTGAGTGAAACAGAAGTATCATCACTTACTAATGATCTTACTAATATTCTCCAATTAGTTACCAAAATGAACCAAACCGATGTTTCCTCGATAGAACCACTCGCGCACCCATTGCAAGCTATACAACCTTTACGTCCTGACATTGTAACTGAAATTGACCAGAGAGATTTGTTCTTACA
>CAVQTK010000005.1:0-26118 GCA_963716455.1 uncultured Pseudomonadota bacterium
AACTACCACAGGCAGCCGAGTATTGACGCACTTGGCTTGTCACCAAGGTCTTTTAACAACTTTTTGCCCGCTTACTAAGCGCTTATCTCCTAAATCAATATCAAAATTCAGTTCCTGCCCAACACAATCTCCGTTTCCTCCTAAAACAAAAATTTAAATTATATATGAAAATTTATAAGGGTAGGCATGCGGGTCTAATTGGGACACCGCGGTTATAAGTTGTCCAGGGTTTTTCTCATCGGTACAAAATAATCGAATAAGTTCAGAAGATGATAATCTGTCGGTACTTTGAGTTTCAAAAATTTCTTGAATATCTTGCAGTAGTTCAACTCCGATACTTTGTGACTGCTCGTGATCACCTGAAATTAAGGTTGCAGCTGAACGAGATCGCTTCGGCCATTCTCCACCAGTAACGTCAGCAATGGCGAACAGCGGTTCCCAATTATCTTGAGCTCGATCATTGAGGCTATCAGGTAATTCAGGTCTCGCTTCTTGAACTTTCTCTGCATAATCCTGGACAAACCGAGCGAGTTTTGCGTTCAAAGTTTTAAATAAGTGAACTTCAGCGTGGCGCAACCGCTGAATGTTTTCATGAGGCAATTTTCGTCGTAACTCTAATGTTATAGCGCGATCCATAATCGTATCTGATAAATAACCAATGCCAGATAATGCTTTCGCTCCCCATACGTTAAAGGCTGTAGGTGTGAAATCATCACCGACTACACGAATAATTTTGGCAGAGTCTCGGGTGTGGCCACAGTTGATAATGCCACGTAATTCTTCATTTTCGCGCATGAATGCGTCGGCCTCGTCGATTAATAGTGTCGGTTGCCAAGCGTCAATTGAGCGAAATAGAGCCGCAGGTGTAATATTGGAAGCTGATAATGGGCGATTTACTAAGCGGCCTAACAAAAATAATAATTGGCTTTTGCCACACCTTTTCTCTGGTGCTGTAATGACGGCCAGTGGAGCAATCAAGATTACATCAATAAACCAAGTCATAGCGATCCATAAAGTAGCGGCATAAGTGGTTTCCGGCGAGCAAATAATAAAGCGATTAATGGTGTCACTGATCTCGTTAAGTAAAACATCTGGTTGAATAGGTTCATGCCACGGTTCACACTCTGTAAAAGGCGTCCTATTTTCTTTTTGATTAACGGTGCGCGTAGCTTTTACCAAATTGTCTAGGGTGGTAGGGCGAATGTGCAATTCTTTGGCGGTGGTGATTCTAACTCGGTCATATTCCAATGGTGTGACGCCGCTAATTTTGTGATTGTTTCCTCATCGTTTTCAGTAGGTGCAGTTGGTAATGGTAAAGGCGCAGGCTTTAGGTGAGGCAGAGATAAAATATCAGTGGCTTTCATAAATGCATTGACTTTGAGCCAGTCCACGCAGTCGCCGTCTTCTGGTAATTTCAGATTTGGGGCATCAATCTGTTCTACTGGGCAATCGGATTTTTCCAGTTTAGTGCGAACTTGTTGGGCATAGTGCAGCTTCATCACATCATTATCTGGCCAGATCAGACATTGACGGCCAGCTAATGGCCCCCAATTGGCATAATCTGCGCTGGTTGCGCTGCTGCTGGTCGCCGCAAAAAATGGATAATGGCTGTTTTGTTTACTTAAATACCGATTGATAGCATCTGCCGGATATTCTCCCTCCACGATTAAAGTGACAGTTTGCGGATGCTGTGCCAATAACTGCAAGCCGTAAAGCGGTTTAGCTTGCGGGTCAAGCGTGGGTGATTTGGCCAGATGATAATGATGATTGCTATCTTGATACGTTGGCCAATCCATTTTTCGCCGTGATTGAATTTGCTTTTGTATAATTTTTTTGTGTGCATTTTGTCTCTCCTACTAAACCAATTTTCGGCTGCTCTCAATCCGCGCTTGAAGCCATGCATCAATTTCAGACTCCACCCAACCGACTGCTCTGCCGCCGCCTAAATCAATGGAACGAGGAAACGAACCCTCTGCAATGCGAGCATAAATAGTAGAACGGGAAAGCCCAGTGCGGCTTTCCACCTGTTTGCGTCGAAGAATCCTCAGCATATTTTGGTTTTCTTTGGTCATTACTGTCTCCTATTGGAATTAATACTGAGGGCATTATTGGTGGAGAATGTTAAGCCATACGAGGTTTGTTGAGCCGAGAAAAACTTTCCGGAATGATTGGCGCGTTGTTTCGTTCCGGAAATTGGTCGCTAAGAATGAGGGATTGCAAGTAATGGCTGTTTTTTGATTAAACTTGACTGTAAAGTAGGTATTTTATTCGAGAATGTGCAAAAATTGGCTAGATTTTATTGGCAGCGACATAAAAATGGCACCTCTAGCAGGATTAACGCAAAATGGTCACTTATCGGGTGACCAATCTACCGGAGAGATGTTGAACCACTCGGAAGGAAAAAAATTAAGGACATCAGATCATAAATTGTCACAGGGCTTTTTCCCGTAACTCTCTTAGCCACATTATCAGGGGTAGAAGCTGAGACTTAAAAAAATCAATATTTACTTTCTCCACTGGGATTGGCAAATCGCCTCTATTTGATCCCTCGCTTTAGATACAAGTAGCATGGTGGTTGTATTCATACCCCTGAAATTATAACTTATTTATAGGAGCCAAAGGGAAATAGCTTTAGACATACTATACATTAATTGTACATGTTGCCTGAATGCATTAATTAACCAGACTGTATTTAATCCTTTACTCATTGTGCTATTCATCTCAAATCAGCTTGTGGTGTTAGTCTTTGCGGCTATAAAGTTTTATGATATAAGAAAAGGCAATTTGGCGATCGTATTAATATTATTAATCAGGATGATCAATCTTTCATCAAGAGGTGATGCATGAGTGGCAATTCGAATTTACCAAGTCTAGAAGAAGATGTAATCTTAGAACTTCCAGGTTCCAAAAAAGTACAATTGAGTGTGCAAGAATATCAAGCTATATATAATCAAATAACCGGTCGTTCTGAAAAAATTACTAAAGAATATAGCCAAGCTTTTGACATTAATTTTGATGAGATATCACAGCTTCATAAAAAAATAATGCAAGTGCTCCAGTCATATGAGGTAGTCGCAATGAATTATTCGATAATTTTTTACCATAAGGGTGAAGAAAAAATTGAAGTTTCTTTGCTTGATAAGTATGACATACATATAAATGAGCCTATAGAATCCATTTTATTTTCTTATAAAGTGTCAATTAAACCGAAAAATATTTCGATGCCTAAGTTTAATCAACCCCAGAACTATACCATTTCTGTAAGGTTTATTTCTGGATTAGCTCTTAACGAAGAAATTGTCAATTTCAGGAAGAAATTACCATATTTTATGACTGCTTTTTCTGACATCGAAAGCGCTGGTTTCAAGATAGAGTATGTTGATTACGTAATTGCACAGAATATCAAAAATGTAATAGGTCAATGTATTGCTGGATTTAAGACATTAGATAACATGAAAATTACTTCACTTGCTATTAAGAAATATAGGATGATTCAAATAGCCATTAAATATATTATTTTTATTATATCTCTAATTTCTCTATTCCATTTTTCTCCCGGCTATCTACAAAATGATCCAGGATTTATAGGAATTTCAAAGCTTAGTCTTTGGTCTTTTATTTTTCTATTTTTTTCATATAAAGTCGGTAACTTTCTAAGTTTCTTAGCAATCTCTGCGTTACATAGCCTTAAAAACCATTCTCAAATATTTATAAATAAAGGTGATGAAAAATTGATAGAAAAATCTCGTAAAGAAAGAAAGCTTGCCGTGTTTAAATTTTTTGGTACCATAATAACCAATTTAATTATATCAGTTGCTTCAAGTGTTGCATCGGCAATTATTTTGAAGTGAACTATTAAACAAATTTAACAAGCATGCAAAATAGCGGTTTTGCATGCTTATCCTCACAATACTAAATTAAAATTCGCGAAAATGTTTTTTATCAACATCCTATCTCTATTCCTTATCACTCGCTACTTGTGCAATAAGCATGCGCAAGCGATTATTATGAACTAAAGAATTGGCGAGCGGTACTGTGGTTTTCCTGACGGTTTCCTCCCCTCCCTCGCCCATCGGGTAAATAGCGTCGGCGATAACGCGCGAGGGGGATTTTATTGCCGGTTTCAAGTTCCCACATTTTTAAATCAAGGTAAGGTAATACACCGAAGCGTACCCAATCGTAATAGTCTTGTTGACGGTTGGTTTTGGATAAATGTTCGGTCTTGGATTCGGCGCGGCGGGTGTCCAGATATTGTTTGAAACTTTCTATTAAGATTTTATCGGGAAAATTAAGGTCAACGACAACGCTGTCTATTCCTCTGAAACCAAAATCATTCTCATCTTTAGCTTCAACAGTAGCGGAATGATTAAGGGGTTGTTTAATCCAAGGTTCATATTTGTAAGGTCGAGGGTCAGGTGGATCAGGCTCGAATTGGTTTGCCCAATTTGTAACGTATACAAGTTTTTTAGGGTCAATACCTCTTCTTACATAGTCAAATTCTTCTAAAGTCATTGGATGTACTGCGGGAGTATGATTGTAGTTTTTGCAGATACTTTCAGCGTCGGGAAAATAGAAAATGAGAGATAATTTGTTTTTACCATCGCCTTTAATATCAAATATGGGTGTTTCGCGAATGGCGGAAAATGCTTCGGCAAGCGTGGTTCTAAGAGCTTCTTGTTGAGTTGGTTCAACCTCGGTATTCAGCCATTCCATCAGTTTGTTACGAATGGAGAACTGTTCATACCATCCGGCGGCGTCCAGCGTTTTGGCTTTTTTATATTTGTCTAAGTGAAACCATTCTGGTAACTCTGAAACGTGTTTTATTCTTGAACTCATGCATATTCCCTAATAGCGACAGGATTAAAGTTGACGGCGAGTTGGTCTAAATAATCCGCCCAATGTTGCATCATTTTTCTTCGTTCGGGTAGATATTCAGCATAATTGTAAGCTGTACGGATGTTGTTGCGTTCGGCATGGGCAAGTTGTCGTTCAATGGCGTCACGGTTCCAACCTTGCTCATTGAGTAGGGTAGAGGCCATACTTCGAAAGCCATGGCCTGTCATTTCATCTTTTGCGTAGCCAATGCGTCTTAAGGCGGCTAATACTGCGTTGTTAGACATGGGGCGGTTTGGGCTTCGCAAACTTGGAAAAACATATTTACCATGAGCCAGTTAGTGCATTAACTTCACGTATAATGGTAAGAGCTTGATTAGACAATGGCACAATATGAGCTACTCGCATTTTCATTTTTTCAGGTGGAATTCGCCATTCGGCAGTTTCAAAATTAAATTCAGACCATTCGGCTTGACGTAATTCGCCAGGGCGGACGAAGACTAAGGGAGCAAGTTGTAACGCGCATTTAGTTACTAGATATCCATTATAACCTTTAATGGTGCGTAATAAATCGCCAATTGCTTTGGGGTCGATAATGGATGCAAGATGACGCTTTTTAACAGGAGGAATTGCGCCCCGCAGGTCGACGGAGATATCTCGTTCGGCTCTGCCAGTGGCAATGGCATAACGAAAGATTTGTCCGCAATTTTGATGAGTTCGATGTGCGGTTTCTATCGCGCCTCGATTTTCAATTCGGCGTAGCACTAGTAATAATTCAGGTGGAGTGATTTCAGAAATTGGCCGTTGGCCTAGCCAGGGAAAAACATCTTTTTCAAGCCGATAGAGAATTTTGCGCCGTGTTCCTCAGTCCATTTGGAGGAAAACTTAATATGCCATTCCCGCGCGATAGCTTCAAAGGTATTTTCAGGCCCAAGTTTCCTGGCGCGCTTTTTTAATTGTTTGGCCATGCCTGGGTCAATGCCGTCGGCTAGCAATTGGCGAGCTTCGTCTCGTTTTCTTCTAGCTTCGGCTAGGGTGACATCTGGGTACATGCCAATAGATAAAGACTTCTCTTTATCCGCGAATCGGTATTTGAAATCGCCAATAGTTTGGAACCATTTGGGTGAACAAGCAAAAATAGCCCTTTCCCGTCAGCTATTTTAAACGATTTTTCCCGAGATTTTACTTTCCGAATTTGCGTATCCGTGAGTGCCACTGGAGGTATCCAATTTTCAAGACCAAAAATACCCCGAATAATGCCCCATTTTTACTGGTTTTAGGAGGTACATAGTGGACATTACAGGAATAAGATTACAGGAAAACATAAGAATTTACAAGGGCTTAAAGACATTATCGGAACACTCAGGAAGATAAAAATTTGGAGGCGGCGGGAATCGAACCCGCGTCCGCTGATCCTCTACCTTCAGATCTACATGTTTAGACTCATCTATTATTTAACTGTAACCCACCCGATGAGCGGGCTAGGTTAACAGCGAGCTCTTCTTATTTAGTTTTGTGGGTCATGAGCCATGCCTCAAAACGATCTTGTAACTATGACCATTGAAATGTCTGCGAACAGACTCCGGTTACACAAGCACTCACCGGTCAATGGGCTGTACCGTTTTTTTAAGACGGTAAAAGTAACGTTTCTTAAGCTGCTGCTAAAGCTACGTTACCGTTTGCAGCGGTTTTGCCGAAGTATTTTCCAGCTATTGTTTTGCAATTTAAGTTTTACGAGCCTCATTGCTTGCTCGACATGCACCTCAGGCTTTGCGACCGACGTCGAAGCCTGGTCGCCCCCTAAAATAATTATATCACATTTTATAAAAAAAATCATGCCATTTAACATTTAAATTCAATTAGTTAGTTGGTTAATATGGCTTATTTCTTTTTATAATAACACTTATTTTGAAATTTAAAAAGCATTTATAATTAATGTTTTAATAACCGTTGTTTTTCTCGATCCCATTCTCGATGCTTGGTGGCTTGGCGTTTATCATAAGTTTTTTTACCCTTAGCCAGGGCAATTTTTGCCTTGATGTGATTATGTTGCCAATGGAGATTTAATGCTACTATGGTATAGCCTTCTTGCTCTTTGCCATAACGAAGTTTACTTAGCTCTCTTGCATGGAGCAATAATTTTCGACTACGGAGCGGGTCGGGTTGAATATGAGTTGAGGCAGTGGGTAAAGGGGAAATATGTGCGCCAATCAACCACGCTTCTCCCTTCCGCAAGATCACATAGCTTTCTTTTAATTGAGCTCTTCCGGCGCGTAAACTTTTCACTTCCCAACCTTCTAAAACCAAACCGGCTTCGAAGTAAGTTTCAATAGTATAATCATGAAAAGCCTTCTTGTTGTTGGCAACAATCTTTTCCGGAATCGCTTTGGTTTGCTTATTCATAATGAACGTTATATTATCAGTTAGTATGGAAAAATCATATCATTGCTGGGAAAAGTCTTTAAGGTTTGCAGCTCGAAAGTTGAGAGGGCTAAAGTGCATTTGGCATAAAATTTGGTTATTCTGAGTTTTAATTTATGACCATTATTAACAAATTTGCCACCGTAGCTTATTCAGTTGAGCAAATGTATGCTTTAGTAAATGATATTGAGAAATATTCTCAATTTGTTCCGCATTGTATTTCTAGTCAAGTTTTAGTTCGTAGTGAAGATGAGGTACGTGCTATGTTAACCTTTTCCGGGGGAGGTATGCACAAATCTTTCACAACACTCAATCGCTTGCAGGCCCACAAAATGATAGAGATCCGTCTGATAAATGGCCCTTTCCATCATTTAGAGGGTTTTTGGGCGTTTGAAAGTTTAAGTATTAAACAGTGTCGGGTTATTTTAAATTTAGAGTTTGAGCTTTCTTCTCGTTTGCTGCGGGTAATTTTTGGCCCTGTTTTTCAGCAGATAACGAACATGTTAGTCGATGCCTTTCAAAAACGAGCTGCACAAGTATACCTGTAACAAAAAGTGGGGTAGTTGAATCGTGAGAACGTCCAGATATGAAAAAGCTGAGCATTATAATTCAGCTCCATCCTTGGAGCTTTACCCTTCAGGCGCACTGTGTGCGTGGTATTAAATTTGTTGCTGATTCCACCTTTAGATGGCAGTTGAATTGTTTCTAGCTTATTACCACCTCAAGCAGCTCATCACTATGAAAAAATAGAGGCTTTTGGAATATGGATTCTTTTGGCTTTGCTATTTTTTGGAGTATTAAGCTTTATTTTGTGGCCCCCTATACAAATTTTAGCACGTTGGATTATCAATTTATTTAATTTAACCTCATAATTTTTTAAATTAGGACCTTTTGATAAACTCTAGTTTCTTACCAACTTCATCAATCACCTCACGAGTAGTGGTTTTTCTAGAAAACAAGGACCAACTGCTAGTAATTCCAAGCTTGCAAAAAGTATTTACATCTTTATCGTTTTTGTAATTTTGAATTAATTTTTCTACCGAGGTAAAATTTTTCTCTCCGCTTGAACACCAAATTAGGAAACATTGCTTTTCTATTTCAAATAATTTATTACGCTTACTCTTTAGATTTTCTCTGGCAGCTGAATTTGAACAGCAACTGTCGATACGCTTCTCGAGATCAAGAATTTGTGTGCCGAGATCTTTTATAATTTTCTTCAATTCTCGGTTTTTTTTGCTATTAATATCGTTAGAATATTGTGTGTTATTTTTGTTCTCTTCATAAAGATCTGATTCTGTGGCCTGAAAAAGCAAGGGCTGATCTTCTTCTTCAATTATTGGGGTATGAACTTTTTCTTCTTTCTTTTCTGAAGAATTTGTCGTATCTACTACTATTCCTATTTCCAATTTAGTTTCAGGGATTGGATCTTTGTAGATGGGTGCATCCGGATTAATTATAGTAGTATAATCTGCGCCGGTTTCCCTTATTGCGGCAAGGCCCCGTCCTTCATTAAGTTCCGTTCCTTCGTAATCTGTGCCAAATGATGTGGGAGAGAATTTTTTTGGGTTTTTAAATCGTTTAGGATCAGGTTTAAAAATTCTAGATTGTTTTTCATCGCTATGAGATTTTTTTGATAACCTATCATAACAATCAGTAAAAATAGATTTTAAAAGTACAGCATCTTCATCTTCTTCTGTTTGCGCAAACTTCATAATGGCTTGGGCTGCTTCCAAGAGTTGCTGATGCAAGCTAGGGTAATCCTTCAAGATAGAATCAATGGCTTTTTTTAAGGCTGTTGCATAGTCTTTTTCTTCTTCGACTTCTTTTTCTATGTCTTTTACTTCCTTGTATTCGGATGGAGCGTACCACAATTCAGTAAGACTGCTAATAAATTCCTTGGCGGCTGCCACGGTTGGATGTCTTTTTAAAGATGATAAAGCTCGCGATACGGAAATAGTATGTAGTGGCGGCAAGCCGCCATCTAGCTTCTTAAAGCTCTTATTTATATAAGATTTTAAAAGATTTTTTCCCATAGACGGAGGAAATACTATCAGAGTATTTTTCATTACCACTGAAGAGAAATAACCGTCCGCATAGATCATTTGTATCGCTAAGTGGCATGAGCCAAAAAAATACTTTAACTTTTCGTCTGCTGATAATGTGCCAATGTCTAATTTTTTCATTATAGTTAACACGTAATCCATTGCTATAAGGGGAGCTTCTTCCTCACCAATATTTGCAGATTCTTTTTCCCAACGGTTGATGGTATAATCCCAATTCTTGATAAGGTTAGGTTCTTTTGATTTTATCTCGGATAATAACGATTCATCATAAGCTGCTATAGAATCTTCTATGGTTTTTAATTGTTTAGACATTTATCACCTCTAGTATTTAGTTATTTTTTTAATTTTATAAGTTTTATATTAAGGAAATATTAGCGTGCATTCATCCTAATTAACTGCGTTTTATTGGTACTAAGCGCATGCTGGCTTTTTTACTTCTTTTGGTAAATAGGTGCATCCTGGCTAATTATCGTAGTGTAATCTGCGCCAGTTTTTCTTTTTTCAGCAAGTAACCATCCCTGTCTAAGTTCCGATTCTTCATAATCGTCGTCTTTATTATTGTCTTCAATATTGCTTTGGGTTTTGCTTTCAATTGGAGTGGGTAAGGATTTTTTTTGTGGCTTAGTTAATAGCTCGGGATTGGGTTTAAAAAATGTAGGTTTTTTAGCCTCTTTTTCATCACTGCAAAATTGTTTTTCTAAGTTACCATGACAATTCGTAAAAACAGATTTTAAAATGACAGCATCTTCATTTTTATTATTTTTCGCATACTGCATAACAGCTTGTGCTGTTTCAAATAACTGTTGGTGAAGGCTAGGGTGATGCTTCATGATTGAATCAATCGCCTTTATTAATGCGGATTGATAATCTTTTTCCTCGCCTTGAGGTTTTTCTTCTTTTGTTTCCTCACTCTCGAGAGGGCTATACCAATGCTCCGACAGGTTGCTGATAAATTCTTTAGCTGCCTCAATGGTTGGACTTCTTTTTAAATGGCAAAAGAGCCTGCTCTATAGCATGAGCGGTATTGTTACTTAATTGGGGGTAACGCACCTTCTAATTTTATAAAAACTTGGTTTATATAAGATTTTAAAAGAAATTTCTCGATCTGTGGAAGAAGATCCTGCAGATTTAATTCTATTATAGATTCAGATGGATAAACTTCATATGAGTAAATACTGTGTAGGGCTAAGAAACAGGAGCCCATAAAAAACTCTAACTTGTCTTTTGCTGATAACGTGCCAATGTCTAATCTTTTCATTATGGTTATCACATAATCCATCGCTATTAAAGGGGCTTCTTTGCCTAAAACTCCGTATTCCCCTTCTCCTCGACGTGTAGCAGCTGCTTTATTTTTTAGTTCTTGGAGATTGGGACCATAACTCCCGTCTGTGAATGTTTTCTGAAAATCCGGAAGATTCTTAACGAAGTATTGTATGTATAAAGTTTCGAATGATTTTTCCCAGGCTTCTGTTCTCTTAATCCAATTGACGATAAGTTCAGGCTGTTTGGTTTTTATTTCAGATAATAAGGTTTCATCATAAGTGGCTATGGAATCTTCTATTCTTTCTGGTAATGATTTGGACATTTTTGGTCTCTAGTTATTTCGTTACTCAATAAAATTATTATAAAAATTAAATATTAAGGGAAAATTAATCCCGGTTAGGATACAATAGCTAAAATTTGGCCGATACCTGATAAATCAACCTAATGCGAAAAATTACCTTATTAAGGATTAGTAGTTGCTAAAAGTTACTGTCGCATATGCCACCCTAACTCACCAGGTAGAAATTCCTCTTTGGGTTGAAAAAAATTGTACTGTGGCTTTAGCAATATTACGTTCTGGATTAATAAAGCAATTTCCTAGCATTGAATTAGCTAACACGGTAGTGGGGATTTATAGTAAGCCGGTTGCTTTGGATGATCTTGTTTCTGACGGTGATAGAATAGAGTTATATCGGCCTTTAATTATAGACCCGAAGAAGGCACGACGACTTCGCGCAAAGTAGTGGTAATATTCACCCTGTAGAGGAAAGCCCCCTTTTGCTCATATTGAACGAAAAAATATCCTCGGAATACTAATAATATTTAAATATATACTCACATTTCCTCGTCATTTTTTCATCCAACTTGAATAAAAGCTGGGCGTTCTGCCTTGGCAAATTGAACTCTCGTGAACGCTTACAAGTAATGTAATAGCCGTCTGGATAATTACTATTTTTTAGGGTTTAAACTTCTATTTTCTCTAATATTAGTAATAAAATGCGTTACTCTGCCTTGAGAAAAGTAAACTAACAGTTGTTTTGCTTGAAATTCACCACGACCAGGTTTTAAGGTATATACGTATACTAATCGGTTATCGTCAAAAATGTTGACAAGTATTGGGCTTCCAAGGACTCCTACAACCTGAGCTTTGTCCATCCCAACATGCAACAAGTGAAGCTTCTCTACTGACAGAAGATTGCCCTGCTCAATGTCTGGTTTGGAGGCGATAAAGCATCCACTTAGGGTTAGGCTAGTTAAAAGTACAGTTAAGAGGGGAAAAAAATTTTTTAATTTCATAATGGTAACATTGTATTTTATTTTAAAATAAACTTCTAGATTTTTTCCATGGTATAATATTAATTAACTGTAGTATGCCCATCTATATTAAAACAATTTTTTTCAAATAAATGGAGACAACAATTTGCCAAGGCGTGAATTGCGTGAAGTGGGTCTAAAAGTTACCCTTCCTAGAGCTAAGATTCTGAAAATTTTAGAAAATGCTGATCCGCATCATTTGACTGCAGAAGATGTGTATCAAGTGCTGATTAGTCAAGGTGAAGACGTAGGATTAGCCACAATTTATCGAGTACTCACTCAATTTGAAGCGGCTGGTCTGGTTAAGCGTCATCATTTTTCTGAAGAGCAGGCTGTCTTTGAGCTAGAGCATGGCGAGCATCATGATCATTTAGTTTGTGTTAGTTGCGGCTCAGTAGCTGAGTTCGTCGATGCAGTTATTGAAAAACGTCAATCAGAGATAGCACAAGCCTATGAGTTTAAAATGACTGATCATAACTTAACAATCTATGGGTTATGCAACCGCTGTGATAAAACAAGTTAGTAAACTACAATAGACTTTTTTACTTCTAGTGATTGCCTTCAAGATTTTTTAATAGTGCCAAATAGAGTCCCTGCAGAACAATATCCGGATTTAAATAAGTGAAAATATTTTCTCCTTCAAATAAGTAAGAAAATCCTCCAGTTCCAATAATAATAGGAGCCTGTTCGTCAAAACATTGTTTGGCAATTCCTCTGGTTAACTCTTTTAGACTAGCCAGTTGACTATAATATAAACCTGCTTGAATAGATTGAACTGTATTGCGACCTAAAACCATTTCGGATTTAATAATTTCTACCGTTGGTAACGCAGCGGCGCTAGCCTGTAGAGCCTCCATTGCAGTTTTTAATCCTGGAAGAATGGTAACTCCTAAAAACTCCTGACGATTATTAATCGCAATATAGGTAGTGGCGGTACCAAAATCGACTATAATAATATTTTTTCCGGGATGCTTATAAACTGCAGCTATGGCTTCAGCAATTAAGTCTGCCCCCACTTCAATAGGATTAATAGTTTTAATTTTAAGGCCGGTTTTAACTCCCGCTTGTAAGATAAAAGGTTCCGTATGGAAATATTTAATGCATGCTGCTCGTAATGAATAATCAATACCTGGTACCACTGAGGCCAAGGAGATTTGGTTAATTTCTTTATAATCAATTCCGTTCTCATGCAAAACATTTCGAAAAAAAATGCCAATTTGATCTGAAGTGTGAGTTTGTTTTGTGTCATAGCGAAAACGTAATTGGATGTTATTGCCTTGAAATACACCACCAAAGATATGTGAATTGCCAACATCTAAACACAAAATCATGTTTTTTCTTCTTCTCATTTGTTAATAGCAGTCTTAGCATGAGAATGCTTTCCTTGGGAGCCCTACCCTACATGCCCAATTAAATTATAAGGGAATAGCTTTGAAGATCACAGTTAATTTCATTGCTTTATGTACTTGATTTGCTAATATTAGGCATATATGAAAATAACCCCACAGCATTTAATTCGTAACTTTTCTATTATTGCTCACATTGATCATGGTAAATCCACTTTAGCTGATCGCTTTATTCAATTGTGCGGCGGGCTGAGTGAACGTGAGATGACTACCCAAGTTTTAGATTCTATGGATATTGAGCGTGAGCGTGGTATCACCATAAAAGCACAAAGTGTTACCTTGCATTATCAAAGCAACGATGGTCAAACTTATCAGCTCAATTTTATTGATACTCCCGGACATGTTGATTTTGCCTATGAAGTTTCACGTTCCTTAGCTGCCTGTGAAGGAGCTTTATTGGTAGTGGATGCGGGTCAAGGAGTGGAAGCTCAGACTGTCGCGACTTGCTATACCGCCATTGAACAAGGTTTGGAAGTATTACCGGTTATTAATAAAATTGATCTTCCCCAAGCTGAGCCTGAACGTGTTATGCAAGAAATTGAAGATGTCATTGGTATTGAAGCTCTGAATGCCGTTCAAGTAAGTGCAAAGCAAGGAAAGGGTATTTATGAGCTATTAGAAAAGTTAATTGAGGTTATTCCTCCGCCTGAAGGAGATCGCAGTGAGCCTTTACAAGCACTCATTATTGATTCTTGGTTTGATAGTTATTTAGGTGTGGTTTCTTTAGTGAGGATTATGAATGGCGCCCTTAAAAAAGGAGAAAAGATACGCGTCATGTCCACTGGAAAAGATCATCTAGTAGATGAAGTGGGCGTGTTTACTCCAAAACGTACCCTTTTAGATATATTGCAAGCTGGAGAAGTAGGATTTGTGGTTGCGGGCATTAAAGATATATTTGGCGCCCCAGTGGGAGACACTTTGACTCATACCAAACAACCCGCCTTAAAACCTTTGCCAGGATTTCATCAAGTAAAACCGCAAGTTTTTGCCGGATTATTCCCCATTAGTGCGGACGATTATGAAGCATTTCGTGATGCCTTAGCCAAACTAAAGCTTAACGATGCAGCTTTATTCTATGAACCTGAATCTTCACAAGCTTTGGGCTTTGGTTTTCGTTGCGGCTTTTTAGGTATGTTGCACATGGAAATTGTTCAAGAACGATTGGAACGTGAATACCATTTAGAATTAATTACCACCGCGCCTACAGTTATTTATGAAGTGTTAACTAGACAAAATGAAATTTTATACATAGATAATCCTAGCCAATTACCGGAGGCAGGTAAAATTAGTGAGATACGAGAACCGATTGCTCTAGTGCATATTTTAGTGCCTGCAGATTATTTAGGAAACGTTATCACCTTAACAATGGAGAGGCGGGGGTCACAAAAGAAACTGCAATATTTAGGCAAGCAAATATCTTTAACTTATGAAATGCCGATGAATGAAATAGTGTTAGATTTTTTTGATCGCCTTAAATCGGTAAGTCGCGGCTTTGCTTCATTAGATTATAATTTTGATCACTTTCAAGCAGCCGATTTGGTGAAGTTAGATGTGCTCATTAATGGAGAGAAAGTTGATGCTCTTACTATTATTACCCACCGCGACCATGCTTTTACTCGGGGTCAGGCACTTACGGAGCGCTTAAAAAATTTAATTCCGCGACAAATGTTTGACGTTGCGTTGCAAGCCGCTATTGGCAACAAGATTATTGCACGACAAAGCATAAAAGCTTTGCGAAAAAATGTGACTGCTAAGTGTTATGGCGGGGACATTACTCGAAAACGTAAATTATTAGAAAAACAAAAAGCTGGAAAAAAACGCATGAAGCAAGTGGGTAAAATTTCTATACCACAAGAAGCTTTTTTAGCGGTGCTTAAAGTGGATAAAGACTAATTCTGCTTGCACTATGGACTTATGGAATAGCACGGTATTTATCCTCTTCATCTTGTTTATGGTAGTAGCGGGGCTGCTCAAATCAAAATGGGTTAAATCAGAAAACCAATACTTATTAGCTAACCGCAATACTCGCTTATTTGCTTTAGTTGCCACTTTGGTCATGACTGAATTCAATACTGCAACACTAATCGCATTTTCGGGCTTAGGATATGCGGCAGGTTGGTGGGCCTTAACTTTACCTTTCATATTTCTCCTTGGATTAATATTTTATGCTTTAACTGTAGCGAAACGCTGGAAAGAGTTTAACGGCATATCCGTTGCTCATTATTTTACAGTGCGTTATGGTCCCGATATTGCCTATGGAGTTAGTTTAATCTTGTTTGTAGCTATGTTGGGGTTCAGTGCTGTTTATGTAAAGTCCTTAACCTTAATTTTTTATGAACTCTTTCCTTGGCTAAACTCTTGGCTCATCAGCGGTGGATTGGTCATTTTGATGTTGTTGATGACGTTGCGCGGTGGTTTAATCGCTATTATTCGCACCGATGTTATTAGTTTTTTAATGATGCTGATATTTTTTCCACTCGTAATTTATTTTGTCGGGCATACACCTACCATACAATCTACCCACTTAAATTTGATCCAAATGCAGCACACACTTCCTCCTCAATTTATTATTTCTTTAATTTTATTAACCATGTTTAGTTATATCCTCGCACCTTGGTATGGACAAAAAATGGTTGCTGCCGATTCAACCAAAACTGCTTATTGTGCTGTTTTCATTGCGTCATTATGTATCTTTTTTCTTTATGGTGGGAGTATTTTCGCAGCAGCTTTGTTACGCTATAAAGGAATTTCTTTACCTCAACCAGAACTCGCCTTACCTTATATTATTCATACCATCTTGCCGACCAAAATTCGGGGATTGGCTTATGCCTTATTATTTTCTATTGCTGCGACTACATTAGCAGGAGTGTGGAGTGCGATGGTCACATTGTTGCGAGGCAGTTTGCCGTACCAAGTTAATAAGCCATTGTCTTTTACGATGTTGTTACTTTTTCTGTGTGCGTTGTTCTCCTATCTGGGCGCCAACATTCTTATAGATCGCATCTTAAATAAAATGATTTTAATGAATATTCCGATTGTAGCATTATCCTTTGCGTTGTTAGCAGGGTTTTATTGGCCGAAAGCCTCACGTGGCGGTGTCTATCTTAGTGTGATAATGGGTTTGATTTGGGGGATAGGCTGTTATTTTTTATATGGAGAAAAAGGATTCTACACTTGGTATTGGGCTGTGTATGGCATCCCTATAATTTTTATCGCAGGAATTGTGGGTTCCCTTTTATTGCCAACCTCTAAGCATTCTGTTATTAGAGTGCAAAATAGTTAAACAGATAGGGTAGGTCATAAATATACAGTAAAATACTCTAATAGAAAGTGATTGACAAAAATTCATTAATTGTGGTTACATGCAAATGAAATTTTATTTGGTCTAAACTAAAAACGGAGATTTTCAAATATGAGCAAAGTAATGAAAGTTTATGTCAACCCTATGGAGCTCGCTAGTTATTATGCGGAAGCTAAAAATCGCAGTGGCAAAAAAGTTGCTGGCGATACCGGTAGCGGCGCTCGCTTGTATAATGCATTACAAATTATTTTATCACGAAAAGTCAAAGTTAGCCCTAACCATAACATTGGAGATTTAGAACATCAACAAATTGACAAGGCATGCAAAAAAATTGAAGCAAAGAGGTGTTTTAATTAAAAGGAAGAACTTTTTGTAACTAAGGAGGGATATATAAAAGGATTTGAAATAGAGGTTACTACATCAGAAATGCAGACTTTAGCTAATGCATGGATAGCAATAGTTTAGTTTTTGATAATCATTTTTAGCAGTTATAGCCTCTAAAGCGCAAGATGAAAAATCTAATTCTAGCCAAGTCCTAGGTCCTATTCAAAGTTTAGTTAAATGTTTAAAAAATGATGAGTTTATGTTAGTAGTTGGTGCCGAAGGCAGTCAAAATGTGTTGCTGATCACTGACCAATCAAATCGAAAAAAATTACAAGAAGAAATCTTTAGGTCTAAAAAGATAACGCAAGCAGAAGCAGTTGCACTCGTATTCGCGGCCGGAAAAAAACCGCCGATAATTCCTCGTGTTCTAGCTGAGGCTCTTGCTGAGTTGAAATTAGACGGTATTGTTTTTGAAGGTGAACACAACAGTTTTCATGTTGTTTTCTATAAAACTTCTAGTGAGGACCGTATTGAAGAAGTATTTAATAATTACAGTTTATTTTTGAACGATACGATAAAAGGTAACTTGCAAGCTGCAGTTGTAGTAGCAGATGGAAAACAACAGAGCACCAACCCTCTTGCTGAGTATCTTCATACTGATCAATTTGCAGTGTTTGATATAAGCAACCAGGAGGTTTTTGTTGGAACTAAAGAGAATATTGCAAAGCTTAAAGGATTAGAAGAAATTGCGTTAAAGTTTAGCGACTTTATGAAGTTATTGCCGATTTTGGCAGGGACAAAGCCACAAAAGAAAAGACATCCTCTCATTCAGTTCCTTATTGACCAACAAGCTTTGTCTGAAAATAGTTTAGCCCGAATAGTAAAAAAAGGACAAGGTAAAGAAGTGCTTATTATCTGTAAAAAAGATGAAAAGCCAGTAGGAGACGCAATTAAAACAGCCATTGATACATTGAGTTTCACAATAGATAGTGAGGCTTTTAGATCTCCTGGAAAAACTTTGCAAGACACCATAGCTACTTTAAAAGCAGAAAAAGTAATATCAGAAAATTATATTACTTACACTACAAAACAAGATACGAGGATAATGATCAGTCAACAGGAATGGAAAACCCTGGCTAATTATAAAAGAGATTATTACCAACCTTCGCCTTCAACAAGTGCTATTTTAGGTCTGATTGCGGTTAAAGATGTTAAAGAAATTAAAGCCAAGCCCCAAAATAAGTCTACCCCAGCTAAATTTGCAGCAAATTGTATAAATTTAGGTATTGAATGTCAGGTAGTAGACGGTAAGGGTAAAGATAGCATGGGTATTGTTGGGTTGACCCAAGCTAATAAAGTCAAATTAGAAAGTCTATTGGCTAAATTTATTGTTGTTCCTAAAAAGGCCTTTGATTTTGTAAGCCCTCGGCTTAAGGATCCTTCTGCCCATTATTACGGAGATGTGGGAGAGAAAAATGGAGAACAATATGTGTTATTTAAAGGAAGCACACAAGCCTTTAAAAAGCTTTATTTAGCATGTGCTCCCGATTTTGTTAAAAGCCAAAATTCAGGGGAGATTATTAACGACGTAAGGCTATATGGTGATAATCAATATTGCGATGCAAGTGAAGTGCAGACCCTGCCTAAGAGTGACATTTTGCAAGAAAATTTGGACCAGTGGAAACGAGGAAAATTACTGTCACCCTCTGATTCAGATTCTTAGTGAATTTGCTGAGGAAGAACTGTTAAAACCAGCAACATTACCTCAATTTCACTGGCTGGTAATGGTCATTCAACATTTAGCGCTTCCTCGAGTAGTTCGAGTCCGTCCAGTAGCAGTTCTTCTACATCTACGGCAACTTCTACTTCATCCTCTTTTCTCAATGTATTAGGCTTTAGCACTAACTAAATAGTCATTAAAAAACTGCCATTACTAAACGTAATGGCAGTTTTCTCTCCCAACTAATTTTTCTTAAGAAGTGCTGGTATTTTAGCTTAATTTGATTATTAGGTGAACAGTTACAAAATTTCTGGATCGTTACCACCCATGATAGTTAAACCTCTTGTTCTTTACCTGATTTCAAGTTGTTGTTAGTTATGCGATAATAAGCATCGAAACTAGTTTGCAGAGAGGAACAATGGTTATTATTGATTTTACTTTTTATTTAACTCTGGCTGTCATAGTGACCGGGTTGATTGCTTTACTGGATAGTCTCTTCTGGACAAAAAAGCGACGTCAAAGTGGAAAAAAACCATCTATACTTGTTGAGTATGCGCGCGCATTTTTCCCGGTTTTATTATTAGTATTATTGATTCGCTCTTTTTTAGTGCAGCCTTATCGCGTTCCTACTAGTTCGATGGTGCCTACCATTCTGCCTGGCGATTTTATTGCCGTAAAACAATATGAATACGGACTACGTTTACCGGTATTGAACAAAAAGATTATTTCTATTCACGAACCCCGTCATGGTGATGTAGTGTTATTTCGTTTTCCTCCTAACCCTTCTCTCACTTATGTAAAACGTATCGTGGGTGTACCTGGGGATCATGTCGAGTACCGGAATAAAATTTTATATATTAATGGGAAAGAAATGCAGCAGAAGTTACTAGAAGAAACCCATTATATTGATGAAAACGGAATTTATTTTGTAGTAAATCGTTTGGAAGAAAATTTAGACGGAGTTAAGCATCAAATATTTGTCCAGCCAAGTGGTGGAGAGACACAAGATTATGATGTGATTGTTCCGCCAAATCACTATTTTGCTATGGGCGATAATCGCGATAATAGTGGAGACAGCCGCATTTGGGGATTTGTCCCAGAAGAAAATTTGATTGGCCAAGCTTTTTGGGCTTTCATGAGCTGGAATGTCATTGTTGATTGGCCAGATAAAATTCGTTGGGAACGAATTGGTTTAAGCATTCACTAAGTATGAAAAATTTATCCTCATTGTCAAGCCGGCTCGGGTATCAGTTTAAAGACCCTGAATTGCTGACTTGTGCTTTACGCCATCGCAGTGTAGGAAAATTAAATAACGAGCGCTTGGAATTCTTAGGCGATGCGATTTTGAGTACGATTATTGCCGAAGCGCTTTTTCATCATCACCCTCAAGCCTATGAAGGGGAATTAAGTCGAATGCGATCCATTCTAGTAAATGGACCTCACTTGGCTACTTTAGCGAAGGAATTGGGGTTGGGGGCGCATTTGCATCTGGGTGTAGGCGAAATGAAAAGCGGTGGACAGCATCGTGAATCCATTTTAGCTGGAGCGTTTGAAGCATTGATTGGCGCAATCTATTTAGATAGTGATATAGAAACCTGTCGACGCTGTATTTTCCATTGGTATGGTAAGCGTTTAGATGATTTAAGAGAATTACAACCCGCTAAAGATCCCAAAAGCCGGTTACAGGAATGGGCGCAAGCGCATAAGTTTGCCCTTCCGGTTTATAAGATGAAGGTAACGGGAAAGCCCCATTCGCAAACTTTTCATGTTACCTGCCACATTGAAGGATTAGCGCACATCGCTGAAGGGACGAATAACAGTCGACGTAAAGCGGAACAAGAAGCTGCCTGCCATTATTTGAGTTTGATTGAATGACTGAAGTAAAATATTCTGGCTACGTTGCGGTTGTGGGTCGGCCTAATGTAGGCAAATCTACTTTAATTAATCACTTGTTGGGACAAAAAATTAGTATTACCTCGCGTAAACCCCAAACCACTCGTCATCGTATTTTGGGCATTAAAACTCAAGCAGAAAAACAATTTGTATATGTAGACACCCCGGGACTGCATCAACACGCTAATCGCGTTTTAAATCGTTATATGAACCGGACTGCATTAACTGTTTTGCATGAAGTAGATGTCGTTGTTTTTATGGTGGATGCTTGTCGCTGGAATTCCCAAGATGAATGGATATTAAACTATTTGCAAAAGTTAACCGTTCCAATCATTCTTGCGGTAAATAAAATCGATAAAATACCGGATCGTAAAATTTTACTTCCGTATTTAAAGACCGTTGCAGAACGATATTCATTTGCAGAAATAATTCCGTTGAGTGCTAAAAGTGGTGAACAAATAAATATTTTAGAAAATAGTATTGGCAAATACTTGCCGGAAGGGAAAGCATTTTTCCCAGAAGATCAGATCACCGATCGCAGTGATCAATTTATGGCGACAGAAATGGTTCGAGAGAAATTGATGCGTTTTTTAGGTCAAGAACTGCCTTATGCCATAACAGTTACAATCGATGTCTATGAAGAGCAACCGCAAATTACTCGTATTGCTGCAGTGATTTGGGTAGAAAAAGCCAGTCAAAAATCTATTGTCATTGGCGAAGCTGGGGCAGGCTTGAAAATGGTGGGACAAAAAGCACGATTAGATTTAGAAAAATATTTAAAAAAGAAAGTATTTTTACAACTGTGGGTTAAAGTAAAAAGTGGTTGGTCTAATGATGAAAAATCACTACAGCAGTTAGGTTATGGGGAATAGATATCTTTCGAATAGTAACCAATGACTACTCGTGTATGGTTAGAGCCCGTGTTTGTGTTGCATCAACGACCGTATCGGAATAGTAGTTTAATTGTAGAATTGTTATCACTTAATTATGGCCGATTATCTGCTATAGCTCGAAGTGCGCGGGGCCCGAAATCTCGTTATAAAGGCTATTTACAACTTTTTTCTCCTCTATTAATATCGTGGAGCGCTAGCTGCGAATTAGCTTCTATACAGCATGTAGAACTTGCTGGTTCATCTTATCAACTAAATGGTGCTTCGTTATGGTGCGGTTTTTATCTTAATGAATTGTTATTGCGCTTATTACCACGAGAAGACCCTGCAGCGGATATTTTTTTTGATTATCAACACGTTTTATCGCGTTTAGAAAGTAACACAGAAAAATTAGAAGTTGCTTTGCGTTGTTATGAAAAATGTCTTCTAGAACGTTTGGGCTATGGTTTAGTATTCACCCACGAAATGCAAACGAATGAACCCATTATTCCAGAAGCTTTTTATCGCTGGCTACCGGATAAAGGTTTTTTACGTTGTATCTCTAATCATTCCATTCCTGCACAGCTTTTTTCGGGCAGGAGCTTATTAGCATTTCATGAGGAAAACTGGAATAATAATCAAGATTTGGCAGCTGCTAAGCGGCTCATGCGCGAAGTGCTTCGCTACCATTTAGGGGGTAAGCCTTTAAAGAGCCGAGAATTGATGAGAAAGGGTGAAGAAATTAATTAGATATATTAAAATTTATTCACTGCAGCTTGTTGTGGGTATTTTTTTAAATGGGGAAAAACATGAACTCTAGCCATTCTTCCGTCTTACACTTAGGTGTTAATATTGATCATGTGGCAACTTTACGTCAAGCCCGCGGAACTTTTTATCCGGATCCAGTAGAAGCAGCATTATTGGCGATTAAAGCGGGTGCAGATAGCATTACTTTGCATTTGCGAGAAGACCGTCGACATATTCAAGACGCGGATTTATGGGGGATAAAAAAAGCGATTCAAGTACCTATAAATTTAGAAATGGCAGCAACCACAGAGATGATTGAAATCGCCAAAATGATGCAACCTAAATATTGTTGCTTAGTGCCTGAAAAACGCGCTGAGTTAACTACTGAAGGGGGGTTAAATGTGGTGGCGCAAGAAAAAGAGATTTCTCTTGTATGTCAGCAATTAGCAGCCGTAGGTATAAAAGTATCTTTATTTATTGATCCAGATGTTCAGCAAATTGAAGCAGCCAAACGCTGTGGGTCGCCTGTAATCGAATTGAATACCGGTAATTATGCTGAAGCCAAAATTCCCGAAGTTAAACAAAGGTCCTTGTGTTATTTAGAACAGGCTATGTACGTAGCCAATCAACTGGGTCTTATCGTCAATGCTGGACATGGACTTAATTATGAAAATGTCCAGCCAATTGCTGCGTTAAAATACTTAAATGAGCTAAATATTGGCCACAGTATTATTGCTTATGCTTTGTACTGGGGATTGGAAACCGCTGTTAAAAAAATGAAGCTCTTAATGCAGCAAGCCCGGAACATGTTTAACAATACATGAAAGGTAGCTTTTCAAATTGAAATTGCAGCTGATCATCGCAAGTCAAAATATGTCCACTAGAATGCCAATCGCCCAAAACCATCCGTTGAATTTTCTCGTTGTTTAAAATAAGTGGATAAAATCCAGGCCTATGGGTGTGACCGTGAATAAGATGCTTTACGTTATGGGCTTGCATCACTTTAATCACTTCAGTTTCCGCAACATCCATGATGTATTCTTTTAATTTTATTTGATGATGACGACTTTGTTGGCGCAACCATTTGCCTATTTTTTGTCTAAATTTCAACGGCAGACATAAGGCGAGTTTTTGATTCAGAGGCTTCAAAGCCTGGCGACGCCAAGCCTGATGTTTTTTGTCTGCAGTACATAAACTGTCACCATGCATTAAAAGAACTCGTTGCCCATACAAATTAATAACGGTTGGATCGGGTATTATCTCCACTCCTGTCATTGCTGAGAATTTTTGACCAACCAGAAAATCACGATTTCCCCGCATAAAGTAAATGCGCAATCCTGCAGCAGTGGTTTTTTTAAGAGCTTGAATAATTTCTTTATTAAAAATATTGAGGTCGTCATCTCCAACCCATGCTTCAAATAAATCACCTAAAATGTATAAAGCAGTTGCTTTCTGAGTTTTATATTGGAGAAAATATAAAAACGTAGCGGTGACATGAGGTTCATTAGCAAATAAATGCAGGTCAGATATAAAAAGGGTATAATTTTTTTTCATGCATAAAAGTCGATAGTTCAATGGTTTGTATTTTAACTGTATTAAAGCTATAATCAAGCCGTTTTTTAAAGCCATAGGGCCTTAAAATGATTAATTGCAAGGCTTTCCCTAATAAGGACCGACCGTGAAATTGAATAGACCGATTAATTTAAATTTGTGGCGGATAAAATTTCCGATTACAGCAATTGTCTCTATTTTACATCGGATTTCCGGTATTGTGTTTTTTTTAGCTATCCCATTCCTACTTTATCTTTTAAGTCACTCTTTGGTCTCTCAAGTATACTTCGATCAATTGAACACGATGTTATTGAATTCTATGTTGAAGTATGTATGGTGGCTGCTTGTTAATGGCAATTATATGGCATGTATTTGCTGGGATTCGTCATTTATTGATGGATTATGGAGTAGGCGAAAGCTTACCTATGGCTCGGTTAAGCGCCTGGGTAGTAGTCATTGCGTCAATTTTAACCGGTATCTTGTTAGGATTTTGGTTATGGTAAGAGTAAACCATAGTGGTTTGCGCGATTGGCTTGGTCAACGCATTACGGCAATTATTTTGGGTTTATATGTCATATTTATTTTTGCGTTTTTCTTAAAAAATCAACCTCTCTATTTCGCTCAATGGCAAGCTTTATTTCAAAACAGCATAATGAAAATTGCCACATTAATAGTATTAATAAGCATCTTATGGCATGCTTGGATTGGCTTATGGGTGATTTCAACCGACTATATTAAATCAATTACACTACGACTTTTCTTACAAGTAGCAATTTTAATTTTATTGTTAGGGTATGTAGCATGGGGGATAGAGATTTTATGGGTCAGAGGATGAAGGAAAGGCAATTTGATGCAGTTATTGTAGGAGCAGGGGGCGCTGGTTTGCGTGCTGCTCTGCAACTGGCGCAATCTAATTTTAAAGTAGCTGTTATTTCCAAGGTTTACCCAACTCGATCTCATACCGTATCCGCTCAGGGGGGCATTGCTGCAGCTTTAGGCAATGTAGTAGAAGATCATTGGGAATGGCACATGTATGACACTGTTAATGGTGCTGATTATTTAGGTGATCAGGATGCCATTGAGTATATGTGTCAAAATGCGCCTGCTGCTGTGTATGAATTAGAACACATGGGCTGTCCTTTTTCACGGCTTGACAATGGCAAAATATATCAACGTGCTTTTGGAGGTCACACCCAGAATTATGGTGAAAAGCCCACGAAGCGTACCTGTTCAGTAGCGGATCGTACTGGACATGCAATGGTTCATACTATGTTTCAAAAAAATATTGAAGCTAAAACACATTTTTATAATGAATGGTATGCCATTGACTTAGTCAAAAATAGAGAAGGTGGGGTTGCAGGTGTTGTGGCCAGCTGTATAGAAACCGGGGAAATCGTTTTTTTTAAAGCTCGGGCTACTATATTAGCCACAGGAGGAGCAGGTCGAGTTTTTGCAACCACATCAAATGCTTATATAAATACCGGCGATGGATTAGGTATGGTGTTACGTGCCGGCTTTCCATTGCAGGATATGGAATTTTGGCAGTTTCATCCCACTGGAGTTGCAGGGGTGGGTTGTTTAATTAGTGAAGGAGTGCGAGGTGAAGGTGGATATTTGATTAATAAAAAGGGTGAGCGATTTATGGAGCGCTATTCTCCTCATTTACAAGATCTGGATTGCCGTGATGTTGTGGCAAGATCTATCATCATGGAGATTTTAGCTGGAAATGGCGTAGGACCTGATGGAGATCATGTATTACTAAAGGTAGATCATTTAGGGGAAAAATTGATTCACGAACGATTACCGGGTATTCGCGAACTTTCTATGGCATTTGCTAATGTTGATCCTATAAAGGAGCCTATTCCAGTAGTTCCGACTTGTCATTATATGATGGGAGGAATTCCTACTAATATCCATAGCCAAGTTTTAACCCAGGATGCGACTACAGGTAAAGATCAAGTTGTTCATGGCCTTTATGCGGCAGGTGAATGTGCTTGCGTATCCGTTCATGGTGCAAATCGATTAGGAACGAATTCTTTGTTAGATTTGATTGTTTTTGGCCGAGCTGCAGGTTTACATTTACAAAAAGCTTTGGTTCATGATTTTTTAGATTATATTAATCCAGAAGCGGAAAGTCTTGACCGCATTGATGAGAGGTTGGCACGCTGGAGTAATCAACAGAATACTGAAGACCCCATTGCTATTCGTCGTGAAATGCGTGAAATCATGCAAAATAATTTTGGTGTTTTTCGTGATCAAAAACCGATGGAATTTGGCTTGCAAAAACTCCATGAATTAGCCAATCGTTTACAAAGAGCTTCATTAAGTGATCATAGTCAAATGTTTAATACCAATCGAATAGAAATGCTAGAATTAGACAATATGATGGATATTGCATTGGCAACCGCTGCTT
>CAVQTK010000006.1:0-14063 GCA_963716455.1 uncultured Pseudomonadota bacterium
TACACTAGACTTCTTTCCAAACTTCGTCTTTTTGGCCTACTGCTGCGTTGTGTTGTTTTCTCCGGTGCTCATTTACTCTCATGTAAACTCCGCTCCTCGAAATCAACACGCCTTGCATTAGACCAAAATACTGGGTTTGGAAAGAAGTCTACTAGCTATTGCTTTAGGTTCTGATGTTTTTTTGGGCAAATGTGAATTTGATAAAGTATAAGCATTTCCAGCAGTTCCTTTAGAAGTCGGTCGGTACTTTTCAAAAATGGCTTGAATTGAGGGGCCAGAGTATTGCAAGTAATGCCATACGGTTTTACCCTTCGCGTCACGGATAGTCAAATCTGGCTTATGTTCTAGTAAATACTTAATCATCTCTACCCTACCCATTTCCACTGCAACCATTAATGGGGTCTTTTTTTGCTCTCCTGGTTGGTTGATATCAACATGCCAAGTTTCAATAAATGATTGGACTAAGCCTAATTTATTACAAGCTACAGCCTGATTTAGAAAAGTATTTTTGTCTTCCAAAGGTTGATTTAAAACGTCAGGATGAATTTTTATAATACGATTCCAATTTTCTGGGTTTTCTATCTTCGAAGTAAAGAATTGTCTCAATACATTAATAGCCGCTGATAGATCAAGAGTAGCGCCTTTTTCTTGTAATAACGAAATAATATTTTCTTTACCATGCAAAAAAGCTACAGTTAAAGTTTCATTTAAGGTTGCAATGGAGTGAGGATATTCAAACAAGATATCAAAGATTTCATCACAATCTTCATGTACTGCAATAGCTATTGGAGAATTGCCATAATCATCTTTTTTATTCGGATCGGCTTTGTATTCTTCAAGCAACACTATAACTATTTCTACAGATTTACATCTAATAGCTAAGGTCAAAGGGGTGTCACCTACATCTAATGAATCATCTCCATCATCAAATTTTTCTACAGCGTTAATATCGGAAATTTTTTTAATAACCGATTTAGCGATTTCAGGATGGTACTTTATTGCTAACTCTAAATTGGCTTTAATCGGCGGGGCATGATTAAATAACAGTTTTATTAAAATATCATTGCCAGTACCTAGTGCCACTTTAAGAATATCTGTACTTACCTCAGCGCCATTTTCAACGAGTAATTTAACACAATCAAGATATTGTTCTTGGACCGCAATATCTAATGGAGTTTTTACTTGACCTTTATTTAAAAATTTTATTAGAAGAGAAGAACTCGTTTTTTCTTCTTTCTCTTCTCCATCTTCATGTCTAAAATAATTAATAAATTCTCTAATAACCTGAGGCTTATTGTTACTTACCGCAAGAATTAATGGTGTTACTCCATTTTCATTAAAAATTATTTTTTTGTTGCTGATTTTTAATAACAGTTGACAAACTTCTGCATGGCCGTACATTGCTGCGAGGTGTAAAGCCGAAAACCCGTTGGTTTTAAAATTTAATATATTGTTTAAATCTAAATGGTCACTTTCATTTATGTAATCAATTAAGGTAGAGATAGTAATCGTATCTCCTTTTGCAGCTGCTATGGCAATTGTCAAACCAATATTAGCTCCAGCCTCAATTAAGCAATGGACGCAATCAGGGTTATTACTTTTAATTGCCAAAAAAAGTGCTGAGTTATCTGATCGATCTCGTATATCTAGATTAGGCCGAGCTTTTAATAATGTACGCATTACTCCGATATTACCTTCTTCTGCGGCAATTAAAAGGGCATTTTTGCCTTGAAAATTTTGTTTATCTACTAGATATGATTTATGAGTGGCTATCTGGTAAAAATTTAATAATTCTTCAATTACTGTTAAATGCCTCCCTTGTGCTGCCAATATTAAAGCAGTATTTCCGTTGATGCAGTCTATTATCTTAGCTAAATTTGAGTCAGAAGGTCTTATGTCTGCAAGAAAATTTCTTACTTGATCAATCCTGCCACTTTTAGCGCCGAGCATGAAATTAGCATAAGGTTGAACTCTACTAATTAGTACACTAAAATTTGTTTTTTCTTCTTGAGTTGATTCCTCTTTCTGGGTTTCTTTTATTAGATCAAATATGGGATTGGTTTCTTTATTAATTAATAAATGTAGGAAAAGTTTGTTTTGACATTCCTCTGGATTGTCTTGCCATTCTTTTTGGATTAAAAGATGTCTAAGTACATCTATTGGAATAGCTGGATCTTTAAAAATAGAAATGGGAGGCATACCTAATTCACGACGAATACTTCTATGCAATGTATTTTATGGAGAACAATTGTTGGGTGGAAATAAATCAAATTTCACTTAATTCTTTACCTTCTTTATCTTTTTTCCATGCACCGAATCCAATAATTTTTTTTCCACCTAAAGCGTATTTACTTACAAGTTGTTGATGTAGGTTTCCCCCAGTATTCTGTACATTACGTATACCACGTTGCCTGGAAGTAAAGGACCTAAGAAATTCAGGTAGGGGTTTACCCTCTTTATCTACCTCTTTGCCTTCAGTTCCATCATCCTTTATTGCTACTCTTACTTAAACCTAAATTCTGCAGTTGCCTCCTACTGCGAAGACCTATTGCACAGAATCTTGAGACTTTTTTGTGAATTTTTTCCTTCACCGGACGGGGGAGTACGGCTTCAGGAAAAAATCCCCAAAAAATCCTCAATCTTCAGCGCACTAGGTCTTCTCGCTACGGTGGTAACTGCAGAATTTAGGTTAAATCATTTTTATTTTTAGGTGTTTTATATTCAAAAATTAGTATAAGTCATGATTATTAAAAGAATATTAATAATGGGGGAACCAGATGTTTTCGCATGTGAAATGAGTTCGTGGTGATGAGACTCAGTCATTGCCAGGAGCGTGCAATCCAGAAAAGTTAGAAAAAACGGAGGTTGTTTCTCCCGGATTGCTTCTTATAGAAATTAGGGTTTGATATAAGATTCATGCATATAGTCTTGCAATACTTTAGGAATACGAATTCCGCCCTGCTTATCTTGATAGTTTTCCATTATCGCCACCAAAGTACGACCAATAGCCAATCCCGAGCCATTAAGTGTATGGAGAAGTTCAGGTTTGGCAGTTTGATTTTCTCGCCAGCGTGCTTGCATGCGCCGAGCTTGAAAATCGGTGCAATTACTGCAGGAAGAAATTTCTCGATAACAATTTTGTCCAGGTAACCATACCTCTAAGTCATAAGTTTTAGCAGCCTGAAATCCTGTGTCACCGGTGCAAAGGAGTATAACTCGGTAAGGCAATTCTAACTCTTGCAATACCCGTTCCGCATGGGAAGTTAACTCTTCTAAAGCGACATAAGAAGATTCGGGTTTAACTAATTGGACTAATTCTACTTTCTCAAACTGATGCTGACGAATCATACCTCGGGTATCTTTTCCATAAGAACCTGCTTCACTACGAAAACAGGGAGTATGGGCGACTAATTTCAATGGGAGTTGGCTAGCAGTAAAAATCTGTTCCCTGGCTAAGTTAGTTAAGGGCACTTCGGCAGTGGGTATTAAGTGTAGATCTTTCTCTCCGGTTAAATGAAAATGATCTTCTTTAAATTTAGGAAGTTGGCCGGTTCCATAAAGAGCTTCAGAATGCACTAAATAGGGTACGTACACTTCCTGGTAATTATGTTGTTGGGTATGCATATCCAGCATGAATTGTGCTAAAGCACGATGTAAGCGAGCTAAGGGCCCTCGCATTACCACAAATCGAGAACCGGAAAGTTTAGCTGCGCTTTCAAAATCTAGAAGTCCGAGATTCTCCCCTAATGCCACATGATCTTTGATTGCAAAATCAAACTTTGGTGGTTTTCCCCAACGTCTTACTTCCCGATTATTTAGTTCACTGGTTCCATCAGGAACAGAATCATGCAAAATATTAGGCAATTGTAGTTGAAAGTCTAATAATTGCTGCTGAACCATCTCCAGCTGATTTTCTTGCTCACGCAACTCATCTCCTAAATGAGCTACTTTTTCTAAAAGGGGTGCTACTTCTTCTCCCCTTGATTTAGCAAGGCCAACAGCTTTAGAAATTTGATTGCGCTGCGTTTGCAAATTTTGGGTTTTTAACTGGAGATCATGTCTTTTTGCTTCGAGATTAGAAAAAGTAGCGGTATCAAAGACATAACCTCGGCGAGCCAATTGTGCAGCTATAATTTGAAGATTTTGTCGCAATTGCTTTGGATCTAACATATTTTTCTCTTTATATTACAAAATAATACGTGCTAATGTTAAACCAAAAGCCGTTGCCAGGATACACCCAACTAAGCTCAACAGAATATAAATTGTCATAGCACCAAAAGCTCCTGACTGAAACAATGTTAAAGCATCTATGCTAAAGCTAGAAAATGTAGTGAATCCGCCTAACAGACCTAAGAATATTCCTGCTCGCCAAAAAGCACTAATATCAAAACGCTCCACTAAAATGCCAAATAAAATTCCCATTAAAAAACATCCTATCAGGTTAACTGACAAAATTCCCCAAGGAAAATATTCTGTTTTTGTCCGTTCTTGAACCCAACTGGAAAGACCAAAGCGTAACAATGAACCAATACTGCCACCGACTGCTATGCCAATAATTTCTTTCAAGAGCGTACTATTCATTTTTAAACGATTTCCTAGCTTGTTGTTTTAGTTGATTGAGGTGTAGTAATTTTTCTTTTATTTTAATTTCTATTCCTCGATCCACTGGATAGTAGTATTGTTTCTCTGGCATTGCATCTGGAAAATAATGCTCACCGGCGGCATAGGCTTCGGGTTCCAGATGTGAGTAACGATACCCTTTGCCATATTCTAATTCACGCATTAATTTAGTGGGAGCATTGCGCAATCTAAGGGGAACTTCTAAACTGCCATATTTTTTGGCGTCTTCCATGGCGGCATGAAAAGCATTATAAGCAGCATTACTTTTTGCGGCGCAAGCTAAAAATATTACTGCTTGTGCTAGGGCAAGTTCTCCTTCCGGTGAACCTAGTCTTTCATAGGTTTGCCAGGCTGTTAAAGCTAAAGATAAGGCGCGAGGATCAGCATTGCCGATATCTTCGCTGGCCATACGCAACATACGCCTTCCAATATATTCTGGATCACAACCCCCATCAAGCATGCGGGTAAACCAGTAAAGAGCGGCATCTGGATCTGAACCCCGGACTGCTTTGTGCAGCGCAGAAATTTGATCATAAAAATATTCACCTTGTTTATCAAAGCGTCGCACACCCTCACGTAATAGCTCATTAATGGTATTTTCGTCAATAATTTCTTGTCCTTTTTTCAGCTGGGCAAAATCAGCTGCTATCTCTAATATATTTAGGCACTGACGTGCATCTCCATCGGCAAATTGAACTATCTTTAATTGTAATTCTGGGGCCAATAGTAAATGACGTTTTCCTAAACCTCGCTCAGTGTCAGTAAGCGCATTATGTAGAATTGTTAATAAATCCTCAGTTGACAGTGGTTTTAAAACATATACTCGCATTCGTGATAATAACGCATTGTTTAATGCAAAAGAGGGATTTTCTGTAGTTGCACCAATCAAAATAATAGTGCCTTGCTCCACATGTGGCAAAAAAGCATCTTGTTGAGCTTTATTGAAACGGTGTACTTCGTCAACGAATAATATAGTTATCTTATGCTCTTGTTTTTTTACTATATGAGCTCGATTAACCACTTCACGGATATCTTTTACGCCGGCCAGTACTGCGGAAAGACGTTCAAAATGGCTTTCGCAGCTTTGGGCAATTAATTCAGCCAGCGCAGTTTTTCCTGTTCCTGGGGAGCCCCAAAGTATCATTGAATGAGGATGGCTTTGAGTAATAGCTTGATAAAGGGGTTTACCTTTAGATAGTAAATGAGTTTGACCCACGAATTCAGTTATAATTCGAGGTCGCATGCGCCTAGCTAAAGGAACAGTGGGATCCGTTTCGGGTAACACTTAGTTTACCCTGTTTAGATCTGCATATATGTTACGCTTGTTCATCAGTTTTAAACTATCTCATATCTAGGCGCTGTGGTGAGCTTTTACAGCGACTCTGTTACTGACGTAACACATCAACACCTTGTGGAGTTCTAAAATTAAAAAGTTGTGGACTTAATGGAGTATTCACTTGAATATTATGAAAATGGAATATATTTGTTTGATTCAGTTGGTTAATTATTTTTAATCCTGTCAACTGATTTTGCTTGAATTGCATATATGCAGAATGAAAGCCACCATTTGCTTGTTTGGGTACTAGCTTAAACCAACCATCTGCTTCTTGAGTTACAACAAACTTTCTGGCTAAATCTGTGGCAGGACTGGTTAATAGTTCTCCTGGGTTAAAACCATGTTTTGTTAATGATTGTTGGGTTGCTTGCTTTAAGCTTACATCATAAATCCAAACTGAATTTCCGTTCGCAATAACAATTTGCGGATAAGGATGTTTGGTTTCCCAGCGAAAACGCCCTGGCCGTAACATAAAAACTTGACCATCACTTCTTTGTAGGACCCGATTTTTTTCACCGTAATTGACTTGGGAAAAATTAGCCTTATAGCTTTTATAGTTGTTGAGTAATCTTGTTAGATTCTCTTCTGCTGAAGCAATTGCCACATTTGCTAGGGCTTGAAAAACAAATACTATTCCTATTCCCAAAAAAATAAATGAATTTTTTTTCATAACTTATACCTCCTGTGTTGTGGGTACGAGTACTTCTCGAGTCCCATTACTTTCCATTTTACTGACTACACCTGCATTTTCCATCGCCTCAACTATACGAGCTGCCCGATTATAGCCAATTTTGAAGCGTCTTTGAACACTGGAAACAGACACTCGACGCGCTTTTATAACCATCGCCACTGCTTCATCATAAAATGCATCTTGCTCAGCGTCTCCTTTTTCATCAGCAGTAGGCTCTCCATAGGTGCTGATTTCTCCGCTACTAGCGTCAGATAATATTTCCTCCATGTAATCCGGTTTACCCTGGCTGCGCAAAAAGGCAACTACACGGTGCACTTCATCATCACTGACATAAGCTCCATGCACTCGCATGGGAACTCCAGCTCCTGGAGCTAAATATAGCATATCTCCATTTCCTAATAACTGTTCAGCACCTTGCTGATCTAAAATTGTACGAGAATCAATTTTAGAAGAGACTTGAAAGGCTATTCGCGTAGGAATGTTGGCTTTAATTAAACCAGTTATAACATCTACTGAGGGACGCTGAGTGGCAAGGATTAAATGTACTCCAGCGGCTCGAGCTTTTTGCGCTAACCGAGCAATAAGAGTTTCAACTTTTTTCCCTACAACTACCATCATATCGGCAAATTCATCTGCTAAAACCACTATTTGTGGTAATTCATCTAATGTTTTAGGTTCCACATCCTCTATTAATGGGATCAAGGGGTCTAGAAGAGGATTACCTTGCTCTGTAGCTTCCTTAACTTTAGCATTATAGCCGGCAATATTTCGTACTCCTAAGGCTGCCATTACTCGATAACGACGCTCCATTTCTACCACGCACCAACGTAAAGCGCTTGCTGCATCTTTCATATCTGTTACAACAGGAGTCAATAAATGAGGAATTCCATCATATACAGATAATTCTAGCATTTTAGGATCAATCATAATCATACGTAGTTGCTGAGGGGTAGCCTTATAAAGAAGACTCAGTAACATTGCATTAAGACTAACCGATTTCCCTGCACCAGTCGTGCCCGCTACCAACAGATGCGGCATTTTGGCTAAGTCTACTACCACTGGGTGGCCGGCTATATCCTTTCCTAAGGCCAAACTCAATGCAGAACGTGCATTAATATATGCTTTGGATGCTAAAATATCTTGTAAACCAACTACTTCCCGATCCACGTTAGGTAATTCTAATCCAATCACGGATTTTCCAGGTATCACCTCAACTACTCGCACACTGACTACCGAAAGTGATCGAGCTAAATCTTTTGACAAGCTACTAATTTTACTTACCTTGGTGCCAGCTGCTAGTTGTAGTTCAAAGCGCGTGATAACAGGTCCGGGATGTATATCTACTACTTGCACGGTGACCCCAAAATCAGCTAAATGTGTTTCAACTTGACGTGCTAGCGCGTTAAGTTCGGTCGGGCTCATTTTATATTTTTTTTTATTTTCATAAGAATCGAGCAATGTAATATCTGGAATCTTATTAGAAGAATGAGATTGGTAGCGAGGGATAAAAGTATCTTTAGGCAGTTCCGCTGGTTCAGCTATTAATTTAGTTTTTATAATTTCAATTTTAGGTTCTTTTATTTTACTTTCGTTTGAGTCTAATTTAGGCTCTACCTTTCTACGGCTCACTGGAGCCTTTTGTTTCTCAGGTAGTTTATTGAACAAAGAACTCAGTTTCAGCATTATTTTTTGATAAATAAATATTACACTCTCGCCAATTTTTTCACAGCATTTTTCCCAAGAGAAACCTGTGAACAAGGTGATGCCAATTAATAACAGTGCAAACAATAAGACACAACTGCCTCCTATATTAAAAATATTTTGCATGGACTGACTGATGAAAATTCCTAAAATTCCACCTGGATGAAAAAACCTTTGTTGATCAATTTGTTGGTTTTGGAGACTAATCAGCCCTGCCCCACAAGCAATAATTAATATAAAGCCTACTAGACGTAAAATCCAAATTACAATGTGCAGAGTGAGATATTTTATATGTTCTAATTTAAATACTAATCGATTATGAAATAAAAGCCATGCACTGTAAGTTAACATCAATGGTATGGGGTAGGCAAAATAACCACAAACATAAAGGAGTAAATCGGCGATCCAAGCCCCGGCACGTCCAGCTGCGTTGCCAATTTGTTTACTAGTAGTTAAGTGGGACCAACCTGGATCGGTGGTATGATAGGAAAGTAGTGCCAGTAATAAAAATAGTGATCCGGCAAATAAAGCAATAGTAAATCCTTCACGTAAACCCGTAAATAAATAGCGAATAATATCAGCCTGACCAGATATGGTAGGGGTTTTTATTGAGCGTCGCGCCAAACTTACTCCTTCATTTTATCAATAGTTTTTTAAATAAAAATCCTCGCAGCAAGCCGCGGCGAATTTTAAGCCATCTTAATGTGAGACTTATCTGTTATCTGATTGAAGTGACAGGGTTATCCCAATTAAACTGGCTGCACGTTCATTATCAGCCAATCTGAGCAAAAAAATTCTCAAAATGCTATACATTCCGTGTATTCGTCGGTAGATAATTGATATTAGTTTGGGTATTATTCCTTATATTTAGATAAGCAACAAGTATATGAGGAAAAAGAGCCTAATGAATCCAATACCTTATTATCGTCTGATTATTCTTGGTTCTGGTCCTGCGGGATATACTGCTGCAATTTATGCTGCACGTGCCAATTTAAATCCTGTGCTTATTACTGGAATTCAGCAAGGAGGACAGTTAACTACAACCACGGAAGTTGATAATTGGCCTGGTGATGTAGAGGGTTTACAAGGACCACAATTAATGGAACGCATGTTAAAGCATGCAGAACGTTTTGAAACAAATGTTATATTTGACCACATCTTAAAAGTCGATCTTCAGCAACGCCCTTTTTCATTAGTAGGAGACTTTAATACTTATCAATGCGACGCTCTTATTATTGCAACAGGTGCTTCGGCTCGTTATTTGGGTCTTCCTTCCGAACATGCTTATATGGGGAAAGGTGTTTCAGCTTGTGCTACCTGTGATGGCTTTTTCTACAGAAATAAGAATGTTGTAGTAATTGGTGGAGGGAACACTGCCGTTGAAGAAGCATTATATCTAGCGAATATTGCAGCGCATGTTACTATCGTGCATAGGCGTGGCAACTTTCGTGCAGAAAAAATTTTGGTAAACAAATTAATAGAGAAATCCCAATCTGGGAAAGTAAGAATTATTTGGGATCATGTGGTTGAAGAAGTTATTGGCGATGAGAGAGAAGTTACTGGCATTAAATTACGAGATGTCAAAAATCAAACCATTCAAGAATTAAAAGCGTCTGGGGTCTTTATTGCTATAGGTCATGATCCAAATACCCAAATTTTTCGTGGTCAAGTTGAGATGTCAAATAGTGGTTATATTTATGTAAAAAGTGGTTTATCTGGAAATGCGACAGCTACCAGTATTGATGGCGTTTTTGCCGCTGGGGATGTAGCGGATTCGGTTTATCGTCAAGCAGTGACTTCCGCAGGTACAGGATGTATGGCTGCTTTAGATGCAGAAAAGTATTTGGATTTAATAACTCATGTTAGCAATCATTGAGGCTTATCGCTTAGGATTATTAAAACCAAAATATTGGCTAAATAATTTAACTGCCGGTTTGATTGTCGGTGTAGTTGCATTACCCTTAGCAATGGCATTTGCTATTGCTTCTGGAGTGAAGCCAGAACAAGGTCTTTATACAGCAATTATTGCTGGGATAATCGTCAGTGTTTTCGGCGGAAGTCGAGTTCAGATTGCAGGACCAACAGGTGCATTTATAGTTATCCTAGCTAATATTACTGCTAAACATGGGGTGGATGGTTTACAAGTTGCATCTTTATTGGCTGGGTTTATTTTACTTTTCATGGGCATAATTAGACTGGGTAATGTAATTAAATATATTCCCGATCCGGTCATCGTCGGTTTTACTAGTGGTATTGGCATCATTATTTTTGTAGGCGAGTGGAAGGATTTTTTTGGATTACCTGTAGTCTACCATTTAAATGCTCATTTTTTTCAGAAACTATCTGCTTTAATAAAGTCATTGCCACTTTTAAATTTAGAGACTACGGTTTTGGGATTTTTAAGCCTGTTAGTTGCAGTTATTACTCCGAAATTTATAAAGCGAATTCCCGGTCCACTTTTCGCCATGGTAGTGGCTATGAGTCTTCAAGCAATTTTTCACTTCAAAAATGTAGCAACTTTAGGCAGCGCTTTTAATGGTATCCCCAATCATTTGCCACATTTTCATTTTCCTTCTATCAATTTTTCCCACTATTCAGACTTAGTTGCCTCCGCTTTTACTATTGCGTTACTTGGAGCAGTTGAGTCCCTACTTTCCGCAACTGCTGCAGATGGTTTAGCGGGTACTCGACATAATTCTAATCAAGAGCTAGTTGGTCAAGGGTTAGCTAATATTTGTGCTCCTCTGTTTGGAGGTTTTGCTGCAACCGGCGCTATAGCACGAACCGCAACTAATATACGCAATGGTGGTAATAGTCCTATTGCTGCAATCGTCCATTCCTTGGTGCTATTTTTAGTGATTGTACTTTTTGCTCCTTTTGCAGCAAATATCCCCTTATGCACGTTAGCCGCTATTTTATTTGTAGTTGCTTACAACATGAGTGATATCTCGCATTTTATTCGCATGTTCAAGCATGCGCCTTTTTATGATGTATTAGTTTTGGTGGTCACTTTTTTATTAACTATTTTTACTGATTTAGTGGTTGCAGTTAGTGTGGGGGTTATTCTTGCTATGCTTTGCTTTGTTCGCCGCATGACCCAAATTACCACTGTTGAACAGCAAGCCGTTCCTGATGTGATGGGTAGATCTAAAGATACAATTATTTATACTATTCAAGGTCCACTATTTTTTGGTGTAGCAGAAAAAGTTGAACGAGCTTTAGCTGTGATTAATGAGGATCCCGACGTTATTATCTTCCGTTTAAAAAATGTCCCCTTTATGGATATCACTGGATTGGAAACTTTCTCGGAGTTAATGAAAGAATTTAATAAGCGCAAAGTTAAAGTTTATCTTTGTGAGGCCAACCTTAAAGTTATGCACAAAATAGTTAAACTAGATATCTTGCATTTAATAGCTAACAAAAATATTTTTGCTTCGTTCGAGGAAGTGTTACAGCTCAGTAAGAGCACTTAAGGAAAAGATGCGTGACAATGATTTAATTGAGAAAATGGAAAATATTCTCCAGAATCAAGTGGTATCTGAAACTGACCTACGTTTATTTAAATTTGTTCTTGATAAGAGATTGGAAAAAATTGCTCGAGAAATACAAGAAAATAAAACCGGTGAATATGAATACAAAGTTGATTTACAGGAAGCTCGTTTAAAAATAAACCTGCAATAAACTCCTCTCTAAGTAATATAGGATGGTTACAAGTTTTTAGTTACTTATTTCTTATCGCATTAATTTTGAAAATTGAATATAAGGACGAAAGACCTCCCACGGTAAGTCAATTTCGTCAATCCCTTGAAAAAAAGCCTAATTCTTTAAGGGGAAAAAAATAGTTGGGCATGTATTACTCGTAGATTCGCAAGGAATGGCATTAGAATTTGTAAGCAAAAAATTATTTGCTGCATCTAAGAGCCTGTTTAAAATCTTTTTACCAGTAACCCAATAAAACTTAAGATTACCATCTGCAAACTCGTATTAATTTTTCTCTCACAGTTCTTCCATAATCGACGACTTTTTTCAATCCATCCAAATGATCTTTCAACAACCCAGCGTTTTGGTATTACAATAAACTTATGTAATTCACTACGTTTAGCAACTTCTACTGTTGCACCTAATATATTATTTATTTCTACTGCAAATGGTTCCCCAGAATATCCACCATCAACTAAAACATTTTTTACTTCTGATAAATTTTCTTTTTTATTATTTATCATTATCGCTGCACCTTCTCTATCTCCAATATTGGCAGTAGTGATATGAATCGCATGCGGAAGTCCTTGAGTATCTACTGCAATATGACGTTTAATTCCAGAAACTTTTTTTCCTGCATCATATCCTTTTTCTTCCGCTGTATCTGTGTTTTTAATACTTTGCGCATCAACGATGCAAAAGCTGGTCTTCGTATTCCGACCATTGTTTGTACGAACCTCGCCAACTAATTTTTTTTAAAACGTGTTCAAGCAAGCTCGGTTTAGATTCTTCAACTTCAGACCAGATGTGAAAATAAGCATATACACTTCGCCAATCAGGAAAATCACTCGGAAGCATTCGCCACTGACAGCCACTTTTTAATAGGTACAATACAGCGCAAAAAATCTCATATAAATCATGTTTGCGAGGGCGAGTTGTTTTTCTTGCACTTAATAATAGTGGCTTTATTTTCTTAAATTGCTCCTTGCTGATATCGCTTGGATAACTTTTTCTCATATAAAATCCTTTTAAGTATGTTTTGAATGTGAATTAGTGTACACATAATTAAAAAGATTTTAAACAGGCTCTAAGAAAATTAATCTATTATCAAAGTTTGAAACTTTTTTGGCGATACTATTCGCAACATGGTTTCTGAATTATACCGCATTCAAAAGAGAATTAGAACATTTTATGGACGGCCCTTTACCCTCCTGGGGCGGAAATCTTATAATTATCCTATGGTAATGTTTTTTGTTGTTTCTTATTTTAAGAATCGTTTAGTAGATTCTTCTTTGAATGACCATGAATTAAATTCAAGATTAGCTAAATATGCTCGAAATGAATTAAACTGTTCTTTATTTTCAGAAAAGAGTTGTCACAGAAAAAAATTGCCCGTCTGTGACTTTAAGTCTGGAAGGGTAAGGGGTTTAAAAAAAGATTAGTATTTGCACTTTGTAGATCTCATTGGTTGAGAATCAAAGAATCATTCACCTAGGGAAAAGGAATGTCTAGGAAAGAATTAACTACTGCTGAACTGGAAAAACAGATTGGCAACCTAACCCAACAGGTCATTGATAGTTATCAAAAGACCGAACAGGCCCATGAGCTGGGTTCCCGTTTATCTCTTCTACACCAGTACCTGATCACAGGGCTATTGCGCGAGGAGGAATCATTAACAGATATCTACTTAAACTGCGCGGTCAATCTGCTAAACAATGTATTACGCGACAAAGGCTTAACTACCAACCTATTCACCCGAGAGAGTTTTAACAGCCACCGTAGCCATCAAACATTATTTTTCCAAACCCTTTATTGGGCATTACTACGCCCATGGATTCTGCCAGCCAGCGAGGGTGCGTTGTCGAGCGCCCAGGAGTTAGCAAGATTTCTCAAAGACTTACGCCAACGCTCAACCCTATCTGAGGAAGTCAAATGGTTCAATGATTTTGACACCCGAATTGGCACAGATATCGCTTTGAGCTATGCATGGCAATGTTGCTTACATGCCTTAAACTT
>CAVQTK010000007.1:0-125846 GCA_963716455.1 uncultured Pseudomonadota bacterium
TGGCGATCTATTTCTATATAAATTGGGGATTCTAATACTGCTTCAAGGAATGCTGATCATCAAATGACAGGATATTAATTATTTCCCCTTGTTCATCACGGACAACACACATACCACCCATATGTATCATTAAATGGATAGTTAACCCCATTCGATTGAGTTCCATCCGCATGGAATCCACTAAAAACGGCATATCATCTGTAATAACTTCAATAACCGTATAAGGCGATTGCCACCCATGCTCGGTATAGAGAGGATTAAAAACCCTGACCTTTAGTTCTTGGGCAAGGCGCCTTTTCATTAATTCCCAATGTGAAAGCGCAGCTCCATACAAGTCAGCTATACTTCTGGTCTCTAAATCTTCAATGCTAGAATGGGTATAATATAAACGAATAAATTGAATGAGCGGATTTGATTCCGTTTTTGATCACAGGAAGTTGCTTAACAGTGTAAGCAACAATCTTATTAATTAAAGTAGCAGTCGGAGGATGTTGTTCATAATTTATCATTTTTTAACCTTTTTTATTTAACATAACATCTATCCTTATATTAAATAATGGCCATTTTTAATAAATGGAATTGAGCCATTGCCTTGCAATCCTCATAAAATTTGTTTATCATATTGTATTACATCGCTTTTTTAAAAAAAATTAGCAGGTATTAATAATTAAAGCAAATTTTTTGCTATCTTACTCTCCTGTTAAGCAAAAAAAAAAGCAAATAGACTATAATTATTAAAAAAGGTTTAAAAATGCGCATACTACTTGTTGAAGATGATGAATTATTTGGGGCGGATGGAATCCGTACTGGCTTAAAACATTACGGTTATACAGTAGATTGGGTAAAAGATGGCCGCTCTGCTCATCGTGTCCTCACCTCTCCTCATGAAGAATTTGATGTGATTGTTCTAGATTTGGGACTACCTAAACTTTCTGGTTTAGATTTACTTAAGAGTATTCGGGAACGTCATATCACCATTCCCGTGGTAATACTCACTGCTCGTGAAACCGTTGAAGATCGTGTTAAAGGTTTAGACGCAGGCGCTGATGACTACTTAACAAAACCTTTCGACCTTGATGAACTCTGTGTACTATTAGTTGTTGCCGCATAAAAACGCCGTTCTTCTTAAAGCCAGAGCCCATCCAGTCATTACTTATAGTGATATTGAACTTGACCCTGCCTCCCATACTGTTCAAAAAGAAGGTAAAGATGTTATTATCTCACGACGAGAATTTGCCTTATTACAGAAATTATTAGAAAACACCGGCCGAGTAATTTCTCGGGAGCAACTTAATCAAACTCTTTATGGATGGGGTGAAAACATTGATAGCAATGCACTAGAAGTTCACATTCATAACTTACGTAAACGTTTTGGGACACAGCTAATTCGTACCATCCGCGGCGTAGGGTATATGATTTCTAAAGAAGAATAATGACACCTTCTATACGAACTTTTTTATTAATTAATTTATTACTTAGCGTTACTCTAATTACCTCTTTAGCCATAATTGGCAACTTGGTTCTTTCCCATCAGGATATCCAAAAGCAACTTGATACTCAGTTAATACATACAACAGTGAGCATGCGAGCACTGTTAAGCATTGATTTAAACGAAACAGATCTGCAAATCATACAAAAAACTCTTTATTTGGATAGAAAAATAGATATTCAGGAATCAGAGCAGCTTCATCCTCCTTATGCTCCGTTTATGAATGGCAAGAAAAGTCATTTTTTTATTGAATTTCAAGTATGGAACTCGAAAAAACAACTGGTTCTAAAATCACCAGGCGCTCCCCTAATCCCTTTTTCTAATGGGAATTGGGTTTAACCACTGCTACTTTTTTTCATCAACATTGGCAAGTGAATACAATTAAAAGTATAGATAATCGCTATACTATCATGGTGGCAGAACATGCTAATTATCGTCAAAAATTAGAGAGCCGCTTAACTCAACATTCTATTTTTATTATGCTGCTTAGCTATCCTTTCTTAGGTGCACTCATTTGGTTTATTGTAGAAAGGCGCTACTAATTCTAAAAAGAGTAACTCGCGAGGTGAGTAGTCGTGCACCAAGTTATTTGGAACCTGTAGATTTGACTGCTGTACCGGCAGAAATTGTTCCCTGTAGTAAAAGCCTTGAATAATCTTTTAGGCCGGCTAAAAGAAGCCTTTGAACGAGAAAAGCGATTTACTGCTGACGCAGCTCATGAATTGAAAACACCTTTAGCAGCAATTAGCACCCAAGCACAAGTAGCATTACGTACCACAGATGAAAATGTTCGCCGTGAGGCCTGATCTAAAATCCTCGAGGGAGTAAATAGAAGTACACACATCATACAACAATTGCTAACCCTTAACCGCATGATGCCTGAAGCGACCTTTCAAGAATCAACACCTGTTAAATTAGCTAGAGAAGTTGCAGACGTGGCCGCTGTACTTGCACCTGAAGCAATTCATAAAGATATTGAGCTGGAATTTTTGACACCAGACTCAACTGCAACTATTTACGGTAATGCTACTGCTATTAACATATTAATTAGAAATCTTATTGATAATGCTATTCGCTATACCCCTGCGGGGTGGCTCAGTAATTGTAAAGATTGAAGAAACTTCTGGCAATGTTTCACTCATTGTGACTGATAATGGTCCTGGCATTCCCGAATTTTTACGGAAAAGAGTCTTTGAAAGATTTTATAGAGTAATAGGAAACGAAAGTTCTGGCAGTGGTTTAGGCTTGGGAATTGTTCAGCAAATTGCCAAGTTACATCGCGCTGAGGTTTTATTACTGACACCTGAAAATAGAGTGGGTTTAGAAGTACGCGTGGTTTTCCCTAAAAATAAATAAAATAATCAAGGATTATTAAAATCTAGCCATAATTCATTATCTTGAAATTCGTTAGCCTCAATTTGAGTATGAGTCGTCTTCCATAATGATTAGATCCTGTAAAAATTGCAGAAATTATACTTAATGCAATGCTACCTGGCCTGTTTAACCCAGGTAACCGATCCCACATGCTTGCAATGGATGCCATGCCTCTTGATATCACTAATATAGCGGGCTTCGTCCTATAGAAATGATAGGAACACTAATCTCGAGAAGTGCATAGTTAATTCTGATATGGATTCTGAACTCTTAATGCTACTTTCTCTTCTCATTGTTAATACCGTTTAGTTTCTTAAGAGCTTTCCTATCTACACCGTGAGTAGTTACGGCAAAAAAAAACCCCACAGCAAGCTGCGGGGTTTTTTAATAACGAAAAATATTATAGATTAACCGCCGTGACGACCGTTACCCATGCCACCTGGTCGACCACCCATCTTTCCTCCTCCTGAACGAGGACCACCGCCGCCGAAGCCACCGCTCCGACGTACACCACCACCGCCGCCGCCACCTTCACGTTCTTTAGGCGGTTTAGCAATGCTTACTTTAATAGTTCGACCATCAATTTCCTTCCCATTCATTTCTTGCACTGCTTGCTGAGCGGAGGCTTGATTTTCAAAGGTAATAAATCCAAATCCCTTGGAACGATTTGTCAAGCGATCCATCACAATAATAACACTTGCTATCTGACCAAATTTTTCAAAGTGTTGTGACAACTGTTCTTCACCTGTCCGATAGGACAAATTACCTACATAGATTTTGGTATTCATGTTCAATATACTCTCAATAACAAAAGAAATAAAAAAACGCATAGCAGATCATTTTGAGAACATTTATCATGCTCCCTCAATATTGCAGTGCTTCCCAAAGCAAAAAATAATAATAACATATAATTGCTCTATATGTCTTTATCATCAATATTAGGGTCTGTTGACAATTCATTAATTGCTCATATAAAAACTGATTTTTTCACCAAAATACGGTCATTGCGACCCCGAGCGTGAGCGAGGGGGAAGCAATCCAGTACAGAGCATTGTTCAAAGTACGAACTGGATTGCTTCGCTAACGTTCGCAATGACAATTGTCAACGACCCTAGTGTAGGGCTCATTTACTTTCAATGTAAACAGATTTTTGCAAGAAGTCTAATGAATACAAAAACATATACATCGCATAAAAAGTTATTCACAAAATTTGTGGATAACTCTGTGAATATCCTTTCAAAAACTTACAAATTTTTATTTAATCTGAGCACTTACAACAAATTGAATTCATTTTGGCCATAAAATATTATGTTTATTTTCACTATGTATATAATATTTTACTTTTAAACCTACTTTTGCTAGTAAATTAAAACGAATGCCGTATAATCAGCGGACCCGGTGTGCAACCCTGATATTTTATTCATGCTTGATACATTTTTGAGTCAATTAAACGTCAAGAATGGACTTGAACCGCGAATCGTCGTCTAGCAGAACATACTAGTCAATGTTATGACCTATTTCAGCAAAAAAAAGAACATAAAACTTGGGAATCTCTTACAGTTTTTCCCTTAACACGTTGGCTTATTGACCTTTGGCAAAAATATTCTTTAGGCCCTGAAAGAATCCTAAGTGAATATGAAGAGTATTATCTGTGGTCAAATATTATAAAACAGGAAGACATTATACCTTTAGTACAACAAGCTTGGAAAATGCTACATAGCTGGAAAACTTCTCTTGCAACCTTACAAAACTTTCCTGAAACTGCCGAAGTAACTCATTTTATAATTTGGAGTAACCAGTTTATTAAAATTTGCCGTGAGCAGAATTGGCTGAGCGAAGCAATAATACCAATACGATTAATAACGTCATTACCTCATCATTTAATAACTTGGCCAAAAAAAATTTTTTTACTTGGTTTTGACGAGTTACCTCCGAGTTACCAAGAGTTAATTGAATTACTAAACTTATATACAGAAGTATTAGAGATTGATTCCGAAAAACCAGAAGGACAATGCCAATCCGTTTCATTTCAGAATTTTGAGACAGAACTTGTAACTGTTGCTCATTGGGCTAAAGCAAATTGGCAAGCACAACCTCAACAAAAGATAGGTTGTGTTGTTCCACAACTTACTCATCACCGTAATCAAATCACTCAAATCTTTAATCGCTTTGCCATTGAAAATCAACTTCCTGGCGTTTTACATACCATATTATCTTATAATATTTCAGCCAGTAAACCCCTCCATCATTTTTCAGCTATTTTTATTGCCATGGAAATCCTAGCTCTAGGATTTAAACAATAATCATTAACGACCTTAAGCCGCTTAATTCAATCTACCTATCTTTGCCAAAATGAAGCGGATGCTAATATGGGTGCTAATCTGGATATTTTTTTGCGTCAGAATAACTGTCCTGAGATGCCAGTAGAAGCTTTAGTGCCGCTATAGCAACATGGCAAATACATTTTCCGGAAAACACTTGGTTAAAACGCTGGCAACTTTTCCTAGCCACTGTTAAAAAAAATTCGGCAGAGCCCCAATTTCCAAGTGCCTGGATGGCGTATTTTCTTCATCAATTAAATGTCATCGGTTGGCCAGGAGGAAGAGGATTAAACAGTCTAGAACACCAACTAGTTAATCGTTGGCAACAACTACTAGAAGAAATAGCCGATCTAGATGCTGTTGCTGGCGCCGTTACCCATCAACAAGCTTATCAACTACTATACCGGCTTATAGAGAAAACTATTTTTCAACCTCAAAGCCGACTCAAGCTTCCATTCAAATATTAGGAGTTTTAGAAAGTAGTGGTTTATTTTTTGACAAGCTATGGATCATGGAACTTAATGAATATAATTGGCCCGCCTCATATCATCCCAATCCCTTTCTACCCTACCATTTACAGCTAAAAAACAATATGCCCCATTCTTCTGCACAACGTGAATTAGTTTATACCCAAAAAATTATGCATCGGTTGACACGTAGCGCTCATCAACTATGGCTAAGCTTTTCTTCTCCGGAGGTAGACCTACCGCCTCGTCCTAGCGCTTTAATTAAGCAATATCCCAGAATAAGTGCCTCTGATTTGCAATTAACTCTTCAGGAGGATTTTGCCATGACTATTTATCAGTATGGCACAAAAGAATCTATAGAAGATTATAAAGCACCTACCACAATTGATAATGAAATGCTTACTGGCGGTGCTGCTATTTTAACCCAACAATCAATATGCCCTTTTAAAGCCTTTGCCTTATATCGCTTAAAAGCAACTAAACCAAATGAGCCCCTGTTAGGTATCACTCCAATTGATCGCGGAATAGTGACGCATCGTGTTTTAGAAAAAATTTGGAAAATAATTAAAAATCATCAAAATTTAATAGATTTTAATGAACAAAAGCTTGAATTATTAATCACTGAAAATATAGAAGCAGCTATCAATGAATATATTCATGCAAAAAAGCATCAAACTGCATCTTTATTTTGGCAATTAGAAAAAAACCGTTTAGCAAACTTAATTCAAGAATGGCTTAATTTAGAAAAGCAACGTAATCCATTTGTAGTGGTAGAACAAGAAACTGAACGTTATATCAAGTTATCTAGATTACATCTTAAATTAAAAATTGACCGTATTGACCAATTAAGTGATGGCAGCCTGATAGTAATAGATTATAAAACTGGCATAGCGCAGATTAACCATTGGTTTGGAAAGCGGATTAAACAACCTCAACTACCTCTTTATAGTGTTTTTGGCTCTGCAGGAAATTTGCAAAATTTTGTTGGGCTGGCTTTTGCACAACTACGTTCTGGTCAATTGGAATTTAAAGGATTACATAGTGAAGCGGCATCTGCGCATTTATTTCCAGATGGGGTTAACTCAATTAGTAAATATAAAAATCCACAAGCACTTTCGAGCTGGCAACTTTTGTCTGAGCATTGGCATTGTGAATTATTAAAGCTTAGTGAGGATTTTTGTGACGGCTATGCACTTGCTGATCCGGCTGAAGGAAAAACCACCTGCCGAACATGCGAGTTACATGCTCTGTGTCGAATCAAATCAACAGTTTAATATTATGCTAAACGAAACTTTAACATTAATTACAGATCAAAATGTTCGCACTCAAGCTTTAAATGTCCAAAATTCTTATATTATTCAAGCACCCGCAGGATCTGGAAAAACTGAATTATTAATTCAACGATATTTAGTTTTATTAGCACAAGCGTGTCACTACCCTGAAGAAGTCATTGCTCTTACTTTTACCCGTAAAGCTGCCGCTGAAATGCGTGAACGTGTTTTATCAGCGCTCCATATAGCTAATTGTGAGCAAGCGCCAGAGGAACCGCATCGCTTAGAAACCTGGCGTTTAGCAAAACAAGTGCTTATTAAAGATCATACGGCTCATTGGCAGATTCTACTTAATCCGCAACGATTACGCATTCTTACTCTTGACGCGCTAGCAGCGCAAATCACTAGCCGTTTACCTGTGCTAAGCGGCCTAGGAAATCCTGCTCATTTAGTAGAACAGGCTATACCATTTTACCGTCAAACAGTTCAATACGTTTTAACTCACTTAGAGCCCGAATATCCATGGACCCCTACTATAATTAGACTGCTTGAGCATTTAGATAATCAAGCTTGGCAGTTAGAAGAATTGTTTATCGATATGCTAGCCAAAAGAGAGCAATGGCTGCCCTATATTACTCCCTATTACCATCATCCTGAAGCATTACGCCAGCATTTAGAAAAGGGTCTGCTTCATTTAGTTGAAGAGACTTTACAATCTGCTTACAATCTTTTTCCTCAATCTATAATCACAGAACTGCTGCCCTTAGCCCGATCAGCAGGCCAATACTTCCTTGAACAGCAAATAGATCATCCAATTGTCAATTGTGCAAACCTTTATACCTTCCCAGAGGCTACTGTTGAGAAACTCGATGCCTGGATTGGTTTAGCTAACTTGCTGTTGACTAAAGAAGGAGAATGGCGTCGCAAGCTAGATAAACAAGTAGGATTCCCTCCTCACAGTTTAGAAAAAAAAGCCATGCAGAACTTATTAATGAAATTTTCCAACCAAGAAGCATTACGCGCTGCACTTAATGAAATTTTTTCATGTCCACCTATTTATTATACTTCCTCACAATGGGAAATCATTTCTGCACTTATGCAATTATTACCTCTGATAGCTGCACAGTTGCAATTAACTTTTCAACAAAAAAGTGCCATAGATTTTATAGAACTGGGACTGGCTGCCTCGCATGCATTAGGTGAAGAAGAGCAACCTACTGATTTAGCGCTTTCTTTGGATTATCGAATTCGCCATTTACTTGTAGATGAATTTCAAGATACCTCCGTCATGCAATTTAAATTTTTAGAAAAATTAATAGCCGGATGGCAACCTGGAGATGGACGAAGCATATTCCTAGTTGGAGATCCTATGCAGTCTATTTATCGTTTCCGTAATGCAGAGGTGGGTTTATTTTTACGGGCTACACATCAAGGCATAGGACAAATACAATTAATACCCCTCACATTAACCAGCAATTTTCGTTCTCAAATGAGTGTAGTCAAATGGTTAAACGAAGTATTTCCGCAAATTTTGGCCCCTGCAGTAGACTTTACTATCGGAGCGATTCCCTATACCCCAGTTAATCCTATTAAAAAAGATACCATAGCTCCGGCTGTAAATTGTTATGCCACTTTTTCAACGGATAACCAAGAAGAAGCTCAGCAAGTAGTAAACTGTGTGAAACAATGCCGTAAACAAGATCCTTTAGGAACTATTGCTATTTTGGTGCGTTCACGTCAACATTTACAGGAAATTATTCCCGCGTTACATTGTGCACATATTTCTTTTCAAGCTGTAGAAATCGAATCGCTCGCAGAACGCAGTGAAATTTATGATTTGATGGCTCTCACCCGTGCCTTATATCATCGTGAAGATCGCATCGCCTGGCTCGCTTTGCTGCGTGCTCCTTATTGCGGTTTGACCTTGGCAGATCTACATACTATTACCCAAGCGGCAATTTATCATCCTATTTATGAATGCTTATTAAACTATTCTAACCTTAGTTCTTTAAGTGATGACGGCCAACAGCGGCTTAAACGTATTGTACCCATCCTTTCTCATGCGATGCAAAACCGCGAACGGCTACCATTTGCGGTCTGGGTGGAGGGGGTATGGTTGGCTCTGGGCGGGCCAGCTGGATTAAATGACTCCTCTTGCCTAGAGAATGTACGGTCTTATTTTAAATTGTTAACCGAATTAGAAATTGAACATAATTTTTTGGAAATAAGAATTCTTGAAGAAAAAGTGAACCGTCTCTATGCAGCCCCACAACATCAAGGAGACATGAAATTACAAATCATGACCATTCATAAAGCCAAAGGTTTGGAATTTGACCATGTCATTTTACCTAGCTTACATCAAAAACCACCTGTTGAATCTTCTAGACTATTACTGTGGTTAGAGAAAGCTAATCTAAGCGGTGGTAGTGATTTAATCTTAGCCTCTATCAAAGCCACAGCAGACACTCGAGATCCCATTTATCATTATTTACGGCGAAACGAACAAAAAAAATTGGCTCAAGAAGCCAGTCGTTTATTATATGTTGCCGCCACTCGAACTAAACAAACATTACATTTGTTGGCTACTTTGCCTCTAGTCGAAGACTCCCCCAATCCTCCTGCTGGAAGTTTCCTTGCATTGTTATGGCCTTATTTTTCTTTACACATTAAACAATCGCCCCTCCCACCTAGGACAGTATCTCACTGCGAGGAAAAAGTAGCTCATTTTTTTCAGCGCCTTCCGGCGGATTGGCAGCTACCGCCCTTACCCAATGGGTCTGCTGTTCCAAATAAAATATCTAAACTTGCTCCAACTTCACCCTCAATTCTAACTTTATCTATAACTGGAATGCGCTTAGTGGGAATTGTCATTCATGAAGCTTTAGCGCAACTCGCTACCGAGGCACCTCATTTCCCTAAAGTCGAAGCATTAAAAAATAGGCTGTCATTATGGCAGCAGCGCTTATGGCAACTTGGATTATCAGAGGAAAAATTATTAGAAAGTTCACATACTATCTATCAAGCAATTATACGCACTTTGCAAGACCCTCGAGGCCAATGGATTTTATCCGCTAACCATCATCAATGTCGAAATGAATATGCACTTACTACCATACTAAATCAACAAATAGTCCATGTGGTGATTGATCGTACATTTATTGATGCAAATGGAGTACGCTGGATTATTGATTACAAAACAACGGCTGTAAATCAACAGCACGATGAACAATTGAACCGATATGCCCAGGTCATAGCTTCGATCGAAAAAAATCCTATTCAATTGGGGCTGTATTTTCCCTTAACAAGTGTTTGGAAAGAATGGAGTTACACCTTATGAGCGAAGATATTTCCCATAAACTAATAGTAGCAATTTCATCACGAGCCTTATTTGACCTTTCTGAAAGTAATGCAGTATTTGAACAAAAAGGAGTAGCTGATTATGCATGCTACCAAATAGATCATGAAAACGAAGTATTGAAACCGGGTGTCGCTTTTCCTTTGGTAAAAAAATTTTTAGCTCTTAATATTTATGCCGATTTGGTGGAAATCATTTTACTATCACGTAATAGCGCTGATACCGGTCTACGCATTTTTAATAGCATACAACATTATGGCTTAAACATAACTCGTGCCGCTTTTACGGGTGGCAAAAGCCCCTATCAATATGTAAGCGCTTTTAATTCTCATTTATTCCTTTCGATTAATCCTCAAGATGTAAAGAAAGCTTTAGACGCAGGATGTGCAGCTGCCACTATTCTGCCCTCGAACAATCAACTGTATCATGAGCAAGAGTTGCGCTTTGCCTTTGATGGCGATGCCGTGTTGTTTTCCGATGAAGCGGAACGCATTTTTCAAGAGCGAGGTCTAAGTGCTTTCACCGCTAGTGAACAACAAGCTGCACAAAAACCTCTGCTAGGTGGTCCGTTTAAAGGATTTTTAGCTGCTTTACAAAAACTTCAACAACAACTTCCCCCAGATAATTGTCCGATCCGCACGGCATTAATCACGGCTCGCCAAGCACCCGCTCATGAACGAGTTATTCGTACTCTACGTTCTTGGCAAATCCGAATTGATGAAGCCCTATTCTTGGGAGGTTTAGAAAAAAGTAAATTCCTCCATGCTTTCGGTGCAGATATTTTCTTTGACGATCAACCTGGGCATTGTGAAAAGGCTCGTCAGCATGTAACCACTGCACACGTACCACATGGTTTATTAAACACTTAACATTATTTATGGTAGCCTAAGCTTAACTATTTTTATAAAATACTATAAAATCGAACCGCTCGAAAATAGAGGAGATGTATGAGCGTAAAAGCCGACAATTTAATTTGGATTGATTTGGAAATGACGGGTCTTGATGTTGAATACGATCGAATTATTGAAATCGCTACGATCATTACTGACTCTGACTTAGAAATATTGGCGGAGGGTCCCGTTTTTGCCGTTCATCAGCCAGATACTATTTTAGAAAAAATGGATCAATGGAATAAAGAACACCACTCGCATTCGGGACTTATAGATCGTGTCCGTACCAGCCAAGTTAACGAGAATCAAGCTCAAAATGCCACCTTACAATTTTTAATGGAATGGGTTCCCCCGAATAAATCACCAATGTGCGGAAACTCCATCTGTCAAGATAGACGATTTCTGGCTCGTTATATGCCTGAACTTGAGCGGTATTTCCATTACCGCCACCTTGACGTGAGTACCTTAAAAATTCTGGCCCAACGATGGGCCCCAAATGTAGCTGCTGGCATTAGTAAGGTGTCTGAACATATTGCATTAAGAGATATTCGTGATTCAATAGAGGAACTACGTTATTATCGTCAATACTTCATTAAGACATAAGGAGCTTCGGTATGGTAAATATAATTTGTGCTTTAATAGCCTATTTATTGGGTTCAATAGAAACTTCAGTTATCTTATCTAAGCTATTCAAATTTCCCGACCCTCGAACTCACGGTTCAGGTAATTCTGGAGCCACTAATGTCTTGCGCACGGCCGGAAAAAATCAAGCCTTATTAACTTTAATTGGGGATATGTTAAAAGGATTTTTAGCTGTTTTAATTGCTCTGGTTTTTGGCGTAAAGGGTTTTTTTCTAGCCTTTACTTTGCTTGCAGCTGTAATTGGCCATATTTTCCCCATCTTTTTTCAATTTCGCGGCGGTAAAGGTGTAGCCACTGCTATTGGTGGCTTACTGTTACTTTCTTTTTGGACAGCTATTATTGCAGCTATTATTTGGATAGCTACGGTGATAATAACTCGTTATATTTCATTAGCTTCATTAATTGCTATAGCCGCTTCTCCGATTTTAATTCTTATTATCAGTCAATCTGCGTATTTTATTCCTATTTTAATCATGGCAGGACTGATCATCTGGAAACATAAAGAAAATATAGATCGTCTTCGTGCAGGTATTGAACATAAGGTGAACTTGAAACTTTAGTAATTTGTAATAGCTCAGTTAGAGTACCTGCCTGTATGTGAACGTTCAGCTGAGATTGAGAAAAGCGGAATATTTACGTAAATCGCATTCCATTACCGTCATTGCGAACAGCACTAGCTGTGAAGCAATCTAGTACAATGCTGGTGCAAAATAAACTCACTTAGTGCAAGCATTGCACTGAATTGCTTCGCTAACCGCTCGCAATGACACGAAATAGCAGGGTGAGCTATTACGCTATTACTGAATATCCCAGCGTGGCTTTACCTCTATTGCTAGGCCTTCCTGCAAACCCAATTGCAACTTTTGAAATCCTGTGTAAGCAACCATAGCTGCGTTGTCGGTACAAAACTCTATTCGTGGGAAATATACTTCCCCTTTATAAATTTGCATTTCTTGCTGAATACGTTCGCGAAGTAATCGATTGGATCCAACTCCACCCGCTACAACTAGTCTTTTACTTTTTACCTGCTGCAATGCACGCCGACATTTAATCCACAAAACGTCTACTACTGCTTGCTGAAAAGCACATGCAATATCAGCGCGGGTTTGATCATTATCATCTTGTTGACGAAAACAATTCGCTGCAAAAGTTTTTAAACCACTAAAACTAAAGTTCAAACCAGGATGATTAACCATAGGCCGTGGGAAAATAAACCGATTTTGTTCTCCACTCTCGGCAAGTTTTGCTAAAGCTGCGCCTCCAGGATAGGGTAATCCAAGTAATTTTGCCGTTTTATCGAAAGCTTCTCCCACGGCATCATCTACTGTTTCACCTAATAGAACATAATGATTAGGAGCCTGGGCTTCAACCAATATCGTATGGCCCCCAGACACTAATAAAGCCACAAAGGGATAAGAAGGAGCAGGTTTTTCCAGCATTACGGCTAGAATATGAGCCTCTAAATGATTCACTCCGATAGCTGGTATTTTCCAAGCCCAACCTAAACTACGTGCAACCACAGCACCTACCAATAAAGCACCGATTAAACCAGGGCCTTTAGTATAAGCAATTCCTTCAATAGCTTTAGCAGGAAGATGAGCTTGTTCTAAGACCATTTTAACTAGAGGTAAAATTTGTTGAATATGGTCCCGAGATGCAAGTTCCGGTACCACTCCTCCATAGATGGCATGTAACGCAGATTGACTATATACCTGATTAGCTAAAAGACCTTTTTCACTATCATAAATGGCAGCAGCAGTTTCATCACAGGAAGTTTCGATACCTAAAATTATCATGTGAAAAACTCCCTCATACTGGACTATCTATTTCAATATATTGGTGTTTTAAGGAAAATTTTTCTGCCACATGCTCACCTAAGGCCTGAATCCCATAACGTTCTGTGGCGTGATGTCCAGCTGCAAAAAAATGTATTCCCGATTCTCTAGCACTGTGTACAGTGTGCTCAGAAACTTCCCCAGTCAAGTAAGCATCTACTCCTTGTCGAATAGCTTCTTCAATTAAATTTTGTCCAGCTCCCGTGCACCAAGCAATACGTTCAATCTGCTTACCAATTCCCCACGATATAAAAAGGTGGGCGACATAATTTCTGATGTAAATAATCGGCAAATTGCACTGCGGTCATTGGCACAGGTAATTTCCCTATTAAAGCAATCGCCGGGCCAAATTGATATGAAAATTCTTGCGTAACTTCTAAATTTAATACCCTCGCTAATTGTATATTATTTCCTAAAGTCATGTGACCATCTAAGGGTAGGTGGTAAGCAATTAAATTCAAATTATGCTTTAACAATGTTGATATGCGTTTCTGCTTTATTCCTACTATGCAAGGATTTTCTCCTTGCCAAAAATACCCATGGTGAACTAAAACCGCTTGAGCAGAAACTTCAATTGCCGCATTCAATAGAGCTTGATTAGCTGTAACTCCGGTAACTAGGTGTTGAATTTTTTCCGAACCGGCTACTTGCAAACCATTTGGACATGAATCTCGCCATCGGGTAGGTTGAAGTAATTGATCTAGATATTGGATAAGTTCACAAACTAACATTTTGGTACGAACTATTAGACATGCACTCTCTGAATACTGGCTCCTAGCAGACGCAATTTTTCTTCAATGCGTTCATAACCGCGATCAATATGATAAATCCGATCCACAGTCGTTTGACCTTTTGCTATTAAGCCCGCTAACACTAAACTTGCTGAAGCTCTTAAATCAGTTGCCATTACAGGAGCACCCATTAAATGGGTTATGCCACGGCAAATTGCTCTATTCCCATCCAACTGAATATCAGCACCCATGCGTTTTAACTCATAAGCATGCATAAAGCGATTTTCAAATATATTTTCTATAATTACAGAATCGCCCTCCGCTATGCTATTCATCGCCATAAATTGAGCTTGCATATCGGTGGGAATATCTGGATAGGGGGCGGTAATAATGTCTACCGCTTTAGGCCGCTTGCCTTGCATATCTAAACTAATCCAATTAGAACCAATCTGCAATTTGGCGCCAGTTTCTCTTATTTTTTCTAATACAGCGGTCATATTTTCTGGACAAACTTCCTCCAGACGAATTTGTCCGCCTGTCATGGCGGCTGCTATTAAGTATGTTCCTGCCTCTACTCTATCGGGCATTACACGATAAGAACCTCCACCTAAAGATTCCACACCATCGATAATAATAGTTTCAGTACCAGCACCTTTTATTTGTGCTCCTAAACAAATTAAAAAATTAGCTAAATCTATAACCTCTGGCTCACGAGCGGCATTGTGAATAATAGTTCTTCCTTCAGCTAAAGTTGCAGCCATTAATAAATTTTCGGTACCCGTTACCGTTACTTTATTTAATTTTAATTCTGCACCATGTAAACGCCCTTTAACTTTTCCATAAACAAAGCCATTTTTTATATCAATCTCTGCACCTAAAGCACGCATGCCTTCTAAATGAATATCTACAGGACGAGGACCAATCGCGCATCCTCCTGGCAAAGAGACTTCTGCAGATCCACAGCGCGCTAATAACGGGCCTAAAACTAAAATAGAAGCACGCATAGTCTTAACGAGTTCATAGGGCGCATGGAAATTAGAAACTTCTCCCGCATTAACCTCAATTTGTAAACGTTCATCTACCGTGAGTTTAACTCCCAAACGACCTAGTAAAGCCATAATTGTAGTTACATCACGCAAATGCGGTACGTTACCAATAGTCACTGGTTGTTGAGTTAATAGGCTGGCTGCTAAAATAGGCAAAGCAGAGTTCTTCGCGCCAGATATTCTAATAGTGCCAGATAAAGGCAATTCATTGTTACTAATTATTAATTTATCCACGGCTAAATAATATCGTTTGAAGGCCAAATACCTGAGCCATTTTTACTAAAAACTCAGGTACATGACTAAAAATTAAAGACTTACCTTGACGACGCGCATCGCGCATCCAGGCAACCAAAAGTACTAAACCAGAATTATCACTATGTTCCACACCTTGTAAATCTATGGTTATCACAGGGTGAATACTCTGTATCACTAATTTACTGCCCAATTGACGTAATTTTACCACATCGGCAAAATTAAATGCACCTGATATCAACAAACAGGTTTCATTTTCGTTCCATCTAATTGAAGGGGAGGTGCTATTTTTGTTTTGATCTGAACGACTAATAGATTTGCTCTTGCACTCATCGCTCAGTGCAAACCGGCGTTGGAGAAGGCCAGTTCCCGCATCTTCACTCCCTATAAAGTTTTTCAGTTTTTGCTTCATAAGTTTTACTAAAATTAGTTTTTAATGTTATGTGCTTTTAATTTCTGCAAAAGACCATTCATTCCGCCACTTGCCAAATAGCTTGCAATCTGTGAACGATAGCTTTGGACCATGCTTACGTTCTCAATGCTAAAATCATATATACGCCAGGTTCCATTGTGATTAACAACATTATAGTCAACCCCTATCCGCTGGCCATTCTTGCGAATGATGACGCTCCGTACTGTAAGAACGTGATTGCTTTGGAAATTGCCACGCAAAGGATAAAACTGAATGACATCATCATTATAAGAAGCCAAAGCTGCAGCATAAGTAGAAGTAACCAAATGGGTAAACTCTTTAATAAAAGAGCTGCGTTGCGTCGCAGTTGCACTATTCCAATATTGCCTCCCCACAACTGCAGTTGCCATACGTTCCAAATCTACATGAGGAACCAATATTCGATTAACAATACCATAAATGATGTGATTCGATTGTCTTAATTCAGATTTATGTTGCTTCAAAGCATCAATCATTTGATTTGCAACTTTATTTAATGATGGAACTGGAGACTCGATGGCTTGAGCCACTCCACATATTAAAACAAAACTTAACACCAAAAATGTAATTCTTTGCACAAATAATTTCATATTTTCCTCCTTATTTTATTGAGAAACGCTGGAGTCTGCAGATTTTTCCGCAGGTTTTTCTGTATTTTTGTCAGAAGACTTCAAGTTAAAAAGCAACTGACCTAAAAGATTTTCTAATATCAAAGCAGAATGAGTTGTTTCGATTAAGCCACCTGCTTTCAATGTATTCGTCTCAAACCCCGGAGTAATACCTATATAATTAGAACCTAATAATCCTTGTGTTAAAATACTAGCGCTGCTATCTATTGGAATTTGAAAAAATTCTTTATTGATATGCATCAGTACTTTAGCTCGAAAAGTATTTTGATCTAAAGAAATATCAGTAACACGACCCACTTTTACCCCAGATATGAGAACCGGAGCACGCACTTTCAAATTCCCTATTTCATCAAAATTTGCACTCACTTTATAGTACGCCTCTTCATGAAGAGATGTTAGGCCACTTACTTTAAAAGCCAATAAAGACAGGCCTACTAAACCCAAGATCATAAATAAACCAGCCGCTATTTCAATTATTTTATTACGCATAATTACCACCCTCCCATCATGACTGCTGTTAGTACAAAATCAAAACCTAATACTAGTAGGGAAGAAAATATTACCGATTTAGTGGTAGCTCGACTTATTCCAGCGGCATTGGGGGCTGAATAATAACCTTGATAGACTGAAACCCACATAATCACAAAACCGAAAACAATACTTTTTATAATTCCATTAACCACATCGTCCCGAAAATCCACAGCTGTTTTCATATTAGCCCAAAAAGAACCATTATCAATACCCAACCAATCCACACCTACAAAGTGCCCTCCAGCAATTGCCACTAAATCAAATAAAATTACTAGCATAGGCAGGGAAATGATCCCAGCCCAGAGCCGTGGGGCGATAATTTTCCATAAGGGATCAACCGCCATCATTTCCATCCCACTAATTTGCTCCGTAGCCCGCATTAAGCCAATTTCAGCAGTTAATGCAGAACCTGCACGCCCTGCGAATAATAAAGCTGCTACTACAGGGCCTAATTCACGTACTATGCTTAAAGCAAGTAATTGTCCTAATTCTTGCTCTGCACCAAATTTCCTTAAGGTATTATAGCCTTGTAAAGCAACTACCATTCCAATAAAAAGTCCCGATAATAAAATAATCACTAAGGAAAGAACGCCAACTTTATACAATTGCATAGATAACAGTGGCCAAGTATGTTTGAATTTCGGAGGTTTACACACAGTGCGAACCAGAAAAATACCCGAAATTCCTAAATTTTGACAAAAATCGATGCCAGATTGACCTATTCTTTGTAAGTAACTCAACACAAATTTAAATCCTCTTCATAACTTTTTGCAGGATAGTGAAAAGCAACTGGTCCATCAGGTAAGCCTTCAGTGAATTGCCGAACCTCGATAGATGATCCGTTGGAAAGTAATTGCTTAGGTTCACCTTGACCCATTATTTTGCCTTCAGCAATGATATACATGTAATCTGCAATTTTTGCAGTTTCTGTAACATCGTGAGAAACCACAATGGAAGTTAATCCTAAGGAGTCATTAAACTGCCGAATAAGCTTTAATAATACTCCTCGTGAGATAGGATCTTGTCCCGTAAAAGGTTCATCATAAAACATAAGTTCAGGGCTCAAAATGGTAGCTCTGGCCAAAGCTACGCGACGAGCCATACCGCCAGAAAGTTTTTCAATACCTAATTGTTCCGCACCTCTTAAACCCACTGCATTCAGTTGCATTAACACTAAGTCTCTAAGCATATCTTCTGGTAAATCGGTATGTTCTCTTAAAGGAAAGGCTACATTCTCAAAAACATTTAAATCCGTAAATAAAGCACCACTTTGAAATAAAACTCCTATACGACGACGCAAACGATATAAATCACTATGGGACAAACGAGAGATGTTGATATTATTAATCATTATTGTGCCTGAATCGGGTTTTAGTTGGCCTCCCATTAAATTTAGCAGGGTGGTCTTACCACTGCCACTCGGACCCATTATTGCAGTGATTTTATAACGAGGGATATCTAAATCAATTCTCTTGAAAATTGGTCGGTTTCCTTGCGAAAAACATAATTGACGAATTTGTATCGCAGTGTTCATGAACTCACTAAACATACTTTTCTCTCGCTCATTTCGCATCTTATTTCTGCCTATCATCCTACCCAATGAGCACAATTTTTGGTATGATACACTAAGTTATAGTACATGCATATCGAAAATAAAAGAGTGATGCATTTTTTTTTTACGAACATAAAACCTTGGGCCTAATTAATGACTATCCTTGTTTCGGAATCAAAAAATCAAGTTGTTAAAAAAACTGAACGGTTCTGCCAACTTGGCAGGGCGGTGATACAAACAGAACTCCATGCAATTGCAGCCTTAGAACATCGTCTGACACATTCATTTTCTCAAGCTTGTGAGATTTTACTTAATTGTCGAGGCCGCATTATTGTGATGGGAATGGGAAAATCCGGACACATCGGTCGTAAGGTTGCCTCAACGTTGGCAAGTACGGGAACTCCTGCTTTTTTTGTCCATCCAGCTGAGGCTAGCCATGGAGACATGGGTATGGTCACCTCTCAAGATGTTATCATAGCGTTTTCCAACTCAGGTGAAACTCCTGAACTATTGAATATCCTTCCAGTAATTAAACGTTTAGGGGTAGCTTTAATTGCTATCACAGGTAAAATCAACTCCACTTTAGCCATGGTTTCAAGTGCTCACCTTGACGCAAGTGTTGAACAAGAAGCTTGCCCCTTGGGTTTAGCTCCTACCTCTAGTAGCACAGCCTCTTTAGTAATGGGAGATGCTTTAGCAATCGCTTTATTAGAGGCAAGAGGTTTCACTGAGCAAGATTTTGCTTTATTTCATCCAGGGGGTGCTTTAGGGCGTCGCCTCTTGTTACGTGTTGAGACTTTGATGCATACTGACAAAGCCTTGCCAAAAGTTAATGAAAGTTGTCTTTTGAGTGATGCCTTGCTTGAGGTTACAAATAAACGTTTGGGCATGACGACTGTTGTGGGAGAGAATGGCCGCTTATATGGAGTATTTACCGATGGCGATTTGCGCCGTGCCATAGATGGCGGGCACGATATCCGTTCTACCTCCATTAGTGAAGTAATGACTCGCCATTGCGTAACTATACCACCCCAACTTTTAGCTACAGCTGCTTTGCAAATTATGCAAGCACATAAAATTACTTCTTTAGTCGTTGTTGATCCAATGGATACTGAACAAAAACCGGTGGGCGTAATACACATTCATGATTTACTACAAGCGGGTGTTGTTTAATTATGCAACATATTAAATTGTTGGCCCTGGATGTAGATGGTGTATTGACCGATGGTACACTCTGGTTTGGTGCACAAGGAGAAGAATTGAAACGTTTTCATATTCATGATGGATTAGGCCTAAAACGCCTACAAAAGACTGGGATTACTATAGCTATCATTTCTGGCCGATTTAGTCTTGGAGTCAGTCGCCGCATGGAGGAATTGGGTATCAGTCATATTTATCAAGATTGTGATGATAAACTCGAAATATTTAAAAATCTAATTAAGGAATTAGCAATAACACCAGAAGAAGCAGCTTATGTAGGCGATGATTTGCCAGATTTACCGGTATTAAAAGTCGTTGGGTTGAGTATAGCAGTCGCAAACGCTTGTCCTGAAGTTCTAGCCATTGCCCATTGGAAAACTACTAAGGAAGGCGGCAAGGGTGCAGTCCGCGAAATATGTGATCGCCTGCTGGCTTTGCATAATTGACGAGTGTATTTATGTGAGGTAACCATGATTCGCTGGCTAAACATAACTTTAATCAGTATTACCGGAATTAGCATATGGATTATTTTAAGCAATAATCATGTTTCGCAACTATCTACCTCTGGAGAGATTTTAGACGGTTTTATGACACAAGCTTATTATACTCAGTATGATGCTAGAACCGGAAAAATTCATACTCAAATTTATTCTCCTAAAATGACTCATTACAATCGGAATAATACCTCTTACTTTTCTCAACCTCATTTGTTACTGTATGCAAATAATAATTCCAATTGGCAAGTTAGTGCGAAATATGGAAAAGCAACTTATGATGGAGAAAAAGTGGAAGTTTGGGATCAGGTAGAAATTCATCAACCGACCTATTTAAATCGGCCTGAGATTCGGATTATCACTGATGGAGCCAGCATCTATCCTCACCTCTATTATGCAAAAACTCAACTTCCAGTAGTAATCACTCGTGCCAATGCGAGTGTTCAAGGAAGAGGCATGCAGGCTAATTTTAAAACAGGTATTTTTAAATTACTGTCTCAAGTCAAGGGTATTTATGAACCTGTTCCGAAAAATAACTATTAAACCTTTTGTAAAACCTTCGTCTTTTGGCCTAAGAAGACTAATAATAATATTTATATCATTCAATATTTTTGTAAATGCCTGGGCATTAGATGAGGATCAATATCAAACCTTACATATAAGTTCAGTTGCAGCCACTTATGATCGAGAACATCATCTGACAGTATATGAAGGTAATGTTCAAGTTGAACAAGGAACTTCTCACTTAGATGGGGATAAAGTTACCATCTATCAGTCAAAAGACAACAGTATTATAAAAATGATCGCTAATGGAAAACCTGCTCATTACCATACCATCCCTTCCCCAAATAAAAACCAGTTGTTTGTTGAAGCATTACAGATTACTTACACCCCCCAGGAAAAAATAGTATTACTTGAAGGAGCTGGGCAAGTTAAACAGGAGGAAAATCTATTCACCGGTCCACACATATGGTATGATATGAAAAACGGGATTGTTCATTCTATAACAAATAATGAAAACGAGCGCACTGTGGTAATCATTCAACCCCCTCCACCCTCTCCCCACCCAGGCTAATCCCTTATGCCCACATCAATTTTAACAGCTCAACAATTAAGCAAACGGTATAAGTCTCGCCAAGTCGTTAAAAGTGTTTCACTAGAAATAAAGGCTGGAGAAGTAGTAGGGTTACTGGGGCCAAATGGCGCGGGAAAGACCACAACTTTTTATATGATTATCGGATTAGTAATTCCAGATGGTGGTCAAGTAAGTATTAATCAGCAAGATATTACTAAAAAACCCTTACATCAAAGAGCTCGTCTAGGTATCGGTTATTTACCTCAAGAAAGATCAATTTTTCGTAAGCTCAGCGTAGGGAAAAATATTATGGCCATTTTAGAATTACGCAAAGATCTTACAAAACAACAAAAAAAAGAGAAATTTGAACACTTACTTCATGAGTTCCACATTGAACATCTTAAAGACATTATTGCGATAAGCCTTTCTGGTGGTGAGAGTCGAAGAGTAGAAATCGCACGCGCTTTAGCAAAAGATCCTTACTTTATTCTGCTCGATGAACCTTTTGCTGGTATTGATCCTATTTCAGTAGTAGATATTAAGCGTATAATTATGCATTTACGTGATCGAGGTATTGGAGTTTTAATTACTGATCACAATGTTCGTGAAACTTTAGACATCTGTCAACGTGCCTATATTGTCAATGAGGGACAGATTTTAGCACAAGGCGCCACTTATGAAATCTTGCATCACCCCCAAGTTCGCAAGGTTTATTTAGGTGAAGATTTTAATTTGTAAATAAAAATTCCCGCGGCAAGCCGCGGCGAATAAATTTTAAATTTAAGGAGAGAACATGCAAATACAAATGACTGGACATAATGTGGAAATCACTCCAGCAATTCGCAGTTATTCTGAAAAAAAGCTACAACGAGTCATTACTCATGCTGTTAAAATTATCAATATTCATTTAACCCTGCATGTAGAAAAATTAAATCAAGTCGCGGAGTGTTTAATTAGTATTCCAGGCTCAAAAATTCATGCCAGTGCAAGTTCTGACAATATGTATGAGAGTATCGATAAACTCACTGATAAACTCATTCGACAATTGAATGCACACAAAGAGAAATTTACTGATCGTGGTTAATCATGAAATTAAAATCATTATTTATGCCAGAGCTAATGCTCTGTAAAATTTCTGTTAATACAAAAAAAGAAGTCCTGAAAAAAATCAGTCTACTAGCACACGCAATAGATGCACGTGTCAAACAGTCGGATATTTTAGAAAGCTTAACTGTACGTGAGCGATTGGGCAGCACGAATATCGGTTACGGCATAGCCATCCCTCACGCACGTATTAAAAATCTTAATAGTGTTTTATGTATCCTTATCACGTTAGCGGATCCCATTTCGTTTGATGGAGAAAAAGAAGAAGACAAAATAGATATTATATTTGGATTGTTAGTTCCGGAAGAAGCTACTCAAATGCATTTGAATATTTTGGCGCAGCTTGCCGAGCGTCTTCAAGACCCTCTCTATAGACAACATTTACGAACCGCTTTAACTGTGGAAGAGTTATACGAGACAGCAAAAAAAGATGATTAGCTTTACTACCTTACATGGGACCATGATGTGTGTGTATGGGTGTGGCATTTTGATTACCGGTCAACCTGGCATCGGCAAAAGTTTACTTGCTTATCGACTATTGGACCGCGGTCATCAATTAATAAGTGATGATGCCACTGATATATTTTTTTCTTCTCAATTTTTAATTGCTCGTTGTCCTCCTACTATTAGTAATTGGTTGTGGATTAACACACGTGGTTTAATAGTCGTAACAAAATGCTGGGGAAAAAAATCTTTGAAGGTAGAGCAACATTTGGATTTAATACTTCATCTTCAAAAGGAATCTAATTTAGTTAAAGGTAAATTTAAATTATATAGGACTGACCAAAATATTTTTGGCATCACCGTGCCAAAAATAACTTTGGAGACCTTAAACATAAATCAAAATTTGTCGTTACTGGTTGAAAACATCAGCAATTTCCAGCAACTTTTTTAGCACATATAATCGGGTAGTAAAATAGATATGTTAAAAAAAAATATTACTATTATAAACAAACTTGGCTTACATGCTCGAGCTTCTGTCAAATTAATTAATCTAGCTTCACGTTTTCAAAGTGACATTTTCCTTCGATATAATGGGCGAGAAATAAATGCCAAAAGTATTCTTGGCATTATGGCACTGGGAGCGGCACAAGGTACGGAAATAGAATTAATCGTTTCAGGTACAGATGAAGCTATTGCCTTAGAAAAATATGTGAACTGATCACTGATCGATTTGGTGAAGAAGAATAATTTTCTCATATATATCCGTTCTGTTTTGAATTTCGGTGTTTAAGTCAACTCGAATTCGCCAAACATTAATAATTTCCATATTTGTTCTATCAAATTGACGACTTCTGGCGACAACGCCGCAGTAGCCCAAAAGACGAAGGTTTTGCAAGAAATATATTGAACAATGTTCAATATAAATGTATAGTACCTCCATGATTTATTAATTTTATAAATTCACTAAATGGAGAAATACATGAAGAAACAAATTTTGTTCACCCTTACAACTGCTGTCCTTATATCTACTCACGTTAGTTTAGCTGCTAGCCCTCCTCCCATCAATAAACCTTGGAATCAGTACCAAGGGTTTTATGTTGAAGCTAACACTGGTGTTAATATTTATAATATCAAGGTCTTTAAGAGTGAATCAGGTTTAAAAGGTTTTGGATGGAATACCGCCTTTGGTTATCGTTTTACACCTCACTTTGGTGTTGAAGGAGTATTTATGTATCCACTAAGCTCTTTATCCGCTGCGATGCGTCTTACATTACCCATAGGCCAACGAGCTGCCTTTTTTGGAAAATTAGGCCTTATGTATGCCTTTGGCGCAAATGAAAAAAACAATGATGACAATAGCGAAAATAATAATGGCAACGAAGGCGATAGTGGAAATGATAACAAAAGTCATTCAACATCCAGTAAAATTCTTCCTTACACAGGACTGGGATTTAGCTATGCGTTAACGCAAAATTTAGAAATGTCTGTACAATGCCAGGGTCTAGTGCTTGGAGTTGTAAATGCAGGCTTACTGAGCACCGGCCTTACTTATCACTTTTAGAGCAATTACATATGTCAAAAAAAATACTTTACACTGTCCTACTTAGGCTGGTTAATGATCTTTAGTTTCGCTACCTACTCGCACCTATTCCAAAGGTGCGGGTAGCCTTAGTCTTAGGCGGCGGCGGAGCACGTGGTTATGCACACGTTGGGGTAATTAAAGTGCTGGAAAAAGCGGGCATTCCAATTGATTTAATCGCCGGCGCAAGTTCAGGGAGTCTGATTGGTGGGTTATATGCGGATTCGGCTAATGCAGACGCAATTGGAAAAAATCATGTTATCTACTAATTTAAGAAGTTTTGTAGATATTAATTTGCTGCCAGGTCAAGGTGGATTAATTACGGGCTCAAAGGAACAACAGTTTTTACTCAGCCATTTACGAGCACGGAATTTTAATGATTTGAAAATTAAATTTGTAACTGTAGCCACGAATTTAGAAACCGGTGACCCGGTTACCTTAGATCAAGGATCGATAATAGCCGCGATTCGAGCCTCCACTGCTTTGCCAGGCCTAGTGCGACCTGTGCATATGAATGGATTAACATTGGTAGATGGTGGAGCTGCTGAGCCAATTCCAGTTAAACTCGCTAAGCGTTATCATCCTCAAGTGATTATAGCGATTGACATCAATCAATCTTTAGGAGAAACCATTCCTGTAATGGCTTATGGTATTTATAGCCGGGCACAAGATATAATATGGCGTCGTTTGACGGCATACTCTTGTGCGGAAGCAGATATCATTCTTCGACCTGAGGTTGGCGACATTGGCACTTTTGCATTGCAGCGAAGAGAACAACTGGTAAAGCTTGGCGAACAAACTGCCCAAAGGGAATTACCAAAAATCTTGCAACTTTTACGACAAAAACATATTGCATTAGTGGCAGTATAAATCATGGCCCAGACGCAAAGATCATACACGTGAAGAAATAAAGGCCATGGCGCTAGCTGCTGCAGTTACAATTCTGGAAACTCAAGGTAGAACTGCATTAACAGCGCGAGAAATTTCGCGGCAAATCGGTTATACGGTAGGTACTTTATATAACATCTTTAATAATCTTAATGATTTAATTCTTCACCTTAATGCGCAAACTATGGAGAACATGTTTGCAGTTTTTAATTCAGTTATTAACGACAACAATACTACTGATCCTAAAAAAACCGTACTTGCTCTCACGCATGCTTACGTGCAATTTGCCCATAACAATGCGCCTTCCTGGCAATTACTTTTTGAAGGTAGAATGAGTGAGCGAAGCTTTACCTGAATGGTACCAAGAAAAAATTACTCGTTTATTCAAACTAGTTGAGCAGGTATTATTGCCTTTATTTAACAATTCGGCTCAGGATGCAGCCCTTGCCGCAAAAACATTATGGGCCAGCCTTTATGGGATTTGTATTTTATCTATTGCAGGAAAGGTAAAAACGGTACTTGGAGCAACTGCAGAATCGTTAAGTATTTCGTTAGTAGAAAATTATTTTAAAGGAGTTGTGAGCTAAGCTGAACCGTTCTATTCTCCAGCAATGGTCATCTCACCAATCAAAATAGATCCCGTACGAATACTACTACGAGTATCCGTATCATTTGCCACTGCTACGAGATTCGCAAACATATCCCTTAGATTACCGGCAATAGTTATTTCCTCAACCGGATATTGAATTTCACCTTGCTCTACCCAAAAACCGGCCGCTCCGCGTGAATAATTTCCGGTTAAAATGTTTATGCCTTGTCCCATTAACTCAACTACTAATAATCCCGTATCCATTTTTTTTTGTAAGGTTGACAAATTTAAATTGTCATGACTCAATCCTAAATTATAAACTCCGCCTGCGTTTCCCGTAGTTGTCATTCCCAATTTACGTGCGGAATAAGTTCCAAGAACATAACTCTGTAATATTCCATCAAGTACGTAATCTAAATCTCGAGTCCGTACGCCCTCCTGATCGAATGGCATACTGGCAATTCCACCAATTAAGTGCGGTTGCTGATAAATGTGCATCTGCGAGGGGAAAATAGTCTTTCCAAGATGATCCAGCAAAAAAGAAGATTTTCGATAGAGATTTCGCCCACTTATAGCAGCAATAAAATGTCCTAATAAACTTTTGGCTACTGGGGCATGAAAAATCACCGGGCAACGACGAGTGGTTAAACGTCTAGGGTCCAAACGCCGCAAAACCTTTTGAGCTGCTTGCTTAGCAATCATTATAGGCTCATCCAATTCGGCGGCGGATCGCGCAACCGAATACTCATGGTCGCTTTGTTTTTTTTGTCCTGATTGGGCAACCACACTGCAATTAATACTTTGCAAACTCTGCGGATAATAACCTAAAAAGCCATGTGTATTACCATAAAGTTTTAGAGAGTCATAACTGCCAATACTAGAACCTTCCGAGTCAGTAATTCGGGAATCCTGTTTTCTAGCCACAACATCACATTCTATGGCCAAGTCTATTGCTTCCGCAGGGGTAATTTCCCAATGATGATAAAGTTGTAAATCGGGATAATTGTAGGCCATTTGCTCCACATCAGGCAAACCTCCAAAAGTATCCTGGCCAGCATAGCGGGCGATAGCACAAGCCTTATCTAATGCTGCATACAGAGCATCAATGCTTAAATCAGAAGTAGTAGCGGTACCAGAACGATAATCTTGATAAACCGATATAGTTAAACTTTTCGCTTGATGATGTTCTACGGTCTCCACTTCACCATGCCTTACAGTAACTAAAAAACCCGTTTCCATAGACATAGAAACCTCTGCGGCATCCATTTTCCTATGTTTAGCTTGCTCTAAAGTTTTTAAAAGATTATCTTGCAGCTTCTGCTGTGAAAAAGGAGTTGGTACCATTAATGTGTGCTTCTATCATGCTGACGTCGAGATTTTTTTTCTTTCTCGGTCACAACTGGGGTAGGTTCCATTTTTACCAAAGGGACCGGGATAGAAACTAAAGCAATTTGCAATACTTCATCTATCCACTGTACCGGAAGGATCTGAAGAGTATGCGATACTTCGGCCGGGAGATCTTTAAGGTCTCTCTTATTATCTTCAGGAATAATTACAGTTTTAATTCCGCCACGTAAAGCAGCCAATAATTTTTCTTTTAAGCCTCCAATTGGTAACACTTTACCACGCAGAGTTATCTCCCCAGTCATAGCAACATCAGCTCGAACCGGTATTTTAGTGATCGCTGAAACAATAGCAGTACACATAGCAATACCTGCACTCGGACCATCTTTGGGTGTGGCTCCCTCAGGGACATGGACGTGAAAGTCATGCCCATGAAAATATTCTGGTTCCACTCCAAATATATCGGAGCGACTTCGTACTACTGTCATAGCGGCCTGAATTGATTCTAGCATAACATCTCCCAAACGCCCGGTTTGGAGGGATTTTCCTTTTCCAGAGACAACTTGTGCCTCAATAGTTAACAATTCTCCTCCTACTTCAGTCCAAGCTAAACCTGTAACTTGCCCAACTTGATTATGCTCTTCTGCCAGGCCAAAGCGGTAACGTTTTACTCCTAAATATTTCTCTATATTGCGGGTAATACGTACTCGCTTTTGTAATTTTTTTAAAATAATCGATTTAACTACTTTACGACAAAGTTTGGAAATTTCTCGTTCCAAATTACGCACACCTGCCTCACGAGTATAATCACGAATAATAGCCAGAATTGCCCCGTCGGTGATGTGAATCTCATTTCGTTTCAGTGCGTTGCGTTTCATTTGTCTGGGTACTAAATAACGCTTTGCTATATTTAACTTTTCTTGCTCAGTATAGCCAGCTAAACGAATTACCTCCATTCGGTCTAATAGAGGTATAGGAATATTCATAGAATTAGCTGTAGCAACGAACATCACATCTGATAAATCATAGTCTACTTCTAGATAATGATCATTAAATGCAAAATTTTGTTCGGGATCTAAAACTTCCAACAAAGCTGAAGCAGGATCGCCACGAAAATCCATTGCCATTTTATCCACTTCATCTAGCATAAATAAGGGATTACGTACTTTAACTTTGCAAAGTTTCTGAATAATCTTACCTGGTAAAGCGCCAATATAGGTGCGGCGATGACCACGAATTTCAGCCTCATCCCGTACTCCACCTAAAGAAATTCGCACAAATTTACGGCCTGTAGCATTTGCAATAGATTGACCCAAGGAGGTTTTGCCTACCCCAGGAGGTCCCACTAGACACAATATAGGACCACGCATTTTTCTTATACGCTGTTGTACAGCTAAATACTCCAAAATACGCTCTTTGACCTCTTTTAAGCCATAATGATCTTTTTCCAAAATTGCTTCTGCTTTTTCTAAGTCGTGAATCACTTTAGTACGCTTCTTCCATGGGACCTGCAATAAAACATCCAAATAATTACGACTAACTGTTGCTTCAGCTGACATGGGTGACATCATTTTTAATTTATTTAATTCGGACTCTGCTTTTTCGCGTGCTTCAAGTGGCATTCCTGCTTCTTCGATTTTCTTTTGCAGATCTTTCAATTCATCTTGAAAAGGGCCACCACCTTCTTCCAGTTCACCTAGTTCTTTTTGGATAGCTTTAATTTTTTCACTAAGATAATATTGTCGTTGGCTTTTTTCTACTTGCTGCTTGACACGCCCTTGCAGACGTTTTTCTACTTCAACCAAATCTAATTCTTCACTAAGCAGCTTGTGTAGTAACTCTAAACGCTCACGAATATCTATTTTTTCCAATATCTCTTGTCGAGAAGGAATTTTCACACTCATGTGTGCAGCAATACTGTCCGCTAAGGTCCCAGGATTTTCTATACTACGCATAGAAGACAGCAATTCAGGTGGAATTTTCTTATTAAGTTTAATTAATTCCTCAAACTGATTAACGATACTTCGCATCAAAACTATGGTCTCTGTCTCTTCGACAGTACCTTCATCCGGTAAGATTTCGACCACTGCTGCTAAGTAAGTGGTTTCGATTTTGAATTCAATTATTCTTGCACGCTGAACTCCTTCCACTAATACCTTAACAGTTCCATCTGGTAAATGAAGTAACTGTAATACAGTGGCTAGCGTGCCTATGGTATACAAATCTTCTTTGGCAGGAGAATCTTCTGCTGCATCCTTTTGTGCTATAAGAAAAATTTGTTTATCCGCTTCCATTGCGACTTCTAAAGCTTTAATAGATTCAGCTCTGCCTACAAACAGAGGGATAACCATATGAGGAAAAATCACCACATCCCGCAGTGGCAATAAAGGCAAGGTCATATTTTTTTTTTCATTTTCTTGTTTTGAATCTTGCATGATAATCTTGACCCCTTACTCGGCAATTAGTTTGCGAGTATTTTGTTTTTGATAAATATAAAGTGGTTTTGCTTCTTTAGAGATAACGTTTTCGTCTATCACCACTTTTTCCAAACCCGTTAAGGTAGGAAGCTCGTACATGACATCTAATAATTTATGCTCCACAATAGAGCGTAAACCTCTCGCTCCAGACTTACGTTTAATAGCCTGTTTGGCAATCGCAACCAAGGCTTTATCACGAAAATCTAACTCTACTCCCTCCATTGCAAACAGTTTATGATATTGTTTGACTAAGGCATTTTTGGGTTCAGTTAAAATACGCACCAGTGCTTCTTCACTCAATTCATCTAACGCAGCAATCACTGGCAGTCGTCCTACAAATTCGGGAATTAATCCAAACTTCACTAGATCTTCAGGCTCAATCTGTTGCATTAACTCACTGGTAGCAGTTGCTGTATCTTTTTCTTTTACTTTCGCTGTAAAGCCAATACTACTGGTATCCATTCGTTGTTGAATTATGCGAGGTAAGTCTGCAAAGGCGCCCCCACAAATAAATAAAATATTTGAAGTATCAACTGGTAAATATTCTTGTTGGGGATGTTTACGTCCACCTTGGGGTGGAATAGAGGCTACAGTTCCTTCAATCAGTTTTAATAATGCTTGTTGGACCCCTTCTCCAGAGACATCTCTTGTTAAAGAGGGACTTTCACTCTTACGAGCAATCTTATCAATTTCATCAATATAAATTATGCCCCTTTCAGCTTTTTCAACATTATAATCACATCGTTGTAATAATTTTTGAATAATATTCTCGACATCTTCCCCAACATATCCTGCTTCAGTAAGCGTAGTAGCATCTGCAATAGCAAAAGGGACATCAAGAACTTTGGCTAGAGTTTGCGCTAAAAGAGTTTTACCTGATCCGGTTGGACCAATAAGGAGTATATTACTTTTTGCAAGCTCCACTTCACGAGATTGATTAATACTTTGATGTTTTAATCGTTTATAGTGGTTATAAACGGCTACAGCCAAAGTTTTTTTGGCAAAATTTTGACCAATAACATACTCATCCATAAGATTATGAATACGTTGTGGGGTGGGTAAGGCTGCTTCAGTTCCAGTTCCCTGGGAACGTTCTTCTTCGCGAATGATGTCATTACAAAGATCAATACACTCGTTACACACAAAAACGGAAGGGCCTGCGATTAATTTTCTTACTTCATGTTGGCTTTTTCCACAAAAAGAACAATGTAAAACCTTAGGCTTTTCTCCACTCATCAATAACCTCATTATAAAATGTTTAACACTCTACCTTAAATATAAGGTCGTCGATCCTTTTTTTCAATGTAAAGAAATCATGTTATAAAACGCCCTATTAACCTGGAACGCCGGTTTACGTTCTGCAAGGCCGCCTTTAGAATAAATTAAATAAACAGACACTGGCAATGTATCAGCTTCGATGCTCAAAGACACCATCTATAATACCATAACGAAGCGCTTGCTCAGGGGTCATAAAATTATCACGATTAGTATCTTTTTCAATTTGTTTTAAGGTCTGCCCGGTATGTTTAGCAAGGATTTGGTTTAAAGTATCTCCTACACGCTTGGTTTCTTTCGCATGAATTTGAATATCCGTTCCTTGGCCCTGAAAACCGCCTAAAACTTGATGAACCATTACTGTAGAATGAGGTAAACAATAACGCTTACCTTTGGTCCCCCCTGCCAGTAATAAGGCTGCAGCACTAGCAGCCTGACCAATACACAAGGTGCTCACATCAGGCTTAATAAATTGCATCGTATCATAAATTGCCATGCCAGCATTTACCACTCCACCAGGAGAATTAATATATAAAGAAACGTCCTTAGTAGGATTTTCTGCTTCTAAAAAAAGCAATTGGGCAACGATTAAATTAGCGCTTTGCTCTTCCACAGGACCAACTAAAAAAATAATGCGCTCCTTTAATAATCTAGAATAGATATCATAAGCTCGTTCCCCTCTTGCCGTTTGCTCAACTACCATTGGAACTAAATAATTTTTCATTGGAATCATTCCTCTTTAATTAAGCTGCAAATACCTCTTGATAAGTTACTCTTTTTTCTACTACCTGAGCTTTTTCTAGCAATTTTCTGACCACTTGATCTTCTAGTACTAAAGTTTCAACTTCACTCATTAAACGTTTGTTCTGTTGATACCAAGCAACCATCTCATCAAAATTCGGATATCCTGATGCAGCGACTATTTCGTTTACTTTTTCTCGCACCTTGCTTTTATCAGACCTTATTCCAAAATCCTTCACTGCCTCACCTACTAATAACCCTAAAATAACTCGCTTTCTTGCTTGTTGGACAAAAGGCTCCCGAGACATTTTAATTTTAGATACATCTTTGAGTTGTCCCCCTTCTTGTGCAGCGAGTTGTTGCCGCGTCATTTCTTGCAGCATTTTTATCTCTTCCTCTATCATAGATTGAGGCGGGTTGAAAGGATTAAGGTCAATTAACTTATCTAGTACTTGTTCCTTAAGTCGCTCATCCATACGACGTTTTAATTCAACATGCATATCTTCGCGTAATTTTTTCTTTAAAGCATCGACTCCACCTTTAATGCCTACTTTTTCTGTAAAATCAGTGTCTAATTCCGGTAATTCTGGCTCTTGAATTTCAGCACTTGGATTTGAAACATTGCAGGTTGCCCAGCCAAATGGCTAAGGGGATAGTTGTCCGGAAAAATAATTTCAATTCGCCGATCTTCTTTGACTTGAGCTCCCAATAATCCTTCCTCAAAGCCTGGCACCATTTGCTTAGAACCCAGCTCTAACCCAAAATCTTTCCCGCTACCACCAGAAAAAGGTTTTCCATCAATAAAGCCATCGAAATTAACCTTAACTCGATCCCCTATTATGGCTGCGCGAGAGACAACATGCCAACTGGCGTGTTGCCGGCGCAATTTGTCTAGCGCACGTTCAACATCCTGGTCTGTAACCTCAGCAATTATTTTTTCTATATTAACCTGGCTAAAATCAGCCAGGTTAATTTCTGGAAGAGTTTCAAATAAAACCTCAAACTCTAATTCTTGACCTTTAGCAATACTACCGGGCTTTACTTCCGGAGACCCAGCTATTTTTAATTGATTATCTGCAACAGCTTGTTGAAAACCAGATTGCATTAATTCACTTGCAACTTCACGTCGAACAATATTGCCGAAACGATTTTCCACAACTGATAATGGAATTTTACCGGTCCGAAAGCCTGGTATACGCACGTTTTTAGCGACTTCTTTTAAACGCTCTTGGTAAGCTTGTTCAACTTTTTCAACCGGAAGAACTACTTTTAAACGACGTGCCAAGCCGTCTAATTTTTCTATTTCAACCCGCATATTATAACCTCATGCTTAGATTGCGAGAGGAGAGACTCGAACTCTCACAGGTTACCCCACTGGAACCTAAATCCAGCGCGTCTACCAATTTCGCCACTCTCGCTAAAGTATATACTTAGAGTCTATTGCCACCTATTAAGTGCAAAACTTGGTATTTAACACTAAACACCCCACTAATTCAAGAAAAGACGCGCGAGGCGAAATAAAACAGTGAATAACATTAAATTAGAGGGACAACGACCACAGCAAAATTAGTTTTACGACTAAGCCTCACTATTTCATCTTCTGTAGCTAAAGGATGATTTGCCGGGATCACTAATGTTCCCTGGGTTAAACGAAATAATTCACGATTCCAAGCATTAGAATCTTCGCTTACCTCTTGGCAAAAACAACGGATTTTGCGTGGGTGACTACTCAATTCTTTTTGGATCATTTGAGAAAAACGATCAAAATGATTGAAAATCAAGGCCAATAAATATCCGTCCGGTCCATGCACTAAAAAAGTAGCTATACTTAGAATTTCAATAGCTTGGGGACTTCCGTCAAAAAAAACAATCACTGGCTGAGGTAAATTGCGACCTTGCTCAAGGAGCAAAATGTTACGATTTAAATCATCCACCAGCTTTTGGATAGAAATATTTAATGGTCCGTATTCAATAAATGGATGTTGAATTTGTCCAAATAAAACTAAGTCTGCCGAATGCGTAGCTGTAACTATTTCCGTTAAAAATTGTCCACGAACAACTTGAAAAGACCAAGGGACTTGAGACTCTTCTGCTACTTTGACTAACATTTTTCGAGTTTGTTCAGCTTGATAACGTAGATTTTTCACTAATCTTTCTAAATTAAAATGACGTTGACCAAAAATATAAGTCTGTTCTTGAGCATTAGACAATTCTGACAATCGTAATAAGTTGATATCTTCGATAAATAGTCCAGAAAGCTCTATCTGTAATTCTGCAGCTAAATTTGCTGCAGTCTGTAATGTTGAATAATGAGGAAGCGCATTAAAGGCCAAAAATATTCGCTTAATGACCATTAGAACTTTCTCCACCATCTGTTTGTTCTTTATGTTCGCGATGCTCTTCTTCTATACGCTCAACATAATGTAAGAGATTTTTTTCTATCGCATAATTTACACTGTTGAATGGGTATTTGCCTGCTTTGTTACGTTTTCCTGCTTTTAATCCTGTCAACAATTCCATCACCTCATCAATAGTATCTACAGAATAAATATGAAACAATTTATTTTCAGCTGCAGACACAACTTCTTCCTTTAGCATAAGGTGTTGGATATTTGCTATAGGTATCAATACCCCTTGCTCACCATTAAGACCTCTTTCTTGACAAATATTAAAAAAACCTTCAATTTTTTCGTTAACATTACCAATAGCTTGGATCTGTCCATGCTGATTTACCGATCCGGTTACTGCCAATGATTGTTTAATGGGAAGTTTACCAATAGCAGAAAGTAGAGCGGATAATTCCGCTGCAGATGCACTATCCCCTTCTATTTCTCCATAATTTTGTTCAAATACTAGACTAGCAGATATCGATAAATGATGATCAGATATATATCGACCACTTAAATATCCGACTAAAATTAATATTCCTTTGGAATGGATCGCCCCGCCTAATGCTACCTCACGTTCGATATCAATCACCTCTCCCTTTCCTAAACGGGCAGTGGCGGTAATGCGACTGGGAACACTAAAAGCATAGTTCCCTAATTGCATAACCGATAAAGCATTTACTTGTCCTATCTTGGAGCCATCGGTATTAATTAAAAGAATATTGCGCATTACATCTTCATAAATTCTTTGTTGTACGCGATTTGCACGATAAATTTGTTGATCTATAGCTTTTTGCACGTCTTTTGCAGTAATGATACGTCGCTTAGCCTGCCGAGCCCAATAATGGGATTCACGTAATAAATCGACTAAACAACGCATATGGGTTGATAATCGTTTAGTGTCATGTGCTAAACGACTACTGTGCTCTATCACACGTGCAACTGCGGTTCGATCTAAATCGAGTAATTTCTCTCGTCGAATAATGGTCGTAATTAATCGAGAATATAAAATACAATTTTGCCTGTTACGTGGAATGTGGTTACTAAAATCTGCAGCAACTTTAAACAGATCAGGAAAATTAATATCATGCTCACTTAAGAAATAATAAAGTTGTCGCTCTCCAAGCAAAATTACTTTTATAGATAGAGGAATAGATTCTGGTTCTAAAGTAATTGTGCTGGGCAACCCTAGAGAATGCCCTATGGTTTCTAATGTTACTTTCTTGCTGTATAAAGTGCGCTTTAAACTTTCCCAACTATAAGGCTGAGCTAATACTTTATGAATATCTAAAATAAGATATCCTCCATTAGCACGGTGTAAAGCTCCGGGCCTAATCAAAGTAAAATTAGTAGTTAATGCCCCCAAATCTACTTGATATTCACTGCGACCAATTAAATTTGCATGCGTAGGATAATCTTCATAAACAATCGGTGCGCCTTCTTCTACTTCATGAGTTACGAAGACATTAATTTGGTAACGAAGAAGTTCAGTTTTTTTTACTGATTTTTCATTTATGGATGAAAAATCTTGTATATTTTCAATTAAATCTGCTTGAACCGCGGTTAAATATGCTAAGACCTGTTCAAATTTAATATACTTTTTTTTCAATTCTTCTATTAATCCTCCTACTACCATTAAAGTAAATTCCTGTTGAACAATCTTCTGTTTATCATGCTTTTCTTTGCTCCAGCGTGAAATTTTTTCTACCAGTTCAGCTACCCGTGTTTGCATTTTATTAATGTTAATTTCTTTATGTCGGCGCTCTTGTGCAGGTAAATTTTGCAATTGTTGATCAGTAATAATCTCACCTTTATATAAAGGAGCTACAGCAAAGCCATGAGGAGTGCTTAAAATAGTTAATTCATCGGGTATAGCGTCTTTTTGCAAAGCAGAAAGCCATTGCTCTTGCTTTTCTTTAATTTCTTCTTCAAGTTCTTGAATTCGAGTACGAAATTCATCACTTTCAAAGATGGTTGGTATTGAAGTGCTCAACTCATTAATTAAATCATTCATATCATTTTGTAAAATAGGTCCCCATCCAGCGGGTAAATTTAAAGCCGAAGGTTTTTGTGAGTTGTTAAAATTATTCACATAACACCAATCATCAGGAGTGGCTTGATCCTTGGCAAGTTGAGTTAATAAATTCCAAATGGCAGAATGTTTTCCAGTTCCCTCCGGACCGAGCAAATAAAGATTATAACCACTTTGTTGAATTTGTAAGCCAAATTCAATGGCGGCCATGGCTCGTTCTTGCCCAATTGGAAAAGTAAGCTCAGCTACAGTCGCCGTATTCTTAAAGCGGAATTGCTTAGGATTACAACGTGCACACAAAGCAGTTGGGGGCAATGGCTTTATTTTAGACATTTTCCATTTTAACCAATAAATTAAAGCTTTTTTCCAATATACTTCTTGCAAAACTCAGTACTTAGCCCTATCTGTTCTAATACAAGGCAACACCATACAGCAGTCTAATATTAAAATTATAGTAGATTCACAAAAGTAAACTTGTACTAAAATACAACATATTACGCAGGAAACTCGTCCACACCTGAACTTTTAGCTAACATCAGCCAAGTAGAAATGACCACATCTGGATTTAACGAAAGGGCGGTGATTCCTTCGCGCATTAACCAAACTGCCAAATCGGGATAATCTGATGGAGCTTGGCCGCAAATACCTACATATTTATTTTGTCTCTTGGCAACTTCAATTGCTTGCTTGAGTAAAATTTTAACTGCATCATTACGTTCATCAAAAATATGTGCAACAAGCTCGGAATCACGATCCAATCCCAATGTAAGTTGTGTTAAGTCATTAGATCCAATAGAAAATCCATCAAACAATTCTAAAAATTTTTCAGCCAGTAATACATTTGCAGGAATTTCACACATCATGTAAAAACCTAACCCTTGGTGACCACGTCGTAAGTTTTGCTCGGCTAACAAAGCAATGAGCTGTTGCGCTTCATCAAGAGTACGTACAAAGGGAAACATAATATGTACATTAATTAAACCCATTTTTTCACGTACTAGCTGCACTGCCTGACATTCTAAAGCAAAACAATCACGAAAATTTTGACTAATATATCTAGAAGCACCTCGATACCCCAACATAGGATTTTCTTCCTTAGGTTCGAATAAATCTCCTCCCAGCAAATGGGCATACTCGTTAGATTTAAAATCTGAAAATCGTACAATTACAGGCTTGGGATAAAAAGCAGCAGCAATGGTGGCTATCCCTTCAGAAAGCTTAGTAATATAGAAATCTACTGGAGATGAGTAAGCGCAGGTTTTATGAATAATCTGTTGTTGTAAATCAGAAGATAATGTAGAAAATTGCAATAAAGCTTTCGGATGAATACCTATCATACTATTAATAATAAACTCTATGCGCGCTAAGCCAACACCATTGTTAGGCAAAAATTGACAACGAAAAGCTTGTTCAGGATCAGCTAGATTTATAGAAATATGCACTGGAATTTTAGGCATATGAGCAATTTCAGTACGTTCTATTTCGTAATCTAAGTAACCACTGTATACATACCCCTTTTCACCTTCTGCACAGGAAACAGTAAGAGATTCGCCGTCCTTAATAACAGTTGTAGCATTACCACAACCAACCACAGCTGGAATTTTTAATTCCCGCGCCACAATTGCAGCATGGCAAGTCCGCCCACCACGGTTTGTTACAATAGCGGCCACTTTTTTCATAATCGGTTCCCAATCCGGGTCGGTCATATCCGTAACTAAAATATCTCCTTCTTGTACCTCTTCCATCATTGTAGGATCACTAATTAAACGTGCTCTCCCTCGACCGATTTGTTGCCCTATACTTCGACCCACAGTTTTAACTAAGCCTTTGCTTTTAAGAGTAAAATGCTCAATTATTAAATGTGATTTAGCCGCATGAACCGTTTCAGGACGTGCTTGAACAACATATAATTCGCCGTCTTTTCCATCCTTTGCCCATTCAATATCCATTGGTTTTGCATAATATTCTTCAATAAGCAAAGCTTGTTTTGCCAAGGTTAATATCTCTTTATCACTGAGACTAAAATGCAACTGATCCTGTAATGCCACTTTACATTGCACTACCTCACCGCCAGTAGATCCGTAGACCATTTTGTGAACTTTAGAACCCAATATTCGGCGAAGAATGGCCGGCTTACCCGCTTTAAGCATAGGTTTGTAAACATAAAATTCATCCGGATTGACAGCCCCTTGAACCAATAATTCACCCAAACCATAAGTAGACGTTATCAGAATAGCTGATTCAAATCCTGATTCGGTATCAATAGTAAAAATAACTCCGCTAGCAGCTTGATCACTACGAATCATTCGTTGAATTCCAGCCGACATATAAACTTTGTCATGAGCAAAGCCATGATTAAATCGATAGATGATTGCTCGACTTGTATAAAGAGAAGCAAAAACTTTTTTCACTGCGATAAATATTTCCTCGATACCCGAAACATTTAAAAAAGTTTCGTGTTGCCCAGCAAAAGAAGCTTCTGGTAAGTCTTCAGCAGTCGCCGAAGAACGCACTGCATAACTAAACTGGCCAGCAGAATCAAGTAGCTGATAGGCAAGAGTAATTTCCTGGCAAATTTTTAAAGGCAAATCTGCCTTGAGAAATGCTTGAAAAATATCGGCACTTGCTTGGTTGACCGCTTTTACGTCTTTTATGTTTAAATTTTTAAGGTGTGTTTGGATGACAACAGTTAAGTCATTTAATTTTAAAAAATCTTTATATGCTGAGACGGTAGTCACAAAACCATCAGGAATTTTGACACCTAACGGAGTTAATTGTCGAAGCATTTCACCCAAAGAGGCATTTTTGCCACCCACTCTTGCTCTATCGGCTATTCCAATTTGTGCAAAAGGTAGAACGTAGTCCATTTCGATCTCCTTTTTTAGAAATCCTCAGATTACAATAGACTTCTTTCGAAACTCGCTGCTGGTAGCAAAGTGCAAGGCGCATCGGAGCGCAAAACCGAAGCATACACGCCAGTACGTGAAATTTGCATCAGCAGTAGAGTTTCGAAAGAAGTCTAATGATATAATAGCAAAATCCATGAATACTATTATCCAAATCAACCAAGTTATTCCAGCAGAACTGGATCTTCAACGCCTAGATCAAGTTTTAACAACTCTGTGTGAGCACTATTCTCGCTCGCAAATCCAACAGTGGATTCGCTCTGGGTGGGTATGTATAAATGGGACGATCGAACAAAAGCCATCTATTAAAGTAAAAGTGGGTCAAAAGATTATTATCCAAGCTAAGTGCGTTCCAAAAGAGTTCTGGATTCCTCAGCCGCTTCCTTTAAATATCGTTTATGAAGATGAAGATTTAATTATAATAAACAAACCACCTGGATTAGTTGTGCATCCTGGGGCTGGTAATCCTGAATCTACATTAGTTAATGCCTTATTACATTATGACCCCAAGCTGGCGATGGTTCCACGAGCCGGATTAGTGCATCGTTTAGATAAACAAACTTCTGGATTATTAGTCGTTGCACGTAATTTATCGGCGCATCTCCATTTAGTGAAAAATCTACAAGAGCGACAAATAACTCGCGAATACGAAGCAATTGTACAAAATATCATGATCTCTGGAGGAACGATAGAAACTTTAATTGGTCGTCATCCTCATCAACGCACCAAAATGTGTGTTTTGAAAGTGGGCAAACTGGCTATCACCCACTATCGTCTTATACAACGTTATCGTGCTCATACTCATATTCGTTTACGTTTAGAAACAGGTCGCACTCATCAAATCCGTGTGCACTTATCGCACATTCATCATCCTATAGTGGGTGACCCCGAATATGGAAAGCCGTGGACAATGAAATCAGGATTATCTGCATCACTTCATCAAGTTTTGCAAAATTTTCAACGGCAAGCATTACATGCCATAAAATTAACTTTAACCCACCCGCGCACTCAAGAAATGTTATCCTGGGAAATCCCTTTACCTCAAGACATGCAACAATTAATAAACGAATTACAAACGGATCTTTTAAATCAATGAAATCTAATTATATTACCCCTCAATGGCCTGCTCCACCCTCTGTGAAGGCATTAGTAACCACTCGTCAACTGGGTAATTTGGCTGTAATCAATAATAGACAACAATTACAGAGTGAGCTCAATTGGCAACAAGCACCTATTTGGTTAAATCAAATTCATGGCAATCAAGTAATCAACCTAGACCACCTCTGCCTCAATGACTCACCACCAGTTGCAGATGCTTGCTATAGTCATATTACGCAAAAAATTTGTGCCATCCTAACCGCAGATTGCTTGCCCATTTTGCTATGTAATTCCCTTGGAACAGAGGTGGCAGGGATACACGCAGGCTGGCGCGGTCTTTTATCAGGAATAATCGATGAAACCGTAAGTGTCTTATCTGCCCCACATCAATTATTCGTGTGGCTAGGTCCAGCTATTGGCCCTGATCATTTTGAAGTGAATGAAGACATTCGTAATGAGTTTGTAAAACGCCATCCCGATTTTGCAACTGGCTTTCAGCTTCAACCCAATAATCGCTGGTTTGGAAACCTATATCAATTAGCGAAAGTAAATTTGCAACGCTTTGGAGTTACTCAAATCTTTGGTGGAAATTGGTGCACTTATTGCGATAGTCAACAATTCTTTTCGTACCGACGTGATCAAGGAAACACGGGGCGGATGGCTAGTTTAATTTGGCTATGCTAATATACGCCGCAGATAATGGTATTTGTTAGCCCAAAGGTAATGGACATGCAAAAAAATCTTAAATTATTACTTAGCATACTTAGTATGGTCTTCTTTTTTATTCCATTAGTAAGTTATGCACAAAAGTCAGATGTTATAGCTAGTAAGCAATTTTCTTTAGCACCCATGCTAGAAAATACAACTGCATCTGTGGTAAAGATCACTGTGTCTAAAGAAAATTCTCTTGCCCCTTTTCAAAGTTCTTCTTCGCGTTCTTATTCCAATAAAGAAGTTGGCTTAGGGTCTGGAGTTATTATCGATGCATCTCAAGGCTTAATTGTTACTAATGCACATGTCATTTCTCAAAGTAAAATTATTTTAGTCACTTTAAAAAATGGTCGACGCTATTTGGCCAAATTTATTGGTGAAGACGATGGTTTTGATATTGCTGTCATTCAAATTAGAGCCAAACACCTGACAAGTATTCCTTTTGGTGATTCAGATCAACTTCAAGTTGGCGAGTTTGTGGCTGCTATTGGCAGTCCTTTTGGTTTGACACAAACCGTCACCTCCGGAGTTATTAGTGCTCTAAATCGCAGCGAACCTAAAATTGAGGGTTACCAAAGCTTTATACAAACCGATACGTCCATAAATCCTGGAAATTCAGGAGGCGCTTTAGTCAATTTGAAAGGAGAATTTATCGGCATGAATACTGCCCTAGTCAGCCCATTAGTAGGTAATGTTGGCATCGGTTTTGCTATTCCGAGTAATATGGTGCGCAGTGTTGCTCAGCAATTAGTACGTTATGGAAAAGTTAAACGTGGAATGTTAGGTGTAGTGGCACAAAATATTACCCCTTCATTAGCGGATGCATTGAATTTAAAGTCAGATCGGGGGGCCGTTGTAACTGAAATTATTCCCAACTCTCCCGCTGACAAAATAGGGTTAAAAGTTGCTGATATTATTGAAACTTTAAACGATAAACCTATTCGCAGTGCCGAACAATTGCGTAACTCTCTTGGAATGATGCGTCCTGACACCCCAATAAAATTGGCTGTTTCACGACAGAGCAAGAAATTACTGTTTACAACTCAAGTGGGCGATCCACAAAAATTATCTAAGCAACAAGAATTACCTTTCATTGGTGGATTACAACTCCAAGATTTTAGTGAATTAGAAAGTAATGGTATTTATTTAAAAGGGGTAATCGTTACGGGGGTAGGCGAAACCAGTGCTGGAGCTTTAGCCGGCTTGGAAGTAGGAGATGTTATTATAAAAGCGAATAATCAAGTAGTCACCTCAATAACTCAGTTGCAAAAAGTTGCAGAAAGTAAACCAAGGGAATTGTTATTACAAATTAGCCGAGATAATACTGGATTGTTTTTGGTAGTCGAGAAAGAAGAAGAATAAATGTGAGGATGGCGAGTCTAAATTTACGCTCGCTAAGGTTTTAATGTCCCGACTGGCCCTGATCCACTACTCATTTTAATTAGCTTAATCAATGATTCCCACTGCGAGGGGGGTGATTTAAAACAGGTGTTACCTAATATCCATCCAAACAAAATAAAGTCTTGTTCATCTAATAAGTAATCGAAATTTATTTGTTGTTCTAAAGATAAATAAGAAAATTGCTGATGAAAAAATTTTTGTAACATAAGATCTAATTCTAACATTCCTCTTCGACACTTCCAGAAAATACGCCGCGACATAGTTGCGTCAGCTTTAATCGTAGAAATTTCTTTTTCAAAATCAGGCATTTTTAGTACCATTACACAACACAGCAGTAGGCCAAAAGACGAAGTTTGGAAAGAAATCTATTGGGTAATAAATTCCACACGCCTCGTTAAATGACAAAATAATTCATAGGCCACGGTGTCTGCAAAAATAGCAACCTGCTCAACTGGTAAACCTTTACCCCATAAGACTACTGGATCTCCTACTTTAGCCTGAGGTTGAGATCGTAAATCAACTGTAATCATATCCATTGATACTCGTCCTATTAATGGACAAATAGCTCCGTTTATTAAAACCGGAGTCCCAGTCCGAGCACGACGGGGATAACCATCACCATAACCTACAGCTATTACTCCAATGAACATATCTTCTGGACATTGCCAAGTTGCACCATAGCCTATTGTTTCACCTTGACGACACCATTTTACTGCTGTCAAACAGGAAGCAAAAGTCATCACCGGACGTAAGCCAAAATATTCACCTACCTTATCATTGAAAGGCGAGGCTCCATACAACATAATTCCCGGACGAACCCAATCAGCTAAAGTTGTAGGCCAGGCCAAAATAGCAGCAGAATTAGCAATACTCCTGGGTCCATTAAAATTGGATGTATATAGCGAAAAATTTTGCATCTGTAATGATGTTAATGGGTGATCAGGTATATCTGCACAAGCCAAGTGAGTCATTAAACCTACTGGCTGACGAACTCCAGGGATTCTTTGTAAACGTGACCATGCATCATTCAATTGTTCAGTTGAAAAACCTAAACGATTCATTCCCGTTTCTATTTTTAGCCAAACATCAATGGGTTCAGCCAAAGAATTATTTTCTAAAATTTCAATTTGATAAGGTTGGTGAACTACAATTGCTAGCCGATAACGTATACAAAGCGATAGTTGATCGGCATGATCAAAGCGTGACATGATTACAATAGGCTGAGTCACCTTTGCTTCGCGTAAAATGAGAGCTTCTTCAATCGAAGCAACGCCTAATGCATCTGCGGCAGTTAAAGCTTTGGCAACACGAACCATTCCATGACCATAGGCATCTGCCTTTATCATGGCTAAGATAGCTCGATTACCCACTAAATTACGCAACTTGTTGTAAATTATGGCGTAAAGCTGAGAGGTCTATTTCAGCCCATGCTTTACCACTCACACAAAGCTCCCAGTTAACATTTCCATACTGGAATAATTTTCAAAACGCGTAAATTGACCTAAAAAGGTAACTTTAAAATCCCCAATGGGCCCATTACGCTGTTTGCGAATGATAATTTCGGCAATACCTTTATCTTTACTGTCTTCATTATAGACTTCATCCCGATAAATAAAAGCAATGACATCTGCATCTTGTTCTATGGCGCCAGATTCTCTTAAATCAGACATCACCGGTCGCCGATCATTACGTTGCTCTAAACTACGATTTAATTGCGATAAAGCAATAACCGGAACATTTAGTTCTTTTGCTAAGGTCTTTAGCGAACGTGAAATTTCAGAAATTTCTGTAGTACGGTTTTCTTTATTACCTGGAACTCGCATCAATTGCAAATAATCAACAATCACGAGTCCCAGACCACTATGTTCTCTGGCAATCCTTCTCGATCTAGAACGAATTTCCATAGGAGTCAAGGCAGGAGTATCATCAATATAAAGATGAGTTTCCGACAACATACCCACCACATGTGTAATACGTGGCCAATCTTCATCATTCAATTTACCAGTGCGTATTTTTTTAAACTCAACTCTACTTAAGGATGAGAGCATACGCATAACTAGAGATTCTGCGGGCATTTCCATACTAAAAATAAGCACAGGTTTATGAGTTTTTACCGCAACGTTTTCTGCAATATTCATAGCAAAACTGGTTTTCCCCATGGATGGGCGCCCTGCGATAATAGTCAATTCACCTTTTTGTAATCCAGAAGTCATATGGTCAAAATCGGTAAATCCAGTCGAGGTTCCAGTTAAAGTATTTCCTGTACGATAAAGCTCATCAATATGATCAGTCGTTTTAGCCAGTAATGAGCTAATTTTTACCGGACCCGTGTTGCGACTATGCTGATCAGCTATTTGAAAAACCTGTTGCTCAGCAGAATCTAATAAATCTTTACTGTCTTGGCCAGTGACTTGATAGGCTTTTTCTACAAGATGAGTTCCTACTCGAATTAATTGGCGCAATACCGCTCTTTCACGCACTATATCAGCATAAGCAGTAACATTTGCTGCAGTAGGAGTGTGCTGCGCTAACTCAAATAAATAGCTTTCACCTCCCGCCGCTTCTAGTTGATTACGTACTTTTAGAATTTCAGCTACTGTTATTACATCAAACGGCTGAGATTGTTGTGCTAACTCGGCCATCGCTTGAAAAATGAGTTCATGATCTAACCGATAAAAATCTTTACTCACCAAACGATCAGAAATTCGTTCCCAAGCACGATGATCGATCATCAAAGCTCCCAGCACAGCCTGCTCTGCTTCTTGTGAATGAGGTAAAACTTTTAAATTTTGCAAAGCTATTTCATGCTTGATTGTTGTCATAGCTTATTGCTCAGTTTCTCTAAAAACGAGAGAGGGGTACAATTCGTAGTTTAAGTGCAACGGATACTTCACTATGTAATCTAACATTAACTTCCCATTCCCCAATTTGGCGTATTGGACCTTCCAGCATAATAATCTCTTTCTTTTCTACCTTAACACCTGCTTTATTTACTGCCTCTGCAATATCACGTGGACCAATCGATCCGAAGAGTTTCCCTTCATCACCTGCCTGCCCTTCGATAATAACCACTAACTCAGATAACTTAGAGGCTCGCGCTTTAGCCTCGGATAGGACTTGCTGGGCTGCTTTTTCTAATTCTTCACGTCGAAGTTCAAAGTCAGCAATATTTTTTTTAGAAGCAAGTACTGCCATTCCTTGAGGTATCAAGTAATTACGACCAAAACCTGGTTTTACTACCATTTGGTCACCTACTTTACCTAAATTAGATACTTCTTTTTGCAAAATAATTCGCATTTTATATCTCCCCTTTACTTATATAAATTGAATTGTTCAACTAGCTGATGAACGTTTATGATAGCGTTTACGCAAATCATACCAGCTATCGACATATCCTGCGAGTGCTAGAAAAACTAGCACTACGAGCGGCAAAAAAATCAGACTTAGATACACCACCACTAATAAAAAAACAATTTCTTTTTTATAACGAGCCCAATAATGTAATAAGCTTAAACCGACGATTACAAAAGGAAACATCAATGTAGGCAGTAAATCATTAGCGAGTTCCAAACCCACAAATTTAGCAATTAACACTATAGTGTAAAAAAATACCAACCATACAGCCATGCGAATTTCAACAAATTCTTTCGCCAAACCTTTAGGATTAAAAAGGGTAGCTTGCCACCAACGAGCGATTAACAGTTGGCAGATCACTCCAAAGAAAATCAGGGTAGTAAAAAGTCCTGTAGCCATGGGCGCTATTTGATTTAAAAATTGTTGGATTTTATCTTCGGACAGTTGACCACCAGTTAAACTGCTTAACTCCTCTTTATAATGACCTAAAGTATCTAACCACCACGCAGGCACATCCCCTATGACTAAATGAAAGATCAAAACAGTTATAACGCCCAGTAAAGTTATAATCTCTAGAGTTAAACGCCAAGAGCCATATTGACGCAAAATAATAGCTAACCCATAAACTAACAAACAACGTAATAGTACAAAATCAAAGAGAACCACATGGTCCCAAACTGCCAAGCCTATAGTTGGAACGGTTACACCAGCTAAAACTAAAAAACCAGATTTGTATCCTTGGCATAAAGTTACAAATCCAACCAAAATAGCTGCAATAAAACCGCCGGGAATTGAGATAAGGGGTAGCAGCGCACAAAACAGCGCTGCTATCATTGCCCGAATGGGATTAGCTAAAAGATATTGACCCAGTCTATGCACGTCTAATCAGAATTAACTATGAGTGTCACAATAAGGTAAAATTGCCAAAAAACGAGCTCGCTTAATGGCCAAGGCTAGTTGACGTTGATTGCGAGCTTTGTTACCCGTAATCCGACTTGGAACTATTCTTCCTGACTCCATGATATATTCTCTTAGAGTGCGTATATCTTTATAGTCTATGCTCTCTAAACCATCGGTACTAACCCCAACAACTTTTTTACGTCTAAAATAATTTGCCATTTTAGTTTTCTCCCTCTTCTTCATAATTATTGATGCCTATTTCGGGATTTTCAGGATTCACCAGTTCACCTACTGCATCAATTTCTATCGGAACTTCACGTTCACGAGTCAAAGATTGAATCTTGTTCTTTCATTATAGGTGAGGGACTAGTAATCGCCTGCTCTCTTCGTATAACTAAATTACGGATTACTGCATCGTTATAACGAAAAGCATTTTCCAGTTCACTTAGAACATTTTTATCACACTCTATATTCATTAATAAATAATGCGCCTTATGTACTTTATTAATAGGGTAAGCCAATTGCCTACGCCCCCAATCTTCTAAACGATGAATTTGGCCTTTGCCATTCTTTATCATAGATTGGTAGCGCTCTAACATGCCTGGCACCTGATCACTACAGTCAGGATGTACTAAAAAAACAATTTCATAATGTCTCATTAATTTTTCCTTATGGTTGTAAAACTACAGCCCCTATTAAATACCTAACAAACTTTAGTTAAGCAAATTGAGGGCAAGGAGGTAAACAATCGAAAATTATAATTGAAAAATAGTTTTATAGCAATTGCCATTAAAGTTTATCCCTATATATACAAAATATGTACAGAAAAAAGGCTGCTCTTTAAAAATGAATAGCTCTATGGTATATTTTCCCCTTGTTATTAACCATGAGAGCAACTATGATGAAAAATTGTTTCACTTTTAAATTAGCAATATGGTTATTAATCCCTTTAACTGCTGTGATTGGGCTTAGTGCTTGTACCGCTACCAAGTCTACCTCTGAACCATCCCATAAAGAAGAAACAGTCGATGGACCTCCGCCATTGGGACTAGTTGACGAAAGTAAAATTCTAGACGCAGTTCCTAAACCTGAGCCCAAAAGTCATTATGGGAACCCTTCTTCTTATGTAGCAGCAGGAAAGCGTTACTTCGTGTTAAATTCAGCGAAAGGATATAACAAACGTGGTATGGCTTCTTGGTATGGAACAAAATTTCATGGCAGAGCTACATCTACTAGAGAAAAATACAATATGTTAGCGATGACTGCGGCCAGCCCTAATTTGCCATTGCCCACTTATGCACGAGTCACTAACTTAGAAAATGGTCGTCAGGTCATTGTTAAAATTAATGACCGTGGTCCTTTTGCAGCTAATCGCATTATAGATTTATCTTATGCTGCGGCAAAAAAATTAGGTTACGCTGAAAAAGGCCTAGCTTTAGTGCAAGTAACTGCTGTGGATGCTGCAGAACAAATAGCTTCTAAAGCTATCAAGTCTAACCAAAAAATCAAAAGCTTCCGTTCTTCTCGGATTCAGTTAGCAAAAAATGCAACCGTTAATCATTCTACTACACTTGCTGAAAATACCAAAAAAACAAATAAAAAGCATCTTTACTTACAAGTAGGAGCTTTTCGACAAATGGCTAAGGCGGAACAGATTAAAGTTCGCGTAAGTCACCTTACTCATCATTCAACACGAATTTTAGTAGTAAGCATGAACGAAAAAAAGATATACCGAGTTCAAATTGGTCCTTTAGCTGATACCCAAGCATCCCATTTGCTTTACCGTCAACTTCAAAATCAAGGATTTAATAATACTATTGCTATAATAGGTTAATTGGTAAAATTTCAAGATTGCTTTGACCTCGCAAATTCGGAATCTAAATGACGCAAAATACGCGTTGCAATTGTAATTCGTAAGTGTTCACGAGGTTTAATTTGCAGACGCAGAAAGCCCAATTTTGATTCAGATTGGACGAAAAAATGACGAGGAAACGGAGCATACACGTAGTATGTGAGTATTCCGAGGATATTTTTTCGTTTAATATGGAGCAAAAGGGGGCTTTCCCTTCTACCCCGTGAACAGTTTTACTATAACTCAAGGAAGTGAAATGATTGCTTCAGAAAAATTAATAAGTTGGCAAACAGTACTTGCTGGAGAAAAAGAAAAACCCTATTTTCAAAAAATAATGAATTTTTTAAAGGAACAGCGCAAACAGGGTAAAATAATCTATCCATCACAACCTGAAGTTTTCAATGCCTTAAAATTAACTCCTTATTCTGAAGTAAAAGCGGTAATTATCGGACAAGATCCTTATCATGGACCCAATCAAGCGCATGGCTTAGCTTTTTCTGTGCGCCCAGGAGTTAAACAACCTCCATCATTACAAAATATATTCTTAGAATTGCAAAATGATTTAGGCCTTCCCATCCCCTTACATGGCTGCTTAGAAAAATGGGCTAAACAAGGCGTACTATTACTTAATGCTGCTCTTACCGTAGAGGCGAACAAACCCCAATCTCATGCTAATATAGGGTGGCAACAATTTACAGATAAAGTAATTACAGCACTTAATGAACATCCTCAGCGCATTGTATTTTTATTGTGGGGTACTTCGGCCCAAGAAAAAAGTCAATTAGTCAATCCATTTAAGCACTCCATTTTGACTGCTCCTCATCCTTCACCTCTCTCAGCCTATAGAGGCTTCATGGGCTGTAAACATTTTTCTAAAACTAATGAGTTACTCCGGCAGTTAGGACGAGAGGAAATCGACTGGAGTTTATAATTTGTTGACCTATTTGGAAGTCATTTTAACAAGTCGGTCGCATTTAGCGACCCGGTAATCCAGATAATCTGTTACTGTACAGTATGTAATTTTCTTATGCCTTTATTAATAGACTTTTTCCATAGGTACAAATAATTTTTTAATTCATGCTTAGCAGCTCTCAAGCGGACTTTATATTCTTTTACCTTCAACAGATGATGATCTTTTTCAATTGCTTCAATTCTTGCTGCCACTTGTAAAATACGATCACGTACAGGCGCTAAGTGATCACTAGTATAAATTCGCAATGACTCAGAATATTGTTTAAATTTAATCCATAAATGTTGCTCATCCGCACGTAAACGATAGCGTGTTAAATTTGCTACTCCTATACGTTGCAAATTATTAGCCAATCCAACATAACTAAGAAAAAAAATTAACCATTTAGCAGGGTCAAAATGAAAAGCACGAATACCATTGCGATAATCTAAGGCAAATTGATGATGAAAATTATGAAATCCCTCTCCGTAGGTAAATAAAGCAGTTACCCAATTATCGCGTGCAGTTTGTTGAGTCGAGTAAGGACGTTTTCCAAATAGGTGACATACTGAATTTATACAAAAAGTTAAGTGATGATTTAGCGCTACACGTAATACCCCAGCAATAATTAACCCTCCTAAAGCATCATGCCAAAGCGCCGCTATACTAGCTGGCAGTATAAGCCCAGTAAATATTGCTATAAGATAAAAATACTTATGTTGTAATTTAACCCAACGATCGGCAGAAAGATCCTCCACATTTTTATAATCGCGTTTGGTTGAATCTAAGGTAAATAGCCAACCAATATGGGCAAACCAAAATCCTCTTTTAATGTTATAGGGATCACGGTCTGTATCGACATAACGATGATGATTACGATGATCAGTACACCATTCCAAAACGCTACCTTCAAAAGACGCAGCCCCTAAGAGAAGGAAAGCGATCTTCACACTGGTTTTCGCTTGATAGGAGCAATGTGAAAAGAGACGATGATAACCTGCAGTTATAGCTATACCACTGACAAATAACCATACCACCGCAAAAATAAGAGTTGCAATATGCAACATATGGTTCACTAATATATACCCTAGTCCTCCTATTCCAATTATTGGAGTAAATATTAAAAATAATGTAACTATCCAATTTATTTTAAAGTTGTTGCTTTTCTTCATATATTATTTATCTCTTATTATTGTTCTAAATTATTAGGGGTAGAAGCAGCATCAGGAGCTAAGGGCGTTGGGACTGCGGGTGAAGGAGATTCACTTTCTTGCTTATAATTTGGCAAATACTCAGTTAAGGGAGCGCCTGAGTTTGTCTTTGAATTTGCTTCCGGTGAAGTTGATTCAGGAGATGAAGCTCTTTCTGGGGTAACACCTGCTTCAGGTTGTGTTGCCGATGAAACAGCAGAGGGTGCTTCTAAGGATTTCAACGCTTCGATCGCTAAAGGTTGTCCCTGACGTGCTGCCTTCCTAATCCAAATTAAACCAGCCTTTTTATCTTTGATAGTGCCGATTCCATAATAGTACAAATACCCTAATGCATACTGCGCATCAGCATCACCATTATGGGCAATAGATTGAATTTTCTCAAATGAACAATCAAATTTTTGTAGGAACTGATTATCTGCACAAACTTGAGATGAAGCAAAACTTACGGGGGGTCTAGGATGCTCTACAAAGGAACCCGGAGGAGCTTGCAAAGATTCTGGATTCTTTTTATCAGTAGAACATCCACTGACAATTAAAACTATAAAAATGCTGGTGATAGCAATTTTTATAAATTGTTGTAGATTCATCATCATCTCCTTAAAAATTAAATAAACGCACCATGTCATTAATCGTTGCCTGAACGATTAAAAAAATAACCAAAAAAATACCTATCCGCCAAAATAAAACCTGATAGCTATCTGGTATGGGTCGTCGAAATATAGCTTCAATGAAATGAAACAATAAATATCCACCGTCCAAACCTGGAATAGGTAAAATATTTATAAAACCCAGACTCACACTAATAAATGCGACAAAACTTAAATACACGCCCAACCCTTGTTGAGAAGCTTCCCCTGCTCCCTCAAAAATGGTAATAGGTCCTCCCAGGAGGTTAATAGAAATTTTACCACGAATTATTTTTTCTAGCACTGTTAAATTAAATTCAATTAATCTTTGCACTTGTTGAAAGGCTTTACCACTTGCTTCCCCAAAAGAATAATGGCGTTTCAACATCAGCTCCTTAGGCCATTGAGGAACCCGGGCTTCTACACCCAAGTATCCTACTGCATGTCCACGGATTTTTTTGTCGCCTATTTGTAGGTCTACTCGATAGGGTCTCTTATTACGTTTAACTAACAGCTGCACTTTTTCATGAGGTAATCTTTGAATTTCTTTTACGAAATCCAACCAATTAGTCACCGTTTGACCATTTAAAGACATAATTTCATCCCCAGACTGCAACTCAGACTGGGCAGCTGGAGAATTAGACAACACTTTAACAATGATGGCAGGAAATTTTGGCTGGTAGGGTTGAAATCCTAAGTCCTTAAAAAAATCCGTTTTAGGTGAGGTTAATTTCCAATTTACTAAAGATAAGTTATGCATTTCCAATTCTTCCCTTTTTAAGGGGTGAGTGATAATTATCACCTTATCTTGACTACCGACTCTTTTAATAAGGGCAGAAAGAACGTCCTGCCAATTATCCACATATTGTTCATCCACCTTAACAATAAGATCATCTGGTTTTAAATTCGCCTGTGCTGCCATAGAATCGGGAGTAACTTGGCCTATAACCGGCCTGACGTAGGAAATACCTTGCAGATATACGATCCAAAGGATTAAAAATGCCAATAAAAAATTAGCTAATGGCCCAGCAATGACAATGAACATGCGGATTGGCAACCGTTGACGGTTATAAGAGGATTTTAATGCTTCTCCAGAAACAGATGTTTCCTTATCATCTAGCATTTTAACATACCCACCCAAAGGCAGTATCCCTAAAACATATTCAGTTCCACTTCGATCACGAAATAAACAAATAGATTTTCCAAAACCAATGGAAAAACGAAGTACTTTCACTCCACACATTTTAGCCGCAAAAAAATGGCCACATTCGTGGAACAATATGATAAAAAAAATGGTAAGAATAGCGCCTAAAATAGTGATCAACATTTTAAATGGGCAGAGTTTAATTAGAGTAAACAGGAGTTCTTGAGAACTTCTGATAATTTTTTTTACTTTATCCTGTCAAACTTTAAATTGCAATCATTACTTATTATAGACAAAGTTTTAAATTTTTCCTTATTAATCTTAAATTGATATATTTTAATATTTTTGTAATACTTTTTCACATGAACCAACCTCGCGCTTTGATTCCACTTTGCCTCACCGAAATGTGGGAACGTTTTGGACTCTATTTAGTCCAAGGTTTATTGATTTTCTACATGACTAAGGCACTTAATTTTTCTGATATTAAGTCTTATGCAGTAATGGGACAATTCACTGCGTTAGTATACATTTCTCCTTTATTAGGAGGAGCTTGTGCCGATCGTTTATTAGGTTACCGATATACTATTTTACTAGGTATTATCTTTTTGTTTTTCGGTTATGCAATTTTAGGAATTCCAGATGATGCTTTGTCTTGGCTGAGTGGTAATCTTGAATCTGCTAAGGAAAATAAATTACTGATCGGCTTATCTATTGTCATTTTAGGTAATGGATTTCTCAAACCTAATATTTCAAGCTTTTTAGGTGAATTTTATGAAACTAACGATCCAAGAAGGGATTCAGGTTTTACCATTTTTTATATGGGGTTTAATATAGGCATCGCCTTATCTACTCTCAGCTCAGGATACATTCAACGACAATTTGGTTGGTCTGCGTGTTTCAGTGTAGCTGCAGCGGGTTTAATTTTAGCCTTAATACTTTTTTGTTGGGGATATAAGTATTTTGGGGACAAGGGTTTACCACCCTATATTAATTTAGATCAATCTTCATTAATTGAAAAATGGTTACATAAAAAAATCATCCTCGCCGTGATTATTTTATGCACTGCCTATATCTGCTACCAATTATTAAAATTGGCACATTTTGGCAATTTTTTATTGGCTGGAGTAGGTATACTCATCCTTCTCATCCTTTCCATTTATGCTATGCATTTAGAAAAATTTTGGCGAGACAGAATGCTTACCTTACTAATACTTATAATAATTTCGATTATTTTTTGGGGATTGTTCTTTCAAATATTTTTAGTTGCAAATTTATTTATTGATCGTAATGTGGATCGAGTGATTTTGGGTTATTCCATTCCATCTGTGGCTTTTATTTCTTTAGAAGCCATTTTTATTTTTCTACTTAGCCCCTTGTTCGCTATATTTTGGCGGCGACTTTATCAAAAAAAAATGCAAGTCTCACGTGGATTACAATTTAGTGTGGCACTAATCACTATTGGGATTGCTTTACAGTTACTTGTTATTGGGATTCATTTTCCTAACTCTACGGGATTGGTTTATCCATTTTGGATTGTTATAAGTTATTTCATCATCACTATTAGTGAACTTTTATTATCGCCCATTGGTCTGTCAATGGTTACTCAATTAGCCCCACCTAAAATAACAGGATTAATGATGGGTGTATGGTTTTTAGGATTGAGTTATGGAGGTCTTCTAGCTGGTTTTTTAGGTAAACAGGCAAGTATTCCAAAGAACCTAATTGATTATATAGATAAAACTAATTTAATCTATGCTCATGCTTTTCAAAATTATGCACTACTTGCATTTGTAGTGGCAGCAATTGTTTTACTAATAACTCCTTGGCTAAATCGATTGATGCAACTAAAAAATTCGGTTCTAGATGTGTTGCCATAAGAAATACTACTAAAATGAAAATGAAGCTTGTATTTTTAATATAATCCGCTAAAATATGCACTATTTATATGAAGAGTTAAAATTTATTTGACGCAGTTACTGTAGGACCACTTATGTTAACTTGGTGTAACGCAAATCGCGTAAGATACTGGACATTTTTTTACTCAAACTTGACCATCAATGGATTTTAAATTACAGAGTGAGTTCTTACATTGTGATTGAATGCAGCAAGTAAAATTTTACACGAAATAATCGGTTATGAGATTCTCTGAATGACATAGGAGTTTGATATGACGTTAGAATTAGCACAAGCCACTTATATTTGGATCGATGGGACTGAGCCCTCTCAAACGCTGCGTTCAAAAACAAAGGTTCTACCTCATCCTCATAATGGATCTATGACTCTTAATGACTTTCCTGAATGGGGATTTGATGGCTCTTCAACTTACCAAGCCGAAGGCAGAAATTCTGATTTATTATTGCGACCTGCCCGTTTCCTACATGATCCCATTTTAGGAGGCGATAATTATTTGGTGCTGTGCGAAGTAATGAACCCAGATGGAACACCACATAAATCAAATAAGCGTGCTATTTTGCGAAATGTAATGGAAAAATTGGGTGGTAAAAAACATGATCCATGGATTGGTTTTGAACAAGAATACACTTTATTCAAAGGTCAACAACCTTTAGGGTGGCCAGACCGGGGTTATCCTGCTCCACAAGGACCTTTTTATTGTGGTGTAGGTGCGGATGAAGTCTTTGGTCGCAGTCTCGTAGAAGAACATGCTGAAGCTTGTATTGAGGCAGGTATTATGATTTACGGTACCAATGCAGAAGTAATGCCAGGGCAATGGGAATTTCAAATTGGTTACCGTGATATTACAAGTGAAACTGCAGACCCACTTACTGTTTCAGATCACTTATGGATAGCACGTTGGTTACTGTATCGTATTGGTGAAGAATACGATATTAATGCTCGCCTCCACCCTAAACCGGTCAAAGGCGATTGGAACGGAGCAGGTAAACACACAAATTTTTCTACTGTAGAAACCCGCGATCCTAAAAATGGGATGGACGCGATTCACAAAATCATGAAAGGCTTAGAAAAAAATCATAAAAAACATATCGCAGTATATGGTCATGATTTGGAATTACGCTTAACTGGTAAACATGAAACTTCAAGTATTCATTCTTTTAGCTACGGAATTGCAGATCGTGGAGCTTCTGTACGCATTCCCCGCTCAGTGGCAAATCAAGGCTATGGTTACTTTGAAGATAGACGTCCAGGAGCTAACGCTAATCCTTATGAAGTGGCTGCAATTTTAGTGCAAACTGTCAGTGAAGCTCTTAGCGAAGAAAGGAAATTTTATCTATTTAAGATTAAACAGATCAAAGAAGTTTTTCGTGGTATGATGAGCAACATCTTGAACAGGTAGATTTCTTAATTCTGCAAGGCGCTGAGCCACAAATCGAACATATTGTGGTTCATTGGATTTTTTTCCACGATAGGGTACGGGGGTCAAATAAGGAGCGTCTGTTTCAATTAATAAACGTTCTAGAGGTACTTTTTGTGCTACGCTTGCCACTTCTAAAGCATTTTTAAAAGTAACTATACCCGAAAAGGAAATATAAAAATTTAAAGCTAATGCTTGCTGAGCCATTTCCCAGTTTTCTGTAAAACAATGCATCACTCCACCAATTGATTGTGCTTTTTCTTCTTGCAAAATTCTTATGGTATCTTCACGCGCATCGCGACTATGGATAATTAATGGTTTATTTAACTGTTTAGCTGCTGCTATATGTAAACGGAATCGATCCTGTTGCGTTTGTCTACTGACTTCAGTATGAAAATAGTCTAACCCAGTTTCTCCAATTGCTATTACTTTGGGATGCATAGCCCAGCGGGTTAAATCAAGTAAAGTGGGTTCCTTTTCCACTTTCTCATTGGGATGCAAGCCAACACTAGCAGAAACTTTAGTAAATTGTTCAGCAATACTAATGACTGTTGCGGCATGGACCAAATCAATACCTACACATAACATATGAATGATTCCATTATCATAAGTAGTCTGTATTAAATCCGGCAAGCTCCCCTGATAGGGAGCCAAATCCAGCATATTTAAATGACAATGTGAATCAATTAGTTGCATTGCTCGCCCGCTCCAAATGAATCAATAAGTTTTCTAATAATAATTGCTTATTCAAATTAGCATTCGATAGTAACCATTGTCTTGCTTGTATTAACTTTTCCAATAACTTTAACAAATTAATTCGAAGATAACCCTGGCTTATTTGCACCAAAAAAGCAAACTTATCAGTATTAACTAATAAATGAGGAGCTGAACCAAGTTGAATGCGTATCATATCCATAATCAAAAAAACCAGAGTATCTATCCATATACTGATTTCTTGCTTTAAATAATCAGATACCCATTGTAGAGAATTCACCGTTGAAGATGAGGTAACAAATAAGTGTAAATGTTCCAATAACTGATCACGCAAAGCAAAATAACCCGTCTTTGCTAATATCACAGCACGCAGTGGTGCATAATCTGTCATTCTCAATAACAATTGAGCTTTAGAAATGGCATTTGTGCAAGCATCCAAATGATCCGCTACCCAGGAAATGGTTGCAGCATCATTTTTACCAGCTAAAATAACTTGTTGGCAACGGCTCACAATAGTAGCCGGCAACATACCTATTTGATGGTTGACTAATAACAATAATACTTTTCCCTCTGGCTCTTCGAGAGTTTTTAATAAAGCATTTGCAGCTGCTTTATTTAAAGCTTCAGCTGGGTATAATATTATTACTTGGTAACCCCCTCGCTGAGAAGTCTGATTGAGCATGCCTGTCAGTTTTCTAATTTGATCGATTTTAATCGCAGTAGATTTTTCTTCAGGAAGCAAAAGAAGAAAATCTGGGTGACTGTGAGCTAACATCAATTGACAGCTAGAGCAATAATCACAGGGCTTATCTTGTTCTGAATTTATCTGCTCACACAAAAGATATTGTGCAAATTGTTGCGCAAATTCTCTTTTACCTAAACCTAATGGTCCGGTTAGTAGCAAAGCATGAGGTAGACGATTTTGCTTATAAGCAGAAGATAGTTGCTGCCAGGGAATTTTATGCCAGGGGTAAGAATTCATTGTAAGCATTCACGAGGTTTAATTTGCAGACGCAGAAAGCCCAATTTTATTCAGATTGGACGAAAAAATGACGAGGAAACAGAGCATACACGCAGTATGTGAGTATTCCGAGGATATTTTTTCGTTCAATATGGAGCAAAAGGGGGCTTTCCTTTACCCCGTAAACAGTTACAATTCATTTATCAGTTTCCAGCCCAATAATTTTATCCAACTCATGCACCAATTGTTGTTGGACTTGAACTAAAGGACGATTAGCAGAAATTACTCGATACCTCTGAGGATATTTGGCCGCTAATTGCAAATATCCTTTTCTTACTTTTTCAAAAAATTCAATTTTTTCAATTTCAAAACGATCTTTAGCTTGTCGATTTTGCAGTCGGGCCATACTGATTGTTACTGGTGCATCTAGTAGAAAGGTGATATCCGGTTGCAAATCAGCATGGACCCAATGAGCTAATACCTCAATTCGATTCTCTGCCATCCCTCTTCCATATCCTTGATATGCAAAACTCGCATCAGTAAATCTGTCTGATAAGATCCACTTACCTTGCTGTAATGCAGGCTTAATCACTTGCTGCAAATTTTGGGCTCTACAAGCAAACATTAACAATAATTCAGTATCAACCGCCATATTCTCTGAATAATGCCTAAGTAATATCTGGCGAATAGCTTCAGAAATCTCCGTGCCGCCTGGTTCTCGATTAATTATATAAGCAATTTGCCGAGCAGTTAACTGCTGACTCAAAAATTTCAAGGCAGTACTTTTACCAACGCCTTCAATTCCTTCTAAAGAAATAAATTTTCCATTTCCTGTCATTATGATCCACCATGTCGACGAATACTGCATAAAAGAGGAGGTCTTACAAAAAGTTCCCATAAAGGCGGTGATTTACGATATCTTTCAATTGCCAATAAATGTTGTGCATAAGTTACAGAAAACTCATTGCTACCGTCTCCGCGAGCGACATAGTATAAGCTCGATTCTTTACTAGGGTGCAAGGCGGCTTCAATAGAAAAGACACTGGGTAAATTTATCGGGGTAGGTGGTAAGCCATAATGGCGATAAGTGTTATACAAGTTTTCAGCTTGTAAGTCTTGTAAAGTTATTTTTGCATTCAAATTTTTTCCTACTCCATACAAAACAGTGGGATCAATCTGCAAACGCATATTTTTTTGTAAGCGCTGAATAATAACTGCTGCAACACGAGGACGCTCTCCGGCGAGTTTCACCTCACTCTCTATTAATGAAGCCACGATTAAAGCTTCATATTTATTTTTATAAGGCAAGCCTTCTTGACGTTGTAACCATTGTTGCGTTAAAAAATTTTGCATTCGTTGATACGCTTGATGCAATATTAAAATATCTTTATTACCCCAAGTGTATACATAAGTATCGGGAAAAAATCGACCTTCCGGATGTTGCAAAGGTTGACCTAACATTGCCATCACTTGCTCATTAGTATATTTACTTAAAGTAGGTTGCAATCCGGGTGCACTTACCAATTTTTGACGGATTTGTTCAAAGTTACTTCCTTCTACCAAAATCACTTTACGCATAACTGCTTTGCCTTTAACCATATTATCTAGTAATCGATAAGGCGTCGTATGGTTATCGATATAAAATTCACCAATACGAATTTTATTTTCTTCATGAAAAAGATAAGCAAGCAAGATAAATAACTGAGGATGAGACAAGATACTGCGTTGTTTTAATTGTTCAGCTAAACGATGCAATTTCAGACCAGGAGTCACAATCACTGTCGTATTACCTACAGACAGCATAGGAATCGTCAAAAAACGATACCAAACCATCCCATACCACAAAAAACTTGCTCCCATTATTAAAATGCAAAATGCAACAAATATTTTAACAAACCCGAACCTAATAATCTTATTTCTAGAACGAAAATATTCTTTTATAGCCATATTTACTTAATCAGGATTTTGGTCTTTTCTTGTAGTGGCTCACCCTGTCGCTTGGAATGATAGTGCAATAGATGCAATTTATCCAACCTGTCTCCTATCTGGAAAAGCTATAAGCGGCGAAATATTAAGCTGCCATTAGTTCCACCAAATCCAAAAGAATTTGATAACACCACATCAATTTTTCTTTCCTGGGCGACATGAGGCACAAAATTTAAATCACAACCTTCGTCAGGATTCTCTAAATTAATAGTAGGAGGTGCTACATTGTTTTGAATGGCTAGTACTGAAATGATAGCTTCTACTGCACCTGCGGCTCCCAATAAATGACCGGTCATAGATTTAGTAGAACTGACAGCAAGCCGATAAGCATGAGCCCCAAAAGTTTTTTTAATAGCTAATGCTTCAATATAATCTGCCATAGTTGAAGTGCCATGAGCATTTATATAATCTATATCTTCTTCACTCATACCCGAATCTGTGAGTGCATTTCTCATAGATAGGACAAATCCAGCGGCATCTGGGGATGGAGCCGTCATATGATACGCATCTGAACTCATCCCAAATCCTGCTAATTCAGCATAGATTTTAGCACCACGGCGCTTAGCGTGCTCCAATTCTTCTAAAACGACAACACCGGCGCCCTCGCCTAAAACAAAACCATCCCGATCTCTATCCCACGGACGGCTTGCTTTTTCAGGAGCTTCGTTACGAGTAGACAGTGCTTTTAATGAATTAAAACCACCAATTCCTAAAGCAGAAGTAGACATTTCCGCACCACCAGCTAACATAATATCCGCATCATTATGCATAATTATTCGTGCTGCATGCCCAATATTATGAGCCCCGGTGGTACAAGCAGTAACTATAGCAATATTCGGCCCCATCAAATGATGTTTCATAGAAACTAGACCAGCCGCCATATTAATTATACTACCCGTAATAAAAAAGGGAGAGATTTTGCGCGGCCCACCTTCTGCCAAAGCAATACAACCTTTTTCAATCCATGGCAAACCACCAATCCCTGAACCTATAGCTACCCCTATGCGCGGAGATAGCTGGTCGGTAACTTCTAGACCGGAATCAAGCATAGCTTGACGAGCTGCTTCAACTGTAAACTGAATGAATAAATCAGTTCGACGTATTTCTTTTTCTGACATACTTAAAGTAGGATCGAAATTTCGCACGTAAGCGCTAAATTTTGTAGCTAACTGAGAAGCATCGAAGCTTTCAATTAAAGCTACCCCACTCTTACCTAACAAAAGATTACTCCACACTTCTGTTATACTATTACCAACTGGGCTGACAATACCCATCCCAGTTATCGCAACTCTTCTTCCAGCCTTTGTCTGCATATTAGACGACTTTTTCCCGTTGAGCTTGGATAAAATCAATAGCTTGTTGGATGGTGGTAATTTTTTCAGCTTCTTCATCTTGAATTTCAATACCAAATTCTTCTTCAAGAGCCATTACTAATTCCACCGTATCTAGTGAATCGGCTCCTAAATCATCTACAAAAGATGACTCATTAGAAATATCCTCTTCTTTTACTCCTAATTGTTCGATCACAATTTTCTTAACACGATCTGCAATAGTTGCTGCCATAAAAAGATTCTCCAAAATTTTAAAGTTTGTCATTTTCGAGAAACGAGAAAAACCCCATTCTCTCAGCCCAAAATTTAGTTATCATAACATACACATTCCACCGTTAATATGCAATGTTTGTCCGGTTATATAAGCAGCTTGATCAGATGTCAAGAAAGACACTCCCGCTGCTATTTCTTCTGGTAAGCCCGTACGTTTCATCGGGATTTTTGCATATATCATTTCTCGTTGTTCTGCAGTTAAATGCTGCGTCATATCCGTTTCAATGAATCCAGGAGCCACAGTATTAACTGTAATGCCATAAGTTGCGACTTCCTGTGCAAGTGATTTGGAAAAGCCAATCAAACCCGCTTTTGCAGCAGCATAATTTACTTGGCCTGGGTTGCCTATTACTCCTACCACTGAAGTAATACTAATAATTCGTCCCCATCTTTGTTTTACCATCGTTCGCAAACAAATTTTACTAAGTTGATAAACTGCTGTTAAATTGGTATCAATAACTTCTTCCCATTGATCCGGTTTCATACGCAGTAATATATTATCGCGATGTATTCCTGCATTATTAATTAGAATAGTAATAGGGCCTAAATCCTGTTGAATTTGGGATAATACATCTTGAACTGTTTGAGAGTTTCGAACATCCAAAGCATAACCTTTCCCAACTATATTATTTTCCTGAAACTCATTAGTAATTTTATCAGCCCCTTCTTGGGTGGTAGCCGTTCCAGCTATTTTTATATTGCTTTTACCTAAAGTTAATGCAATTGCCCGCCCAATGCCCCGGCTCGACCCTGTAACTAGAGCTATTTTTTCAGTTATTGACATAAATAAATTGCCTCACGTAAATAATTCACTTAGCAAAAAATTGCTGCTAATCATCTATTTTTTTGTTTTAGCATCCGCCAAAGCTTGATTAAATGAAATCAAATCTGCGCACGGGTAAGTGGTAATTACACGACTAATCCGTTTGTTCAATCCAGTTAATACCTTACCCGGTCCACATTCTACCGCTAAACTTATTCCATTTTGTTCCATAGCTTGAATAATTTCTACCCATCTGACTGGATGAATTAACTGCTCAATTAATATCTGACGAATAGAATCTGATCCTGTATGAGAGAGGACATCAAAATTGTGAAGGATTGGGATTTTTGGTTTCATAAAATTAATTGAAATCAAATCAGCAGAAAGAAGTTCAGCGGCTGGCTGCATGAGTGCACAATGAGAGGGCACACTGACAGGAATGTGCTTAGCAAGCTTAGCACCCAAGTTTAGGGCCATGGATACAGCTCTGTCTACAGCTACTTTATGCCCGGCAATAACCGTTTGTCCAATAGAATTAAAATTTGCTGGACTTAAAATTTCTTGCCCTTGGCGTGCAGTCTCACAAAGCTCTGTAATTTGATTTGAATCAAAACCTACAATCGCAGCCATAGCACCTTCTTCATTTGATACTGCTTGCTGCATATAACGACCTCGTTTAGCGACCAATTGCAAAGCATCCTCGAAGGTTAAAGATTCTGCAACCACCAAGGCGCTATACTCTCCTAAACTATGCCCTGCTAATAATTCAGGAATAGGACCTTGATGCGCTTTCCAGCACCGCCAAGTTGCTATACTTGCAGCTAAAATAGCAGGTTGAGTGTATTCTGTTTGATTTAACTTACTTTCTGGACCTTCCTGGATCATAGCCCAAACATCATAGCCTAAGATAAAACTGGCTTCAGAGAAAGTTTGTTCAATTAGATTATTTTCACTGGCAAGTTCAGACAGCATTCCTATGTGCCGAGATCCCTGCCCGGGAAAAATCATGGCAAATTGAGGCATGATGTCACCTTAATATTTAAGTAAGTGCAGAGCCCCAAGCTAACCCTGCGCCAAAGGCTTCTAGCATTAAAACTTCCCCTTTTTTAATTTTTCCTTCTTGCAAAGCAAAATCTAAAGCCAACGGAACGGAAGCTGCAGAGGTATTACCGTGTTGCTCAACCGTTAAAATTACCCGTTCCATAGACAACCCTAAGCGTTTAGCAGTAGCTTGAATGATGCGTAAATTAGCTTGATGGGGAATAAGCCAATCTACATCTTTTTTTTCTAAACCGCTCTTGGCTAATGTTTCATCAACTATATTACCCAATTGCGTAACAGCTATTTTAAACACTGCGTTACCTTTCATCTGAATGGAAGGTTCAGTTTTTTCCCATAGGGTACTTTTGGCATATAAAGTCTGTAAATAACGTCCAGCTGCATGGATGTGAGTCGCTAAAATTCCAGGTTCCTCAGCCGCTTGCAAAACAGCCGCCCCGGCGCCGTCACCAAATAACACACACGTGCTACGATCTTTCCAGTCAACCACTTTAGTTAGTGCATCAACACCTACAACTAAAGCCGTTTTAACAACTCCATTTTTAATATATTGATCCACTACACTAAGGTTATAGATAAAACCTGCACAAGCTGCATTAAGATCAAATGCAGGACAATTATTGTTAATGCCTAACTCTTGTTGTAAAACACAGGCAATACTAGGAAAAAAATAATCGGGAGTAGCTGTAGCAACAACTACCATTTCAACCTCAGTTGGAGCTATGCCAGCATTTTCTAATGCTCGTTTAGCGGCTTGAACAGCCATAGTAGAAACAGTTTCACCGCTCTCACCTATGACATGACGTTTACGAATACCGACCCGTTGTACAATCCATTCATCATCCGTGTCTACTATTTTTTCTAAATCAGCATTTGTCAAAATCTTTTCAGGTAGATAGGAGCCAACTCCAATTATTTTACTATAAATCACTCCTGCAGACCTTTTTTAATTAATTCAGGAACATTTTGCTTCATTTCTAAGATAGCCTCCTCAATTGCTGTAGCAAAGCCAATAACCCCTGCTCCCCCGTGACTTTTAACCACAATACCTGTTAATCCTAATAAAATAGCGCCATTACGGCGTTGAGGATCAATTTGCCTTTTTAATTGTTTTAGCACAGGCAACGCAGGAAGAGCAGCAAACCGTGTCATCCAATTTTTATTAAAAGCACGCCGAGCATAATGTACTATTAACTTAGAAACACCTTCTGCGGCTTTCAAAGTCACATTTCCTACAAAACCATCACACACTACTACATCTGCATGACCTTCAAAAATGGTGTTCCCTTCTACGTAGCCTATGTAGTTAATTGCTTTATTTTTTGTTAATAACTCAGAGGTTTGCTTAACTTGTTCATTACCCTTAATGGGTTCCTCCCCAATATTTAATAACCCTACCCGAGGATTACGAATATTGTCTACTGCCTTAGCAAAAATGGAGCCCATTAAAGCAAACTGGCATAAATGCTCCACACTTGAATCAACATTGGCGCCCAAATCTAAAATTCTTACCTCTTTCTCTTCATAAATTGTGGGAAAACGAGTGATAATAGCAGGCCGATCAATGCCCGGTAATGTTTTTAATACAAAACGCGCAGTTGCCATTAGAGCGCCTGTATTTCCGGCACTGACGCATGCTTGCGCTTCATGGGATTTTACCAAATTTATGGCCACCCGCATGGAGGAATCTTTTTTATACCGCAAAGCTTGTGCAGGTGATTCATCCATGGCCACAGCTTCTGAAGCAGCATAAATCGACCAACGATCAGACACATCTGCACCAATCTGCTTGAGCATGGGACTAATGACTTCTGGTTTACCAACAAAAATTAACTGCAAATCAGGATGTTTCCTTAAAGTTTGTAAACCAGCAGGAATAACCACTGTTGGGCCATAGTCACCTCCCATCACATCAAGAGCAATTTTTTTAACCATGAAGATTCCTAATCTTCTTCTTTTTCGGGTTTTTCACTTACCTGAACAACTTGTTTGCCTTTATAATAACCATCTGCTGCAATATGATGGCGACGATGTGTCTCTCCAGTCATAGGATCAACAGACAAACAAGCAGCTGATAAAGCATCATGTGAACGACGCATTCCTCGTCTTGAACGGGTTTTTCGACTCTTTTGTACAGCCACAATATTCTCCAACTTAAACCAAAACTAAACCTTAAATACTAAGGGTAACTATGAAAAAAATCAAGCTAGATTCCAGCCATCAGCAATCTTAATAGGTGCGGAAATCGACCAAAGGAGAAACTGCTGTAACAGCAGAGTTAGGTTAACCCTTGGAAATTTCAACTAAATAATTTTTTCCTGTGAATTTTTTTAAAAATGTTTGCAATTCTGCTTCTAGAGGGATACAAATTCCAAAACCATTGGCCTCGTCACAACTCACCGCTGCAGCATGCAAAAATAAACGCTTTAATCCAAGCTGATGCACATGACGGTTAAATTCCGAGTCGCCATATTTATCATCAGCTGCAATAGGAAATCCTAAATGAGCAGCATGAACCCGTATCTGGTGTGTCCTACCCGTAGTAGGCCAAGCTTCAACCAAAGACATCTGTGGAAAAACCGCCAATGGGCGAAATAGGGTCACAGCAGATTTTCCTTCTGAGCCTATCTTTACTATCCGTTCACCACTACTGAGTATATTTTTAATTAATGGTTTATCAACCTTCCGCGCACCTCCAATCCATTCCCCCTTAACTAGCGCTATGTATTGCTTATGTACTTGACGATGAGTAAGGCAATGATGCCAAGTTAGAAGCGCCTGACGTTTTTTTGCCAATAGCAAACAACCTGAAGTCTCCTTATCAAGCCTGTGTATTAACTCTAAAAATTCAATATCCGGCCGGATAATCCGCAACAATTCGATTAACCCCCCGCGAATTCCTGTTCCCCCATGCACCGGCAACCCTGCAGGCTTATTCATAACTATTATACCTTTATCTTCATAGACAATTCTTTGTAATAAAGCGTTGCTCACAGTAATTTTAGGTGGTTGCAATTTTCGAACTGCAACTATCCCTTCTAATGGAGGAATACGGATTTGATCCCCTACTTTTAAACGGTAATCTGGTTTAATCCTACTGCGATTGGAGCGCACTTCTCCTTTGCGGATAGCGCGATAAATTCTTACTTTAGGGACGGCTTTTAAATGTTTAAATAAAAAATTATCTATTCTTTGACCTGCCTCTTCAAATTGAATAATGATAGTTTTTACCATATCCTTACTGATCCTAAATCTATTGCTCAAAAGTCTATGATTTGATATAGTGATTATGCAAAATTGCATAGTAACAGATGCCTAGTCTATGTGCTATGGCTTTGTTTAATGAACAGCATGATGTATGCATAAAGCAAATTTGTGCTAGTAATAAAGAATTTTATTACGAAAGTAAGAGTTCTTTTTAAAATTTTCTAAATTGAAAATGCTACATTACCCTGTTTATTATAGAGGAGGGAGACCTTCCTTAAGAAAATTAAAGATTTACTATTGCCTTCTTTTCTTCTTGACTGAGATAACTGTTCAAGGAGAGTAAGTTTGCTATTTAAAATATAGGTATTTTCAGTTTATTTGTAATAGCTCAAGTGAGGAAGACCTACCTACGCGTTAAAAGCGGAGAATACATGCAGTATTTGAGCACTTTAGATGGATATTTTAACTACAGGATGATCTTTATTTATCCAAAAACTGAATTTTTCTCTAATTATTTTGGTTAAACCTCGTCAATTTTTGTAATGACAATAGGTACGAGAGAATTATTTTTCAATAATGCGTTTATTGCCAAAATTTTCAGAAGTAGGCAACGCAGATATAGTTTAAAAGGTAAAAAATGATAAGAATGCTGATTAATGCGACTCAGAACGATGAGTTGCGTGTGGCTATTGCCGACGGTCAACAATTGGTGGACCTAGATATTGAACTACCTGATTTCCAACAAAAAAAAGCCAATATTTATAAAGGACTAATCAGTAGTATTGAACCCAGTTTAGGAGCTGTATTCGTAAATTATGGAGAAGAAAAGCACGGCTTTTTACCAGTAAAGGAAATTTCCCACGAGTATTTTTTAACTGAAACGGACCCCAATCAAGAAAATATTGATATTCGATCTGTTTTAAAGTTAGGACAAGAATTGGTAGTGCAAGTTGAAAAAGAAGAGCGCGGCAACAAAGGCGCCGCTTTAACAACATTTATAACCTTAGCCGGCTCTTATTTAGTACTTATGCCCAATAATCCCCGCGCTGGGGGAATTTCTCGACGGGTTGAAACGGACGATCGTGAACATCTCAAAGAAACTCTTAATCAATTAAGTATTCCTGAGGGCATGGGGCTTATCATACGAACAGCAGGAGTAGGTAGATCTAAAGAAGAATTAGATTGGGATTTAAATGTTTTGCTACGCTACTGGGAAGCAGTAAAACAAGCTGCAATTGCCCGACCTGCGCCCTATCTCATTCATCAAGAAAGCGATGTAATTATTCGAGCCATTCGTGATTACCTGCGTCAAGACATGCATGAAGTTATTATTGATGAATCTAAAGCATTTGAAAGAGCGCGTCACTATGTGAGCCAGGTTCGTCCGGATTTTATCGAGCGTTTACAATTATATACCGGATATCTTCCTTTATTTAGCCGATTTCATATTGAAGAGCAAATTGAAAGCGCATATCAACGTGAAGTATACCTCCCTTCAGGAGGCTCCATAGTAATTGATCATTCGGAAGCTTTGGTGGCAATTGATATTAATTCAGCACGAGCTACTAAAGGCAGCAATATTGAAGAAACTGCTTTTAATATTAATTTAGAAGCCGCTGAAGAAATAGCTCGTCAATTGCGTATTAGGGATATAGGTGGATTGATTGTCATCGATTTCATTGACATGTTGCAAACATCTCATCAACGGGAAGTAGAGAATTGTTTGCGGAACGCCTTAAAAAGGGATCGTGCACGAATTCAAATTGGCAGAATTTCACGTTTTGGGTTACTTGAAATGTCGAGGCAACGCCTAGGTTCTTCATTACGAAAATCAACTCGCATTCCCTGCCCACGTTGTGATGGTCAAGGAGCAATTCGTACGGTCGAATCTTTAGCACTTTCTATCATTCACTTAATTCAAGAACAGACTGCAAAAGGAGAATATGTTCAATTACATGTCCAACTCCCCGTGGAAATTGCCACATTTCTTTTAAACGAAAAACGTGCGTTGTTAAGCAAAATTGAACAACAAAGTCAAGCAGAGATTATAATTATCCCCAATCCTTATTTTCAATCACCGCATTATCAAATACGCAAAGTTAAAGAAAAAAATAAGGACTTACATAGTTATGAAATGATAAAGATGCAAAAAACTACCACCCCAGTTTCGCGCAAAAAATCTGTGGGAGGCAAGAGTCTATCCGAACCAGCCATCAAAGAATTTTTAACTGCAGCTACTACTGCTCCTCCACCCCCTCGAAAAAAAGGAGGCCTCATAAAAAGGTTATGGGAAGTTGTACTAGGCAGTGAAAAAGAAATCCCTTCAATTGAAGAAAAAAAACCAAATGTTATCGCTCCTCCAAATGTGCCTCTACCTAGGCATAAACGTTATAAAGATCGCCCTAAAGGACAGGGACAGGGACAAGGCCAAGGGCAATCACGTCAGGGGGGAAGAAAGCATTCAACTCAATCTTCCTATGCCACACGTACAAGTCGTCAACATTTTCCTAAATCATCAAGCTCTTTTAATCCTAAACAAATAAATGAATCTATTAAACCGCCAGTATCATCTACCAATTGGCCTTATGCCAATGAAGAAAAAGCCATAGATGAGGATATTTATGAATTCCCTTCTATCCCTCCTAAAGAGGAAACAATTCCACTAGAAAAACTGGTAGAAAAGAAAGAAGAGGATGTTCAAGAGAAAAAATTGGAGCAAATTTTTACCAAAGAAAGCTCCTCTCAAGAAGGATCTCAAACTTTAGAATCAAATTCAGAAAAGAAATCAGAATAATTGATAACTGTGTGAGCTTGCAATAACGAGGCTGTGGTGTGGTCATTGCTAACGCGGTTTGTTATCACCTAATTAAATTGTGCCACCTATTTTCTACCCATTTAAATCCTCCCACAATTAAAAGATTTAAACTTAGATAAAAACAACCGGCTAAAATGAAAAAAGGCATAACTTGATAAGTTCTTGCTATTAAAAGATGGGTTACTCCCATGATATCAAGTAAAGTTATAGTACTTGCCAGTGAAGTACTCTTTAACACCATAATTACTTCATTAGAATAAGCTGGTAAAGCGATCCTCCATGCTCTGGGAAGTATTACCTTATGTAACATTTGCCAATTCGACAATCCCAATACTTGGCAGGCTTCTATTTCTCCTCGAGGAATACTCTTGATTGCTCCACTTAGTAATACAGTTGTATATGCACAAGTATTCAAACCTAAAGCAATCGTCGCACAACCAAAGGGTTTTTTTAAAATAATCCACAGAAAAGATTCTCGTAGCCAATGGAATTGTGCACTACCATAGTAAATTATAAAAATTTGCACTAATAATGGCGTTCCTCTAATAAAAAAAACTAAAGCATCTATCGGAAATTTAAGATAAAACAGATTTAAAGATTTTAATAACGTAAAAATTAACGCCAACAATAATCCAACCATCAAAGCACAAACGGTTAACTCCACTGTGAGCGTCAAACCTGAAATCATCATAACAAAATTATTCATCAATGGAGCCTGTTTCTATTTTTTAGCCGTTTGGTGAATAGTTCTATAGTAAGTTGAGAAAGAGTGGTTAGTAATAAAAAAACCAATCCTGCAATAAAGTAAAATTTAAATGGCTGTCTAGTACTATTTGCAGCAATCTGGGCTTTACTCATTAAGTCAACCAAACCAATCAAAGATACTAATGCCGTATCTTTCAATAGCACCAACCATAAATTACCCAGGCCTGGTAATGCAAAGCGCCATGCTTGAGGTAATAAAATATGGCTAAATATTCTTCGGGTTTTTAAACCCAAGGCTTGAGCTGCCTCTTGTTGGCCTCGAGGAATCGCCAAAAAAGCACCACGCAAAGTTTGTGAACCGTAAGCAGAAAAAATAATGCCTAATCCTAATACTCCTGCAATAAAAGAATTAACTTGCAGATTTTCTCCCCACAACCAACTTAAAAATGCACTGCCACCAAAATAAATAACCGTCAAGACTAGCAATTCTGGTAAACTACGAATGATGGAAGTAGATGCTAATACAAATGAACGAATCGCAAAACGATTGCTTAACTCACCTACAGCACCCAAAATAGCTAATATAAATCCCAACAATAAGGCACTTAAGGCAACAGCTAAAGTTATTCCTACCCCTTGGACTAATTGGAACCCATACCCATCAAGCCAAAGCCACATGTTATTCGTTACCAAAATATCGTTGCACTATTTTTTTATACGTACCGTCAGACTGAATAGCATTTAAAGCCTGATTTAATTCTTTTAATAAATTGGTGTTTCCCTTCTTAACAGCAAAGCCATTACCTTTACCAAAAAATTGAGCATCTTCAACAGGTTTTCCTACTAATTCATAAACTTCACTATTTTTATCTTTTTTTAGCCATTCTTTAATTAAAGGCGTATCACCTAAAACGGCATCAACTCGTCCCGATTCTAAATCCAATAATGCTTCCTGAATATTAGGATAACGCTTAATTTCTACTAAAGAGCTATATTTCGCTTGGAGGTAATTATCAAAAGTGGTCGCCCCTTGTACTCCAAATATTTTATTCTTCCAGACTGTTGAGTTTGATAGATGAGAAGATTTAGCTCCCACTAAACTTCCTGTATTAAGATAATAAGAATTGGTAAAATTAACCTGCTGTTCTCGCTCAGAGGTAATAGCCATAGCACCAAAAATCACGTCAAATTTACCCAACTTTAATCCAGGAATTAAACTATCCCATGCTTGGGTAATAAAAACACATTTTTTATGCATATTCATACACATAGCTTTGAGAATATCAATGTCAAAACCTTGCGCCTCACCGTTACTATTAATAAATTCAAAGGGCGGATAAGTTGCTTCTGTAGCAAATAATAAAGAATTAGAGTTTGCCAAGGAAGCGAAGGATATGAGAAAGCACCCGAATAAAATAATTATTTTCACTAACTTACTACTCATAAATTCCTCGAATAAATTGACGAAACCTCTCAGTTTGAGGCCGTTGAAACATTTGGTTTGTATCACCTTGCTCGATAATTTTTCCTTGATCCAAAAAAATTATTTGATCCGCTACCCGCCGCGCAAAATCCATCTCGTGAGTAGCGATTATCATCGTCATGCCTTTCATAGCCAGTGCTTTAATCAACGGCACCAACTCTAATATAGTTTGTGGATCTAAGGCGGAAGTGGGCTCATCAAATAGCATTACCGCAGGATGCATCATCAAAGCTCTTGCAATAGCCACCCTCTGCTGTTGTCCACCTGACAGTTGCTGAGGATAACTTTCTTGCTTATCTCTTAAGCCTACTTGAGCTAATAAAATTTCGGCTTCTTTAATAGCTTCCGCTTTCATTTTTTTAAGTACCTGGATAGGAGCCTCGATTAGATTTTGTAAAACGGTGCGATGAGGCCATAAATGAAATTGTTGAAATACCATTCCCACACGTGCACGTAATTCGCGTTGTTTTTTTAGGTTAATGTGTACATTTGGTTGATTGAACTCTAAGACACATTCACCAATCTGAATGCATCCAGTGGTAGGACGCTCTAATAAATTCAAACAGCGTAGCAAAGTACTTTTCCCTGCCCCACTCCCACCAAGTAACGCAGTAATTTGACCGGTTTGAGTCGCAAATGAAACTCCCTTTAATACCGAATTTTGTAAGTAATCTTTTTTTAAATCCTTAACGGAAATTTTGGCCATATCTCTCCAAAATATTCAAATTTTATGCTTAAAATTGCATAATAATGCATTATTTACCCGCTGTCAATGCATTTTTTGCAAAAAATATAGTAGTTTATTCACTATATGATATCGAAAAAGCTCCACTAGACTTCTTTCGAAACTCTACTGCTGATGCAAATTTCACATTACTTGCGTGTATGCTCCGGTTTTGCGCTCCGATGCGCCTTGCACTTTGCTACCAGCAGCGAATTTCGAAGAAGTTACTGTTCACTCTAGGAGCTGCTGTGCTAAACTCTTTGCTCCTTGAACTAAAAATTTCTATTTATGATTAAACAAAGCCTTCAAACCAAATTGCTTTTTCTTTCAGCTCTTACCGAGATTCTTCGTAAAGGAGTGGCAGCTACTCAACACGATATCTGCACTGAATTAATGGCACAAGGCTTCTCCGTTAACCAAAGCAAAATTTCCCGTGCCCTGCATAAATTAGCAGCCATCAAAATAAAAACTCCTCAAGGTCAGGTGGCATATTGCTTACCTACAGAGCGCCTACCTCCTCCCACTCAAGCCCCTTTAACTGAACTGGTTTTAAGGATTGCCGCCAACGAAAGTTTGATTATTATCCAAACCAGTCCTGGTTCAGCTTCGTTAATCGCTCGCCTACTTGATTACCAACATGATGAATCCGAAATTCTCGCCACCTTAGCAGGTGATGACACTATTTTTGTGGCTCCTAAATCCATAAAAAGAATCCAGCAAACACTTAAAGAAGTTAAAACGTTACTTGCAGGTATTCATTAAAACTCTTATCCTTACTTAAGTGACTGACAAATATTGTTTATTTATTCATTATCATGGTTAACTCAATCCCTTTTTTCCCCCTCAAATTGTTAAAAATATTAAAAAATTAATTTTAATTTAATATATTGAATTTATACTAGTAATCAAAGAATTCTCAAAAAAACAAATCAGGTAAATAATGAGTAAACAATTACGCTCTGAACTCGAAGCAAATTTAAGAAGAAAAATGGGATATGATCTTCTTCTCATATCTATGGATAAAAAAGCTAAAATTCAAAAAACATTACAAGAAAATAAACTTGATCAACAACCCGTTTTAATAAAACAAGGCCAAAATTATTTTATTCATGGATTATCGCCAGAAGGTCAATGGCGACAAATACCATTAAATCCGGCATGCGAAGGTTTAAAGGAATTAAAGTTTACTGAACTTTCTCTTTCAAAACGGCCTACAAATATTTCACTATTAAAAGCCAATCAAATACACCAAACATTATCCGCAGGAAATTGCCTTACAACAAGGACACTTCCAGATGATATTCATCCCCTACGTTAGAGGTTTTATAGATTGGATGAAAGCGACGGGCGTTTGTACTACTCAGTGGGGAAAAATAATAATAATGCTGAAATTGGATCCATACTTAAGAGATTACCCACGAGGAATTGTCGTCAATAGTAAAACTTATCCCATTTATAAGATGTGGCAAAAATGGTTAATTAGTTTAAATCCCCAGGAAGCTACTTATCTTTCTCCATTAGATGAAGAAGCTAGAGATTTATTAATGCCGCCTTCTACGATTGCGGTAGAGCAAAAAGAGGGGCAAAAAGAGGAGATGAAGGAAGATTTAGAGAAAAGCAAGGGCAAAAGGAGAAAAATTTGTTCGGACTTTTCTTGAGAAGAGAATTAAATCTTTCTAAATCAGATCTAAAAACTCTTGTTCTCAACTATATACAAGGCTCTTTAAATTGCGTACACACCTCTAAAACTATACTTACTGCTGTTAATGGCGCCAAGTTATGAGCTCAGAGCTAATTTGATACTTCTCATTATATTGCAGATGGTCCCCGCATCCTTTCGCCATTATCTTTTAAGAGGCAAACATTATCGGGTTAATGCTATCGGGGGTAAATTTAAATTTCTCATCATAGAGGTTTTAGAACAAGAAGTTAAAACCGATAGCCCAGGAATGGGACGTTTTACCGAAAAAGGATGGGAAATATTTAATTTAGGCGGAAACATTGAGCCTCTTCTGCAAGAAACTTTAATCCCATCAGCAAGAGAAATTGAAGAAAAAATTAAACGGAATCCAAAACAATTTTGCACAGACTTAATTGACAAAATGAAGGCGGCAAGAAAAAAACATCGAGAAAGTTTTGCCTCAGTTTGTGAACAATTGAAAAAAATCAAAACTCACGATCCCGCTATCCAAGAAATCCAATGGTATGCTGAAGAAATTAGCGAATTACCGGATGTTATTTTACCGCATTTTACCGCATTTTTAGAAAGCACAATTAAGTTTCTGCAAAATGATCCCGCAATCAGCGGCATCGAAATACATGCTCATGCCATAGAATATTACACCCAATTAATGCTGCATGAATCAGGAAAAATTAAATGAAACTATTAATGAAATCTATAGGAAGAATTAGATCGTGACTTAAAATCACAACTAGGCCATTGCTATATCGTACAAATTCAAAAAGCAGCTGAAGCACATAACCCCATTCGCTACAAATTAGTTGTAGTTATTAAAGAAATAAACCAGAAAATTCAGGAAATTTTTGCAAATAAAGAAGCCTTTGTGTTGAACTGGCAGTTTAAAAAATATCAAGAACAAGTAGAATCTAAAGCATATCCGCCATTATCTCCTGAAGAATTCGAAAAATCATTTAAAGAAACAACCCCTCATGAAAAGTTCGAGGAATTATTTAAAGACAATAGCTACTTTGGTATTAGCTGAAGAAATTCACCAACTACAACTATTAAACGACAAAATAGAAGCAAATCAAAAGAATTTTTTTGGAGAAACGCAATCAACACAGTCTACAATAGTTCTGTAGATGAAAAATCTAAAGCTTCCTCCAGAAGACAAAAAACATCGAATCTAAAAAAGATACCCCTATCCGTCTTAATAATTCTAGAGGATGAGGTAAAATTTTTATCTCCTACTCCTAATACTACTCCTCTTAAAACAGATAAGTCCAGAGGTCAAAAAATCATCAAAAAAGAAATATTCTCCGAAAATTCATCATGCTAGAAATGAAAGCATCTTGCTAGAAGAAACAGAAAGAAATGGCGCAACACCAGAGCAACTTCATTTTATTGATATTTTAGGTAATGCAATCGTTACCCTTGATGAAAAAGGTGCACCCAATAAAAGTTTTTACACCGGAATAGCAGGAACGGCCAAAAGCGTTTTGGCCCTGGCACTGAAAAGGAGTTTCCTTTCGGTATAGGTATTTCATCCGGTCCTCTGTCTAAACCAGATCGTGATTCTTAGTTTCAACAACAAAGTCAAGTCGAAACGAACTATTGTACCCCTAAGCAAATAGCCCGTATTGGTGTCAACCATTGAACAACTTTGCCAAGGATGTACTCCGATATTTTCTATGGCCAAAAACACACAAAAAAGAAGATAAAGAAAAGTAGCTCTCCTGAAGATAAAGAGATTATTAAATGGCTTCTTTCAGGGCACAGTCGGGGTGGAATAATCGTTCGTTGGTTGCTGAACGGCATCCCAGAGGTCAAACGCGTTAAAATACGACATAATGATACAAATTATACTATAGAAATCAATGCTAAAGGTAAAAGCATAAAAATTTTTGCAGCAGAAACTCTGGTAGAAGAATATCAATTGCAAGCGGATGTGATCGATTTAAGCGGCACGACCGGACCTAAAATGAAAGGACGACTAGATTTCATTGAGTTCTATCCCGAAAATTTTTTGAGTTTTCTAGCTGCAGCTGATAGCAATGTTCCTACCGATAAATGGTATCTCCCCGGCTATGGCACAGGCATGAAACCACAAAATCAACGTCGTACTTTTTTTGACTATATAACCACACAATTTACCTTATTTGTCCATTTACCTGTTGATCACCCGAGGGTGACCATGGCCAAGAAAGATCGAGTCCTGCATATGGAAATAATAGTGCTGCTTAGCTATTTGTATCTTACACATTTAGGTTACACCGTAGATGTAGATAAATTAAAAATTCCTTATCGTAGTAAAGGAAAAACAGATAAAGACACTACAACCCGTCTGCTTGATACTACCCTAGAGGATGGAACACTATTTTCTAGCAAGAATTGTGATGTGGAAAAATGCTTGCGATCTTTACAAAAAAAATATAGTGAAATGCAGCAACTTGTAAAAGATAAAGTTTATGGCCACAAAGGTATAGGTCCAGTTGACATTCGTGAAAAGGACGATAAAGATAAACTCGTTTTACATTCGCAACAACATGCTACTGCTATTGAAGAACGTCTGACTAAGACACTAGCCGCTTCCTCCTCAGATGGAATGCTCGCAACATTTTTTTCTTCAGCTATTACAGAAGAGGAAATCGCATTTAAAGATTTTGCTCAAACTTTAATGTCAAAAACCGGCCTCGATGATCCTGACTGTAAAAATCCAGTTCATGAGGAAACTTTTTTAAAGTTAAAAGTTGCCGCTCATTTACGAGACTCCCGATTTACTGCTCACTTATTCAATTTAGTTAACTTGCCTTTTTCTATGCAAAATTCAGAAATGGAAACTGTTAAAGAGGTGGTTGGCAGTCATCAAATCACTGCTTCAACCATCAAAGCATATGCTCTCTCTAGAATGAGGGAAATTGAAATGCAATGCCAATCTTTATTGAGCCAAGACTACACTACGGAAGAAACCAAAGAAGCAATTTTAAAAAATCTGGCTGTTTCTTTCGACAACGATTATAAACAAGGCATGATTGATATTGAAACTTATATTGGCTGTCAAAAAAATTTACTTTCTTTCAAGGAGTTGACACCCTATGAAAGTAAAACCACACCTACAGCGAAACTAGTAGAAAGTTTGCTGCAACAATTGATTCATCACCCTCGCTGGAATCACGAAACGACCTTTGGATCAGTTAAAACTTATATAAGTTCTTGCCGTTTTTTCTCCTGTCGTCGAGCTGTAAATAGCGGATTTTATGGACCAGAGGGAGTAAGGCAATTACGTGAATTAAAGGAATTCGATTTAGAAACAATTGCCAATATTGCTCAAAATCGGCTTATTAAAACGAGACTAACAAGAAGCCCTGCCACAGAAGATTTTTACAAAATATTGACTTTGTTTAATGACCCTGCAATAAAACCCGTGATTATTAAAAGAGCTCTACGCCTATTTGCCGAAAAGCACAATTTCCCAATAACCCTAACACAAAGTAAAATACGGGAATTTAAGCAAGAACAGGTTATTAACGAGGTTACTGATAGAAGTGCTATAGAATTGTGTTAAAATACAATTTGAATATTTACCTAAAAGATGTCCTAAATTCGCAAAAAGGTCACAATCTCCCGCAATAGAGCCTATTGGACAAAATCACCTACATACCGGTACAATATCCGGTCTATGAAAAAACTCTATATTAAAACCCATGGCTGCCAGATGAATGAATACGACTCTGGGAAAATGGCCGATGTTCTTAAGACTTCTCATCGGCTTGGAGCTGACGGATCAACCCGAACAAGCAGATGTTTTATTAATCAATACGTGTTCGGTAAGAGAAAAAGCGCAAGAAAAACTATTCTCTGAACTAGGCCGCTGGCGTCCTTTAAAAAATTCGACGCCCCCATGTAATTATTGGTGTAGGTGGATGCGTAGCCAGTCAAGAAGGAGATGCCATTGTTAAACGGGCGCCCTTTGTAGATGTGGTTTTTGGTCCACAAACCTTACATCGTTTACCCGAGTTACTCACTCATGCGATAGAAAAAAAAACAGCCCGCGGTGGATATTTCTTTCCCAGAAATTGAAAAATTTGACCATCTTCCAGAACCCCGAGCAGAGGGACCTACTGCCTATGTCTCTATTATGGAAGGCTGCAGTAAATATTGCAGTTTCTGTGTGGTTCCTTATACCCGTGGTGAAGAAATAAGTCGACCTTTCGATGATGTCATTGCCGAAATTGTTACTCTAAGCGAACAAGGAGTGAGAGAAATTACTTTATTAGGACAAAATGTTAATGATTACCGCGGATTAATGTATGATGGCGCATTGCCGATCTCGCGTTACTTATTCATTTTATTGCGGCTATTGATAGTATTCAACGCATCCGTTTTACCACTTCACATCCTTCAGCCTTCAACGATAATTTAATCGCTGCCTATGCAGAAGAGCCTAAACTAGCTAATCATCTTCATTTACCTGTCCAAAGCGGCTCGGATCAAATTTTGGCCGCAATGAAACGCAATTACACAACACTAGAATACAAATCTAAAATACGTAAACTTACGCAGGGTTCGTCCCAATATTAGCCTATCTTCAGATTTTATTGTCGGCTTTCCCGGAGAGACAGATTCAGATTTTCAGGATACGATGAATTTCATCAAGGAAATGGAGTTTGATCATTCTTTTAGCTTTCTCTACAGTAAACGACCTGGGACTCCTGCCGCCCAATTGGATGACACTATTCCTCTGTCCGAAAAAAAGCAACGCTTGGCCATTTTACAACAACAAGTTAATAAGCAAGGGTCCCAAATCAGCTCGTCTATGGTAAATACACATCAGCGCATTTTAGTGACGGGTTCATCAAAAAAGACTTCTCAAGAACTTTGTGGACGTACTGAAAATAACCGCGTAGTTAATTTCAGCGGTCCTAGCTCCTTGATTGGTCAAATGATTTCTGTCAAAATCACTGCAGCATTAACCAATTCTCTACGTGGTAAATATTTAACTAAGGAAGGACAGTAAGTAATTGGCGACTTCAGAATCAATTCGACATATCAGTCTCACACCAGCCAATAATCAACGTTTAGCAAGGCTTTGTGGTGAGCTAGACGAAAATTTACATATTATTGAACGCCATCTTGGTGTTGAAATTAATAATCGTGGGAATAATTTTGAAATTATCGGTATCCCCATGTCTGTAGACAAAGCCTGCGAAGTCTTGCAGCAACTCTACACCGATCCCGCTCTTAATCAGGAGCTAACAGAACAACAAATTCAATTACTGATGAAATCCTTGGACATGGAATATCAATTTCATCAAGAGGATTATCAAAAAAAATTAATTGAAGCCACCATAAAATTGTCACTTATCAGCGTAAAACCACGTACAGCTAATCAAGCTCATTATGTCCGCTCTATTCAAAAATTTGATATCAATTTTGGAGTCGGACCATCAGGAACTGGAAAAACCTTTTTAGCCGTTGCTTGTGCCTTAGAGGCTTTAGAACAAGATGTCGTAAAACGTATTATTTTGGTTCGCCCTGCAGTAGAAGCAGGAGAAAGTTTAGGATTTTTACCAGGAGATTTAGCGCAAAAAATTGATCCTTATTTACGACCATTATATGATGCTTTATATGAGATGGCAGGTATTACGGCAGTTACTAAATTGATAAGTAAAGGAGTTATCGAAGTGGCTCCATTAGCTTATATGCGTGGCCGCACACTAAACGATGCCTTCATCATCCTAGATGAAGGTCAAAACACTTCCAAAGAGCAAATGAAAATGTTTCTTACTCGGATTGGGTTTGGTTCGAAAGCTGTTATTACCGGCGATATTACTCAAATTGATCTTCCTCATAAAACCGAGTCAGGTTTAAGGCACGCTATAATTTTATTACGCGATATAAATGCTATTCGTTTTTCATTTTTTCAAGCAACGGATGTGGTTCGCCATCCTTTGGTTCAACAAATCATTGAAGCTTATGAACGCGAACAACCGCTTTAAAGTTTTTCTGCAAAAAGAAAAAAAGCTAGGTATTGTGATTCCTCCTAAAAAACAATTTGAACAATGGGTAAAAAGTGCCTTACTCCCATCAACTCAAGCAAACGAAGTGACTATTCGTATTGTTTCAAAACAATCAAGCGCCAAATTAAATGAAACCTATCGGCATAAATCAGGTCCTACTAATGTATTATCATTTTCTTATCCGGCTATTCCAGGTGATCTCTACCTTTCATTAGGAGACTTAGCCGTTTGCGCAGAATTGGTATTAGAAGAAGCGGCAGAAGAAAAAAAAAATATTTTGGCACATTGGGCACATTTAACTGTGCATGGTTTATTACATCTTCAAGGTTATGATCATGAAGAAAAAATGGAAGCACAACAAATGGAATTTTTAGAAAAAAAAATTTTACTGCAATTAGGCTTTCCTGATCCTTACTCAACCCCAAAAAGGACTGCAAATGAATAATGATCCATCAGATAAATCCTCTTTATATCAACGTTGGTTCGAAAAACTATTCAGTGCCTTTACTCCTCGTGCACAAAACCAAGCCCAATTAATAGATCTTCTTTTAGACGCCAAACAAAATCAGTTAATTGATCCTGAAACCTTTGAAATGATTAAAGGTGCAATGCAAGTGTCCCGTATGCAGGTGCGAGATGCTATGATTCCTCGACCTCAAATGGTCGTTATAGATGGATATCTTAGCCCTAAAGAAGCACTCCCCCAGATTATAGAGGCAGGACATTCCCGCTATCCAGTCACTGGTGAAGATCGAGATGAAGTAGTCGGAATATTATTAGCCAAAGACTTATTACCCTTTTGTTTACAATCCAACCCCACTACCGTGCAAGTTCGTGAACTCGTTCGTCCGGCAACTTTTATTCCTGAAAGTAAACGCTTAAATGTACTTCTTAAGGAGTTTCGCTCCAATCGCAACCATATGGCAATAGTGGTAGATGAGTATGGGGGAGTTGCGGGTTTAATTACCATTGAAGATGTGTTAGAAGAAATAGTAGGAGAAATTTCAGATGAGTATGATATTGAAGAAGAACCTTTTATAAAAGAGGTAAATGCAAATGAATATTTAGTGAAAGCTCTAACTCCATTAGAAGAATTCAATGAGTATTTTAATACCGATTTTTATAAAGAGGACATAGATACCATAGGGGGAATGGTATTGCAAAAACTCAGTCATCTCCCCAAAAGAGGAGAATTCATTATCCTCGACTCTCTTAGAATTACAGTTTTGGAAGCAAGTAAACGCGGCATACAAATGCTACAAATTAAACGATTGGAGAATATCTAATGCTTTCATGGCTAAGTGTATTTCTAGCAGGAGTTATCTTGCCTTTCGCTTTTGCACCTCTTGATATCTATCCTCTTGCCTTCTTTGCACCAGCAATCCTACTTTATCAATGGCAAAAATCAAGTCCTTGGCAAGCTTTTGGCAAAGGTTGGCTATTTGGCTTAGGCTTTTTCGGAGTAGGCGTCTCTTGGCTTTACATTAGTATACATACTTATGGAGGCGCCTCCACTGGAATAGCGGCGATCATTACCTTACTTGCCATCGCTTTTTTGGCTTTGTTTCTTGCTGTGCAAGGCTACCTCATAATACGTTTATTCGGTAAATATAATCGTCCTATCCTTTGTCTATGCATTTTTCCTGCAACATGGGTTATTGCTGAATGGGGACGTATTTGGCCACTAAACGGCTTTCCCTGGCTCTTTTTAGGTTACAGCCAAATAAATACGCCCTTGCGCGGCATCGCCACTATTTTTGGTGTTTATGGGACCTCATTAGCTGTTGCTATTATCAGTGGATGCTTAGTGTTAATAGGCTTGCGTAATGTAAGAAAATTTAAAAGCTTCGCTTTGTTAATAATAATCGGTATTGTAGTATGCGGCTGGCTTCTAGGAAAAATTCAGTGGACAAAGCCTAGCGGTTTACCTGTTCCTGTTAGTATTGTACAAGCAAATATTCCTCAATCTATTAAATGGGAACCAGAAAAATTATCTTCCATTTTGCAAACTTATAAGACACTAACCGAACCTTATTGGAAGAATCGATTAATTATTTGGCCGGAAGCCGCTATACCTGCATTTCCCCAACAAATACCTACTATTTTAGAAGAGCTCGCTAATATAGCTAAACAACACCACAGCAGTCTATTATTTGGTATTCCTCTCGTCATCCCTAACCCAGAGCAATATTTTAATGCACTGCTTGTGGTAGGAATTGATGAGGGCGAATATCGTAAGCGCCATTTAGTTGCGTTTGGTGAATACACTCCAGCAGCTAAAATCTTCACACCCTTGATTAAAGAATTAAATATTCCCATGTCTAATTTTACCCCTGGTGCATCTCAGCAAAAAAATTTAATAGTAGCAGGTGTTAAAATTGCTCCCTTTATCTGCTATGAAATTGCCTATCCCGGTGAGGTTTTAAAATATACTAAAGATCGACAAGTCATCATTAACATTAGTGATGATAGTTGGTTTGGAAAATCGATGGCGTCGTCTCAGCAGATGGAGATATCACGATTACGGGCAGTTGAGACTGGACGCTTTGCACTGCTGGGAGGAAATACGGGGGTAACTGCGATTATTGACCCTTATGGAAAGATAGATGCCTCTCTCCCTTTATACCAAGCAGGTGTCTTAAATGGATTTTTTACTCCTATGGAAGGTAGAACATTTTTAATGCGCTGGGGATATTATCCTGTGGTTTTTATTTTAATCTTGTTAATAATAGGACCAATACTATTATCACGGGGAGGCAAAAAAGCAGATTAGTTAATGGTTACTATTCACGCAATAGCGTCAACCTAAGAAGCTTATCATCCCGCGGCTTGACCAACTGGTGACATTCTTCTACTGTCGACGGTAATTCCATTAAGTCACTTTGCTTCATCTTGAATTAATCTATACCTTTTTTAAACTTTTGCAATAATCCGCTTTTTCGTCAATTTTTTACCCCAATCTGAGCCAAAATTAAACGTTTTGCCTTATGCAAATTTTAATGCGGGAGCCGTGCATATCACTCTATGTATTTCTGTGTTTTTTTTCCGTTTTTTTTCATATCCAACTTTTTTTAAGATTTGTTTAATTTTTAAGTTATAAAATACTCCAATATATCATCTAGCTCAAAAAAATAAGTCATTTAAGAAGAGAAAAGTATGATAGACGAAAACATTAAGAAACTGACTAGTATCCCTAAAAATTTTCCCTACATTGCGAAATTCCCTGTAGATTTAGACCAAATTGAACAAGCCAGCATGTTAGATAAATCTAAATCTCTATTCGATTTAGGTGACTCCGAACAAGGCTTTGTAGGCGGTTTAGTATTGGATGAAAAAACCTACAATATTATGGTTCCAGCTTACAATAAAGGTGATGGAACAGAGGGTAAAGAGGTAGATAAAGACGGCAAACGACTACCCGAATTTATTCGCTCCTTAACATCAAGACAAAGAGGAACCAATACACTGCAAAATACCGGCGGGAATCTTCATCAGCAATTAGTAGGTAAATATCAACTCGGTGGAAAAGTGGTAATTGGATGGGGTGGATGGAAAAAAGATAAAGAAGGTAGCGATTTTAGTGAAATTCGTTTTGCGTCAACTCAGCAACTATTTTGCTTTAAATATAAGGCCATGTTTAGAGCATATTTTAACATGATTAATCAAAATCATTCATCCATTCTCAGGCTTTGCCTCGCGAATGCCCGTTAAATATCGCCGAAAGATTACAAAAAAGTATTCGACGTAAGTTTAAAATGGCTCCCATAGATTTTTTTCAGGATCCAGCTATTCCTGAGGGTATTCGTGCACATTATTGGGTGCAAAAAAAATGGCAGGATAATCCTGAAGAGTGCCAAAAGCAGGTTTTATTACATTTATTTATTAATGGTGAACAATCAGAATTTTTAGACTTACTTAAAGAAGTAAAAGAAGAAGAGAAGGAAGTTGAGCAAAAGGAAAAAACCAATTTTCAACAGTTATATAATGAAAATGCTCCAACAATTACCCTCATGCGTGGCGCTAAAACCGGTAATTTAGAACAGTTAAAAACTTATTTTTCAATACAAAACAGAAAAAATTTAGACGACTTGGTTGATCCAGCAAATGGTGATACAGCTTTAATTTTAGCAGCTAGATCGGGTCAAACTGTGGCAGTTGATTTTTTATTAAAATCTTGCCAGGAAGAAGAAAAAAATCTCCTTTTTATTAAATAAACAAAACTATCATGGAGAAACTGCTTTATTAGTTGCCATTGAAAATGGGCATCTAGAAACAATCTTGACCTTATTAGAATGCAAACCCAATTTAGAAATAGTCGATAAAACTGGAAGAAATGCATTAACATTAGCTCTAGAAAAAGGAAATCATGAAATCATTGATTGCTTAATCAAAGCCGGAGCTGAGATTAGTACCGCGCTAGCTGTAATTGCTCGAAACAGTGACCAAGCCTCACTCAATACTTTTATAAAATATAGTCAAGAAAAACAAGGGCTTGATTTAAATTCCTTAATTACTAAAAAAATAGAAGATATTTATGAAAAAATAGATATGATGGATAATCCAGCTTCTGCCTTGGATATAGCTGCTGCATTTAGTCATAAAGAATTTTTTAAACTGTTAGTGAAAAACTGTAGTCCACAATACATTGCTAATGAATCACGAGGAGCTTTTTTATGTTGGGCGGTGTTTTATGATCGACCTGAAATAATTAAACAATTTGTGGAAGTTTTTTCTGATGACATTGATGAAAAAAAAGAACATCCAGGTACTAATCTCTATCAAAGAATTAGCAGTATTTTTTCGGGTAAACAGGTAGATTTGTTAGAATATGCAGTTCATCATCAAAAAAAGGAATGTATAAAGTTACTATTACAGGATGGTTTTAAAGTCAGTTATGCATTTTTTAATTATGTATTAGCCACAGGAAACATTGAATTAATAGATTATATAGATCCTGTGCAAGAGAATCTGCAATTAGCTTTCCATTTTGGTCCGCAAATAACTATGCAACTTATCCAAAAAATAACTGACATTAATGATTCAGAAAATTTTAGTAATGGCTCAGGTGATACTCCATTAACTGCTGCTATAAAATACAAATGCCCATTAGAATTAGTTCGGTTTATTATTGAAGAGTGTAAAGCTAATATTGATCATTTAGGAAAAGGAAAAAAGACACCTTTAATGGTGGCAGTAGAGTCCAAAAATGTGGAAATGGTAAATTTGTTATTAGAATTCAAGCCCAATCTGTCTCTATGTGACTCACAAAATCAAACGATTTTCGATTATGTTAAAAATTCTAATTTTAAAATTCGAAAATTGTTTAGTGGAGATTTGGAGCCTACTAATTTAAGCGATAATCGCTATGGATTTGATTACTCTGAGGAATCCCATCAAACGGAAGAAGAAAATGAAAAAGAAGAAAATGACTCCTCTAATTCTGATTGTCTAGTTCAATGAATTTTAGTACGCCATTTTCAGCAATTCCTGGTGAATTCTAATTTTCTGAAGTAAACAAATATTAAATTAAAAATAGGGACTGTTGACAATTCATTAATTACTCGTCTTAAACGGGACTTTTTCACAGAACTACCGTCATTGCGACCCCGAGCGCGAGCGAGGGGGAAGCAATCCAGTACAGAGCATTGTTCGAAGTGCGAACTGGATTGTTTCGCTAACGCTCAAATGACGAAAACTCTGCGTAAAATGAATAATCAATGAATTGTCAACAGCCCCTAATTTTCGTAGAAAAATCTCTATATTCCTAAGTTTCTGGCTTTGCCAGAACTTAGGATTAAAATTGGGAAGCAATTCAGATTCAGCGGCTGACGTCTATGCGGCTTGACGGCGGGATCCAATAAACTTGTCAGTCAGTACAGTCATACTATCACCGCATCTTGAAAGAAGGATCCTGATTTCTTTCGACATTAATAACTTGTTTAATATTCGCGCTGGGTAGTTCACGTGAATGGCGTAAACCTAACTTTATGTCTCTTTGCAACGGACTCATAGGAATGCCATTATAGTCCATTAAAAACATGGCTGATAACGCTAATACACCCCCTGAGCGCAGATTTTGCATTTTTTGCTCCCAGTTTTGAGCCAAAAAACTACTGATATGAAGAGATCTTTCTGTAGGCCCTTGGCTAGCTATAGCGAACTCATCACTAAAAGCACGTATCAGCTTATCAACATCTCCGTTTTTCCTACTTTCTTCTATAAAACGTTTAAAGATTTCATGACTTAAAAATAAGGTATCTTCACCTAACCAGTGGACCTGCGCATCACTAGTATTAATCCCAATTGTTCCCTTTTCTAATCCTTCTTTTAACCAAAGGTAAAACTGGTCCACCTCAGTAGTTTGCTCTAAATGAACTTCATTGAAAGAAATTTGTTGCAAGCTCTTAATCATGTTTAACAAATCATCCTGACGAATAAGGGCCAAGACACGAGTAATTCTGCGCCCTCCTACAGCCATTTCTCCTCGTAAAGCATCTAACCAATCAATAAACAGCTCCAAATCACTACTTATCCATAAAAAACCTGCTTGCATCAATGGCTTAGCAAACAAAGCGGCACTTTCATGGTTCAGAGCTTGATACAAAGAAGAATAAAAAGGATACATTTTATAAAATTCGCCACCTTGATCTAACAAAGTGCCAAGAGCAGGACGCCAATCGCGAAGATAATTCCCCTTTTCATCACATAAAACAACTCGCTGTTGGCTTACTGCCTTTGCTACATCAAAAAAAAGTCCTGCGGAAAAAATTGCATAATTTAACAATGGATCTACATTTGATATGGCTGAATCTTGGCGATATTGCCTAAGAGCTAAAGTAGCGCGAGCTAACCCTAAATTCAGTAACCCACCCAAAGGATTTTGGGGGTCTTCTGGAATAAGCTGTACAAATTCAGCATATAAATTAATTGCTCCCCGATAGAGCATTTTAAAATGCGCTTCAGGCAATCCACTTAATTGCTGCAACTCCTGCAATAAGGCACGATGACGGTTGCTTATCAACAATTTACTGTTAGATAAAACGGGTAGTACATGGCCTATTTGATATGTTTTGTTTTGCATAGCATTCTGTAAATGAGTCATGGTGCTACTAAGCATTCGTTTTTTGCTCCATCCCTGATAAAGCTCAGTATTATATGCCAGAAAAGCATATTTTACCATATTTAGATTAAAATAGTCTGTTGCATAATTTTACTAATGCAGTAAACTAAAGGATTATGAACAAATATGATCACGCCTCGATTGAAGCAGTTGCCCAACAATATTGGGAAGAACATCATACTTTTCACTGTGAAGAAGATTTAACCAAAGAAAAATTTTATTGCTTATCTATGTTTCCTTATCCCAGTGGCGACCTACATATGGGGCATGTACGCAATTATACAATTGGTGATGTCATTGCTCGTTATCAACGTTCTCTCGGCAAGCATGTATTACATCCTATAGGCTGGGATGCCTTTGGATTACCCGCAGAAAACGCGGCTATTGCTAATCATTTACCTCCAGCTGAGTGGACGGAAAAAAATATTAAAAAAATGCGTAAACAATTCAAACAATTAGGTTATAGCTTTGATTGGCATCGTGAAATTACCACTTGTGATCCTAGTTATTATCGTTGGGAGCAATGGCTATTTATTCAATTATATAAAAAAGGCTTGGTTTATAAAAAAAAATCCCTGGTCAATTGGGATCCAGTTGATCAAACTGTACTGGCGAATGAGCAAGTCATTGATGGCAAAGGATGGCGTTCTGGAGCTCCCGTAGAACGGCTTGAAATCCCCCAGTGGTTTTTTAAAATTACCCATTACGCAGGTCAATTATTAGATGATCTGGAATTATTGACCGATTGGCCTGTATCTGTACGTACAATGCAACGAAATTGGATTGGAAAATCTGAGGGCATCACTATCCAGTTTCCCCTCCATCGGCATAAACAAAAGTTGACTATATTTACCACCCGCGCAGATACCCTCATGGGAGTTACCTATCTAGCTATATCGCCAGAACATCCTTTAGCGTTAAAAGCCGCTCAAAAAGATCCTAATATTGCTCAATTTCTTGAAAAATGTCGCCACACTAAGGTGGCTGAGGCCGAAATCGCCACCCAAATTAAGGCTGGAGTTTGTTTAAAAACTGAAGCTCTCCACCCTCTTACTGGAGAGAAACTACCTATTTGGGTAACTAATTTCGTCCTTATGGATTACGGCTCCGGGGCAATTATGGCGGTACCCGCCCATGACCCTCGCGATTTTGAGTTTGCCCGACAATATGGATTAGCAATAAAACCCGTTATTCAACCACTCAATAATACTGCATGGGATTTTCATCAAGGAGCCTATACCGGGGAAGGCATATTAATTAACTCCGATCCATTTAATGGCTTGCCTAATGAAATTGCTAGAAAAAAAATTCAAAACTTTTTAATAAAAAGACAACAAGGAGAAGAGCAAATAAACTATCGATTACGTGACTGGGGGATTTCTCGGCAACGGTATTGGGGGACTCCTATCCCAATGATTCAGTGCAAAAGATGCGGAGATATCCCCGTTCCAGAAGAGAGTTTACCTGTAATATTACCACCTGATTTAATTCCCGATGGTCATGCCTCTCCCCTTAAATCCTCACGCAAATTTTATCGCACCACCTGTCCACAATGTGGTGAGCCTGCACGTCGTGAGACAGACACTATGGATACTTTTGTTGAATCTTCTTGGTATTATGCAAGATACGGAAGTTATGATCAGCAAAAAGCGATGCTGGATGATAGAGCCAAATATTGGACCCCTGTTGATCAATATGTGGGTGGGATAGAGCATGCCGTTTTACACTTGCTTTATGCACGCTTCATGCATAAAGTCCTACGCGACGAGGGTCTACTCAATAGTCCAGAACCGTTTAAAAGCTTGCTCACTCAAGGCATGGTTCTAAAAGAGGGTTATAAAATGTCTAAATCAAAAGGCAATATTGTAGCACCCCAACATCTAATAAAAAAATATGGCGCAGATACCGTGCGTTTATTTATAATTTTTGCCTCTCCTCCCGAACAAGATCTAGAGTGGTCCGATAGTGGAGTAGAAGGTGCTTATCGATTTTTAAAAAAACTATGGCATTTTGCTACTCAAATTAAAACTTCCTTTAATGGCGCTTATGATGCATCAGATTCAAAATTTCAATCCCAATATCAGCAAATCCACCTTATATTACAACAAGCTCAACAAGATATGGCTAAATTGCAACTTAATACAGTCGTTTCTGCTGCCATGAAGTTATTTAATATCATCAACAAAATGGATCTTCATGATCAAAATCAGCAACCCATAATATATGAAGGAATGAGCATCCTTTTGCGTTTATTATCTCCTATCACTCCTCATATCACTCATCAACTGTGGCAAAATTTAGGTTTTGGTGAAGATATCTCTCAAGCAAATTGGCCAAAAGTCAATGAAAAGGCTCTGCAGATGGATCAAATTCACTTAGTGATTCAAATTAATGGCAAATTACGCGGAAAGATAACCGTGCCTAGCCACGCTAACAATAAAGTTATAGAACAAATCGCTCTACAAGAAGAAAGCATTCAGCGTTATCTTAACAATCAAGAAATTAAAAAAATAATAATTGTCCCAAACAAGTTAATCAACATTGTAATATGAAATATAAATATTCTTTAGGATTTATCTTAATCATTTTTATTTTCTTCATCTGCTCAGGGTGTGGCTGGGGATTACGTAATGCTAATAAGATACCTTCACCACTAAAGGTACTGTATTTGGATATCCAAAATCCGGATAGTACTTTAAGTGTGAATCTGAAAACCATTCTCCAGTCCCTGGAGATTACGCTAACTAAAACTCCAGAAGAAGCACCACTTCGCTTGCATATTTTTAATTACCTTTTTAAGCACAATAGTCCCGCGGTTGTCTCCAGTAATGTAGCTATTACTTATATATTTACCATGAGTGTTATGGTGGAACTAACTGATTCTCATGGTCGATCAATCACCTCTCACCCTATTCAGGCATCAAGTTCATTAACAGTTAATGCCAATCAAATTTTCACTATTAATTCTGCCACTATAATTCAACAACAATTACAAAGAGAAATTAGTAGCCTTATTTATTTCTGGCTAATCAATCAACAAACCCAACGATCATTAATTTCTTTTCAAGAAAAAACTCATGCAGATCACCCTTAAACAACTCCATACTCATCTAAAAGGCCCGTTAGCCCCAATCTACTTACTAAGTGGCGAAACACCTTTATTGATACAGGAATCTCGTGATGCAATTCGCCAAGCTTCAATTCAAGCTGGATATGAACACTTTCAACGTCTGACCATAGAACCGGGTTTTGAATGGACGCAATTAATCCAGTTGACGAATAATCATTACTTATTCGGTAATCAAAGTTTTATTGAATTGCACAACCTCACTGGTAAATTTGACGCTGAGGCCGCTAAAATTTTACTAGCTTATTGCAGCCAACTGCCTACCCAAACCATTCTTCTAATTACTACAGCAAAGTTAAGCTCTGCTCAACAAAAATCACGTTGGTATCAAGCAATTTCCAAAATCGGAATAACTCTCTCCATCTGGCCGCCAAAAAATCAAGAACTATTTCAATGGCTTAATAACAGAATGTTACAACGCGGTCTTAAACCGAACCATGCAGCAGTGCAATTACTGGCTGAGCTTACGGAAGGAAATTTGCTAGCTAGTCAGCAGGCTATAATTAAATTGGATCTGCTTTATCCTCAGAAAGCAATTGGCATTCAGGAAATCACCACAGTAATGCATGACAGTGCACAATTTACCGTATTTGCTTTGAGTCAATATATGTTGCAAGGAGACGCGCGTAATGTAGTACGAGTCCTGCAACATTTACAAGCTGAAGATTTTGAACCTGCTTTGGTGCTCTGGTTACTCGCCCGAGAATGTCGTGAACTGCTTTCAGCAACCTCTTCTCGACAAGGAACTGTACGTTTGAACTCTGATCAATTAAAAAATCTTTTATCCGCTTGTCATGAAACAGATCAAATCATTAAAGGAATTAAACCTGGCCATGCTTGGGAAGCTTTAACTCAAATTAGCCTGGGATTATCGGGCAATTCTGCGTTGGCAAATTAAACCTCGTGAACACTTACTATGAGCTTAACTAAAAATGGACGTTCTCATCTACTCGGTTTGTTTGGTGGTACCTTTGATCCTATTCATTATGGCCACTTGGGCATTGCTCAATATTTACTTACCCATTTACCTTTGGAAGAAATCCATTTTGTTCCCTGTTTAGCCCCTCCTCATCGCCCCGCACCGCAAGCTTCCCCCGAGCATCGTTTGGCCATGTTGCAATTAGCAATTAGCAATTGTGACCATTGGATTGTTAATAAAATCGATTTTCAGCGTCCAGGCCCCTCTTATATGATAGATACTTTGACCTTATTACATCAAATTTATCCTACTGCACATTGGTGCTTAATTCTTGGCATGGATGCTTTTGCCAATTTTAATCATTGGCATCAATGGAAAAAAATTTTAACTTTGGCGCATTTAATTGTAATTAACCGACCTGATTTCGAAATTCCCCATGCAAAATGGAGCAAACATTTGTTAGCTGAAGTACAAGTTGAATCCGCTAATGATTTGGTTTATTCCCCAGCGGGAAAAATTATATTCCAAACCGTTCCACCTATACCCATTTCCGCCACCCAAATCCGTTATCAAATCGCACATAACGATCAAAACTCTCTCTCATTACCATTACCTAGTGAAATTGTCGCCTATATAAAACAGCATCATCTTTATCAAGAAAGGTAAACAATTACGCATCACCTATATAAATTTTATGATTATCAAAATCAAAGTATACTAAATTCTCTTCATAAAAATTGGAACCGATAAAACCATCAAACGGAATATCAGAGGGTAAAGTATCATCTATTAAAAACCAGGTCTTTGGCAGGTAAATTTGATTATCTCCTACAAAGGAAAGGGATGACCATAACAAAGAGCAATGGGTCTGACGGTAAGTTTTATCCGCAGTGCAAGGAGCTATTTCACCAAAATTGACGCTTGATTTTATTTTAGAGGGTATAGCACCCGTATCCCAGATTAAAGTAGCAGGTTTATTATTTAATATTACCGAGGTAACAATACCACCTTGTATTTGAAAAGGGATGTTTATCCAATGTTCAGTAGAAAAGCCTATTAGAGAATGCTTTGCTGCTACTAATGTAACGTGTTCATGAGGGTAATCTAATAAGACATTAAATTTAGCCAAAAATCCTAAACCAATTAAACCATTTTGTGAAGCCTGAGTGCCAACAAAATTTTTTTTCGCTTCACTATTCCAAAATTTTACTAGCTGGCCTTTTACATCATGCAGAAAAAAATTTCCTATCTTCAATTCAGGAATAAGCAGTTCTCTAAAGCAGGTTTTCTTGGAAGTGATTTGCGTGCAATGTTCTTCACCTGTAAAGTGAATATTTATTCCTTCTAGGGCATGATTGGTCAATAAGATTTCTGATTTAGAGGCGCCTGTGTCTAGCAATAATGGAATCATTTTACCTTGGATTTCAACGACTGTAGAAGGTAATCCATGAATCTTATTTCCGGTATTAAACTTTAAAGGTAAAGTAGTTTGGTTAGGAAAAAAATTATCTTGAGCAAAAACTACAGAACAAAAAAAACAAATCCACAAAGCGAAAAACCCTTTCACCCACATTATAAAAAATCCTCTTTTTTACCAATGATTCAGACATGCTCACTGTGAGCTCGTGATGAGACAGACTGGGTTATTAGACCTAGTCCTTTCTAGACGTTCTGTTATCAGCCGAATGTTTTATTTTTTAATCATTATCTAATTCATCCTCATGCCTATGATGATCTTTTTTCATAACTAGTATTCGATAACGGTCCAACCGAACTTCCTTTCCTCCATAGCCTATGTTACATGCGCCCGCTACTATTTTACCTGGATGGGTTCCTTGAAATTCATAATGCGCCCGACAAATATACAGGGGAGAACCATTTTCAAAACCTCCTTGCACCGCCGAGGGGGGAATATGACCAAATTTTGATTTAGCCCAATGTAAATCTCTTCCTACTAAAACTTTGAAATTATCTAGTGGAATTTCTGCACCTCCATAAGTTATGTTACAGCGACCTGCTACTACTTTACCTGGATGCATGCCTCCCGCATATCGAGCTTGGCAAACATACAGCACTTGGCCATTTTCAGCTCCACCTACTACTGCGTGATGAGGTATACGACCATGCCTTATAAAACGCCATTGATAACTACCATAAAGGGTTTCTCTTTCTATAGAATTTTCCTCAAAACCATCATTAGGCATAGTATTATCTGTGCTAAAACCTACGTTAACATAAGTTTGAGCTTGGACAAAAGAAGATACATTCATAAGAGAAATGGTTAATGCAGTCAATAAACTATATCTTATTATTTTCATATTTTGCTCCAAAATTATTTTTTCATACATTCAAATTCTAAAAGAATAACTTGCTAAAATCTACCTTTTGCGTTATATTAGCCCACCTAAGATTCAGAGGGATATTCAACCATGCAACCAAATATTCATCCTAATTATCACGAAGTAGTTTTTACTTGTAGTTGTGGACATCGCTTTACAGTAAGATCAACAATAGAACAAGAAGAAGTCCACTTGGATATTTGTTCTAAGTGTCATCCTTTTTTCACCGGCCAACAAAAGATGATTGATACTGCAGGGCGCGTTGAACGCTTTAAGCAGCGCTATAAGAGAACAAATCCCAAAAAATCTGAAAAAACTGCTGATTAAAGATTTTTCAACTGGACGCTGGAATACCTGCCGACAAGTGAGCGTCCGGATATGAGCATTCCAAGCTTCAGAGTGAGTTATCACGTCCCAGTAGACTTTAGTTTTACATATCTATTATAATTAGAACATATCAAATATAATTTCAAAAAGTATAATTAATTCGTATCAATAGAAGTTTTAGTATGTTAAAGTTTTTAAAAATTTTTATAAGGAAATGCAGTATGAAAATTTTTTTAAAGGATATATAAACGCATTAACAATCATTCCAGATAAAAATTTTCCTAAGGTTGACTCAAGAGATATTCTTCAGATTTCTGATGAGGATGCCTTAAAAAAAGACTGGGAAGAAGTTGGTAAAGACATTCATTCTGCTATGAGAAAACTTGGGTTATGGTTTGGATTTATACTTACATTAACCATAATTGGATTGGGATTTGTTTTGCTACTTTACAACAAAGTTGCTATTGGAACCATTTTTTGTGGCATTGCGATGCACCGATAATTGCCGTTTTTTGTTCAAGAAGTTTGCAAATCTTTGCTTCACACTGATGTTCAAAATGATATTTTAATGTTAAAATGTTCAGTGGTTTCTGGGATTAAAGGGAATTCTTGACCTAATTTTTGCATTAAATTAAATATCGACTCTGCATTATTTATCTTTTTCCCATATTCATTTAAAAGAAGACGCCAATGTCTTGCTCCCCGCTGTCCATGAAATAAACCCATTAAGTGACAAAATAATTTATACACTGGTGTTCCATTTAAATATTGATGCGCAATGTATGGCAAGTAACCATTTAAAATATCTTGTCGGTTTTTTTCAGGTAGAGCTTGTTGAAAAAAGAATTTATCCACACTCGCCATTAAGTACGGATTGGTATAAGCTTCTCGGCCAATCATAACCCCATCCACAAACTGTAAGTGCCGCTGAATTTCGTCCAAAGTTTTTATACCCCCATTGATTATTATTTCTAAATGAGGGAAATCATGCTTAAGTTGATAGACTTTGTCATAATGTAGAGGGGGGATAGAGCGATTTTGATGAGGATTTAAACCTCGCAACCATGCTTTGCGTGCATGAATAATAAATGTCTCACAGCCTGCTTTATTCACTAATTCTACAAATTGATGCAATTCCTCGTAGCTATCTTGATCATCTACTCCGGTCCTTGTTTTTACCGTTACTGGAATTTTAACAGCATTCCTCATGGCTGCTACTGCCTCTGCCACAATACCCGGTTTTTTTATTAAACAGGCACCAAATTCCCCAGCATGAGCGCGAGTACTAGGGCATCCTACATTAAAGTTTATTTCATCGTAAGCAAGATCTTCTGCTATTCGAGCGCAAATTCCGAGGTCTTTAGGACATGAACCGCCCAATTGTAAAGCTAATGGATGTTCACAAGAAGAAAATTCTAAAAATTTTTTCTCTTTGCTATGAATAATTGATGCAGTAGAAACCATTTCAGTGTAAAGCCAGGTTTGCTTGGTAATAAGTCGCATCAAAAACCGAAAATGTCGATCTGTATATGCCATCATCGGAGCAATAGCTATCTTTCTACTCATTTATTTACCACTAAATTGACACATCTCTTAAAAAACCTATACTTACTATTAGTAAACATAATAATTACATAAATTAGATGAGTCTTTCAATAATAGTTTATTAACATTAAAATTTAAATTTTTTGATGGACCTTCCTATCTATAAGTGAGCTATTTAAAAACCAAGGTTTTTGCAGGGAATCTAATGAAGGAATATAGGGTATGCAAATAGGGATAGGAATTATACTAGCTTTCATTGCAGGAATAGCCAATGGCTCATTTGCGCTGCCTACTAAGAAAATAAAAAAATGGAATTTTGAGCAAATTTGGCTCAATTACTCTTTTTGGGCTTTCGTAGTATTCCCATGGGCATTTATTTTATTTCTAGCCCCAGAAGCATTGACAATTTATCGCTCAATGAGCTTATATCAATGGTTAATAATAATAATAGGAGGAGCACTTTTTGGTGTAGGCCAAGTTTGCTTCGCCCGTGCATTGACCATGATCGGTTTAAGTCTAGGATTTGTTATTAACATTGGCTTAGGTACTGCGTTAGGTTTTTTATTACCTTTAGTAGTATTTCATCCAGAGAAAATTTTATCACTTTTTGGCTTAGTCACCTTAATAGGAACTCTTATCATTCTTTTCGGACTCTTTCTTTCTTATCAAGCGGGTAATGAGCGTGAAGCTCACGCTAAACTGAAAAACTCTCAAATGTCTTCAGGAAATTATAACCTGGGTGTTATTTTAGCTGTCATAGCTGGCGTTTTCTCTGCAGATCAAAACTTCACTTTTGCAGCTACAAATAGTATCCAGCAGCTAGCCATACACAATGGGCTATCATCATTAGCTTCTGCAATTATTATTTGGCCGATTTTTTTACTTTCAGCCTTTATCCCTTATGCATTGTATATGCTGCTACTTCATTTTCGCAATAAATCTTCAGCAAATTATTTACGTCCGCAGTCAGTATCAAATATTATCGCTTCTATCTTCATGGGTATTTTTTGGTTCTGTTCTTTAACACTTTATAGTAAAGCATCTTCGCTTATTGGAAGTCTTGGACCCGTAATTGCCTGGCCTTTATTTATGGTAGTAATAATACTCACTTCAAATTTTTGGGGATGGCATTTTCAAGAATGGTCGGCCTCAAGCCAAAGAGTACGACTTAAGGCATTATTATCCATTCTTATTTTGATAATTGCAGTTATTGTTTTGGGTTATAGTGCCACTTTAGCTTAAAATTTGTGTTGCAAACCATTTACTTAAATTTAGCTTGCTCACTACGAGAGTTAGCTAGCTTGGTTAAATAAGTTGCATTTATATCTCCAGTTACATACTGGCCAGTAAAAACAGAATCTTCAAAACGTTCGATACGATCTGCTGGGCTAATAGCTGCTTCATTCACTGCTTCATAAAGATCATTGAGATTTTGGTAAATTAACCAGTCAGCACCAATAACCTGTTTTACTTCTTCATTAGTACGACCATAGGCAATCAGCTCTCGAGGATTAGGCATGTCAATGCCATACACATTTGGGTAATAAACAGGTGGAGCAGCCGAAGCAAAATAAACTTTATTAGCTCCTGCATCACGTGCCATTTGAATAATTTCTTTCGAAGTAGTACCACGCACAATCGAGTCATCAACTAATAACACATTTTTATTCATAAATTCTGTTCGCATAGCGTTTAATTTCATACGTACTGAATTACGGCGCTGTGTTTGGGCTGGCATGATAAAGGTTCGGCCAATATAACGGTTTTTTATAAAACCCTCCGAATAGGGCACTCCTAGGCGTTGAGCTAAAGGTAGAGCTATGTTGCGGCTTGTATCTGGAATTGGTATCACTACATCAATGTCATGATTCGGTCTTATTTGCAAAATATTTTCAGCTAACTTTTCTCCCATCTTTAATCGGGCATGATAGACAGAAATTTTATCAATGACAGAGTCTGGACGAGCTAAGTATACATACTCAAATAAACAGGGTGTATGGTGTGTATCTAATACACATTTTTCTTGAAAAAAACCACCCGATTGATCAATATAAATAGCTTCACCTGGGGCAACATCATCAACTACTTGATAACCTAAAGCATCTAATGCAATACTTTCTGAGGCAATCATATAATCTGTACCGCGTTCAGTCTGGCGCTTCCCATAAACCAAAGGTCGAATACCATAAGGATCTCGAAAGGCAACAATTCCATACCCTGTTATCATAGCGATAGCTGAGTAAGCTCCACGTACGCGTTGATATACTTTTTTTAAGGCTCTAAACAATTCACTGGGGGTAAGTCTTACACCTCCAGTAAGATGTAATTCATGGGCGAAAACGTTTAATAAAACTTCTGTATCCGATTCTGTATTTAAATGACGTAAATCACTACGAATTAAATCATTGGCTAAAGTTTCTGCATTTGTTAAATTGCCATTATGGACAATACTTAAACCGTAAGGGGAATTAACATAGAAAGGCTGAGATTCTGCTGCACTCTGTGTGCCGGCTGTGGGATAACGAACATGACCCAAACCCATATGGCCTTGCAAACGCTTCATATGAACATCACGAATAGCATCACGAACTAACCCATTTGCTTTGCGCAAATAAACTCGCTGACCGTCGCCGGTGGTAATACCAGCCGCATCTTGTCCACGATGCTGAATAATAGTCAACGCATCATAAATATCCTGGTTAACTAATCCAGTTGCCACTGTACCAACAATACCACACATATTTTGACCTTTATCTTTCTTATTTTACTAAAACCTAATAGCTCAAAGCCCGCCGGCAGTTATCTTGTTTAAGCAATTACGATAAACTTAATCCAAATTAACTTCCTGCTCTGGGTCTTTTGACAAAACCAGATTATTCATTTGTTCCGGAAAAAAATCATGTAGCCAATTGAGAACGCCTTTAAACTGCGGAGTTAATTGTGAGGCTTTTAAAGCAGGTTGCTCTTTTAAGGCAGTAACGTTAACAAACAATAATATAATAGCAATGAGTAAAATACCACGCACAAAACCAAAAAAAATACCTAAAACTCGATCTATTCCCCGAACTGGAGAACCGTGTAACAATGATTTTACTAACGAGTTTATAACAAGACCGATAATTAAAATTAATAGCAAGATTCCAATAAAGGTAATTGTATGACGTAATGTTTCTGATGCGATATAAGGGGTAAGATAATCACTGAATGGTATATAGAAATTAAATGCTAAGACAAAAGCTGCAATCCAGGTAACTAAAGACACCGCTTCACGAACAAAACCACGAAAGAAGCTAATTAAAATAGAGAAAAACAATATAACTAGGATTAAATAATCAACCCAATTTAGGTCAATCCAGGAGATGTTACTCATGTATAAGGTTTAAAAAGTTAAACACGACTTTCTTTTACTAAGGTTTCCAACTGTAGTTCTTCTTTTATTTGTTGTTGTAAATTTGTTGCCTCTTTTTTCTTAGCAAACGGTCCAACATATACTCTAACCAAATGTCCCTGTTCTTCAAATTTTGTGAATGCCTGAAAACCATGTTCACGTAAGTTAGCAAGCTGCTTTTGTGCATGTACCCTATTATTAAAACTACCTACTTGAATTAACCAAGGTGCAGTGCTTTTTTGTAAGGTGGATTTAGATTTAGGAGGACTTTCTCTCCAAGCCATCCCCTCAAGCGCTTGAGGGGTTTGGGCTCCTGAAGAAGGAGAAGGATGATTCATAGTAGATTGATTTGGGCTCGGAGGAACACTAGTATTGCTTCCAGGAGAAGAGGGATTAGTGTTAGGTTGACTACCAGAAGAATTATTGGATGGGTTTGTTGAAGGGCTAGTTGAGGGATTGGTAGATGGATTAGTTGAATTAGATGGTGGGTAAGAAGGGTTAGTTGTGGAATTTGGACTAGATGGGTTAGTTGAAGGATTGGATGGATTAGTCGGTGGATTAGTAGATGGGCTAGTAGAGGGTTGCTCAGGCACTAATCCTGTTTGACCTTGCGTATTAAGTTGATTGTTTTGCTGGGTTTGATTAGTAGTAGTTGAAGTTTGTGAGGGAGTTTGCCCTTCAGGTAAACCTTCAGAATTGGTTGGCGCCGATTCCAACGCCCCACTAGAAGGTTGTTGAGACGATACACCTTCAGAGGGAGGAGTCCCTTGCTCTTCCTCTTGAGCGGGCAGATTTACTCCTTCACTTGGTTCCTGCTGCTCTGTAGAAACGTTTGGAGAAACGGTTTCATTAGTAGTCGCAGCATTTCGTGTATGATGAAAAATGAATGGTAGCACAATTGCCAATATTATTATTAAAATAATTACACCAATAATTCGTTGATTTCTCTTATGAGAACTGTGTCCAGATTTCTCATTAATATCCTTCATAAATAGACTCCTCTTGTAATAAATACTGCCGCGCCGCGGCCACAGTATAAAAAGATCCAAAAACCAAAATATAGCCCAAGCTTAAATCAGCAATAGCTGCTTTTAAAGCTTGATCCACCGTAGAGAAATGATAGCAACTTTCCGCCCCAAAAGCTTTCAGCACTTCTAGCAGCTGCTCTGCTTTAGCTCCACGAGGAACAGATAAAGTCGCCACATACCAACTATCCACATATAATAATAAAGGTGATAGTGTTCCTGCAATATCTTTATCACTTAATATTCCAATTACAGCAACTCGACGGCCTTTTTTAGGTAAGTTTTTCCACTGATGTGCAATCCAGGTTGAGGCTTGTGGATTATGGCCAACATCTAAATAGCAAGATACCCTACCCAAATTTATTTTTTCAAAACGGCCTGCTAAGGTAGACTGTTTTAAACCCTGATATACCGCTTTGTATGGGACAGGTAGTTTTTTTTGCAACAGTTCAACTACCATTAAACTCGTTGCCGCATTTTGATGTTTTAGCGATAATGAAGGAAGCTCTTGATAATTATCATTAATGCCTTGCCATTCCCAAGTAGATTCATCCTTGTGGTAAAAAAAATCTTTTTGAATGCAGAATAATTTAACATCCAATTTCTGCGCAACTTGATATAAGTTATCTGGGGGATCTGTGTCACCGCAAACAGCTAAACGGCGAGAACGAAAAATTCCTGCTTTTTCCTTAGCAATTGCCGATCTATCAGGACCTAACCAATTAGTATGATCCAGTCCAATAGTAGTTATGACGGCAATATCGGCATCTACTATATTTACAGCATCTAATCTACCACCCACTCCTACTTCCAAGATAATTAAATCTAAATTAGCTTGCTGAAAAACTACCAGGGCAGATAAAAATGTAAACTCAAAAAAGCTAAGAGAACAATTATTCCGTTGTTGCTCAACTTTACGAAAAGCAGTCAAGAGTGTTTGATTATCTACCATTTGATTCGCTACACGAATGCGTTCATTAAAACACATAAGATGAGGCGAAGTATAAGCTCCTACTCGATAACCCGCTTCCGAAAAAATATTTTCTAAAAAACGGACACAAGATCCTTTGCCATTCGTGCCTGTGATTGTCACAACAGGACAAGTAAATTGGCGCCATGCAGTAGTAGGTTGCGCTACTGTTAAAATGCGATCCAAACCAAAATCGATTTCCTTAGGGTGTATTTGTTCAATATACTCTAACCAATCTTCAAGACTAGCATTGAGGTTTTTGAGCATGGGTCATTTTAGCCAATAAATGAGCAATTTTGCTACGTAATTCCCTACGATCAACAATCATATCAATCGCGCCATGTTGCAGTAAAAATTCACTACGTTGAAAACCTTCAGGTAAAGTTTGACGAATAGTTTGTTCTATCACTCTTGGACCAGAAAAACCAATTAGAGCTTTTGGTTCGGCAATGATAATATCTCCCAAAGTAGCCAAACTCGCTGAAACTCCTCCCATTGTTGGATCCGTTAACACCGAAATATAAGGTATTTTGGCTTTAGCTAAATGGGCTAAGGTGGCACTGGTCTTAGCCATTTGAAATAAGGAAAATAATCCCTCTTGCATCCGCGCACCACCACTCATGGAAAAACAAATTAAAGGGATTCGTTTATTTAAGGACGTTTGAGTAGCAAGGATGAAACCTTCACCTACCCCTGAACTCATTGAACCGCCAATAAAATTAAAATCGAAACTAACTGCTACAACATCTATCCCAAAAACGCTACCTGTCATTGCAATTAATGCTTCTTTTTCTCCAGAGCTTTTTTGTGCTGCTTGTAAACGATCACGGTACTTTTTAGAATCTTTAAATTTTAACCAATCTTTAGCTACAATTGATTTACTTAATTCTACACGGTTTTCTGCATCTAAAAACAAATCTAAGCGCTTCCGACCACTGGAAATCCGCATATGATGGTCACATTTCACACAAACATCTAAGTTACGTTCTAATTCTGCCCGATATAAAATAGCTTGACACGATTCACACTGATTCCAAATGCCTTCGGGCACTCCCTTTTTTTTAGCGGTGGATACTTTGGGTAATAATTTTTCAAACCAGCTCATCTAAATTTCTCATAGTTATGCAATTTGTTTATTATACAAAATAATAGACTTCTTTCCAAACTTCGTCTTTTGGCCTACTGCTGCGTTGTGTTGTTTTCTCCGGTGCTCATTTACTCGCATGTAAACTCCGCTCCTCGAAATCAACACGCCTTGCATTAGATCAAAATACTGGGGAAAACATCACATGTAATAGCTAACCTTAAAGCGGGACCCACGTGATCTGTTACCATCACATTTAATACTGTGATAAAAAGAATGGATTAGAAGAAATTTGTGGTAATTCAAATTCAGGAGGATACTTAACCTCAACCAAATATAAGCCATTAGGTGAAATAGTTACCCCGCCTTGACGTCGATCACGGCTTTCCAGTACTTGTTTAGCCCATAGTGGAGGTTTATCCCCGCAACCAATTGCAACTAATACTCCTACTATATTACGTACCATATGTAATAAAAAAGCATTAGCCTCAATCTCTATGATTACCAAACATTGGTGGCGAATAATAGTTATGGAGTGAACTGCACGAATCGGACTACGTGCTTGACAACCCGCACCCCGAAAGGCACTAAAATCATATTCCCCAATTAAATACTGGATAGCTTCACGCATTCGATTTTCTTCTAAAAATCGAAAATACCATCCCATAGAATTTCTCAAAATCGCTGGTCTAATTTCATGGTTATAAATTACATACTGATACTTTCTAGCAGTGGCGGAAAAGCGGGCATGAAAATCCAACCAAACGCATTTTGCCCATACCACACTGATATCGGGTGGAAGATGACTGTTTGCACCAAATACCCAAGAATATTCACTGCGAATAGCTTCTGTATCAAAGTGAACAATCTGTGCGGTAGCATGAACTCCTGCATCCGTCCTACCCGCACAGGTTACAGAAATAGAATGGTTAGCAACACAGGATAAAGCACGCTCTACACATTTTTGAACAGTAACTAAACCCTCTTGGTTTTGCCAACCGTAATACTGACTTCCATCATAGTGCAAACATAATGCAATACGCTGAGAAGGATGCATAACTATTTTATTATTTTAGTTAACAAGTCTTTTGCCTCTTCACGCTGTTGAGCGTTACCCTTTGCAAATACCTCAAGTAAAGTATCACGAGCTGCCAAATAATCTTCCATTGCTATATAAGCACGAGCCAAGTCCAATTTAGCCGGAATACCCTCGCTGCTCCCTAAAAAATCATATTCTTCATTAGGAAGAATAATAGCACTTGTCGGAGCCGGCCGTTGCTTTTGTCTATATAAAAGTAAAATCGTTCCAATAAATATTAACGTAAGGACCGCATAGCCGATCAGATAAATGATATCATGTAAATCCACCGCCTTGTCTTTTTTGGCCATGCTTCCTTGCTGTTGAATCTGGCTAATCAATTCCCGCATAATGAAAACTTCTTGAGTCATCAAAATTAAGTTTTTGACTAAAGAATCGACTTTGTCTTGTAATTTTTTATTTTCCTGGATATTTTTTTCCATTTTCTTATTCACTGTTTGTATCAGCTTATTCTCTAAAGATTCCTTTGCCTCAGGAACGATTGCAGAAGTTCCAGCTTCATTTGAGGCCGCAGTTACTAAAGGTGAAATACTTAAGAGACTCATTAGGACAATAAAAGCAATACAACGCTGCAGTAGTCCACAAGACGAGAAATTCAAAAGAAATCTAATAAATTTAGTCATACAGTTATTAAATAAGACCCTGACAAAGATGAAACAACAATCCCGGAAACAAACCTAACAACAAAACAATAATTCCATTAATACTTATGGCAATTTTACTATCTTGTGGGCAAAGAATAAGACCCGCTTCTCCAGGTTGATCGAAATACATTACCTTAATGACACGAATATAATAATAAGCACCCATAATTGAAAAAATAACTGCAACAGCCGCTACCCAAGTAAGATGAACTTCTATTAAGGCATCGAAAATGCTTAATTTGGCAATAAAACCAACCAAAGGAGGAACGCCTGCTAAAGAAAACATCAACAGCATCATCATAAATGCTAACCAAGGGTTGCGAGAATTTAATCCTGCATAATCTTCTATATCATTGGCTTCAAAACTGGAATGACTTAATAGAGCGACAATTCCAAAAGCACCCAATGTCATTAAGCTATAAGTAAGCACGTAAAAGATTGCAGCCGTTTTTCCCACTGCAGTTCCACAAGCTAAACCCAAAAGCATGTAACCCATGTGCGCGATAGAAGAATAGGCCAACATACGTTTAATGTTAGCTTGAACAATAGCAGCTACATTCCCTAAAGCAATTGATAATAAGGCTACCACTATTAACAGTTGGTGCCATTGTGCAAACACATTTGGCAATCCTTCAATTAATAGACGTACAAATAAAGCGAAAGTTGCAATTTTAGGTGCAGCACTAATTAATAAAGTAACTGAAGTTGGTGAGCCATCGTAAACATCAGGAACCCACATATGGAAAGGAACTGTACCTAGTTTAAAGGCTACTCCTGCTACAATAAAAACTAAGGCAAAAATAACCATAAGATTATACTGACTGCCTAATAACGAAATCGTCTTGGCAATCTCGCCAATATCTAAGGTATGGGTGACTCCAAAAAGAATCGAAAAACCATATAATAATACTGCAGATGCTAAAGCACCTACCACGAAATACTTCATGGCTGCCTCCACGCAACGCATTTTTGATCGATGTAACGCAACTAGTGCATATAACGGTAAAGACAGAAGTTCTAATCCCAGAAACAAAGTCAATAAATTATGGCCAGAAATTAACAACAACATACCTAATGTAGCTAACAGGGCTAATACATAAAATTCTGTAGCGGGAATGTGACGTTCTTCATTATATTTACGTGAATACAAGAAAACTACATACGTTATTAAGTAAACAAATAATTTTAAGACTACCGCAAAAGAATCTAAAATATATGTCCCGCTAAAAACCAGAACAGGGGTGTTATCCACTAATGAATAGGCAAAACCAGTTAAGCATGCAGCTATAATTAAACTTATTTGCGCTAAGTAATAGCTTAAATAACCTTTTGAGGTAAAAAAAGTTGCTGTCAACAACATGACACAAATCATGAGCGCTAAAAAAAGCTCCGGCATTAACGGCACTAATTCCGATAGTGCGATGCTGTTCATATTTAACCTCTCTGATTAGAAAACATTTACCATTTACAAATGAGATTGCATGGTTAATTGCAGCAAATGTCCTGCTGTGGCATGAACTAAATTTAATAATACTGCTGGGTAGATGCCAATTAATAATATTGCAAAAGTAAGTAAGGAAAATACTAGAATATCCGTACCTGGTATGTCACGTAACTGTTTTACCCCCTCATTGACTACTTCACCATAAAATACCCTACGATACATCCACAATGTATAAGCCGCTCCAGTAATCAAAGTTGACGCTGCTAAAAAAGTTACCCAAAAATTAGCTTGAAAGCTATTCATTATAACCATAAATTCCCCCACAAAACCTGAGGTACCCGGAAGTCCTACGTTAGCCATAATAAATACCATGAAAAATGCGGCTAAAATAGGCATAGTGTTGGCGACACCTCCATACTCCTTGATTAAGCGGGTATGCATTTGGTTATATAGAGCGCCAAATGCCAAGAACAACGCTCCCGAACCAAAAGCATGAGAAATCATTTGTACAACTGCTCCTTCTATTCCTAAAACAGCATGCTCAGCACTTATGTTTTTTTGCATAATAATAAATGGAATAAAACAACCTAAGGTAACAAAACCCATATGTGCTACTGATGAATAAGCAATTAAACGTTTCATATCTGCTTGAGCTATAGCTATCAACCCAATATAAACAATAGCTATAAGGGATAGACCAACCATTATCCACTCAAGATATCGACATGCATCAGGAACAATAGGCATGCTAAAGCGCAAAAATCCATACCCTCCTAGTTTTAACATCAACGCAGCCAAAATTACGGACCCCCCTGTGGGAGCTTCAGTATGTGCATGAGGCAACCACGTATGCAAAGGCCACATTGGAATCTTGATAGCAAAGGAAAGGAAGAAAACTATAAAAATAACAACTTGCGTTGACAATATAATAGGCAAACTATAAAAATCAGTAATTAAAAAGCTTCCTGCCTGAAATCGTAAATAAATTAAAACTATCAGTAATAATGCGGATCCAAAAAAGGTATACAGAAAAAATTTAATAGCAGCATAAGAACGATTCTCTGAGCCCCATATGCCAATACTTAAGTACATGGGAATTAAAGTTGCTTCCCAGAAAAAATAAAATAATATCGAATCAGCTGCGGCAAAAACTCCAACCATCATTCCTTGCATTACTAAAAATGTTGCCAAATATTGGATTATCCGCTCTTTTACCATGGTCCATGAGGCCAAAATTATTAATAGCGTTGTGAAACAGGTCAAAATAACTAATGGTAAAGAGATGCCGTCTACACCTAAATCATAATTAATTTTTAGTATTGGAATCCAAACAATGTGCTCACGGAATTGTAAGGCAGCCGTTGAAAAATCAAAATTGGTATACAATGGAATGCAAAGAATCATGCTAATCAGCATGGCTATGAGCGCAATGCTTCGTGCTATATTTGCCTGCTTTTCGTTAAAAAAAAGAATTAGGATTGCTGTTAAAACCGGCAACCAAATTAAAAGACTTAAAATTGGAAATTTGCTTAGCATAACTTCTTTGTTTTTACAAAATAAACCAGCATAAAAATCCTAATAACCCAATCATCATAGCAAAAGCATAATGATAAAGATAACCGGTCTGTAAACGCTTTAAGCGTCGCGATAACCGAGCTACAGTTCGTCCCGATCCATCTACCATAAACGAATCAATAAGTTTACGATCGGTTACTCGGTAAAAAAATTCACTAAGAAATCGTACTCCTGGAACTATAACAAACCGATTAAAATGGTCAAAGCCATATTTCGCAACTAAAATATAACGTAAGAAGTGAAAATGCTCAGCGAAAAACTTACGGATAGCCGGAACCTTTACACAGCTTAACCAAGCAAAAACCACTCCCGAGATTGCAAACCAGAATGGTAAATGTCGAAAAGAATCAATTAGTGTTGCAAATACTCCCTTATATTCTTCTGCTAGCTGTTCTAAAACATTATAAGAGGGATCTACTTTAATACTGTCACCTAACAATCCCGGGCTGCTAAATAAAATTTTCTGTACCAAGATCGCACCTAAAAATAAAGAGGGAATGGCTAATAAAATTAGCGGCAAAGTGATAACCCAGGAGCTTTCATGAATGTGATGTTGTATTTTACTGTTCATTCGCTCTTTAGTATGAAAAGCTAAGAAAAATACTCGAAAAATATAATAAGCAGTTACAAAACTGCCTATCAAGAGGCATACATAAGCATAAAAAGCTCCGGGAATAGTTGACAAATGCACGGCTTCAATAATAGCTTCCTTAGAATAAAACCCAGAGAAAGGCGGAATAGCGGCTAATGCTAAAGCTCCAATCAAAAAGGTGACATAAGTGATAGGCATATATTTACGTAAATTACCCATATTCCGAATGTCTTGTTCATGATGCATGGCAACGATCACCGAACCCGCTGCTAAAAAGAGCAACGCTTTGAAACAAGCATGAGTTAATAGATGAAAAATTCCAGCCGAGAATGCTGAAACTCCGTTTGCTGCCATCATATATCCCAATTGTGACATTGTAGAATAAGCAATCACACGTTTGATATCATTCTCAACAATTGCTAATAATCCTAAAAATAAAGCGCCCGTTGCACCTATCACCAAAACTAAACTAAGGGCTACCCTGGAATGTTCGAATAGAGGGGACATTCTCGCAACCATAAAAATTCCAGCCGTTACCATAGTTGCTGCATGAATTAAAGCAGAAATAGGGGTTGGACCTGCCATTGATTCAGGTAACCAAATATGTAAGGGCACTTGAGCAGATTTACCCATCGCTCCAATGAACAAAAGTATACAAATTACAGTAATGACTAACCAATGAGAATGACCAACAATAGCAATTTTAGTATTAGCAACCGTATCTATTTGTGAAAATACCGCGTTATAGTCGAGTGTGCCGAAATAGGTCAACACCATTGCTATGCCAATGATAAAGCCCATGTCACCAACTCGATTTACAATAAAAGCTTTAAAGCTACCATTAGCTGCCGCTTCAGTTTTAAACCAAAAACCAATCAGCAGGTAAGAAACCAAACCAACTCCTTCCCAACCAAAAAAAAGTTGTAAAAAGTTATTAGCAGTCACCAGCATTAGCATGGCAAAGGTAAACAAGGAAACATAGCTAAAAAATCGTTGATAACCCGGATCATCATGCATATACCCTATACTATAAATATGCACTAACAAGGAAATAAAAGTAACAATGGTTACCATCACTGCAGTTAAAGGATCGATTAAAAATCCGATATTAAAAGCGTAGGCATTACTAATTACCCAATGATACAAAATACCGTTATAACTTTGACCATCAATTAAGATTACTTTAGCAAGAGCTAAAGCTGCGAAAAAAGCTAAAATCATTAATCCAATTGTTATTCGATGAGTAGCTTGGCGGCCAATAACTTGGCCCAGTAACCCAGCAATCACAGCGCCCAATAATGGCGCGAACACAATTATTATTGTTAATAGTTGAATCACGAATTAACCCTTTAGTAGATCCATTGCCTGAACATTAATGGTGCCCCGCTGACGATATAACAATACTAAAATAGCAAGACCAATTGCGGCTTCTGCTGCTGCTACAGTTAATATAAAAAATACAAACACTTGGCCAGCGCTTTCATTGAGATATTGCGCAAAAGCAACAAAGTTAGTATTTACTGCCAACAATAGCAATTCTAAACACATTAACAAGATAAGAATATTTTTTCGATTGAGGATTATGCCTGCAAAACCAATGCCAAACAAAACTGAGCTTATGATTAGATAATAATTTAAAGTAATCATTTTGTTTCCGCTTTCATTTTAATAATACGCAAACCCGTATTTTTACTAGCCTGTAATTGCCGGGAAATTTTTTGAGATTTAGTTCCAGGTTTTCGACCATAAAAAGCTAAGCTAATTGCTGAAACCATGGCAACTAATAAAATTAAACCCGCTATTTCAAAAGCATACAAATAGTTGGTGAATAAAGCCATTCCTACTTCTACAACGTTACTATAGTTCGGACCGTGACTAGTTGGTAATATGCTTACAAAACCAAGCTGCTTGCCACCCAAGATCAATAACATCAACCCAACAAATAAAGCAACTACTATAACACCTAAGGGTAAATAGCGCACAAACCCTTCCTTTAAAGGTGCTAAATCAACATTAATCATCATGACTACGAACAAAAACAAAGTCATAACTGCGCCTACATACACGAAAATAAGCACTAAAGATAAAAATTCAGCTTCTAATAACATCCAAAGAATTGCGCTACTAAAGAATGCTAACACTAAAAATAAAACTGCACGCACAGGATTTCTCGAAACAATTACCATTATTGCCGAACCCAGCAAAGCAGCTGCGAATATAAAAAATATGAACTGATAAATGGGGAAAGACATTAATACTCCATCGCGATAGAGATTTTTATTTCAAAAAGAAGAATTAACTGCCAATAAACTGTATTTTCAAAATTTTACCGGTAAGGCTCATCTTGTTCTCGATCTTTGGCAATTTGTTTTTCATAAATATCACCAATGAATAACAATTTTTCTTTATCAAAAATATTTTCTCCTCGTTTTTCTTGATGATAATGCATCTCTGAAGTCAACACAATAGCGTCTACAGGGCACGCTTCTTCACAAAAACCACAGTAAATGCATTTAAATGCATCCACTTCATATTTAGTAGCACGACGAGAACCATCTTCTGTTCTTGGGCCTGCCTCAATAGTAATGGCACACGCCGGACAAACAGCCTCGCAAAGCTTACAAGCAATACAACGCTCTTCGCCATTGGGATAACGACGCAATGCTAACATACCTCGAAAACGCGGGGAAAGCGGCGTTTCTTCTTCAGGATATTGTAATGTTATTTTTCGTCGAAAAAATATTTAAGAGTTAAACCCAGCCCTTGAAGTAATTCCCATAATGTAAATCGTATAATTATTTGCTTGATACTTTTAGCCATTTACGTTACCCCCACCAAAACCCAATATGAAACTGAACAGCACAAGCTACCACTACTAACCAAACTAAAGTTGTAGGAATTAACACCTTCCAACCTAAATACATAATTTGATCATATCGATAACGTGGAAAAGTAGCACGCATCCAGAAATAGAGAAAAATAAAAATAGCTCATTTTAGCAAGAAACCATATGATCCCTGGAACTGCAAGAAAATAAAGCTCTAAAACCGGAATGCCTTGCACAGGTGATAACCAGCCGCCTAAAAATAGCAACACCGCAGTTGCAGAAACCAAAAGCATATTGGCATATTCTGCTAAAAAGAATAATGCAAAACCCATTCCTGAATATTCAACATGAAACCCTGCTACAATTTCTGACTCACCTTCAGCAACATCAAAAGGAGCTCGATTCGTTTCTGCAACGCCTGCTATCCAATAAACAATAAACAGGGGTAATAATGGCAACCAATACCAATGCCAAAATCCACCTGCTTGACGTAATACAATTTGTGATAAATTCATGGTGCCACTAGCAATCAAGACACCCACTAACGCAAAGCCCAAAGCAATCTCATATGAAATCATTTGTGCCGCTGAACGCAATGCCCCAAAAAAAGCATATTTTGAATTTGATGCCCAACCTGCAACAAAATTCCATAAATTCCTAATGAAGTCATTGCAAATAAAAATAATACCCCTGCATTCACATTCGATAATACCCAGCCTTGAGCAAAAGGAACCACGGCCCAAGCTACTAAAGCCGGCGCCAAAGTTAAAATAGGAGCAATGATAAATAAGATAACGGTTAGAAGTGGTCGGAATAATAATTTCTTTAAGTATCAGCTTAATAGCATCTGCAATCGGTTGAGCCAATACCAAAAATACCTACTCTATTCGGACCAATTCGGCCTTGAATATAACTAATTACTTTGCGCTCAGCCATGGTTAGATAAGCAACCACCAAGGTAATAGGAATAGCAATAATAAGAACTTTAATTATTATCCACAACAAAGAAATGATTTGATCAATCACGAATCTTCTCCCAGAGTGACCTCAGCAGATGCTTGCCCATAACCTGCCGTTATTATCTAAAGCAGAAGGTATCAATACTACATTATCTGCTAAAACGATCATCGACTCTTACTTTTAAAGATAATTTGTGCTGACCGTCTTGACGAACCATAACTGGCTGTCCTATTGATAGGTTGTATATTTTCGAGTACCTTAGGACTGGCAGCGACATGGGTCATTTCCTCTTCGACTCATCGTATCTTGTAAGGCTTGAGCTCGTCGAACTAAAGGATCAGTACGATAGATCGGACCAAGGAGCTAACCGCAATAATTTATCATCCCTAGGATGGTAATGAGGGCAATGTTAAAGAAGGTAACTCTAATGCTGACTTTTTATTTATTTGAATGCGTAACTCATCAGCTATCTGATGAACATTTTTATAATCAAAATCGGGTAAATTCATATTTTCGCTAAAACCCGACATATTTTCCAAGCAGGCTTTGCTTGACCATCGGCACACTACACAGCTGCAAAACTTTGCCAGGTTCCTTCGGTATTAACAAAGGTTCCTGTCGTTTCACTAGAAGTTGTCATAGGCAGCATGTAGTGAGCATATTTCTCCATGTGAGGAGTCATGAAAGAATTAATGCAAACTACCAAATTTGCTTGCTGTAAGGTTTCTAAAGCGGCAGCGGATAGGCACAATCCATTTCTGGTTCTATGCCAACTAAAAAATAGGCTTGTTTACGATCCTTAGTAAACAAGGCTTGGGCATTAGCACCTGCCACTGTTGCAGACTCCAGCAGAGCCTCGATGCGGAAGGGCCCCAGCCAACCATGCCCCAGCACTATTTGCCACCTTCAGTTAATATACTAATTGTCGCTTGAATATGTTGTGCGATATAACGAATTAGGAACGAATAATTGCACCTTGGGGATGGTTCCATGCATAATCGCCCTATAAAAATACCTATTTTACCTGGTGTTTAGACGTAATTGATCAGCTATACTTCGCGACACTTCACTAGGAATAATATGCATTAATTCTTTTTCTGTATGACCCGATTCCTGAGTTCAATGCTGCAGCTAATTTCTGCTAAACGGTTAACCAAATCGGCATGATAATTTTTTTGAATAGAGGAAAAGCAAAACGATAGTCCATTGGGTTAAGCGCCATAATTTCATGCACCCTCTTGATGCGCTTTATAAAAACGATCGAGCAATTAATGGTTGCTCACAGCGCACATCAGATCCAATCAATAAATAGTTTTCAAAGTCTCAATGTCAGTAATTTTCATCCCTAAACCAGGAAACTCAGGCAGAAATGCTGATCACTAAAATCTTACTGACGAATTCTATGATCTATATTTGAGCTACCTATGGCTCGTAACCATTTTTGCAATAAGTAACAATCTTCTACGGTGGCATTGGGGGAAATAAGCGCAGCTATCTGATTTGCACCCTGTTGCTGCAAAATATACCGTTAATGATCGGCAATTTTAATAATACAGATTGCCAATCTAATTCTTGCCAAACGCCATCTCGTTTTACACGTGGCGTTAAAGTCGGTCGTTATGCTGGTAAACGCCTGAATAACTAAAACGATCACGATCGCTAATCCATGTTTCATTAATTGCCTCATTTTCTCGCGGTACAACACGCATAACTGTCGTTGTGGAGCATATTCTTGGCCACGACTATGAATAAAAATATTAGAACCTACACAATCATGTGGATGCAATCGATGGATGTTCACGCAATTCCCAGCCACGAGCTGTATAACGATAAGGTTTAGCAGTTAATGCCCCAACTGGGCATAAATCAATGACATTACCCGATAACTCTGATTGCATCAGATGTTTTACATAAGTGCCAATTTCTCATTCTTCGCCGCGATACGTTACTCCTAGTTCAGGCATTCCCGCAATTTCTTCACCAAACCGCACACAACGGGTGCATTGAATACAACGCGTCATTTCTGTATCAATCAAAGGACCAATATCTTCATTAAACACCGCGCGTTTACTTTGATCATAATGAGAATATGGACGTACCATAACCCATCGATAAATCTTGTAATTCACACTCTCCACCTTGATCGCAAATAGGACAATCGAGAGGATGATTAATCAATAAAAACTCCATCACTGCTCGTTGTGCTTCCAATGCCTTTTCTGAAATGGTAAACATTTTCATACCATTCGTAACAGGGGTCGCACAAGCGGGTAATGGTCTTAGAGATTTTTCTACTTCTACTAAACACATTCGACAATTAGCAGCAATGGATAATTTTTTATGATAGCAAAACCGTGGAATATAAATCCCGAGTTCATCAGCTGCTTCAATGATCATGTGCCTTGCCGGATTCACACTAATTCGTTTATTATCAATTTCTAAATCAACCATTATTTATTGCTCAATAAATAAGAATTAAAACTTATAACTCAAACTAGACATTTTTTATGCTCGATATGATATTCAAATTCATCATCGAAAATGACGTAAAAATCCACCTACCGGCCAAGCAGTGGCTTCACCAAAAGCACAAATAGTACGTCCTTCAATTTTTTAGCTACTCTTCTTAAACGTTCCAAATCAGCCAATTTCCTTCTCCATCTTCAATACGCTGCACTAAACGATAAACCCAACCCGATCCTTCTCGGCAAGGAGTGCATTGACCACAAGATTCATGCATATAAAATTTTGAGATTCGCTGCAAAAGCTTTCACCATACAGGTAGATTCATCCATCACAATCACGCCACCTGAACCCAGCATAGAACCTGCTGCATCAATACCATCAAAATCCATATTAGTTGCATAATCAAATCAGCAGGTAAAACCGGCATCGAACTACCACCTGGAATCACTGCTTTCAACTTGCGTCCATCACGCATTCCTCCCGCCATTTCTAGTAATTCTGCAAAAGGAATGCCTAAAGGAACTTCAAAATTTCCTGGTTTGTTAACATGACCACTGACACTAAAAATTTTCGTCCCACCATTTTTAGGCTACCCTAAATCGGCAAACCATTTAGCACCTTTTTCCAAAATTACGGGAACGGATGCGTAAGTTTCGGTATTATTAATATTGGTAGGCTTACCATATAATCCATAAGTAGCAGGAAAGGGTGGCTTAAAGCGTGGCAAGCCTTTTTTGCCTTCTAAAGAATTCATCAAAGCTGTTTCTTCTCCGCAAATATAGGCGCCTGCACTCATATGATTATAGATTTCAATATCCATACCAGAACCTAAAACATTATTACCAAGCAAACCGGCTGCTCTTGCTTCTGCCAAGGCTGCTTCACAACGTTGAAAGGGTTCCCAAAATTCACCGCGAAGAAAATTATAACCCACTGTTGCACCTATAGCATAACAAGCAATGGCCATACCTTCTATTACTTGATGAGGGTTATAGCGCAATATATCACGATCTTTAAAGGTTCCAGGTTCACTTTCATCTGAATTACAAATTACATATTTTTGACCTGGCACATCTCGCGGAACAAAACTCCATTTTAAACCAGTAGGAAAACCCGCTCCCCCTCTACCACGTAATGCCAGAATCCTTTAAGTTTGAATAATTTCCTCTGGAGAGGTTTTTTCCTGCAATATACTGTCGCAATACTTGAATAACCACCTACGCTTTCATAGGATTTTAATGTCCGGGTTATCTAAGTGTAATGTTCGATAACAAACTTGATTAGCATCATTGGATGTTTCTCCTGAGCTAATTGCATCAATTAATCGCATATCATTTTTTCTGGGGTTAAATTTTCGTGATATTCTTTATCATTCATTTGACACATAGGAGCACCACCACATGCCGCCAGACATTCTGACTTCTCTCAATGTAAATAAACCATCTGCTGTTGTTTCGCCAAAGTAATTCCCAACCTTTTCTTCATACTATCAGCTATATTTTCTGCTCCTCTTAACATACAAGAAATATTGGTGCAGAGACTAATTTTATGACGACCCCGTGGATTTAAATCATACATATCATAAAAAGTCGCCACTTCAAATACTTCAATACGAGCCATTCCTAAGTATTCGGCAACTGCATTCCATAGCGTTTTGCTAAGCCAACCATCATTTTGTTCTTGCACCAATAATAATGCAGATACCACAGCCGAACGTTTTTGTTCAGGAGGATATTTGCTTACCCAATGGTCAATTTTTTCACGAAACTTCAGGAGCTAATTGTACAATACTTCAGACATCAGCGATCTACCTCTCCAAAAACAACATCAATCGTAGACAGCACTGTCACTAAATCAGCAATCATATGACCTCGACATAATTCATCCATTGCTGCCATATGCGGATAACTGCCCGCTCGTAGTTTTACTCGATAAGGTTTATTAGATCCATCCGAAATAATATAAACACCAAACTCACCTTTAGGATGTTCCACCGCCGCATAGGCCTGGCCCGCTGGAACGATATATCCTTCAGTGAATAATTTAAAATGATGAATCAAGGCTTCCATATCTTCTTTCATGACTTCACGATGGGGAGGAGCAATTTTATGATTAAAAATCATTACCGGACCTGGGTTTTGACGAAGCCATTCCACGCATTGTTTAACGATACGATTAGCTTGACGTAACTCTTCAACGCGGACTAAATAGCGATCGTAAGAATCACCATTCACACCAACTGCAATATCAAAATCTACTTGATCATAAACTTCATAAGGTTGTTTCTTTCGCAAATCCCATTCAACCCCAGAACCACGTAACATGGGTCCAGTAAAACCCAGTTGCAAAGCACGTTCTGGAGAAACCACACCAATTCCTACGGTGCGCTGTTTCCAAATTCGATTATCGGTAAGTAAGGTTTCATATTCATCGACTAATTTAGGAAAACGCTCAGTAAAGTCATAGATAAAATCTAAAAGAGTTCCTTCACGATTTTTATTCATGGATTTAACTTGACGCTTTCCATGCCACTTAGAGGGTTTATATTGGGACATCTTATCTGGCAAATCACGATAAACTCCTCCAGGACGATAATAAGTCGCATGCATCCGTGTACCAGAAACGGCTTCATAACAGTCCATTAAATCTTCACGCTCACGAAAAACATAGAGAAATACTGTCATCGCTCCAATATCAAGCGCGTGGGCTCCCAGCCAAAGCAGATGATTGAGAATACGAGTAATCTCGTCAAACATTACACGAATATATTGAGCTCGCACCGGGGGGGTAATAGCCTAATAATTTTTCAATAGCCATTACGTAAGCATGCTCATTGCACATCATCGAAACATAATCTAATCGATCCATGTATCCAATGGATTGATTATAAATCTTAGATTCTGCTAATTTTTCCGTTGCCCGATGTAATAAACCAATATGCGGGTCAAGGCGTTGAATAACCTCACCATCAACCTCCATAATTATTCGCAATACTCCATGAGCAGCGGGATGTTGGGGACCAAAGTTTAAGGTGTAATTGCGAATTTCAGCCATAAATTTCCCCCTTTTCGTCTTCGGCTAAATAACGATTATCCTGACGGATTACTTTGGGCACTAGTACACGCGGTTGAATGCTAACTGGCTCATACACACAACGTTGTTGCGCAGCATCATAGCGCAATTCTACTTGGCCAATTAAAGGAAAATCTTTACGAAATGGATGTCCAATAAAACCGTAATCGGTTAATAAGCGTCGTAGATCTGGATGACCATCAAAAATGATTCCAAATAAATCAAAAGCTTCTCGTTCATACCAATTAGCAGCTGACCAAACATCAATGACAGAGGGTATTAAAGGCTCTGGATCTAAATAGACACATATACGTAAACGCTGATTTTTGCTTACCGACAGTAAATGATAAACTACAGCATAGCGAGGCTTTTCCCATTTTAATACTTTCTTAGCTGGTTCCACTTCTTGATTAAATACCATAATATGCGGCCTCATCTGCACGCCATTCACTATTTGGTTCCACTCCTCGACTAAAACCTGAATGCGTGGCCTCATTCGTACGCCATTCACTGACCCCATAATCCAAAAAATCAACCCCACATAAATCAATGAGTTGTTCAAAGTTAAAAGGGGGTTCGCGACTTAATATTTGACATACACTTAATAAGTATTTGGCAGACAATTCTACTGTTACCATATCACCCATAGTTATGGCGTCCAAATGTTCACCGAAACGATTTTGCAAATGTTCTAATAAGTGTTGTTGCTTTTCATGCTGATTCACAATAACCTCATAATATTTTTAATCGCGGGCAATAACCTTGCGACGTTTAATCTTATTTTGTAGCTGAATAATGCCATAAACTAATGCTTCTGCTGTTGGAGGACATCCTGGAACATAAATATCAACTGGAACAATTCGATCACATCCACGAACAACTGAATAAGCATAATGATAATACCCACCACCATTGGCGCAAGAACCCATTGATATAACCCAACGAGGTTCTGCCATTTGATCATATACTTTACGCAAAGCGGGCGCCATCTTATTGCATAGTGTGCCAGCAACAATCATAACATCAGATTGTCTTGGACTCGGCCTAAACACTAATCCAAAACGATCTATATCATAGCGCGAGGCCGCAGCGTGCATCATTTCAATTGCACAACACGCTAACCCAAAGGTCATTGGCCACAATGAACCTCCTTGAGCCCATTTGTTAGTTTATCTAAAGAGGTGACAACAAAACCATTCCCGGACAACATTTGTTCTAAATTCATAAAATCACTCCCACTCTAGCGCGCCTTTTTTCCATTCATATATAAAGCCAACTACGAGAATAATCTAAAAATAACATCATCCCCAAAAAAGCTCCTCCATTAAGATGACGCAAGACGACGGCCCAAGGAAAAAGGAAAGCGGTTTCCAAATCAAAGATGATAAATAAGATGGCTACTAAATAAAAACGAACGTCAAAAGGTAAACGAGCATCTTCAAATGCATCAAATCCACATTCATAGGGGGAGAGTTTGGCTTTATCTGGTCGATGAGGACCAAAGAGAGCACCAGCACTTAAAGCAACTACCCCTAAAGCAATCCCAATTATCATAAAAATTAAAACAGGAAAATATGCAGTAAGCATGACATGCTCCTTGTTTCTTTAATAGTTGGTATAATAGTTTCTTTTTGGACAAAAATCAAAGTGCAATAAAAATTCCCAAAGCAGCTGCGAGGTATTTTTATAAGGGGCTTTCCCTTCTACCCTCGCGAACAGTTAAAATATAAAAGTATTGAATAGAAATCTGTATGGTGCCGAAGGTCGGACTCGAACCGACACGGCTTTCGCCACGGCCCCCTCAAGACCGCGTGTCTACCAGTTTCACCACTCCGGCAAAATCGCTCAAGGCTTTAAATCTTTAGAGGTTGTATTTGATTCTGAAGTATCCGATTTAGTAGGAATTAACTTTTCGAACATCTTTTCTTCCGGTTTTGTATGTGCAGCCAAGTAACCTAAAATTAAACTGGTAGCAAAAAAAATAGCTGCTAGCACTGATGTTAACTTCATAAAAAAGCTCATTGACCCAGCACTACCAAACATGGTTTGAGATCCCCCTCCTCCAAAGGTAGCACCTAAATCAGCTCCTTTACCATGTTGTAATAATACTAAAACAATAATCGCAATTGCCACTAAGATATGAATGATTAAAATTAATTCTTGCATGATTTTGCAATCTCTAAAAATTGTTCCGCTTTTAATGAAGCACCACCTACCAGAACGCCATCAATATCTTTCATCGCTAATAGACTAGCAGCGTTATCTGGTTTGACACTTCCACCATAAATAATTCGCATAGCACTTCCATTTTCTTTATTGTATCTTACTAATTGAGCTCTTATTGCCTCATGTACCGCTTGCACTTGTTCGGGCGTTGCATTTTTCCCAGTACCAATTGCCCAAATAGGTTCATAAGCCACGACTGCCCGAGACAAACCAGGAAGATTATCGGCTAATTTGAGGGCAACTGCAAGTTGCTGTTCTACGATTGAAAATGTCATCCCTTGTTCATGCTGAATAGCGGTTTCACCAACGCACAAAATAGGGCAAAGATCTCTTCGTAAAGCGGTAATAAATTTAGCAGCAACTTGTTGATCTGTTTCATTATAAAGAGTACGGCGCTCTGAATGACCAACAATGACATAATTGCAAGCAAATTCTTTTAGCATAGCCGCAGAAATTTCTCCGGTATAAGCACCCGATTCTTCACTACATAAATCCTGAGCTCCCCATACAATTGAAGAGTTTTGTAATAATTGCCGCGTATATTCTAGAAATACAAAAGGAGGAAAAACAGCTAATTCAATGTGAGTTAATTTTTGACTTCCTTGGATAAGGGCTTCTAGTAAAAGTGTGATACTTGCATGGGAACCATTCATCTTCCAATTACCAGCAACTAAACAATTACGCATATTTTTTCACTTTTTGATTTTCTCTGTTTGATTTCGATTCAAACAAACCCAGTTTGCTCGAAGTGCGACCCAGAAACGAATGCAACATCACAACTTACACCTGTGGTTTTTGTAAAGATTTATTTTAAGTAAATAAGGATTCCTCAAAAAACGTTGACGATAACGTTCTATTTCAGATTTAACTCCTGGTTCATTACTTTGATTCAATTTACGAATAAAATCATTTGCATTTACTAGACGCTGACATAACATTTGGGAAATGTTATAACTAATAAGTAAAATTCCTACATGTTTAGCATGAATTAAATCCCGAAATTTTTGTCCTTCAATAGTCTGAAGGGTTGAATTTTCCGCAGCAGTAATAGTAGCAGAACGCTTTTTTTGTCCAAAAACACACATTTCACCAATTACGGCACCGCTTTCTATGGTAGCAACAAATGGACGCCCTCCGGAAGCGTTAAGGTCTTGATCTAATAAAACTTCTAATTTCCCATTTTTTAATAAATACATTACATCGCCCACATCATTTTGGCGAACGAGTACTTCACCTTTTTTAATATTAAGTTCATGGGAAAAAATATTTAAAAATTCATCAACATATTTTTTTTCCACACCTTCAAATAACAAACTATTATGTAAATCCATAGGTTCGAATTCCTTATAATCCTAGAGTCAATTTGGCTTTGATTACCCGTCCAATTCCAATTAAAAATGCGGCTTCACGAAGATTACAGTTCATGGCTTTGGCAGTTTTTACAACACGATCAAATGCATCAGTCATATAAATCAGAAGTTGCGATTGTATATATTCTAGTGACCATCGATATTGTTGAATATTTTGCACCCATTCGAAATAAGAGACTGTCACTCCCCCAGCATTAGCAAGAATATCGGGTAATACTAAAATACCTCTTCGTTGAAAAATTTCATCTGCTTCGGGTAAAGTAGGTCCATTAGCGGCCTCAACAATATATTGACATTGCACCAGCTCTGCAATTCTTTTGGTAAAAACATCACCTAACGCTGCGGGAATTAACACATCACACTCAGTTGTTAATACTTCTTCATTACTAATAGATTTTCCGCCATCATAACCAACTAAGGTGTGGTGAGTGTCATAATAAGATTTTACCTCTGGGATATTAAGTCCCTCAGAATGATAAATTCCACTATTCACATCGGACACAGCTAATACTTTCGCCCCTTTTTCATATAAAATGCGGGCGGTATTATAACCCACATTACCAAAACCTTGAATGGAAATTCGTGCTCCTTGTAAAGACTTATTTTCTAACTTATAAAGGCATTCTGTCGTAATAACTACTCCTCGACCCGTAGCCTCTTCACGCCCCTCTGATCCATATAAAAAAAGGGGCTTACCTGTCACAACAGCTGGAGAGAACCCATGATATTTACTATATTCTGACATAATCCAAGCCATAATTTGCGCATTAGTATTAACATCAGGAGCCATAATGTCTGTGTGTGGCCCAATAATTTCTTTTATTTTCAAAGTAAAAGTCTTGGTAATACGTTCTAATTCAGATTGGGATAAAGTAGCTGGATCACATGAAATGCCACCTTTTGCTCCTCCATAAGGAAGTCGCAATAATGCTGTCTTCCAAGTCATTAATGAAGCTAAGGATAACACCTCCTCTTCATCAACTGTTGGGTGATACCTAGCCCCCCTTCATAGGCCCTTAAAGCATTATTGTGTTGAACACGATAGCCTGTAAAATTAGCTAGACGTCCATTATCTAATTCAATTGTTACATCAGTTTTAACTACACGAAAGGGTATTTCAAATAGATTGAGCCAAACTTCCTGAAATATCTAATAAACGGACAGCCTGACTTAAATAATGTTTAGTGGCTTCAATCCCCATAACTTCCTCCAATTTTACTGATTGAGGGTTTTCTCAATCTTTATTTTTGCCTTATCCATAGCACTTTTAACATAAGCCTGAGTACTCCAATTCGCCCCAACGTTTAGTTAATTCAGTTTGTAATTGTTGCTTTGCTGTGGGAGATATTTTGGCATAGTTCGCATTTTGCATACTATCTAATTGGATAATAGCGTAATCTTTTTGCGTTAACAATACAGTTGTTACGGGCTTTTTATGGTGGGGACTGGGCGTTAAACTGAAGACGGCTTTCAATATTTGCGCGGGCGCAACTTTATCTTGCCGTGATACATTGTTTTTTCGACCCAAGTTAAATGATAACGATTAGCTAATGTGGCGACACTTTCTCCCTTCTCCAAAGCGTTTTGAATTTCATAAGCTTGAAGACCCGCTTTTTTCTGTGCTTCTTCTTTTTGTAAAGATTGTCGAATTTTCTCACTCACTGCATTTAAATCTTGTATTTTACTGGGGCGATGCTCTATTGCTCTTAACACAATATAGTTTCCTCCTTGCAAATCAATTAAAGGACTATTATTACCTTGCTTAAGAACCTCGTCACTAAAAGCAGCTGCTAAAATTTTAGGATCAGCCAATAAATCTTGTTTTTGAGAACCTGGTAGGCCCTGACATGAAAGCCATGGACTAGTTTGAATAGGCAATTTTAAGGCTTTTGCTGCTTCCTGCAAAGAAGAAGGGTTAGTATAAGTCAAATCCGCCAATTGCTCACTTTCAGTATTAACCAATTGATTGATCTTCTGCTGGCGAATTCGCTGTTCAATTTGCTGATGCACTTCAGCTAAGGATAGAGTTTTAGGTTCTTCAGTTTTTTGCAATTGCACTATAGCCAATCCTTCAGGCAAAACAAAAGGTTCTGATACTTGACCAATTGACAATTTAGATAATGTGTCAGTTAAAATGTTTGAAGAGTTATCACTTCTTATCCATTCATTAGTCTGAACCATAGGAAAAAATTTTTCTAAGGCAATTGTGCGATAGGTTTGCCTTGTTTAAGCTCTCCCTGCCATTTTTTTAGAAGTTCACTGGCCCTTTGTCTTTGCTGAGTGCTCACATTAGCAGGAACTTTAATCAACACCTTATTAATCAACCAACGCTTTGGGATTTTGAATTGAGCAAGATTTTCTCGATAATATTGCTGAATTTCAGCAGGAGATATGGTCACTTGTGACGTTAATTTTGCAGGTGTCAACAATAAATAGGCTAGCTTAATCTCTTCCGGTGACATAAATTGATCTTTATTTTTGGTATAATAAATTTTAATTTGATTAATTGTAGGATTAGATTGAGCTATAAACTGTCCAGTAGGTAAAATAAAGTAGCCAAAACTACGTCTCTGTTCAAAGAGGCTATAAGCTTGTGCCAATTCTCCCGGTAATAAAAAAGCACTTTGGCGTATTCCCAAAGAAGGCAAATCAATTAATAAGGAAGCTTGTAAATGTTGTAAAAAAAACTCTGGAGTAAATGCATGTCCGGATAAAAGCTGACGAAATCGTTCTGGGGAGAAACGGCCATTAACTTGAAATTCAGGAATTCCTAATATAGCCTGTTGGACTTGTTCCATGCTTACACGAAACCCCTGTTTCTCTGCTGTTTGTAACAGTACATTATCAGCAATCAATTGCTGCAAAGCCATGTTTCGCAATTGGTTCTGCACTGCGGGATCTAATGGACCACCACGTTGAGTGTAAAGTTTCTGTAATTCTTCGTAAGTACGAGTTACTTGGCTAACAGTAATTTTTTTACCGTTAACACTAGCAACTACTGTTTGTTGACCAGAGTTTTGAGTCAGATAGTATTCTAATCCCCACAAAACAAAAGCTGCTGCAATGACGGACATAATGATCCATGCTATCCAGCCCTGAGTATATTTTCTGATATTTTGTAGCATGGTAATAACTCACTCTGTCCAAGCTTGTCGCATATCTAGACGCCCATCCATGGCCAACACTATCCACCTGTCTCATACTCGGACACATATCCACATAGGATGAACTAAATTAACGTAAATACTGACTTCACATGTGTTACGCTTTTACCCACGATTTATTATTGGCGGAGTGGACGGGGCTCGAACCCGCGACCCCCGGCGTGACAGGCCGGTATTCTAACCAACTGAACTACCACTCCTCCGATGGTGGGTGCTGAGGGGATCGAACCCCCGACATTCGCCTTGTAAGGGCGACGCTCTACCAGCTGAGCTAAGCACCCAGTTTTAACTTGCAATAAATAGGAATTTTATTCCTATCCTTACAAGCTTTACCTGCAAAAAAATCGCATATGCAAGCTCTAACAAGTTAATTTTCAGATAACTTCAAAGATAAACATTCAATCTATAAACATATTCAAGGGTCTGGGATTACAAGAATTTAAATATATTATCAATTATTCATTAACTGCGTTTTGAGTTTCTTACCAGCCTTGAACTTAATCACTTTGGATGCAGGTATATCTATTTTTTTCCCAGTTCTTGGATTGCGGCCGGTCCGTGCAGCACGAGTCCCAACTTTAAAGCTGCCAAAACCCAGCAATGCCACTTCTACACCTTGTTTCATAGCATCTGTAATTACATCTAATACAGAAACCAAGGCTTTTTCAGCATCAGCTTTACTAAAGCCTGCGTTATTAACAATTTGATCAATCAATTCATTTTTATTCATAAAACTCCCCAAACAACTTTTTCGGCTAAATCCCTAGGTTTAGCTTTTATATCAAGCTCTGGAGCTTGCTGTCAAGGGTTAACCCGGTTTAATGATTAGACTTCTTCAAAACCCGTATTTTGGACTAATGCAAGGCGGGTTGCTCAAGGAGCGGGGTTTACAACACACGCAGCAGTAAGCCGAAAGACGAAGTTTGGAAAGAAGTCTAATAACGAATCACCTACTTAAGAAATTATTAATACCAACAATGCGCAGCATCCCCGCCGCTGCTCATTCGCTCCCCTATTTCATTAGACTCAACAAAACTCCGCATGAATCTTCGTGTAACTGCAAATCTATAGGAACTGCCTGAATAACATAACTTGTTTCACTTACTGTTTGAATCAAAAATTGATAAGCATGATCATCACTATTAGGGCTAATTCCCAAGCTCTCTAAGGTAAGCTCCTTCATAAAGTATCATGAGTACTATAAAAAGATTCCAATCTGGCTGGCCAGAATGAAATAGACTAATTCCTGCCTGGTTACGTCTAGCTTTAATCAAATAACTGCTGTAGCTTGGGTAAGCTATTTTTATTAATACAGCCATTAAAGCCATAGTGATTAAAAGTTCTAATAAAGAAAATCCCTGACAATTTTGCATCAGTTTACTCAGCATATAAAAACCTATACAAGCTTTAGCTTAGAATCTACTATGTTTGTCATGTCACCCTAACAATTAGTTAACAAGCAGGCAATACCGAATTTGATTTATTTATCTTTGCTATCATCATGGACATATAACAGTTGTTTTTTGTCTTTTCTTGATGTGGATTTACAAATTTCTTGTTCTCTTTTAGAATGAATAATTACGACATTTAGAAAAAAACTTGTCATTTGCACAAAAATAGGTATCATGTTTTTTTGTTATTTTGAAATTAGATTTGTGGAGCCCCATCTCATAGTGGACAATACTCAGAATATCTGACCCTGTTGAGAGAAATTTTCATTCACAAATTGGCAAAGAGGAGTTCCAAGCTACAGTGTGGTCTAAAGTATAAATGTTGGGCCGTTAGCTCAGTCGGTAGAGCAGCGGACTTTTAATCCGTTGGTCCCGCGTTCAAATCGCGGACGGCCCACTTATAAATCAAATACTTACGCGATTTTCCGAACTGTTCAAAAATTTATCGTAGGGACTTTTGCAGGCAATATTCCTTTCCACTTCCATCAAGCTTACGCTTGAACAGGAGAGGCAGCTCCCCAACTTTCCCTCTTGTCAAAGTTAGTCAGAATGGGCGTGCTCCAGTGAACGATCTGCATCGGAAAACCTTATTGGCTGCTGCCAACAGATCGCCAATTTCTCCCGCACAATAATGCGTCTGTAATTTTTGATCGAACGATGCCCAAGCAAGCTTGACTGTATTTCAAAACTCACTCCAGCAGAACGTAAACGCCTCCCGTAGCTGTGTTTCAAGTCGTGAACTCTTACTCGAACCCAATCCTGTACTTTGACGCGCTTTTTTCCATCCCTGAATTTAGCATGCGATAAAGTGGTCTACCCCGGTAAGTGAAGACATAAATGGGATCTGCTTCCCTTCACTTCTTCAATCACCTTTTTCGCCTGCTCATTTAGTACCACCAGTCGATCATCACTATTCTTGACCCAGGTTCCCGGTATAATAAATACTGAAATATTCTCTAGTTCAGGAATACGCACTTCCCACTCCCATCGCACTTGGCATTGTTCCCGGTCCCGACAGCCCGTATTCACTGCAAATAAAGCCATATGCCTTAAATGCAGTGGTAATTCAGCAAATAATCGATCTTGCTCTTCCCAGCTTAAGGGATAAGGCTTGCGCCTTACCCGGTCTTTCATCCAGTAATTTAATGGTTGGGGCTTGGTGCAGCCATGTGAGACCATGCTCATCCATCCACTCCGTCGCAGCGAGCTTTAGAATCCGCCTCGTTAGCTGCAAGCCGTGATTGATCGTGCGAGGGCTAACCTGATCCTTTCGCCGTGCTTCAATAAAGGATTGTAACGTGCCAATATGAACCGATTCTAAAGGCAAATCGCCAATAAAAGGATCCAAAGCCTTTACTGTAAACGCGTCCATCTTTCGCGAACGTTTATGTTGATTTTCCATAAGGAGCAATACTGAATCTGTCCAATAAATAATTAACAGT
>CAVQTK010000008.1:0-17983 GCA_963716455.1 uncultured Pseudomonadota bacterium
GGTAACCATTACTTGGTTCAGATTTCATATACTAGACCTAAACTAACTTATAATCCACAACTCTTTGCCATTAAATATAAAAGGTTGGCAATTTTTCGCCAAGGAATTTTTTAGAGCATCAAAAATAAGTGAGCGTTGATGAGCCAGATAACTATAGTGATCCCAGTAGTAGTTGAAAATACTGTCATACCGTTGTTTCTTAAGACGAACTTCCTTTTGAGAAACGCTATCAAGTAAATATACTGAGGGTGACATTTTAAGGATTATTTCCTGCAAAAGCGTTTTGTACAAATTTAATAAGTTTTTTATAGCGCCCACAGCGAATCATATCCCTAGGTGACATATTGCCTAGTGCAGGATTGCTAATCTGAAACCATAGGGCTGTTTTTATATCACCTTTGAAGTAATCTGCTACTAAGTCACAAATAACCCCAATTTCTTGTAAACGCTGCAATAATTCTTCAGGAATTTTATTATCGTAACGTATGGAAGCTTTCAGCACATTGGTGGCGCTGGCCACATCAGCCTTACTAAACTTTAAAAAGTCAACTACCGTTTTAGAGGGATTGTCTGATTTAAGAATACCCAGATAGTCATGCCGAGGCATATTTTTGAAAATATCTAATGCTGCTTGAGTATTCATATTTATCTCCGTGAGTATATTTTTTGTGAAAATTTATTTTATAAACAATCGGTTACAACTTAATCTATCTTTTAAATTTAGCGCTTATAATCCTTTCAATAAATCTCCTTTTCTTAATTATAACCTCTTTTTAGACATGTTTCAGCCACTATTTAACCACGTTTTTTTAACCTTTAAGGGTTTAATTGTCAAACCAAAGCAATATCTTCATTGGGAATTCTCTGAGTTAAGGTATCGAATTGGTTCCGAAGTTCAGATCAATTTCCTGACGTCAGGAAATTGATCTCGGCTGGCTTCCGAAAATTAGATTCGCCCTTATATCTATCTTGGATATGAGCAAGAACGCACACCATCGGTGACGGTTTGAATATAAGGGCTTTGTGCCATTGATTATACAGTAAACCATATCTTATATAACAAGTTTATATTTGGAACAAAATTTTTCATATAATAAAATTAATAAATTTTTTTCAAATAATTAAAATATATTTTTAAAGTAGAAATTTAAAAAATATTCATGTCTTATGACAGTATGTTTATAAAATTAACCAATTTCAGCTATATCATAATAAGAAAATTTTTTGATTTTATCTGTGATTAAAAATTTTCCACTGTTTGTCTATCTCTAAAATATTATCATCACTGTTCAATTTTTTATCATAAATACTAAAAATTAAGACGAATGATCAAATTTTCCGGAAACGAAAAAGCGGCTCAATCGTTCCGGAAAGTTTTAACGGATGAGCATACCTCGTATTGCTTGATAGACATTGCCAATAATGCTCTCAGTATTAATTCCAATAGGAGACAATAATGACCAAAGAAAACCAAAATCGGACGGGATTTTCCTGTTCTAATATTTATGCTCGCTGGGCCAGTCGTTTTTTCTTGCCGTGGTTGCTGCAAATATCCTATAAACAGGATATAAAATTAAGAAAAGCAATTTGGATTGGAGATTCTCTAAAGAGATTAAAAGAGTTCCCTGAAGAAGTACAGATTGTTTTAGAAAAATCAAAGCATGGTATCAAAACACCGAGACAAGAATTGATTTGATTAAACAACGTCTTCATGAAGCTGAATTGATAAATAGAAATTAAAAAGGTGATTATCATGAGTACTCATAAACTAGAATACGTAGAAGGTAGTGCCAATATCTATGAAGATTTAGGCTTTCCTGATGCAGAAGAGCGACTAGCGAAGGCAAAATTGGCCATGCGTATTGAAAATATTATTGAAAAAAGAAAATTAAAACAAATTGAAGCTGCTGAGATTCTTGGTATTAATCAACCAAAAATCTCTGCTTTGATGAATGGGAGACTTAGTGGTTTTTCCATAGAAAGATTGATTCATTATTTAAATTTGTTAGATCAAGATGTTGAGATCATAGTAAAAAGAAAACCTGGTCGGCTCACTACACATGGGCGATTGAGAGTAGCGTTTGGGTAACTAATTCAAATCATATAGTATTTTGCTAATGATTAGGCTTATGCATTTTAGTTTTATCCAGAACCATTACATAGGTGGGTCCATCAGGTGTCATGATTTCTTTCATAAATTACAAAAACCTATTTTTTCATAACAGTGGATAGCTCGAAAATTTTTTGGATCAACATCGATTTAATAATTTTTTTAATGTTAGAGTTAATGAAAAGATGATCGATAAATGCTCGTATCATCTTTGTTCCAATTCCGCGATTAATTAAATCCTTTTCGCCAATGAATTGATCAATCCCAATGGTTCCTTCTTGTTCTTCTGGCCACCATCCATCACCGACTTTATCGGCTTGATAATATTGAATGAATCCTATTGGGTTATCATTCAAACAAACGATAAATGGAACAACAATCGTATCGCTAATCCTTTTTTTATATTTGGATTTAATTTCTTCATTAGTTAATTTATCGTCCCACCATTCTTTAATATGAATTTCGTTGCAACCATTTGCATAACAACTCTAAATCTTTTTCTTGTAGGGGTTTAAACGTAAATTTATTTAAGATATTTTTTCGGTAACGAACTTCATTTAGAGCGACATCTTGATTATAAGGTTCTAATTTGGAATGGCCAGTTTCATTAAAGTCCATGGCTTCATAAAATTTTCTTGCTTGATCATTTTCTTTCAATATCCAAACAATCACTTCGCTGAAACCCATCTTTTCTAATTCTGATATGGCTATCGTGCATAATTTTTTTCCTAACCCTTGATACCAAACATCGGGATGCAAATAAATTGCACTTATTTTACCATATATTTTTGGATCAGTATCTTTATCGTGTGAAGGACACAAGCTTGCAAATCCAATAATATTATTATCATGCTCTATCACCAGTACTTTTATATTATTATCTAAAAGGGCTCGCCATTTTTGTTCGCGTTTTTGAACGGATAAAGTATCATGTACAGCATCAGGAATATGGCCACGATATATTTTTTGCCAGGAGGCAACATGACATATTGCGATTTGCCCTGCATCAGAGGTATTTGCAAATCTTATAGTGGGCGAATTATTCATATTAAACTTTCATCATTTGTTGAAGTAGTAATACTAACTAATATATCGACAAGGGATCGTTGATCCTTTGCACTAACAATACCAAAAAATTTCTCATCTATCTTGTTAACGATTTTGTTGTAAGGTGCACAGATTTTGCGACTGTCATTTTATTGAGCTTCGATTGTCGAGCAATTAAAATCTGTATGAATCCCAATGATTAACTGTATTAGTAATAAGTGACACGACATCATGATTTAATTTAGGTCTTTCTGGATATGGATTGTAATGGGCTAGTTGCAACAAGCACAGTAAATCCATTAATTTTGCTTGTTTTTTCCATGTCGTTGGTAACTGATGCCCATTTGATGTAACACCTTCAACAAATTTGTCTTCATAATATTTAGGTAATTTATGACTGTAGCGAAGCATCAAACCCATATCCAGAAGATAAGTTCCAGAAAATGAAAATTCCCAATCTAAAATAGCAGCAATTTTCCAGGTTCCATTAAAATTTTTCACCATGATATTAGCAGGATCATAATCACCATATGTTAGATTCGCGTTATCTAAATCAGGCAAAAGATGTGCATTTTGCTCGACAAGGGTGCAGACGGAATCCAAAAGAGAATCTCCTAAACTATCTTTAACAATGTTGTCTTGTAACAAATTCAAGGAAAAAGGCAGATATTTTTCCTCTTGTGCAAATGGGCGTACAGATAACTTTTCATCAAAAAAACCTCCTTTATCAAATTTAATTTTTCTAAGTATCTCCAAATACTGACCTGCTTCAAATACAATTTCACAGATAGCTTGTTCATTTTTAGATAGAACGATTTCCCTCATCAAGGTTCCGTCTACCCATTCAATGATGGAATAGGCGTAAGGATATGTTTGACATGAATCATCAGAATAATAATATTCAGGTACGGGGATTGCATTTGCGACTAAGCGATGTATTGTTATCTCACGTCTTAAAGCAGATTTTTCTCTCATGTAAATGCGAATGACGATAGGAGGGCGATCATTTTGAAAAATAACCTTATAGTTAGTATTTGCGCATCCTTCAGAAAGCAGTAAAAAACTTTTAATTGGATCATTGCAATCTGAAATATCCCCACGAATTTTACTAAATTTAACAACAAGTTATACAAAATTGCAAAAGTGCCGTTCTGGCGAAAGCTGAAATTCAGCATTATTGTGCACCTCATAAATGCCAGTTGAATCGCTCCCAATGAAGTTTAAGAATGGGTTCATCCATTGTTTGTAACCTCATATCGCAATTGTACTAAACCATTGGAATAAGCCTGGGAAGATGCTAAATGACACCATGATTCATGCCCCCCATCCACATAGATATGCTTTATGCCTTCTGAACGAAGTTTATAAAATAAAAATCCCCGTGGCAAGCAGTGGGGTATTTTTATTTTTCTTGTATATTTCGCCTGCAAACAAGTTCGCGCGACGGCGACCCAAGGGAAGCATTACTTCTTGCAAAACCTTCGTCTTTTGGGGCCCATTTACTCGCATGTAAACTCCGCTCCTCAAAAGCAACACGCCTTGCCTTTGTTTATAACAAGATGGGTCCAAAATACTGTTTTGCAAGAAGTCTAATACTGTTTTTTCAAGAAAATATTCCTTCTTTTTTTGGTCAGGTGGTCTCTGATTAATTCTGCGACTTCTTATCTTTCCTCCCCTCTCGATCTTGCAATCCGCTGATTAGGAAATTATGATAACACTATGAACAGGCCTAGAATTTATTTATATTTTGTAATGGCAGTTGTTTTAACCGTCTTTATTTCTCTTAGCATCCATGTTGTTATCCTGCAGTATTTTCATCCTCCTGTTCTTAGCATTGACCCTCGTTTTAATCAAATAGTTGATTTTGCTATTCGATTTGGTACAGCAAGCGCCTCAATCTTCATCTATGTTTATTCAAAAGAATATTGGATATCTATCAAACCTTTGTATCGTGTAATTTTATTTGCTTTTTTGATAATGGCATTAACGGAAATGCTGTTTCGGGGACTATTAATGAATATTATTGTGGGGAATCCTTGGTCTTCTGCGATACTCAGATCTATACCCTCGTATCTGAAATTTTTTAGTCTCTCATTACTTATATGCTGCTTAGTTCCAGCTATTACGGAAAAAAGACAGTTTAGATTTTTAAGGTATGCTGTTTTAGCTTTGATAATGACGGTCGTACTTATTTTGATAGGAAAAATTGCTGTAGCAGCTTTAGCGCCCCTGCTTGCCCATGTGTCATCACCCGCGTCATCAAATATTAACCAAGTTCCTTATGGAATAAATATTTTGATTCCTGCATATATTACTTACCTAGAGCCAACAATCGCTTTATTTATAGTATTTTATCTTATCAAAAATAGATTGCCCGTATCTAGCAGCTTGGCAAAAGGTCTTATTTTGGGAGGCATCATTATGGCTATCCATGCTGGTATTTATTCCATACTGCAAATAGCCTGCTCAGAAGGGAATATTTTCTATCGGATATTTTATTATGGACAATTCCTATGGGAATATTTAGCTCTAGGACTTCTCACAGCCTATTCTTTTGATTGGCAACCTCTGACAATGACATCACCGAAGATTACCATCGCAAGATAAAACTCTATTTACAGGAAAAAGTCCTAGAACGTATGTTTCGCGCGTGCTACCGCTACTCGTGATTTGAATGCTTACAATTTTCCTGGAACAATCGCTGTAGATAAACTCATTTCATTAAAATTCCGGGCAATTTTTTGATGAACAATATATACGTATATTGCCCTTTGAATAGTTAGCATAGCCGCGTGTCGCCATACTGTTTGTATAAATAATAGAATTACAGTTGTAGATATCCCTATTATAATCCAAGGTGATTGGCCAATATAATAACCTACGAAAGAAGGAATGAGTGCTAATAAACGTCCTAAAAAGGTAATTAAGCTTATGCTAAAGCTAAGTTTTGGCGCTTCACCTGCATAATCATGCATTTTTTGGCTTGAGGTACGGATAGTCTGCCAAATTTTTTGTCGGCGTTCGATTAATAAAAAAAATACCATAAAGCAGGCAAATTGCCAGGATAAACCGGAAAGTTGTTGATGCAAGAATTTTATTTTTTTAATTTTTTTTGGAAAAAAAATTGCAAAAATTCCAATAGTAGATTGGGTCAAAATCCATAAAAATATTTTTGGAAAGAGACGGCTTGCACTTGATAAGCCCTTAGATAGTAAGGGTTTTTTTTGCGCATCATAATGGTTTAAGCAAGTTATTAAAGCAGTGTCAAAATAACCGGCAATGACGTTAATAAAAAAAAAGATTACTAGAATCGCTGCATAACCCATTATAATTTGCACAGTGGGTAGAGTCCTCATATCGAAGCCTTTTAACCTCATGTATCCGGTTAACAGAGTTATTGCACTAAAGAATAAAAAATAGAAACTGCTACTTATGAATGGAAGCAAAAGTAATTTTTTTTCTTTCTGAAAAGTGCGGGTGGCTTGCCAAAGCAAATGCCAACCTCGTTGGCTCTTAATAAACATCATGTTATTATATTAAGTATGATGGCATATGACCAGCTCGGTGATTATGATTTTGATCTGCCGGAAAATTTAATCGCTCAATATCCCTTAGCTGAACGTAGCTTAAGTCGTTTACTATGTATAAATATAACTAAGCAACTTATTTTTCATCAACAGTTTACTGATATTCTTAACTGGCTTGAGCCAGAAGATTTGATTGTCTTTAACGATACGAAGGTTATTCCCGCACGATTGTTTGGTCATAAAGCCAGTGGTGGTAAAATAGAATGTTTAGTTGAACGTATTTTGTCGGATCATGAGGTGTTGGCACATATTCGTGCAAGTAAATCGCCTGCGATAGGTAGTCAGGTTTATTTAGCAGATGCATTTGTAGCCACTGTCGTGAGCCGTTATCAAGACCTTTATTGTCTGCAAATAGAAGGTTCTAGCTCGTTTCTTTCACTTCTTGAAAAATATGGTTCCATTCCCTTGCCCCGATATATTCGACGTGAAGTAGATTCTATAGATAAAGAGCGCTATCAAACTGTTTATGCTCGAGAGTGTGGTGCGGTGGCTGCTCCAACAGCAGGATTACATTTTGATCATAAAATTTTAAAGGCGTTGCAAGAAAAAAATATTTATACGACTTCCATTACTCTCCATGTTGGCGCCGGGACCTTCCAGCCTGTGCGCGTTCAATCTTTATTACACCATCAAATGCATAGTGAATATATGGAATTTTCGGCATCGGCTTGTGATGCTATAAATAAATGCCGTAAGAGAGGGGGGAGAGTAGTTGCAATAGGCACTACTGTAGTTCGTTGTCTTGAAACCGTTGCGCAACGTGATATTTGTCGACCTTTCTCAGGAGAAACTAATTTATTTATACGTCCTGGTTTTATTTTCCGTTGCGTTGATATGTTACTAACTAATTTTCATCTTCCTAAAACCAGTTTATTGATGTTAGTAAGTGCTTTTGGGGGGTATGATTTAGTTCGTCAGGCATATGAGACAGCTATTCAAAATCAGTATCGTTTTTTCAGTTATGGAGACGCTATGTTGCTGATGAGAAGTGCGCATGCTAATCTTTAAAAGAAGAGAAGAGTGGAGTTGTTTATATGGCCTATCAAAAAATAAAAGTTCCTTCGCAAGGAAAGAAAATTATCCTTAATTCGGATTTATCCTTAACTGTTCCCAATGATCCTATTATTCCCTTCATTGAAGGGGATGGTATTGGCATTGATATTACCCCTGTTATGCAAAAAGTAGTAAATGCAGCGGTGTATCAAGCCTATGGGCATTCACGACGTATCCAGTGGATGGAGATTTATGCGGGAGAAAAGGCTACTCAAATTTATGGGTCTAATGAATGGCTTCCACAAGAAACCTTAACCGCAATAAGCGATTATGTTGTGGCAATTAAAGGACCTTTAACCACTCCGGTTGGTGGGGGTATTCGTTCATTAAATGTGGCTTTACGACAGGAATTAGACTTGTATCTTTGTCTTCGTCCGGTCCGCTATTTTTCCGGCACTCCCACCCCTGTTAAAAATCCAGAAAAAGTGAACATGGTCATTTTTCGTGAAAATTCTGAAGATATCTATGCGGGTATTGAATGGCCTGCCTATAGTGCAGAAGCAAAGAAAATAATTGCGTTTTTACAAAATGAAATGCAAGTGAAAAAAATTCGTTTTCCCCATAGTAGTGGCATTGGAATTAAGCCTGTTTCTGAGGAAGGAACGAGCCGTTTAGTGAAGCGAGCTATTCAGTATGCTTTGGATGAGGGACGAAATTCTGTCACTTTTGTGCATAAAGGTAACATTATGAAGTTTACTGAAGGGGCTTTCAAGGAATGGGGTTATCAAGTTGCGCGTAAAGAATTTGGCGCTGTGCCACTTGATGGAGGACCTTGGCATAAAATTAAAGATCCTAGCAGTGGTCGTGAAATTATCATTAAAGATGCGATCGCTGATGCTTTTTTACAGCAAATTTTATTACGTCCTGAAGAATATAGCGTTATTGCTACACTGAATTTGAATGGAGATTATATTTCTGATGCTCTAGCAGCACAAGTGGGTGGCATTGGTATCGCTCCTGGTGCAAATATGGGAGACAGAACAGCTTTATTTGAGGCAACCCATGGTACTGCTCCAAAGTATGCGGGTCAAAATAAAGTTAACCCAGGCTCATTAATTCTTTCCGCAGAAATGATGTTGCGCCATATTGGGTGGAAAGAAGCTGCCGATTTAATTATTCACAGCATCGAAACTACCATAAAGAAACACATAGTAACCTATGATCTTGCTCGATTGATGGATGGAAGCACTGAGGTAAGTTGTTCAGAATTTGGTGAAGCTTTAATTGCCGGAATTCAGGGCAACTATAGACTATAATCAAATGTGATAGCTTTAAACTAAGGAGTTTCTTATGGCAGTATCTATTTTTTTAGCTCAGGCTTTGGGATTATATTTGCTCATAATGAGCGTCAGTATGCTAGCGAATCATCGCGTGTTTCAGCTCATATTTCAGCAGTGGTCTCAACAGCCTACACTTATAATTTTGACTTCCTTTATTGCGATTATTCTGGGGATAATTCTCGTTTTAATGCATAATATTTGGGTGGCGGATTGGCGTATAGTCATTACTTTATTAGCATGGTTGACTTTGATTAAAGGAATAGTGCGCTTAAATTTTCCTCAAGCAGCCCCTAAATCCATGTTATATTTCCAAAACCATGCTGGTTTTTATTTTGGAGTAGGGATTTTTACCTTGCTCGTAGCAATCTTTTTATTGTACTTTGGTTTTGTTGGCTAATGATTTTGATGGTTAAGATATGACGGATTTTTCAAAAGCGTTACTCGATCCAACCAGCGTGTATGGGCATCCTTTAGAGGTTGTTGCAGATAATACTCTTACTAATGAGCAAAAAATTCAAGTTTTACGTCAATGGGAATATGACGCACATGAACTGCAAACAGCTGAAGAAGAAAATATGCCTGAACTTGGGGAGGAGGAGCGGGGAAGTATGTTGAGTAGAGTGTTAGATGCTTTGCATCGCTTGGGAGATGAGAGCAGTATAGACTTATTAATTAATGCCAAAGCCGATGTTAATGCTGAACATAAAGGTGAAACTCCATTACTGATTGCTGCTCAATTTGGGCATGTTGACATAGTAAATATATTATTATTCCACGGCGCTGACTTAAATAAATTTTATGGTCCATCGAAGTTGCTAATTCTTCATCTAGCTTGTATTAATGATCCGGTTAATGTATTGATTGTTAAAGCCTTAATAGACAAAAAAGCAGATTTGAACTCAGAAGCGTCCGGTATGAGGGTTACTCCATTAATATTGGTAATAGAAAAGCAGAATTTTGGATTAGTGAAATATTTAATCGCAAGAAAAGCTGACGTCAATCAAAAAGATAAAAGAAGCTTGAATCCATTAATGGCAGCTATGCATACAAATAATCTTGGGACAATGAAGTATTTGATTGAAAAAAAAGCTGATGTAACCCAAAAGTTACGAGATTACGGAACAATTTTGCATTCAGCCGTTACTTGTAATCCAGAAGATATTGAAATAATAAAATTACTTCTTCACTCTAAAGCAAAGATTGATATTAGAGATAAGAATTTTCAAACTCCGTTAGATTTAGCTATTAAAAATGATAAAAAGTCTATTATAAATCTATTTAATCAATCATCAAATATTCGAAATATTGTAGTAAGTGGAGAGGATGCAAAATTATTTTTTAACATAGAAAAAACTTTGAATAGTTTTTTTCAAGAAGCAAAAGAATTACTACCAAAAATTAAAAATTTACCAAAAAATGAGCAAAAACAAATAACACAAGAGGCGATGAGCATTCAGCAAGAACTCATTCTTCTTAAAAAAAATGACATGTTGTCTCATATGGGGATTTTGGATAAAAATTCAAGGAATACTCAAGAACCGCCTGAGGAGAAATTATTATCTCTTACTAAAAGAATCGACATACTTAGAAAGAAAGTGCAAGATGAAATAACTAAGTTTTTTCTTAATTCAAGCAGAGAAAGGCAGCAGGTTATAGACTATGATCGACTCAAAAAGGAAGCTGAAATTCTGATGATTCAATATAGCAGCAATAGTAAACAGCTTTCTTCACTTCAACAAGAGCTTAAGGATGCTGATTTACTTCCTCATATCATGCAAGAGCAAGAAACACTAACTAACTTAGAGATTAATATTTTAAAAAATTATGCTCTCATTCAAAAATTTAACGATACTTCGAATATTTCATCCGCAAGCAATGGTAATATTGTAACTTTATGTATAGAGTTTAAAAATCAGATTAATGATTATCAACAAAAATTTACTGTACTTGCGAAACATATGGAAAGAGCAATTAAAAAGAAGGATAAAATAACTAGTAAAGAGATACATAGGCCCAACCCAGAAACCAGACTTTCGTTAAAAAATAAACATGAAGAAAATAAATTTATATTAAGAAAATCAAAAATGACTTCAAGTGTGAGTTCTTCTCGAGATAAAAATTTTTCATCTTCAAAAACTCAGGTACGGAAACTTTTAAGTCAGCCAGTTGCAAAAATGTTTAATCAATACAAACTAATGAATGTTTTGTCCAGATCTAATGACTTTTTTAAAATACAAAAAAATAATATTAGAAAGAATATAATATCTGCAAAATTTTTATTGGAAAAACTAGATTCATCGATCATATCAATGGATATTATGAGTTTCAGTGAATTGAACAGATTAAAATACTGCTTAATTCAAATATTATTGAATATTGTTATTAATCAAAGCCAGATAACTCGCCGTCCAGAGCTACGTAATATGCGTAATACCTTGCATTCCATGAGTCTCATTTACGGAGAAACAGATCCAACCTTAGTGGGTTCTTGTCAATTGCAACAAGAGATTCATGAACTTGCCGAGGGATTAGCAGAATTAATCAGTTTATTTAGAAAAGGTGAAATTTCTGACGAATATTATTTACCACGACATACTGCGTTAAATTTTACTTCTCCAATATTAGTCAAAATGGCCGGTCATCGCTTTGACACTAGAAGCATTCCTGATGAAAAATTCCAACTACTTCTCAGAAAGTCTGCAGGATATAATCAATATTGTTGGATGCAACTAACTAATTTATTATTACAGCCGAAAACAATTTTCCATCGATTCATACCAACAAATGAAGTAAGATTAACTATGGCTTTTGCTATTTTATGCCAGATTTCTGAAGCTATAGCTGCTGGACGAACTATGATTAGAGTTCATAATAAGGATTTCTTTTTGGACTTATCTTTAAAATGTATAGCTCGTGAATGGCGACATCGAGGCTTATCATTAGAGGAAGCTTCTGATCGTTTAGAAAAACAATTAACTACAACTTATCCAACATCTAACTTTAATGGCTGATGCATTTAAATTTGATATATTTTTTCTAATTGTCTCTTTTTAATTTTACCTAGAAAAAAAGAACGATTGGGATCGATAGTGGTGCAGCTCTTCATCGCTTCACGTCCAAGTAGCATGCGAAATTTCAAAGGATCGCGATTGGACAAAGACAATTCAATATTCCACATCTGATCACCCAGGCTGATAGGGGTTAAAATAACATAACGATGTTCTCTGTGGCCATTTGAGCTCATTATGCTACGTTCTTCAATAACTAACGATTCACATTTAATCAAAATTTGATTATTCGCTTGAAGAGGATGTACTGAAAAGCTTACAAATTTTTTGCCTCTTCTATAAAAAGAGTTAATATTGAAAGCATGTAGAGCTGAAGTTCTAGCGCCGGTATCGATTTTAATTTTTATAGCTGGAATGCCTAATTCTGGCAACGTGCACCATTCCCTCCAACCGACTAACAAAGGATAGTCTTTCAAATTTAAACTTCCATCCAAGGTAGTAACTCTTCTGATCGGTCTTCAATTGCTTTATCGATTCCTTTTAATTCTTTGAAGCAAGCAATGTGAAATAATGCTGCTCCTTCATGAATTAAAGGTAAATTAGTTTTGCCAATTATAATGCCAGATAAGGGCGCTTTTATAGCGTATTCTTCTTGACCAATCGGATTGACAATAATTCCAAGTATTTCATTTTTTTTTATTCTTTTACCCAGTGCTTTAAATGGGCGTAAGATACCACTTTGTGCGGCACGTACCCAGTAACTTGAGCGGGCTATAGACGAATGATAATGAACGGGAACATTTATTTCCGGTAGCATATTTAGTACGTGCATTACATTAATAATGCCTCTGAGCCCCACACGAATAGCCGACTCATTAAATCGCAGTGCTTCGCCCGCTTCATATAATAGCAAAGGAATGCCTTTATCATTCGCTGCTTGTCGCAGTGATCCATCTCGTTCTTTCGCATGCAATATAACAGGTGCATCAAATGCTTTGGCTAATCTTTCAGTAATGGGCATATCCAGATTAGCGCGAATTTGTGGAAGATTATTACGCTGCTGCGATCCAGTATGTAAATCTATAAAATGGGTTGCATGTGCGACTAATTCATTCATTACCAAATAAGCTAAACGAGAAGCGAGGGAACCTTTGCTAGAACCCGGAAAGGATCGATTTAAATCTCTTCTATCCATTAAATAACGATTTTGATAAAGAAATCCATAAATATTTACAATAGGTACAGCAATCAATGTGCCGCAAATTTTTTTTAGAAAGGCTTTTTTGAGCAATTTACGAATTATCTCAACACCATTAATTTCATCACCATGCAAAGCACCCGTGACGCATAACACTGGACCGCTATCCTTTCCTCTAATAATATGCACGGGCATGTTCATAGGGGTCCAATCATAGAGTTTAGGCATGGGTAACATAATAGTCATACGTTCCCCAGGATGAACTGTAATTCCATTAATAATAATTTCATGAGTTTTTTTGCTCATAAAAGATTATCCTTCATAATGATCTTTTGGGCCTATGGGTTTTGCATGATTTTCAATATAGTCAATAATCATTCCAGCAACGTCCTGATTGGTGGCAGCTTCAATTCCTTCTAGGCCTGGAGAAGAGTTTACTTCCATAATTAAAGGGCCGCGTTTGGATCTTAACAGATCAACTCCAGCCATTTTTAATCCCATGATTTTGGCAGCTTTAACAGCCATATCGCGTTCTGCCTTGCTTATTTTGACTGCCTTGGCCATACCGCCTTGATGAATATTAGAACGAAATTCTCCAGGCTCTGCTTGCCGTTCCATAGCAGCAACCACTTTGTCTCCCACAACAAAACAACGAATATCCGCGCCACGGGCTTCATCAATAAACTCTTGGATAATGATATTAGCGTTAAGTCCCATAAATGCCTGGATAACGCTACTTGCGGCCTTTTTGGTTTCTGCTAAGATGACGCCTACTCCTTGGGTGCCTTCAATGAGCTTGACGATAAGGGGTGGTCCACCCACCATTTTAATTAGTTTGTCAACATCATTAAGAGAATAAGCAAAACCGGTAATGGGCATATCAATGCCTTTTCTGGATAAAAGTTGTAAGGAACGCAATTTATCTCTAGATCGGGTAATACTAATGGATGGGTTAATGCTAAATGTGCCTCTTGTTTCAAATTGTCTAACTACTGCAGTTCCATAGAATGTTCTACCTGGACTAATTCTAGGAATGACGGCATCGAATAAAGGAAGTTTACGACCTTTGTAATAAATGATTGGTTTTTCCGAGCTAATATTCATATAGCATCTCATATAGTCAATGACTAGCACTTCATGTCCACGTTGTTCTGCGGCTTCTTTAAGTCGAGATGTCGAATAAATATTTTTTCTTCGTGAAAGAATCGCCAATTTCATTTCATGTTACCTCATTAACACACAACTTGCCCGTTTAAATATAGTTTTTTATGGCGTAGAAAGTTTATCACACCTGCAGTTGAGAATAAAAAAGGATATATGAGAATAAAAGTCATCTGAATTAATTCATATTTGATTTAATTGCTGAAAGAGGCTGTATTCTTGTTATCAATTAAGAATAGGCTATTCAAATTTTGTTTGCAAATAATCAATTTATTGGAAATATTTGCATATGTTTCCTAAAATCAATGCAGAGACTTAAATTTTTTAATCAGGAGGATTTGTTTATGGCACGCGCTGATAGATCAACACAAACTAGCAAATTAAAAAGGTCGGGGAAAAGTCTAATCCCTAGTAGGAGTAAAGGAAGCAAAACAGCACGATCGACTTTAAATAAAGGGTTAACTACTAGAAGTCGGAAAAGCAGTCCAAAATCCACTACCAGAGTGACTCCAAGCCGCTCAAAAAGAAGTTCAACTTTAACTGCAAAAGGCCAACCTAAGCGTCCTGCCTCAAGAAAAGCAGCTCCTAAGCGTTCAGCCAGCCGCATTTCTAGTCGTAAAACAACTCCTCGTCGTACTACCAGTGTTAAAAAAACTCCCACTTTGCATCGTAAAAAGAGCATGGTATCTCGGGGGGGAATTGGTAATTTATTACGTAAAATCACTGGAGGGAGTGTTAGCAAAGTTACGCCCAAAAATAAGACATTGACGACAAATCGTAGAACTTCTACGCGAAAAGCTACAACCCGTCCATCTCGTTCTTATAGTGCTCCTTCACGTCGGCTTAAAAGCAGCTTTAAAAGATCTGCTACTAATTCAAGATAAACAGTATTGTGACATCGGCGATGGGTATGAGAAAGAAAAGTGTAAGTAATTAATTAAGAAATAACCATCGCCGGCTTTAATTGCAATCTATCAATAAGTGTGATTATAGTAATAATCACACTTATTGATTCATTTCTTCTAGCCAGTACAGTTACATTAGCTCTTTTATTCCTATGTAAATATCTAAGCTGGTATTTCCCGGATCTTTTGCACGTTCATCATATAATTCAAAATCGGCTTGATATGTTCTTTCGCCAAGAAAATCAGTTGATGTCATCTTCCAGATTTGTTGCCAAGCATCAATGACAACTTCTGGCATTTTGCCCGATTTAGTGGTGAGCTTTTGATATTTAGAGGGTGGGATTATTAATTTGTTTAAACCATTCGGTATTTTTTCAGGGCTACAAACTTCTTCACCGATAAAATAAGTATAATCTCCCTGTTCATCACTATCATACTCGGTATAAACAGCGAAGATTGTTCCCGGATTTTTTCGCTCAGGGATGTTTGTGGTAATATTTTGTGCAAAAAATTGTTCCGCTAATTTGCTAATTTTAGCAGTTTGGGGATTTATTTCGTTTTTGTTATTGGTACGTACAGATAAACCAATTAATATAATTTCGGGTTTGTTTATTAATTCTTTTTGCATAATTATTTAAGAGGCGTGCTGACACTCATTTTCCAAAACAAAAGTCTTGAACAATTTATTTAAAATAGCGGTAAATTCTTTAGGTAAGCGTGTATTAAATTTATTGAAAAACTCCTCATGAGATTTAATTTCTTTTACCCACTGGTTTAAATTAATCGTCATAAGCTCAGAAAATCGTTGAGGAGTCATTTCTAAGCCCTGCCATTCTATATCTTCATAGCTAGGAGTAAATCCTATAGGAGAATTTTCAGCATCCACCGATTCGTGAACTCGATCTAAAATCCATTTCAGAATGCGCATATTCTCACTATAACCAGGCCATAATAATTTACCCTCATTAGATTTGCGAAACCAATTAACTCTAAAAATTTTTGGAGGCGATATTAAATGCTTTCCGATATCTAGCCAGTGTTGAAAATAATCAGCCATATTGTAGCCACAAAAAGGTAGCATAGCCATTGGATCTTGGCGAGTTATTCCTACAGCTCCACTTGCGGCAGCTGTAGTTTCAGAAGCGGTAGTGGCCGCTAAATATACACCCTCCTCCCAGTTTATTGCTTGATAAACTAATGGAACAGTGGTAGCTCTTCTGCCACCGAAAATAAAAGCACTAATAGGCACTCCCTCGGGATTTTCCCATTCGCTATCTAGAGAGGGACATTGTGTAGTAGATACTGTAAATCGGGCATTAGCATGGGCAGCTTTACGGCCGCACTGCGGGGTCCATTCTTGTCCTTGCCAATCGATGAGACGTTCAGGAGGAGTTTCTGTCATTTCTTCCCACCAGACATCACCTTCGGGAGTTAAAGCCACATTGGTAAAGATAGTGTTTTTATTAATGGTGTGCATGATGTTGGGGTTAGTTTTGAATGAAGTTCCGGGTGCTACTCCAAAATAGCCTGCTTCGGGATTTATGGCATACAGGCGGCCATCATTGCCTGGTTTAATCCAGGCGATATCATCTCCTACTGTAGTTACTTTCCAGTCTAGAAAGGACTGTGGAGGTATTAACATGGCAAAATTGGTTTTTCCACAAGAACTAGGAAATGCTCCAGCAACATAAGTTTTTTCTCCTTGTGGAGATTCTACTCCCAAAATTAACATATGTTCAGCTAGCCAGCCCTCTTTTTGACCAACAACCGAGGCAATGCGTAATGCCAAACATTTTTTACCTAAAAGAGCGTTCCCTCCATATCCACTGCCAAAAGACCAAATCGCACGTTCTTCTGGAAAATGGACAATATATTTTTGTTCTTTATTACAAGGCCAAGAGGTATCTTTTTCACCGGTTTTAAGTGGCGCCCCTACAGAATGTAGACATTGGATAAAATCTTCATTTCCTAATTGTTCGAGCACTTTCTGTCCCATTCGGGTCATAATACGCATACTAACTACTACATATGGTGAGTCAGTGAGCTCAACCCCAATGCGTGCAATGGGTGATCCTAATGGACCCATACAGAAAGGGATGACATAAAGAGTTCGACCTTGCATGCAACCTTGGAAAAGGTTATTTAACGTTGCCTTCATTTCTAATGGATCAACCCAATTATTCGTTGGACCCGCATCCTCCTGTTTAAGACTACAGATGAAAGTGCGATCTTCAACTCGAGCAACATCACTAGGGTCAGATAGAGCTAGATAGCTGTTAGGACGTAGTTGCGGATTTAGTTTTTTTAAAGTTCCGGTAGAAACCATTTGGGAACAAAGATGATCATACTCTTCTTGACTGCCGTTACACCAATGGATTTTATCTGGTTGGCAAAGGTCAGCTATTTGATTAACCCATATCTTAAGTTTTTCATTTTTAATGTGATTGGAAGAAAAGTGAACAGTTTTTTTCATGGAGGCCTACTAGTTTATTATCACTAAATTTTTTCTGTATGATATTCAAATATTAAGCTAGAGGCAAGATTAATTTATTGGCGGCCAGCAATTTCTTTAGCATGGAAAATTGCGGTTAGTGAGCTGCTGATAACTATTAGTAATATAGATATAGATGGACT
>CAVQTK010000009.1:0-70536 GCA_963716455.1 uncultured Pseudomonadota bacterium
AAATATGTTTTAAAGTATGTCCACTCACGAGTCCATCTAATCTATAAATGCCGAGGTCAAAATGTTCAAACAGTTTCGCCAACCCGTAAAAAATAAACATCCCAATATATATTTTTAATGGCGGATAAGATTTTGGAAAGAGATAAAGAATAACCATAATCAAAAAAACTGTATAAAACTGCGCTATTACATATAATCTTAAATCACCTTTACCTAATAATTCAGTCCAATGCCAGTATAAAACCGAAAAAATTCCAAATAAGATGAGTGGGATTAATAGCCAAAACCCTAGTTCATAATCGACTCTTGTCATGATCGTTAGTGATAGTAACGACATAAAAATAATAGTCATTGGTAGCCTGTCCCACACTAAACTGTTGTTATCAGGCAACCAATGATAATAAGCGGAGCCAATACCAGTCATGAAAACGCCAATGAACAAAATTAAAAAAACAATAGCCTCTTTTCCAGGTAAATTTTTATTTTGCCATTGTTGCCAAAGTGATAGAAAACCAAGAATACTCACCAAAATAAAAGGTATATTAGAAATAACATTGGCAAAATTCGGAATTCCCGCCATTTTCCGCACATCGCTAAATTGATGATAGCTGCTCCATTGAGGAATTCTCGGTATAAATGCAAAAACGACAATAAAGATTACCAGCGTTAATACAGCCAAAATCGATAGGTATAATTTTTTTTCTGGCATATTTTTCTTTAAGGCCGTGCCGGCGGAGTGCTGCGCGAATACGCTGGGAAAAATCCGCAGAGTGATTAGCAGCCTGTGCAGCCTGGTTAATATTAGAAAGTTGGCGTAGTTCGTCAAAAGGTATAGTCGTGTTCAGCCAGCCCGCGCTAAAAAGATAACCATCGATCCAACCATTTAAATAATGACGGATGTCAAAGCGTCTGACCCGACCGGCGGAGTTTGCATAACGTAGAATGTTAACAGTGCAACTGTTGCTCAGCAAATTATAAAATTCCGGCCGGTCGGCGAGTTCGTTAACCCGCTTGAGATAGACTAGAAAGAGCTGGCGAGTATTTTCAGGCGATATCTTTATATGGTAGAGAAAAACCTGTTCATTTCTGTAGTTGGTGCGAACACGCACGATGTCCCGTTCGTCGCCCACGACGTAAATCAATTCAAACTGCTTGAAGAGCGAAGCGATCGGCGAAAATCCTTCGCCAATCTCAGGTCTTGTTTCGATAGAAATACTAATAGGCGGTGCGTTGTCGAAAATAAAGCTTAGAAAAGTATGCCCTACTGGCCCAGGCATCCAATAAGAAATGAAGAAATCCACCCCAATCAGATGCGATAGCGATACCTCGCGCTCTTCATAGCGAATGGTAAAATCATTCCGGCTGCGGTAATCAAAGTTGCGAAAACCGGTGATACGTACCCGATCTCCTGCAATGATCGCCCGTGGCATAACGGCCACTTCAGGCTGCCAATGACGATAATGGGAAGGCTGGATACTCAACCACCAGACCAGCACAACCACAAACAGTGCTACAAAAACTAGAGAAAAGAATCTCTTGCGTGCAAACCATAACGTCCAAATACCGAACCCTGCAAACCCAAGCGCCAGCACCAGCCGTAACCAATCCCAGGGCAGATTTGAATAGTAGATAGCTAAAGCCGCCCATCCGATGAGTCCAGCCTGAAAGAGATATTTAAATCCACGGATTAAGCAGACAAGCGGCCACCAGCCTCGTGCTGCAAGAGCTTTGCCGTCACGTGATTTCGGAAGAGTCATAAATAACTACCAATAATTGCATTCATGTATATTTCAATTTAGCATAAAACAAAAAAGTAGCTATTAGGAATAAATGATTACCTATTGATTTAATGTTCATTATGTTATACATTAAGTATTATAATGTTTTTTTTAATGAGCATTAAGATGAAAAAATCACGATTAACATTGACCTTGCCTATTCCCATCAAAAGGGCGTTGAGCAAATTAGGCAAAGATATTAAAGATGCACGCCGGCGACGACGGATTTCGACGCAAATGATGGCGGATCGCGCCTTTATTAGTCGCACTACTTTAAATAAAGTTGAAAAAGGCGATGCCTGTGTCGCAATGGGAATTTATGCCACGGTGCTTTTCATACTCGGGTTATCTGGAAGGTTAAACGATTTAGCGGATCTTCAATATGACCGTGTCGGCAGGACACTTGAAGAAGAACTACTACCAAAACGCATTAGGCAATCTAAGAAAAACTAGGAGTTGAAATAAAAAATTTCAGTGGCCCATTATGAGTAAAAAAATTTTTGTTTATATAGATCTGGACGAGAACCCCGTATTAGCCGGCAGACTGTGGGCACATACTCGTAATGGACACGAAAGCGCTACATTTGAATATGATAACACCTGGTTAAACTTTCATAAGCGTTTTTCTTTGGAACCCGCTTTACCATTAAATATAGGCCCTCATCATACCCTGGCAGAAAAACCATTATTTGGGGCAATCGGTGATTCTGCGCCTGATCGATGGGGACGGATATTAATGCGCCGCTCAGAAAGACTTATTGCCGAACGCGAAAAACGATCACCTCGCACACTCATGGAAGTTGATTATTTACTAATGGTCAACGACGAAGCGCGCGAAGGAGCGATACGTTTCTCCCTGGAAGAAGGAGGAGAATTTTTAGCTAATCGGGATCATCAAAAAATTCCACCATTAATTGACTTGCCAAAATTACTCAACGCCAGCAAACGAGTGACTGATGATAATGCTACTGAAGAAGATTTAAAGCTTTTACTGGCCCCAGGTTCATCACTGGGAGGCGCTCGACCCAAAGCATCCATACGCGATAAAGAAGGTCATCTTGCCATCGCAAAATTTCCCAACAAGCTGGATGAAACGAATATAGTACTTTGGGAAGCATTGGCATTAACATTGGCTAAGCAAGCAAATATCGCCGTTCCGATGTTTAGAATTGAAAAAGTTTTAAATCAACCAGTATTGATATCACGCCGATTTGACCGTTCGCAAAAAAAACGTATTCCTTTTTTATCAGCAATGAGCATGTTAGGCGCTAAAGACAATGAAATGCATAGCTACCTTGAAATTGTTGATGCTCTTCGACAACACGGTTCTCACCCAAAAGAAGATATAAAAGCACTTTGGCGACGAATTGTTTTTAACATATTAATCTCTAACACTGATGATCATCTGCGTAATCATGGGTTTTTATATGATGGCGTGGGCTGGCGGTTATGCCCTGCTTACGACCTAAATCCTGTTCCTATTGAAATAAAATCACGCATTCTTTCCACTGCCATCAATATGGATGATGCTACAGCATCAATTGATTTAGTTATGAGCGTTGCCAGTTATTTTGATTTATCGACAAAAGAAGCCGAGAATATTATTGCCGAGGTATCAGAGGCCGTTGCCTCATGGAAAAAAACTGCCAAAAAACTCGGCATTAAGGCAACAGAAATTAACAGCATGACTTCAGCCTTTCAAATTTGATAATAAAATTAGATACCCTAAATTTATAAGTATTTGTAATACTCCATGGAATTTCAATTATCATTGAATCATCCCAATTATGAATATCTGAGCTAACTGCTTCAAATAAATTTATTTCATATTTTTTTGATCGTTTTTTCAATAAAAGATCTCAGGATGCTTTCAATTAATCTATAAACCGTAGTCACACCCATAGTACAGGGCCAACTAGTACAAGGTGGATTATCACGGCTCTTTGCTCGCTTGATGGCTTCACTAATTTTTTCTAAAGTAATTTTTCGTAAATCAATGCTTTTGCTTTTCTCATAATTAGGAAAATGCTTTTCTAAACGCTTGTCACATTGGTGAGAGGCATTAATATTAGTTCCGTCCTCAAAATGAAGAAGAAGCCAGTATTCAAATTTGGGATTGCTAAGAGCAAAACCATAATTTTCGGCTTGCTGGGACCATTCATAGAGCTGCATCAACTGTTGATCAGTCCATTGATCTTTATCAACAACCAACCATGCTTCATCAGACTCTTTCAAAGATTCCTTCTTACAGTAATTCAGCATTTTTTTTAAAACTTGTGGAGGAGAACTCTTATGATTACTTTTCAAACACTCAATTTGAGCAATTGATTGCAAATCTGGTAAATTTTTCAAATAATTAAAATATTGAACTTCAGTTTTGTTACCTTCGACCGCAATTATAAATAATTTTTTATATGGCAGTTGACCCAACGGACGTTGAAATGGTCTCCTTTTCGCCACTAATCTTTCCTTTTATTTTCTTGACCAATACTTGGATTGCTCATAAAAGTGTAATCCAGCAAAATTCGGGGAATTCCACCTAAGCGTCCTTGTAGATAACTTTTTCGAATATCTTTATCGTAACGAACGTCTTTAAACTCACTAAATGAAAATAAACTAGAAATACCATCGGTATTCCTTTCAGCTACCCACATTTCATCACGTCGAAGTAATTGTTGATCCATAAGCAAGACATCATGCGTCGTCATCAGCAATTGAGCTCGACTTTTTGCAGAGCAACTAGACAAATATCCTTGAATTAAACGTCTGGTTAGATGTGTATGCAAGCTACGATCCAGTTCATCAATAACATAAACTTTTTTAGAGCCAGAAGCAGAAATATCTAAAAACTCAGGTAGCAAATCAATAATACGCTGCGAGCCATCAGACTCTTGTCGCATCTCAAACTTAGCCTCTGTTCCATCTAATCTTAGAATGATAGGTGAATAGTTTCTTAGCAATAAGTTCGCCATTATTCCTAGTCACAGCAAAGCGTTCATTTATCGTTCTAATTAGCAGACAAAACGTCATCCCTTCTTTCACCTCTTCTTGCACCATTGTCTTCAATAACTCAGGAACTGGCATATTTTCAAATGGGATTTTCTCACCTCTCTATCCGAGTTATACCTGTATCAAGCTGCGGCAACATTTCATTCATCATCGCATAGAGAGAGGTCCCCTCATCCAAAAATTGTTCGAATAACCCAAATCTCGAATCCGGAGCAATCAATTTAAGTGAATCCTTGAACCAATCATAAATTGGACGAAAATCCTCTACTTTTTGTGAGACGGAGTTAGTCAGGAAAAGTTGGTTATCCCGAGTTCCTTTAAAAGCAAATTGCAAAAACTGGTCCTTTTGCAAAGAGGTATCAAAATTAGGTTTTCCTTCATACCGATGATATAAGACCTTCTCGCTGCTGCTTTTAATCTGCACAAGTTTTTCTTCAAGAACTGCTTTTCTAGTAACGGCAAAACTATACTCATAAATGTTGTCTTCAATAAGAAGCTCAAAGGAAAAACGTGAAGGCTTCTCTGCACTTCTGTCCAAGAGAAACGGCTCACATGGAATTATACCGTCAGGCTGTGTTCCTTTTACTACCAAGCCCTTAACAAAGTTTAACGCTTTGAAAAAATTGGTTTTCCCAGATGCATTACCTCCATAGATTGCAGCAATTGGTAGTATTCCCATGTGATATTTACTCACCTTAGGAATGCGTTCTTTGTGTTGCTGTTCTCGGCTTGCAACCATAGAAAAACGAACTGGGTCCTTAAAAGACATCCAATTTTCGAGCGAGAAACTAACGATCATAATTCACCTAAAATTGAGAAAAAATCTCATAAAATCCATCAAATAATACTATTTTTAGTTTAAAAAATCAATATTAAGAGAAAATATCTCTTGATTAGTATTTATCAATTATGGAAATACGTATAACTCCGCTCAGGAACAAGATGATAACGGACATTAGACTTCTTTCGAAACTCTACTGCTGATGCAAATTTCACATATTGGCGTGTATGCTCCGGTTTTGCGCTCCGATGCGCCTTGCACTTTGCTATCAGCAGCGAGTTTCGAAAGAAGTCTATTCAACCATTGGACTGATATAACCGCCGCCTAAGGCCTTAATTAATTGGACGCTGGCGAGTTGGCGACGTACGCAGATATTAATAACTGCTAATTTAGCCTGCAATGCGAGGTTTTGGATGAAAACTACATCAAGGTAGGTAATTAACCCTCCTTTATTACGAAATAGTGACTGATTCAATCCCCGGGTTGCCGCTGCAGCAGCGATGATTTGGGTTTTATATTCCTCATCAAGTTGGTGTATTGCAACTAGGTTATCTTCGACTTCTTGATAGGCATTAAGCACAGTTTGGCAATAATTAGAGACAGCTTCAAAATATTGTGACCAGGCTAATTGGGAGAGCGCAATCAATCTGCCACCATCAAATATCGTTTGGGTCACCAGAGGCATGCTACCATTATTTAATAATGCCGAAGAGGTGGTGGGTCCCAGCGACCAGACTAAGCTTGAACTTTTAAACAAACTACCCAATGATTTGCTTTCAAATCCAGCCGCGGCTGATAAATTGAATGCTGGAAAAAATGCTGCTCGCGCCGCACCAATTCTAAAATTAGCAGCTTGAACTTTTAATTCTGCTTCAGCAACATCGGGTCTTCGTTCGAGTAAAGTTGAAGGAAGCTCAGGAGCAATCGTAACCCATTTAATCTTAGATTTTTCTTTTTCTGCTTTCAGGCTAAATGAGGCCGGGGGTTGGCCAATTAATACGGCAATTGCATGCTCTAATTGAGCCCGTCTTAAGCGCGTGTCTGCTGCCAATGTCTTCGCTGTATTCAGTTGATATTGAGCATCATCCACATCAGCAATTGGCGCAGCTCCGCCCTCGTAACGCTTACGAGTTAAATATAGAGCTTTTTCATATACGGCTACTGTTTTATCTAAAACCTGTTGCGAGTCATCGCTACCTCTCAAGGCAAAGTAATAACTAGCAAGTTCCGCATGCAAGCTTAAATCAACGATAGCAAGATCGGCAGCACTGGCTTGGGCAAGTTTTTTTGCTGAGGCTACTGAATTGCGTACGCGACCCCATACATCTAGTTCGTAATTAAGATTTAGCGCAAGCAGAAAATCATTATAGGTACGAACTGGTTGGGAATTAGCAAGATTCTTTGAAAGATGTTGACGATTAGCATTAAATATACCAAGCACACTAGGAAATAACGCAGAACGTTGTACCGCCCACACAGCACGTGCTTCTTCATATCGAGCAAGTGCCGCCTTTAAATTTTGATTGGCACTTACAATTTGTGCTTCCAACTCATTGAGTACTGGATCACCGTACATAGTCCACCAAGGACCACGATCCAAGACAGCGCTACTTGGTTTAGCGTGCAACCACTGCCCACTTTCTTTATAGTTAGTAGGAATATCCATAAGAGGACGTTGGTATCTTGGAGCGAATGAACATCCCATTAACGTAATCACACTCAGAGATAAAATCACTCTCTTCATGAATTTTTCTTGGTTTTTATTGCGGGCTCAGAAGTAACAACGTGCACTTTCTCACCTGAAAAGATCGAATCCGCTGGATTAACAATAACCGGCTCACCCGGCTTAATACCTGCGACTACTTCTACCACATCTCCAAAGTCACGACCGATAGTAATAGACTTAAGCAGTACTTTATTATCACCGTCAATTGTTGCAACTTGCATTCCTTGGGAACGAAAAATGAGAGTATTAACTGGTAAACGCACATAGTTTTTATTTACCGGAAAAATCAAATGAACTTGAGCATAGCCGCCTGCTAACAATTTAAAATCGGGATTATCAATTGCAAACTGCGCAAGCAAGGTACGTGTTTTGGGATCAATAGCCCTTGCAGTATCCAGCAATTTGGCTAAGTAACTTTTGCCCGGGTGCTCGGTAAAATACAACTTAACAGTAAAATTCGGTCTAATACTTGTGGAGTAATATTGCGGAATTCGCACATAAATTCGCAAACGATTGACTTGCACCAGACGAAAAAGCGGCACCGTCCCACTCCCAGCATTAATTAATTGGCCAATGTCTGTAGTTCTTGACATAATAACGCCGTCAAAAGGAGCAATCACTTTTTGAAAACTAACTAAAGCACGTAGACGATCACGATCAGAACGAGTTGCTGCTACTATTGCTGCCGTTGCTTTTTCATTACTAGTTTTTTCGTCAGTTTCTTGTTTGGAAACGGATTCAGATTTTAATAAATTTTTCCAGCGCTCTGCTGTAGTATGCGCTAAATAATAATTAGCTTCAGCAGTTTTAAGATTCGCTTCTGTTTGTTGTAATTGCGCATTTACCTCGGGAGCGGTAATACTTGCAAGCAAATCACCTGCTTTTACATGCGCGCCGATATCGACCATCCATTTGACCACATAACCATTTGTTCGCGCAAAAATAGTAGAGTCATGCCAGGCGTATACATTTCCGGGCAAGATAATTTCTTCCTTAATAGGCTCGGCTGCAGCCTTTATAACAGCGACGTTAACGACTGCCTGCTGGTTGGTTACTTTGCGCAAATTTCTATATTCCATTAAACGATAACCAATTCCAATAAGCGCAATGCAGATCATAATGAAAATTGCTATCACAATCCGTCTATTAAATACATATGAGGATTTTTTATGAGGTTGCTGTTTCATTATAAATCCTTTTATTTCGATCATGAATCAAGCAAAAAACTGCCGGCACAAACAATAAAGTGGCTATTGTTGCAAAAATTAAGCCTCCAATCACTGCGCGTCCCAAAGGAGCATTCTGCTCTCCCCCCGCGCCTAAACCAAGCGCCATGGGCAACATGCCAATAATCATAGCCAAAGCAGTCATTAAAACAGGCCGTAAGCGGGTAAACCCTGCTGCAACGGCTGCTGCAACTGCGTTGTTGCCTTCCCGCATATATTCACGAGCAAAACTCACTAAAAGAATACTATTCGCTGTCCCTACACCCATACACATGATTGCCCCTGTCAAAGCAGGAACACTCAAGCTGGTATGAGTTAAAAACAACATCCAAGCGATGCCGGCGATACTTGCTGGTAATGCGGTTATTATAATAAAGGGATCTATCCATGATTGAAAATTAACTACAATCAAAAAATAAATTAATATGATGGCAAATATAAGTCCAAAATATAAACTTCTAAAAGAGGTCACCTGGGTTTGCATTTGACCGCGAGCATTAACCGTCGAACCTTTTGGCAAATCTTTAGCTGTATTAGCAATAAGGCGATTAACATCGTGTGCTACTCCGCCAAGATCACGATCTTGCACGGCAGCAAATATATCAATAACCGGTTGCACGTTGTAATGCGATTCCACAACAGAACCGGCCCTGCGGCTAACGGTGGATAAGGCACCTAAGATTTGCAATTGTCTGCTCATACTGGTGAGGGGAATATTTTGCAATGCTTGCAATGAATCGAGTCGATATTGCGGAGTTTGCGTGACAATGGGATAGGAAACACCATTTTTAGTATCTAGCCAAAATGTTGGTGTAGTCTGAAAACTCCCAGATAAGGAAATCAGCATATTAGAAGCAACGTCAAATTGCGTCAAACCAAGTTCTTTCGCCAAGCTCCTATCCACATCTATATTTAACTGCGGATAATTGTATGCTTGATGAATATGTGCATCCACAATTCCAGGAATAAGTTTAATTTTATCTAACAGTGATGCTGCATACTGACGATTAGATTCAGCCTTTAATCCCACCACTTGCAAATCAATCGGTGCGGGTAATCCAAAATTAAGAATTTGACCGACCATATCTGCTGGAAGAAATGCAAATGTTACTCCCGGAAATTTTTTCGGTAAAATCAACCGTAACTTACGCACATAGTCTTCAGTAGAATGATGACTTTGTTGCAAAGAAATTAAAATATCTGCATTGGAAGACGCGACTGTCCCCGAATTACTATACGAAAGATTAATGCCACTGACCGGTAACCCAATGTTATCAACAATAGTATTTAATTCTTTAGGAGGAATAACTTCGCGAATGAGGTCATCTACTTCTGCACAAATTTTTGCGGTTTCCTCTACTCGCATACCGGTGGGAGCCATTAGATGTAATTTAATTTGACCAGAATCAACACTGGGGAAAAAATCAGAACCTAACCATGGCAATAAAATAACTAAAGACAAAATTATAACAGCCAAGAATACCAGGATGAAAGCTTTTCGTTGATGAAGAATTTTTTCCAATAAATCGCGATAATTCTCACGTAATACATGAAAACGATGCTCAAATTGATGGTTTATTCGCTTAAAAAAATTTGATTTTGATTCTTCCTCATTGCCATTACTTTCGGTTGGCTCAGTTCGCTTATGCAACCAATATTTCGCTAACGTTGCCACTAGCGTTCTAGATAATATGTAAGAAGCAAGCATAGCAAATATAACTGCTTCTGCCAAAGGAACAAATAAATAATGCGCTACCCCGCCCAAAAAAAACATAGGCACAAAAACGATACAAATACATAAAGTTGAAACTAAAGCAGGAATGGCAATTTGCTGGGCTCCATCAAGAATAGAGGTCTCCACCTCCTTACCTTGATCTAAATTCCAATTAATATTTTCAATGGCGACGGTTGCATCATCAACCAAAATTCCCACAGCCAACGCTAACCCCCCAAGCGTCATGATATTGATGGTTTCTCCAAGGACTGAAAAAGTAATAATGGAAGCTAATATGGAAAGTGGAATGGAAATAATAATAATGACAGTACTACGCCAACTACCCACAAATAATAAAATCATCAACCCGGTAAGTACAGCTGCAATAGTACCTTCTCGCACCAAATCATTAATAGCCGCTTTAACAAAAAGAGACTGGTCACCAAATATTTTTAATTTCAACGCAGGGGGCATGCTTTCCTCCACTTTGGGAAGAATGGCCTTTACCTGATTAATAATGTCTAGGGTAGACGCGCCGCTGACTTTTTGAATGGTCATTAATACAGCTCGCTTTCCATTATAATTCACTATATTAGTTTGTGGAGGAGATCCATTAAGAACGTGCGCAACATCACGAATATAAAGAACGGCCCCTTGTTGAGTTCTAATAGGTAAATCATTTATATCATTAAGTACAATTGGACTGGCGTTGAGTTTAATAAAATACTCATAAAGATCTATTTTTGCGGTCCCAGCAGGTAAAATAAGATTTTGATTAAGTATAGCGGTATTAACATCTTGTGCAGACACGTTATAAGCCTGCATTGCCTGTGGATTAAGATCCACTTCTACTTGGCGCACTTTTCCCCCATAAGGATAGGGCAATGCTGCTCCTTGCACCACCGCTAACTGAGTACGAATAAAGTTATTACCTAAGTCATTGAGTTCTTGCTCCGTTAATGTATTACTGGACAGCACTAGTTGCATGATGGGAACCGATGAAGCATTATAACTTAAGATGAGTGGTGGCAACGTTCCTGGTGGTAAGTTTCTAAGTAGTGTTTGGGCAATGGAAGTTACTTGGCTTAAAGCAGTAGCTATTTTCACCGATGAATAAAAAAATATTTTAGTCACACTAACACCAGTAAGTGACTGCGATTCGATATGCTGAATATCATTAACAGTAGTGGTGAGAGCTCGTTCAAAAGTGCTGGTTATCCGACCCGCCATTTCGTCGGGAAGTAAGCCACTGTAACTCCACACAACACTAACTACGGGGATATTGATAATGGGAAAAATATCTTTTGGAGTCTGAAAAATGGTTAAAGGTCCCAATATTAACAGCAAGAGCGCTAATACAATAAATGTATAAGGTCTTGTAAGTGCAATTCGTACAATCCACATGTCCTTTTCCGTAGACTCTGCAAAGGGGATTTATTCCTATAGAACCAATCAACTATTATTACATTCTTACTCTAATTTTGACAAATAAGATACATATGTGGCTACTGATATCCACCCGATCAGAAAACAATTTGAAGATAATTAATTTGTATAAATAGAGATTAATTTGTATGCGCTCAATTAACGGTTCCTTCGGCATAAAACTGCTAATTACAGTCCTAAGCTTAGTCGCCGGAAGTGTGGACGTCATCAGTTTTCTGGGACTCCAAGGTCTCTTTGTTTCTCACATTACTGGAAACTTAGTGATTCTAACATCGCAAATAGTCAATGCTAATAAAATGCCGATTGCACTATCCTTATCCGTACCTGTTTTTATTATAATCCTGGGTTTAACCCGATTATTAGTAGATGGTTTGAAAAAGATGGGTGGGATTCCGTAAGGCTTTTACTATTATTGCAATTTATATTGCTTTTTAGTTTTCTGATCCTAGGCGTTACTACTGGGGCGCATATTAATCCAAATACCGCAGTCGCCGTTCTAGCGGGTATGTTTGGCGTCGCAGCAATGGCGGTACAAAATGCTCTTGTTCAAGTATCATTGAAAGGCGCACCAGCAACTGCAGTGATGACCACTAACATTACTCGCTTCGTAATGGACATATGTGAAGTTTTTTTAAGAAATCAAACCCATGATAGGATTGTAACCGCACGTAACCGAGCCAAGGATATTTGGCCGACGATTGTGGGCTTTACTATCGGTTGTGCATTAGGGGGGATATATGAAGCAGCATATGGTCTATGGGCCCTAACATTGCCTGTATGCTTAGCTTTCCTGGCTTTAATAATCGGTTTTTTTCTTCCCACAGTAAATAAGGATCCCTCATGACTCGTATACGAGTATTTGAAAGTAGTTAATCAAAGAAAAAATAATTTTATGTTTAAAACCGCTACATCTATTTCTATCGAACCATTTCGAATCACCTTATCCATTGCTGGGTTTGACGGATCCGGCGGTGCAGGTCTGCAAGCCGATCTAAAAACATTTTCAGCCTTCGGCTGTTATGGTACGACTGTGCTCACCGCATTGCCAATTCAAAATACCTGCGGTGTTAGGAATTGTTATAGTATCCCTTTACAGAGTATCCAAGAGCAACTTGAAGCAATTTTTGATGATGTTGTGCCTCATGCCATAAAAATTGGCATGCTTTATTCTAGTGAAATTATCCATTTAGTAGCGGATTTTTTACAAAAGCACGCTACCCATATTCCTATTGTGCTTGATCCCGTTATGATAGCTAAGAGTGGTGATGCCTTATTACTACCAAGTGCAATAGAGGTCTTTAAAACCAAACTTATTCCCTCTAGCAACTATTCTCACACCTAATTTACCTGAAGCTCATACCTTGATAGGTTCATCTTACGATATGGAAGATTTAGCTACTCAGCTTTTAAGTTTAGGCCCTCAGGCCGTTTTACTTAAAGGGGGGCACAACAACGGAGTAGAATCGAATGATTTTTTCCTAGATAAAAACAATCAAAAAATTTGGCTCAAAAACGAGCGGATTAACACCAATAATACTCACGGCACGGGATGTACCCTATCCGCTGCGATTTGCTCTTGCCTCGCACTTGGCTTTTCTATGTCTAAAGCCTGCTCTATAGCTAAGCGCTATACTTTTGCAGCATTAACAGCGGCGAAATCTAATTCCGTGGGGAAGGGTCACGGACCATTACATCATTTTTATCATATTTGGCCAAATATTAATTTTGACGAAGTTTTTTCGTAGAATTCTAATCTACAGGGTGAGCAATTATTCTCAAAAATTTGATAGGTTTAAGAGCAGTTTCCAATATATAACCATCCCCAAAATACCTAACACCAAATAGGAAAGAGTTAAAATCCCTATTCCATCATACTGCATCCAACCCGCTATAGAACTAGCCAAAAAAGCCACTAGCATTTGAAAGCCGCCATATAATGCCCCTGCTGCGCCACGTTTCTCAGGAAATGAGCTTAACGCTCGACTAGATCCCCACGGAATAACCAATGCCTGACTACAAATAACCAAGAAAACGGCAATAATAATTAATGGGATGGTAATAAAATTCACTAGGTAAAAAAAGGTTAGGCTGATACCCACTAGTAATAATAATATTAAGCCCATGAAGAGTGTTTTTTGACTCCCTATTTTACGCACAAAAAAAGGCGTGATTAATTTTCCTGTAAACCCACCCACAGCTGCAAAGGCAGTTATCCAGCCGTAAGCCACCGGGCTCATATGGTACTGAGTTTGAAAAATAATTGGGCTGGTAGTCGCATAGATCATAGCTGCCGCTGCAAGAATCCCAGTCAGAAGAGTCGCACCCATAAAAGTAATGTGAGAAAGTAAGGATTTGTAACTGAAATACAACCCAGGCAAAGAAAAAGCACGTGGATTTTTATGATGGTTTGTTTCAGGACAAAAGCGGGCATACATAAACAATGAAACAACCAAGAGTATACCTAGAATTATGAAATTAGCTTTCCAGCCCCACCATTGCTGTACATATCCACCAATAGTAGGCGCTAGCAAAGGAGATATGCTCAGGAATAAGCTAAAATAAGACCCTGCAAATGCCAGGCGCTCACCAGTTAAGACATCCGCCACTATCGTCCTGCCGACTCCTAAACAAACACCTGAACCCATACCCTGCAACAATCGCAGCAGCAAAAAGCTGTTAATATCATTTACAAAAACCGCAATAAAAGAAGCTATACTAGCCACAGTCAAACCAAAAATAACCACCGGCTTACGGCCATATTTATCTGATAAAGGGCCATAAAATAATAAACTAAGTCCCATCCCTAACAAATAAATAGAAACCGATTGTTGCATGTGCACTTTATCGGTATGCATATAGGTCATGATATGGGGTATAGAAGCCAGGTGAATATCAGTACCCAACATGCCACAAGTTGCTACAAAAGAGATAAGAGCCAGAATTTTAAATTCTGAAAAATTTATTTTCTCCATCTTCTACCCCCCATTCGCCATATAAAAATTGAATCCATGCCATTAAAAATGATAAAATTATTGAACGTTCATTCTAGATCCATATTATCACGTATTGACCGATCGTTCAATACATAAAACGAGGACTATAAGGGGTTATGTATGATTAGTACAAAACAAAAAATACTTACAGCAGCAACAGAGCTATTTGCCCAAAAAGGCTTTTCCGGAACCTCAATAGAAGACATCGCGCAACTAGCCAATGTTCATAAGAGCCTGATTTATCATCATTTTGGTAATAAACAAGCTTTATGGAAAGAAGTTAAGCGTAATTTGATTGGTAATATCATCCCCGAAATAGATCTCGAACAGTTCAATACTTTAAATGCTTTTTTGACTTTTATTATCAACACCCGGATTCAAGCTTATTGTGCCGACCCCCGCATTGGCCGGTTAATAAAATGGCAAACATTAGAAGAAAATGCTCAAGAACTAGTCGGCGATCATTCTATTTCGCCATCTAATTGGACAGCCGTAATAGAACGGTTACAATGCAAAGGACAAGTCACTCAAAAATATCCTGCTCACTTAATTATGTTTTTTATTTACAGTACAGTTTCAGCAGCAGCCTTAGATTATTTTCCTTTATTAAATAAAAACAATGGTGAGGATAAAGAAAAATACATTCAAATGATCTTGGCAGTGTTGAACAACAGTTTTTTGCCATAAAATTATTTATTTTTTACTCCGCAAAACTTTACCAACACAGCACACAACCCTAGCAGAAAAATTACCCATGCCACAGAATACAGTTGTTTATTATAGCAAATGCTCGCAAGTAAGCTGCCAATAACTGCAAACCAACCCATTGCAAAGAAAAATACAGCAACTCGCATTCCCATTGGCTGTTCAATGGACTCAATAGCAAAACGATTTAAAGGAGCCAGAGCCATCCCTGCTCCTAATTGATAGAGCATCAATGCACAAATGAAGATAAATAATTGTTGTGGCCATATATGCGTAGAAATAACCAGTAATAAGCCACTTAACAAAATAATGTTAAGGGCCAGCTTTACCGTTCCTTGCATACCTTTTATCCTGTTATAATATTTTATTAAAAATGTCCCAAGAATATAGCTTCCATATAATAGCGCTTGAATAACACCAAACCATACCGGAGATAAGTGGAAATCACGAATCACTAACAAAGAACCAACAGCTATCCAAGCAATACTCGCTGCGACAATTAAGCAAAATGTTCCTGTATTTACCATAAATCCACGAGAACACACTATTAACCAGTAATCTTTAAAAATGCGTGCTACTTGTAAAGGTTGACGCTTTTGTGCTGGTAAACTTTCTGGCATCCACCGTTTTAAAGCGAGTAAAATAATCACCCCCCATATAACTAGAATAAAAAATAATAAACGCCAATCCTGAAATAGCAATAAAATGCTGCCTATTAAGGGTCCAAAGGCGGGCGCCAATATAGCAACACCACCCATCCAGGCTATAGTTTTTATCGCTTGCTCGGACTCGAATAGCTCATGAATACTGGCATAGCCAGCGACGACAACAGAACAAACCACCGCTCCCTGAAAAAAACGGGAAATTAACATCAAAGAGATATTATTTGCTAATCCACATCCTAAACTTGCCAAAACAAATACTACGCCACCCCACAATAAAATCGGTCGACGACCAAACCGATCCGAAATGGGACCTAATACTAATTGCATTGAGGCACTTCCTAAAAACCATGCAGTCAAGGTCATTTGCGCTAAAGTTGAGGAAATATGCAATTCTTGCATAATAATAGGTAGCGCTGGCAAATATAAATCATTGGATAAGTAAGTTGCCATTTCATACAGGACTAACAAAATAGGGAAGATCACACCAGCGCCTCAAACTCGATGTCTTCTACTTCCTCTGGAGTCAAAATGAAATCAAAAATATCTAAATCCTGCTGCATGTGTATTTTGCTAGTGGTTCCTGTGAGTGGCACAATTCCTATGAGAGTAGCAAAGCGAAAAATAGTTTGTGCAGGAGTTTTATTTAATCGTTGAGCGATTAAATTAACTTTTTTATTTATCAGCATCTCTGAGTTTGCTGTCAACAATGAAAACCCTTGATATTGGATTTGATGTGATTTGCAAAACTCACGAATAGTTTTATCCCAGCCAAGCTGGGCATAACATCTATTTTGCACAATTGCCGGCTTGATAGTAGCGTTTTGTACGAGCAATTCGAGTTGTTTGATATTGACATTACTAATTCCAATGCATTTGGCTTTACCTGTCGCATATATTTTTTCTAACGCTTGCCAGGCTTGCCAATCCTTGGTAGTTAGTGTTTGCTGGGAATACGGTCCATGCAATAAATAGGAGTCGACATAATCGGTATGAAGATGTTCTAAAGAAGATTGAAAAGAGGTCTCAACTTGGGTGGCTATATCCGTTTGTGGATCATAAGGTACTCGATGGTCATGACCATCCAAGGGAGTAAATTTAGTTTGTAAAAACAGTTTCTCCCGCTTGATACCCAAATTATCTAATTCAAGCAAAGCCTCTCCAACCAAATGCTCGCTATAATGCCGAGGTTGATTAGCGGTATCGATAGCAGTAAAACCTGACGATACGGCTAATTTCACTAGAGTGGTCGTAAGATTCTGTTTCCACGCAGTTCCGTAAATTAATTTGGGAAAATTTTCTTGATTCATAATTTTATAATGTAATACATCTTATTTGGCAGCTTCATATGGCGACACAAACCTTGCAAAATCTTGATGATACTTGATAGGGTTAAATTCTATTATCTCATAATCTGCAATCTGATGAATATGGAATGGGTCCTGCTCTATAACAGTCTGAAGATGCTTACGATCGGTTAACTGCGAAATAATAACGCCTCCTGTCCGCGGATTTCTAGGACCTGAAACTAAGAAAAAATTTTGTTGGTAGTTATCATCTAAAAATTTCCTATGCGCAGTTAGGTGGGCATCGACCTTTTCTAGAGATTTTTTATAACTTAGTAAAATAACAAACATAAATATTTCCCCATTTTAACAACATGATAACTCTAGGTTTATTATAGAAAAAAACCCATAACTTTCATTTTTGCAGTTAATAACATAAAATGTAAGCCTTTCGCAACTAATATGGGTGAAAAAACGGAACGATTGCTGCCATCGCAATTCAGAAAATTATAATAGCCCTAGATATAAAAGGTATAAAAATGAAAAACTGGAAATTACTCATTAGTTTTTTAATCATAACGATAATCTCTAACCAACTTGTTTTTGCAGCTAATCATTCACTCACTGAAGTTCAAATAAAAAACTCTATTAATTCACAACAAACATCTGCTCTTAATTTGCTTGAAAAATTAGTCAATATAAACAGTGGAACACAAAATATAGCCGGGGTTCACCAGGTCGGAGAAATTGTACGCGAGCAATTTAATCAATTGGGATTTAAAACGCACTGGATTGAAGAACCGCCTAGTATGAAACGAGCTGGAATACTTATCGCAGAACATACTGGCGCTTCTCCATCGAATATCCTGCTTATTGGTCACTTAGATACGGTATTTTCTCAGGATAGCTCCTTTAAAAAATTTACTCGGCATGGAAGTTTAATCACTGGACCTGGCATTATCGATGATAAAGGAGGCGTGGTGGTTATTTTATATGCTTTAAAAGCTTTACAAGCTGCACAAGCTTTGAATGGAGCAAATATCACCGTGATTCTTACTGGCGATGAAGAGGATTCAGGCAAGCCGACCTCCATTTCGCGTAGACCTTTAGTCGAAGCCGCTAAAAAAAGTGATATCGCTTTAGAGTTTGAATGGTCAATGGACTTAAATTCTGCTGTCGTCGCACGACGTGGCATCAGCGCATGGACTATAGAGACCCATGGCAATGAGGCACACTCATCAAAAATTTTTCAACCGTCTGTTGGCGATGGCGCCATTTTTGAGCTAAGCCGCATTCTTCATATGATGCGTACAGAATTTGCTGCGGAAAAATATTTAACTTTTAATCCAGGAATTATTTTAGGCGGAAATACTGCTTCATTAAATGATATTAATCAAGGCAGCGCCCAAGGACTAGAAACTAAGGTAGCTAAAATCGCTGTAGTTAAAGGAGATGTACGTTTTATAAGTAATTATCAAAAGCAAGCATTTGAGAAAAAACTAACCGAAATAGTAGCGCAACACTTACCCGGAACCCGCTCCACTATTCATTTCCAAGATCAAATTCCAGCAATGTCACCCAGCACAAACAATCTGGCATTACTGAAACAATATAGCCAAGTGAGTATTGACTTAGGGTATGGTCCCGTTTTAGAGTTTGATCCCAAATTACGCGGAGCTTCCGATATCTCTCATATTGCCCAGTTAGTGCCTGCTAACCTTGGAGGTTTAGGACCTTACGGAACAGGAGCACATTCGGAACAAGAAACTTTGGATATCCACTCATTGGCTATTGCAACCCAACGTACAGCGGTACTAATTAATCGAATAATAAAGAATTGATGTCGCTAATAATTTTTGCAATTAATTCTGCAGCCGAATAATCTTTACACATATATGAGGCTTGGCCTGCCCACATTGACATAAAATCGATACAATTTTGTTTTTCTGCCTCTTTGCGCATTGTGCGTGTAAGTGCGTTTTGTATCGGATACGGCAGAAGGTCCTCTTTATACACCTCCATGCTGTGAATAAATTTATTCTTCATGCCACGCGCTAATTTTCCCGAAAAAACCCTGGTTAATGTCGTATTATCCTTTGTGGTACTCAATAACATCTTTTTATATAGAGGATGGATACCCGTTTCAAAACAACTTAAAAACGCCGTACCCATTTGTACTCCTTCCGCACCTAGTAGCAATGAGGCAAGAACTCCCCTGGCATCCATAATGCCGCCTGCAGCAATAACCGGGATCTGAATATGGTCGGATAATTGCGGAACTAAACTATTTACACCAATCAATGCATTTTCAGCCAAACCAATGAAGGTACCTCGATGCCCACCGGCTTCGCAGCCTTGAGCTACTATCAGATCTATTCCACTTTTTTGCAGTTGAATTGCTTCATCCAAATGAGTAGCAGTACCAATTAGTATTGTTTCCTTATTTTTAAGTGCCGATATCCAAGAATTATCTGGAATACCAAAGGTAAAACTAAAAACAGGGACTTTCTCTTCAAGAATAATATTCATTTGGTCGTCAAAAGAGGGGATATAAGGAGGTTTTAGCGGTTCAATTTTAAGATTCAAATCCGCACCAATTCTCTCCAACAATTGACACATTTTATTTACCTGATTACAAGCAACATGCTGTTCTTCTGGAACAAAAAGATTAACTGCAAAAGGATTTTTTGTTTTTGCACGAATTAATTTTATAGCCTGTCTCATTTCATCTGGGGACAAAAAACCAGCAGCAAAAGAGCCGAGACAATTTGCATTAGAGACGGCTGCAACCAATTCAGGTGTGGTCGCTCCCCCAGCCATTGGAGCTTGTATAATTGGATATTGAATGCCTAACTTTTTAGTGACTTGGGTAATTGGCCACATAAATTTTTCCATTGATTAAAGTAGTCAAATTTTATACTATGCAATTCAATATCAAAGCTAACTGCGGCGAACAAATTTTAATATCATAAGATGATTTTATGCAAGAACAAGTAAAACTTCCATTTATAACACTCTTGTTGTTAATTTCTTTTGCCTCGGTAAATGCCGTACTCTTTACTCCTGCCTTACCGAATATTGCTTCTTTTTATACAATAAGTGCAACCACTGCCCAACAAACTATCATCTGGTTTCTAATAGGCTATAGTATAGGCCAACTTTTATATGGTCCCATTGCTAATCGTTTTGGAAGAAAGCCTGCCCTTTATGCAGGCATTAGTTTACAAATTTTAAGCAGTTTATTTTGTGCTTTTGCAGGAACTATTCAGGAATTTGGATTATTAGTAATTGCCCGATTTATGCTAGCGATAGGGTCAGGAGTTGGCTTAAAAATGACTTTCACTTTAGTAAATGAAAGTTACGAACCCAAGGTTGCCAGCCAAAAAATATCTTATTTACTACTCGCTTTTGCCATTACTCCAGGTTTAGGTATAGCCATTGGTGGGATTTTAAATAAATATTTCGGTTGGACCAGTTGTTTTTATGCCGGCGCACTTTATGGGCTGATACTACTTTTCCTCACCATTCGTTTGCCAGAAACTCAAACTACCTTAAATTTAGATGCACTTAAAATAAAACATTTACTACAAGAATATAAAAACCAATTTAAAAATACACAATTAATTTATGGCGGATTGCTGATGGGTTGTAGTACCTGTTTCGTGTATGCATTCGCCACAATTGCACCGTTTATTTCTATTAATCTCTTTGGCATGACCAGTGCAGAATATGGCTTAACTAATATCTTGCCTGCGCTTGGAATGATCATGGGCTCTTTGGTAAGCGCCCAACTCCCAAATAAATATTCACTTGAAGCTATTATTAAAGCCGGAATAGGAATAATAGGTTTAGGAGTGATTTTAATGCTGGTATTGATGCTACTGCATCTTGCCATTTTATTTTCGCTTTTTTTACCAATGATTATTATTTTTTTTGGCTTATGTTTTATTCTTGCAAATGCCTCAACTATTGCTATGAGTAATGCCACTGATAAAGCACACGGTGCAGCAGTGATGAGTTTCATCAATATGGGGTTGGCAACTATAGCCGTATTTCTTATCAGTTTTTTTCCTATCAACACTCTATTGTTGCCCAGTGTTTTTCTTGTTTTTTATTTTATAATGCTAAGAATATTTAACAGCCTTTGTTATAAATAATTCATTTATTAAGCAATCTGATCCGGCATATCAGCGAAGCCGATTGCCGGAATACTGTTATCCCACAAAGCTGATTTTTTGCTGGGAGTGAAAACAACTCGTAAACTTCAAGATACTGAATTTTTTTAGAGCTTCTCTACGGGTTAAAATGATTTCTGCTTGTTCAATCAATTGACCTACTTGCAGTACATGCAATTGCCTATGATGCTCCAAGTAATGGCCGGTAAATCCAACCAATAAAGCTAAAAGAAAGCTGATCTTACGGACGCCAATAGAATCTTTAATCATACTACCTCACTTATCTACCTAATTATTTACTACCTGTTTTTCCTTCTCTAAAGACTCGTGCATGGCATTATTAGAACATAATCAGCATAAAATATATGCAATAGGATCTTGACAGTTTGGCGCCAGATATTTCCTACACCCACATAAAAATAAAACATTTATAATCAACTACATAGTAATTAACTGATTACCTCGAAGTGAATACTATTGCAGATACATTACTCTCCCATTTACTTTTATAATTGAACAAATTATGATACAAAGAAAACACAGCTTTTAATGGAATTTACCATGCTTGATACGCCTATCGCAGATCAGACCTCACCCTTATCGCAAACTCTTAACCATAAAGCAGGTTGGGTCCTATTTGCAGCTTGCATTTTAGGAATTATGATCCAAATTGATTACAGTGCCGTGAATGTCGCTTTAGTAGACATTGCAAATACAGTCAAAATCAATCTATCTACTGCACAATGGATATTAAGCGCTTACGTTTTAGCTTGGGGCTCTTTTGTCCTAGCGGCTGGACGCCTAGCTGATCTCTTCGGCAAACGCCGAATTTTCTTAATAGGTACCTTATTATTTATGCTGGGATCAGGTTTAACCGGAGCTGCTAGCCATGCATTATGGCTAGTGCTCGGGCGGGTGATTCAAGGCATAGGTGGTGCTCTATTTTTACCGGGCCTATACACTTTAGTGTTTACCGCCTACCCCGAACATAAGCGTGGCATGGCCTTTGGAGTGCTTACTGCAGCCATTGCAATAGGTTTAGCAATTGGGCCTACTTTCGGAGGAGTGGTAGTTCACGTGTTAAATTGGCGGTGGATTTTTTTTCTTAACATCCCACTTGGAATACCTGTAGTTGCAATCGTACTTTGGGCTATTAAACGCGAACCCTGGCGAACTAGCCAAGAATCCATGGATTACATAGGCGCTGCATTATTGGCATTTATTTTGCTTACTTTTATGTTCGCCCTCAATCATATTAGTAACTGGGGAATTATTTCTACCCCTTTCTTCGCTACTATGCTCATCCTCTCAGCATTAATATTTATCTTTATAATTTTTGAACGCCGCCAAGCCTATCCTTTGATCGGGATAGAATTGTTTAGCAATCGTGCTTTTTTAGGATGCAGCTTTACATTTATTTTTCTGGGTTATAATTTCGCTACAACCTTAATTATTGCTAATCTCTATTTACAAAATGCCTTAGGTTATTCTGCATTGACAGCAGGCTTAATCTTTTTAATTATGACCGTCATGTTCGGAATTTTATCAATTCATGGTGGGAAGATGGTTGATCGCATGGACCCTAGAATTCCCATCGCCGGAGGTGCAACAGCCACATTAATTTCTATGTTGATTTTTGCCACTTGTACTACTCATAGTCCTTTGTGGCAACCCATACTGGCATTAGTAACAGTTGGCATTGGCATTGGCCTTGGTTTCCCCGCTTTAAATACGACTATGATGAAAACTGTCGATTCCAGCTTGTTAAATACAGCTTCCGGTGCTTTTTCTATGTTTGGCCTTATCGGTAATACTATCGGACTTATTTTTAGTTCTTTATTAATTGTTTTATTAGGTCAACAAAAATTAACTGAATTATTAGCCAATCAAAATTTTACCACCCAACAACTGAACACTCTACGCACAATCATCAATAGTACTCATTACGACCCTGCGCAATTAGTGAATTTTCCTACCTCTTCGATTCCTTTACTTATGGATAGCTTACGCAAAGCTTTTATCCACGCTATGTCAATTAGCATGTTGCTTGCAGCCGCTTTATCATTATTAAGTATTATTCTTACCCTGGTTTTTATTAAATTAAAAAAATGATCTCTATAAAAATTTTCATAAATTTGACACGGCATTTGTAATGGTGTAACATTACATTAGTATCTATTAATAAGAGTATATACCATGTTTCATTCTATAACCAAAAGTAATTTTCTATCTCTAGCGCAGCAACATCCTTATGTTACTGTGTACCAAGAATTTTTAGCCGACACGCTAACGCCTATCACTGTCTTAGAATGCTTATCACAAAAAAATTCGCTGGGGATACTATTAGAATCAGGATTAAAAGGTACGAATAACGATTTTTCTTTTATCGGATTTCAACCCTATGCCACTTTTGTAACCACAAAAGGTGTAACCACATTTAGTACTCCAATATTAGCAGAAAATTACCAGTCATCTCCTTTAACATTGTTGCGACAATTTCAGCAACGTTTTCACTGTATTAGTGATGAACATTCGCAGTTGGCGGGTCAAATGATGGGTTTTTTATCTTACGATGCTATTCGTCACTTTGAAAAATTACCTGACCAGCATTTGGCAAACTCTGATCTTCCCGATATACTCTTTCATTTTTATCGGATTAACCTCATTTTTGATCACACCAAAAACAAACTCTTATTAGCTATTGTCACTCAACCTGGTGTAGGCGCACAGGCGGAATTAGTCTATGAACAGGCACAGCAAGAAATAGCACTTCTTATTCAGAGCATACAACAATTTACTCCATCTATCCCTTCTCTTCCAACTCAACAATATAATATTTCGTCTTCTCATGCGGATTTCGCTACCGATTGTAGCGATGATCAATATCAAGAAAAGGTAAAATTGGCCAAATCCTTTATTTCAGCCGGTGATGCTTTTCAAATTGTTTTATCCAGAACTTTTTTTAAAAAAGTGGACTCAACACCCTTAGCCATTTATCGTACCTTACGCTATAGCAATCCAACTCCGTACATGTTTTATTTTACTACCCCAGAATATACCTTGTTAGGTGCTTCGCCAGAAAAATTAGTTAGTCTAAAAGAAAAAAATGTTACTATTGCACCAATCGCAGGAACGTTACCAACTAATCAAGATAGTGAAACATTGTTGACGCAATTGCTTAATGACAAAAAGCAATGTGCAGAACATATTATGTTAGTTGACTTAGCACGCAATGATATAGGCTCAATCTGTGAGCCCGGCAGTGTACATGTTTCCAAACTAATGCACGATCAACATCTTACCCACTTAATACATTTAGTTAGTTATGTGGAAGGCAAATTAGCCAAAGAATATGATGTTTTCGATTTAATAAAAGCTGTTTTTCCTGCGGGAACTCTCAGTGGTGCACCCAAAATACGCGCCATGGAAATCATTGATGGTTTAGAAAATTCTAAACGTCATCTATATGGAGGAGCCATCTGTAAAATAGATAGGTTAGGAAATTTAGATAGCTGTATCATCATTCGCAGCGGATTAATTCAAAATGGAATGATACAAATACGCGCCGGAGCTGGAATTGTATTTGATTCTAAGCCTGAAGAAGAATCTGCAGAGACTCGTCATAAAGCTCTTAGCGTAATGCAAGCCGTTATAGGTACCATATGATTTTAATCATCGATAACTATGACAGTTTTGTTTACAATCTTTATCAGCAAATAGCTCCATTTGTGCATGAAGTCCGCATTGTAAGGAATGATGCCATTAGCTTGACAGAAATTTCCGCTTTAAATCCCCAAGGAATTATATTATCTCCTGGTCCAGGCCGCCCAGAAGAGGCAGGAATATGTATTAATCTAGTGAAAAAATTTAGCGGTCAGATGCCAATTCTTGGTGTTTGCTTGGGGCATCAAGCATTAGCTGTAGCTTTCAACGCTAAGGTTATTGCTGCTAAACAAATTGTTCACGGCAAAGCTGCAGCGATTTTTCATTATCGGCAACAGCTTTACCAACCTATGCCCCTGCCTTTTGTCGCAGGTCGCTATCATTCTTTAACAGTCTCTCGAGAGAATTTCCCAAGCGAATTAGTTATTGAAGCTGAAACTGAAGATGGTTTAATTATGGGAATTCGACATCAACATCATGCTACTTTTGGTGTACAATTCCACCCCGAATCGATCTTAACTCCGGAAGGACAGCAATTTTTGCAGGCTTTTGCTCATATCGTAGACTGCTTTTCAAACCAAAGTTTGAGAAAAAAGTCTACTGAAGAAACCAATTTATGTTAACAAAATATATCGAACAACTCAGAAAGGGCCAGTCACTTTCCCAAGCGGAATCTCATGCTGCTACCTTGAATTTATTTAAAGAAGAAACTTCTGAAAAACAAATTACAGATTTTTTACGTTTGTTACATACCAAAGGGGAAACCACTGCAGAAATTCTCGGAACAGCAATGGCATTACACAGTCATATGCACAAAGTCCCAAACACTCCCATTGCATTAGATATTGTCGGCACCGGAGGAGATGGTTTAGGGAGTGTCAATCTTTCCACCGGTGCGGCTATCTTAGCCGCCAGTTGTGGCGTCACTGTGGCAAAACATGGCAATCGTGCGGTTTCCTCTCAATCCGGGTCTGCGGATATTTTGGAAGCTCTAAACATCAATATTTATATGTCGCCTGAAGAAATATCTAATTGCATGCAGATTTTAAACATTGGATTTTGTTTCGCTCCTTTATTCCATCCCTTATTAATTCGCATTCGCGAAATTCGTTCTCGTTTAGGAACGCCCAGCATTTTTAACTTAGTAGGACCATTATTAAATCCAGCAGGGGCCCAACATTATTTGTTAGGGGTATTTTCTCCTACGTTACTAAAACCATTTGCAGATTTATTATTGGCTTTAAAAGTTAAGAAATCTGCAGTCGTTCATAGCCAAGGGTTAGATGAAATGACTTGCGCCGGTCACACCCAAATAATTGAAGTAGATAATGGAGTCCAAACCGCGTATGAAATCTTGCCTTCTGCGGTAGGATTAAAGCTTTATCCTCTAGAAGAGTTATTAGGAAAAAAGCCTACTTATAACGCGGATTTATTATTACAAGTATTCTCCGGAAAACAAGGAGCAATAACTGATGCCCTGCTTCTTAATGCAGGTATGGCGGTATATTTATTTGGATTGGCGCCGAATTTATCAGCAGCTATTGAGCAATGCCGAGATAACTTAAAGCAAGGTAGGGCTTTGGATTTATTGCACCGCTGGCAGAAATTTTCCGCGCTTAACACCTCTAAAATTGAGAAAAAAAGTAATGCATGATAAATTGCTGACTATTATACAAAGGAAAAAACAAGAAATTATTTTATTGAAGAAGAAAAATACATTGGCAGAAGCCGAGTTTCTACCGAAGAAAAAAAGCCTAAAATCTGCTTTATTACGTTCTGAATACATAAAAATTATTGCTGAAATAAAACGACGCTCTCCCGTTAAAGGCTTGTTAGCAGCCATTTCCGATCCTATCCATCTAGCTAGACAATATGCAGAAGGCGGAGCCGCGGCCATTTCCGTATTAACCGACTCAAACTTTGGTGGAGACTTGAAAGATTTGCAAACCATTTCTACAGCGCTTGCAGACACGAGCATCCCCATTTTGCGTAAAGATTTTTTATTAGATCCTATACAAATTTATGAGGCAAAAAAATATGGAGCCGATGCAGTGCTACTTATTGCCGGGATATTGGGTGATAATCTAGCCACTATGTTACAGACTGTGCAAAAATTAAATTTAGAAGCCTTAGTAGAAATCCATACCCACGATGAATTACACCTAGCTATGGATGCGGGTGCTGAATTAATTGGGATCAACAATCGTAATCTGCAAACATTTCAAGTTAATACACAGCATGCTTTGCAATTAATTACTCACTTACCTACTTCAATTATAGCGGTCGCTGAATCGGGTATTACTCAACCCGAGTTGACACAACAATATTATAATGCTGGTTTTTCAGCGGTATTAGTGGGCGAGGCCTTGGTCAAATCATCTGATCCTAAACATTGGATTCGAGCTTGCAGGGGAAGTTGATGGTATCTGCACTACTCATCAAAATTTGTGGCATTCAAGAACCGCAGATGGCCTTTGAAGCGGCATCTGCAGGAGCAAATTTTATTGGACTTATATTTGCATCTCAATCAAAACGTACTGTTGATCTGCAAATCGCCACCGCCATTGCTCACAGAGCTCGGGCGGGAGGAGCCGAGCCAGTAGCCGTATTTACGGACACCAACGCCGTTGATATGACAAAAATTTGTTTACAAAATAACATCCGTTGGGTTCAATTACATGGTAAATTAGCACGTGAGCAACATCATTTGCTACCCAGCACCTTGCACCGCATTTATGTGTGTTCGGTTTTTTCTGATGGTACGCTGAATACAGCAGATCTGATACATATGAAATCTTTGCAGACGCATCGAGATTATTTACTATTTGACAATTACCTTCCTGGAAGTGGACAAGCGTTTTCATGGAGTAACTTTCATTATGCAGGTGAATTCCGCTGGTTTTTATCCGGAGGTTTAAGGGAATCAAATATTGAACAAGCTTGCCAATTTCTACAACCCTTTGGACTTGATGTATCCAGTGGAGTGGAAAATTCTGCAGGCAAAAAGGAATTAAAATTAATCGAAAATTTTATTACTCAAGCGCGAAGAATTTTATGATCGATTTTTTACAGGCAAAAAATTATAGATATGATGACTTTGGAGGTAGGTTTGTTCCTGAAATATTAATGCCCGCCTTGCTCGAGCTAACTCAACAATGGCAGCATTACCAGGTCGATTGCAAATTTAAAGAAACATTGCAAAATTTATTACAACAATATGCCGGACGACCTACTCCTTTAACTGAAGTACCCTCTTTTGCTAAAGAAATAAAAGGCCCGCGAATTTTTTTAAAACGCGAAGATTTACTACACACCGGAGCCCACAAAATAAATAATGCCCTGGGTCAATGTTTACTCGCCAAACTTTCCGGAAAAAAACGTGTTATTGCCGAAACCGGTGCAGGACAACATGGTGTAGCCACTGCCGCAGTCTGTGCTCATCTCAATTTAGCTTGCGACATATATATGGGAAGCACTGATATGCAACGTCAAGCCTTGAATGTGCAAAGGATGGAATTGTTTGGCGCCAAGGTAATTGCAGTTGAGAAAGGTGCGTGTACCTTGAAAGATGCAGTAAACGAAGCATTACGTGATTGGTCTACTAACTTTGCAGATACTTATTATTGTTTAGGCTCTGCTCTAGGTCCTCATCCCTATCCTGAAATGGTGGCAAACTTTCAAGCTGTAATTGGTGAGGAAACTCGTTACCAGTGTTTGCAACAAACCGGACAACTTCCCAATTATCTTGTGGCTTGTGTAGGCGGCGGATCCAATGCAATTGGCTTTTTTTCTGCATTTATCGAAGAATCCACAGTCAATTTGATTGGCGTGGAAGCGGGAGGAAAAGGAACACAATCAGGAGAGCATGCTGCACGCTTCTTGGCTCCAGCTATAGGCGTATTGCATGGTTGTTATACGTATTTATTGCAAGATGCATATGGTCAAATTTCTCCGACGCATTCCATTTCGGCAGGATTGGATTATCCAGCTCTGGGGCCGCAACATGCCGCTTTATATACTCGACAACGTGCTCATTACGTTACTGCAAGTGATCAAGAAGCTTTACAAGCTTTGCAGTGCTTAGCAAAAACAGAAGGCATTTTATGTGCCCTGGAATCTGCTCACGCTGTCGCTCATGCAATAAAAATCGCTCCTTTAATGTCATCAGAGCAAATTATCATCATCAACCTTTCAGGCCGTGGCGATAAAGACTTAGCACAAATAGGAAAATATGAGCATGCGCATTAAAAATCTATTTGCTGCTAGTAAAGCTTTTATCGGTTATCTAACTGTGGGGGATGGCGGGCTTCAACGCAGCTTAGCAGTGGCTCACGCTTTAATTGCTGGAGGAGTCAACATGCTGGAATTAGGCGTACCTTTTTCAGATCCCATTGCCGATGGACCAGTAATTCAGCGTGCTGCTCAGCGAGCTTTAACTCACCACACTACACTGCATGATGTATTGAATCTGGCAGCCGATATACGTCAAGAATTTTCAGGCCCGATCATTCTATTTAGCTATTTCAATCCATTATTAAGATTAAACCCTTCTCTTTGGTTGTCGCAAGCCAAAGCATGCGGAATTGATGGGGTTTTAGTAGTAGATCTTCCTTATGAAGAAGCGCACGAATTTTATTGTCAATGCCTTGAACATGATCTGCTGCCTATTTCGGTTATTACTCCTGCAACCGAAGGCAGACGTTTACAAAATATTCTTCAACAAGCCCAAGGATTTTTATATTATGCTTGTCGAACTGGCACTACTGGAATAAAAACCGCATTGCCGGATGACTTTTATCAGAAAATGTTAGCAATAAAAACCCAGACCTCTTTACCAGTCGTAGCCGGTTTCGGCATTGCCAATTCGCAAGATGCCAAAAAAGTTTTACAACATGCAGATGGATTTGTGGTTGGATCTTTATTTATGCAGGCATTAGAGTCAGGAGTCAATTTTTCAACCCTTACCCAACTCGCGAGGTCATTATGTTATTAGTGCTTAAACCTACCATTACACCTACTGAAGTAGAACATTTGATGCAAAAGCTCTCTTGGATGGGTTTGCAAGTAGTCCCTACGCAAAATGCCGAACGTTATACATTAGCAATTATTTATGGTGCTGATCACCAAGTAAAAGTTGAACAATTCTTGCTTTTACCAGGAGTCGCTGAAGTATTACCCTTTCAAGAAAAATATAAATTAACCAGCCGCAGCACCAAAAACCAACGCACTAAAATTTATATCAAAGACAAATGTATTGGGGATGAAAATCAACTTACGATCATGGCTGGACCTTGTTCGATTGAATCGGAAGAGCAAATGCAAGCAACTGCCGAGCAAGTGGCTGCCGCTGGCGCTATGGTTTTACGTGGTGGTGCGTTTAAACCACGTACCTCACCTTATGAGTTTCAAGGATTGGGCAAAGAAGGGTTACGTTTGCTGCAAGCGGCAGGAAAACAATACAAACTATTAACTATTTCTGAAGTAATGAGTATTGAGCAAATAGAAAGTGTGGCCAACCATGTTGATATTCTGCAAATTGGCGCCCGCAATATGCAAAATTTTAATTTGCTAAAGGCAGTTGGTGAAACCCAGAAACCCATTTTGCTTAAGCGCGGTCTTTCTGCAACTTACCATGAATTTCTTTTAGCTGCAGAATATATTCTAAGTACCGGAAACTCCCAAGTGATGTTATGCGAAAGAGGCATTCGCACTTTTGAAACCTATACCCGCAACACCCTCGATATTGCCGCCGTCCCCGTGTTACAAGCACTGAGTCATTTGCCGATTATTATTGATCCCAGCCATGCTGTAGGAATTCGCCAATTTGTACCTGCACTTGCTCGCGCTGCTGTTGCCGTCGGCGCCCAAGGAGTAATGATAGAAATACACCCCTGCCCAGAGAAAGCCCTTTCTGACGGCCCACAATCTCTCACCTTTCCGCAATTTCAGGCAATGGCTGCGTCATTACATCAGCTTTCCAAAGCTATGCAAGCAACAGTTGATTGTGCAGTATAAAAGTAAAAAAATTTGGCTCGTATATAGATGTCATAATATTTGAACCCATTAAAATTCGAACTGTCCAATAAAATCACATAGTTAGACAAGGTTGTGTTTCATCCTGAGGTTCTTGACCTTGTCTCAGCTTAGATCTGGACGGAACGAATATTGAACCAGGACCTCCTAGTATAGATTTCACTTCGGGATCGGGATAAACGGCAACATAATCAGCGATGGTCTGGCAAGTATCTTTTTTATTAAAAATATTCATCTCGTCTTCCTTATCAGAGCAAAAATAATGAAGGAACGAACAGTAAAAAAAAGCTTGTCGAGGATTAGCTCTAATTTGTGAAATTAAGATAGGATATGAGAGTAATATTTTGCCTGGAATCTGATCAGTATTAGTATCAGGTAATAAATTATTATGCATAATATATTCTCGAGTGGACATGTCAGAATCTGAAAATGGCATTTCTACATCGCTACCAGATTGAATGAGTAACTCTAGACATTTTCCCATACCTTTTGTCTTAAAATTTAGTGGAGAAACTTTCCTGTTAACAAATTCAGTTAATAATTCTAAAACAGGTGGATTTTGAGAAGCATGGACTGGATTAACTGGCAGTTTGTATTCTTGAATCAATTTTTTTAATACCTCAAAATCTCCTTGCTTAGCCGCTTGAGTAACCGCCATAGTGCCAGACCTGCAAGAAAATTTGGCACAATTTTTATTATAGTTAAATAGGAGATCTAATACCTGTAAAGCGTTATGTTTGTTTATGATTCGTCCCTGAATAGCCGCAATAAAAGCGGGAGTTTCATCAAAACAGGAAAAATCTATTTTTATTCCTTGTTCTTCAAAATAAACAAGAACAGCTTCTATTTTTTTTAATTTAGCCTCTCGGCATAAGCTTAGAAGAGTAAATTCAATCTCATTATCTTTTAATTTAGAGTCCTCATTAAATATAGGTAACATCCCCTCTTTATCTGCGCCTGCGTTGAGCAATAATTTCAGATTGACTTCAGCAAGTCTTTTGTCAATCGCTGCCTTTTGATCTTTAATTTTTAGTAACTGAAGGTAAGGGGTAGAATATTTTCTTTCGTCAACGTGTTTTTCCTGTTTTTGGTTTTTACGATAAGGCTCATTTATATGATAATATTCTTCTTTAGTTAGAAGATATTCCATCCAAAGCTGGCCTACCCAAAGTTTGTCTATACACCCTTCGTAAATGGCTGGAATAGATAAAGGAGAGTAAGCTCCATCTGGAATATATGACGGAGAGTACACTCCAGGTTGGTTTTTTAACTTCACAACTGCACCACTAAACCATAAATAAAAAAGACCGATATGATTTGGTTGAGCATGTAGCAGAATTTGAAAGGCAGTGGATTCCCATACCACAGGGTAAGGAGAGAGAAAATAGGGTGATTCCAGAGCACAGCTAGTGAATAGCTCCACCATGTCTTTATTTCTTAATTCAGCAGCAAACATTAATGGTGTATAATAAAGGTGAAAGTCAGAATCAAAGCGATAATAACTATTGATCAAAATATTTAATTTATTACGGCGCGCTCGATCAGATGAAGAGCCAAACACATCAATTATATGTTTGATGAGTTTGATTTTCCTTCTTGAACAAGGATTTGGAAACATCTATATGAAATTTTGTTATCTGTATTTTGATCAAAAAAATAAGTAAAAATGGTAAATAATTTCTTCAAAGATGGATTTTTCTGATCACAATCTTCGATTCTCTCGATTAGAGCTTTAAAAACTTTTTCATCCCTTAGAAGATTACTCTTATTGCTGTCGATAAGATTCTTTACTTCATCAACATTAATATTTGTTTGAGCTATCAATTTTTGTAACTCTCTGAGACCTCTCATAAATATATCTCCAGTAATATTTTCAATAAAACAAATATATATCTAGATGGAATTCTTAACAAGTGTATCTGCAAATGCCTGATTTACGCAACAAAGCCAATTCTTTCTACTAACTTATTAAAAATAAAGGATTTTTCTTTTTTGTGTTCCCCCGGCTGACAGATTGAGTAATTTCAAATAAATTCAGATTAATACCTTCCTCAATTCTTTTCTCAAATCATATTAAATTTTTATTTTAATAAATATTTAACATTTCTAACTTAAAATATACATATTAGCCATTACTTAACAACGAATTATAGAAATTAATCTTGAATTTTAACCTTATAAAGGTATAGTCGAATGAAATTTTCAACTCATAAAATCTCACAGTGGCTTTCCAATGATTATTGGAATCGATTTACTCAAAATTGCTCATCTTCTCAAAATGATGGTCATCTTGATCGCAAGCTCGAAACATCCAAGAAAAATTATGTCGAAGTATGCCTCAGAAGCTCGTGAATACTTTAAGGTCATTGACAATGAACCTAAAAAGGAGCAATTTCGAGCGGCATTGCGTAAATTAAAAGCGACTTCTTTAGAAAAAATTGTATTTGGTAACGATACGGATGAGATTAAATCCGAATATTCTTTTCCCGAAGATAAAGAAATTGAAAGTAGACTCGCTAATTTACAGAAGGAATATCCTCTGATCCTTCCTGAAGGAGTTTCCTACTGTGAGCAATTTAAAGAGATATTTAAAATAACTAAATTAATAGCTGATTTTATTGAGTGTAATAATGATAAAAATAATGATACAGCTTATCTCTATGCATTTAAAATTTTGATTTTATTCGGTAAAGATTTAGGCAAATTTGATAAATTCTTAAATAATCACAATTTCTTAAAAGATAATACTCCAGTAAAAAAAGCTTTGGACTCATGCCTTTTACCTTCGGAAGATACGTTTGGTGTCAAAAGTGTCGGGGAAGGGAGAGAAGACGAAGATAGTCCATGGAAAGATTTAAAACCCATTACCAACATCCACCTCGAAGCTTGGCGCAAGATAGTATTCGACTCCGGACCTAAGGCGTATCCTTACTTCAGGCTAGCTATTCAAATTGAACAAATCAAGAGAGATGTCCCCCACTCCCTAGATGACGCTTTTAATGTAATAATAGGTTATCAATATTACAATTGGGAAGAAGATCCTCTAGCTGCTCGCCTATTTTTTGAGCTAAGAATAAACGAGTCAGTCTTCCAGGATGCTATTGATTTTAGCAAAAAAGCAAAACAACATTCCAATATTCCTGATTTGATGATTAAAGGCCACGAAATAGATAAACAATATAATGGATATTATTTAGTTAAATTACCTGTGGATGATCTCAGATTTTACATTTTGGGAGATTTAACCAACTGTTGCCAACGTCTTAATGGATCAGCCCATGATTTTGTCGTTCATAATTCCATGGATCCAAATAGCGATGTTTATGTATTATTAAAACAGAACAAAAAAAATAAAAAGAAAAGCAAGGAAAAGGAATCCAAACACCAAGAACCTGACATTTTCCAAAACGGCAAAATTAATTATGAAAATTATAAAATTATGGGGCAGGGTTTAGTTTGGCGCAGTCGGAGAGGGAATCTCACATTTGATTCCTGGGAAAATCTTAATCCCGCTGAAAATCCCATCATTATCGCTATGCTGCAGGCTTTGGCAAAAGAAATGGTCACGAAAGAAAAAATTATCCGTGTGACCATAGGGACCGGTGGGAAAACTCCGCCAGCTTTGAAAGAACAAAAACTAATTGAAGATCCTGAAAAAATATTAACTGGGATTAAATATGAACAAGACTCTGCTCATCAAGTTAATCTTTATTACGATGAACAGGCTCACATAGAAAATATGCCGGCGATTGAAAAATCTCTAGTAGATATTTTAGGAAAAGAATTTGTCAGCAAGAATAAGGATTTAAGTAGAAAACTTTCTTATAATGGTCGTGCTTTAAAAATTTTAAGCATAGTCCCAGTGCAAGAATTTCTTAAAAATATAATTACTGCAAGTAATTCTGACGCTCTCACAGTAGAACAATATATTAAAATATTTGATGAATTAGAAGAGCATTTATCTGGATTATCTCCATTCGTCTGGAAATGTCTCCAATCTAAAGATCCAGGACAGGTTCTAGATACTATAGACTTACTTAAATCATTATTAGATATAGTTTGTGATAATGAGAATGTTCCTGTTGAAATCTCTAATGATTTTATTCAAAAGACTTTTTCACTGCAGCGTGAAAATAAAACTCATCGTTCAGAAATGCAAACTATCATTAAAAGTTATAAAGCATTTGTAGAACTTAAATTATATGAAGACAAACAGGCTGAACCTCTTGCGAAATTTTTATTAGAGCCACGTAAGGATTGGACCGAAGAATCCAAATTAATTCCAGCTATGCTCGAAAAATTTAATCGATCTAAATTTCGGGAAGATGATGAATTAAGACTTGCAATATTAAAATTTCCATCAAAAGGTGATGGATTAATTAAAATGTATGAACTTATTAGTCAGTTTGATACTGAAAACTTTAAGCATCTTCGTGAATTTTTATTATATGGTAACATTAGAATAGATAAAAGGATTAACTTACTCAGACAATGGCTTGATGCAGGTTTGCAAGTTCTACTTGCCAAAGAACACTTTTCAAGTGAAAAAAGAGTTTTCAATATAGGTGACATAATCAGCAAGATACAAAAACACAGATTACCAAAACATAAGCTTGAAGACCTCTTTAAATCATTAAAAGAGATAATGGATTCTAATCTGCCCAATTCTGAATGGATTATATCAATGATATTAAAAGATGTGAGAGAGGCTCAAAATATAGCGAATTTATTTCTGAGTATACATAAAATTGGGCCAGTTCAATACGCTGAATTTACTCGTTACGTCAATGAATGCAAAACGTATGACCCTATCGTGGGACAAGTATTAGCGAAATTACATGAAGATAAGATTCTGATTCAAAATGAAGGAGGTCTTTTTTCTTTTGTTCTAAACTTATCCTTAGAACAACTCAGATGTATTGATAAGAACTATTCAAAAATAAATGAAATGCAAGATTTTCTCGCTAGCTCTAATATGCAGTCAATCATCGGCGACAGATCTAAAGAACGATTACAGATGTATGAATTCTTATTAAGCCATTTTAGCGAGTTTGAAGCTATTCGGAGTATATTTACTAAGGAGCCTATTAAAAATCCCGAAAATTTCATGGAATCTCTGTTTCGTGAAGGGCATCCCGCGATTTCGAAAATAAGTGATATTATCAAACGTCACAATCAATTACATACCTTAGGTGAAAGAATAACACCATCATCATCGCAATCTTCTAGTCAAAGTGAGCCGCCAGATCTTAAACAAGTTACAAACAAAGAGCCTGAACAGAAAGAGCAAAGTCCTCGTTTAGATCCCTCAAACCAAGCCAGATCTACTGCCCCTACTGTCACTCCATCTGTGGCTAATCTGGGACGCAGTCAGAGTCAGAGAGATCAGGTTCCATTATCTGGTGCAAAATCACCTGAAACTCAAAATTCAAGTTTTCATGTAAATAAAGAAGAAGCGCAGAAAAATATGGATGCTATACGTAAAATGCTTTACGATCAAGCATCCCGATATAGGGATATTTCCCGCTATCAAACGACCAAAGATACATTGGAAGCAATTGCGAAGCTATTGGCAAGAGCGAATATCATTTCTATTATCTTAGAGGGAGGAACTATTCAGTTTAGTGAAAATGATAGAAGAGAAGTTGGCCTTAAGGATGCGATTACGAGCTTCAAGAATGAATTAGACAAATTTAAAGATCTTACAAAAAAAGATCGCTCTAACCGCTTTACTTTCATAAGAACATCACAAAAAGGACAAACTAAAGGTGAGGAACTTTTCTTTGAATCAGTGGAATCAAGTTTGAAAGAATTGTCTCAAAATGTAGACATATCTGAGAGCTTGGCCAAAAAGACTAGTGAGGAAATTGAACTTGTGAGTCAAGATTCTTATGAAGATGAAGGACGCCACTATATGGGAATTTAGAGGCTGCCAATTTTGCTATTTGCGACAATAGACTTCTTTCCAAACCCGGTATTTTGGACTAATGCAAGGCGGGTTGATTTCGAGAAGCGGAGTTTACATGCGAGTAAATGAGCACCGGAGAAAACAACACAACGCAGCAGTAGGTCAAAAGATGAAGTTTGGAAAGAAGTCAAATGAGACTATTGCGACCTTCTTCGCCAACAAGTCCAATTAATATAGCTTTATTGATCAGCAGAAGAAGGCTTATCCGTTAAAATTACTTAACTAATGGCTTTAAGTCTAAATGTTTCATAAAACAAATTACTCAAAAGGCTCTCCGCAGTAGCAGGAAATTTGCACACCAGCCAAATCGCGTAATTTTGCCATTTCTTGCCATCCTTGGCCTTCGGGGGTGATGATTTCACCTACTGTAACCATCACGGTAGTGGGAGTTAATAACCACTTATTGTCCGGCAACATGCGCCGCGTTCCATTTAAGCTGATCGGACATACAGGAATGTTGGTTTCAACCGATAATTTAAAAGCACCCATTTTAAACGGGCGTAATCCCACTTTATCGGTAAAAGTTCCTTCAGGGAAAATTAATAGTGAACGCTGTTGCAACAATGCTGTTTCTATTAATTTTTCATCCTGAAGGCTCTCCAGAAAATCGAAGCGATTGACGGGTATATAGGCCAATTTCTTTATAAAAGTGCTAAGTAAAGGCACCTTCAATAATTCTTTTTTAACCACAAAGGCAAAATCTATGGGTAAAGCTGCTAATAAAATTATGGCATCTACATAGCTCGCATGGTTGGCTACTAAAATATGCACTTGATCCTGTAAATCAGGTCTATAGCCGTTAACTTTGACGTGACAGTTTATTAATTTCAGAATCAGCTTAGTCCATTGACGAACCCACCACAAAGTTCGGTTATGAGAACAGGGCAGAACTAGTAACCATAAAGGAGGAACAGTTAATATCAAACATATTCCAGCATAGATCATAAAAATTCTTTTTCCTAAGTTAACAATGCCCCGCAAAATTTTATTACCCAAACCAGAAAAGAAGATTTTTCCCATTTGCACCCACACCGGCCAAGTGCGACGAGTTAAACAACCTTGTAAATAAGCTTTTTTACAGGCTGAGCGTTGTAATTTACCACTTGAAGTTTTAGGCAAGGTTCTTGGAGGTACCAAGATAACTTGAGGAGAGATATCTAATGCTTCTGCCACTGCAGTAACAATTTGATGAGAGATTTCTTTGTCAACTATCCATTTTTTTTGCCGTACCTCTGCCACCACCACACATTGCTCAGTACCCTTTTCGACATCGGTAATGCCAAAAGCAATGACACATCCCTTACGAATAGACACTAGATTATCCGCAATAGCTTCTATTTCTTGAGGATAAATATTACGCCCGGCAATGATAATCAGATCTTTTTTTCTACCAGCAATAAAAATGTCTCCTTCTGCTTGATATGCTAAATCTCCAGAATCCCACCAACCTTCATGATAAATAGCTCTAGTTGCAATTGCATTACGATAATAACCACGCATGCTCGAGGGTCCTTTAAACTGTAAATGTCCCACTTGACGATCTTCAAGCAATTGATGAGTATCATCGACGATACGCACTTCATGACCTGGTAATGGCCTTCCACAAGATACCATGGCTAAACCCGTAGCTTGTGAAAGAGATGGAGATATAGATTTTGCTTTACCCTGCTCATTGAAAACTTTACGTTCTATATAATCTATTCTAGGGATACGATTAAGCTCCGGGAAAACCAGGGCCACAGTAGATTCAGCTAAGCCATATACAGGTAAAAATGCTTGAGGATTAAATTGATAAGAAGCAAACTTATCGGTAAATTTTTTGATTGTATTTGCATGTATGGTTTCTGCCCCATTTAATGCCAAACGCCACGAGCTTAAATCTAACCCTGAAATTTTACTTTCATCAATTTTATTAACACAAAGTTCATAAGCAAAATTAGGTCCCGCAGAAATGGTCCCTCGATAATAGTCCATTGCCCACAGCCAACGCTCAGCTCGAGTTAAAAACATAAGTGGCGAAAAAATAATAATAGGAATGCCATGATATAAGCTGCCCAACCAAGCTCCTATCAATCCCATGTCATGGTATAACGGCAACCAACTGACAATTACATCACGGGAATTAATTTGCAGAGCTAAACCAACGGCACGAATATTAGCTAATATATTTTGATGAGTTAACACTACTCCTTTTGGATCGCCAGTACTTCCAGAAGTATACTGAATTAAAGCTACATCAGTAGCTAAAATAATTTTCTGATAAAATGGAGAAGATTTTTCTAGCAACTCTTCAACAGTGCAAACCATACGTAATTCAGGAAGAAAAGACTTTAACCATTGGCTTAACCTTCGTGCTGCAGAAAAAGTAATAAGGTAACGAATTTGCGCATTCGATAATATTTTCGCCTCACGGCGTATGTATTCTTCTATACGATTGGCTTGAGTAGGCGGATAGATAGGAACAGGAACACCTCCAGCTAGCAAGATACCAAAAAAAGACCAAAAAAATTCGCGAGAAGTAGGCAACATAATGGCCACTGTCTCTCCTGGTTGCAATGACTGCTCAATTAAAGCTTGGGCAATATCACTACCTTTTTTCAACAATTCCCCATAAGTAATAATTTGCTCATTGCCATAGTCATCAGGTAAGTAAATATGAGGTCTTTCAGGTTCCAGTTGTCCATACTGAAACAATAAATCAATTAAAGTTTCAGTCGAATTGGGATCAATCCGGGATGGACCAAATGGGAAGTAAAATTTCTTTTTTTCTTTTTGGACAATAGGAACAACTTGTTGCAGAGCAGAAATAAAATCCTGCAGTGAAATTATTTTTGCCAACTGCACATCTGGAATTTGCACTGCAAATTCATTTTCGATACGGCGAAATAATTCCGCTTGTTCCAAGCTACCTAAGCCTAGATCATGCTCTAAAGAATCTTTTAATGAAAGCTCCTTCTCAATTTTTTTTGATTTTAATTCAGTCAGGAAATCATATGTAATTTTTATTAATCGTGATTCTACCATTGATAATTCTTTAGACATAATATTCCTATATAAGTTCACGTTCTACTAAGAATAATAAAGCCATGAAGAAATATCTAGATTTTTTGTGACAAACGAAACTTTTTCATGGTTTAGAAGCCATTGTTTTCGTATTAACCCTCCACCATAACCACCTAATTCGCCATTGCTATTAATAACACGATGGCAAGGAATGATAATAGCTAATTGATTTGAGCCATTAGCATGAGCAACCGCGCGGAAGGCCGTAGGTCTTGCAACGGCTTTAGCGACATCTAAATAAGAACGTGTTTCACCAAAAGGAATTTTTTTCAATTCTTCCCACACAAATTTTTGGAATGGCGATCCTAAAAAGAACAATGGAGTATGAAATTCTTTTAAAGTGCCGGCAAAATAAGCTTTTAGTTCCTTTTCAAGCAAATTAATGGGTGGTGTATAGCCAGGAATGATCACTGACTGGGTTCTTATCCTTAAGCGTTCAATTTTACGTTCTAATCCTCGACAATCCACAAATTCAATCAAATATAAAGCCTCATCAGAAGCGATAGCAATCATTGGCCCAAGCGGCGTATCTAACCAAGCTGCTTTAAGAATATTATTATATCCCAATTTGGTAGGTGCGGCTCCCATAATACGGGAAAAAGCATCGCGAAAACCACTACTTGATTCATAACCAGCCGAAAGTTGTGCCTCTATCACTGTATCTCCCGCCCTTATCTGTTTTATAGATAAGCCAATACGTCGAGCACGCGCATATCCAACAAAAGTCAGGCCAAATCTTTTTTTGAATTGACGCCTTGCAGTTGTAGCATCTATAGACAAATTTTGAAAATCGCTGTCTTTCCAGCGTTTTGCGGGATCCTCCTCAACAGCTTTTATTAGCATGTTCACAACTTTTGAAATTTGATTGGGATAAGCAAGTGGCTGACAACGTTTACACGGACGAAAGGAAGCAAATAATGCTTGCTTAATTGTTTCGAAAAATTCACAATTCACGAACTTTGGTTTTCTTGCCGGACAAGTTGGACGACAAAACACCCCCGTCGTTTTTACACCCACGTAAAAAACTCCTTCATACTCTGTTTTTTTACTGAGTAATGCCTGGTAGTATTCTCTCTTTCGTGCATCATCGATCATCAATAGTCTCCAAATCTCTTAATCGTATTATTATAACGTATTGATTTAAATCTGTAGCCGAAATTTGGACTTTAATTTTTATAGCAGTTCCCGTTTCTATAAAAATGGAAATTGCTATAAAAAATAAAAATTCCCGCGGCAAGCCGCGGCGAACAAATTTAAAACCATTTCTTTTTTTTGAAAATATAAACCAGTAAAAGACCACACAAAACCATAAGCCCAAGTGCACCAAAATAACCGTATTTCCAATGCTGCTCGGGTATATAAAAATTCATTCCATATATTCCAGCAATTAAAGACAAGGGTAAGAAAATAGCTGTTATCGCTGTCAAAATTTTCATTGATTTACTAATATTTTGCATCAAGGCATTATCAATTTGATCCAAAACACTATTTAAAATAGCTCGGATTGAATCTATTTGCATAAAAATAATTTGGCTATTATTAAAAAGATTTCTTAGTGAATGTTGGCACTTTGGAGATATCACTGGTATACTTCTTGCCGAAATTCGCATCAAAGTATCGCGAATTGTTGAAATATAATATTTAGTTTTGGTAGCCTGTTTTTTTATATTCATGACTTCATTATAAAGCTGTTCCGGCATTCCTCGAACTTTTAAATCTATCTGATGTGATGATAATTCAAAATCAAGCAGCACTTTAGAATAATCATTAATAATGTTATCTAACAACAAAAACAAAATAAAACAAGAAGTTTTTGCATACGGTAAAGCTTTTTGACAATTTTTCCTGAATAATTTTAAAGCCGGAATTTCCACATTAGCTGCTGTAAAACAAAAGCGAGGAGTCAGATAAATCATCAATTTTTTAAATTCAATTTCTGATTCCATTTCAAGGTTAGTAGAAACTACACATTCGATTTGAATACTAAGTGAGGCTTCATCATCCAACACGGTTTGAATAGTATCTTCAACATGACAAGCTTCGATCACATTGCTGGGTAGTTGTAATTTTTCAGCAATTAACTGCAGATATTTTTTTTGCTGTAAGTTAACATGAATCCAATAGATTTTATGTTCTTGAGCATCTATTGCAAACTCTTCAAGATTCAATTCTCGAAGCTGATTTTTTAGTAAATCAAATTCAATAATCATTGATTCAAAAACGTCCATATTTTTCCTTAGAATTATATCTAATTGTAAGACCTGATTTTCCCTAACAATTTAGTTTTCTTTAGCATATCAATATAGAATATTTTAAAGTCCCTTTCTTCAGAAATTTACTATTAAAATGCATTTTATGCAACTTTTTATATCTTATTAACATGGCAAAAGGATTAGGTAACTAGATAACAAGTTATCATATATTATTTCTTGAGATAAGCCTATGTGACAAAGTAACCCAGAAAATGATGCTTTTCTCCAAATCCCATATTGCTTTGACATGGGCATTAAAATATAATGCATCTTTAATGTTTTATTAGTTGACCCAAATTATTTGCGCGGAGTAGAAAGATATGAAAGACGAAATCCCCGGGTTATTAACAAATACTGAAACTAAACTCCTTCCTCTTGCTCACGAACAAAAAAAAAATTCTCAAGAGCAAGCTAGTTTAACTATCCAATCCTTTTGGAGAAAAAAAAGCTTTTTTGCCAAATTTCTATGCTTATTGGAAGCAACACCTATTGAGATCAGCCTAGGTTACTTCAATAATCTATTTAATAAAATGCTTGATTATTGCATTATTCTAGAAGCTCATTTTAGTTTACAGATAGTGCCCGATGAAAAAACGAAATCCCACATTCATGTATTTAGATGCAAAGACAGTAAACCTATAGTAAAAAGCAAGGTGACACTTGATCTGAAATCAACTGACAATGGATTAACAGTGGAAGAGCTAAAAATTTTACAAACAATAATTCAGCTAAAATCACCCAAAGTAATGACGCTATCTGAAAATAACGTATTATTCTCCAAGCTCTCTGCACTTTGCAGTTATGATCTGCACATTAAAAACGATTTAAAAATAATTACCCGAGCTATTTTTACTCCACCCTATAAATCTTCCCTACGTCAATCTAATAAAACCTTAGGTCATTTAATGGATATACTTATATTTTTATTTGCTGATAAAAAATCTCTATCCATAGATATTATTAGAGTTTTGAAAGACGCATTTACTATTATGAGTTCCCCTAAAGAATTAAAAGTTACTCATATTGAAGATGAAACATATCATCAAGTTAATTTAATTGAATTAAGGGAAAAAATGGCTTCCCAAAAGAAGGAAACTTATTGGGGGGAGAGCAGAGATATAAAAGCAACGGATATTGTAACTGTGATCCATTACGGCGGCCATCAATCCATTCGCAGCTTCATCTATCGTGGAAAACCAGGATATCGACTTACGTCGGATACAGGCTTAGGATTACAAGTTACACCAATTCAAGGGCAACTTACCTATAAAGAACTCTTTCAAAACTACCCTATTGCTTGGAAATATAGGGGAAGAGATATGAATTCAATAACAGCATATGATGATCAAGCTTTACTTTTTGCTTACATTGAAGCAAAACACCTATTACCCGCTTATAATGACAATGAGGCTGGTTTAAGACCTGAGTCCGTAGTCTATTTAAAAGGAATTAAAATAGAAAAACTTTCTACTACAAATAAAAATGTGAATTATAGATGGATGTATATGGGTGACAGTAAAACATCGTTGTTCGCACCCTATTCTGGGAAAAGCACAAAATTGCTTTCTGCGCGTTGCCAATCCTCAGCTGAAAGAGTTGAAAAATATTTTATGCAAGCACTAGATCTATGAATGTAAACCGTTCATGAGGTTTAATTTGCCAACGCAGAAAGCCCAATTTTATAATAAATATCAGGCACTTCAAAATTAGATTGAGACGTATCGTTTTTATAAAAAAATTCACCCCACCTTTTTGTGCTTTCTTCATGAAATCTAAACAAAGTTATTTTCCACATTTCTATAATTTACTCATTGCAAAACGTTCTTTTTTGTAAAAAATTTATTTTTTTGAGAAAATCAAAAAAGCCACTCCGCTTTTCACGCTCTTCTTTTGAAAACACGCCGCCATCAGATTTATCTTCCTTATTTTCATGAGTAACCCCTATTTTTTGGTTCCGTATACCTCACCTTTTTTAGACCATTATAATTATTTTTATTATTTTAATTTACTTCTATTAAGAAAACCTTAAGCCAACTCGGCAAAAAAATAGAAAATCTGTCAGAGAAAAGCAGAAATTAATCCGGCCTTAAGGTTATTACCTTATCATTAGAGACTATTGCAAAAAAATATTAAAAAATAAAATTTATAGAAGGTTAGTATGCGAATAGATTTAGAAATGAATGAAAATTTTAGAAAACTATCCCAAGCTATTGAAGATAACAATTTGGAATATTTGCAAAAAGAATTAAAATCTACAGGCGAATATATCGATCTTATACAAGATCCTAAAACTGGGATTAACTTGCTTGAATTTGCACTTAAGTCTAATTGCAATGAAGCAGTTTTGGAACTGTTAGTTACAGCTGGATTTAAAATAGAATCTAATCCGCTATTCTCCCTCTTTTATCAATTAAAATATGCTATCGAAAGTGGGGATCCAAATAAAATAAAATTTCTAATAAAGCATGGACTGCAACTTAAACATTTCTTAACAACCCCTACCGGAGAAAAAATTTCCGTTGCAGAAATAATAAAATTATTAGCAGAAGAAAACGATTACGTTACCTGTAGTCCATCGATAGCAGAATTTCTCGCAACTCAAAGTAATTTTGAGGAAAAATCTTCATCTGCAACATCAGGCATGGACGTAGCAATCCATCTGGATAAAATAATTCGCAAGAAAAATATATTTATAGAACGACACCTACAAATTCTACGAAATTTATTGCCTACTTTACAATCTGAAGAGGAACAACATCAAGTAAAAGAAAAAATTGATGGCCTTCTTAATTTACAAAAACAAAACAATTTATGGAAATATAAGTGTCTAGAAATGTTGGGAATAAACCCTAATATTATGCTCACCTTCCGAGGAGATGATCGGGATCCTAAAATAATTTTTCGTGATGGGTTTATTTCCAAAGATCCAGAAGGGTTAAAATTTGTTGATAAATTTGGAATTAAAGGAGGCGTTTGTTTTAGTAGACGTATTAGCGCTGCCGCCTGTTTTCCTTATCAAGGAAATATAACTAAAACATATATATATATCACTGCCCTAGAAATTCCTCTAGATAATAATGATAAAATCTTTAAACAAGAAAGTGACCAATCTTCTTCTTACTTCACCAATACCCATGGCCGACTAGCCTTGGAAGTTGTATCAGGCTCATCTAAAGAAAATAGGCGTTTGCTAGTTGCCCATGAAATTGCTGTTGATAAAGAAGTTCCTGGAGATCATATCTTTTGTGCAATAGAAGTAACCCGTAACTGGAATGACTCTAAAGATGTAAGCAAAGGCGGTTCTTATAGCTTGGTGAAAGATTCAATAATTTATAATAGCAATCGTGATCCAGCTATTTTTACCCCTGAAATGAGTAACTTAATTGAAACATTCTTATCTTCAGAACTGGAAGCACATAAAGCAGGACCTGTTCCAATGGCCAAATCCCAACTGGGCTTCCACTCTACAAATGGTGAAGAGACTAAAGAGATGGATTCCCCTCTTGATTCAGATGGAGAAAAAGAGCAGTACGATATCTTGGATGAAAAAAAACGAGAAGATGAAACCAAGAGCCTGCCTATTCATGTAAAAGAAGAAGAGTTAAAAAGCGAAAAAATTCCTTCGAATCATATGACCGTAAAAGATAAAATTAATGCTTTCGATGATTTATTTTCGGCCATAAAATCAAATGACTTGGAAAAAATTTCAGAATTACAAGAAAGATATCATTTTAATTTTAATGAAATGTACGATGACAAAACTGGACTGAGTCCCTTAGAATTTGCATTGCAACACAATAGTCGTCGCGAGATACTCGAATATTTAGTAAAAGAAGGCGCACAAGTAGAACCCAATCCACTATTTTCTCTGCGAAATCAGTTAAAATTAGCTATAGAAAGTGGCAACCCCAGCAACCTAGAATTTCTGTTACAACATGGCCTGCAACTCAATTATATTTTTGTTGATGCTGATGGAGAGAAAATTACTGCTATTGAATTTTTAAACCTAATTTATGGCGAAAACCAAGCACACTCTATTGAAGATCCTACCTCTCAACCCATCAATAAAAAAATATTGGCAATGCTAGAATCAGCAGGTGAAATTAAAATCCACAAAAATATTGGTTCAGATATTACACAAATCCATGATAAAGAGTTGGCAACCTATATTAATAAACAAACTCAAACACAAAAACAATATTTAGAAAATCGTCTCCATATTCTCAACGAATTAAAACTAACCTGTTCTGAACGACAAAAAATAGATATCGATAGAAGGATTAATCCTATAACGAGATTAAAAAATGAATTGGATCTATGGGATTGTCATGAGACGACTGGTATGAATATAAAAGCAATTCGTCAATATTTAGAAACTGGTAAAGATGAAGAAAAAAGGTCACCTGAGCTAAGCAAAGATAAATCTAAAGCACGAGATGCAATTTGGAGTGAGTTTAACCTTGATTTACAAAAATATCTATCCCAACCACTTGATAGTGAAGGTGAACAATTTAGAGAGAAAATATTTTGCCCCATAGTTCTGTATCCAGTTTCATTTGGAGTTCTAGATATGGAAAAGGAATTCTTGATGGAAATCAAGCAACTTATCATTTTAGAAATTAAGCGAATAGAGAGTTGCCCTACTTCCTCAACTTCTGTGGAAATTTTATCTAAACTTTTAAGTTATATCGAACAAATTTCAGGTTTTTATATTGAAGCTGAAATAGGCTCTAAGAAGCAATCCTCTGCTACTCGAGAACCAGCAAAGCTTGAACCAACATCTACACCAGACCCAATTAAGGGTAAAAATTCGCAAATATCACCCCTTGTTAGCGGCAGCCTGGTTACTAATCAAAACAAACAGAATAACTCAGGTAAACGCTTGAGTATGGACTACTCGACTTCAAATAATGGAAATTATCAAGCCACACCTACATGAGCTGAAAATATTGCTAGTTTTTAGCCATCTCGAGACTTGATCTCTGGATTCAGGCATATTTAACAGGGGTACTAGGCAGGGTACCCCAACTAAGCAATGGTAAGCTATTCCGCTAAGTTGGGATAATCGGTATATCCTTTCGCACCTCCTCCATATAAAGTAGAAGAATCTAAGTCATTCAAAGGTGCATTCTTTTTAAATCGATCTACTAAATCTGGATTTGCAATAAACAGCCTTCCAAATGCAACTAGATCAGCATAACCGCTTGCAATCGCCTCTATAGCCATTTCCTTAGTGTAGCCATTATTTACTATCCATGGGCCGTTAAATTCTTTTCGCAAAGCATGAAAATCGAAACCATTAAAATTACGCGCACCACCCGTCGCCCCTTCCACGACATGAACATATGCCAATTTAAACTTATTTAATTCTTTCACTAATGGAAAAAATACCGCAGCTGGAGAAGAATCTGCAATACCATTTGCAGGACTAACCGGTGAAAGTCGAATGCCTGTACGATTAGCACCAATTTCATTAGTCACTGCTTGAGTCACCTCCAGTGCAAATCGCAAGCGATTAGGAATAGAGCCACCATAATTATCAGTTCGATGATTAGCACCATCACTTAAAAACTGATGAATTAAATAGCCATTTGCGGCATGAATTTCTACTCCATCAAACCCTGCCTGCATAGCATTGCGAGTGGCTGTTCTGTAATCTTCTATTATGCCCGCGATTTCTGTCAATTCTAATGCGCGAGGTGTTCCTATTTCAGCCATGGTACCCGTTTCAATAAAAGTATGTTGACCTATAGGCGCAATCGCTGATGGGGCAACGGGAAGCACTCCACCAGGCTGAAGGGAAGGATGAGAAATGCGACCTACGTGCCAGATTTGTAAGTAAATAGTTCCACCTTTGTTATGTACTGCGTCTGTGACTAATTTCCATCCTTCAATTTGAGCAGAAGAATAAATGCCTGGCGTCCACGCATACCCTTTACCGGTAGGAGAAATTTGCGTTGCTTCAGCAATAATTAATCCCGCATCCGCACGCTGAGCATAATACTCAGCATTGAGAGCATGAGGAGCATCAATCTCGGGAGTGGCTCTATCACGGGTTAGTGGAGCCATAACGATTCTATTTCGTAATAATCTCCCACCTAAATCGAATGAAGTAAACAGAATGTTGGAATCAGGATGCATCATTTTTCTCCTAACTTTTACTTTAATATCCAATCATTATATTATAGCAATAAAGACCAACCAACCTAACCAGGGAACACCATGCATGCATTTAAAAATTCATTTAAATTATTTTTAATAATACTGAGTTCTATGCCAATCACTCTTGCTGCCCCATTAATATCAAAACCTGCCATTTTTAAAACATAGCAAGCAGTTAATAGTTGTTATTACTGACTCTTGGCATACTCCTCAGGGAAAAATGCAGTTATTTATGCGATTCAATTCAAAACAAAAATGGCAGGCGGTAAGTAATGCATGGCCGGTGGTTGTCGGTAGAAATGGACTTGCCTGGGGAAATAATTTTAAATCCTATGCAACGGCTGAAATGCCGATAAAAAGAGAAGGTGATGGCAAAGCTATCGCCGGAGCATTTCGTTTAAACTCCGCTTTCGGGTTTAGTGCAACGTCGAATAATATTTATAAATATCCATATATAAAAATAACACCCAGCTTGGTGTGTGTGGATGATCCTGAATCTCATTATTACGGAAGAATAATTGACAGCGCAAATATAACCGATAAAGACTGGAAAAGTGCCGAAATGATGGCTGAAGTTCCATTTTATCGAAAAGGTCTCATAGTTGATTATAACAGCCATGGTCAAATGTCTAGTAGTGGGTCTTGCATTTTTATGCATATTAAAAATGCAAATGCACCCGGCACGGCTGGCTGCACTGCCATGAAATTACCTTACTTAACTAAGGCGCTAGAATGGATAAACCCTAGTGCCAATCCGGTATTAGTGCAGCTCCCTCAAGAACAATATTTAAAGCTACAAGCTAGCTGGGGCCTGCCATCTGCGAATATCCCATGCCCGTGTGTAGACGGGCGCCTCACTTGATCTGTTTATTCATTCATGAATTTTATCGCTATTTGTTCAAAATCATCAAAGTGATTTTCTAAACCATGATTTGCACCAGGAATAGAGACTAATTTTGAATAGATACCTTGATTGTTCAAAGCATGTTTAAAACTTTTCTGTTCATCTAAGGACACACGATTATCGGAAAGTCCATAGATTAAAAGGACCTTTAATGATTTAGGAAGATATTTAGCATTATAAAAATACTGGGTCTCTTATATTTATCCATTCATGAATGTCTTGAATATGGCTTTTTTTGCATTCCTTTTTAAATAAATATCTCATCTCAAAGCGCTTATTCATGCTAATATTTAAGTCGACATTTCCTGAAACCGATATAGCTTTATTAATTCTTTGCTTTACATAATTTGATCGACTAAGACTAATGAACATTTGCATTGCTCCTCTACTTATCCCCATCATGGTAAACGGGGACTGTAGTTTTAATTTGGTGAAATTTTCCAATTGAGGAAAAAACTTAATCAGGTTCTCAACATCTTCAATATCGTTCCCACCAAATTGATCATCCCCACCGTATATATTTCCACGATACAATGTTCCCATTACATTGTAGCCTTTTATAAAGGAAAACCTATTATTCGGTCTCATGATACCAAAATATCTATTCCCTCCGCGAAGAATAATGATTACCGGGTGAGCATTTTCTGTAATATAGCTGAAAAATCCAGCCACATAATCGGAACCACTTAAAATATTTGAACACTATGATACGCCGAGTACCATTCGTTAACTCTTCCTTGAGTTCTTTAGGAACTGTTTTATCAAAAATAAGCTGTTGCGTAATGTCTTGTATCTGTACTCCTTCATTTAAAGTATAATACTTTACTTTTTCAATTGATGTTTTATTTAATTGAAATGCTTGATAAAATCTAATAAAAGTCTTATGACACAAAATGCCTAAAATGAACAATAAGCATAAACTTACAATGCAAATTTTTTTCAATAGTTGTCTCCAACAACATAATACCTAGGCTTTACCGATCGCAAAGATATGATATATTCGTTATAGTGCAAAACACAAATAAAATACATAAATGGGTAGCAAGACTATGATTTCAACTGAGGAAAGGCAACTATTTGCCGAAGCGGTAAAAAAAGTAAAACCGCTTATAGAGAGCTATAAAAATAGAAAAAAATCTCTGATCAATAAACTGCCTTTACGTCAAACACCTCAATGGCCGAAAAAATTTGAAAGGTCACTCATTTTGGATGACCTGGGTGAAATGGAATGGGTAAGTATTGATGACATTTTACGTTTTCATCGCTCTGGATTACAAACCAAATTATTAAAAAAGCTCTCTAAAGGTCAGTTACCGATTGAAGGGCGCGCTGATCTTCATCGTATGTCAGTGACACAAGCGCTGAATTTTGCAGATGATTTTATTAAGCATTGCCAACTTCAAGCGCTACGTCATGTTTTAATTATTCATGGGAAAGGCATAAAAACCGAAAAACCTATCCTTAAAAACGCAATTTATGCATGGCTCAAAAATAACGAATCCGTGCTCGCTCTGCATTCTGCGCAAAGCAAAGATGGAGGTACAGGCGCTCTTTATGTTCTTATTAAATTATCGAAAGTGGAATCACTATGAGCTTGTTAGTCAACGCGCAATCAATCAGTAAATCGTATGGGGTTGATCCCTTATTTACAAATATCTCTTTTGGTATCTATGCCGGAGATAGAGTGGGCTTAATTGGTCCAAATGGCTGTGGAAAATCTACTTTATTAAAAATTTTAATGGGAGTCGAAACCCCTGATAACGGTAAAATCGTAAAAACTCGCAGTACACATTCAGTATATTTACCTCAAGAAGATACTTTTAATAATCAGATGACAATTGAACACGTGCTGCAAGGTTTTTCTCGACATCAACTCAGCGAAGTGGAAGTCGATGCTGAACATGGCTGGAACCTTACTCAAACCGTTGGCAATCTTTCCGGTGGATGGCGAAAACGCCTTGCCATTGTCCTTGCACTTTTACAAAAACCTGATTTATTGTTGATAGACGAGCCAACCAACCACCTCGATCTTGAAGGAATTTTGTGGTTAGAAGCAACGCTCCAAAAAGCTACGTTTTCGTTTATCCTGGTCAGTCATGATCGTTTTTTTTTAGAAAACACGGTAAATTCAGTAATGGAGCTAAATCGCGCTTATTTAGAAGGTTTTTTTAAAAATACCGGTAATTATAGTGAATTTGTTCAAAAGCGCGAAGAAGTATTTGCCGGTCAGCTAAAACGTGAGCAAACTCTAGCAAATAAAATGCGTCGGGAACAAGAATGGTTACAAAGAGGCCCTAAGGCTCGTACAACTAAAGCGCAATATCGTATCGATAATGCAGAAAATTTGCGTGAGAACCTTCGAAAGATTGCCCTGAGCAATTCGCAACATAAAACTGCTGGCATTGATTTTGCGGCTACAGGGCGTAAAACTAAAATTCTTTTAGAAGCCCACCAACTTAAAAAATCATATGGTGACAAAGTTCTTTTCGAAAACTTAAATTTAAAACTTTCACCTGGAGATTGTGTCGGTCTAATGGGAAGAAATGGCAGTGGTAAAAGTACCTTATTAAACCTATTAAAAGGAAATTTGTTACCCGATGCAGGATCAATCACCCGTGCTACTAATTTGCGTATCGTAACCTTTGATCAAAAACGCGAACAACTAAATCAAAATCAAACTTTGTGGAAGGCTTTAGCACCTGAAGGTGATAGCGTTTTTTATAAGGGTCAAAGCATACACGTAGCTGCCTGGGCAAAACGGTTTCTTTTCCCCAACGATCAATTGCACCAATCGGTTTCGCGACTGTCTGGCGGAGAACAAGCCCGCGTTTTAATAGCCAATTTAATGTTAAAACCTGCCGATATTTTATTGCTCGATGAACCTACTAACGATTTAGATATTCCTACCTTAGAAGTTCTTGAAGAAAGTTTAGGAGAATTTACTGGCGCAATTGTTTTAATTACCCATGATAGATATTTGCTGGAACGACTTAGCACCGTTTTGTTGCATTTAAATGGCCACGGTAAAGCAGAATTTTTTGCAGACTATTCACAATGGTTTAAAGCCCAACAAGCTTTTATTTCTCCCATAAAATCCGCGCAATTAGAGCCACAAAAGACCCAAAAAAAAACAACATACGAAGAGCAAAAAGAATTGAGTCGCCTTCCTGCTAAAATTCAAAAAGCCGAAGCTGAATTAGAGGTTTTACAAACTCAGTTGTCCGATCCTACAATTATGAATAATCAAAAAAAATTGCTTGGATTATGTCAAAACATCGAATCGGCCAAAAAAAAAATCGAACAACTTTATCATCGCTGGCAAGAGTTAGAAGAATAAAGAATAAATAGTGATTTTAGCCCATCACGCTGCTAACATGGGAATTTCGGTTATTATTTGAGTTTTAATTCTGATGGAACAGAGCATTGTTTATATAGCCTTGTTTTGCGTTATCGTCGTCATTGGTCAACTCGTTAATCGATTATCTATTCCCTTGCCGTTGCTGCTAGTGATCACCGGGATGTTATTGAGCACCCTCCCCAGTTTCAAGTCGGTGACTATTAATCCTCCTATAGTGCTAAATATTTTTTTACCACTGATGGTCTATCAAATTAGCAGCTTTACATCATGGAAGGACTTTAAAAAAAATATTCGCTCCATTACCTTACTATCCATCGGCCACGTCATATTCATTACGATTATTGTCGCAATTCTTCTCCATATTCTTATTCCAAAGTTGGATTGGGCGTTGGCAGTGATGATAGGTGCAATTATCTCTCCCCCCGATGATGTCGCTATTGTTTCAATTGCCGAAAAAATTAGAATGCCAAATCGGGTTATTACCATTTTGGAAGGAGAAGGCATGCTCAATGACGCAACTGCTCTAACTCTTTTCCGGTTTGCATTGGCAGCTGCATTAACTCATCAATTTTTGCCAATTCATGCAATCTCCGTATTTTTTTTAGATATTATCGGTGAAACAATGTACGGCATTTTATTGGGATATGTTCTTGGTGAATTACGCCTTAGAATTACCAGTCCCTCATTACACATCATCGCTTCATTGTTAACACCGTTTTTAGCTTATTTTCCCGCAGAATTACTCGGAGGAAGTGGTATCATCGCTACAGTAGCAACCGGCTTTGTGATTGGACATATTTACTCAACTCGTTTCACACCAGGATTTAGATTAATCAGCCGGGCAATGTGGCCTTCCATCACCTTCGGAATCCAAAGTATGCTCTTTTTCCTGGTAGGTTTGGATATGATATCGATTATGCAAAAAATCGGAGTGATTTCCTGGAAACCATTACTATTATACAGCAGCGCCATTATTTTAACCGTAATCATCGGCCGGTTTATTTGGGTTTATTGCGCAAATATTTATATTCCCAGACGGCTGTTTGCTTCAATCCGCAAACGCGATCCGCATATTCCTTGGCAATATCCATTTCTGGTTTCTTGGGCAGGTATGCGCGGCAGCATTTCAATGGCTGCCGCACTTGCTGTGCCTTTTTTATCAACATTTGTTAATGGTGTAAATATCAGAGATTTTTTAATTTTTCTGGTTTCCACTGTAATCATAGCAACCTTGTTATTACAAGGTTTGGCATTACCCTGGTTGTTAAAAATCATGGGAATTGCAAAAATTTCCGCATGTGAGGAATATAGCGAACATATCGCCGAAATGATTGCCAAAAAAAGAATGGCTGTTGCTGCGTTGCGTTGGCTTACCGAATCCAAAAAGCAAATCCAAGATAACCCGCGTCTTTATGAAGAAATTAAATTTTGGATGAAACACTATAAAATAATTAAGACTACATTGCATGAAAGAATTGCGGATCATCATCAACAGTTAAGCCATGATGAGGAAGCAGAAATCACCCAGGATACTGCCTTACAGTTGGCACTAATTGAAATTGAAAAAAATGAACTAATGAAGTTATGGCGCAATGAAGAGATCAATCTGACTGTAAGAAATAAACTGTTGGAAAAATTGGACCATGCTGCCAAAAATCTCAAAGCCTAACTTCCCATTTAAACTAAAAATAAGTTCTATCATAGTTTTCTCATAAGAATCGATGACTGGCAGACTTAATCCTATAGATATAGCTAATTGAAAAAAGCGGATGCCCCAGCCAACAAAAAATCCTTTTGTTCCTGTACTCGCACTGATTTCCTTCGCTACCGTTTTTAAAGACATATATTTCTTACTTTTATTTTTTTTGTATATGATTTCTATATAAGAAATTTACAACCCATCTCCATAACAAAACCAACTAACCGGCACGATTCTCTATTTAATTATTTCTTAATAAATATAATATATATATATATAAATCGATAGAGGTCAATAATGAGCAAGTCAGAAGAAAGTTTAGAAAAATACATGCCCAATGAGATGCATTTTAGAGACACCGTTACCGATATAAAAAAGATCATGCCCATACTTTTGGGTAATAAATCGAAAAAATCTTTAGGAACGCAAAAGATAAAAGTAAACAATAGTTTGAAGAGCTATTTAAAAAAATCCACACACTGTTTAATAGAAAATAGCTATTTTGAAGCTGTTAAAGCCGATGTACAAGAATTTATAACTAAAAAATCTCAAGGAGCAATTAAAACAGACGATTCAACATATACAGCGGAAAGTGGACGTGTTTATGGATGGCATTCCGATGCAGACGTAGAAGTCTCAGTACTAAGCGTCTTTACCCCATCAGCGGTAAAGGTATTACACAGATGACAGGAATAGCATTCTGCGAATTAATTGATCGTGAATGTAAAAATCAAGAAACAACAATAGAACAACACGCGTTAACAACGCTAAAAGAAAAGCTTGCTGAGTATAAGCAGCTGCAGCAAGAATTCCTTCTACCCCATTTGCTTTATTATCTCAATCTCAGTCCTCTTCAACTTCCTCGGATTTAAAAGAACTGGTTTCCCCAGGACCGACACTGCAGAGCCTAACAGCAGGATCTGCTTCACCCTCTCTTTCATCTAGACAGCTACCTTTAGGGTTAAAATCAAGCAAAAAAAAAGAGAAACTTTGCTTATGAGGCTTTAACTAGTAAAGCAGGTACTTTTAAATCCCAACGGTTAAATCAGAATCCCGTACTTCAGCGATCAGATCCAACCACCACCTCGAAACCACCAACAACCTCTTCGTCTGTGAATTCTATTCCATCATAATACGGCATCCATCTATTTAAATGTTAAATGGAACTCCATTCGTAAAGTAATGATGAACAAGTTGTTTTGCCTCACTGGTGGCAACCTGCTCTATGGGTTGCACAAATTTGCTTTTTCTAAAAATATCAATGACTTCTGACAATTTAATGGATGATTTGAGGGAGGGAGCCCGCTTATCATCCATTAACCGGGTGAATAAATCACCCCGACCAAAATCCGCATTCGCCATTTCATTCACAGAGGTTTTTTCTAAAAAGTGAGCTGTTAATAAAAATCGGAAACAACAGTGCATAAAACTGGATATCCGTTCATCCTCAGGATTTTTTTTATAACAAAAAAGACTCATTCTATAGGTAAAAAGAGCATATAAAAGATAGCCGGGAGACCCGTGCATAGATGAAGTGACTTCTAATACGTTGATCAGTTTATTCAGTAATGATTGATCTTCACGATGAGACAGAATTTCAAGCCCTTTATTAACTAAAATATAGGTGGCGTGAAAGGAACAAAAGGATTGCATGGCTACATATAAAATAAAAGTTTTTGCGGCTTCACTATTTTGCTCATCTAAATACTCATAAAAGAGTATTAATCCCGCTAATAAGCTAAAGGACGAAACATATCTTTGCTTTTTGAATTGGTATTTAAATGCCTTTTCTTCACCTAATTCTGCTAAACTTCTTAACCAAGTAGAGGTCATTTTTTCGCTTTTTTGACACCATATCTTGACTTGAGGACTATAAATTGCCAATTTAACCACAGATACCACGGAATCACAGTATTCATCTAAAATGCAGCCAAGCTTTTCAGAGTAGGTAGGGGATGGTTTTAGAGCTTTAATTAAAGAAAGTGCTTTCTTCTCTTTATCAGACAGGTGAAAAAACTCTATCTCCTGACAAATTTGGTTGATCTTCTTAGAATCTTTCATCTCACTGTCCCATTTCTATATTTTATTCAATATAAATCATAAAAAATACAAAGTCAATTGACTTCCGGCCTAATATCATAACTCAATAGACTTCTTTCGAAACTCTACTGCTGATGCAAATTGCTGCGTTGCTTCGGTGCTCAAATCCTCACATTACTTGCGTGTATGCTCCGGTTTTGCGCTCCGATGCGCCTTGCACTTTGCTACCAGCAGCGAGCTTCGAAAGAAGTCTAATAGAAATGACCTCTGTCTTGTATTCTGGAGCAATTGAGACTTTTTTGTGAATTTTTTCCTTCACCGGACCTTTTAGATAATCCAATAAAAATAAATAAACACCATTTGTCCAACCAAAACCAATTTCGTTATCGGGGTAGCCATAATAAATCTTAGACAATTCTGAACTACAACGTCGCATATCGTATTTTTCTAATATAATACCGTGCTTCGCAAAATCTGCGTCGATCAAATTAATCCATTTAAGAGCTATACGTCGTGCCTCTTGTTCATAGCCATAATTAGCAAGCCCTGTGACTGCAAAATACTGCAATGGCGCCCATCCAAAAGGTGCATCCCATTGCATATGGGTCACATAAACACTGGTTACAATACCACAATCCGTTTCCAAAGCTGGTAAATTCTCTACAATTCTTTTAGCTTGTTCTGCAGAAGCAATACCAGACCATAGAGGATAAAAAGTGCTTGCATCGACATAAGGTCTGGTTTTTTTAATTTTGAAATTATAATCAAAGTAATAACCCGTATTATTGTCCCATAAGTATCGATTAATAAGCACAACTCGCTTATTAGCTCTTTGTTGCCAAATTTGCGCTCGGTTTTTGTCTCCCAAAAGTGTATAAATTTTTTGGGTATCCACTTCCATTTTATATAGTAACGAATTGAGTGTGACCGGTGCATAATCAGTGATAGTGGCGCCGAAGGGTCCGTATTGACCGGTTAGATCAAATCCAGATTCTCTCAGTGTTCGGTCATTAGTATAAAACAACGAAGTTAATTGGTTGGTATTTTTATTATAATAAAGGTTTACATCATAATCCGAAACAGAATACTTTCGATAATAGTCTTTAACTCCATCATAAAATGTCATGCTAGTAACTTTATCTGGTATATTCACTTCATAAGTCGGACCCTCTCCTTCGGCATAATAACGAGATAAACCTAAATTTGGAATCAAATGAGGCGGTGATGTCCAAAAATGATATAACTGCTCTATTCCCGGCAAGGTTGATTTTAACCAAGCTGTATCATGAGTTTGATTATATACAGCCAAAATCATTCCAGTCAGGAGAGGAGGTTGTGATCTTTCTAAATGATATGAGCGATTAGAATTTAAAATTTTTCCATAATATTTAATTTCATAAAGAAAATTATCCACAATATTTTTGGCAAGAACCGTGCGCTGACTTTCCAGCAATCCTAATAAAATAAAATAGCTATCCCATCCATACATTTCATTAAACTGACCACCTGGAACAACAAAAGGATAAGGTAAATAAAGTAAACCTGGAGGGATATGAGTGATGTCCGCAGGTAATTTTTGCAATTTAATTTTTCGGAAATCTTGTACGGGCATTTCTTTTTTTAGCTGTTCAGAAATTTGAGTTAAAGATTTTTTAGCAGGTATGTATACGATCCACTCTTGAGGTAAAGGATAGAGTTTAGGATCTATAGCTGCCTTCAATAATTGAACATGAGTACGAGTTAAAATGGACCAATTTTTCTCAATATAATTTAATACGGCTGTATGTGGGTTTACCTGGTTGTTGTTTTCAATAGGCGTGTTTGCAAGGCATATCCATACCCAGAAATTTAGACCCATAAATAAGCAAAGATTTTTTAATAATCTGCACATTGGAAATCATCCTTTTAAATTAAAAAATTGACCTACAAACAGGGTCAAGTCTGGAATATTAAGTACGAAGATTTATATCGGCCAAAATCAGCGAGTAGATAGGAATATTTCTAAAATCCTAAGCAAATAATTTCTGATAAGGACTTAGCCAATACTCGGGCTGCTCTTGAACAAAAATCTACTTAAAATCTCAGACTTGAACCCTAACTTGCCGATTAGCGAAGCTATAAATCAATAAGATCTTGCACCTTTGCAACCAAATTGTTCAATAAAGACAAGAGAGTTTTTTGATCGCTCTTGGAAAGGGCATCAAAAAATAATGCATCCACTTTTTCAACGATGGGTACTAACTTGGATGCCAAAGCCTTTCCTTTTTTAGTCAGGAAAACAGTCTTGACACGGGTATCCTCCTGATGTTCCTGACGCTGGATGTAACCATCTATAACGAATTTCTTTAAAGACTGCGAAACCGTCATTTTATCGAGCTTCGATTGACGGATGATTAAACTTTGGGAAACTTCTTGATGATGATTTTCAAACCATAAAGTGATCGCCAGCACCACAAATTGCGCATGAGAGATATCTGAAAAATCCAGTGCTTTTTTAATTAAACGCTGCCAGGTGATCGGTGGTTTGCCATAATAAAAATCCTAGACTATCTTCCGGTTTGATCAAATCCAAAGGCAGAATTAGCTTTGGGCATATTGAACTTTCTCAATAATTTAACCAAAGAGTCCATTTCTTTCGGCGCAGATTAGCCACTTTTTTAGCCACTAACTGAACCCAAAAAAGCTAAGCGGCCCAGTGACCTTGATGGTATTTTTTATTTTTAAGCCGTCCTTGTAGTTTCTTCTAGCTCATGAATATCAAACATTTTTGCACCAAAAAATTTGGTGCAATCCACAAATTTTTTATTTTCGATCAGCTCGGTAATTTCAACTTTAACTGCTGGTGCACCTTTGGGTTTCAGCATGAAATAATTACCAACAGCAAATTTTCCATACAACCGACAATAATCCAGGTCATCATGCCAGCGAATATAACGATCAACGTCAGCCCAAACTCGCCAAACATCTTCTTTTTTCACATTTTGATAAATTCTACTATAAGACTTGGTCCACATGTAGCCCCCGGTTTTTGTAAAAATACATATTATATATTAATTTACTATTACGTCAATAATTTTGTAGGAGGACATTAGACTTCTTCAAACTCGCTGCGGGTAGCAAAGTGCAAGGCGCATCGGAGCGCAAAACCGGAGCATACACGCAAGTAATGTGAGGATTTGAGCACCGAAGCAACGCAGCAATGTCACATAAAATTTTTCTACGTGTAATTTCTTTATGAAGGAATTGCTACAAAAAACTGATGGATTATCAATGCCAGAAGCATTATCCCATCGAGTGTGTACTTGTCCACCGTGTGTCTTAATTAATACCAAATCAAGAGGTAGTTTGATACAAAACTTATCGTCCCTATCAATTATATTCAACTCCGCAACCGTCGCCAGTTCTAAAGTGATTTTGAGGAGGGCTCGGAGCAAGTTACATTTTTTGTTGAGTAAAAAAAGATTAATGAAACTAGATTAGCAAGAAACAATATAAAAAAAGACGATTCAGGAACCTTTTCATAGGCAATAAAAATTTCCAACGCTAAAATAAAGAGCACCACAATCCAGTTCCAAAAGCAAAAGCAGTAGTAATAACATTACTAGGTTCTTTTTCAAAGATTTTGAAAGTGAAACCAAGCATTCCAAAATAAAAAAGCAGTAAAACCTTGCCACAAAATGTCTCCGCAAAACAAAACTGGAGCTACCATGCTAGGAAAATTATGAATTTTTGTAACTTCTGCGACTAAAGCATAATTTCCAGAAACATAATGCCGACTTTCAGGCAGTATTTTTAAAGCTTTAAAGCCATCTAAAATGTTGGTAAAACAAATCCAAGAGTAAAAAGAAGACCAAAAAAACAACAAGCCTTTTTTAAGGGTTATCGTCTTAACAATAATCATAAGTTATCCTTGATAACTAATTAAGCATTGGTTAATTATTAAAACAAGTTTGAATTTTTCTTTTTGGGAAATTCAAACCAAGATCATACAAGCGTAAGCTATTTTATTTATTTTACTATAATTACTTTTACTTTGGATACAGACGCATCTGGATTAATGGTGGCCTGTCAGTTACTACGATTCCTCTCAAAATCTGCAACAACGCCGGCTTGACCGCGGCGCTGAGGTATGGACGCATAAATTGTCATGGAATGCAGCTCCAAGTACATTGGAATGGCATTTCGCTGAATAACCCGGCAGCCTAAAGAAAATAAAGAAAGGGTCCTGTGAGGCTATTGCGTTAAGTGGTAAAGCACAATAGAATAAGAAGACAGTCAAGAAAACATGAGTGATTAAATACATTGAACTGCAGCGATTGGGAAAGACAAATCCCCAAACTACCTCCTCTAAATTATCGTTTAACACCGAGATTAATCAGATTATTAACGATGCTTTGTTTTCGAGAAGAATCACCACTTATCCCTGTCGATTTGGTTTTTGTTTATGGGACTTCATTTTTTTTAGAAAAAGTGACTTCTATTCTTTCTTATTTAATAACCCATAGCTTGACTCATACCATTTTGCTTACAGGTGGTATATCTCTAGAAGGAAAAAGTGCAGGAAAATTCAAAAAGCCAAGCTCGATTAATTTACGAAAAAATCAAGAAAATTTCTGGGAATATACGCATCTATTTGGAGGAGAATTCCCAAAATACACTTGATAATGTTATAAAAGGGATGGAATTGTTTGATTTTACTGGGGAAAATAAAATCGGATTTATTTTTCCCTCTTATGCTTCACAGCGAGGTTATTTAACATTAAGAAGATTTTTACCTCAAGCACAAATAATACAATTTTCGTACGATGCCACCTATCCGGAGAGTGGGCACCCTATTTCCCCAGAGAAATGGCACACTTTTGATTTTGGTAGAAGACGGGTTTGGGGAGAATTTTTAAGAATTAGGCAATATGGCCAACGTGGAGATATTGCTTATGGAGAGATAAAAGATTTGGTTGAAAAAATAGAATCATCTTTTTCAAATCGTTAAAGAAAGATGTATATCTCTCCCCCTTACCTATTAGTAATTTACCAGTTAAAATGTAAACCAAAATGAATCACAATAATATTGACTCTCTCGTAACGCAACCCTTTATGGTGTGAAAATTAGATAGAGGAATACCCATGGCGTATACAGTAAAGAAATTAGAAAAATTATCAGGAGTTAGTATCCGTGCTCTCCGTTTTTATGATGAAATCGGGTTACTGAAACCTGCTTATTATGGCGAGAATAACCATCGCTATTATGAAGAAAAGCAACTCTTTATGCTTCAACAAATTTTATTTTTCCGTACACTTGATTTTTCTCTAGCTGATATACAGAGGATTATTAAACGATATGTCCCTTAAAAAAGATTCTAACAACAGAGTGATAGTCCCAGAAGGAGAACTCTATTTTGAAAAGATAGGAAACGGTGACCCAGTCATTCTAATACATGCTGGTTTTTCTGACCGTAGGGATTGGATGCACCAAATTGAAGATTTCGGAATAAAATATAATACAATTGTATATGATCAACGTGGCTCTGGAAATTCCTCAACTATAACCACAACATTCGCACCAGCAGAGGATTTAAAAGCTATCATAAATCACATAGAAATAGAGAAGACAATTTTGATTGGACACTCAATTGGAGGCACAATCGCTTTAGATTTCGCACTTCAATATCCAAATAACGTTTCAGCTTTAGTATTAATTGCATCTGGTTTAAATGGTTATACATGGTCAAAAGAGTACTTGGAATTGATGCAGTCAATTTGGAGTGTACATCAACCTGAAAAAATGACAAAACAATTCCTTGCTGCACCTTTTTATGCAATTGGCATGCATGAACCAAGCATTAAAAATAATGTTGAAATTATTACAGAAGAAAATTTCCGAAAGGTATTAACATGGAAAACCTTCGATATTCGTGACATTCATTGGTTTTTCCCTGAAGCCGTCACTAAATTAAAAAATCTCAAAATACCTACATTTATAGTGTACGGAGATAACGATTCAGAGGATATAAAGAAAATTTCTCATGTACTGAATGAAAATATACACAACAGTAAGATATCTACAATAAAAAATGCTGATCATCTTATAAATTTTGAGAGGCCAGAGGAATTAAATAAACTGATTTTAGATTTTTTATCTGATTTGGAGCGGTAAAGGCAGAATCTCATAGGTTCTCGTTAGTATATATTTATCATGAGTAAGACATACAATCATTTAACTGAATAAGACACTGATGTCATTCGTGTAGATTATGCAAACAAATATAGCCATAAATTAATCAGCAAGGCTATAAACTAGCCATTAATTTGCTAAGCAGCTCTTTCTGATCAAAAAGGATAACTACCTCCCTTGTTCCTTGTTCGGCTGTATCCGTATTTTTAACGCTTTGGGCGTCAACGATGCAGAAGCTTGTCTTCGAGTTTCTCCAACTAATTTTTTTTAAAACGTGTTCCAGCAAGCTGATATTATCTTCTTCTTTTTTGACCAGATACGAAAATACGCATAGACATTTTGCCAATCCGGAAAATCTTGGGGATCATTCGCCATTGGCAACCACTCTTCACGTTTTATGCTATAAACTGTGCACATTAGTATATCCATGGCAAAAAAGATTTTCAACAGGCTCTAAGCAAATAATTTCTGATAAGGACTTAGCCAGTACTCGAGCTGCTGTTGAACAAAAATCTACTTAAAATCTCAGACTTGACCCCTGGCCCAAGATGAGCCAAAAGTGGACGTTAATGGGTTTTAATGCGGGAGGCCCTTGGCCCAAAGCACCTTCATTCTTGCATACTTTTCAAGACAATGTTAATTTCTCTTGTCTTTCAATAAGCTTAAAATTTTTATAGGGGTTCAAGGGATGAAACAAGTCATGGCTGATTCAAGCTTAGCAGATAAAATGCAAGCTTATTTGCAAGGGCATTGGCCTAAAATTTCTAAACGAAAATTACCAGCCAGTGAAGGAGAAAAAATTCAACATCAAGCGAAATGTTGGGCAGAGGAAATAACTGCATATTTAGATAGATTAGAGCTAATGCAAAAAGCAGAAGTGATCCAAACTATTGCTTCTGTATGGCAGAAAAATCGACAAAATCCTATTGCTAAAGAATACTTTGCCGCTTTAAAAGAGGCCTTGACTGGACCTTGGCAAAAATGGCAAGAAAAAATATTAAATGTGCATTGGTTGCCGCATTTGCGGATACATCATGCAGTTGATCTAAAGGAAACAGATCGATTTCAATTTAAAAAGGGGTTGCATTCTACCCATGGAGCGGTAGTGGGCAGTAGTTTTTGCCGTTTTCACTTAGATTCTGAAGATAAAATGCCTATCAATAGCCCAATTCTAGACAGTGCCTTTAGCGCCGCTATATTAAACCAACAAGGCGAACTAAATGGTTTTGTGTTAGCTGTAGCAGATGGTGCAGGCGGTCACCTAAAAGATCAGCGACAAGATAGAAGTATAGGGCGCGCGTCTTATTTTGCTTGTAAGCAAGCAGCCCGTCTATTAGCTGCTCTTCCTGACACAAAGTCCTTTGAATCAAATTCTGCTGGGATAATTAAGCAAATTAATCAGACTATTACTAGAAAAACTTCTCCAGATGAAGAGGGTACGACGTTAGTGGCAGTTAGGGGATTTTGGAAACCAGGATCACCTACTTTATCGCTAATTGGCTTTCTTGTGGGTGATTCGCTGTTATTTTATTGGCATCCAGTTGAAGAAAAGCTGTATTCCTTAGCTCCTGCTCAGCAATGGAAAAGTCCCAGTGGTCAGTTTGCTACTGCATTATTGCCAAACAGTTATAAAAGCCATGAAATTTATCTCATCGAACAAAGGATACCGGCAGGTGGGGTATTTTTCGCCAGTACAGATGGGGCTTGCGAATATTGGCCAATGCATAAGAAAGAAAAAAAAGATGACCAGTTTGGAACGGTTTGCACCCTGTTTCCTGACGAAAAAGCCATATCGAAATTATTGAGTGATTATAAGTTGTCAGAACCTATCAGCGCATGGTTGCCAAACCTGCAAAAATCTTTCCTACAGCAGCAAAATCAGCAGCGTGAAAAAATATATAATGAGGCAAAAGAAGAAGAACTAGAATATAAAAAAAACTTAGCGCTGCTTAGAGCTAAGGAAAAGGAAGAAAAGGCGGATGATGCTGGATTGTTGGTGTTAAAAAAATCGGTTGAGAAAAGCTCGAGCAAGCTGACCCAATCGCGGATGGGTGATGACTTCTTAATGATGGCATGGTGGTGGCCGCGAATTTTACCTTCTCCAATTGATGAAGTGAAAGTAAATAGTGGGATTATCCCCTATGCAACTACCCAGGAATGGAAACACCCTGATTTAGAAAAATATGAGGCTGAGTTAAAACGTCTAAGAGAAGAATTAAAAAGTCAGCATGAGGATTTGAATGAGCCAGAAAATTTAAATATTAAAATTAGTGCATTGAATGATCGTATTAACTTTGTGAAGAAATTTCCGAATATTTTTTACGAGGTTTTGCGACCCATCATTGAAGAGGAACCGACAACAGAAGAGCAATTTGCAATACAAGAAGATAAGGTTAATTCCGAATTGGAGTTGTTGTTTACATCACATCAAGGAAATCCACAACGATTGCGAGAACTACTAAGTCAGCGAAATACTACTAGCGATACGATATTAACCTTAGCTTTGCAAAGCAAATGTTACCGTGTGGTGCAAACCTTTTTGCCTTATGTTCCGCAGGAGATTGCATTAACAACGGATAGAGAAGGCAATACACTTTTAGATATAATTTTTAGCCATCGCTTAGTGAGTGATGATTTGGGTGCACGAGCGCGTTCTCAAGCGGGTTTGATTAAAGATTTACAAAGCCGCGGACGAAATCAAGGTAGAGATTGGCTAGGGGTATTACAATGGCATCGTGAACCAAAAACAGGCTGCTATCCAATTCATATTGCCGTACAAAAGGCAGTATTTACCCAGCAATTGGATAGCTTAAAAATTCTACTTTCGAATGACCCTAGCCCTGTTTATCCTGGCGGCCCGTGGATGTCTCAATTGCAGCTAGTAGATGGAGAAGGGAATACACCATTGCATGTTGCAATCCAAATACATGCTGCGCAAGGTAGCGGTTTACCTGTAATAGAATATCTATTAACACCACAAAAGGAATCAGAACTACATAAGTTTAAAAATCTCCTGCATGCCACCAATCGTGCTGGACAAACTGTTTTTGATCTGGCTGAAGCTTTGTATCGGGCCAAGCCATTATGGGGTAAAACAATTATACAGCTTTTAGAACAAGCAGTTGATCGCTATCGGGCACAGTTGGTGGAATGGGAGTCGATTTATGGAACTGAGGGCGCACTATCAGAATTTGATAAGGAAAATAAATATGAGCAGAAATCATCTTTTGAAAAACAATATGAGGAGCTGATAAATTTTTATAAGGATTCTGATAAGGGGCATTGCCAACGACTTCATGAATGTTACCGAAATTTTTATACTCCCATCTTAGAAAATGATGCCGTAAAAATGGAGCGAATGTTAGAGCACATATCCCGACACAGCCATCCACAAAAATATGATTTATGCTTGTTAACGACTAGCAAATTAAAATCCAATCGCGATACGGATCCGGTTTTATCTAAACTGTTACAAGAACTATTGTCGCGTTCTGATAAACCTATTGTTATTAAAGTCTGCGCAGACGAAAAAGTTTCTCGTTATTATTGCTATGGTAATAGTGACGGAATGAATTGGAAGTCAACTCCTCTTGAAGATAAGGCAATCGATTCTTTTCTCTCTGTTTTTTTTCCAACGGCAGAAGAAATAACTGTACTTAAGAGTGATCAAGTACCAGAGGAAATTTATGCGCAAATCATTAGCAGAAAAGCTCATACTCCAACCGATTTAGCTCTTACTGAAAGTTTTTTAACTTATTTTAGTAATATTGTCCAAGAACTAGTTCTCTGTAGTAAGCATGTGAGTTGGTTAAAAGATTCCTTAAAAATTCAAGGCGATTCGTGGCGTACTGCGCCTATTCTCTCCTCTGCAGAAGAAAAGCAGATGCAAATTGAATTAGGTGCGGGTTGTCTAAAAAACTTTCGTAAGAGTTGCATAGAGGAATCGGCTGCTTCAGCTGAAATTGAGAAAATTGAAGGGCGTATTGAACAGTTGCAATATATAATGGACCGCTATCAGGTAAAAGCTAATTTTTATAAAGAAGTTCATTCTCGTGTCAAACTAGTCATTGCTTATAGAATGTTGTTCAATGCCTTAGGATCGGTAGATGTTACTAGTCCTATGCTAAAAAGTACTGTTTTAATATCTTCAAAAAAACCAAAACCGGTAGATGATGAATTTGAATTGGAAAAGATGTTGCAGCGAGCTTTGCAACATGCCAAGAGATTGGTTGCTGACGAAAAACGCGATAAAGAATATCCGGCTGCAGATAGGTTGATGATAGCGATGAATGAGTTTGGTGCTTTTGAGCGAAAAGCCGAAATTGTCAGCGCTTTTGATTTTAAGCGTGTACCTGAAATAAGCCAACATAAACGGTTATTAAAACCTCTTTTCCATAAACCATTTTCTAGATTGAGACTGAAAGGGTGTCATTGTACGGAAATTTGGGATTTGTTGTTTGAGCGTAATACTGAATTAAGAGTATTGGAATTGGATCGATGTGAAGGTTTACGACCCGAGTTTTTTGAACGATTATCCAAATGGTGTCCGCATTTGCAATGCCTAACTATTCACAACAGCTCACTAAGTGGATTCTATGCAACTAAGCATTTAAAAAAAGTAGCATTGTTATTTCCAAAATTAAAAAAATTGGAATTAGAGAATTGTAGACCCTTAACCAATTTAGGATGTAAAAGTCCGACGCTAAGGATCCTTAATGTCCATGGCTGTGATCAGTTATCTGAAATCGTGATTTTAGGGAATCCGCCACTACATTCCATTGGCAGTCGTCAAACTTCACGCTGGCGCTCTTTGCAGAGCGACCAAAAATCCCTGGCGCCATTAAGTAGAGAGCTGAAGCTGGCAAGCCAACCTAGTCTACCTAGCATAACCACCGTAGGAGTTGAGCAAACTAATCAATTGCATCGTTCTGCTAAAGAGGGTGAATTGTGTGTGGTCAGATGGTTAGTTGAAAAAAATATGCTGGTCAATTCCACAAACGAGTTCAACAAATACCGATATTATTGGCAGCACGAGAAGGACATGATCAAGTAGTAAAATTTCTGCTAGGCATCAAAGCGGGAATGGAAATGGTTGATTTTATGGGGAGGTCGCCTTTGCATGAAGCAGCTGCAAACGGACATCTCAATGTTGTGAAATTATTGTGTGCGGCCGGTTGCAACCCAATGCTTGTAGATAAGCCCCAAATTTTACGAATGAAAATGCATATTGAAAACCCTATGGAAAGAGGAGTTTTATATTTAAATATCGAAGGAGGTGGAAGGCGTTTAACGGTTCGTTCTCTTCATCTTCGATCGCAAAAGAGTTTTAACGAGGCTAAATGTGAAGCACTTAAAAAGGTATTTCAAGAGCATAAAGCAGATTTTTATTCTCAGGAAATTAATAATAACCCCGAACTTATAAAAAAAATAATTTTGCTATGTGATTGCAAACCCGAAGGTGTTTTACCGATTGATTTAGTCAGGCGTTACCAGCAGAAGAAAATGCGAATGCAAGTGCGGCAATTGAAATTGAGAATATTTTGGCAGATGCGATGCAGCAGTATGCTGAAAAGCATCAGATAAATTTAGAAGAGAAAGAGAAAAAAGGGGAGAGTTTTAGCTCAGCAGAATCCAAACAAAAAGCGCCTATTGGTGGTAGTGGTTTGTTTAAGAGTCCCTCGTTTTATGCCGAGATGTCTCGGCAAAATTTAGCAAAGAATCTTATTGAGTCGATTCAAAATATTGATGAGAAGGCAGTAAGGCAGTTATTAATTAACACACGCTTAGGAAAAGATTTGGTAGTTGGGATAATGCATGGGGTATTGGTAGGCGATCAAAAACAAATTCCAATTGAAATAGCTGCAGATAGAGCTATATCGTGTAAGTCTGCAAAGCGGCCGCAAGCTATGGGAGTTCTAAAATATTTACTTCATTACGGTTCACCTGTAACTTCACAGCTTCTTAAAACTATAGAAACGATTCAAAAAATAGACAAATCTCTAGTCGATGCTGATTTAGAGTCTCTATTAAGCAAGTCTTTGACTACTCTTGGAATATCTAGTTAAACGATCAATTCAATTGTTAAGTTATAAAAAATACGGTAAATGTTACAACTAAGATGTAACTCTTATCAAAAAATAGAGAAAAATCATGTATTTCATGAGGTAGCTGAAAAAGCCAAAACGTTCCTTTTTTTTGTTTGGTCCTAGAGCCACTGGAATATGAAGCCGGTTTCCAGTCATTTTACAGTCTTCATCTGTAATGCCGAACTTTTGTTATGGGGTATACACAGGTGAGCATGGAGATTATACCAGGGGGAGGTTTTGGTTGGGGGATAGCTATATTACTGGGGTTTTGGCGGTTGCAGAAAAGATGATGTAGTTGGGTTGTTTTTAGGCAGTTTGGTAGCTCTTGGTGAAATAGAAGAAGTGAGTGGACTACTACCTTCTTGAATCGAAATTTTCACGAAAGATTGTTTCGTTCGATCTACTGAGCCATTGTTCGTGGTCTTAGCTTTCATTTCCGAGGAATTTGTTAGTTCTAAAGCCTGTTTCGATTTATCAGTTTGTGGAGTAGGTTTAGGGTGTGAAGAAATTGAAGAAGTGTTTCTTCCTATATGCTTTTTATCTTCTAAGATAACTATCGGGGAATGTGGAACTAGCGGCGTAAGGCTTTTATCAGTAAGAAGGTGGTTGTCTTTTAACTTCTCCTGCTATTATTCCTGTTTCAAAATCATAATCAGGAAAAGCAACAAAATTAGAATAATCTTTTTTTATCTTCCCCCAATTCTCCCGATTGAGTTCAGGAACATGGATATTCAAAGTTATAGATGATGGGCAACCGTTAATATTAAAGAAATTTAATTTTGGGAAAGATAAAGGAGCTGAGCGTCTTAAGCAGCTTAAAGCAGGACCAAAGTGTGAAAAGGATAGGTTTTTCATGATTAAACCTTGTAAATTTGGACATAAAAAGGCGATGTCAAACAAGATTTTTTCTGTAAGTCGGTCACAATCAGAAATATCTAAAATAAGTATGTGTTGGCCAATAGATTGTAATAGATCTTTGAGTCGATCATTATTCATTTCTTGCCGATGATCACTTAAGTTCAATTGTTTGAAAAATGGTACTCTTATTCCAAACCATAGTTTTAAATGCCGGTTTAGTTCCCTTAAGTATTCATTATGTATTTCCTTTTTATTACAGGCTAATTCTAAAATTTTCTGACACCAATATAAATGATAACGTTTAAATTCGAATGTATCCTCTGTTAATGGTCCACGGCTTGCTATCCAAAAAGCTATACGTGAGAAACCAGCTTGCTTAACTTCTGTGTCTAACTTCTGAGGTCTTAGGCGAAATTTCATTAGAAGGGTTAGGGGATCGGCAGGAAAGCCACGAGATAAATCTGTATTATTGATCCAAATTTTCAAAGCAATCTGTAAAGGAACCAAAAAAAGCTGCTCAATTATAAGTAATTGGCGCTTAAAGCGAAGAAATAATTTTTCTTCCTCAATGCTAATTTCTTCTGTTTGTTGTCTATTCTTGATATGTAGTTGATAGCGCAGATGGTAAAGTTTGCATAATGTCAGGCGCCATTCTTCAGCAACATTTGGGCAGACTATCTTGCTATCCTCAAGAAACTGAATAGCCTGAAGAGTCGAATTTGATTTTTTATTTATATTCATCACTTGGCCTATTGCCATAAAATAGCGCCAAATATT
>CAVQTK010000010.1:0-116173 GCA_963716455.1 uncultured Pseudomonadota bacterium
TATAACCAAAGAGACAGAACAAGCGATAATTGAACGGATCGAAGCAGATCATGCCGAATGGACAAAAGAAAAAAGAAGGGCCTTCGCCTTGGTCTTGGAATCGAGCAGGTCGCCAACACCATGAGTTACATTTACGCACAAGCCCACTGTCGAATCGGAGCAGAGAATTGCTATGTGCTCGCTTCCGCTCGCGGCCACGAGCGTTTTGCCCTTGCTGCAGGTATAAAAAATCAGCCCCTAGCCTTTGTCAACGGCAATGGGGCACAAGAAGGCATACGTGTACTTTCTAATAATCAGCTTGAGAACAAGCAAGCCGCAACTGCCGCCTTCAGCTTCATTCCCAATTAATTGGAGTAGACCCTTCAAAGGATACTGCTCACGCTCCGCACTTACGCTTAGGAGCAGGGGTATGGGAAATTTCTAATACTCCGCAATATATGCAATGGCGACTTCCTCACCAAGGGAATCAATTAATCCTGAGCACCCAAACTGTTTTCCAGTTAGATGGAGATAAGCTGACTTACAGAATTAATGATTATGTCAATAATGATGAGCTTCAATTAACGGGAATATACTATGCCAAGCATTATAGAAATGAATTCATTGGAGATGCAGGAAAACTTTACGACGTTAGAGGCCCGATAGCCAATGAGCTTTTTTCAAGACCACACGCGACAAAGGCTGGCGAGCAATTGCGGCTTTAACTCGAAATCCATGGCAGCGAAAAATAGGAAACAGTCAAGCAAGCTCTAAGGAGCTAGTGAAGGAATGTCGGTCGGAAATAATGTCCCTTTGCCAACTCCAAATTAATCAAGCCGTAACTACAGTCACAGCATTATTGGAAAAACAGAAAGGACTTATTAAAATACATAGCAATAGTGTTCTTTCAACATCAGAAATTAGCGGCATAGAAACTCTTCTTCAATCTATAAAGAGTTTGGTTAATAGTAAAAAACGTAAAGGCGCAGAAGAAAAGGTAAGTGACCTAGCAACAGAGTTTAAAACAGTTCACCAGACTTTAAACAAAACCATAAACTCTTTGCAAAATTCTATTGAAAGACACAATCACCTCAATCACTTATGGGCGAAAAACGGATTTAGAAAATCTTAAGGAAGCCCTAGTTGGAGCCCAATCGGCAATCGAGAATATTTACTGTGTTCGTTTTGGAACTTCTCTATCTGAACAAGCAACAGTAGCAGAAGAGTCAAATGTGAGAGGCAGTTCAAGTTCACCAAGCTTGAGCATTAGTATAAGTGCATTGCCGTCGCAAAACTTTATAAGCTCTGGCAACTTAATCAGCTTGTCCAGCAGTTTTAGTTCCGCAAGCTCGAGGCCAGCACAAGTGCATTGCCATCGCAAAGCTTTATAGTTCAGGGAAAGCTTTAGCAGTAGCAGTAGCTCCTCCATTACTAGTTCTAGCTCGAGCAGCAGTAGCTCAAGTAGCAGTATTTCTACTTCTATTACTATAGAATCGGTGTAAGGTATAAGCCTCAAGAAAGAGCAATCCATTTCGGATTGCTCTTTATAAAAATCCCCGCGGCAAGCAGCGGCGAATAAATTTTAAATCAATCGATAACCCGTCATTGCGACCCCGAGCGCGAGCGAGGGGAAGCAATTCAGTCTGATGTGGGTTTTGCAAGAAGTCTATTGTACTAGATTGCTTCGCTGGCGCTCGCAATGACTAATAAAGGATCTGATATGATTTATTTAATCAGAAAAAATCTAGGAGCTTTTAGCGACGCGGCAACCTTAGTCTTTCGATCTGGCTCGCGATGAAGAGGCTGGCGATCACTATTATGTTTGGTTAGAAGTTGACTTACCCACAATGCCATTGCTTTACTTTGCCTTACCGCGGTAATGAAAAACTCCTCAAACAGAATATTTTATGCTATCCGTTAGAGGAGTTTTTGTTGCAATTAATTCCAGACCAATCTCTCACGCCATTTACTGAGGTTTAATTATCTTACAGGTCTAGGCCCAAAGGCTGGTGGATGGGTTTGCGCCACCTGTAATTGCCTTTCATGCTTCTCAGCAATTTCGGTGAATAAATTTTTAACTTCATTCATGCTCAAGCCTTTAACAGAAAAACGAATCTTGCCATTTGCAGTTTTATGAGCTGGAGGCAGACCTTTATCCCTCAAAATACGATTAATTACATCTAGATTTTTGGGACCACATGCATCTAACCGCTCCAAATCGGGCGAAAATCAAGATATTTTTCATCACTGCGCAGATTAATTTGTTGACCCCCAAGGGTATGTAATTTAACTTGATGGGGCGGATTACTGTTAAATTCAACTCCCAACTCATCTTCTTCGACCGCATCCAATACCCCCCCAGAGGCCCATTAATTTTTTCAAATTTTTTGGCTTGACTTAGCTGACCTTCAATCTGTTGAATTTGCTGAGGACTATAGGTTCCATTCTGTAATGGAGGGACAGCCAGCGGTGGTTTAACAGGTAACGGCAAATTATTAGTAACTGCGTTGCGGTATGCACGCATATAATTCAATTGTATTTGCAGTGGATTTACTTTTGCCTGACGCTTATTCCAAGCAGACATTAGTTTGGAGGTTTCACGCTGATTATAATCATAAAGATTTTTATGCGCATCGCGAAGATTATTTGGAAAAACAGGGATCACGCCTCCTAATCCTCCTCCTGCTGCGACCCGAGCCGCAGTATATTTAGCCTTAAATTCTGCAGGCGAGAGCTTTGCCAGTGCTTCTACGGTTTGATTTATTTCTTTTGATTCTAGTGCGTTTCCTGCAGCAAGAATACCGACAGGAAGAGGAGCTAATCCAAGCTCTGTGCGAAGATAAACAAGTCTTTGATTATCGGCACCATGAAATGCTTTTACTACCCTATGTAACTCATTATAAAAAGGTTTTCCAAAATTAGAGGCGCCATCAAGCGCAGCATCTAAGTGTCCAACCGGTACCAGAGCATTTAGCATTCTTTCTCGCATTAAAGGTTTTATTGCCCTTTGGACTGCCAATCTATGTTGATCGCCAGCTGGATTTGCATAACCCCCAGCAATATCTGCAGTTGCTGCGTCTGCTGCTTTATTTAATATGTCTCTTACTGCTGCAGGTTCCATTATTGCTAATTTATCTACAATGATTTGTATTTCCTGAGCGGTCAACGGGCACGTTGGTCCAACTCCACCCCCAGCGACAACAGGGTCTAGACCTAATTGCTGTCTAAGACTATTATATGCAGCAGCAATACTGCGTCTGGGTTCAGTGGCGGGGCAAGAGGATTCAAGACTGGTAGAGGTTGCAACGCCACCAAAAGTGCTGCTCTCATTGGGCCAGGGGGAACAGCAGGACCACCACCTACTACTCCTGGAAGCGCAGGAGGTACGCCTGCAGCCAGGCCTGCTCGTATATTTACATCTATTTGAGCAAATGAAGCATTGGGAACTGTAATAGAGTTATTAGAAAAAGGCTTTTTCAGATTAGAGTTGAGTTGATGATAATTAATAGCACGTAACCCCCATCCGTTAAGTGCTGCTCCACCTGCTGCTGTTACTACAGCATGAAAAGATCCAGCAGCAACTCCATCAGGCAATTGAGCTAATGCTTTGGCTAAATTTTCTTTTTCAGCTATAGTGGGAGCACCTGGGTTTACAAAAGCCCCTATCGCCAGGATTGCACCGCCAAGTGCATTATGTTGTACTCGTAATTGCACAAGTCGAGCAGGAGTTAATTTATATATTTCATTATAAAAAGAATTTTTAGGATCCTGCAGCATTTGATGATAGTCTTCAATTTTTGGACGATCACCTACTAAGGGATTTACTGCATTTACTGCATCTAGCGCTTCGGCTAAAGATATTGGTTTCCACCGAGCTTTTCCCCGCCGCTCAACAGGTAATTCAGCATAAGCTTTAACTGTTTCGGCAATTTCTGCTTCGGTTGGAATATTGTGAACGCCTCCAAGTGGTGGCGGCGTGCCAACTGCATCATCCAAATCTAATGCTTGACGTAAATTATTTAAATTATCCAAATCAGTATTAGGATTACCACCCACACCCGCAGCAGTTAATAACGCCTCACGAAAAGCTAAAAAGGTCGATTCTTCAGTCGATAATTGGGAAATTAATTCTGCAGCGATAATTTCTTCAACCTGTTCGCGGCGCTCGACGGTGCTAAGTCCCTCTTTGGACTCCAAATGTTCGATAACAGAAAAATAAATTGCTTGAATAATTTCTTTAGGCTCTAAAAATAATTCCTTGGGATGGGACCAAAAGCAGCGTTCGCGAACTTTATTTAATGATTCCCGTATTGAACCCTCTGACATAGCTTGTCTGGCCAAATGGCGCACTCGCATATCATCAGTTAATGCAGTCCCACCACCACCAGCCAAAGGCTGCACTGGCGTTGGTTGAGCTAAGCCATGGATAGGAATATCATCAAACTTTTGGTCTCGTGGCCTGCCTTTAATCTCATTGTAAATTTGTGAACGAACACCCTGGTTTAATATGCCATATGTTTCAAAAAAACGTCTACTCATCGATACTCCTCTTTATTTTCAAATTATTTTAACCTGATTAGCTTAAATAAAGCTTAAATTCTTTATAAATGTTTCAAAAAGCAAAGCTGATGCTTTTACATTTCTATGTCACCAGCAGCCATTCCGCCTCGCTTTTTACCCGCTGCCGCAGCACCTTTACTAGAAGCTGCAGCCATGGATTTAGCGCCGCTGGACATGGAACCGTGCATTTTTTCTGCCATTTGTGCAGCGGAAGATTGCTCGTTGGGGATACCAATCCATTTACCCACATAATCGGGTAAGCGATAAATTAAACTGTAACAATGAGTGGTAACAACGTATACCATGCCGGCAAAAATGGCTAAAAATAACGGAAACACCAATAACGACATCACTAAGCCCACAGGACTAGTAGACTGAAGAAGCACATTCGCCGTAGCTTGCGCTGCAGCAGTTAAAACACTGCCAGAAGCCGCACCATTAATCGGCATTACTGCATAGAACAAGTCCTGGACAAATCCAGAGTAAGTGTAAACCATAATTCGCAGCGAAACATAAGATAATATCATGGAGGCGATTAAACCAATAACCATTAACGCTGGCCGCATAAAAACGCCCAATAACAACATCGTGGCTTGTTTCGCGCTACCGAGAAAATCATGTCCTTCAGGATGGGTGATGCCTAATGCCACTAGTGGCGCCGCCACCATTGCCTCTATAACCAAAATTAACCAGCCAATCACACCAAAAGTGTAAATCATATACGGATATAGTGGTAAATAATAACTTAACATCACCCCGGTAGCTAAAAAGGCTGCCGCTGCGGCCATCAACATGGGTTGAATCCAGCGTAAAACTGTATCCATAGTTGGACCAATAGGATTTTGTCCACGGCAAATGTTAGCACCTAGAAGAAGAGGAACAAGATATACAATTATCCCGATCCAAATATAACCGGCAATACTAATGCAACCCTGTCCTACTTTATGTAAAAATAAAATAGGATCCGGTCCCATTCCAAATGGGCCCGCATTGGTACTGAATAACATAATTATCCGGCCTACCTCAACCAGAAGCCCTCCAATCGGTCCCGCTAACCAGGCAAGGCTACCACCCACCAACATTGCCATATTCGCTCCTGCACTGGCTCCCGGGCCATATGCACCACCGGTATCACCTTTACCTGAAGTGTTGCTAAATACGCCTATACTACTTACGGCCTTAGGGATATAGGTACTTCGCGTAGCACTCAGTAAATCGTTAATAACAGGGCTATTCCCTTGTCTGTTCACCATATTGTTGGGTAAATAAGCCCCCGGCTTTTGTTTATAAGTTTGATCAAACGCTGCTTCTACGCGAGATAAATCCCAATAATAGCGCCCTGCACTTAACCAGCCTTCTTGTTTAGCAGCTTCATGGAATCGGAGAACATTATTTTGCTCTATTCCTCCAGAACCACCTTTTTTCTCCTGTCTACTTAATGGCAAAATTAAATTGGAGTAATTAACAGCCGCGCTAAACATGGCTTCAATCATGTAAGGCTCGACTTCGGTTGTATCGGCATTACTACACTCACTAGCAGTTTTACCGTCATTGGAGGGATGGGCACAAACATAGCGTTGCGCTGCGGGTAATAAATCAAAGACAACCTGGCGAATGGCTAAACGGGAAAATCCACAAGAAGTGTTGTCATTACCACTACCGCATTCGCTTACACTCGCGCCAGACATGCTATTCCAATACACATAGCCACAACCTTCATTGTCGGTATTGCTGCTAGGAAATTGAAATTTATAGTTGCCATTATCTTCGATCACACTCAAGGCCTTACCGGCACTATTGGTGTTGTACAAGCCTGAACTAGAGTTAGAATTATCACCTCTATTTTGGGTGTCGATGGATTTTTGAATCATGCAGGCTTCAGCTGCCAGAATGGTTTGCGCCATGCCCTGGCTTGATGCATTACTCGGATCGCCGAGGATTTTATGGGCATCGTCTTGAGTGAGAACGCTCTCATTTCTGCCGGTCACATGAGGCGTACTTGCACCGGTTTGCTCCGGTCGACGCCATAAAGATCCACCCGCCTTCATATAATCTAAGCCATATTCCCATACTTGATTGGCCAGCTTGACCCCTTGCACCACCACTTGCATGACTATACCCTGTAAAACCGTATATCCGGTTGAGGGGCTTGGAATCAGTAAGCCAAATCCTAAGGCAACACGTAAAAAGATTAACGCCACTTTATTATCTTGACTCATAAACGAGCCTTGAGTGGCAGATTTAAATACAATAGTTAATACTGAAAAGCCTAGCCAGCAACCTGCCACAACTAAAAGCCCAATATTAAATTGATAAAGCAGCTTACCTAGCATCTGCCCTGAAGTACCGGTAAGCACCCCACTAACGGTACCAAACACCTGTGATAAATAGGCTATTGATAAGTCGGTTTTATTAGCGACGGCCTCACTATAGATAGTAGGACTCGAGGCATTGTTTGCAGCGAAGGCTGCACCTGAAAATAAAAGCAGTAAGAGAAGCGACCACCATTTTTTCATTAAGCTTTCCTCGAAGATTTAGGATTAAGTAGATGGCGGTACCATTGTTGAAAGGTGCAACCTAATCGACGTTGGCGCATTTGGAAAATATTAAAATGTTCGCGAAAACTATAAGCCAATAGCAATAAAGTGAGCATTAAACACACAAAACTGGATAAGTATTTACCTGCCATTATTAGATAGAGCATATATAGAGCGGTAGGGACGGCAAGCCCTAAACAAAATAACAAAATTTGTTGACTGCTACGAATGCGTTTTTGTAAATCCGCCTCAGTTAAACCTAAGCGACGGATACACTGAGCAAACGTCTCCTTTAGAGGGACGGCTGAGCTGGAAGGAGGAGGACTATTTTTAAATACATTTACCGCAAGGTCTTTTACCAAGCGTGAACTGCCCTTAATTTCGGATAAACCTGCCCATTGACGAAGATCCCATCCGCTTAATATGCCTTTTTTCACGACTTTTTTAAAACCCATGTTGTACGCCTCTTGTTATAATGGACAAATAGTTATATGTATATACTTTGTCAATAAGTGCTATCTTAACAGGTCAACCTTAAGAGAGACTTAAAGAAGTCCATTAGCAACTTGTTTGCCCGTAACAGATCACGCGAAGGAGCAGGACATGTGAACGTTCAGCTGTTAGACAAGTTTGAAAGAAAAATTGACGAAAAAGCAGAGAATACACGTAGTATTTGAGCATTTTGAGGAAATTTTTCATTCAAAATTGGCGACAGATGGACGTCCCAAACTACAGAGTTGTTGCGCTGGCTCTTAATGTTCCGTTAAGGTTACACAGTTAAACTATTACTTAAACGTACAGATAAGGAGCAAACAATGCCTGATTTAAGTCATTCCGCCGTCCATCAATTTTGGCGTAATTACCAGGACCCAACGATTTATCGGATTATTTCTTTTATGGAAGGGGTGGAAGATTGGACCAGCGATGGGGATCCCGAATTGGAAGAGGGGCTTAAAGCGTTAGGCAAGACCTTAGATAACATTGAAAATGTTGAATTACAGCAAGAGTCGCTAATTGTCGATCTGGTTACTCATATTAAAACCGGACGGGGACTGCGTCTACTAATGTGTTTAGATAACGCTTCTCCAGGAGCAGCGGCGAAAGTGCTGATGTATGCGGAAGAGAATACTCAATCCGAAGAAGATAATCCGGGAATTTTTCTACGCCGCAATATTGTATTTGAACGGTTACGGTTATTAAGCCGGGTTTTTGCCCCGGATCGTTTAAAATTAATTTTAAAAGCATTAGAGGATCGTGATTATGCATAAAAGATCGGTTTCTTTTTTGGCAATAAGCTCGGGGTTAGGCCTCATGAGCTTGAATCATTATGCGCTAGCAGCAGAGCTCAATGCTGTGCTGCCTACCAATGATTCTGCCGGTTGCACTGCCTTAATTAAGCGAGGTGATGCCGACCTACCGTCACCGACCAGTAATTTAACTGGATTACAAAGCTGCCTGAGCTCCTGCGATCAAATGTATCGTAGCTTAGGAGATCAGGGCCGGTTGCGTGATATGCTGCAAGGGGTAAGTTATTGCCGTAAGACGCTAAATAATTTGTATTTTGCCAGCATATATAAAAGCAATCGCGATAAGTTGATCGAAGAATCTCAGCAACAGCAACAGACTAACCCTGCCGATAACCCTATGTCGGTATTTGAAAAACTAAATGCGCTAATAAGACAGAAAGCGGAGCCGCAGAATCAGAGAGCCAAGCTCAAGAGCCCACGCCTACTAATTCGGCGCCTCCAACTAATAACAACTCAAACACAAATAAAAACGATACTACAGACGTCAACTGGTTTTAACAACGAGAAACGAGAAAACATAATATGAACAAAAGTAAAAAAGTCATCTTAACCACAGCAACTGCTTTTGCGCTGCTCACCACTGGAACCCTGTCTATGGGAGAAAGTGCTGTTAAACCTCCTATCTTGGGGCAAACTCCTACTGCTGCCGGTGTAGATAACGGGCGAATGATTGCTGCTATCCAGGAATTGGGCGCCAAAATGGAGGCTTTGACCAAAGCTGGAATGAAATCTATCAATAATCTCGCTTTCGAATTGGATAAAAGCTTGGCCACCACAGTAGAAGTTAATACCCAACAAGAAAATATTCAAAATGGGGTAAAACAACGTATCAATGACGATACCGAGGCTGCCATTAAACAGACTTTACAACCTATGGCTAATGCCGCCTTGACCTTCACTTCCCCTTCACAACCCGAAGTGCAAGAGGCTCAGGCTGCAAATAAGCGTCAGCAGCAAGTGATGACACAGTTAACAGACGGAGTCGCGGCCAGTGATACAGTACATTCTCTAGTGAAGGGAGTAGAAGCAGGTGCATTTTTCACTCGTACCAACGTCGGTAAGCCTGCCGTGCTGCATGATTCAGCCTTTAATTTTAGTGCATTCATTGGACCGGATGCTTATACGCCCGAGAAACAAATTGATGCACAACGATTTATTGACTACACCGTTAATAAACCCTGGGTCTCATACAGTGAAAATATTAACTTTGCGAAATTAACCGCTGAGCTTAATAAATATAAATCACAACCTGTTGCTTTAGCAGAAAAAATCCAAGAATTTCGCAATAATGATGCTTATAAAAAATATCAGTTAACCGTTCGCTCGATGACAGCGGTAAAGTCTGTCTCCGCAAACACGCTATATGAATTAAAATCCGAACGTATGCCTATTTATAAGGAGACCGCAGATACTAAGTTAGAGGCATTGAGCCGTGCTATCGGGATAGAGCCATCCCTCGTGGCGGTGAAGGATCCCAAAGATCCCAGCAAAACAGTTAATCTTTACCGTTATGCGAGCCCGATGCAAATCGCCAATTATGTGGCAAATCACCATTTGAACAATAAAGAATGGTATCAAGAAGTTGCCAGTGCTTCCGCAGAAACATTGCAGAGAAAAAATGTGATTTTATCTGCCGAAATTCTGAGTAAGCTCCATCAATTACATTTGGATAATGAAAAAATGTTGTCGCTTCTTGCTATGTCCAATTCACAAGCTAATCAGATGAATGAAATGATGTTGAAGACCCAGGTATCTGAATTAAATGGTGCTATTGATGCTTTTACAGGTTCAAGTAGCAGTAATAACGACGATTCAAGTATTACCAATAACTCAAGCCAAGTAGATACGAGTAAAATCGATACTAGCAAGATAGATACCAGTAATATAGACACGAGCAAAATCGATACCAGTAGTTTCTCAAAATAATCTTACCTCTTTGGCTCCGGGGGCAAGCCCCGGAGATTTCTTTATTTAAAATTTATTTTTTCATTTTCCCTATTCCAGGGTACTCATTTTTAGTACAATCTAGATATTTGCTCGGAATTTAGTTAAGTGCAGCCATATAAAAGTAAATATTTGTTTGTTAGCATATTTTTCAGTACTGGGTTAATTTTCACCTTAATCAATAGTTCTTCTGCCTCTTCCACCCAAAACGATCCGGCAACACTATTACAGTGGGTTTCGGATCCCTATGCTGATAATCTTTGTCATGGCTATTATTATGAACCTCAAGCTCTGGGAACCAAACCTCCGGGATCTATTTTTAATTTACCCACACAAATCACTGCTAAAGGACCGTCCACCTATTCGGAACACGGTGAATCCATTTTAACTAAAGACGTTGAATTTACTCAACCCGGTCGAATTGCTAAAGCAGATAAAGCGATTATTTATCGAGGAGAAGACGGTCGAATCAGTTATATTGATTTAAAAGGTCATATGGAGTTACGCGAGCCAGGAAAATTATTGGTCGGACCCGGCGGGACAATTCATTTAAATCAAAATACTGTAGAATCAGGGCCGATAGCTTATCATGTTTATGAGGATCCTACTCAGTTCAAGCATTTTCAACGAGCTTATGACGCTTGGGGAACCGCAGACAAATCCTATCGTGATTCAGCTGGCATAATTCGTTTATGGCATGCAAGCTATACCACGTGCGCACCGACTTCTCCCATCCCTTGGCAAGTCAAGGCGGAGCGGATAATTTTAGATCGAAAACGGGGCTTTGGGACAGCGTATAATGTAACCTTAAATTTTTTTGGGGCGCCTTTTTTTTATTCCCCGATTTATACTTTTCCCATTGATAATCGCCGTAAAACCGGTTTTCTCACCCCTGATTTAGGCTATTCATCTACCAATGGATGGCAAATTTCATTACCTTTTTATTTGAATTTAGCCCCAAATTACGATTTAACACTTACCCCTAAATATATTCAAGAACGTAATTTTCAATTTAACTCCTTATTTCGTTATTTGATAAGCCCGGAAAATGAAGGAAATATTTACTTAAGTTTTCTTCCTGCAGACAGTTGGTTTGGACAATATCGTGATAACACACTGAAAAACCCACCTGTGGGTATTTCACCTACAAATTTGCGAGCATATTTAAATGATTTAAACGGTGACCGAGAGCTCAGAGGTTTTTTTCATAGTGATCAGAGCTTTAAATTTAATGAGAATTGGACTGCACATTTCAATCTTAATTATGTAACCGATGATTATTATTTTAGAGATTTTGGTAATACTTACGGTGATATTGTTGCGAACCAATTGCTTAATCAAGTGGATACTGAATATCAAGGAAAGCATTGGAATTTTATTGCTTTGTTTCAAGGTTATCAGAGCTTGAATCGCATTGATCAAGCATTAACTAATCCTGCCATTACTCAATACATGCGTCTACCAGAGATAGATTTTGGTGGTGAATATGCCAACTTGGCAGGTGGGACTAATTTTCAATTAAGTGGTCAATCCGTCAATTTCGTTTACCAAAGTGAATACACCCACTACCTTACAAATGCCAATAGGAGAACGGCTGCATTTGCGCCCACCTTTAGCCGGCCATTTGTAGGCAGCGCAGGTTATTTTATTCCACAATTAGCGCTTGATAGCACTTCTTATGTTGCAGAACAAGCCGTTCCTGATGAAATAGGCAGTCGCCCAGCTTTTAATGCCAGCCGTAACTTACCCATTTTCGACATTGATAGTGGATTTTATCTAGACCGCCATATGCAATTGGGTGATCACCCCTATCTACAGACTGTAAAGCCTCGCTTCTTTTATTTATATGTACTTTATTTAAATCAAAATAAATATCCCAATTTCGATACCCAGTTATTGCCTTTTTCTTTTGCAAAATTATTTGATATCAATCGATTCACCAGTTACGATCGCTTAGAAAATGCAAATCAGATTAGCATTGGTTTAACTAGTCGTTTACTCGACGAAAATAATTTCTCCCAGAAATTTAAATTAGAGACCGGTTTTGGATATTATTTTCAGTCTCCAAAAGTTTGTCTAGACCCTAATAATTGTCAAGAATCGACCTTTAGCCATATCTCTCCGGATTCCCATGTAACTCCCATCGTTGGGCAAATTACCTATTATCCAAGAGAACATTGGTCAACAACTGCGAGCTATGCCTGGGATAGCAAAAACTTGGACAGACCGATAATGCTGGATTGTCGCTTAATTACAACCCCGATCCAGGCCGGGTAATGACAGCTAGATATCAGTTTGTGCATGAATGATTTCAACCCCGTAGATGAATTCGGTCGTACCAATGATACTAATTTGATCTCAGGGGGCTTTGCCTGGCCGCTAAGTCAAAGGTGGAGCACCCTTGCTTATGCACAATATAATATCAGTAAAATTCGTCCAGATGGGTTTTATGGAGGCTTCCAATTTGATACTTGTTGCTGGACATTTCGCGCCATTGCAGCAAGGAATTTTGACAATGAGGAAAAAGATGCCCAGGATCAAGTTATAGAGAATTATAAAGATTCTTTTTATATCCAACTGCAATTAAAAAGCTTAGGTAGCATTGGTACTAGCCCAGGAAATTTACTTACTAATACTCTAACGGGATTTAATGATCCTTTTAAATCTCCATAAGAACGTCCATCTGTGGTAGAAGGGAAAGCTCCCTTTTGCTCCCAATTGAGCTTTTTGCGTTGGCAAATTAAACTTAGTGAAACGCTTACGCTCTGTTGACAATTGTCATTGCGAACGAGCTTGCGAGTGAAGCAATCTAGTTCGTATCTTTGGATAATGCTCTGCACTGGATTGCTTCCCCCTCGCTCGCGCTCGGGGTCGCAATGACCGTATTTTAGTGAAAGTAACTGTTCACGGGGTAGAAGGGAAAGTCCCCTTTTGCTCCCAATTGAGCTTTCTGCGTTGGCAAATTAAACTTCGTGAACGCTTACGGATTTAGCTGGACAGCAATTAACCGTTTTCCTGCTTCTTCCAAACCAATAACACCATGACGAATGGCTAGTAAAGTTAAGGCAACATCGTTTTTTACATTTAATTTTTCGAAAATACGGCTTCGATAGCTATGAACCGTTTTGGGACTAAGATGAAGTTTATCAGCAATATCTTTTACTAATACTCCCCGAATAACCATCATCATAACCTCCATCTCTCGATCGGATAGGTCATGAAAAGCCGCATCGGATTTATGATCAACCTTAGCAAGCGCCAAGCGGCTAGCAATTTCGGGACTAATCACTCTTTGCCCAACGCTTACAGCTTTGATAGCACGAACCAACTCTTCTTTGCTGGTATCCTTAGTAAGATAGCCCTGAGCACCTGCTTCCAATAAACGAAATGGAAATAAGTTATTAATAGCAGAACTCACTATTAATATTTTTATATCCGGATCAATACGCAAAAGTTTGTTAGTAACCTCTAGACCAGAAATATCTGGTAATTTAAAGTCTAAAATCACTACATGAGGATGTAAATCGCGAACAAGCTGAACTCCTTCATTCCCAGTACCTGCTTCACCCACCACTTGTATTCCCTTTACCTCTTTAAGCATTTGGCGAATTCCAGCACGAACCAAGGAGTGATCTTCGATTAATATCGTTTTAATCAAAAGTATTTCTCCTAAAGCCAATCGTTATAAAATAATATTATGTCATTTTACTCTATTTATCATGTAAGAAAAACTGAAATTTGTTACACTACCATAGCGGTCCCTCAATTCATCATTGCGAGGCCGCATACGTGAACTTAGGACAGCCCTGGTTACACTAGGTTTTATAAATAAAAATCCCCGCGGCAAGCCTGCGGCGAATAAATTTAAAAATTTTGAGAGCTGTTTATGAATAAAAAAATATATTTAATTGCCATTATTTGTTTTATTTTTGGATTTACTAGCTGCCTTGCCCAATCCAATGCTCGTTCATTAAATCGAATTGTTGCCATCGTTAATGATGATATTATTACCCAAACTCAATTAAACGAAGCCATTGCACAAGCCAAACAAGAGTTTACTGTTCGCCATTTACCCCTTCCCCCTGAGAAAAAACTTCGTGAAGAGGCTCTACAACAACTAATCGATTATCGGTTAGAGCTTCAATTAGTTTCGCGCTTAGGTATTCAAGTTAAAGACAGTGAGGTAGACGCAGCTGTTGAGCAAATCGCCAAACAACATAATCTTTCCTCGGAGCAGTTGCAGCAGCAGCTACAAGCAGAAAAGACTAATTTTCAAGAATTTCGGTCTAAACTAGGGGAACAATTGGCTGTAAATAAATTACAACAACAAGCTGTTGCCAATAAAGTTAAGATAACTCCTGAAGATATTGCCGAATATCAGAAGAAATATCAAAAAGCATATCAAGCTTACCAGGAGTACCATTTCTTAGATTTTCTAATTCCTTTACCAGAAAACCCTACTTCTGCAGACATAAGTAAGGCACTTGCACAAGCACGTGAACTTCGCCAAAAGCTTGACTTAGGGCAAAATCCGAGTCAATTATCCCCTGCCCCCATAGACTTAGGCTGGCGGTCAAGAGCTGATCTACCTGAAGTTTTTACAAGTCAGCTGACTCAATTTGAGACGAGTAAAGTTTCTCAACCCATACGTGCTCCCAACGGTTATCACCTACTTAAATTATTAGAAACTCGTAATGCCGCAACGGGCGAGCTTTCTGAAAATAAAATCCGTGATGTAGTTTACCGACAAAAATTTGCAGAAGAAGTAAAAAAATGGCTTGAAACCATGCGGACCCAAGCTTATATACAAATAATTTCTCCATGAAAGCGCTCCCAAAACCCTTAATAATAACTGCAGGTGAACCTGCGGGAATTGGTCCGGATATTATTTTGCAATTAAAAGCTTTGCATCCCTCTCTTGAATGCCTGGTAATGGCTGATATTAACCTGCTTAAAGAACGTGCACAGCTGTTAAATCTTAATATCCCCTTGGTTGCTTACAATCCACAACTGCCTCTGACACCAGAATATCTAGCAGTTCAGCATGTCTCATTACGAACCCAGTGTATTCCTGGCCAATTAAATCCAGCTAATGCCTCATACGTACTGGAATGCTTAAACTTAGCCATCGAAGGCTGTTTGACAAATAAATTCTTGGCTTTAATAACAGGCCCTGTCCACAAAGGCATTATTAATGAAGCGGGTATATCTTTTTCTGGACATACAGAATATTTAGCGGAAATTACTCATAGCCCATTGCCTGTAATGCTATTAATAGCAGGTTCAATGCGGGTCGCTTTACTTACCACCCATTTACCATTAACTTTAGTTGCAAAAGCAGTCACCGCAGATAAAATTTCACAAACTATCAAAATATTAGCTCATGATCTTACCTATCGGTTCCATCTCCTCAGTCCACGTATTGCTGTTTGTGGCCTTAATCCTCACGCTGGGGAGAATGGGCGCCTGGGACGAGAAGAGATAGAAATTATTACGCCTACTTTGAATAAATTAAGAGAACAAGGTTATCAACTAGTTGGCCCAATTAGTGCGGATACTGCTTTTACATCCCGTGCTTTACAGCAGTGCGACGCGGTTTTAGCTATGTATCATGATCAAGGCTTACCCGTAATTAAAGCACAAAGTTTTGGCATGGCAGTTAATGTGACTTTGGGCTTACCAATTGTTCGCACCTCTGTAGATCACGGCACAGCATTAGAACTCGCAGGCACAGGCCTAAGTGATCCCAATAGCTTAATGGCTGCCATTCAATTAGCAATTCAAATAACTGCAACAAGTCACCAGCATTTCTCATGCTGCTAGCCCCCTGTCCATCGCAATTGGGAATGGGAAACTCCCATCCCATAGGTAAAATTCTACGGCAAAAAGATTAAACTTCAAACAGCAGTAGAGTTTCAAAAGAAGTCTATTGATAAACTTTTTCCTACAAATTATAATAAGACGTTACAGAGGAAACTTAGCTCGATTAAGGAGGGAGAAAAAACATGTTAGTATTAACTCGATCAATTGGCGAACGCTTGGTGATTGGAAATGGTGAGGTTCGCATCAGTATTCTTGAAATAAGAGGCAATCAGGTCCGTATAGGGATTGAAGCCTCTAAAGACATTCCAGTCCATAGAGAAGAAATTTATAACCGTATTGTCCAAACTAAAATTGAAGAACCTATAGAAGTTACCGAATAAGGTGCCATTTTAGGTTGCAGAGTGGAAGCTGCCGCATTTGCATAGCCAAATATCCACTATAATTATTAATAGATAGTGAAAATATTAATCGTAAGGAGGAATGAGGAGGCCAAATATGCAGATACAAATTACTTTTAAAGATAATATTAAACATTCACTAGCAGTTGAAGAGCGAATAAGTGAAAAAGTTGAAAAATTGGAACATATATTCGATCGTATATTAGGCTGCAAAGTGGTAGTGGAACAAGTTCAAAAACATCAAAAACAAGGCAAATTGTATAATATCTCCATTTGTTTATTTGTTCCTGGTAAGGAACTCGCCGTAAGCAGGCACCCCCACGAAAATCTTTATTTAGCGCTTCAATCTGCTATAGATGGAATGCGTGTACAATTAGAAGAATATCGTGAACGTTATTATCACGATGTGAAAGATCATGGTTTTCGCTTAACCGGGGAAATTGCACGATTATTTGATGAAGAGCTTTATGGTTTCATAGTTGACGAGGAGGAAAACGAATATTATTTTAATCTAAGCCACTTAGTAGATATAAAATTTGATCAGTTACGTCAAGGTGAAAAAGTTCGTTTTATACCTGCTATGGGCAATGAGGGCCCACAAGCTCGTCGTGTTACTGTAAGCAAATAAATTATTACTATAGGCTCAGGGAGAAATCCTGAGCCTACTTTTACCATTATCTATGACACAACATGCACATGCTGCTGCCAGCATCATTTCTCAAGCAATGCCACACTGTATACCTAAAATTGGTATTATCCTTGGCTCTGGATTAAGTAATTTAGCTAATTATTTAGTAAAAGGCAGATCATTTCTTTATGATGAACTACCTGGTTTTCCCATTTGCCATGTGGCGGGTCATGAGGGCAAATTGTGGTTAGGCTGGTTAGAAGAAATACCTATTGTCTGTTTACAAGGCCGTACTCATTTTTACGAAGGGAGTCCCAGTGACTCAATTGCGACTTACGTTCGCACTTTAAAATTATTAGGCTGCCATAGTTTAATTATCACCGGAGCAGCCGGATCCTTACAGCAATCGTTTCCTCCCGGTCACTTGGTCATAATTAAAGACCATATTAATTTTCAGGGGCATAACCCGCTCATAGGTCTAAACGACTTTGAGTTTGGCTCCAATTTCGTAGATATGACTATGGCTTATGATATCGCTTTACGTAAAGCTTTTCTGGCCTCAGCAAAAGAATTAGGCATGCTTTTAGAAGAAGCGATCTATTTTGGAGTATTAGGTCCTTCGTTTGAGACCCCGGCTGAAATTCATGCCTTTAAAACTTTGGGGGCCGACGTAGTTGGAATGTCGGTTATTCCTGAAGTAATTATTGCACGCCAATGCGGATTAGCAGTTGCAAGCATTTGTGTCGTTACCAATTTAGCCGCAGGATTAAGTCCTATACCCTTATCACACGAAAAAACTCTATCCATTGGTGAAGCATCCACTAAAGACGTTATTCAACTAATTCGATATTTTCTAAAAAGTGAAGTTAAATAAAAATCCCCGCGGCAAGCAACGGCGAATAAATTTAAATTTTAGGGTCTGTTGACAATTGTCATTGCGAACGAACGGTTTTATCCGCACTAGGGAAATAAACGAACCACTTCCCATTTTTCAGCAATGTTTAAATTATATTGGAAGCGATCATGTAAACGATTTTCCCTGCCTTGCCAATATTCAAAACGTTGAGGTTTTACAATATACCCGCCCCAATGATTAGGACAAGGGATTATCTTATTTTCATCTGCATATTCTGCTAATAGAGTTTGGTAATGAGCATAAAATTGGTTAACATCAGAAAGAATTTCACTTTGCTGGGAAACACAAGCGGCAATTTGAGAACTTTTAAAGCGACTATGAAAATAAATTTCAGATTGCTGAGCACTTATTTTTTCAGTTTGGCCCTCAATGCGAATTTGACGTTCTAAAGGTTCCCACCAAAATAGTAAAGAAACAGCTGGGTTATTAGCAATATCTAAACCTTTTTGACTTTGATAGTTGGTATAAAAAATGAAACCTTGCGAATTGTATTCTTTAAGCAAAACCATGCGTATAGAGGGCTTATGATCCGAGGAAACCGTTGCTAATGCCATGCTATTCACCAAGTTAGTAGGCATGGCTTGATTTGCTTCATTAAACCACTGGTCAAATTGGATAAATGGATCCGGGTCAACTTTTTCTAAACGATTTTTTTGATACTCTTTATTTAATTTTATTTGCTTAAACTCAGAACAGCTTTTTCTCATAATTGAGCAGTTAATCGCGCATTCATTTGCTCTAAGCTTAAGTGCAACTGAGTATTAACATTATTTAATAATAATTGCATGATGGATTGTTTATTAGTGTAATCATGGTAATAAACAGTATTAAATTCCTTTGATAAGACTGACCATAAATTATCATTACCGTCCACTAAGCCCAGTCGGAATGCTTGCTGTCCCGTCCAGAAATCTCCTGAAAAAATTTCTCTTTTATCACCTTGAAGTTTATTTTTACGCCCTTCTAAAACGTCGTTAATGAAATTCTGATGTACATCGGCCAGTACTGTTTTTAACTTCATTGCATCTTCAGGTTTTAAAGGTTCAAATGGATCTAAGCGGTCTTTATTGACACCCGCAGTAAACACCCGTCGTTGAATGCCTAGTTTTTCTATGGCTTGGTTAAAACCAAAGCTACTCAAAATTACACCAATGGAACCGGTCAAAGTATCTTTGTTGGTGTAAATTTTATCAGCCGCAGTCGCTACTAAGTAAGCTCCCGAAGCTAAAACGTCTTCTCCCACTACTACTACTTTCTTCTTATATTTCCGTTTTAAAGCCACTATTTTGTCATGCAAAATAGATGCTTGCACCGGACTACCACCGGGCGAATTTATTACTAGTACTACGCCTTTAGCTGCTGAATCTGCAAATGCTTGATTTAATTGAGGAATTAATTCTTCTGCAGAAAAAGTAGTTTCTGGCATAATAATGCCTTGCATTCTGATCAAAGCAACATAGGGCTCGCCCGCTCCCACTGCCGGCTTACCGTTTCCGATACCAAAAGGTTTAAAAATTAAAAATGCGAACAATAACAAAATAACCACCCATAAAATACAGCGAATATTCCGCCACCGGCGTTCTGCCCGACGATCCGCAAGAAGTGCTTTGACTATTGATTCCTCAATCATTTATTTTATACCTTTACTACTAAAACATCACATTGAGCTCGATGCAAAATAGCATTTGCTCTCGAGCCTAAAAGAAGATCTAAACCATGATGACCATGAGTACCTACAATAATAAGGTCAACATGCAAAGTTTCAGCTAGATTAGTCACTGCTAATTTTACGGAACCTGTTTCCACATACTGATGTTCAAGAGGAATTTTATATTTATTCCCTATTCTTTCCATTTCCTGACGAACCTCATTTTCTAAAGTCCGTTCCAGATTAACATCGATAGGAATCGAAAACTCTCCCCCATAAGCTACTGGAGAATGCTCCATAACGTGTACCATACTGAGTAAGGCATTACTTTCGTCCGCAACTTGTCTACCTCGCTCCACAACTTGCTCAGTAATAGGCGATAAATCCACCGCAACCAGTACATGTCTATACTTAAGCATAAATCATTTCCTTATTAATATGGCTTAACAGCTTTAAGCTGAACCTTAGCCAACATATTACTGATTTTTACAAAATTTTCCACTGTTATTTGTTGCGGACGCAATTTTGGATCGATATCTAAACTTGCTAAAGATTCTGCAGGTAATATTTTACGTAAACTATTGGCTAAAGTTTTACGTCGATAACTAAAAGCTTCCTTTACCACTTGGGAAAAAATGTTAAAGTCCTGAGCAAGATAAGGGGGCGTTGAGTATGGAACAATACGAATAAATTCAGATCGTATTCGTGGTGGCGGATAAAAAGCTTCAGCAGAAACATCAAATAAAGCGGTTAATTCAGCATGATACTGAGCCATAACTGATAAACGGCTATAATTACTACTATCTACAGGTGCAGTTAAGCGCTCTACTACTTCTTTTTGTAATAAAAAATGCATATCTTTTATCTGGCTTCCTAAAGCAAACAAACGAAATAGGAGTGGGGTGGTAATTTCATAAGGTAAATTACCAACTATTCGTAAAACCGTATCTTTATTTAACAAAACTTGCCAATCGAATTGTAATACATCTCCTTGAAACAGAGTCAATTTAGCAGTAGCAAAATGTTTTTCTAAAAATGCAACCAAATCGCGGTCAATTTCAATGGCATCTAATTGATTTACCTTGGGAAGGATATATTGGGTTAAAGCTCCTTTTCCAGGGCCGATCTCGACTATTTTATCCTCAGGATAAGGACTAATTGCCGCAACGATTTGCTCCAGCACCCGTTTATCGATTAAAAAGTGTTGCCCAAAACGTTTTCTCATTTTGCAGTTTTAACAGGTAAAAAAATAAATTAAGGTATTTAAGCTGCTTATGGTACCCTATTTAGGAATTAATTTTTAGTGGGTAGAATTATAATATGGAACAAGTTATTCCAATTTGCGCTTTCCAAGATAACTACATTTGGATGCTGCATGATAATTCTAGCGCCTGGGTAGTGGACCCCAGGGAATGCTGATCCAGTTATCGCCGCATTAAAAAAATATCGGTTAAATTTAGCAGGTGTTTTGCTTACGCATCATCACCTAGATCATAGTGGCGGCATTGCAGACTTGCTTGCATATGGTGGCAATGTTCCTGTCTTTGCTTCTAACCTAAGCCCAGTTAAACAAGTTACACATTATGTTATGGAAGGAGACTTGATAACTTGCTTATCGTGGCAACTTAAAGTTTTAGCTATTCCTGGACATACCAACGATCACATTGCTTACTATGATGAAGATATTCTTTTTTGTGGAGATACCCTATTTAGTGCTGGATGTGGCAAAATTTTTGAAGGAACAGCAGAACAAATGTATGGTTCTTTACAAAAATTAGCTCAACTAAATAACCATATCAAAATTTATTGTGGACATGAATACACCTCGAATAATTTATACTTTGCTCAGCAAGTAGAACCCCAAAACCGCGACATTACACAAAAAATTACTGCTATTGCGAAATTGACCTCTAGACAAGAATGTACTTTGCCAAGTTTACTTGCAGAAGAAAAAAAGATAAATCCATTCTTACGTTGTGCCATTCCAGAAGTGGCTCAAGCAGCGGAAAAGTACGCAGGTAGAAAATTAACTTCCGAAGTAGAAATTTTTTATACCCTGCGGGAATGGAAAAATTTATTGAACTTAATAAAGTAAGCGAGTCGCGAGCCACAAAAAAGCATATAATATTTATTACAATTTTTTCAAATCTACTATTTTGGCTTAAAATCTATTCTCTGTCTTGCAATTTACTATATAGTTCGACCACTCCCTTTTCTGTACCCATCAGCAAACGGTCCGCGCCACGCCTAGCAAATAGACCATTTGTTACTACCCCAGGTATGTTATTTAACTTACTTTCTAATGCTATAGGTTCAGCAATTTTTAAATTATGCACATCAAGAATCTCATTGCCATTATCCGTTTTAACATTTTCTCGGTAGACGGGATCTCCACCCAATTTAATAATTTCACGCGCGACATAACTGCGTGCCATAGGGATAACTTCTATGGGTAAAGGGAATCGCCCTAAAACGGTCACTTTCTTGGTTTGATCTGCAATACATAAAAAGACGTTGGCAGCGGCAGCAATCACTTTCTCTCGAGTTAAGGCCGCACCGCCTCCTTTAATCAGAGATAAATAATCATTAAATTCATCAGCGCCATCTATGTAGATGGGTACGGTACCTACTTCGTTTAATTCGTAAATGGGAATGCCATAAACTTTTAAGTGTTGCTCGGTTTGAATTGAACTCGCTACCGCTCCTTCAATACGATGCTTTACTTTTGCTAGTGCTTCAATAAAATAACTTACTGTAGACCCGGTTCCAACACCAATAATACTACCCGGTTTGATAGCATCCACAGCCGCTTCAGCTGCGGCTTTTTTCATCGCTTCTTTAGATGTCATTTTTAATATCCTAATATTACAGTAACCAGCATACCCTATACATGACTACCTTAAGTTGGCATTGCAAATAGATATGCGTATCTATCTTAAATAGGCTGTTAGGTATTATACTCTTCTCATTTTCGCCGGGTAAAGGAACCCAATTGATGTTTAATTTTTTAAAGAAATCGGAGAACTCTTCTCCTAGTTGGCTATCCCGGCTGAGTGAAGGTCTTAAGCGCACTCGACATGCATTTGCAGATAGCTTAGCAAATTTAGTGCTAGGCAAAAAGCAAATTGATGCTGCTTTGCTAACTGAATTAGAAAATCAATTATTACTGGCAGATTTAGGCGTTGAAGTTTCTGAACAAATTTTGCAACAACTAACCCAACAAGTTGCGCGCAAAGAATTGAATGATCCTCAACGCTTGATAGTAGCTTTACAAGATCTGCTTGAATCTTTACTTTCTCCCTATCATCAACCTTTAATTCTGCGTGATAAACCATTCGTAATTTTAATGGTCGGAGTCAATGGCGCCGGCAAAACCACTACTATTGCCAAATTATGTCATTTTTACCAGCAGCAAGGCAACCGGGTAATTCTGGCAGCAGGCGATACATTTCGGGCTGCAGCTATTGAGCAACTACAACAGTGGGGGCAGCGCAATCAAGTGCCCGTAATTAGTCAGCATAGCGGGGCAGATAGCGCTTCTGTTATTTACGACGCGTCTACAAACCGCAATAGCAAAACAATATGATTTACTTATTGCAGACACCGCAGGACGTTTACATACTCAAGAACCACTAATGGGTGAATTGGCGAAAATTAAACGCGTAATGGGTAAATTAAATTCAGATGCTCCTCATGAAGTTATGTTAGTTATTGATGCGAGTATGGGACAAAATGCTTTGCGTCAAGCCGAACAATTTCACAAAGCTATAGGCTTAACTGGAATATGTCTTACTAAGTTAGACGGAACCGCAAAGGGAGGCATTATTTTTGCAATTACCCATAAAATGAAATTACCGATTCGTTTTATTGGAGTAGGAGAACAGTTGGAGGATTTAAAGCCATTTGATGCCAAAGAATTTGTCCAGGCTTTATTTAGTAATATCTCTCAATGACCGCAGTCATCACGAGCATTTATCCACATCTAAACTCCAAACTCGTGACGCAGATAAGAAACAATGATATCGACTGCAGAGCTTTCTGTCCTTGGACCGGAACGAGAAGAAGAAGCCGTAAAAAATTGGCTGGAGTAACCTGCCATTTGGAAACCTTTTGCAATCTCTTCTTCCACCAACACAACGTCAGGCATACTCATTACTTCTGACCAAGTTATCTTTGTTTTGACCAAAGCATTGGCTTCTTTAGCCAGTTCTAATAAAAATTGGGCGCCCATTGTCACTTTCGCTTCATGCGCAATAAGATTACGCACTTCAAAATGACAACGCTGCACAAATTTAACCATCTTTTGCGGTTGTCTGTTCGTTAAGAGGGTCTCACCACACAAGGTAAATAATAAAATCAACAAGTCGAGATAATTACCGTAGTGCTTTTCTACTTTGCCATAATCGAGAGTTCCTTTGAGATGGACTTCACTGGTATCTCTTTTCGCCTCTTTCTTTTCCACTAATAAATGAAAAACATAACTCATAGCCGGTAATAAAAACGTTTTTACTGCTCTTAAATGTTCCTTAACCACGCCGGTATTCTCGGTAAGTGTGGCATGAAAACGAAACAAAATATTATACAGTCTCGTTCCTTGAATAAATAACTGTCCCACCGATTGTAGCTCATTTCGGTCAGCCTTCTCCACAAGACCAAATAATCCTGCAATTTGATGCCGCTGTTTTGCGGTTAAGCCACTTCGCAACTCATGCGGTTTTTTTAACGCTTTCAATAAATTTTGGGGCAATTCGCTGACAATCTCTTCAGTGGTAGCTAAAACTGCATCATAGGACTCATAACTCGGAGACAAGCACAGCGATTTTTTACCTCGTTTGGTGAGCAGGTTATGAATCCCACCGTTGTCGATTAATTTATAGTCTCTTTGGATGTGCTTTCCATAGCAGGTAAGACAAAACAATAATCGATGCAGATAGTACACGCGCAAACTATGCTGCATATAAGCCTGAAATGCGCGTTGGTCCGCTGAATGTCATTTTCGTCTTCTGGCTTTTCTCCCTGCTCTTGATAGAACACCACCCCTAAGCGCACAATATAATCCACAATCAAATTCGCCCATGAATGGTGATCTATTTCCTGCTTCTCATCCAATAACAAGGGCGCTTTTTTCTTCACCCGTGGCTTGGCTTTTTCTTCCTTTTTTTGTTCCTTTTTTTGCTCTTTTTTCCGTTCCCGGATTTCGTTGCGTTCTTGTTCCCGCTGGCGCCGAATCGAATCTTTTTCCTGTTGGAGCTTTTTAGCTAATCGCTTTGCCTCATTCACCTGCCGTTGTTGGCCTTTACTTTTAATTTCCTCTAATACACTTTTCCAAGGTGAAAGAGCTTTCTTTTCTTCTTCACTCTTTTTAAATTGCCACTTTTCTAAAACAGTTTCTACTCGTTTTGCTTCTTCATCGGGTGCAGGTAAGACATCGGTATTTTCCCAGCGTGTATTTAGTTTAGCCCCTTCCTGCATTAATCTATTTAGGATAGTTATAAATGGTTTGCGACTTTTATTGCCCTCGGCAAGTTGGGAGGCGGCAGCAGCGGCATAATATAAAGCCGATTTCCCTTGTGCATCCACAAGGTGCACATTCGCCCCCGCCGCTATGAACGTTTCGACCATTCGAAAATAGCCCATCTGACAAACCATCATCAGTGGGGTTACTTTTTTAGGGTTGGGATAGTTAATTACTTCTGGATAAGCAGCAATAAATGCAACCACAAACTCATTGAGTTCTTTTTCTCCCGTGGAAAATTTCACCCCCTGTAATAAAGCATGCAACAGGAGTGCACCTTTATTTTCAACAGGACAAATTTGAAAAATCTTATTGAGGAGCGGGAACTTTAAATTTTCTACCACTAACTGTAATAAGGTTTCAGTATGGGGGTGTGGTAGGATGGATCTCTAATTGCCATTGGGAGGCATGATTTAATAGAAAATCAACAATCGGCCAATGACCTTTTTTTGCCGCCAAAAATAAAGCGGTTTCACGCTGGGCGTTCTCTCTATTGACGACAAGACCTTTCTCTTCACTGAGTACGTCCACAATAACCGCCTGACCGTAAAAACAGGCCGCTTGTAAGGCAGTGAAATCTTTTTCTACTTGGCTCAAGTCCGCCTGTTCCTCAATGTGTCGTTTAACCTGAGCTACATCACCTACTCGACACGCCTCCACTAAACTCAATACCGGTTTTTTCTCTTCTGCTGAAGATGGAGAAGTTACATCCGATTTTCGCCTCACTGATTTACCGGAAGAGGCCCTTTTGCCACGCGGCTTATCTGTCCTAACTGTCGGAGCCAACTGATTGACTGACACTTTGCTTTCAGATGGAAGAGCAGGAATCGAAGGTCGGGAGCGAAAATAATTTATGATTCTTCTACGAATAAATCTCAAAGCCTGCAGTAGATTATGGGATTTTAAGGTTAAAGGTGGCATTGCAGCTTGGAGACCTAAGATCAATGCTGATACAGGAAAGTCTTGCTTGATGATTGCCATCCCCAGGGAAATCAAAGCAAAAAGTTTATATTCTTCAGGCAATACAGAATAAATCAATGGGCCAAATACAAGCAATATAGGTTGGTTTAAACTAATTATCAGTGAATTCCGAAAAAAGCTATGAATGTAGATACATAAAATAAAATCTTTTCTCTCAAGTCAATTCTTTCGCTTTGAACAGGCGAATGTAAAGCTCTCTATCAATAATCGTAATCTCGGCGCAGGAAGTTGTTCATCCATTGCCTCAGCTAGCTCAAAAGCAGTTTGTCCGCGCTCATTACGCAAAGTGGGATTTGCTCCACCCCACATTAATCGCTCTATGATTTGATCATCTCTGCGAGTAAGGGCTAGATGCAGAGGAAAACTTTCTCCATCACTGCGAAGATTGGGATCGGCTTTATTCTCAAGTAAAAAATCAACCAATCTGCGACGGTCTTCCGCAGAAAAACTAGGCGCCCCAATCGTATAATATAAGAGAGTGGCTCTAGGTGATGAAGACACAATATCCCTATCAATAGCAGGCCCTGCGGAAGGATGAGGAACCAATTCATTAATTTTTGCTTCGTTATTTAATAAGGTTCGTATAATATTTATTTTTTCTTCTACTTCTCCACGCAACAAAAGCGCATGTAGCAAGGGACTCGTAGCATAGCGGCGATCGTAATTAATGGTGGCTCCATAACGTGACAGCATTGTTATTATGCTTCCTTGGAAAGTAGTCACAGCTGCTTCCATAGGTTCACCGGCAGAAGAACCTAAAGCTCGATCATAAACCGGGGCGCCTGCCTCAAGCATAGTTTCTAAAATCGGTAGCTTTATATCATCGGAAACTTCTTGCCAAAATTTTATAAATAATCCAATACAACCCACCGAACCTTCCCTGATATGAAGATTGATATTAGGTTGTGGTAATAAGAACTGCATTAGATATGAATGTTTAAGAAGAATAGCTATTATCAAGGGATGTCGAAGCGGATCATTATTTCGATTGATTCTGTGATTCACCAAATTTGGATCGTGAATTAAGAAAGCATGCATGGCATTAAAAATTCCGCTGAAAGCCGAAGCCTCTCCAGGAACAGTTGCAGCTTGATCGATAACATTAAGAAAAAGTAATCTAAAAGCGTTATTAGCATGAGCACCACGTTGCAATAAATACTCTATCACCACTTGCCGATCTGATGCCGTCATTAACAGATTATTATAATTGAAATTCATACTCAGCGTCTCGAGCAACGTTAACGTTTCAGACACAGGAACAGCATTAATATCCTCTCCTACTTCTAAAGCACGATCAATCAATTCAAGAGCCGCAGTTTTGTTAAAGTATAAAGCTAATAAAATATAGTGCTGATGACCTTACTCCCTTTCATGACTTTCATGAATTCCCTCACTTCAAACTGCATCGTAGTGGGAAGCTCGCTATATATTTGATTGACAAAACGATGATAATTTCTAATATCTGGATTCGATACATACGGTGCGAGTGGAAAATCTGTTGAGCCCAAATCATCGGGACGAGATCTTGAGTTAATTGGACCGGCTTCAGCTAATAAGGAGGGGAAGATAAGTAACTGAGAGAAAAATGCTAATTTTAATAGACGCATATTTTAACTACCTATTAATAACCTGTTTTAAAAAAATCTTTCATAAATAATAACTGTTCACGCACCGCTATAATCTAATCATATAAAACTATCCGCAAACTGAAAAACTGAATTTAAAACTGAGGTCATAATCACTACCTTGTAACTTTTATTTTCGTTGTGAATTGATTAAATTTTTATTTGTACAATACATTTATTTAATAATTCCAGTTCCGATTATAACGTAAGGTCAGAACTTTGTCTTTTAAAGAAAGAAATCGATATCAATAATGGGATAAAAAATACACTTGCGGAATATCGCTGCTTACGTATAATCCTTTTATGATTCGTTTTATTAATGTCAATAAAATTTATACTAATGGACATCAAGCCTTAACAAACATTAATTTTAGTCTCTCTCAAGGTGAGATGACCTTGCTGACTGGACATTCTGGTGCAGGGAAAACTACCCTACTGAAATTAATGATGCGCATTGAGAGACCTACTCGTGGGCAAATCTTATTGAATGGCAAGAACTTAGAGAAATTAGCACCTCGCCATATTCCTTGGTTGCGTCGACGCATCGGGGTAATTTTTCAAAACTCTTTGCTTCTGTCTGAGCGTACTGTATTTGAAAATGTCGCGCTCCCTTTGGAAGTAAGTAGCTATTCGCATATGGAAATTAAGCGTCGAGTACGTGCCGCTCTAGAAAAAGTAGGACTTTTAACCAAAGAAAAACTTTATCCGTTGGCTTTATCAAGCGGTGAACAACAACGAGTAAGTATTGCTCGCGCTGTGGTTAACAAACCAGAAATTTTATTAGCAGATGAGCCGACAGGAAATTTGGATCCCAACTTATCCTTGGAAATTTTTAGATTATTCGAAGCATTTAATCAGGTTGGAGTGACGGTGTTAATTGCCACGCATGATTTAAATTTGATTACTTCATTTCCTCACCGCTTAATTCGCTTACAGAATGGCCATCTCATGGAGGACCGCAACCCGTGATTTTTTCCCGGATCCATAAAAGTTTTTTAAACCATTTACGCGCGCTCTTATTCGCATTAGGAGAATTATTACGTAATCCCCTTTCAAGTAGTATGACTTTAATTGTTATTGGGATAGCGATGGCTTTCCCCGCAGGAATGTATGCATTGCTTAATAATGTGCAAAAAATTTCCGCACAATGGTACAATAGCCCAACTATTTCTTTATATCTAAAAACTCAGCTCTCTCAAAATCAATTAAATACTTTAATCAACACTCTTAGCCAACATCCAAATATTGCGGAAGTGAAATACATTTCACCTGAACAAGGCCTACAAGACCTAAAACAACAAATAGAGCTGGAGAATGCATTGCAAGCGTTACCAAAAAATCCGTTACCAGGGGTATTGGTGGTCACTCCCAATATTAATTACCGTTCTCCTAGCACTCTACAAGAATTGGTTCTTGCTTTACAGCAATTACCTGATATAGAAACCAGTCAGTTAGATACTATTTGGCTAAAACGCCTTTATGAATTAATGACCTTAGGGGAACGGATCACGTATGGATTGATGTTATTGTTTAGTGTTGGTGTCGTGTTAATTGTTGGAAATACGATGCGTTTAGCAACCCAAAGTCACCGGCAAGAGATCATGGTCTTGCGGTTAGTAGGAGCAACCCACGCATTTATTCGCCGCCCTTTACTTTACCGTGGGGCACTTTATGGAATTTTGGGTGGAATTATCGCTTGTATATTGGTAAGTAGTTTATTTTGGTGGCTTAAAGCTCCAGCTCAGCAATTAGCTGCAAGCTATCACGGATTCTGGCATTTACGAGGTTTAAATGTAACTGCACAAACAACGATCATTATCATCTGTGGCTTTTTAGGACTCATGGGCTCGTGGCTGTCGGTTTCACAGCATCTTAGGGCTCCAGAAGATATATAAAAAATCGAAAAATCGGGACAACAGTTATGTCGACCTTACAACGATATTAAAACGGCATCATTTCCGAAATGATGACGCCGCCTGTTTTATCAAGAAGGCCCCGAAATACTGGTTTTGCAAGAAGTCTGCCGTTAACTATTTAATTGTTGCAAAAAAGCTTGATCTGCCTGAAATTCTTGAATACTTGCAAAATAAGCAATCAGACGCAAATCCTTTACGCTAAAGCTAGCTAATAATTCCTCACTCTGGAACAGTTCATTGGCAGCATAGTAAAATACTATTTGGTCTTCTATACGTTCAATTGCAAAAAGGATTTGTCCACCTTTTTCCTCAAAAATAAGATGCTTAATTTTGTATTCTATATTCATATAGCAATATCCTCTGAAAAGATGCTAACCGCTTAAGGTAGCGAAACAGCTTTTTGTAATCCGGGCTGCGCGGTGTATCGTGAATCTCGCTCACGATATGCTTTGCATTCGGTCTCCTATTGTGTATCCTCTAGAAAGATTAAACTAAATCAGGAAAATCGTCAATATATGAACGACTATAGTAAAATAGAAAATTTATCCAAATCCATACCTTTAAGACTAAAAATTGCTCGAATGGCACGTGGATTTAAAAATCGCAGTGCTTTTGCGCTTTCCTGTAATGCTCCCGTTACCACTTATCGTGCCCACGAGCGAGGGGACTATGAATTAAAAGCCAGCGATATAATTCGTTACACTACAGGGCTGGATATTTCTATCCGGTGGCTACTTACCGGAGAAGGACATCCTTTAGAACATATTTCCCAGCCAAACTTAGATTCATTGGCCCAATTTTTATATTTTTTGCGTTTGGAAGATAGCAAAGATGAGATAAAACAGTTTGTGATTAAAGAAGCTGCCAATTTGCTTAAAAAGAAAGGAAAAAGGGGCAAACAACATTCAGAAAATGATTAAACTTAAATCCGCAGTTGCAATCTACTGCAAAGCTATTGTAATTTAAAACCTATCGCCGCTAAACGTTTTGCAAGACTGGGATGAGTAGAAAAAAAATCACTAACAGAATGCTTATTTCCAATTCCAGCTAGAGTAGGATCAAACAAATAAGCTTCACGGCGAATAGATTCATGAGGCGTTTGATTATATTCTTGACTATAGTGTTCTTGGTGAGATTCATAATCACGCTGTATTTTTAATAAAGCAGTGGCTAAGGGTTCATTATCTCGCATTAATTCCACAGCACCTGCATCTGCCATATATTCACGCGTGCGACTTAAAAATAAAACTAACAAAACGGTTATTAAAGGTAACACATAGCGTAAAATAACAATAGCTATTACTAGTCCATTTCCCCCTTCTCGCTCTCGATTACGCCGACTTCCAAAAACAATTCCATAAAACAAAATATCAATCAACATTAGCATTAAATTGGTCAATACAGAGGCCATTAAAGTTAATTTAATGTCCATATGTCGAATATGGCTTAATTCATGGGCCATAACTGCTTGAATTTCGTTACGATTGAGCTTTTCTAACAGTCCATTAGTTATAGCTACCATAGCTGATTTTTCACTATAGCCACTGGCAAAAGCATTCATATAATCTGCCTCAATAATAAAAACTCGAGGCATGTAACGTAATCCAGCAGCTACTTTCATTTCCTCTACAGTATTATAAAGTTGTTTTTCTTGAAGGGTTTTAGCGGTATTGGACGTAACTTCATGATATTCAGTACCTAGTAGCATTAACTTATCATGCCATTTAAAAGTGATCCACAAAGAGATTAACGCAATGGCCAAGGTAATATAGGTAGCATGTGGAGTTAATTGCAATGTGACTAAAGCATAAATAATATTTTCTAAAGACGCCTGTGGATATTTTTCTGCATAAAGGAAAGTGTCGATAAATAGCCCTAGTAACACATATAATAAAACGAAAATACTTATCACCAAATAGGTACGCCGTTGATTGCTATGTAATAATTGGCGCCAGTCTGGTGTGTGCCCTTTTATTAATTTTTCCATATTACCAATTGACCGTGTAATCTTCTCTTTGCTTTATTTTTTCTGGCTCCAAACTCCAATAAGGAAAATTGAAATCTAATTTGCTGGGGAAAATACTCACAATCATTGATTCAAAAAAAGACTTCTTTTTGGCATTATAACGCTCGATACTATCGTTATAAGCTTGTTTAGCATAAGCCAATTTATTTTCGGTATTTACGATTTCTTCTTGTAAATGAAGGGCATTTTGGTTGGCTTTTAAGTCTGGATATTGCTCAAATACCACATTTAAGCCGGATAAAATTCCAGAAATTTTATTTTCCGCATTCATGCTAGCGGCAACATCACCTTCTTTTTTTGCAGATAATGCTTGATTGCGTAATGCTACTACATCTTTTAAGGTGGATTTTTCATAATCCATATAGTTTTTTACAACATTTATGAGAGATTCAAAGACTTTATAGCGGCGATCTAGCTGAATATCAATTTGACGTTCATTATTACGAACCATTTCAATCATTGCTATTAAGGCATTGTAGATTGCTACAATAAAAATCGCTATGATCGCTAATATGACAATAATTACGATTAAGGTCATGCTATTACCCCCTTCCCCTTATTAAAAATTTATTAATTCTATAAAATTATAGCACAATGTCTTTTAATTTATTCCAGACCAAACCAATTGACGCAAGGTTTCCGTTGGTGACACGCCACCTAAATTTTTCCGTTTTAAACCATTAATGTCTTCCTCTAACTCCCAAAGACGCACCTCCTCCTGGTTTTTAGTTTGCGCATGTAAAAATCTTTTTTGATAAGCCGTTACAATACCCTGCATAATCTTTTTCATGCGATGATTTTGCATGTAACCAAAAGTCACAGTGTTAAATGGATGAACTAAGTTTGAAATTCGCCAATCCGCTAAGCAATAATGCTCGCGTAGCATTTCTAAAATTTTACCTCGTAAATTTATGAACGATTGACCAAGCATGGGATCGTCAGAGGAATTTATTAAATCTATAGTAGAATATAAACTTTTAGTGTGTACATACAGAAGAAATCGACTCCCTGAAACGGTAACTATATCAGCGTACCAACTCCCCAAAATAGATAAATCCTTCTCTTTATTTATTGTTCTATATCTGGATTCAGGATCAAATTGTAAAATTAATTCTTCAACACATTGGATATGCATTCTTCTCCCGCTCCTTGTTTTTTTTGGAATTGATCAATGTCAACCAACCATTGAAAAGGGTCTATTTCTCCTCGGTGAATACGAGTTATTAATTCGTATAACTGCTTAGTCCTTGGCCCAGTAATGTATTGATTATAGACTTTTTCTTTCCCCCTGAATGTAATTGACCCAATTGGTGTCACCACAGTTGCTGTGCCCGTGCAAAAACATTCATCCGCCTCTAACACGGTTTCAAGAGGAAGCTGAACTTCTAATACCTCTAAACCCAAGACTTCTCGTGCTAATTGAATAATGGAAGCCCGGGTTACTCCTGGTAAAATAGTACCATTTAATGCTGGGGTCAATAATTTGTCTTCTTTAACACAAAAAAAGTTAGCGACTCCAGCTTCTTCTACATAGCGATGTTCGGCTGCATCCAAGTAGATGTTACCCATAAAACCACGTTTCTTAGCTTCAGTCGTCCATGACAAAGTTAATGCATAATTACTAATCGACTTGACAGAGCCTGTCCCTCCAATTACAGCACGGGAAGAGGATTCAAACACTTCAAATTTGACTGGACTTATTTCCCCATTTTTAAAATAGTTGCCTACGGGAGAAGTAAAAACTACGAAATTGTATGAAGGTGCAGGGCCCACTCCTAATATTGCACCACTTCCCCATAAACAAGGTCGTATATAAAGGCTACCTAACCCCAGTGGCGGAATATAATTATGATTTTGACGAACAATCTCTATCATTACCTCCATAAAATGATCAAGAGGTACCGGGGGCATACAGAGACGTTGGGCGCCTTGAGCAAAGCGTTGCGCATTCATATCAGGGCGAAAAAGGACATTTCGCTCATCAATGGTTCGATAAGCCTTTAACCCCTCAAATATACCTTGACCATAATTTAGAACCCCCGCAGCTGGAGAGATGTTCAATGGCCCATAAGGCAAAAACTCACCCTTTTCCCAATTTTGATCTGTAGCGGTTTCTGCTACATACATGGATTTAGTCGGGGTCAGTTTAAAAGCTAAGTTTTGCCAATCTATTTTCGTTTCCATATCCGTTTTATAATAGCACCACTTATTTTTTTAAACAAGTTCATTTTTTAGACATTTATATTAAGCTACTAGTGCAGTGAGCCAACTTAGTGTCAGATAAGTAGAAGTTCTATTAAAAATTTGTTAAAATGTCAAAAAGTTAATTTATTTCCAATTCTCAAGCAACCGCGGCAAGATGCGGTGAATACATTTTAAAGAAGTAATTTTTTCGAGGCATTAGCATGAGTACACAACTACAATGTATAGATCAATCACTCCCTGTAGGAAGCCTGGGGGCATATATTCATTGGGCAAATCAAATTCCGATGTTGACTCCAGAAGAAGAACATGATTTAGCGACACGTCTAATTCAACATAAAGATTTAAATGCAGCACGTAAATTAGTACTCAGTCACTTGCGCTTAGTAGTCCGTATTGCACGTAGTTATGAAGGTTATGGACTTCAACAAGCTGATCTTATCCAAGAAGGAAATATCGGGCTAATGAAAGCGGTTAAACGTTTTGACCCCAAAATAGGCGTGCGTTTAGTTTCCTTTGCTGTCCATTGGATTCGAGCAGAAATACACGAATTTGTTCTTAAAAATTGGCGTATCGTAAAAATCGCTACCACTAAAGCACAACGCAAACTGTTTTTTAATTTACGTAAATTAACTAAAAGTCACAATTGGTTAAATAACAAAGAAATAGAAACAGTTGCCACAGAGTTAAAAGTTAGCCATAGAGATGTTCGTCAAATGGAAGCGCGTCTCAACAATTTTGATGAATCCTTTGACGGCTATGATACTGAAAGTGCCAGCGAGACTAACTGGGTAGCACCCGCTGATTATTTAGAAGATTATCGTTACAGCCCTGCACTTATGCTGGAAAAACAAAATTGGCAGGATCAAAGGCACGACACACTTCATCAAGCACTCGAGCAATTAGATGAGCGTAGTCGTGAAATTTTAAAGCAACGTTGGCTAAATGACGAAAAAGCGACTCTTCACGAATTAGCAACCAAGTATTCCATATCGGCGGAAAGAATTCGACAATTAGAAAAAAATGCGATGACCAAAATACGTGAAGCAGTCACAGAATAGTCAAGAGCCAAGCTACTAAGATTTTTAAAAAGGAGAACATAATGTTAAAAAAAATACTTACCTGTGCCATTGCACTCATCACTGTATTAGTATCCATACCACTTTATGCTGTAGTCAAAGATGATACTTCTTCTTTTAATCCTGAACAGCAAAAAGCTATTCAAAAAATTATTCATGATTATTTAGTGAATCAACCTGAAGTCTTAATCGAAGCCTCACAAGCTTTACAAGAAAAACAAATGCAACAAGCCAAAACTCAAGCTTTACGTGGCATAACCCAAAATAAAGATAAACTCTTTAACGATCCTAATTCGCCAATCGGAGGCAACCCCAATGGAACTATCAATCTAGTTGAGTTTTTCGATTATAATTGCGGCCATTGTAAAACCAGCCAGCCAATTCTAGAAAAGCTTTTGAACGCTAACAAAGACGTAAAAATTATTTATAAAGAATTTCCTATCTTTGGCGCCAGCTCAGATTTTGCTGCAAAGGCAGCATTGGCAGCAGCCAAGCAGAATAAATATGCGGAGTTTCATAGTGCACTTTTTAAAGTTAATGGTGCCCTTAATGAAAACAAAATATTGGAAATAGCTAAAGACAATCACATAAATGTTGATCAGCTAAAAAAAGATATGAATTCTGAGAGCATCAAGCAAGAATTATCCAATAATTTTAATTTAGCCAAAGCCTTAGAGTTAGAAGGTACTCCGAGTTTTGTACTGAGTAGTAGGTCTTTAACTCAATTTGATTTTATTCCTGGCGCTGTATCAGAACAATCTTTACAACAAGCTATTAATAAAATTAAACAGAAAAAAGATGCAAATTGAATTCATTAATAGCTAAAAAAATGAATTTTCAGCAAATGATTTTAGAGCTCCAGCAATATTGGGCGGAGCTTGGCTGCGTTCTGCTACAACCTTTTGATATGGAGGTAGGGGCCGGTACTTTTCATCCTGCCACCTTTTTACGCGCGATCGGTCCAGAGCCTTGGAGAGCCGCTTTTGTACAACCCTCACGTAGACCTACTGATGGTCGTTATGGAGAAAATCCAAATCGGGGCCAACATTATTATCAATTACAAATCATATTAAAACCCTCACCCGATAATATTCAGGAACTCTATATTAATTCATTGAAAAAATTAGGAGTTGATCCTCTAGAGCATGATCTTCGCTTTGTTGAAGACAACTGGGAATCCCCCACATTAGGTGCTTGGGGCTTAGGTTGGGAAGTATGGCAAGATGGCATGGAAATTACTCAATTTACCTATTTCCAACAAGTGGGTGGCCTAGATTGTCACCCAATCACCGGGGAACTTACCTATGGCTTAGAACGTCTCGCAATGTTTTTGCAGGGTAAAGATAATATGTATGATTTGGTGTGGAATACTGGGCCATCCGGAGATGTGACCTATGGCAATGTTTTTCATCAAAATGAAGTAGAGTTGTCTGCTTATAATTTTAAATTTGCAAATGTTGAGCTGTTATTAAGCCAATTCGATATTTACGAACAAGAAGTGAACCGACTACTTAATGAGCAATTACCCCTAGCTGCTTACGAAATGGTTCTAAAAGCGTCTCATACTTTTAATTTGCTGGATGCACGTCAAGCTATTGCAGTTACGGAGCGACAACGTTTTATTCTACGAATTCGTAAGCTATCCCAAAGCGTAGCTCAAGCTTACTATGATTCTCGGCAACGCTTAGGATTCCCTCTGCTACCAAGAGCTAAACCTCATGGATAATCCCATTGCAAAAAAAGATTTTTTATTAGAACTGGGTTGTGAAGAGCTTCCCACTCATGCTGTTAAATCCTTATCAGAAAGATTAGCCTTCCATGTAGAAGAGGAATTGCGCCTGAGCACTTTACTGGAAGAACCTTCTGCAAACATTCAAGTATTTGCTACTCCGCGACGATTAGCCATCCATGTTAAAAATATAGCAACTCAACAATCTCCTCAATGGATTGAACGTCAAGGCCCTTCTGCTGAACAGGCATTTGATCCTCTGGGAAATCCTACTGACATGGCTGTCGGTTTTGCTCAATCTTGTGGGGTTTCACCTGAATCTTTGAGTATTAAAGATACAGAAAAAGGGAAAAGACTATTCTATAAATATCTAAATCCTGGCCAACAAGCAATCGAGTTATTACCTGAACTTGTTAAACGAGCTATTGCGAAATTAGAAATTTCTCGTCCAATGCGTTGGGGCAACCATACGGAAAATTTTGCACGACCCATCCATTGGCTTATGGTGTTATTTGGCACGGAGGTGGTGCAAGTTACTCTTTTTGGTCAATCTTCTGGTAATCAAACTTACGGTCATCGCTTCCATCATCCAGAACCATTAGTTATTCCCAATCCCAAAGATTACGCGCAGATTTTAAAAACTCAAGGCCAAGTTATTGCAAATTTTCAAGAACGAAAAAACAGTATTCTTAATCAAATAGAACAGATTACTCCAAGAGGACTACAAGCAAAAATTGATCCAGAGTTACTAGATGAAGTGACTGCATTAGTGGAGTGGCCTGTCGCCCTGCTAGCTTATTTTAAGGCCGAATTTTTAATAATACCATCCGAGGTATTAATTACATCCATGCAAACACATCAAAGATGTTTTCCTCTATTAAATTCGTTCGGTCAACTACAATCAGTCTTCGTAGTAGTAAGCAATATTGAAAGTAAAAACCCAGCAACCGTTATTCAGGGCAATGAACGAGTTATCAATGCCCGACTCACCGACGCAGCATTTTTCTATCAAAATGATTTAAAACATAGCTTGGAAAGTCGTTTACCGCATTTAGAACCATTAATATTTCAAAAACAATTAGGCAGCGTAGCTGCCAAAACGGAACGAATAGTGAATTTGTCTCTTTATATAGCCAAAATATTGCAAGTAGATGAAGCCACTACGCAACAAGCGGCACAATTGGCAAAGTGTGATTTAATCAGTGAGATGGTTGGCGAGTTTCCCACCCTTCAAGGCATCATGGGCTATTATTATGCTTTAAATGATCAACTTTCTGAAGAATGCGCTATCGCCATCAAAGAGCATTATTACCCACGCTTTTCGGGTGATGCCTTACCAAGCACTATTATAGGTTGCATTATAGCTGCCGCCGATAGACTGGATACTTTAATTGGGATCTTTGGAATTAATCAAGCTCCTAGCGGAATAAAAGATCCTTTTGCCTTGCGTAGGGCGGCTCAAGGTATTTTACGCATATTGTTAGAAAGAAAACTTGCATTAGATTTATCAGAGCTACTGGATTACACTCAGCGATTATATGTTACTCACTTGCCAAATGTCGCCGTAAAACAACAAACATTTGATTTTATCTTTCAACGGCTCAAGCATATATATATAGAACAAGGTATAGGGCCTGAGATTTTTGAAGCAGTCTTAGCCTGTCACCCTTCGCAACCTTTAGACTTCGACCGGCGCTTAAAAGCAGTTTGTCAATTTCAAACTTTGCCTCAAGCCAGTGCTTTGTCCGCGGCACATAAACGAGTCCATAATATTCTTAAAAAACAGTCAGCAACTTCTCAACAAATAATAGATCCCCTGTTATTTGAATATCCTGCGGAAGCACAATTGTTTGAACAATTGAAAATCCAAACTAAAATGGTTCAGTCCCTCTGTCAACAAGGAAATTATACTCAAGCGCTTACTTGCCTAGCTATATTAAAAGATCCAATTGATCATTTTTTTGAAAAAGTAATGGTCATGGTAGAAGACAAAGAAAAACGCAATAATCGCTTAGCCCTATTAGTTGCCCTTCACCTTTTGTTTACACAAGTCGCCAACATTTCCTTGCTACCAGATCATAAAACTTGACAATTGCTTTTTAAGGCTAATATAAATAAATATATGAATCCAAGAGAAAAGAAATGAGAAAATTTACTAACGAATCTTTAATTCCCATCCTATCTCCTCTTTTTTATTTTATCTTCTTTTATACTCAATTTAATCAGAAGCTACAACTCCAGAAGCGTAGACACAAAGTTGCTCAAAATATAAAACTATGGCCACGAAATATGTCAGGCCACATATTGCAAAACTCAGCTTTACCAATAGATGTGATAATTCTTGCAGCTAGCTTTTTAGAAGGCGCAGATATAGTTATGCTTAGCATAACTCACATCAACACTTACATAGCTCTCGCCAGAGAATCAAAAACTTATTTCACACATAAAATTAATTTGCAAACTTGTTCTATAGATGGCCAAACAAGAAATTCATTACAAGAAAAAGATAATTGGAGACAACTCCTTATATATCCTAGTCAAGAAGTAGCCCAAGCATTAGTTTCATACTCCAATATAGTCTATTCAAAAAAATTATTGACATTTATCCTAGATTTTTTACCAAGATCAAAAAAAAGCACTGAAATGCCATTACCAGAAAGAATGGCAAGAAGAATGGAAAGCTATCTTAGGCATAGCCGGTAGAAGATAAGTAACTGGTCTCACGGGTGGAAGGGCCTGGCAGAAATTGGGCTTCTGCGTTGGAAAACTAAACTTGTGAAGCTTACACAATTGCTTCTGCAAGCCCGCATCTGCTGCTTTTAATTCCTCCTTTTTCTGCTGTCTCAAATCCGATAATTTTGTCGCCAAAACGCTATCTTGCAAAGCAAGAATTTGTGCCGCCAAAATTGCAGCATTTTTTGCCCCGGCACTCCCAATCGCAACACAAGCTACTGGAACTCCACCAGGCATTTGCACCGTTGATAATAATGCATCTACACCTTGTAAACTACCTGCTGCGATAGGGACTCCAATAACCGGACGTATTGTATGAGCTGCAACCCCTCCCGCTAAATGTGCAGCTAATCCCGCTGCAGCAATAAACACAGCACAGCCGCGTTGTTCTGCGGATTGCACGTAAGCCAACGTCTCATGAGGCGTACGATGTAGTGAAAGAATATGTGCCTCAAATGGGATACTTAACTCTTGTAACATCTGAAAGCTATGCTTCATAGTAGTCACATCACTCTCCGAACCCATCAAAATGGCAACAAAAGGTTTTGTATGCAAACGGTTATTCATTATTAGACTCCTCTTTTTCATAATTGGCACTAAACCCACAATTTTTTTGTGGACAAACTTTTTCTGCTCCCCGTTTCTTGGTTGTCTTAATGGTTAAAATTGGCCAGCGGCAGTTAGGGCAAACCTCGGCTATAGGCTCATTCCAAACGGCATAAGCGCATTCGGGGTACCGTGAACAAGAATAAAAAATTTTACCTCGACGTGATTTACGTTGTAATAAAGTTCCTTGATGACATTGAGGACATCGAACCGCGGTATCCTTTGGTTTTTCTAGAGGTTCTAGAAAATGACATTCTGGATAGGTGCTGCAGCCAATAAATTTTCCATAAGCACCTTGCTTAACTAATAAGTCTGACCCACATTGTGGGCATTTGCGATTTGAGACGATTTCTGACTCAGATTTTTTTTCCTCTCCCAGATTACGGGTATACTTACATTCTGGATAAGTACTACAACCAATAAACCGCCCTCTTTTACCTAATCGAATTACTAATGGATTACCACAATCAGGGCACATTTCATCAGTTTTTTCCTGAGTCACATCACTGCGTTTTACTTTTTCTTGAGTCTCATCAATTAATTTTTTAAAAGAATGCCAAAACTCTCTTAAAACAGGGACCCACTCTTTATCGCCACGAGAAATATCGTCTAATTCATCCTCCAAATTCGCCGTAAAACCATAGTCTACATATCGGGTAAAATAAAGAGTCAAAAAGCGATTAACAATTCGACCCACATCAGTTGGCAGGAAACGTTTTTGGTCTAAAATGACATACTCACGATTTTTTAAAGTGGCAATGATACTTGCATATGTGGAAGGTCTGCCTATATCTCGTTCTTCTAAACCCTTGACTAATGTCGCTTCTGTATAACGGGGCGGAGGCTCAGTAAAATGCTGCTCGCCATTTATTTTTTCTACTGCTACCAATTGCTTTTCATTTAATGACGGCAACATTCGATGCGTGTCTTCTCCTTCCTTTTTTTTGTCATCTAAGCCCTCTTGATAGACGTTCATAAACCCCGGATCGACTACCATTGAACCATTCGCACGAAAAATGTGATCCTCCACAGCTAAATCTACAGCAACGGTATCAATCGTAGCTTCTATCATTTGGCATGCAATAGTCCTTTTCCAAATTAACGTATACAATTTAAGTTGTTCGGCACTCAATACATCGCCTAATTGCTCTGGCTCACGCCATACAGAGGTCGGCCTAATAGCTTCATGTGCTTCCTGGGCATTTTTTGATTTTGACTTATAAACGGGTGGCGATTCCGGCGCCTGATTTTTTCCATATTTTTTGGTAATGTAATCACGAGCCTCTTGTACCGCTTCTTGAGCTAAAACTACCGAGTCCGTACGCATATAGCTAATTAATCCTACTGCACCCTCTCCAATATCAATACCTTCATAAAGTTGCTGAGCAATTTGCATGGTGCGCTGCGCTGTAAAGCCATGTTTACGAGCTGCTTCTTGTTGTAGGGTAGAAGTAATAAAAGGAGGAGCGGGATAACGTTTACGTGCTTTTTTGCTGACTTTTATAACTTGTAACTTACCCTGAGCGAGATTGGTCAATTTAGCCGTTACTGTGTCAGCATACTCCTTATCGGTAATAGAAAATTGTTCAACTTTTTCGCCTTGATATTGAATCAACCGTGCCTCAAATTTTTGCCCTTCTTCAATTAAATGGGCATGAATCGTCCAGTATTCACGGCTAATAAATTTTTCAATTTCTTCTTCACGTTCCACAATCATTCGTAAAGCGGGGCTTTGTACACGACCTGCGGATAGTCCTGGGCGAATTTTTCGCCAAAGCAAAGGGGATAAACTAAAACCTACTAAGTAATCTAGTGCACGACGTGCTTGTTGTGCATTAACTAATGCTAGGGAGATATCACGGGGATGTGCTACTGCTTGTTGAATAGCGGATTTAGTAATTTCATGAAATACCACCCGTTGCACAATTTTATCGGCTAAAAGGCCCCGCTCCTCTAAAAGTTGCAAAACGTGCCACGCGATTGCTTCACCTTCACGATCTGGATCTGGAGCTAAGTAAACACCATCACTGTTTTTAACCGCTTTAGCAATTGCATCCATGTACCGTTGGTTACGCTCAATTGGCTGGTACTTCATGGCAAAATCATGTTCCGTATCTACTGCTCCTTCTTTTGGGACCAAATCACGCACGTGCCCATAGGAAGCCATGACTTTAAAGTTTTTACCCAAATACTTTTCAATGGTTTTAGCTTTGGCAGGAGATTCCACTACCACCACAAATTGCGTCATGTTACAGTCCTTCCTACTAATGAATGACGTGACTATCTAACTCCGCTGTTAAAAGCTCCATTCGAGCTATAGCATTTTGTCCTTCTGGTTGATGCGACAAAATAATTCGGGTAATCCCTTCTACTATACTTGGGTCAATATTTTTTACTTGCAATTCCATCACATGATGTATAATGCGTTCACGCACAGCCGCATTGACTATGCCTTGTTGCTCTAATGCCAATAAAAAACGTCGGCAAGGCAAGGAAACATATTCACATTCTTCTTCCGTAAAAATCCGCACTGAATTTGGCTCCGGGGCTTTCAAACCTATTACATTTTCATTCGTCAGCCCCATCAGCCATTGAGTGGCTTCATGAATAATTTGTAATAACATCAAGGCTTCTTTTTTCTGCATTTTATACTCATTATTTAATTCGTACATAACCACCTGTCACAGCATGAATAAAACCTTGCCATTCCAAGGCTGGCAACATGGCTGTAACTTGATCAACTTGGTACCCGCTTCGCTGTACTAATTGGTCAACACTGGTACATTCAAAGCCAATACACTTTAATAGTTGGTGGCGACTGGGATCAAGTTCAAGGATATTTATTCCATTATCCCTCTTTATATTAGACTTCTTTCGAAACTCTACTGTGCTCAAATCCCCACATACTGGCGTGTATGCTCCGGTTTTGCGCTCCGATGCGCCTTGCACTTTGCTACCAGCAGCGAGTTGCGAAAGAAGTCTATTGTCCTGAGCAGCTTGCCATTGAACTTCCATGAGGATATCAATTTCTTCTGTTACCAACTTGGCCCCCTCTTGAATCAAAAAATGACAACCTCGAGCTAGTGGGTTAAATATAGAACCAGGAACCGCGAAAACTTCTCGCCCTTGCTCCGCCGCTAAACGAGCAGTAATTAATGAGCCGCTGTTTACGGTAGCCTCCACTATGCAAGTACCTAAACTCAACCCACTAATGATGCGATTCCGTCGTGGAAAATTCCCAGCTAGAGGGGGCATCTCTGGCGGAAATTCTGAAACTAGCGCCCCTCGTCGAGCAATTTCAACAGCCAATTGTTGGTGGCGCATTGGATATAGGCGTTGCAACCCACTTCCTAATACTGCAATAGTTAATCCTTCCCCTTTCAAAGCTCCACGATGGCAGGCTCCATCTATTCCTACAGCTAATCCGCTGGTAATAATCATTCCTGCTCGGGTTAGATTCTCAGCTAACTGTTCAGCAATTGCAATACCACCTGGGGAAGGATTGCGACTGCCTACCATAGCTATTTGTGGATGAATTAATATTTCCGGGTGTCCTTGGACAAATAAAACTATTGGGGGATCAGGAATATTCTTCAATAATGTCGGGTAATAAGGATGATCCAGGGGAATAATGTAGTTATGTGGCTGATGCGCCCAAGCACATTGCTGTTCAATTAAAGACTCATTTGGATTTTTGATGGCCCCTGTTAGTGCGGCAGTTAAACCAAACTGTCTTAATTCTTCTTCCCTAGCATTGCACACCGCTTCGGCATGACCAAAATGAGACAACAATCGAGCACTTAGAATAGGTCCTAGTCCTGCAGCATTATTTAAAATTAACCAGTATTTAATTTTATCCATATAGATAAGTTATACTCATTACATCGACTGAGTTAATCCAATATGGAAGAGATTACGCATCTAAGCAATACCGGAATTTACTACCAGAACAAGGGTTGGAAAGAAGTCTGGGGTCTGTTGACCATTGTCAACACCCACTCTTTGCATGAAAATTAAATTTCTCTTACAATCAACCATGTCATTCAAAATTGTTTTTGCCGGCACCCCCGAGTTTGCTGTACCTTCTTTACAAGCTTTACTCCAATCATCACATTCAGTGATAGCTGTTTACACCCAGCCAGATAGGCCTTCAGGTCGAGGTCAGCATCTTACATTCAACCCCATAAAGACCTTAGCAACTACCTATTCGCTGCCAATTTATCAACCTATCCAGCTGCACGATCCTAAGCTGCAACAACATTTACAAGGCTTAGGAGCAGATATTATGGTGGTCATAGCTTATGGATTAATTTTGCCTAGATCTATTTTGACAAGCTTCCCAATGGGCGCTGTGAATGTTCACGCTTCTTTGCTCCCTCGTTGGCGTGGCGCCTCACCTATCCAAAGTGCTATTTTAGCGGGAGATAGTTTAACAGGTATTACTATTATTCAAATGACTACTGGCTTGGATAGCGGGCCTATTCTTTACCAAACGCACTGTTCTATTCAACCTCAAGATACAAGTGGTGATTTACATGATCGCTTGGCAAAAGAAGGAGCCCAAGCGTTAATGACCGCTTTACAACAATTGGAAACCCATTCCTTACCAGCCACCTCGCAAGATGAAAAACAAGTAACCTATGCATCCGAAAATCAACAAAGCGGATGCACAAATAGATTGGCGTCAACCAGCCATACATATTGAGCGACTTGTCCGTGCTTATAACCCTTGGCCAATAGCCTTTACTTATTTTGAAAATAAGCCCCTGCGAATTTGGCAAGCTCAAGTTATTTCTACCTCTTCTTCGCAGACGATGGCCCCTGGGACGGTAATTAAAGCTAATGAAGAAGGCTTGCAGGTTGCAACTGGAAAAGGGGTCTTAAATTTATTAAAAATTCAATGTGCTGGAGGCCGCGTCATTTCAGCCACTGACTTTATTCACGCGCAGCAAAAAAACCTGCTCCCTCACCATGCTTTTTTTGCTAGGAGAGAATTCGATGATGGTTAACAAAATAGTCGGTGGCATCTTATTGATCATAGGAACGTCTATTGGAGGTGGATTACTTGCGTTACCTATGGCTACTGCAGGAGGCGGTTTCATCCACTCTCTATGGCTTTTCCTTGGAGCCTGGTTAGTTACCGTATTTGGAGCTTTTTTCATTTTAGAAGTGAATTTATGGCTGCCAGAGCATACCAATATGGTATCTATGGCCAAAGCAACTTTGGGAATAGGGGGCCAAATAGTAACTTGGTTTATTTATCTGCTGCTATTATATGCTCTTTTGTCTGCCTATATCGCAGGGGGATCCGATTTAATTAATAACCTTTTAAACAGTTGGCACTTGCCAACGCCATCCTGGGTTTCAGCTATTTTATTTGTAATTCTTTTTGGAACAATAGTGCATAAGGGTATACGTACTGTAGATCGATCAAATAGAATTCTTATGACTATAAAAATTGCGGCTTATGTTCTGTTAATTTTACTTATCATACCCCATACGCAATACGCCAAACTTCAGGAAGGAGAAATGCGGCTAGTTGCTGGCGCTGCCATGGTAGTCGTGACCTCCTTTGGCTATGCAACGATTATTCCTAGCTTAAGAACCTACTTAAATAGCAATGTCAAAGCACTACGCCTTGCTATCGGCGTCGGGAGCTTGATTCCTTTGATATGTTACATATTATGGGATTTTGCGGTACAAGGCAGTGTGATACGTAATGGAGCGCCAGGACTTATGCAAATGGCAAACTCTCCTCATGCAGTAAGTGAGTTAACTCGAGCATTAAGTGAAGGAACTGGAAACAATTTAATTCCTAGCGCTGCCCATTTATTTACTGCTATCTGTGTAACAACTTCTTTTTTGGGCGTGGCCTTATGCCTTTGGGATTTTTTGGCCGATGGATTACACATGCACAAGCAAAGAACCAAACGTTGGCAGATCAGTTCACTGTCTTTTTTACCACCTTTATTAGTGGTCGTTTTTTTTCCTGGAATTTTCGTAAAAGCTTTAGCTTATGCCGGAGTAATTTGCGTCATATTACTAATGTTCCTCCCTGGATTAATGGCCTGGAGTGGAAGATACATGAAAAAAATGGCTACTGGCTACCGTGTTTGGGGAGGAAAATGGATACTTGCCAGCGAAATTGCGATTGCCTTTATACTAACTATAGTGGGATTAATTGAAGTTTTAGGAAGTTAATGATGCTTGTTATTTTAGACCGTGATGGAGTTATCAATGAAGATTCTCCCGATTTCGTTAAAACCCCAGATGAATGGCACCCCATCCCCGGCAGTTTAACAGCAATTGCAGCTTTAAATCGTATGGGTCATCAAGTTGTTGTGGCTACAAATCAATCTGGAATTACTCGGAAATGCTTTTCCCTTAGCGATTTACTAGCTATTCATAAAAAGATGCAAATTGAGCTAGCTAAGGTTGGAGGTCACTTAGACGGTATTTATTTTTGTCCCCATTGGACCGAAGACCATTGTCCCTGCCGTAAACCCCAACCGGGCATGTTAAAGCAAATTGCTAAAGATTTTCACACCAATTTGACACAAAACGCTGTTCTGATAGGCGACAGCTTACGAGATCTGCTCGCAGCTCATGCCGTTGGCTGTCCAGCTTTCCTTGTTACTACAGGGAATGGCGCCTTAACCCTTCCACTTATAAAGGACTTATCTGGGGTAGAAGGTGTTTATGCTAATTTGGCAGAATGGCAAGCTTGTTATTGCCCCGGTTAACTTGATTCCACAATGTAGGTGAATGTTAATTATCACATGTACAAAAAATATATATATCTAAGTCACTGAATAAAAACGTTTTTTCTCGATTTTAAAATGAATGGCAGATTACGCTAGCAAAATTTAGGTTTAAACCTGGTCAGTTACTTTTTATGGTCTATAATTAGATAACAACGATGTTTATCAGTAGATAAATTGGGAAAAATAGAGAAAACAAATGGAGGACAATAAAATGAAATCACTTCTAGTCAGTTCAGTTATTATTTTATCATTAGCTAGCACAGGCCTTGCTTTAGGAGCACAATCTTCATCGCTAAAAGATACATCGTCGGATGCTGCTTATAGTACCAATACAAGCAAAGATCCTGCGGCTTCTGGTAATATGACTACTTTAAAAGTAATAAATCAAGCCGATAAGGATGTAAAAATAAAGGCAGGGAAACACGACTTTAAGTTAACTACTGGTGCTATGAAACGTGTTTCAATTCCTAGTTCCGAAATCTCCAGGATAAAATGGTCCGCAGGAGCTTTCAAAAATGGAACCTGCAACACTGCAAGCTTGTCAATGCAAAGAACTCCTAAAGAAGTTAGATTGATTGTTCGCACGAGTTCTTCAGGTAATTTTACCTGCGACGAAGCAAATACCTCTGGCCCACAAAAGGGAATGTAAGCTAGTCGAAGACCTATATAAAATGGCAGAAGCTAACTCTTCTGCCATTTTCTTGTGATCCTTAACCTATTTATTAATGAAATTTTGCAATAGTCTATGCTCTGACTCTTCCAAATTAGCGAACTGTTAATTTTGCACTATAATTTAAGTTAGAAAGGTTGAAGCAAATTAACCTGTAACCTGTAGAAAAAAAATGTTGGAAGAGGAGACATGGAAGTGAAAACAATTTACTCAGTTATTGCTCTTTTGTTACTAGTTACTTTTGATTGCTGTTATGCAGATCCCATGGAAATAGCCATTACCAATAATTCAAGAACACCCGTATCCGTTTACATCAATGGAAAAAGACTGTCGTCTATCCCCAAAGGGCCGGCCACAATGGAATCCTTTTGGACAAACTATAATTTTGGCGAAGGAGTTTACTTTACGCGAAATAATGGTATGTATCATACAAAAAAGTTAGCTTGCCAGTGGGCAGTTTTAAATGCTAAGAACCCCGCATTACTCGTCACCCTGCACATAGAAATTACGAGTGCGAATCAATGCTTGTTAAATTTTAACAAAGAAGAGATATAAGAGAAAAATTATGGTAACTGTTACAAATTACGAGGTTACGTCAGCGGTTTGTACTGTGCAAAGCATTAACTAAATGCGAATCTCGCCAACTGTATTCTTCACGTAATTGCAAAAAATTTGCCCCTATTTGGTTGGAGTTAGACAATAGCTTCCGTCGCATTTGTTCCGTATGCCTAGAAGGATCATAAATTTCGAGCGCATCTTGTTCCCATTGCGGATAAAATTGGAATCCAACTCCTATGCCTCCGCTTGGAATAATAGGCGGAGTGTTAGTTTTATCCTCTAAACCCCAATAAGCTTGCGCTTGTCTATATAGCAACCAGCTTGCACTGAATTTGGCTTCCCTACTGTAACCCGCAATATGAGGGGTAGCAATTAAGGCACGAGTTAATAATTTTAAATCAATTTGTGGTTCATTTTCCCAAACATCCAAACACAGTTGTAAATGTGGCTGTTTTAACAAAGCTTGACTATTAATAAGAGCTCCCCGACCCGCATTTAGTAATATGCAACCCGGCTTTTGACGCTGTAAAAAATGGGCATCGAGTAGATGATAGCTGGGATTTGGGCCCGTATGAGTCAAAGCAGCATGCACGCAAATTAAATCTAGGTTAGAAAATTCAGATAACGGCACTGATTGAAAACCGTCATGCAGGGCACTGAGGTGGATCGTTCAATAACACCTCAAACCCAAGCAGCTCCAAAGATTGAGCGACTAAACTCCCAACTCTTCCCACACCAATTATTCCAGCCCGTAAGCGTTTATTGGGTAAAATGGGATAGGTCAATATACCTCTGTTTCGTAGAGCAGCAATACAACACAAAACATATTCAGTTACAGCTAACGAATTAGCTCCAGCAGCACTTCCCCAAGCAATATTATTTAGATTCAACCAGTGGGTATCAATATGGTCAATCCCTGTGGTTGCCGTGCCTACAAAACGTACTTTACTATGACTTAATAAATTGGCATCAACTCGAGTTACAGTACGTACCCAAAGCATGTCTGCATCCACTAAATCCGCGGCTGAAATAAGCACGCCTGGCTTTTTTATTAAGGTATAGGCTGAATCAGCAAAAAGATAATCCAATAATGGGATTTGCTCATCGGCAACGATTTTCATAACGACAGTTTAACACAGTTTGTTGTTTATGATCTGAATAGTGGCCGCGTCGTTTCCTGTAATGTATACTAAGTTGCTATGCAAATAATCATTTTAGGCGCCGGACAGGTAGGAGGCTCTTTAGCAGCCAGCCTAGCTGCTGAACAACATAGTATTACGGTAGTCGATCACAATGAAGAGCGGCTTTCTGAGCTGCAAAATAATTTTGATTTACGCACGGTTACCGGACCCTGTTCTCATCCCAGTATCTTAGCACAAGCTGGAGCCGATACCGCGGATATGATTATCGCCGTTACTGATAATGATGAATCCAATATGGTAGCTTGTCAGGTAGCATATGCTCTGTATAATACCCCAACTAAAATTGCTCGAGTTCGTTCCAGAGATTATTTTATCCGTCGCGAAGAATTGTTTGGCAGCGAACACGTAGCCATTGATGTGTTTATCAGTCCCGAACAATTAGTCACTCAATCAATTCAACGATTGATTCAATTCCCAGGAGCATTGCAAGTATTAGATTTTGCAGCCGGAAGAGTGAAACTCGTCGTTGCCAAACCTTTTTATGGCGGATCACTACTGGGTAAAAGCGTAACCAAGACCCATGAATATCTTCCCAATGTTGCTGCACAAATTGTGGCAGTTTTTCGCGGCGATCATGCCATGCCTTTGGAAAAATCTACAGTTTTAGAAATCGGCGATGAAGCTTTCTTCCTCGCCGACAGCGACCAAGCGCATACAGTTATGAACGCATTACGCCGTATGTCAGCTACATACAAACGCATCATGATCATAGGCGGTGGTCACATTGGTAGCCGCTTAGCCCAAACATTAGAAAGCCATTATCATGTCAAATTAATTGAGCAGAATCGCCAACATTGTCAAAAATTATCGCAATTGCTAAAACATGCTATTGTTTTATACGGTGACGGATGTGACCAAAATTTATTACGCAATGAAGACATAGAAAATATAGATGTGTTTTGCGCTCTTACCAACGACGATGAAGACAACATCATCGGTTGTTTACAGGCTAAACGGATGGGAGCAAAGCAGGTTATTGCCCTCATAAATCGTCCGGCTTATATTGATCTAATTGAAGAAGGCATTATCAATATAAATATTGCCATTTCTCCACAACATGCCACAGTCAGCGCTATTTTGACTCATATCAGACGTGGCGATATGGTAAATGTTTATTCTTTGCGCCGAGGGGCAGCGGAAGCTATTGAAGTAATAGCTCATGGTGATAAATCAACTTCAAAAGTGATTGGCCATCCTTTAGGTAGCATCCAAATGCCCAAAGGCACGCTTATCGGTGCTATTGTACGCGGTAATGAGGTGATTATTCCTAATGATAGCACCATGATCCAACCACAAGATCATGTCATTCTTTTTGTGAGCGATAAAAAGCATATCCCTTATGTGGAACGACTCTTTCAAGTGTCGGCAGGATTCTTCTAATGATGCGATTTGCCGCTTCCTTTAGAATCTTAGGCCTATTATTAATGATTTTTAGTTTGAGTATGCTCCCCCCGATGGTAGTGTATTTGTACTACAGGGACGGAGGCATTGAATCTTTCCTGGCAACTTTTATCCTGACTTTAATTACTGGCTTAATACTTTGGTTCCCTTTTCGCAAAACCCATAGAGATTTAAAAATCCGCGATGGTTTTTTAGTCGTAGTACTTTTTTGGACAGTGCTCTCTACTTTTGGCGCTTTCCCTTTTTATCTGCATTTTTATCCTGGAATGAGTTTTACCAACAGTCTGTTTGAATCGGTTTCTGGAATGACCACTACCGGAGCGAGTGTCCTTAGCAATTTAGATTATATGCCACATTCCATTTTATATTATCGCCAACAACTGACTTTATTAGGAGGCATGGGAATAATCGTATTAGCTTTGGCAATCTTACCTTTACTTGGGATAGGAGGTATGCAGCTGTATTTGGCAGAAATTTCAGGCCCAATTAAAACGACTAAACTCAGACCGCGACTCACACAAACTGCTAAAGTTTTATGGTACATTTATGCAGGATTAGTTGCTTGTTGTGCCCTATCATATTGGCTAGCAGGTATGCATCCCTTCGAAGCACTAGGTGAAAGCTTTAGTACCGTTTCTACCGGAGGGTTTTCCGTACATGACGATAATTTTGCTTATTATCATAGCCATCTTATCGAAGGCATTGGGATTTTGTTCATGTTATTAGGTGCGATCAATTTCGGATTGCATTTCCAGTTTATTCAAGATCGTAAATTTTCTGTATATACTCAAGATCCAGAGTTCAAGACCTATATAAAAATATTATGTTTAGTAGCCATAATTACTCTAATAAGTTTAGTGGTGATGCGGGGTTATACCAACTTTTTTAACACCTTGATGCAAACTCTATTTGCTGTCACCACTGTTGGCACAACCACCGGCTTTATCACCGCCAATTTTGACGAATGGCCCTCCTTTCTGCCCTACATGTTGATGTTTTTAGCCTTAATTGGTGGTTGTGGGGGCTCCACGAGTGGGGGAATTAAAGTGTTACGATTTTTATTGTTAAAAGAACAAAGTCGTCGAGAGCTACGACGTCTTATCCATCCCAATGCTGTTTTCTCGATTCGCCTAGGACAGCAGTCTTTACCAGAGCACGTAGTTCAAGCCATTTGGGGATTTGTCGCTATTTTCATAGCATTGTTTATCATTTTGCTGCTGGCATTATTAGGCGTAGGCCTAGATATAAGAACCGCTTTCGGCTCCTTAGCCGGCTGCCTCTCTAACACCGGCATCGGATTAGGCAAAACAGGCGTGTCTTTCGCAGATATAAACGACGTAAGCAAATGGATTTTAACTTTTGCCATGATTGCTGGCCGTCTAGAAATTTTTAGTATTCTCGTTTTATTTGCACCGAGTTATTGGCGGAAATAGCTGGCTAATCTACATGAGCTGTGATTGTGGGCTTGATTAATACGAGAAAAAAATAGACTTCTTTCGAAACTCTACTGCTGATGCAAATTGCTGCGTTGCTTCAGTGCTCAAATCCTCACATTACTTGCGTGTATGCTCCGGTTTTGCGCTCCGATGCGCCTGGCACTTTGCTACCAGCAGCGAGTTGCGAAAGAAGTCTAATGAAGATTTTGCCGTAGCATAATATAATTGTAAAATTTTTAATTAGAGGATTGAGATAATGCGATACGTAGGCCTGAAAATGACAAATTTAACCGATGCTAAAGTTAATAAAGAAATGAAATTAATCAATGACCGTGTTTCTTTTCATCAAAAAATTTGTGATTTATATAATACAGGTGAATACGAATTAGCTGAAAAGGAAGCAAAGAAATTTTTACATCAAAAAGAAAAATATAAATTTTCTAAATTAGCAATTGAAGAGAAAGAGTTAAAACACAAGCAAGCTGAAATCTGGGAAATATATGCTCAGTGCTTATTTCGGCGCAAAAAGACACTGAAAAAATCAACCCGCTTGCAAATGATTGAAGCGTTTGAAAAAGCCTATGGGTTGTATAAACAATTGGATATTCTTACCTTTACAAATAATTCTCAACATTTAGAAAGGATTTATGAACCTTTAATAGTTAATCTTTTCGATGAGAAGAATTATAAAAGAACAAAAGAGCTTATTTTTGATGAGATAAAATTGTCACACAAAGATCGTAGTGAACGGCATAAAGCCATTACTTTAACCATGTTAGCGCAAATAGTTATTTATTATGATCCAACATTATTACCCTGGCCTAAACTACTTTTCCTTTATCTATACCGCGCAGCTCCGCATTATTTTCAGGCCAGGTTACTTGCAATTCAAGAGAGAATTGAAACGGAAGATTTTTTTTCAGCACAAACCGATATAGAGAAAGTGAAACAACTTCAGTTAGAAGGAAAAGATCATAAAATTGAAATTACAGACAGACAGCAAGCCGGGTTATTCTATTTTGAGGCTAGATGTAATGAGCATAATGGCGATACTCCAGAAAATGCTGAGCAAACAGTAAGACTTTTAACTAAATCAGTTGAACTTTATTTTCTACCAAAAGCGTGTTGGGCTTTAGCTCAATATTATGATGGATTTAATAAAAATTTTGCAAGGCAATCTCAAAATGCTATTCATTATCTACAACTTGCAGCAAAAGGAAACTCCCCCGAAGCTGCTTATAATTTAGCACTTAAGTTTCAACATGGTATAGATGACGTTCTGCCATCAAAAGAAACAGCTCAGGGTTGGTACGAAAAAGCAACTGCACAAGAATACCCTCCTGCATGCGCGAGTTACGCATTGTTTTTGTTGGAAGAAAAGCCAGTAGAAAAAAATCTGGATAAAATTTTACATTTGTTATCTATTGCAAAGAAAACGTTGCCTGAAAACTGGTTTTTATATATTCAATTAAAATTAAGCTATCTTAACCAAAAAGAAATTATATTAGGGCAACAAATGCCGCTAAAACAAAAGCAACTCGTTACTGAGGAAGAAGCTAAAAAATATTTTAAAAAATTACAATGGCTGGCTGAAGAAGAAACTTTTTCTAATGCCGATATCCAATTTTTGTCTGCCATTATTCAAGAATATCTGCTTAATAACTTAGAAGTAGCCATTGACCATTATCGTGCGGCTGCCGAGTATGGCTCAGAAATCGCGCATGAAAAGCTGTATATCCTTTACATTAAAAAGATTATACAAGCCTCGCCAGAGTCACAGGGATTTCATATTACTTCATTAACTAATGTACTAGACTCGAGAAAATTTTTTTTCGGCATTGATCCACCGGATTATCTATCTCTCAAACAAGACCAATTGGTGGGGGAACTAAAAAAAATAGCTGCAGATTTCAAGCAGACAAAATCTCCAGTAACAACAGATGATATTAAGCAAACGGCCGAAACTAAAAACCATGTTAGTTCACCCTTCTCTTATTTTCGCGCAATATGTGCCCCTAATAGGGTAAAATTGCAGAAAATATCTCAGCTAGATTTTAAGACGATAAATCGTGATCAACTAGCAGAGTTAATATCTTATGCTGGTAAACTTGCAGATAAACTGATCATTGAAGAGGGAACATCTTGTATTGATTTTCTTCGCTCTCAAGTGGTAATTTTATTAAATTCGGTAATAGGAAGCATAAAAGAAGAAAAAGATCATTTTAATCCATGGAGTTTAATGTCAATATTCAAAGGTATTTGTTATTTTAAAGTATATAGTGAAGATCAAGATTATCGCAATTCTCTACAGTTTCTATTTAACCTAACTGAGAAACAACTTCCATTGCTGGGAACATGGAAGCTCATCATGTTGCTGGATTCAGCAAAAAAATTATGCTATTTACAACCAGGGGTACCTCGCTTTGTAAATAAACTGGTAACACATACCTTAAGTCAATGGAAAAAATTATTTTATGAAATAGATGGCGCTATCTGGTTTTGCTATACACTTGCTATTTTAGATAATCATTATCATTTTTTTGCCGACAAAGATTCTGAACTAACAAAGCTATTGATTGACACCTTAGATATTATTCTTCAAGCAGATCCCAATGACTATAAACCACGTATAAACATAGTCAGAAAATGCTTTTTTGCTTTACGTTATTTTACTATAAAAGGGATCATAGTAGAGGATAGAGTCAACCTTATTTTACAGGTTCTTCGAGCTTGGTTACTTGCCAATCCTTGTGAAACATTTTGCTCTAAACTGCAAAGAACAGTTTCAAATTTTGTGAGTCGAAATTTTGCTTCTTCCGTAGGGGGGGGAGGAGACAAGAGGAAAACAATTATATGTACTGATATTTGTAGAGGAAAAAAGAATTAGCACAAAACCAGTGGATTTTGGCATGACACTTAAAATTATAGAATCATCCATAGAAGATAAAAGCGAACAAAAAAAAATATTGATTGTGGTTGGGGGGAGAGGTAGATGGCCCAGGACATTTTTGGTTGCCCTAAAAACTAGAGTGGGCAAAGAGCCTATTTACGATTTAGATTTCTGAATTTTTTACCTTTATAATTGAACATGATGAAAAGACAAAAAAAAAAAAATATGTAGGATCAGTTTCTTTAAATGGGAAAAAACATCTAATGAAGAACGTTATGAAAATATACGGCAGTACTTTGCCGAAAGTACATAATTTGAAGTACCTCCTTATGCTGAGGGGGTAAACAGACATCAGCGTCCCTCTTACCATAGCTCAGTTCCTCTTGGTAGAAAAACACACACCACTCCGCGTTACTCAATATGGAACGATTTTGCTGAAGAACAAGATAGAGCGCTAAAACATAAGAATTGGCGTAATCCTCGGGAAGCTCAAGAAAGTAAAAAATCTTTTCATAAATAGATCAGATGATATAGGCTGGCATTCATGAGAGTGCTTAGTTTTGACGTGTATGCTCCGTTTTTTCTTGTCCAATCTGAATCAAAATTGAGCTTTCTGCGTTGGCAAATTAAACCTCGTGAACGCTTACTATTCGACATATACTAGACTTCTTTCCAAACCCAGTATTTTACTCTAATGCAAGGCGTGTTGATTTCGAGGAGCGGAGTTTACATGCGAGTAAATGAGCACTGGAGAAAACAACACAACGCAGCAGTAGGCCAAAAGACGAAGTTTGGAAAGAAGTCTACTGTAAATTTTTTATCCGCCTATTTACTATAGATAAGTAATTGTTATTAGGTTTTTTTCAGAGAAAAATCTGGGCGTGACACCCTCCTTTGGGATTGATTAATACGGGAGAAAAAAATGAAGATTTGTGCCGCACAAGCTAGATCTCACAAAGGTGACATTCAGGATAACATTGAAAATCACAAAAAATTCATAGAGCTTGCAATCTTTTATAAAGCAAATACCATTATTTTTTCCGAATTATCATTAACAGGGTATGAACCAGAACTTGCCAAAAAATTAGCGCTAAATATAAATGACAGTAGATTAGATGTCTTTCAAAAAATTTCTGATGACCATCATATTATTATTGGTGTTGGCTCCTCGAACGATGGTAGAACAGCAAGTCTGCATAAGTATGATTATTTTTCATCCTCAAAAACCAAGAACAATATACTCTAAAAAACACCTACATCCAGACGAAGAGGTATTTTTTATCCAAGGAAATGATATTTCTGGCTTATTGGAATTCAAGAAAAATATGGCGCTTGCAATTTGTTATGAGCTGTCAGTTCCAGATCATGCCGAAAAGGCTTATCAATGTGGCGCCCAAATCTATTTGGCAAGCGTGGCAAAAACTGTTCATGGTGTTGAAAAATCTATTCCAAGACTATCAGAGATCGCCAATAAATATTCCATGATAACACTTATGGCCAACTGCGTTGGAGAATTCGATGGCTGCATTCGGGAGGCAAATCAGCAGTCTGGAACAATAACGGAAATCTGATCGGACAATTGGATCATGAAAATGAAGGATTATTAATTTTTGATATAGAGTCTCATGAACTGAAAAAAAAATACTTAAAATAGTTAAAACAGATTCAAATCATCAATCCTGACCCAGACTGATTTCCAGGGTGAGCTATTACCTATTTTTTGCCGCGGACTTTGACAAGTCTTGAAACACATGCAGCTTTGATGTGAACGCCTTCAATAGCAGTAGAAGTAACTACACTGGCGTGTATCATCTTTGCCCTCAATTTGGGGTCAGCGAGGTAAGGGTTGGTGTCTAATAATGTTTTTCTATTCATGTCATGAGTATATATTGTTCACAAAAAGATAACAACATCACTATAGCCAGGGGATAATTTTAGCTAGTTATATTATTTTTTTTTCGTGTTTTCAGAAGTTATGCTTGAAACTACAGGAATATTATTTTTTATTATTTTAATCTTATTATCGAAGTTATCAATTAATAGTTTATTATTAGCAACTTTTTGTTGTAATTCCAAGAAACTATTATTATTTTCAATATCAGCTGGATTCTTGTAATCACCAAAACGCACGCAAAGTATTCTCAAAAATAGAGCCGAAATTGCGAAAAAATTATATCTCTTTAATGATAGCTGATTATTTTCCTTGTTTATCCACTGATTAGCAATAATAGATAAATTAGTAATAAAAAAAGGATACCTGAAAAAATTATTACTGATAAACCAGCTATTCTCAAAATGTCTGTTACAGATTTTAAAATTTGAAATTCCACGGATAAAAATGCAAATATGGCAACAAATATTGCTAATATTTCAATATGGTTAACTCTATCTTTTTTGAATTCCTCAATTAAGTGATTTGTTTTTTCTTGCTCTTTCTCTATTTTTTTCAATTTATTATAAACGCCACTTACTGCTTTTTTGAATGCTTCTTCATATATATTCAAAAGTAGTCTGCGTTTTACCTAGCAGCTCTATCTGCTGAGGAGATAAAATCCACATTTGGGGCAGTGGTGGAATTTTTACTTTCCCTATTACTGCTTGTGTCTGTAGATTGATTATCTTCTTCAGTACTCATAGAAGAACCTTATTACTTAAATTTTCTATAAAATCGTCTTTTTCTATGAGAGTTTTTTCTATAAAATTTTCAATAAAATCGAGTTTTATATTATTAAATACAGTTGGGAATGTATTAATATCGAAATCAAGTGTTATTTTTTTTCCTTATTTTGATTAGTTGTTGTATTAAAGGGTCATTGAAAGGTTGGTGTTTATATCTTGATTATTAATATGTAATATTTTCCTATAAAGATTTCTTAATGTAAATTCTGCAGAATCATGTATTCGAAAAACATCTTTGCTCTTATCGTTAAAAAATTTAGATATGCAGTCATTAATTCTACCTTCAGATATGTCATCAAAATTTAAATAACTGACAAAACCAATTTTTTGGATATTACAGTTTAAAATAGAATAAATATCATTAATAAAAGAACAAATACTTTCTTTTTTCTAAATTACTGAATAAAAAACAGTCTATTCTATTTTTAAAAAATCTAATTTCAAAAGAATCATTTTTTGATAAAAACATTATAGGTATTTCTGGTGGAGAATTTTCGAATAGAAAAAATGGGGAAATTTAGAATAGAATTGACACAGGGCTACATGTATGTGACACCGCTCTTCCACCCGCTATCTTTTATCATTAGTCATTTTGTTTAATCAAGTCTCTTAAATATTTATTTTTAGGCGCATTGATGATTTTATACTATATCACTAAGTGATATACTATATTGAAATCAAATTATGGAAAGTTGATCATGAACAAGAAGAGCGAGAAAAAAAAGAAAATGAGTTTGTTAGAGGTCGGGCACGAAATGGCGCAGGGATTGTATGATGCAGGAATTATTGATGCAACAACTATGCGAGAATTTGACGTACTTTGTTTGCCTCCAGTACAAGAGTTTTCCCCTCGTCAAATAAAACAGTTGAGGTTACGTGAAAAAGTAAGTCAGTTGGTGTTTGCCAAAATTTTAAATACCACAGCATCAACTATTAGGCAATGGGAACAAGGTAATAAACACCCTCGTGGCACATCACTGAAGTTACTCAACTTAGTTGCTCAAAAAGGACTTCAGGAATTACGCTAGAGGGGTTATGAGAATTATGAAAATAAAAAAAATAGCGTTTATTGTACAGTAGTAGTTGCTGACGTAGCTACTCGTGACAGCATTTTGAAACATCAGATTGAAGGTAAAATTGAAAAGATAGCATATCTAACATCTTTAGCTTAGTTGTTGTGGGAGATCTACTCGCTCGACTTCTGCCGAAAATCTTCCTAGCATTTTAGATAGATGTCGACAACATGACGCTAGATTTATATTTCTAAGCTGCCTGTGCGGCAGTGAACTTAAGAGCACGTTGAAGTAACGTACACTTGACTTTCTAAGCTGCCTGTGCGGCAGTGAACCAAAGAAAGTTGCTCAATTAAAACGTAACAATTTTTCTAAGCTGCCTGTGCGGCAGTGAACTTTTACCGCGCATGTGCTGAGTCTTCCAGACGTTTCGTAAGCTGCCTGTGCGGCAGTGAACATCGTACTCGATAAGTTCGACCAGTGCGGATATTTTCTAAGCTGCCTGTGCGGCAGTGAACATACGCCTGTTCCACCTAAATCCGCCGTTAAGTTTCTAAGCTGCCTGTGCGGCAGTGAACTAGTTGGCTTGCTTGCGGTGTTATTTTTTTAGTTTCTAAGCTGCCTGTGCGGCAGTGAACACGTATGCCCCCAAGGGACGGTAAATCGGAATATTCTAAGCTGCCTGTGCGGCAGTGAACCAAATCGTTCCGCATATTATCAATCATGAGATTTTCTAAGCTGCCTGTGCGGCAGTGAACTGTCCCCCTCCTTTATACAAATCCTTTATTAATTTCTAAGCTGCCTGTGCGGCAGTGAACGAGGAGGTCAGGTCTACGCTACCGGAGCTGAGTTTCTAAGCTGCCTGTGCGGCAGTGAACACTCATCCTCTCTGAAGATACCACCACCGGCTTTTCTAAGCTGCCTGTGCGGCAGTGAACACTTCTCAGATTTCTGAAAGAAAAGCAAGAGTTTTCTAAGCTGCCTGTGCGGCAGTGAACCGAGCACGGCGCTTACTTTAAAATCTACGCCTGTAAAACTTTCGAAGCTGCCTGTGCGGCAGTGAACCATATCGCTTCTTTAAAATCTCCCTGTAAAACTTTCTCAAGCTGCCTGTGCGGCAGTGAACCATATCGCTTCTTTAAAATCTCCCTGTAAAAACTTTCTCAAAAGCTGCCTGTGCGGCAGTGAACCTTTATCAAGCGGGGTTGCTTTCGGAGGTTATTTTCTGTAAGCTGCCTGTGCGGCAGTGAACGCCATGACAAGTGCGCCATTGCTAGATGAAATTTTCTAAGCTGCCTGTGCGGCAGTGAACATACGCATCGTGTAGGAAATTGTCTTTATGAATTTCTAAGCTGCCTGTGCGGCAGTGAACTCGTCATAATAACTAGACAATATCGTCACCTGATTTCTAAGCTGCCTGTGCGGCAGTGAACGCGGACTAAACCAACTTTGTAATCCTGTTGGATTTCTGAAGCTGCCTGTGCGGCAGTGAACCTGAAAATGGGTTCCATTTTTCTTGATTTTCTTTAATTTCTAAGCTGCCTGTGCGGCAGTGAACTCGTACTTACTCCGCCTCCTCCTCCGCCGCCTTTTCTAAGCTGCCTGTGCGGCAGTGAACTTTTAAACGCTTTTGTCTCCAATCAAAATCAGTTTCTAAGCTGCCTGTGCGGCAGTGAACATGAGGCGACGATTTTCGGTTCTTTTTCAGCCTTTCTAAGCTGCCTGTGCGGCAGTGAACGACCGAACCATTGGTAATTGTATAAGCCACATTTTCTAAGCTGCCTGTGCGGCAGTGAACTTGCGCAGCTGCAGGTCCTTTATTGTTATTTACTCTTTCTAAGCTGCCTGTGCGGCAGTGAACCGCATAACAACGACATTGATAATTGATCTCAGTTTCTAAGCTGCCTGTGCGGCAGTGAACGACCTAACGTCTACGAATTGATCAGCCTGTTGACTTTCTAGGCTGCCTGTGCGGCAGTGAACGTATATTATGGCATTGATAAAATAATATGCATAGTTTTCTAAGCTGCCTGTGCGGCAGTGAACATTACCATTGTTCTTTTAAAGTTCTTATTCTCATAATTTTCTAAGCTGCCTGTGCGGCAGTGAACGCTATCGCGGTAATATTATTATCTAATCAAAATAATTTCTAAGCTGCCTGTGCGGCAGTGAACAAATTCGCATCAATCTACAGTGTATTCACTTGCGTAATTTCTAAGCTGCCTGTGCGGCAGTGAACACGCTGAATGCCAGTTTGCACCGCCTGTTTGTGTTTTCTAAGCTGCCTGTGCGGCAGTGAACTGCACATCTCTAACGGTACCACTCGAATAGCTGCTTTTCTAAGCTGCCTGTGCGGCAGTGAACAGCACGAAATATGCTAAAAATCCCTGTATTTGCAGATTTCTAAGCTGCCTGTGCGGCAGTGAACTGATTACCCGCAAAAGTTGTGATCTGTTGGTAACTTTTCTAAGCTGCCTGTGCGGCAGTGAACCCCATGTTTCTCGCCACGCTTAATTTTTTATGGTTTCTAAGCTGCCGTGCGGCAGTGAACGATCAAGCGGCGCTAATAATTTATGGTAGTTTTTTCTAAGCTGCCTGTGCGGCAGTGAAACTCAATCAGTTGTTATAAGTCTGCATTACGCATCTGATTTTTCTAAGCTGCCTGTGCGGCAGTGAACACACATGAATTACATCAGACTGCAGTTGCGTTAGTTTTCTAAGCTGCCTGTGCGGCAGTGAACTGAAAGAAATATATAAACAATAAAAAGTTATTCATTTTCTAAGCTGCCTGTGCGGCAGTGAACCGAATTGAAGTCTACCATTGCAGAAATATTAAAATTTTCTAAGCTGCCTGTGCGGCAGTGAACATTAGGCGTACAATTTTAGGTTCTCTTTTCAGCTTTTCTAAGCTGCCTGTGCGGCAGTGAACCTCAACCGGCACAGTAATCGACAACTACTTTTGTCATTTCTAAGCTGCCTGTGCGGCAGTGAACTATTGAATTTATGAAGCAGGTGCTCGTTGTATATTTTCTAAGCTGCCTGTGCGGCAGTGAACATGATAAATCAGCTCTTGAGTGACCATACCCTTCCTTTTTCTAGGCTGCCTGTGCGGCAGTGAACGTACTTTATGTTTCTGCCAGTGCACGGACTAATTTTCTAAGCTGCCTGTGCGGCAGTGAACAATAATCTCAGATTAAAAAGGCGTCTTTTATTATATTTCTAAGCTGCCTGTGCGGCAGTGAACATACATAAGGAATTTTTGATCTAGTTTAATTGATGAATTTCTAAGCTGCCTGTGCGGCAGTGAACATTCCACTTCTTCAAATTAAGATGTCGTTTCAATTTTTTCTAAGCTGCCTGTGCGGCAGTGAACTCGTACTTACTTCGCACTGCCTCCTCCGCACTTTTCTAAGCTGCCTGTGCGGCAGTGAACTGTAGGAATACCACCAGGAACGTCTACATTTAAATTTCTAAGCTGCCTGTGCGGCAGTGAACCATATTGCAATGCAATACATATTGAAGTGATTAGATTTCTAAGCTGCCTGTGCGGCAGTGAACAATCCTGTGGTTCATGTTCTGCTGCATTCGGATCGTTTCTAAGCTGCCTGTGCGGCAGTGAACTATACGAACAAATTTAGTCAACGCGGGTTAAACATTTCTAAGCTGCCTGTGCGGCAGTGAACCTTTCAGACGGTATGTTTCCCGTAACTGAGTGTATTTTCTAAGCTGCCTGTGCGGCAGTGAACAAACAACGAAGACCTGCTAGTGTTACGCATAACCGTTTCTAAGCTGCCTGTGCGGCAGTGAACACGTTGAAATTATGCAACCGAAGTCTATAAATAATTTTCTAGAAGCCGCCTGTGCGGCAGTGAACTACCTCATTCAATGCATTTAGCTTCTTGAAGCGTTTTCTGAAGCTGCCTGTGCGGCAGTGAACTACAAAGTTACCTCATGTTGAAGAAAATGACTTTTTTTTCTAAGCTGCCTGTGCGGCAGTGAACAGCATTTCCGTTTTCCACTATTATCCGTCAGTTGCTTTTTTAGCTGCCTGTGCGGCAGTGAACGCTAATAAATTGGGGTAACACACCTTTTGATTAATTTTCTAAGCTGCCTGTGCGGCAGTGAACAGTGCCATTTTATGCATAAGTACCTAATTTTTAAAGAGCATTGGCTTATTAAAAACCTAAAACCTTTTTTTTAGCTATTAATTTTTATTCTTTTAAATCAAAAACTTAAAAATAACAGATAAAAAAGGGTTAGAACCAAGGTATAGTTGCGGTATTACTTAAACCGTAGGTATTAAATTTTCCTACTACTGCTTTTTCTTGTGGTTCATGTTTAATAAAAAGGGAAAATTTTTGCTTGGTAGAGGAACTTTGCAATTCAAGGAAAGGCAAATTCAGCGTTCTTCCTTGATTAGAAGAAATTTTCTCTTTAGCTAACTCTTCTGTTATCGAACCCTTGCTTATTGACCGCCGATATAGTCGCTCCACATTACTTTTAGTTTGGATTCGTTTTACTAAACAATATTGAGTAGTGACAGGAGTGGGCTGAATTTCACTTTGCTCGGTATAATCTCGTAAACCTTTTAGCCATCCAGTTCCCATGAGATTGATTAGCACCGCTTGTATTCCATGAACACGTATGCAGCTACCTAAATATTTTTTATCAAACTCAGGAAAACTAACACCAATATCCGTACTGGACATAGACACCAAAGCACGATGCAAATGGTAGCGAGCGCATTCATTAAAACCGTCTCCTTAAACTCTGGATCGGGTAATACCCTAGTTTCTAAATAGTAGTTCATCCTATTTTACTCCGCTTTTTCTGACTTCTCTGCATCACCGAACACCCCTCCGCGAATCAAGTTAGCGATGACATAATGTTGTTGCTTGACAGGTGGGAACCTTATCTTTTAATATCCAATCATCTAATAAAGTATAAAAATCTTGTGCGCTTTTAGGTTGACGGTAGGCTTTGCCTCGGCTGGTTACAGAACCATACGGCTCAACAGCAATAGGCCCCAAATCTTCAGCGCTTGGGTACCAATAATGTCAATAGTGCGTAAAGCATTGCCTATCTTTTGCGAATGCATAGCGGCTTGGTTATTGACATGATATAAAATTTTACTTTTTTTATTATCACGATCATTGCTTAAAGCTAATTCTTGAGACGGAAATATCTCGTGCCATACCTAGACGGGCAAAAGCATCTATGGTAAAAAATACAAAAGTGTTGCCTTTTAACCCTTGCTCGATTAATTCTGCTAGTTTGATTATATCGCCTGTGGGTTCGCTAAAAGCACGTAAATTAAAGTTATCACTATTAAATATCATTTTAGTGCCATTACTCTCAGTCACCTGCACTTCTACCTGTTCCGCTCCAACCCGATTTCTCCATAAAAAACGGCCATTGGCTATATTCTCTGCGTAGCGCACAGCCAAAGCGGAAAAACGATGCTCTTCAATATAGTGGTTAATTTTATCAACTAGCACACTTTGTGATAATCTCGATTATCGCATATCTGATGGCGAACTTAAATTTCCTGACACCCCGTAACATAAAAACGGACATTTTAACGTATTTACAATAATCAAATAGATTCACCAAAAAACAACATCCACCCAATTACAAAATTCAGCTTTATTGCCTTTCTGCATCTAATTTCACTGAATCCGTATTTTTTGGATTTTTTCAACCGATTAGAAATAGTACCTATCTTACCGCTTTCTCTTGTAGCTTTATCGACTGCCATTTATCTTTGCATACCAAGTTTTCCTTATTTCCCCCAAAGACCTGAAAACATTAAGGCATCCGAATTTGCTAATTTTCATTCAAACGCTAAAACTAGAAGACAGTTTTAATGGGATTTTTCATATTTATTCTCCTTGTTAAGGTTTAATATCAATATCTTAATGAAGAATATTTGTTATTTACACAAATACCAACCAGCAACTCTTTATCCACAGAATCATATTGCCAAAAGATTTGTGGTTAAATTTTCTTTAATTCGATGCAAACTTAACCAATTGACCGAGAGCGGGTTATAAACTGATTCAACAAATTGAAAAGGAACAGTGTTGATCACGCGCGACATTTACTACCTGCCCCTGGGAGTATTAATGCAAAAGAAATCGCCCCGATATATTGCTTCGTTATCGGAACCAACCAACCTATTTCCGGTTTTTAAATTTCACTACACCATTCCCGCGTCTAATGGCAATGGTGTTTTGTTGTCAATGGGTATTCTGCGGTATTTAGCCTGCTGATTCTCGTTTTTCGGCTGCTTGTTTTAGAAGCGATAAAATCCAGCCAAGCATCTACCGGAAATTTACCCTGTGCATTTTTTAACATGTTCTTTTAAGCAAATCACTCCTGTTAAACAACAAAAAATGCCGGCAAGAATTTACGCATTTTTTAACAGAATATCCTATAAGCTCTTCTTCTGAATCTTCCGGTAATTGAACAAAATCTACTTCGCGAATTTCAGTAATCAAACCACCCGCTAAGAGTATGCTGCAAAGCGAGCTGCTTGACTTGGTTTTCGAAACTGTTCTTTGTAAAATCATCACCAAAATCCTCTTCATAAAAATGACATTCTCAGTAATAACGAAACAGTTAAATGCATTTTACCTTCTTCAATAAAAAAGGTGCCAGGATCGCCTTCCTTAGTGAGTGTCGATTGCGCGATAAAACAAAATACCGCATCTTTTCGTGGGCTGGATTGATAAGTATGAATTTGCTGCTCATGCAAAATAATGGCGCATCCTCCCAATTTTAAATGCGGATTTTGTTTCTGTAGTTATCGAGATAACACATGGATAAAACCTAAAAAACTCGTTACGGCTGGAAATCCATCCAAGTGAGCCCAGCAATCGCGTTAGCACTTTCTATTTTTAAGGCGGACTTTCAGGCATAGAAAAATGCTTTCATACCAACACCTCCAAATCCTCTTTTAATAAGCCCTCTAATTTTTTCATTAACTGCTTCCGCCATTCGTTATACTCTTCATCGGCCATAGTTAGAGCTTATCGTGTTCAAATTTTTTATTTACCCAACTAGCAAGATGTCTCAGCTATCTTCTCTTGCCAATCATTTTGCGCACGTTTTTGCTGAAAATCGGCATCACTTCTTCTGGACCGCAACTAGCAATTGTTGCGCTTCTGGTAATTGTGGTAATTTCACAACTCCATCCTGGATCGAGACAATGAATTTGGGCTGCATAAATTGAATAATGTATCAATCAAACCGTCTACATATTTCTTCACAATGAAAGGCGTCATTAGTCCTGATTACTAGTTTTATTTTAAATACGGAGTTAAATATTTTTGTAACTCTTTAGCTTAACACTCAGCTCGTCGATTAAATTCACCATGAATTACACCATCTAGTTGGAGGCGCAAGACGTTTGTATCCCAACTAGGCGGAGCACTACTAAAAAGATAGACCTTGCCGCCACGACTGAAATTCAACTGTGACACATTTTGCGGTTTGGTGCCACCGAAAATTTGTAGCGTTACATTAGGATAGTCGACAGTAGGTTCTATAAAATATTTTTTTTCGCGTCTGGCTTTGCGCGCTTCTTTTGCCGCTTCGCCATAACGACTGGTATTGACGCGCTAATACAATTCTTGTACTAAAGAAGAAGCAAATAGCGGACTGAGCAGATGGTATTCGTTATCTCCTACAGGAAAATAAAGTTGTTTGGCTAAAGTATGTGAACTGAGTTCTTTGGGAATCAGTACTTGTTGAAAACCATTCATCCATTCTGACAATTGATTTTCAGATTCGGCAAACGGTTGTAAAGCTGAACTATCACCGCGAGCAATAACCGCAATTAAACTTTCACCATTTTGCTCAAGCTGCAATAAACTGGCAACATCTAAGGCGGCGGCATTGCCTACCACATCTATTTTGATAGAAGAAGGGATAGAAGCAGTACTCACATAATGGCTGTTTTCTTCGTCAGATGAGTTAACCATTGCTGCAGCATAAATACTACTGCCTTTAGCATCGGTATGAATAAACTTTAAGGCGTGAGTGACCATACTGATTTGCTTAGCGCGCCTTGCCGCATCCGTTAACCAAGTGAAGGGATATAATTGTTTTCTATCTCATGTCTTTTAGCATTACATTTTGCTTCCCATTCCATTAGTTGCAACGGATCAGCGATATCATTACGCTGCTTGGCCCATTCTTTGTCGAATTTTCCAAGTTTATCAGCAGCTCTATTTTGAATATATTCTGCAATTTTGCATGCTAGGGATTCCTGTTCCATATCCATATTTTTCTCCTCTTAAAGTTATTTTCTAATGACTACTCGATCTTTAATCTAATACCAAATATACTTATTACAAAATCTATATTTATTTTTAAGTACTTGTTCACAAATGGATTATTGTCAACTTCATTTTTTATTTTTTCTTGACTATTTTTTTTCCAAGAATTAAACCACTCGAAAAAAATTTTCATAAACCATTCCTTTTTCAAAGATTGCACTGTAACCCAAGATATGAGTTTTATCTATTTTAATATGTTTATAAGCAACTGATCTAATAATGTAAAATATTATTTCGGTAACTTATGAGTATTAAAACCTTACATCAGTTAAAGATTGATATTTATCCTGGATCTAGCAGAAAAATATCATGCATCGCCCGAAATGGGATCGGATTTTATTCAACTGAAACTCATAACTTAGCTACATTACTAAATCTTTAAGAAAAGAAACAATATAAATTTATACTAACAGTGTATATAGGTTATTAATTTAGAAAAAAATCCGTATTAAAGTACTCACTAAACTGCTGAACAAGTAGCTTAGAAAATATACACTTCGGTATACAATTATATACTGCCGTACAGGCAGCTAAATCGGGGATAAACTTTACTCATTAAGCTCACTATAGAATCCTAAAATAGGATCGATAAAACCATTTATTATCAATGGCAGGCAAGCAAATTTCTCCAAATCTAAGGCAAGCCTGGCTAATACTGAACTCTTGATCTTCAGCCAACTTAATAATTAATTCTTGGAAATTCAGCGCTGGCCAAGAACTCGTTCTTGATAATTTTGAATCCATTTGCACAGAACAGCGCTCAAAACGTCGTTCATCTGGTTTTGGATTATTTTGACTATCTAACGAATGAAAAATAGCTCTTTCATCTTCTGCTGTGAAATAAAGAAAAAATTGCTTATCTGGCATGGATTTTCTGAATGGGGTATTGCGCTGCATCTCTGCACACCAATCAATTGGTTTTTGCCACCACAACGAAGCATAGAAAGATTTCTGGACCAAATAATTTAGCCTGTAAGTGAAAATGTTCTAAATCTATCCAATTGTGGCCTGGATCCAATTGATCTGCATGCATAATACGAGGGATGGCGTTTATATCAGTAAACTGTTCTCGATTGAGTATTACGGTTAAATCATGATTTGCCAACTTAAAATTACCTGACTCAAACCCTGGCTTCTCATAAGCAATATTGTTGCCCATCAAAGCTTTATAATTTTTTGATAGAATAAATACATTTTCACTTTGCGGTAGTTGCTGCCGATGCCGCTGAACACGTCCCGCCAACTGAATTAACAAGCGCATTGAACTGGGTTCGACAATAGCCCAATGGTAATCAGTGATCGCGTCCTACTTCGGCAACCGATGTAGCTAACACCACAAAAATATGATTTTTTTCCGGATAGGTTGCCAACGCTTGCGCAATGCATTCTGTTTGCCAAATTTCTTCAGGATGATGCCGGTTTAACACTTGATCCAAATGCTTCTCCATAAACGAACGAACCACTAAAGGATGTTGAGAATGATATACGCAATAATGGATTCGATAATCCGGCGGCGGCTCCATTGTAAACAATTTTTTGGCAGTAGCAGCTAACGGATTAATATTAGCCATGCGCACTAACCCAATTGATAAACTCTGCTGCGTTTGCGAATGAATTTGGCAATGCGCGTGATGCAATTCGAGAATAGCAGAAAAAATGCATTGCGTCATTTGCTCAATTACTTGAGCCGGCTTTTTTTCTGCTACCTGGATAGGTAGTAATTTTCCTTTGCGCAATACCGGAGCTTGCTTCAATTTGTTAATACGTTGTGCGACAAATTGGTGATGAAATTCAACAAAACCTTCTTCATTACTTTGATCGCCTTGTTGTACCGCATATTCATCAAACCATGCGCAGCAAATATTGATCGGTAAATTGGGCTCCCCCACCGCTTGTTGATATATTTTTCTCCCTGCTAAATAAGCGGCAAACAAGGCTTTAACTAAATCAGGCGGCAAAGTTGCAGAAGAAAGTAATACCCGTGCCCCCAACATCCCCGCCCAATTAACTAAACGCGACAGCGCAGGCAAATCCTTTAAGTCAAAATCATCCGGCTCGTCCAACACTAAATCAGCCGTGAGCAAGCGCAACATAGGTGCAATTTGCTTACCCCCGCGTTCGCCTTCTGTAGCTGGAATTAAATGATCAATGGTACTCACCAATACTGGAGCACTTAATAGTTGCTGCAATTTAGGGGACTGCTTTAGCCAATGACTCAATCGACCATCATCCAATGTCCCATCGTAACGGACATATTGATGTTCGGAAAAAAATTCTTCAGCCGACTCACTACCTGAGGCACCATAAATATTCTCAGCTGCACTTTTATCGTTATCATTAGAATATTCATGCAAGGCCTTGACTGCCTGGGAACCAATCAAGATGGCTAAATCGTCTTCATCTAGATGAAGTCGCTCACGTAAGGCATCTCCGGTTTGTAATGTTAGAGTTCGCAGCCCTAAGGCGATACTAAAACGGCAACCCAATTTTTCATTCGCTAATCCATACATGATTTTGCCGTTAGCAAAAGTCTTGCCACAACCGGTCGAGGCCATATTAACACCAAAAAAACCCTGTTTAGCAGAGCGTTCACGAATGGCGCAAGCCAAATCATAGGCTTTATCCTGCCAACGAAACTTCTCTAACAAACTGCGCTTTTTAAATTCTTTATGACGGGTAATGGCTGGCAAGTTCAAACGGATATGCACTAAATTTTTGGCTAAACGCAAGGCATTGCAACCAACACCAACCAGATGTTCATCTAATTTTTGTTTAAGCGCGCCAGTTTGGTGATCTGGTTATTGGCATAAGCGTTATACTTAGAATCTTGCCAACAAGCTTTAGCCGGAGCAGCGGAGTACAGATGATCCGCCCACATCAGTATCATTCGTGATAGGTGAGTAGAAAAACGATCCTCAACTAGCCAATCCTTAGCCAGTAAACCGGGACGCGCTAAAGCTCTTTGGGCTAGTTCCTGGGCTTTAGCACACCAAGTTCGACTGAGCAACGGCGTACCACGTGGAAAAGACCATAGCTTTTCCCACGCTTCCTCTTTCCAATCTTTTTCTATAGATTGTCTGGAGTTCCAGGAACCATCAAACCAATGACCAGTCATCCATTCATCTATGCTTTCTCAATTTTGGCGTATTAAAATTTTCACGTTCGAAAACTTTAGGTAACCGATGATGCGACACAACTAACCAACCAATTACCTTAGCCAAAGGGGATAATTTTTTAAATGGATTGGGTGCGCCTGCGGAATCGGATTTAGAGTTTGAGTTGCGATCTTTAACCAGTGCCGTGATAATTACAGACTCATCTTCAGGCTTTATTTGTGCCAATCTTTCTAACCATTCTCGGTCACTCTGCTCTTGGTCGCTCCGCCTCTCTTACAAATGCTTCAAACAAACGCAACGAAACCCATTCATGACGATACGGCTCACAATATTTATTTTTCTTTTTCAGTTTCTCCTGGAAGAGCTGATTTGCTTTGCCAAAATCATGAAATAGACCGGCAATTCCCGCTAAAAGAGCAATATCTTCAATCGTATGCCAAAGATTTTCATCATTTTGGCGTAAAATATCTTGCTCGGTGATATTTGTCGGTACTGTTCCTTGCTCATTAAATCGACTTATATTCCCTACAATCCATAATAATTCTGTTCTATTGGAACTTTTTATCCAATGACAAGCGACAGCGGTATTACGTTTAGCCGTTTTACGTAACATTTTGCGCAAAGTTATTAACCCTTGTTGAGTAATAGCGGTTTGCCAGGTTCTATTTCCTTTACGCTCGGCAAATTGGTCGAGAATACGACGAGTTTTCAATTAGTGCACGTTTGTTGCATTAAGAAATTATTAATATGTTCATTGTGTTTAGCTTGAGTTAAAAGTTCGATAGTCTCTTTAATAGAATCAATCATAACGTCCAGAGCTTGGCCGCGATTAAATTCTTCCAGGACAGCGATGACGAAACTTTCTTGTTCATCATCTCCGGCCATAGCGGCAATAAATGCCTGCGGCAGTACCAAAGCATCTTTTATCAGATCGGCAATATCAAAAACCAATCCTCCTCGGCGAGTCTTACCATGTAATACCGCTAGTCCATGGGGTAAACCTGTCACCCAAGTGGCCGTTGCCGCTAAACCATACGCTAAATAATTACCGTGATCGAGAAAGCGGTTAGCTACATCGACGCCTGAACCGCGCTTTGCGCGAGTAAATTCACCATACTTGGCCGTATGGGCTGCTATGCTATACAAATTTTTAGTTAACATTGCCTCTTGAGCCAAAACCTCATTACTAGTTTGTGCTTTTTCTAAACCGTCACGAAACGAATTCAAGCGAGAAATCAGCTGCGACTCACTTATTTGAAAATTATTTTCGCGCTGCATACGGGTATTCAGCCAATGCTTTTGAATTTGTTCTAGCCTCACCTTTTGAAAGTTTTTTGCTGCAGCCAACCGTTTACTCTCATCAAACCAAAAGCTTACCCAATGCTGCAAATATTCAGTTGGTCGGTATTCACTTTGCGGAGTTAGCCAAGCGACATCGACTTGCACTTCATTTGCGGAAAACAAAGGCGAGCCGCCTCCTCCACAAAAACCGACTAATACACCGGCTTTAGCTAATTCGCGCATGGCTGATTGTGTAATTGAGGTTCCAGTTCCTAAGAGAATAAAAGTGGTATTGGCAATAGGAATATTCCAATAAAGCGACTGTTTCCCTTCTTCAGTCACATATTCAACTCGTCCTCCATTAACCAAAACGCGACAATGTTCAAGATAATAGATATTAGCGCGCTTGGAATGCAAGATGGTTTTTAAATCAGATGGTTTTAAATCTTCCATAAACTAATCCCTAAGTGTTTCGTCTTTTTAAAAGTGAATGAATTGATAAACTGCATTCACGTTAAATTAAGAAAAATGCATCATAGACAATAGTAAAATATTCAGATTGGTTTTGGAAAAGAAAGTTTTTCAAATTCATGATACTAGGCCAATTATGACTCTGGATTGCCACGTCGCTAAACGCTCTTCGCCATGACAAATTTGGGAAGCCTATCCTATCTATCGCCCACGGCATAGCCTACAACATATACCATTGATTCAGATATTTTAATGCTTCATCGATTCCTTGGGGTTGCATGGCGGAGAATAATTGGATACTGATGGTACTGGCGTAAAGTTGTAAAGCATCTTGAACCGATTTAAGGGTCTTACGAGCTTCATTTGCTGTTAACTTATCTGCTTTGGTCAATAAAATATGCACTGGAACTTTACATTGCACTGCCCAGGCAATCAATTCCTGATCCATATCTTTTAACGGATGACGAATATCCATCACCAAGATTAGACCACGTAAACATTCTCTACTTTGTAAATAGTCATCAGTGATTTTTTGCCATCGTTCTTTAATAATACGTGGAACCTTGGCATAACCATATCCCGGTAAATCTACTAAACGGCGATCGCGATCCAAATTAAATAAATTAATCATTTGGGTATGGCCGGGGGTGCTGCTGGCTCGAGCTAACCCTTTAATACCCGTGATAGCGTTAATAGCACTAGATTTGCCTGCATTCGAGCGACCGATAAATGCTACCTCCCATCCTCTATCTGTAGGCAACTGAGTTAAATCAGTCACTCCTTTTAAATATTGAGCTTGGTGGTAATCTGGCTTCGCCATGACCATCATAGCTCTCCGCTTTGATAGCGTTGAGTCATTTTTTCAATTGATAAAACGTTGATTCGACTGGCATGCCCTGCTGTTCCAAAAGCCTCATAGCGTGCTTTGCATATCTCCTGCATGGCAATACGTGCTGGTCCTAAATATTTACGTGGATCAAATGCTTCAGGATTTTTGGCAAAATATTGGCGAATTGCTCCTGTTGCAGCCAAGCGTAAATCAGTATCAATATTCACTTTTCGCACCCCTGATTTAATACCTTTTTGAATTTCTGAAACGGGAACACCATAAGTTTCTTTAATTTTACCTCCGTTAGCATTAATAATAGCTAGCCATTCTTGAGGAACTGAAGAAGAGCCATGCATCACTAAGTGAGTATTGGGAAGACGTTTATGGATTTCTTTAATTCGATCAATTACTAACACCTCACCGGTTGGGGGACGGGTAAATTTATAAGCACCATGACTGGTACCAATGGCTATCGCTAAGGCATCAACACCGGTCGCTTTAACAAAATCTACCGCTTGACTCGGATCAGTAAGCATTTGATTCTCTTCTAGTCTACCTTTAGCTCCTGAACCATCTTCGTCTGCAGCGTGTTTGGTTTCTAATGAACCTAGTACACCTAATTCACCTTCTACCGAAACTCCACAAGAATGAGCCATTTCCACTACTTTACGAGTGACTTGCACATTGTAATCATAATCACTGGGAGTTTTCATATCTTCGCGTAAAGAGCCATCCATCATCACTGAGGTAAATCCTAACTGAATTGAACGTTGGCAAACTGCTGGCGCGCCACCGTGATCCTGATGTAAGCAAATGGGTATATGCGGCCATTCCTGTAAAGCGGCCTGCACTAAAAAATAAATAAATTGAGCTCCAGCATATTCGCGCGCGCCTGCGGAAGCTTGAACTATCACTGGACTGTCTGTGGCATCAGCCGCTTCCATAACCGCTCGGATTTGTTCGAGATTATTTACATTAAAAGCAGGAACTCCATAATCGTGTTCCGCAGCATGATCTAATAGCTGTCGTAAAGTAATTAAAGACATATGTTTTTTTCTCCTTATAATCGGAAACTAAGTCGAGCGTAATAATAAAACACAAAGGAAAATAACGCCTATTAATAATATAGTTATTATTCCCACGGTATAAAAACTTTTACTAAGATTTTCTTTACTGAAAGCCTGGGGGTTACCACGAACCATGCGCACCATTAACCAAATCAGCAATGCTGCACTTATCAAATATAAAACCAGCGTCCAATTATTCATAGAACTTCACTAACCCGCAGAATCTTCATAGCGTTGGAGCGCCCTTTTATTCCTGCGTAATCACCCTGAGTTAAAATAACCAAATCATTTTCTGTCACTACACCTAACTCATAAAGTTTATGAATGGCTTGACGATTAATTGCTTCGTAAGGTAGTTGGGTCACATCAAAAGGCACTGGAAAAACTCCTCGATACAATGCCATTTTACCCAAAGTTCGGGCATCTCGACTTAAACCATATATAGGGATTGCGGTACGAATTCTTGACATCCATAAAGGAGTCATTCCAGATTCAGTTAATGCAACTATTGCTTTAATATCTAAATGGTTGGCCGTATACATTGTTGCCATTGCAATCGCTTCATCAATTCGATTAAAACGCATAACTAGAGATTGGTTATTAAGTGTTACCAAATTGGGTGATTGTTCCACACGCTGACATATGCGGGACATACTCTCTACTACGGTAACGGGATAATGACCACTAGCCGTTTCGGCAGACAGCATAACCGCATCGGCATGATCTAATACTGCATTAGCCACATCCGAAACTTCTGCTCGAGTGGGAACGGAATTATTGATCATGCTCTCCATCATTTGAGTAGCAATAATCACTGGTTTATAGAGTCGACGGGCGCTTTCAATAATTGACTTCTGCACTAAAGGTACTTCTGCATCGCCAATTTCTACTGCTAAATCTCCACGTGCTACCATTACTCCATCACTGGCTTCAATGATTTCATCCATTGCCACAACCGCTTCGGTTCGCTCAATCTTAGCGATTATCCCAATGCCCGTATTTTTCTCACCTCCAGCCATTTGTTCTAACAATTGTCGCGCATAAAGAATGTCGGCGGCATTACGTGGAAATGAGATAGCAATAAAATCCACCCCCATTTTTAAGGCAAATTGCATATCTATCTTGTCTTTTTCCGTTAGTGCTGGCGCAGAAAGCCCACCACCTTGACGATTAATTCCTTTATAGCTGGATAAAATTCCCCCAACGAGAACCCGGCAAAAAATTTGTGGCGGATTAACGCGTTCTACTTTCAAACGAAGTCGACCATCATCTAGCAATAAAATATCATTGGGAACCACGTCATGTGGAAGTCGCTTATAATCAATACCGACACGCTCTTTAGTTCCAGACTGACTATCCAATTCTGCGTCTAAGACAAAAACATCATCTGTTTTTAATAAAACTTCTTTATCTTTAAAACCAGAAACACGTATTTTGGGACCTTGTAAGTCAACTAAGATACCAATTACTTTTTGATGTTGGTCAGCTATCTGCCGCACCAACTCCATACGCTTTTGATGTGCTGCTTGGGTACCATGAGAGAAATTCAAGCGTACTATATTAACTCCCGCTGAGATTAAATCCTCTAAAATAGTAGGATCATCGGTGGCAGGTCCGAGTGTAGCTATAATTTTGGTGCGTCGTACTAAACGTTCTGGTTTATACATCATGATTTGCTCGCTTAAGAAGCATCGCCACAGCAGGCAATTCGGCTCCTTCCAAGAAAGTTAAAAAAGCTCCCCCACCCGTGCTAATGTAAGAAATTTTTTCACTAAGGCCAAATTCAGCTAAAGCTGCCAAAGTATCTCCTCCCCCTGCCATAGAATAAGCAGAACTGGTAGAGATAGCCTGAGCCAAACTCAGCGTACCTTGTCGTGAATTGAGGGAATTCAAATACTCCTAATGGTCCATTCCATACGATAGTCCCCGCTTTTGCCACCTTTTTGGCATAGTCAGCCGTAGTTTGTGGACCTACATCTAAAATTATATCATCCGGAGTAACGGCATCCACAGATTTGATAACAGCTGAAGCATCTGCGCTAAATTGCTTAGCTACCACCACATCTTGCGGTAAGGGTAAATCAACTCCTAATTTTTGTGCATCTATTAATAAACTTTTTGCAGCGGGTATCCAATCTGCTTCAAATAGGGATTTACCTATTGAATAACCTGCGGCAACCAAAAGAGTATTAGCAATGCCTCCGCCCACAATTAAACCATTTACTTTTTTTAATAAGTTTTGCAATAGCTGAAATTTGGTAGAAACTTTAGCACCCCCAACTACCGCTAAAAGTGGGCGCCGTGGGTGTTCCAAGGCCTTTGATAAAGCTTCTAATTCCGCCATTAATAAAGGACCCGCGCAGGCAACGGGAGCGTATTGGCTAACTCCAACTGTCGAAGCTTGCGCACGATGAGCAGTAGCAAATGCGTCCATTACAAAAATGTCACATTGATTAGCCATGCGTTTTGCCAAATTTAGATCATTTTCTTCTTCACCTGGTAAAAATCGCACGTTCTCGGCTAATATCAATTGACCGGGTTTAATATCTACCCCATTTAGCCAATCGTCAATCAGTGGAACAGGTTGATTTAACTTTTCACTTAAAAATTGGGCAATAGGCGCTAATGAGGCTTCGGGATCAAATTTTCCCGGAGTGGGTCTCCCTAAATGGGATAAAACGGTGACCCGGGCCTTATGTTGTATAGCAAACTTTAGAGCGGGCAAAGCTTTTTCAATACGAGTAGCATCACTAATGTGACCGTTTTTGAGAGGAACATTCAAATCTTCGCGAATAAGCACTCGTCGACCTGATAAATCCAAGTCGGACATTTTAAGGACTTTTATAATGCTCATAAAAGGATTTTACCTTACCTTTATGAAAATCGCTAACTTAGCTTAGATAATAGACTGCTGCGTTGCGTTGTTTTCTCCGATGCTCATTTACTCGCATGTAAACTCCGCTCCTCGAAAGCAACCCGCCTTGCCTTAGGTTATAACAAGATGGGACCAAAATACTGGGTTTGGAAAGAAGTCTAATAAATTAAGTTATTCTGGCAAGGCTTAAGGATCAGAGTACATTTTCCGAGATGACAACGTATTGGGTCCAGGTACACCCATTTACATGTGCTCTGCACTGGATTGTTCCCGCCGCTCGCGGCTCGGGGTCGCAATGAGTATTTTACAATAAGGTATACTAAGAGCCTAAAATCTTAGCTACATCTATCATTCGATTCGAAAAGCCCCATTCGTTGTCATACCAGGCGACAACTTTTACCAAACCATCAAGTACTCGAGTTTGAGTTGCATCAAAAATAGCTGAGGCGGGGCAATGATTGAAGTCAATGGATACTAAAGGCTCATCACTATAAATCAAAATTCCTTTCAAAGGTCCATTTGCAGCGGCTGCTTGCATGATTTGATTGACAGCAACGGACGAAGTAGAAGCGTCCGTTTCAAATGTGAAATCTACTACTGAGACATTAATGACCGGTACGCGAATGGCATAACCGTCGAGTTTTCCAGCTAACTCAGGCAGAACTAATCCCACTGCAGCTGCAGCTCCGGTTTTAGTTGGAATTAATGAGTGAGCAGCTGCACGAGCTCGATGTAAATCTTTATGCGCACTATCTGTAAGACGTTGATCATTAGTATACGCGTGAATAGTCACCATCATACCTTTTTTAATCTTCAAAGCCTCATGCAACGCCTTTACCACTGGAGCTAAACAATTTGTCGTACATGAGGCGTTAGAAACAATAACGTGGTTGGGCGCGAGGATATGGTGATTCACTCCATAGACAATAGTTGCATCTACATCTTTACCTGCCGGCGCAGAAATGAGCACTTTTTTAGCACCCGCTTGCAGGTGCAGACTGGCTTTATCACGTTCTGTAAACAATCCAGTGCATTCCATAACCACATCGACTTTCAGTTCACGCCAAGGTAAACGTGCAGGATCCCGTTCTGCACATACGCGAATTCTATCTTGGTTTATTAGTAAATCGGCGCCGGAAAAGGTAACTTCGTCAGGGAAGCGGCCGTGAACGCTATCATATTTCAATAAATGAGCATTAGTTTCTAAACTGCTTAAATCATTGATAGCCACAATTTGAACATCTTTATTCTGCTTATTTTCATAAATAGCACGTAAAATATTGCGACCAATTCGACCAAAACCATTAATTGCTATTCTAATTGCCATAAGATTCTCCTAATTAGGGATTTTAGACAGTAGTTCAATCATTACATTGACAATACGTTCGGTAGTTACTCCTAATATGCTAAATATCTCCTTATAGGGAGCAGATAACCCAAAACGATCAATACCTATCACTCGCCCTTCTAAGCCTACAAATTGATACCAATAATCACTAACGGCAGCTTCCACCGCCAGACGGGCTGTTATTTTGTTTGGTAAAACCGAATCACGATAAGCAAAATCTTGCTCTTTAAAAACTTCGCAACAAGGCATAGAAATGACACGAATACCCAAACCTTGCTGCTGCAATTGTTTTGCTGCGGCTACTGCGAGTTGCACCTCCGAACCTGTAGCAATAATCACTCCTTGTAAAGAACTTTGTTCCGCATATAAAATATAGCCTCCTCTGTGAATCTCAGCAAGCATAGATAAAGGTCGTGATTGCTTTGAGACATTTTGTCGAGTAAGCAGCAAACAACTTGGCCCCATATGATTTAATGCTTGTTGCCACGCCACTGCAGTTTCAACTAGATCACAAGGTCGCCAAACTCGCATTCCTGGTGTCATGCGTAATAATGCGGCATGTTCTATAGCCTGATGTGTAGGACCATCTTCCCCCAAACCAATTGAATCATGGCTGTATATATAAATGACTCGTTGACGCATTAATGAAGACAGACGTACTGCATTACGACTGTAATCGCTAAAAACCAGAAATGTTCCACCGTAGGGGATAATTCCGCCATGTAATGCCATGCCATTCATAATAGCCGACATGGCAAATTCCCTTACTCCATATTTCAAATAATTGCCCTGAAAATCTTCCCGGGTAATAGTTTTAGAGCTTTTCCAAGCAGTACAATTTGATTCAGTTAAATCAGCCGAGCCACCAATTAATTCAGGCAATAAAGGTGCAAAAGCATTTAAACATATTTGTGAAGCCTTGCGAGTGGCTAGGTCTTGATCCATTTGCTGCTGAGCTTGCTCTATAAACTGTTGGGTATGTTCTACCCATTTTTCAGGCAAGTATCCTTTTTGCCGGCGTAAAAATTCTTTAGCTAATTCAGGATACTGCTTTTGATACAATGTCAAAAAGCTGTTGCCATTCTTTTTCCCATTCTTGCCCGCGAGATCTGGTATCCCATTCGTTTTTTATTTCTTGAGGAATGACAAATGAGGGATGTGACCATCCTAATTGCCGGCGCACTAACTCTATTTCCTCTTCTCCTAAAGGCGCCCCATGTACCGCAGCTGTACCTGCTCGAGAAGCTCCAAAACCAATCTTTGTGCGGCAACATATTAAGGTAGGTTGAGTAGTCTGTGCTTGAGCAATTCGAATGGCTTGAGCGATGGCTTCACTATCATGACCATCAACATCAGGGATAACTTGCCAATGATAAGCCTGGAATCGTAAAGGAGTATTATCTGTAAACCAACCTTGTACATCGCCATCAATGGAAATACCATTATCATCCCAAAATACGATTAGTTTACCTAGCCCTAAAGTCCCGGCTAATGAACAAGCCTCATGTGAAATTCCTTCCATTAAGCAGCCATCACCTATAAACACATAAGTGTGATGATCTACAATAGAATAAGCATCGCGATTAAAATATGTGGCAAGCAAGCGTTCAGCAATGGCCATCCCTACACCATTTGCCAACCCTTGGCCCAAAGGCCCGGTAGTTGTTTCTACCCCTGGAGTCTCGCCGAATTCTGGATGGCCTGGGCTTTTGGAATGTAATTGACGAAAGCGTTTGATATCCTCAATAGTTAAATCGTAACCGGTTAAGTGCAGTAAAGCATATTGCAGCATAGCCCCATGACCATTTGAAAGTACAAATCGATCACGGTTAGTCCATAGAGGATTGGTTGGATTATGGCGTAAAAAATCTCGCCACACTACCTCGGCAATATCAGCCATGCCCATAGGCATTCCAGGGTGTCCGGAATTTGCGGCTTGAACCGCATCCATTGCTAAAACACGAATGGCATTGGCTAGTTGTTGGCGTGAAGGCATGGTTTCTCTTTACTTTTTGTGACTGTTAACAGGGTAGAAGGGAAAGCCCCTTCTACGTCGGCAAATTAAACCTTGGGAACGCTTACTACTTTTTGATGGCATTTTAGCAAGTTGCTCAGATTTTCGCTACTTCAATTTGACTTTCAGGTTCCGCAGAATGGCTATCCTTTAGCTAAAGCGGGTACGTGAGGCTGGAAAAATACAAGTAAAAGTACTTCCCTTACCCAATATGCTAGCGATCAATAATTCTCCTTGATGCCGTAATAAAATATGCTTCACAATTGCCAGTCCCAGGCCAGTTCCACCACTGCCACGAGATCGAGCTTTATCCACTCGATAAAATCGTTCAGTGATTCTAGGTATATGTTTTTTGGCAATGCCAATACCGGTATCAGAGACTTTAAATATCGCTTGATCTTCCTCTACATACCATTCAATTTTTATCTTCCCTTTACTTGGAGTATATTTAATTGCATTGATAATAAGGTTTGAAAATAAACTTTTTAATTCCTTTTCAGCACCATTCAATCGCACTCTAGCATCAATTTTCAAGGAAATTTGATGTTTTTTCTCAACACTAATATTTTGTATTTCCTTGCAAATAGTTTCTAGCATTGCAGAAATCAAAATTCCTTTGTTTTCTTCCAATGGATAATCATCGCTTTCTAGGCTAGATAATAAAAGAAGATCTTCAACAATATTTGCCATGCGTATACAATTTTGAAACATTTGCTCAAAGATTTTTTTCCAAGGTCTTATTTTTGAGGTTTCTTGCTTTAATAAAGTTTCTAGGTAACCTTGAATGACTGTTAGTGGTGTGCGTAATTCATGGGATAAGTTTGCCACAAAATCGCTCCGTACCCTTTCTAAATGTTGGATATGTGTTTTCACTGATTCGGGAAGATTTTTTAAATATAACTCTTCTTTTTTTTTAGGCATCGCATTCTCGTGTGGAGATATACCCCATCCCACGAACTGTTTTAATTAATTCACAATATCCATAAGGTCTTAATTTGCTGCGAAGACGGCGAACTTGCACATCAATCGTGCGATCATCAATATAAACCCTTCCACCCCAAATGTAAGTCATCAATTGATCCCGGCTATAGGTTTGATTTGGATGAGTTAAGAAAAAATATAACATTTTATATTCTATAGGGGTTAATTTAAGAAATTGTTCGTTGACAACCACTTGATGTGTAGCAGTATTTAAAACTAGGGCTCCCACCCTTATTTCATTAGAGGGAGAGATTAATAATCCACGGCGCAAAACGGCTCTAATTCTTGCGATTAATTCTTGAATAGAAAAAGGCTTCACTATATAGTCGTCGGCGCCCGCAGTTAGGCCTTTAATTTTATTATCTTCTTCAGCTTTGGCGGTTAACATGATAATAGGCAGATTTTTTAATAATTCTTTTTTCTTAATCCATTTAATAAACTCAATTCCCGATTTTCCAGGCAACATCCAATCAAGAATGATTAAATCAGGAATACGATCAGCGAGTACCTCCACGGCTTGAAAGGCATTTTCAGCATCTATTACTAAAAATTCGGCAGAAGAAAGAGAAAAACGCAGCATGTCTCTAATTGCAACTTCATCTTCTACAATTAATAAAGTAACTTTTCGCATGTAATTATTATTTAAATTTACTAGGCTAACCCAAATAAATTAACTATCCAATGGGTTAGAATCTGTATAGGAGGCCAAAGAACATAGCCTAAAATACCAAGAAATATTAAAGCTAATAAAATCCAAATCCCATACGCCTCGATTTTTTCATAATTATGAGCAGCCTGTGGAGGTAGTAAGCTAGAAACAATACGACTTCCATCCAGTGGAGGGATAGGTATTAGATTTAATACCAATAGTAAACAATTAATTAAAATTCCAAAGTTTGCCGCCGCCACAATAAATTGATGAACAGTAGCTACCAATGGTTGAGTACTACTGGCTAAAAAAATAAGAGATAACTTTGCCAATAACGCCCATAACAGTGCCATTATTAAATTTGCGCCGGACCTGCCAAGGCTACCAAAGCCATGTCTCGACGTGGTCGATGAAGGTTTTGCCAGGCAACTGGAACGGGTTTAGCCCATCCAAAAATAAAACCTCCAATTATAAGCATAACAATAGGTAAAATAATTGTACCTAAAAGATCAATATGCTTAAGAGGATTTAGGGTAACTCGCCCGAGCATTAAAGCGGTTTTATCACCCAATTTACTCGCTACCCATCCATGTGCAGCCTCATGCAAAGTGATTGCAAATAATAAAGGCAACGCAGCTACCGCAATAGTTTGCATTATTAAATTAACATTCATTGTTCATACTCAAATACTTGAACTACCTTCCTAACACCTCGTACATTGCGCGCGACATCTGTTGCGAGCTTAGCTTGCTTAGGTGAAACTACACCCATCAAATAAACTACCCTATTCTCACTAATGACCTTGATTTGACTGGAATTTAAATCTTTTGCCGCTATCATCATGGTTTTAACTCTTGAAGTAAGCCAAGCATCCTTGCTTCTATCAATGATAGGTAAAAGAGGTGTGATTTCTATTTGATTATAAACTCGTTTTACATTTGAAACATTTACCGCATATTGATAAGCACGTTGACTTAAATCAGGAGTTAATGCTTGACCAACCAATAGTACTACATGGTTAAAGGTTGCAACCCCAATATGACTGGTTTCTTGTAAAACAGGGTCATGATGAACGCGTGCTATTACTTTATTGCTGATTTCTCGGTCCTCCAGGATAGTTTGAGCGCTACGTCGATCATAAATTATTGCACCACCTGCCGTTGCCCCTACTACTAAAGCCACAGGAATACAACCTGATAAAACACAAGTTAAGATCAGAGATAATAGTAACCACTTAATCTGCTTTAACATATATATTGACCCTCTGTGTAATTGCTCGTTATAGTTCTCCCTGTTTATAATAGACTTCTTTCCAAACCCAGTATTTTGGTCTAATGCACGGCGTGTTGTTTTCTCCGGTGCTCATTTACTCTCATGTAAACTCCGCTCCTCGAAATCAACACGCCTTGCATTAGACCAAAATACTGGGTTTGGAAAGAAGTCTAATGTTATTCCTCTGCGGTGAAAAGTTTATAATCAATCATATCACATAAACAATGAAGAATAAGCAAATGCGTTTCTTGAATTCGTGCAGTGGAAGAAGAAAGAACGCGAATTTCAATATTTTGTTCATGTAACAGAGGGGCTACTGCACCGCCATCTCCGCCAGTTAACGCAATTATATTTAATTCTCGCTGTTGAGCAGCCAAAATAGCTTCGATAATATTTTTTGAATGGCCACTGGTAGTGATTACTAGCAGCGTATCCCCAACATTGCCTAGCCCTTTTATTTGTTTAGCGAAAATCTCTTCAAAGCTATAGTCATTAGCTATTGCAGTAATAGTTGAGCTGTCTGTGGTAAGGAAATTGCGGGTAAGCTAGGTCGCTCAGTTTCAAATCGATTTAACATTTCTGCTGCAAAATGTTGGGCGTCGCCAGCTGAGCCACCGTTGCCACAACATAGAATTTTACCGCCGTTTAGTAAAGATTGAACTATAAGCTGACTGGCATCCAGAATGATATCGGGTAATAAGTTCAGCTGCATTCATTTTAGTTTGTATACTTTCTGCGAAATGTTGTTTAATTCTGGCAGTTAAATCCATTCTTGATCTCTACTTTAAAGTTAGTATCTTACCTCAAATGCATTTTGAATCCAGCAAATTTGTTCGTTTGTCGCTAAACCTACCACATCGAAGCGACAATTTAATTTATCTACCAAATCGTTTTGTTGCAAATAATGCCAGGCGGCACGAATAATTCTTTGCTGTTTTTGCTGTGAAACAGTTTCAATACTTTCACCATATTGCAAATGATGTCGATAACGCACTTCCACAAAAATTAGGAATTTAACATCATCTTGCATAATCAAATCAATTTCACCATTTAAACAGCGATAATTACTCATTATCCATTGCAAACCTTGTTTTTCCAAGTAAAAACGAGCCTTTGCTTCTGCCATACGCCCTGAAATCTGGCGAGTCATTTAAGGACTTAACCTTACTTTTCCATCATCCATTTTCACCCAAGGTAATTGACGATAAATAACTTTGTTGGACTGAATATATAATAAACCAGTCGTACCTTTCCATCCTGCTTCAGGAAGTTGACCTTCTGTAATAAGCCTCATAGTTAGTTCATAGCTATCCATTCCAAAAGCAAATAATTGTGGTTGTTGTTCATAGGCCTTGGGCCATGTTTCTTTTATCCGCTGCAGGATAGCTTGCTGATCAACAGATAGCGTATCTGGAGCAATCGCGGCAGGAATTGCACAAAATAAAATTCCATTAAGATCTTGATCCGATTTGGGATTGGAAACCCCGTTATACACATGAGAAGTAGCATAAACAGGAAGATCACCAGCATAATAAAATTTTAATAAGGGGTGGATTTGTCGCGCCGGCAAAGGTTTTGCAACGACAAAAAATGCATCAATATCTTGACGACGATACGTGATACTGCGTATTTCTGTTCCACCCAAAAGATGCTGCAACAGTTTGCTACGTTGCTCTGATTGCTCAACTCCTAGTAATTTTGCTAATTCGACAGATAGTTGTTGAGGCTTTCCATAAAACAAAGTATCGACTACTTGCCCACCTAATTCTTGCCATCTGGCTAGCATCACCTCAGCAACTCTCTCACCCCAATTATTGGCTGGAGCAATTACTACAACGCGTTTATGACCGTTTCGCCAAGCTTTATCTGCCACTTGCTTAGCTTCATCTTCTGGGGATAGACCAAATTGATAAAAATTGTTAATCGGTCTTGATGACGGAATTGTATTTAATGCCAAAGTAGGTACAGGTAACGAATCTAATTTTGCCACGCGCATAACGTCTTCTTTAGTCAGAGGACCCACTACAAAATCAGCGCCTTGTTCAATCACTTGATTATAGAGAGCAATAATATCTCCACTGCTGGTATCAACTACACGAATGGTTGGTAAATGAGATTTTTTTTGCAAAGAATGGTAATAAGCGGCAAAGAAACCATTGCGAATCGCCTGTCCAGAATTACTTAAATTTCCCTGTAAAGGTAGTAATAATGCCACCCAATGGAGCAGAGGGAGCTGGAGGAGGAGCCGTCCTTTCTTGGTCAAAAGTTGGATTAGCTGTTTCAATGGGGGCTAAGAAGTAGGCTTGGCTGCGGGTACAACTGACTAAAGTTAAAGACATGGTTAAGCAAACTAGTAACCGTAAAAAAAATTACCCATGAAAATTCGTTTTAAGATTAAGTGATTGTAAATAGTATTTATGATATCATGTTTTCCCAACATGTGACAGCGGTTAGGGGGACCTAGTATGCAAATAACTAATCTTTTCATTTCTACTACTAAACGTATCGTAATCAGTGTAGCAATTGGGACACTCTTTTTCTTATCAGGATGTATTGCAGAATCGCCAAAAGTGCCTGTAAAGACCACCCCTGTCTTCAAAGTCCAGTGCCTCCCAGACTAAAATTGGAGCAATGACAGTCATTAAACAAGGTGACCGTTTGCTGATTATTATTCCCACTGATCGCTATTTCGAAAGAGGGACAACTGAAATTAATGAGAAACACCAAAGCTGAGATTAATAAAATATGGCGGACTTAGTTCGTCATTATGCGGACCGTTATCCTAACGCGGCAATTCGTATAACTGGATATACTGATCAAGTGTTTAATGATCAAACTCAATTAAAGCTATCTCAAAGCTATGCAGAAGTAATTGCCAGTTACATTTGGAGCACGGGAATTGATCGCAAACGCCTAATCGTTCAGGGACGTGGTAGTAGTGATCGTATTGCCAGCGAAATTGAACCAACTAGTAATGCTTTGAATAGACGTGTAGTAGTACAGATCAACTAGTAATAAACAATTACTGAGAGGTTACGGGTCGAGGTATAGATACTGTTGCAGATTGATTTTTATTATTTTGCGTTTGGGCCGGGGTGGGTAAAAGTGAAACAGGAAAGGGAGCTGCTCTCACATTAGCTGTATTAACTACGGGTATTGAAATTACCTTCTTTGGCTCCGCAACATTCATAACAGTATTAACTTCAAAACCAGATACACCCGACATATTTGATTCATTATTTTGAAAAGATAAAAAGATTTTTTCTCCCGAGGGACTATTCAAAGCCACCCCATTTTGGCTAATGGCAGTAATACGACTGCCATCTGGTAGTTGTGTTCCTAAATGAACCTCTCGATATTGGCCTCTCTGATTAATAGTTGCTGACCATTCTCCAGCCTGATGATCCACATAAATTAATTGCAAGTTTGGAACTAAAGCACTTCCATTACCAATGGAAGCATTAGGTAATGAATTCAAATTTATTTCCAAGTTTTTTCCTTCGGCTTCCATAATACGTCTTTTTGCTGCGGCCACTGCAGCCTCTTCTTCCAAAAGTTGACGCCTTATTTTAGCTAATTGATATTGAGTAACTAAATTAAGATATTCGCGTTGCTCAGGATTCAAAGCTGGATTAGCGATATCAATTTTAGGCAATTCCTGTACGACAGGATACGCAGGAGGTTCTTCCACAGATGGAGTTGGCGTATTAGCCTGGGTATGCATGGGAGTGTTATTAACTGCAGTTTCAGCAGGAGCATCACCGCGGATAAAACTGTAAATTTGCCAAGCTAAAAAAATTCCCGCAAGGACAGTTAATATCAACATTATCCTTTGCCTATTTAGAAACTTAATTAGCGTATTCATTTCTATATTCCCCAGACAGATAACTGAATAGTGCCCTTTAACATGCCGTTATTAACATTAACATTTATGGCTGTAATAGACAGTGGTAAATTATTTCCTAGAGTGTCGCCAACTAAAGCTAAAACATCAGGTGAGATATCTTTTAGGTTAATCGTTATATTGCGAGTTTTAGTCTTCCCAAATTCTTTAACATCACCAACGGTTATGACTTGATCTTTGAGTAATCTATCCAATTCATCGATCAATGATGCCACAACCTGCGGGAGGGAGTAAAGCGACCGAGGTTTAAGGCGTGTTGTTAATTGCGAGGGCAAAATGAGTTCCACTTTTTCAGAATCTAAATTCATGGAATAATGATGACGATCAGCCCATTGCATAATCCATTGAACTGTTCCTCCCTGACGGATTAATTGTACGTGGTATTGGCCACCATTGTAATTTATCCCATCCGCTTGCCAACCCGGTAATCCGTAAAACTGCTCCACCGTTTGTATCAACTCACTCAATTGCTTTAAAGGGGAAGGGGTATGCATAGCATTATAAAAATCGGTGTAAGAATTATCTGCATTATGAGCCGCTGGTTTTTCTGCCGCCACTTTTGGAATCGGTTTAGAAGCAACCAACCACCAAGCTCCAACCACAAGCACTGCTATAATAGATGCGATAGCAATAGTTGGAATTTTTGTACCTAATAAAGGTGACTTTAAAGCTAACGGCAAGGAGAGTAATCGGCAACTTTGTAAAACAGGCAATTGTGCATAGACAGATACTGTTAAATTTTCAAAACTTTCAACTAAATTTTTGGGAAGCACAAAATGACCTGGAGATTCTGTTTGTGCTAATAAAACTTCTCCACAAGTAACAATACGAAAAGAATCCTGTACTGTCATGAAAGGTAAAAGTTCACTTCGAAGTTTATCATTTTCTACTTGATTATCTAAATAAATACTACCATCCCGAATGACTACTAATAGGACTCGATTATGTTCATTTGACAATCGCTCACAATAAATTAAATTTTTTGGCCTATCGAAGTAGTGCCAAATAGTCTCTCCCAAAAGGTAGCCCGCTTCTTTTGAAAAGATAGCTTCGAGTGAATCGGCTCCAGCGAGAGTAAGAAGCACATATTGTCCGTGCTGCTCAGAGAACAAGCGAACTTTTTGAACACCTGTAGATCTTTTAGTAATAGCGAGCCGTTCACGGTAAGCTTGAACTATAAAATGGGTGCCATCGTTTCGTAATAATATGCTCATTTCATGACAATCGGAGTAATTAATACAAGAGTTTCAATGTTCTGACTACGAGAAGCCTTAGCGCCTAACCAAGGTACACCAAATAGCTTCGCATCCGAGGTAGCATCTCGCATTCGCCTGTACCCAGCTATAATTAAGGTATCACCTGACTCCACCTTAGTTCGCTGGTTAAACATCTTTTGACTCAACGTAGGCGTTTGAATAGCCACAAAAGAAGAGTTTTGATTACTCACACGGCGATTATCGTTATCCAAAACATCATTTGGATTGACCCCCGCCGGAATGTTGTCTTGTTTAGTAATGCTTTGTAAATCTGATAAAGTACTGCTAATTTGCATGAAAACATTATCTCCCTGAATTTTTGGTAATACATACAAGGTATAACCATCCGTTATGGTGCCAGGAATAATTGAAGAAGTAGTGCCAACATCTGCAGTACTAGTAGTACTAACACTTTTTACATAACTTGTGTCATTAGTGATACGAATTGAAGCTATTTGATTATTCATAGTAACCACTTGTGGGTTTGTAACTACATGCACCCGCCCTTGTAAATCTAATGCATCTATAAATGTTTTGTGCTTGCCTTTCCCAATAACAAAAGAGGCAATTGCTGACGAGCTACCATTTATTATAGAATGAGTGGTAATATTCGCAGCAGTAGCTAATGGTGCACTTACAGTAAAACGACTATCTATAGCATTTACAATTGCATTCCAATTAATACCCAATTCAAATTCCTGATTTAAATTAACATCGATCACCTCAATTTTAATAGCCACTTGCTGAGACAATGTTTTATTTAAATCTGCAATATACGTAGCAATAGCATTTACATTATCAGGATGATCTCGTAACGTAACCGTAGTAGTAGCTTCAGAAATCATAAACTGCCCTTCAGGCGAAACTAATTTACTTAAACTGTTACGCAAATCTTCCCAAACAGATAGTTGGGCTTGTAAATTACTATATTGATCATCATTAACATCACTTTGGACCTCACCTGAACCTAGATAAGCATTACCAAAACCCGCAGTACCATTTTGTCCTCGTCCAACCATGTAAGAAGAGAATCCAGGCATAAAGGAGATATCAAAGGTCCGAGTTTCGAATGCAGACCAAGTCAGTATTTTATTGTCTACATAATAATAGTAATGAGTTTTTGAGGCGAGTGTATCTAACGCCCCTTTTACCGTCCCCGAATAATGCATGTTAATCAATTTTTTTGGTTGTACTGTTTCGTCATAGCGAATATTGACATCACTTTTTCGTAATAATCGATCACTCATTTGATCTAACGGCATACCTTGCGCTATCAAAATAACAGGACGTCGCATCCAAGCTGGATCTTCATTAAGATTTACTGGACTCGTATCAACATAATAGCCAGGTAAAATTATAACTGGAGGAGCTTGACGATCATTACCTTGTTTATTTAAATCTATTTGATGAAGAGATCTTTTAATCCGATCTTCAGCATCGCGATAAGGTGGTGCTGCACAGGATGACAAAAGCAAACAAAAAATAACTAAATTAATTAACCACACAACACGACGCCTATTCATTTAAGTGTCCTTGGATGAATGAGTAAGACATGATTTCCCTGATAAAATATAGCCTGCAAAGGATAGGAAGTTAATAATTGACGTAAAATACTAAACAAATTAGGACCTTCAATGCGCGTTTGACCGATCCAATTATAATCAGGAGCATCCCAAACTATTTGTGGCCAACCATAGTGAGTTGCAATACGTTCAATATTTTCTTTTAACGAACCCGAATAAACAGTAACACTTAATAGCGTTTGATCAGATGAAGCTTTAACTATTTGCTTTTCTGTAGAGGAGCCATTGGCATAAATGGTGGAAAAACCGAAAATCATACTGAGAAAAAACAAATATTTTATTAATATCTTGGTCATCACATGATCCTTTTTATTTTACTATCTCTCAGAAATACATTTGTCATGCTAACTGATTCCTACGCAAAATGGAAGGCATTTTCCGCCTTTTATAAGTAGCACCGATGTTATTTTTCTGCAATCTAACATCCATTTCATACTTCAAACCTATCCAAAAATGAATCTGCCAAAGAGCTGTAAGATTCTCCGATATTAATTGGCGATCCTAACTCTGCGGTACTCCCCGCACTAGTTAATGTAGAGAATAAGTTTGCCGACCAAGAAGAATCATCTGAACTTGTTTCCGCAGAAACGTTAACTCTCAATTCAAATTCTTTTTCATCTGGCATCACCGCTCGCACAGTAGAAGTCTTTTTATGGCTATTCCAAAAGCCCATAGTGCTTAACACAGACAATTCCATGCCATGACCGTGAGCAGCAAGAATTTCTTTAATTTCGGACTCTTCATTTGCACAAGATGAAATTTCTCCAGAATAAACTTGCCTTCGACAGCAATTCATTGCAATTTTTTTTATCACTTCTTCAATTTCGCTTTCACTTAATTCTCGAATATATTTGCGCAAATTGATTTTTATTTCACCTGAATAGATAGGTTCTGTATCATCAACACAAAAATAATAAGTAAAAATACCATTGAATGGAATCTTTGTGTGAAGCAATATAAATCTTTTTTTATCTCTTATTTCATATTCTGGTGGAATATTGGTAACCTGTTCCAAACTAAATTCTTTCAATCGATTAAAGTTGTCGTCAAAAAAATAATAATTTTTCTTTTGTTTCATTTCCCAGAAAAATAGTGCATTTGGATGTGACTGATGGCGCTCCATAGTCTTTGCATCTGCAAAGCAACGTCTTGTTGTAGGTACAAGCTGACACTGTGATAAAATTTTCTGCATCAATTTATCTTCTCTTCTCTCCGCTCGGAACGGAAAATTTGCATCCGGGATTCAAGCATTGGTAATTGTCGCATAGTACTTTCTTCAGGCATCACCCGATATTTCATTCCGTTTTCATTACTATAAAAACGTAAAACAACCGCTATTTGCTCAAACTGATATATAGATAATCCTAATCGATTTTCAGAAATTACTCGCAAACTATTTACGGAATGAAAAACTCCTTTCACCTCCTGTATAATGCCAGAAAGAATATTTATTTCTTTTTCGTCAGCGATCAAAATAGAATTGAATACTTTATCTTCATCATGTTTATGCTCTTTAGAGTTTCCCGACTTAAATTCATTATGACGCCGAGACTTAAATTTGGCATATTGAAATTTTACCCTGTCATATCTTTCCATTAAATCTTTATAATCTAAAAAAAGATCGGCCACTTGATATATTTTTATTTTTTTTGGCTCCATTTTTGTGTGCCATATACATACCTTAGGTCTGGAGCTTTTCCCAAAAACATATAAGAAATATCTTCCGGATAGGGCATTCTCTTTTTGCTCTTCAATTGTTTTATAAATATCTGCAGTACTGCTTCCATCCAAAATAACAGGAACAACATAATAAATATTTTCATTAAGCAAATGAGTATCTATTCTGGACACTTCTTCTTGGGACAACATTTCAATATTATTCATGATAAGGGATAACTGCCTCAATGAGCGATGTAATATACAAATTTGATCTTGAAACCATCTTTGTAGATATGCAAAGAGATTCTCCACTCTGAGAGGTTCATCAGCATTTAATACATCACCGATCATTCTTTCGACCAATGCAAAATTTTTCTCTGAAATCGGAGGCAAAGATTCAGGAAATTTTAGATTTATGGATTTGGTTAATATTTCCTCTATTAACACATTTACAAATTTTCCATAAGATTCACTACGTGCTTTTTTATATTGTTTTAACTCGGAAAGTGTAAGTCCTTGATTATTATCTCCTCGCAGGAAAGCAATTTTCTCCTGCGGAGTTTGGCAGTCTTGAGGAAATATGGTAATACCACTGACTAAAGCTAATTTTTCGAACACACTTTCTATTACTTGCAAAGGGTCGGCACTCTTGCTCAATACATCATGAAAAAAATTCTCAAGATTATTGACAATATCTACCTTAGCCATCGCAGTAGACCATTTTTCATCATCAATATTATTTATGATTTCAGTAAATTCATTTGAGAAAAATAGATTGGCCTTAAATGCAAACAGAAAAACTTTATTAAACAAATAACTACAAACTTCAATTTTTGATCTATCATATTTTTCTTCCTTTTTCTCTTCTATTAAACCAGAAAATTTAGGTAACATTTTGAAAGCCGACATTAAATTTTTAGGAGTAACGATATCTTCCTGCTGAATAGGTCTTTGTAAAGAAATTTGCGACAAGTCACTTGGGTTACTCAACCAAAAAATAATTTTTTCAGCAATTTTTTTGTCAATAACTTCGTTTTGCAGTAAATTAGTTACATATGTAATGAGATGTGAATAAAGTTCACGCGGAATAATTCTAATTTCACCTCTGAGCTCTAGCTCATCCATCAAACTGCCAATAAATGTCAGATCATCACAGGCATTTTTAGCTATTTGCTTAAGCCATTTTCCCACTGCACAGTGTTTTACTGTCGCCATATATTCTATCAACGGAATAAAATTTAAATCGGCATTCACAAGCTCTTTATTTAATTCAGTTACAACATATTTTTTAAATTCGAAAAAGTCCTTTTCATCCTTAATTAGATAAAAATTTTGACTTGTAGATTGGTTACATCCCCTATGTAACAGTGCATTTTGTAATTCCACAAGTTTGACAAGAGTAAATTTTTCAATGTGCAAATATCTACCGAAAACAGAACGTATTCCAGTTGGCGAAGCTAATAAGCTTTTTTCTAGTGGGCCCATTGTTAAAATAGTAGCTATTTTGTGGATTTGTTCGCTTCGTGCTTTTCCTTCTAACCAGAAGTTAACATAATAGTTCAACATTTTTCCTAGTAATAGCTCAGCGATTGGGCCAGATGGTACAATATCAAATATATGTTTCACCAATTTTTCTATTCCTTTTTCTTCTTTTGCTTCTCTTCTAAGAAAGTTAATATGTTGCTCTAGCCTATGGTTAAATGAAGGAAAAAGTGAACAAATTTCGTTAATAATTTCTTGGGGCGACTTAAAATCTTTATTTTCTACAAAAGCATAGAGTTGATCATTTTTTAAAAGAGCGAAAAAAGGAGCTAAGCAATGAGCAGATACTGCTTTGCTTAATATAAACTTTTCAATATTGAAACCCAAATCTGAATTTTTTATAGCACATAGATTCATTTGACCGAATAGCGGAAATATTTGCAAAGCCTCTTTCGATAATGAGGGTGGAAGAGAAGAATAAGTAAACAAAGTATGAGCTTCTTCGGAAAAAATTTCGCTAGCCAAAAAATTAAATCCTAAATAATAACGCTGTTGACGGCAATCAGCTGTTAAGACTCCTTTTGCAAACATAGCTTGAATTAATAGCATGTCGAAGTTTTTATCCAAATTCTGCAAAAAAACGCCTTGAAGCTCAGGCAAAAGCGTTTCGATTGTCTTAATATAATCTATTAAGGTTGCAGAAAATTCATAATTTTTAGGAACAATCTCTCGAGGATTATTTTTAATAAAATTGCTTATACCACTATAAGGTTGCGAAGTCATTAATTCGATAATAGCAATAAAAACTTTATACCAAGGAGCAATTTGTAGCAAGTTTGCCAATATAGGTGAATAATTTCTGACTTCGTTAAATTTTTCTAATTGCAGCTTAAGCAAACATTTTGCTATTTTTAGTCTATATACTGAAGACGGAGGAGTAAGTTTATCCAATAAGTATTTTATCAATTTTACTTGCATCCATTCAGCATAATTTACTAAAATTTGCTGCACATGCAACAACAACCATTCATCAGTACATCCTTGCTGAAATAAAAGCAAAAAGAAACTCAATGGAGAGAAACTCGATTTCGTAAACACAAATTGTAGCAGTTGCTTTATTTCTTTTTCTTCAACCAACCCTAATGATTTAAAAGAAGTGCATGCTTGTTGAAATTGTCTTTCTTGATCTATTGAACTCGCGTTTTCTAAGGCTTTAATTAAATGCAGAATACTACTACACAAATTTTTTGCAAGAACCGACAGATTTTCACTTCTTGCCTCACGAAACAGCCAATAAAGGATTGGTAAAGAAGCATTTTTAGTATATTCTATAATTGTCTGCTTTTTCTCTTCCCTTTCTTCTTTACCCTTCCATTCTCTATAAATATTTAACGTATCCTGCTTTAAGCGTTGAACTTGACTGATTCTCCCCGGAACCAATAGATATCCAGAAATCTCTTCATCTAAATGCTTAAGCAAATTATTTGCAAAATGGTTAAGCAGGAAAAAATTTGATTGAAAAGCTGAAAACAATAAAGATAAGATGAATTGAAAATTTTCTTCGCCATTTAAATTTTTTGTTAGGTAATCTTGAATTTGTAAGTATTCTCCATCAATAAAATTACTGAATAAAACTTTAAAAGCGATTATCAAACCATTTTCTTTCCCTTGCCATAAGGAATAATTTATTAGCTTATCGAAATCTTCAATACTTAGTGATTCAATCCATAATGATAATTGTTTTTGGAACCTCCCGATCGAATCAGGAATATTAACTTTTATTAGAATTTTTCGACGAAGGTTATCGATAGCTTTATAATTGACATCCATTCTTTTTATATCTAAAGTGCCAATCAATTTATCTTCTTCATGAGATAAAATAAGTGAAGTTTTAGTTTTCTTTCCATTTGTGATTATTTTAAAGTAAGCTCTTTTACAAGCAGATTTCTTTTCTCTTATTTCAGTTAGAATTATTGCGTTTTCTTTAACATCAATAACTTCATGTCTCTTGGACACAAAAAAAGCATAATTATCTACAGGCAAGAAACGAGAACTTCGCAAAGGATTTGGACACTGAGATAAAGGAATTAACAACTTAAACCGATCTCTGGGTAAAGCAGGAAGTTGTACTTCCATTTTAGATATAGGTTTAATTAAAACGTTCTTTGGTTCAACAATCTCTTTTAGGTCTAATGAAGAATTACCACCAGAAACATACTCCTCAATATACATGCCAGAAAGTAATTTTCCTAAAGGAGGAGCTTGGTTTAATATTTTTTTATTTTCATCTTGAAAGTTTATGGGTAATCTATTTCTATGCAAATACTCTTCGACATTTTTTTCATATTCATGATATATTTTGCAATAATTTTTATATTGATCTCTTATAGTCTCTTCCCCAAGAAAATAAACTTTATCCGCTTTATAGTCCTTAAAATCTTCCGCATATTCCGCTAAAGTTTTTGGATACATATTTCCATTAACTTTTGTATGATGAAGTATGTCTTCTATCAGCTTAATAACTTTAATATAAACTGAAGGATGCAGGCGTAAAGCTTGAGTCATTTTTTGTAAATGTGTAATGAGGATAAATGATAAGCCTTGGCATAATCTTAAATGATAAGCAATTTTACTATTAAAATCTTCAGAAAATTCCTGATGCATATTCAAATTTATTTGAGTTCTTATGGCTCCAATACTTGAAAAAGCTAAATTTACTAAGCCTTGATAAAAACCTGAATCGTATTTTAGCAAATTTTGTTGTTCTGATTTAAAAGCCAATAACCATTGATGAGAAGAAGAGAGCTGAAAAATATCAAAGAAAAAATTCATCAAGATATCAATGATGACGTTATATGGATCATCATCAACTAAGGCCACACCGCTTAGCAGTCGACTCTGCCAATCATTAAGTTCTTTTTCTATTTTACTATAAATTTCTTCATGGGGAATTTCGTAAACTTGACAATATAGATATTTGAATTTATTAAATATAAACACCCCAAGATTTGATAAAATCTCTTTACTCTCTAATGGTTCTAATGGCCTACCTTGATTACAGTAGGTGATATTTACACTTCTCACATATCGTATACAGTCTTGTACTAATACTAATTCTCTAGAAGAATCATTTATGGGCAAGGTATTAGTCCGATATTTTTCCGTTAAGCTTAACAACTCGGTTAACTCAACACTTCTTTTTTCACAAGGTATTTTTTGCAAACGTTGCTGGATATATTCGAGAACTTGGAATAATTTACCCTCTCTAATAACGTTGTCTTTTTTGTCTTGCCTAAATAGTTGCTTAGGCTCAATCCCTTGTAACCATTCCATAGCAAACTTTTGGAAAGCGTCATCCGAGTCACCTTCTTGGCACAATTTATTAAAGCCCATTATAGTTTTCAGCCAGGGAGAAGAAAAATAAATATTTTCTCCTGCATCAAGTGTTAATAAGTTTTTTTGAGGATATATTTCTTGAACTAGAGGTTCAATTAAGTTGATCAAGCAGCTAATTTTTTTAGAATTAGCCACTTCAGAAAATGAGTCACAACCTTCTGGTACTTTGAATATAGCATCTGTAATTTCTTTTACAGCTTGATTAACAAATATTTTTTTCAAAAGCTCGCTTTGTTCTGAGACTTGTTTTTCTTCAGAAGCAATTTTAATAATTACACGAGCTTCCTTAGCGTAATTTAACACTGACAAAAAATTCGTACTTTTTTCTCTTTCCAATTTTCGAATTTCTTTACCGATCATTTCGGCCTGGTGCAATATTAGATTGTTTATTTCTTCAATATTTTTTAAGTCCTTCCATAAATTAATATGATATAGATTAGAACATTCTTGTATAAGATTATTTTCTCTTAAATAGTTCCTTACAGTGCTAATTTGCAATAAAGCTCTTGATTCCCGTATGATATATTCAGCCTGCTTTAATAATGCTTCATTTTGATCGATCGCCATGCAATCATTCAGAACAATTTGTTGATTTATATCTTTTAATAGCGTTTTAATAATATGGAACCTATTTCTTCTTGAAACAGCATTGAGCATGATATCAATCATTTTACGAACGAATTTATCATAGTCTTTATTATTTACTACATACCGTAATTCTCTATCAGCTTTTTTTCATCTACAAATTGTTTTTCTAATATGGAAGCATCTTGGATAGACATTATTTCATATTGACTGACAAATTGAATAAAACGTTTTGCAATACAACCTGAGCCAAAAACGAAAGCCTCTCTAAAGGTTACATTAGTCAATTTTGGAGTAGCCCAATCGAGATGCTTTTTTTGAACATGGACACGAGTGTCTTTGATAATTTTTCCCTCAAGTGCTTTTCCTTCCAGTAAATCAAGGCGGCAATGACGCATGCTCATACCTAAAAAATGATAAATATTTACTGCTAATTTTTTATTTTTTAGTGTTTCTATTGCTTTTGATAAAACAGTTTCACCTATTGGTAAGCATTGTTCTGGTGTTTCTCTAAATTTATTTCGACGTAATCTTTTCCATGCTGCCAAATATACTTCGCGACTTTCTAGAATTGAAATAAAACCAGAGGAGCTTAAAGGAGCTATCAATTCGCCTAGAATAATTTTTATCAATCCAATTCTTACTTCAGGAGAAAATTGCTCTAAAACATTTGCTAATAATTCTTGCATAAGGTCGAATTTAATACGCATCGGATCATTTCTAGCAGGTTTTTTTTCCGGTAAAAAAGAATCTAAAATACTCAAAGCCTTATGTTCTTGCGGTAATAAATTTTTAAAAAAACCAACAACCGCAGTAGCGTTAGACAATTCTTTAATAAAATTAAGATTTAAATTATTTAATCGAATATATCTTGCAAATAATTTATATAGTTGTCTTTTTTGATTATTCGAAAGCAGATGACTTTGGTTATCCTCACTCAAAAAAGCCAAAATCCCATCGCGAAGTACACGTTGCAATTGATTAAGATCAAGATTATTTTCAATTATTTGTTGACAGCTTTCAACAAATTGCTCTATGACAGCCGTCGCCAAAGAGGGGAAAACTGGATTCTGCAATTTTGCTGCATGTATCCATTTTTCTAACCATTGCAGCTTAATAAATAAATTTGATATAGGAAGCCTAAGCAAAAGTTGACATAAAATAGCTGTTATGCCTTCTAAGTTTTCTTTATCTTGAAGTAAGCTATCGGCGGTAGATAAAAATTTCTTCACCTGATTATCTTCATTTGAAAAATATAAATCGTATATTTCTCGAAAAAGAACTAATGGGAAAAAAGCATCTGCAGCTGGGAGTTCGGTTTTCTTTTCTTCCGGACAAAAAATAATAGGCTGAGCTAGTATCTTAGGAAGATTACGCAAGAAGACTAACTGATCATCCAAATTAGAAACCTGAACGTCTGTCTTTACATAATACTTTACTGCCTCATGAGATAAAAATTCCCAATTTAAAGGATCAATGTTAAGTATTACATAGCAATTATGTAAAAAATTAATTAAGGGTTCTACACTAGCTGAATTGAAAGCAGTTACATTTCGCACTAATTTTATGATAGCACTAATTTGTGAACAACTCCCATAACGGTCATCTAATAACTTAGGCGGTGTCAAAGATGATTTTTCATTATAAAATCTCGACACATACAATATTTGTTGATAAAAATGATCTATCTGTTGAAACTCTTGTTTCGTCACCGGCCAAGATGAATTAGAAGACATTTTCAGCACAAAATCTTCCGCTGCAAGTGAAAGTTGCTGTACAGAAACAACCATCATTTTCTCTAAAGGAACACAATTTAAAAGTATTACTTGCAAGATAAATTTTTCATCTAAATTATCCCATGTATTTAGTAGCTCTGATAATCCATCCGTACTTACCCCGCAAGATTTAATTAAAACGATCATCCAGTCCACCAAGCTAAATGTGAAAGGATATTCATGATCTAGTGATAATTTAAATTTCTTTTTATTGATAAAATCTATTGCCGTTAGCGCTGAATGGCTAACAATTGGTTGATGCAGAATATGATAATGCTCTTTCCATTGCTGAAGTCGTATTTGCCTGACTTTGGTCATAGCCTTTAATCTGTCGCTTTCTATCCGCTTAAGTTCGACGGGTATTCTATTTAGTAAAGCCATCATACCTGTTTTTTCTTCTTGCGTTGACTCTTTTAATTCACTAAGCGGATCATTGACATAAAATTCTATTAACGATTGAGCTGTCCAGTGGGCTGACGGAAACTCAACTATTTGAATTACTTTTTCTGTGGAAAGAAGTCGATTTAAAACCTCACTTTCTATTTTCATTCCATAAAAAATAACTCGCAAATATTCAGCTAGTTTGGGCCACTCGCTATCGACTCGCAATTCATCCTCACAGCCCCGATTTTCTACTAAATGAATAATATTTGATAAAGCTTTTTCTTTATCAAGCTGTAAGAATAGGATAATTTTCAACCACACAAAATTTCGAACCCAAAGCTTTCTACATTGACTCTCAAAAATATGCTTTGCAAAACTTTTTTTTTGCGCCATGGGAATAGTTTTTAATTGATGTAGATATTCTCTAGCAGGCAATAAAAGAATTTCCAGGAAAGTTACTTGTCTATCATCATAAAACTCATATCTATTTTGAACCTGATGAAATCCAGGCGCATTTTTCACTTCTTCGCGAATAAGTGATTCAATACCACATAATAAAGCTTTCAAAACTTGCCATTTAAATAAATTTACGTACCAATTATTTGAAAAGATGTTTATTTCTTTAAATTCTTCTATGCGCCGAGAACCTAAATTTTTTTCATTAAAGGCTTTTTTGACTCCTTCAAACAGAGAACCAAGCCCTATATGTAATTTTTGTATTGCTGCTTTATCTTTAAAAAAATCTTCGTCACGAAGACGATGATCTTTTTGAACTAAATTGGGCTTGACATATTCAAGAGATGAGTCTAATGATCTATTATTATAAAAAATTATTTCTGGATCCTGAAAGGCATACATTAAATCAAAAAAATATGTAATTCCTTTCACAATAGCACAGCGTCTTAACAATTCAGATACAGTAGAGCTTGCTACTTCATCCGGTTTAAGATTTAAGTTTGTAATAGGTTTAATGTAATCTCGCTCAACAAGTAGTGACACCAGCCACCGTAGAGGAGTGAAATATTCCTCCGTAACTAAAAGTGTTTGCTCTTCTGGAATTACCCTATTTTGCGGATCAGTACGAAGAACACAAAAGAAAAGATGATCTACCAGGGCATGATGCACAGTTCCAATTTGTTCCTTTTTAGAACTCGTAGAATACTGTGAACTTTTGTATAATAAATGTGGATGAATAATCCATTGCAAATCGTCTTCATTCCCATATTTGACTTTATAAAGTTTGGTTTGATTTTTAAAAAGTGTCTCTAGAAAAGCACATGATAAACTACGATAAGTATTACCTAAGTACCCACCTATTTTTTGTAAAATTAAATCTGTTACTTCTGCACTAAACCCATCCGTATTTTGAATGTCATGAGCCAATTTAATTAAAAATTTTACGATTGTTTCTTGATATTCTTGTAATATCCCGCTCTGCTCTGTACTTAACTTAACGCCACGGCCCTTTGATTCCAAAGGATCTAACAAGTGCGCTATATGAACCCGTGCTCTATATAATTGATTGAGTAGCGCTTCTACTTTTCGAACGGGTACATCCTTTGTTAAAGTCAAGGGCATATCTGCTGCAATGAGAAAATGAACTAAACGAATGCTTTCAAATTCAGCAGTTGGACCTGAAGAATAATCATGTCCAAGAATTTCCTGACACATTAGGGACATAATATCCCCAAAAAAAGTATGCTTGATAGCAAGTGCACGACACGTGAACATAGAATCAACTAAGTGGAGCTTTGATGAAATATCGTAAACGGCAGGAATTTTTGGCCACAGAAATGTAAGCTCTCGAAAAATAGGCACAAAAGTCGACTCACAATCTTGCTGTTCCCAATTATTCCGTAACCAATGTAATAAGGATTGGATGTCGTTTTCAGATTCAGAAAAACCATAGGATTCGGCCAATAATTCGAGAGCAAAATATAAAAGTGTGTATAAATCAGCTTGTTTTTCAGGCTTATATTGACATAATTTAACAAATTCACCATGAGCCGTGGGTAGATCCTTAAGCAACCAAGCGCGAGGCGAAGGTTCTTGTCTCGAGGCAATAGACCTCTTTCGAAACTTTACTGTTGCTGCAAATTGCTGCGTTGCTCCGGTGCTCCAATCCTCACATACTGGCGTGTATGCTCCGGTTTTGCGCTCCGATGCACCTTGCACTTCGCCATCAACAGCGAGTTTCTGCAAGAGGTTGAACAACTATCTCACCTTTTTTTTCCTCGAATTCAGGCAAACTGAAATTTTGCCATAAAGTAAATATTTGTCCAATAGGTATATTTATAGAGTAATTTTTCCATACCGAAAAAAGTGCTTTATTAGCTTGAGACTTTGCCTGAGGTTCGGCATATTTAAGCCGATGATAATAAACTAATAGTGGTTGAATTTGTTCCGAAATAGATTTGCTTTCTTCCAACTTTTCTACAGTATGCCAAGGCTTGAGCTCATGAGAAAAGGAATCTAATTTCAGTTCTAATGTTGATTGATTTTCATGAAATTTTTCTAATGCATCGTCTCTTTTAGCCCAGCGATTAAAAGTGGAATGTTTAGACCACCCAACAAAAAATACTGCATCGACTCCATTGTCTATGTAAGCTTGCAAATGTGTTTTTAAATGTTCCATTGCAAACTCAAATCCAAAATTAAAAATATTTTGTTGTGTTTCAGTCACTAAAACATGTATGCAAAAATTTATAAATTCTTCTTTACAAATGAAAATATCTAAGGCTTCCTTAAGTATCGCCACTCTTAAATCTAAATGTTTCTCTTGCTTTACATTGAAAATTTTTTTTAATACCATTTTATCCTGTGATAACCCGCCACTTGGACTGATTTTTTCTTTAATAAAAAATCATTCAATTTGTCAGCCCACTGATACATATACATTAAAATCAGCGACAAACTATCATCTGCTGTTTTTTCTTCTAAAAATAAATTTACAATTTGATGATGCTGCTGCTGATTAAATTTATGTGCTACAGGACTCAATAATAATGCAGGAATTTTTTTACCATGCGCAGCACAAAGTTTTTCGACAAATTTTTCCGGGGTGCAATCTTGAACCAAATATAAAAGCCCTAGGATTTCAGATAATGGTAATTCATATGAAAAAACATATTGCCAGAAATTTGCCGAAATACTATTTGGTAGTTTAGCAGCTATGTACTCAATTGGATCGGCTCCATGGACGGCCAGCATAGAGTAAAATGTATACTCTTTCAACAATAATAAGTTATTACCGCCTAACGATATGTCTATTACTGCTTTAATAAAAAACAAATCCAAATGTTTTTTATTTATTTCTTCTAGAAATCGATTTGCTATCATTACTTGCTTTAACTCCTGTAGAGCAAGAAATAAAATAGCTAGAAATTTGCAACTTTTTTTCAAATCAGCTGCTGAAGAAGCACTATCAACAGCTAATAACGAAGAAGCAATGGAAGTGGTTGAGTAACGACGGGGGGGTGGATTTCTTAACCGCTGTGGCAAGCTTTCTTTTAATTCAACTGGATTAGATGAATGCTCTGATTCTAAATTCGGAAGCTCATGAACAAGTGTTGTTAGTATGATCTTTCGTTGCTCTTCCTTGCAACGTAAAAAAACCTGCACAAGGCAGAGAAACAATCTATGGAAAGAATTTTTTTCATTAATCGTTAAACTAACATTAACCTCTCCGACAGCAGAAAAAAAACATTGAAAGCGGATGCTCCTGGTGCTAAGTGTTCTAAGGAGTTGGGTTGCAAAAAGAGTATGTGCGCATATTGATAAATAGGTATTATCCATTTTGAATTAGGCTGCAAACACAAGTACTGAATTAAATGTAACTTAACGCCATTCTTAAGCAAAAAATGCAAAATACCTTTCTTTTCATCTTCTCCACATTGTAATTTATTAAAAATTCCAGCTAAAAAACATGCCTCAATTTCTGGAAAAGAAGTTTTTGCTTCTTGCCTTTTCTGACTAAAAATCACTTCTAACATATTTTTATTAGTTGAATTGCCGATTTCTCTTTTTTCCAATTCATTAAAAACATGGATCAATTTGATAAAGCCAGTTCTGGTAAGAATTAATTTTATTTCATTTCTGAAAAAAAACTCTCTATAGGTGAAAAGCAAATTTAAAGGAATTGAAAGATCTTTTTGGGCTGTTGAATTTAAATAGTCTTGCAAAATAATAACATTGACCGGTGGAGATAAAGAACGACGAGAACATGAAATGGCAAATAAATGGCTTAAAGCTCTCTCCTTGTCTTCTTTCCGCGGATAATCAAAGTTCCATACCATAAACACCATTTTCTGAAATAATGGTTCAGGTAATTGTTGTAAGATTACATCAAGTGCTTCTTTCTCTCTGCTGTGCCCTTCCTCAGGAGAGAAAAAGTGGTTCTAAACTGTCACAAAGTAAACTAGAATCTTTACCTTTAATTAATCCAATGAGATGTGATTCACCATAATGCGAAACACCGTAGCGAGCCAAACTGGCGGTTTCTTGCCGTTTTTTTGATAGATCAAAGGAGGTGGTAGAAAATCTCCTGTATTGATTTTCCATCATCACTTTCTGGTGCAGGAAAATATTTATTTTCCGCAGCAGAAGTGAGTTCTCCACTTTGCGTTTCCTGAAGATCCGTTTTCAACGAAACTTGTTTTGCCATAGTTAATTCCAGAAACTAATTATACATTTGATATCGTCGTACTACTCGACGAGCTAAATGAACTTGTTGAAAATTCATCAGCAATTGGGCGTAAATTATTCCGCCGTGATTTTCTTTGGTTCTCTTTTATTTTCAAATCAATTAAAGCCTGCACAGCTACACTCAAGTCATCAATAATCACATCATGTTCCTGAGTAATTGTTCGTACCCTAGCGCCTTCTTTTTCAATCGGCGGAATCACTTTACATTTGTAATATAAATGCAATCCAATTAAACCCGCTCCTAATGCAATTAACATGAAAGTATATATTTCAGAGGTAACTGATTATCTAGCTTATTATTTATACTATTAAATGTGAGGTAACATTAGTAGCAATTGTATTAACATCAGCAGGAATACGTATCCCTTCAGTTTTTATTTACTATACAGCCAAGCTTTAACAGCAGGAATTAAGCCGGCAGCAAGCATAAGCCCGCCTGCTATGGGTAGCTTGGAATGTTCCCACTGAATTCCCAAGAAACGCTTGCATTTTCCCCAGCAAGCCAATTTCTCTTCTTTTTTCTCTGCGCATTCAGTTTTTTTAAGTTTATTTTGCCGAGAAATAGTTGATCGCAACCGATTACGTATACTAATGAGAGTGTCACCCTTTTCTTCATCCTTTTCTTGGTCTTTTAATTTTTTTTCATTTAATTGTTTATATTCTGAGGAATCGACAGATTGATCACTAAACACTGCTAACTCCATATCAGAATCAAGAGCAGGATCAGGATCTGCTCCTTCAAATTGAAGAAAAACACCACTCTCATTCATACAGAGCTCCTTAATTTAGTTAGTGCATTAAAAAAATTTATTTATCAATTAATATTCATGCACATATTTACTAACAACCTTACCAAAAATGTTTCTGACTTGACCTCATCATGGAGCGATTTGGTATCATGCATATAGCACTATACGCCAATCCAACATCCCCAGGTTTATCTTCACACCCAAATGCTTCACATTGACAAAGGTTCAATGCCGCGTATTCAGAGCGACACCCTAAAATAATTTCTACTGGCGCAGCCCCCTCATAATTGTAACTAACAACCACTGTTTCTTTACAACTCACACGTCCAGTAGCCGGATCAGTATTACAATCACCTCCATCGGAAGGAGTAACAATCAGCTTATATAGAGGATCCACATACCCTTTAGAATTGCGCGACATGGTAAGAAATGCTGGAATAGCATTTACAGCACCTTGCTCTCCTGGCTTGCATTGAAATACGATTTGATATTGCCCCAAAGAAGGATGGCTTGCATAACCACCACTTCTATCTTCAAATTGATCATACAATGTAGTTCGTTGACAATATGAGCTGCGCTTATTAGCACCTAATTGCCTAGAAAAAGTGTAGCTTCCATCCATATTTCTTTGTAAAGTTTTTTCTGGATCACAATAACCTTGACTAGCAACATAAATCCCAGATTGAGCATTACTTGTTTGACTAGGTTGGGCAACTTCAGCTCTCACGTAGCAAGCCGTATTGGTACATTGATTAGTAATATTATTTAGATCGGAAGTAATTATGGCATTAGGAAGCCGGCTAGCAATGCGTTTTGCGGTACTGCTGTCTCCATTGGGTACCAGCATAGCAACCCAAAACCGAGGTGCGAGTGGTTTACCACTACTGTCATTTCCCGACCAACAAAAGGGCGTACCATAATTACTTTGAAAATTTTGATTTGGTAAATAATCGTTAACGAAATTATCATTTATGGATGGACGGCTACAATCGTTTACATTTTCTTCTGGCCAGGTTCCGATTGCAACATTATAAGCCATTGCAGCTTCTAAAACATGTTGAATATTTAAAGAAGCGATATTAATTCTTTCAGATAACGCCTTGTCCCGAATGGCTTTAATACTAAGAGATGCAATTAAAGATATGATAGCTACTACAAGAAGTAATTCAATTAATGTATACCCTTGTTGTATTTTTTTACTCATTCAACTTCCAGCCAGTTTTATCCTACCATCACAAAATAAATGATGTTCAATTATTCATTCTTAGGGGTATCAGAATGTTCAAAATGCCGTTCTTGACATTTTGGAATTTATCACAGAAAAATATTACAAAGCAAGAAAAAATTAACAGTCACAAAGCGGAATAGGTAAAGAACATAAAATAGAAATAGAAATGTTTAATCAAAACAGAAGGATCCGGCAGTTGCGCCAGTGAGATTATTTATGAGTTTATAATTTTCACCAGAACGAAAAACTTTCCCTGCTCCATCAAGAACCCAGGAACTATTACTAAATTCCACATAGCTATTGCTTGGTAAGCTACTCCAAATTAAAGTATTATCAATCGGTTTACTCATATCCGCATGCAGTTGTTTTTGATACCAAACAATTTCATCTGGTTTCACCTTAGAACTCATGGCTGCTCGAATTTCTATTGCATATATTGGTTTTTCACCATGGTTATCTGCCGTTTTGCGCCCTGTGTCTTTTATTTTAGCGAGATAACTCACAACTAACGGAGGACGATTACACTTTAACGGATAAACTTGTTGTAATTGTTCGCAATTCACTACCCCAAGTTGAAAAAAACTACCATCCCGATCACATCCATGTGCATGGAAATAAGTATTGGCTGCATGGCGCCAAGCCAGCAAATCGGTTTGAATTTGCAAAACTTGAGTGCGCCGTTGATAAAGTTGATAACGATGAGTTGACCATAGCGTAATTATAGCTATGCAGACTAGTACCAACAGCAATTCTACTAAAGTAAATGCCTGTTGTTTAAGCAAGAATATATCCTAAGACTTGCGCAAATCTACAGCTATTTTAGCATTATTATCTGAACAAGTTGCCCCATTAGGCACCATATCATTGAAACTTTCTTGAATGGCATTACACAAATTCGTTGTAGGCAACGGAATATTTAATATAATTTGAGAAGAATTGCCACCGCCTTGACTTACCGAAACTTCTTGCTGCCAAGGAGTTAATTGTCGACAAGAAGTGCTTTTGTTATCACAGGATACATTTTTAGTGTTGGAACTAATATATCCTTTTTGGATTAAGGTATCCATGCTATCCAGATCACTAAAAGTTCCATGCTGACTTCCCCACAATTGAATAGCAGAAACATCTACTCCTATGATATTACGTACTGTATTTAATTTTTGAGTTGAGGTGGCAGAACCAAAATATTGTAAAACCATTACTAAAGTAATTGCGATAATGCCTAAAGATAAAAGCACCTCAAGCAAAGAAATTCCCGCTTGTTTTATTCCAATTTTTTTCATATTTATCTCCTCAAGGTTACTACCCCCGCAGGAAGCATAACATGATTACTCAAAAAATAAAATGTAGGCATTATGTTAAAATACTGCCAACAGTGTATATTCCAAATACTATTGTCATCGCTAACGATGCCGCGATTATCATGAAAAAAGCACCAATAAACTTTCCAGTACGTTCGATTGTTTTGGCAATCCGGCGCCGAGCTTGACGACCTAAACTTACTAAGGCATGTTCAAAGCCTTTGCCTTTCGCCACAACTCGCAACCTGATTAAATCATTGTGATGAATTAAATTGGTATTGAGCACATCAGCTATATTTTCTTGACCTCCGCTCAGATTATATTCCATTTGTAATAAATGCCATGAGAAGTAAGGCTCAGCATCATATTGCAAAGTGCTAAGCGCCTGCTTCAATATGACTCCATTAGAAATTAATAGTCCTAATGTCTCCATAAAGCGAGCTGCTAAATTGCTTCTGTACAACGATATTAATGGGATTTCATCTATCCAATAGCGTACTTTTCCGGTTAGATTCTTTAACAGACTATCAATAATTAACGCAAAAGAAATTAGAGAGATAGAAATTAACCACCACCATTTTTCTACTATATAACCAATGCGATATAAATTTTTACCCACCGGTGGCCAAGAGGTAATCGGCTTAATGTCTAAAAAACTACTAAGTACTGTATTTTTAATAAAAACTGTCATCGTAAGCGCTATGATTAATACGGTAACAGGATAAAGAGTTGAAACTAGAAATGCATTAAAAGTATTGCTGTATTCACGATACGTATTTGCTGCAGCCTTTAAAGTTTCTGGTAAAGCACCACTAGATTCTCCAACTCTAATTACTTCTATCACAGAATGTGAAAACCAGGTTTTCATACCATCTGCCAAACTTTGTCCTCTACTTAAATTAGCGCTAATATGCTTAGCTACAATTTGAGTGATATTATCTGCTATCTCAACAATGGTATCGATGGCTTGACTGGCAGGGACCCCATCTTCTATAAGAGAAGATAAATCTTCTAAAAAAGCTTGCTGATATTTACGTGTAAACTGTAAGTGCCAAAATCGCTGCTTTAATTCTGTAAACATGGGATTAGCTCATTTACTTATATGTCTCGCTTTTATTTTCACCTGCAAAAAGGTACCCACACCACGGGATCTTACGAATTACCAGCCATCATCCCAACCACCTTCAGCTCTTAATATGGGCGTTGAAGAAGTAAAACTACTACTAAATTCTCCCGCTAAAGACTCAGCGTCCAAAGGATCAACTTGCCCTTCTTTAACTAATTGCAAAAGCCGGTCGTGGTAACTTAACCAACCGTTTTCCTTAAGATAAATCAACCAACCACTCGTATTGTTTTCGTGAATAAATTGTCGACCACGCTCATCAATCCAAATCATTTCTGCCACCACCTTGCGGGTATATATGCCTAACCCATGACATTTAGCGCAATCTTGTCCACGCGCTTTCACTTTAGAGATTCTCTCGGCAAAGATATCCCGCCAACGTGAAACATGGCTTCGATGGCGGTCTGACTGCTCTAGTGGTATAGAACAATGGGGACATAATATGGGAGCCAACCGTTGGCAAATTAAGCAAACTAATAAGTCCGGGCTAGCCAGCAATTTTGCCGCTACCCCTAAATCAGTGAGTCGAGTGATAATTCCTGGGGCACTATTAGCATGTACAGTGGAGAAAACTAAATGACCTGTAATAGCAGCGCGCACCATTACACTTGCTGTATCCTCATCACGCATTTCACCCAACACCAACACATCTGGATCCATGCGTAACACAGTTCGAGCCATACTGGCAAAACTGCGATCATAATGTTCCGTATTGACTGGAACTTGGGTCACACTGTTGACTACTTTTTCGACTGGGTCTTCGATGGAATATAATTTTCGATAATCCTCAATCAATTGCATGCAAGATGCTAAGGTAGTAGTTTTGCCTGAGCCTGTCGGTCCTGCTAATAAAACTGCCCCATAAGGCATATTCACAGCGCGTTTTAGTAAAGCCACTTGTTCAGGCAAATACCCAAGTTGTTCTAGAGAAGGAATATCTTTATCTGCTGTGGTTAAAATACGTAGCACCACATCAAATCCGCCATGAGCAGGTAAACTTGCCAAACGCAAGCGTACTTCTTTTTCATCAATTAACAATGGCATCGAAGCATTTTGTGGGACTAGAGGATTAAAGTGGGTGATGGCATGATCGGTTTCTTTATTAAAGGCTACGGATGCTACTTCTCTTGCTAGCTTAGGCAACCATTCGGCATGTAAAAATAGTTCTCCATGTTTGCGGAAACGGATGCGAGCCACGTCCGCTCTGACTTCTATATGAATATCGGTGGCCTCAACATCTAACGCACCTTTAACTAACAAACGTAATCGCTGCTGCTGAGTACTAACCTCAACGATATTGTCATTATCACCATCCTGGTGATTCCGTTCTTCAGCATTTTCTAACAGTATACGGATCAATGCGCTGGTAGCGGGGAATACTAAACCAGGAACCAACCCTTTATTGTGCATCACAATTTTACAATTTTGAACTAATCGAGAGGTAGGATCGCTAGTAAGAATTGTACCGCTTTGTAAGACAACAATGCTTTTTTGCTGTCGACACCAGGCAAGCATTTCTGGCATAGCATGATCCTTGGGACTTAAGTCTGCTTGGCTGCTCAGAACCTTACGCTGTGAAATGCTGGCATATTGCTCAAGAATTTGCTGCTCATGCGATGACTGCTGCTTCATACAACACCCTTTGTTTTCATCAAATCTTTTGTGAAACTACATACTAGTTGAGCCTCAAGCAAATTGTCAAGGAGCACCACCTCTCAAGCAGAAATGTATTTAACCTAAATCTCTGCAGTTACCACCGTAGCGAGAACATTTAGTGCGCTGCAAGATTTAAGGTTTCTTGTGAATTTTTTCCTAAAAGCCGTACTCCCCCGTCCGGTGAAGGAAAAAATTCACAAAAAAGTCTCAAGATTCTGTGCAATAGGTCTTCGCAGTAGGAGGCAACTGCAGAATTTTAGGTTTAAGCTGCTTGCGCTAAAGTTTCCCCTAATCTGGTTTCAAAATCGTGCATGACTTTGCGAAAAAAAGTTTTATTCTTTTCGTATAAACGCTCCAAGGTACTGGTATAGAGAGAAATTTGATCCTGCGAAGCAAGCTCCAAAATTAGTGGGTGATAGGCAACTACTTGCTGTACCACTTGCTCAGTGAGCTGCTCTCCAGGAACACTCAGCAACTGAATGGTTTTAACCAACAAACCCGAAGCTTTCTGGGCTTTATGAATTACTTGATCATCTTCAACAATAAAATTGTTTAGATATTCACCTAAATATTTTGCAAACCTTACAATACCGTAGTAAGAGTAATATCCTTCATTAGGAATACGAATATTTTTTTCAATATCCGCCAAAATCTCTTTTGCAACTCTAAACAACACCGACTCGCTAAAAAATATACTAGGATCTTTTAAGCGCAACTGTGCTATTTTTGCATTACGCTGTTGAGGCGTAAGATATTTTTTTAAGATTTGACGATAGTCGCTAATAGCGCGCGACATAGTTTCGATAAATGTGGACTCTATCATAATTGAGTATGTCCTCCGACTAAATATCTAATATCTTACCGCAAATACCTTAAAAAAATATTAAGCTTTTGTGCCACATTTCAATGGCCACACTATTTGTCCAAAAATAAGTCTTTTTTCCATATATTTAAAATCACCAACTATAATTAGAAATATAGAAATAAAAATTAGTACGTAACTAAAGAATTTTTCAAAGCAATAGGTAAAAAGGAGAAACACATGAAAGGGGTTTTATCGTTCGTCACTGGCATAACCTTCCTCTGTGCCATACAAATTAATGTACAAGCAGCAAATTATTATGGAAGACAGCTCTGTAATTATTCTCAATTTAATTGTGTAAAGCCGGCAACAAAAAGTTGGGAGAGACTCTTTCCTAATCCACGAGAGCGAGATATGGTCATGCGCCTAAATCGCACTAATAGACCAATTGGTAGCCGACCCTGGATTATTGTACCAAAAAATTTACAGTCGGTATCACTCATGTCGCTCTCTCCTTTTGCGGCCCAAATTTCTCCCCCAGGAGGCAATGCCGTCTTAGAAGCATAGATAAGCAAGCTTTTGGAGCCTACGATGGGAGCGGCCGACTTGTCCGTTGGGGACCCATTTCTAGTGCAAAAGGCTACTGCGCCGATATTCATGGAAGATGCACCACTCCCACGGGTAGTTTCCATGTGACTGGAAAGAAAGGGGCCGACTGTATATCAACTAAATTCCCTGTCACTACTCGCGGAGGCGCCCCCATGCCTTATTGTATGTTTTTTCATGGTGGCTATGCATTACATGGCTCCTATGAGCTTCCAGGGTATAATGCCAGCCACGGGTGTGTCCGTATGTATAAAGCAGATGCCGAGTGGCTAAATCAAAGTTTTTTGCGTATTGGTAGTAAAGTTATTGTCAGTCGCAGCTAAGGTATGCTAAGTTTGCGTACATGATACATGAAACAGGAACTGGGGAATGGCAAAACCCTTCTCCAGTAGCTTGGTATATTAACCTTCCCCTAAAAGGTTTGACTCAGGAACAATGGCAGTGTTTAACTGCCGCAGACTCATTGACCATTCGCTTACAGAAAATGAGTCATAATGCTCTAGATCTGCGCTTACAAAAAAATGGCTGGTCTAATGCCTATCCCGAAGAAAGATTGATACTTCCCTCTTTAGAAAGCGACTCTAAAGTATGGATTCGTGAAATCGTTCACTGCGTCCGACAAAGACCTTGGGTATGGACCCGTACAGTCATTCCAGTAACCACTATAGAAAATACAAATATCCCCGCCAATACAAGCCAATCCATTGGCACTTTTTTATTTAGTGATTCTAACTTAAAACGCAGCCCCTTTTTGTTTTGTATATTGCCTTATACCCACCCCTATTATCAAAGTTTTCAAAGTTGTTGCCCAAAATCAGCTGTACCTTTATGGACCAGATGCTCAACTTTGCTTTTTAAAAAGTTTCCTTTATTAATAATAGAAACATTTTTACCTGATTTTTTTCTTCATGTTAAATAGACCTTTTCCAAACCAAGTATTTTATTCAAATGCAAGGCAAAAGAAGCGAGGAGCGGAGTTCATATGAAAATAAATAAGCCTCGAGCGAGTGCTGCAACACAGAAGCCTAATAGACTTCTTGCGAAATTCGCTGCTGGTAGCAAAGTGCAAGGCGCATCGAAGCGCAAAACCGGAGCATACACGCCAGTATGTGAGGATTTGAGCACCGAAGCAACGCAGCAATTTGCAAATGATTACATTAGATTAATGCGCTTAGACAAACCAATTGGCATTTTACTCCTGCTATGGCCTACTTTATGGGCTCTGTGGATTTCAGCCCAAGGTATCCCCCAATCACCAATCCTTCTAATCTTCATTTTAGGAGTGATATTAATGCGTACTGCGGGCTGTATAATAAATGACATAGCTGATCGAGATTTCGATCATAAGGTCAAACGTACTCAAGACCGTCCTTTAACCACTCGAGTAATAAAAGTTAAACATGCGCTCATTTTATTCGGCATGCTTTGCCTGCTTTGTTTGGGCTTAGTTTTGCTCTTAAATAAGCTAACTATTTATTTAGCGGAGTCATTGGCTGGTTTGTCGCATTACTGTACCCTTTTATGAAACGCATCACTTATTGGCCCCAAGCTTTTCTAGGAATCGCATTTGCTTGGGAAATCCCCATGGCCTTTGCCGCGCAAACCAACAGTATTCCTCTGTTAGCCTGGTGGTTATTTGCTACTACGGCTTTATGGATTATTGCTTATGATACTCAATATGCGATGGCAGACCGAGAAGATGATATACAAGTCGGAGTTAAATCCACAGCAATTTTATTCGCCCAATACGATCGACTTATTATTGCTTCATTACAAATAACAGTACTGATTTCTTGGTTGATAATGGCCCATTTTTTGGCATTAGGAAAAAGCTTCTATCTCGGATGGGGTTGCGCTTTATTTTTAGCAATTTATCAGCAAATTTTAATCTATCATCGCCACCCTGCAGATTGTTTTCGCGCTTTATAAATAACAATTGGTTTGGATGTGTTATTTTCTTAGGCCTTTTGTTTAGCTTTAATTAGAATTACCTCCCCCAACCAAACCTTCACAGTGAAGACCATTAAAAACAATGGCGCTTGTTATAATATCAATTACCTTCGGCTATTAACTTGTTGATTAATGGACCGACCAAGCGCATGGATCAACTGCAACGTATCGGTTTTCGCCGCAGAAGTAAACAAAGAAAACGAAAAAGTACCCAGACGATAGCAAAAAACATTCATCGCTTTCTTATCACCGCATTGCGCAATTATAATCTCCAACTCTTCTAACTGATGTCGCGTTAAGTTCTTTTTATTCACTATGCTCTTTAGTTTTGCATAAAGATGGATTAATCCATCACGTTTCTCGCGCAAGATACGCCGCGTATTTGACGCCATACAACAACTATTAATTCGATTATCCAGCTCAAGAATTTTACTGCCCAATTCTAATAACCATATTTGGTATCCTGAGGCAGATATTTTCTTCATTTTCGCTACTTCCTTAGCAAGATCAGGCACAACTTCTTCGCGAATATGAGGCGCAGAATTATTAACAGGGCTATGCTTTTCATCTAGGGAAGTAGAACTACGATTTACAGAAGACAATAAAGGAACTATGGAAAGATATTACAAAGCAGGACATAAAAAATATTAGAAGAACTCTATCAACAGTTAATCGCAGTTATTGAGCAAATACAACATGTTATTTAGCTTTGGTTAAAGACAGAAAAGTGAGATAATTTACTTTAAAATAAAAATCCCCGCGGCAAGCCGCGACGAATAAATTTAAAAATGAATCACAACCGCTTTTTAACTTTTTGTATTAGTCTTAGGAACATTGAGCGTTAAAATACACGTTCTCACTTCTTGTCTAAGAGTATCTTTTCCAAACATTTTAAGCATGTTGGCTGATACGACACGCAAGCAAAAGCTTGCGTGTCCGATCGTCTTCCCGGGTAATCCAACCCAAGGTATGGTTAGCTAATGCTAAAATAGTGTTTAATCTCTGTTGGGGCTTTATCGGATTGACTGGAGTCTTTAGGAGTGAGTGATCTATAAAAGCTTCTATCTATATGCTCTTTAAGCAGTTGATGTTTACCGGCAATATTTTTTATTTCTCGTTCTTGTGCGGCTTGAATCGCACAACAGCAACCACAGCCGCTCCTGTGCAGCACGTCCCATATGTTTTTTAAGCAGCTGATGTTTATCGGAAATATTTTTTATTTCCCGTTTATCATGTGCTACCCCCTCGAATTTTAAAATAGTCGGAATCAAATCATATATTCCTCTAGTGAGCTCCTCCATTCCTGGTTTAGCGGCTTGAATTGCACAGCAAGCAACCGTAAAAGCCCTTGTTGCAGTACGTCTTCTGATAGTCCAGCTATATTCCATTTGATAATCTAGTATCTCACTGAATTTATATTTGGCTAATCCATCTGCCTCTCGCATAGCATGATCATGATATTCTTCAGGAGTCCCACCTAAGCGTAGTGGTCTGGAAATCTTTTTACGCCAATTTTTAACACGAAATAGTGGATCAGAATATTCATGATCAATTTTTTGAATGCTTTGCTTGACTTCGCCGGAAGATTGCCCGATATGAGCGCCACATTGATCAAAAAAAAAGTAAATCTTTATACCAAAAATAAGCCGCAATGTGGGCAGGCCCAATACCCTCTTTTGTCGTGACATTTGGATTAGCCACCTTTATCTACTAATAATTTAACTAATTTTTTTGCACCTTCAGGCATAATCTCTGGCCGCCACCAGTCATCAATAATTGATACGATTAAACGTATTAAAGCAATATTAAGTTTTTCTTGATCTTTTAATGAGGAATATCTTGGGTTCGGTAATAATGCATTTAGTTCGCCTATTTTATCCTGCCATGAAGGGGAACTATTTTCATCCGAAAATGTTACCCCTTTAATGATCCTATGCATTGTTGATATGGAAATCTTAGAGTCTTCTTGATTGTCAAAATTTTCTACGGGTATGGGTGTTTTCATAAATTTTCCTCTATGTAAGAATAAATTTTTAGTGTGCTTATTTCTATTTGATGCATAATTATTTTTTATACATTTATTATTATCAGTTTCATAATCTATGAAGTAAATGAATCTACACTTACCTCACATTGGGCTCTTTGACTAAAAATAATTTATATATTTGAATTTTTGTTACTTTTTAGAACACCAGGTAATATTTCTCACACAATCTGTCATATATTGCTGAGTTACTTTTTTACTAACTAAGTGGGGAATTATGCTGCATTAGATATCTGGCGAAACGCAGTGTTTTAGCCTTAGTGCATTCCTATGCATAACCTTTGCAAATTGCAGCCCTTGCTGGATTATATTAAACTACAAGTTTTGTGGCAGGGGTAAAGAATGAGCAGTAGAGAATGATTTACTTCAGAATCTGTCTCTGAAGGACATCCAGATAAGCTAGCCGATCAAATTTCCGATGCGGTTTTAGATGCTTTGATCGCCAAGGATCCCTACTCACGTGTTGCCTGCGAAACAGTTATAAAATCGGGGCTAGTGCTTGTTACAGGTGAAATCACAACTACTGCTTGGGTAGAATTGAACAAATAGCCCGAGACGTTATTCGTGACGTAGGTTATTGCGGCCACCAATATGGTTTTGATGCCGAAACCTGCGCCATTCTTACTGCTCTTAGCAAGCAATCTCCTGATATTGCAGTTGGAGTAGACGCCCATCAAAACAAAGAATTAGGAGCCGGCGATCAGGGAATGATGTTTGGCTATGCAAGCAATGAAACCGAAGTACTCATGCCAGCACCCATAACCTATGCTCACCGCTTAATGCAACGCCAAGCACAGGTGCGCAAGTCTGGAACACTCCGCTGGTTACGACCAGATGCCAAGTGCCAATTAACCTTTATCTACGAGAATGGGCATCCCGTTGCGATCGATTGCGTGGTGCTTTCCACCCAGCATGATCCTGATGTAAATCAAAAAACTTTAATCGAAGGGGTAATGGAAGAAATCATTAAACCGAT
>CAVQTK010000011.1:0-108251 GCA_963716455.1 uncultured Pseudomonadota bacterium
TCTTTCCGAAGAACTTTACCTCACCATATATCAAAAAGGAAACATTCACTATCAACATTACAAAATGGGCGTGCCACAAGCACCTTTAACAGTTACAGGCAACACTCCTGAAACTGGAACTGAAGTACACTTTAAACCTAGTAAAGAAATTTTTAGTAATATCGAATTTCATTATGAAATTTTAGCTAAACGTTTACGTGAACTGTCCTTTTTAAACTCAGGCGTTAAAATCGAGTTGTTGGAGGAAGCAACCGGCAAAAAAGATATTTTTCAATACCAAGGAGGAATAAGGGCTTTTGTGCAGCATCTAAATCGCAATAAAAACCCCTATTCATCCTGATGTTTTCTACTTTATTCAAGAAAAAGATAATACTTCGGTTGAAGCAGCCATTCAGTGGAATGATGGATTTCAAGAGACTGTCTTCTGTTTCACCAACAATATACCTCAACGTGATGGAGGAACCCACCTCACCGGTTTACGTGGTGCTTTAACTCGCACACTAAATAGTTATATTGAAACAGAAGGTTATTGCCAAAAAAGCGAAAGTAGATACTATAGGAGATGACGCACGTGAAGGGCTCACTGCCGTGTTATCGGTTAAAGTTCCTGATCCTAAATTTTCTTCACAAACAAAAGATAAATTAGTTTCTTCTGAAGTAAAAGCAATTGTAGAATCCTGTGTCTCTGAACAAATTACTAGAATTTCTGTTAGAAAATCCTTCCCAGCCAAAGCTATTGTCATGAAAATGATTGATGCTGCACGAGCACGTGAAGCAGCACGTAAAGCCCGAGATATGACTCGTCGCAAAAACGTTTTGGATATTGCAGGATTACCTGGAAAATTAGCGGATTGCCAAGAAAAAGATCCGGCCTTATGTGAACTTTTTTTAGTAGAAGGCGATTCGGCAGGAGGCTCTGCCAAACAAGCACGAGATCGCCGCAATCAAGCGATTTTGCCCCTTAAAGGAAAAATTTTAATGTGGAAAAAGCACGATTTGATAAAATGCTTGCTTCCGTGAAGTTGGCACATTAATAACTGCAATGGGTTGTGGAATCGGCAGGGAGGAATACAATCCTGATAAGTTACGCTACCATCGCATTATAATCATGACCGATGCTGACGTAGATGGTTCACATATTCGCACTTTATTTTACTTTTTTTTATCGTCAAATGCCAGAGCTTAATTGAACGGGGCCATATTTACATTGCACAACCACCTTTCTATAAAGTAAAAAAGGGTAAACAAGAGAATACATAAAAGATGATGAAGCTTTAGATACTTATTTATTACAACTTTCTTTAGAAAGCGCCAAATTTCATCCTCATGCCGATGTCCCCGCTATTTCAAGTTCTGCCTTAGAAACAATGCTACTGCATCATCGACGTGCTTTACGTAGTATTCAGCGTTTATCACGCTATTATCCTAAGCCTGTTTTAGAAGCCATGTTATACATTCTACCTATTCAAACCATCCAGTTAACTGAGGAACATACTGTTAATGCTTGGAATGATACCTTACAAAAATATATCGACCAATATCTTGATAAACAAAATGCAGATTATCAAATACAGTTGCAAGCCGATTCTAATCTTAAGCAATTTCTCCCCAAAATTAGGGTAAAGACTCATGGCATTATCAAAGACTACTTGCTTAAAGCAGAATTTTTTAATGCTAATGATTATAAGCATATTATTGCTGCCCAAAACAAAACCCAGGGATTGTTTGAGGAGAATGCTTTTATAGTGCGAGGTGATAAACGCCAAATGGTAACCTGCTTCGATCAGGTATACCATTGGTTATTAGAAGAAGCTAAAAAAGGATTAGCCATTTCACGCTATAAAGGTTTAGGTGAAATGAATCCAGAACAATTGTGGGATACCACGATGGATCCACAATTACGTCGTTTACTTAAAGTTAGCATTGAAGACGTGGTTGCTGCTGATGAAATTTTCACCACTCTTATGGGTGACCAAGTAGAGCCGCGACGTCAATTTATTGAAGAAAATGCCCTAAGCGCCGAAAACATCGATGTTTAATACAGTAATGACTCGGGTCGGTTGACAATTGTCATTGCGAGCAATCCAGTTCGTACTTTTGGCAATGGTCTGTACTGGATTGCCTCGGTCACGCTCGGGGTCGCAATGACCGTATTTTAGTGAACAAAACCAGTTTTGATATGAGTAATTAATAGATTGGCAACAGATGAGCGTTCCATGCTACAGAGTAAGTTATTACTAATTTTAATTAGGCAAGCGGCGTTTAATATTCTGTAGGGTACGATAAACCCAATCAAAACGATTGTTTAACTGTACCTGCAGCCCTTCTACACTTCGACTAAATAGTAATGAGGAATTCATAACTTCTATTTTTTCTTGAGTAGATAAAAGAGGTGGCTCTTGCGCAAAACGTTCTACCATACGTCGGAAATTTGCCATGCGATTCGTTGCCATAAGTCATTCTCCTATATTATGATTGAAATAAATATTCAGTTATCAAGATAACGGCCTCAGATTAAAATAATCTTAATGAACCCTTAAAAAAAACTTAAACCTATGGTTAAAAAGAAAAAAAAAGCAATTGTATGCCATTCTGGAGGTATGGATTCATCTATATGCCTAGCTTTGGCAATAAAAAAATTTGGCGCCGACCAAGTACTTAGCCTTTCTTTTCATTATGAGCAGCGCCACAACGTGGAATTGCAACAAGCCGCTCAAATTTGTCTTGACTGGCAAGTGGATCATGAAGAAATAAATTTCGACATTTTAGCAAAAGTGACCTCGAATGCTTTAATTGGAAACGCTCAAGAGATAGTCCAAAAACCCAACCAACCACCTAATACTTTAGTTTTAGGGCGCAATGGGTTAATAGCACAATTGTGTGGAGTTTATGCATATCATGTTAACGCTTCTTGTATCTATTTGGGAGTATTGGAATTAGAAACAGCGAACTCTGGATATCGGGACTGCTCGCGCTATTATATGGATTTAATCCAGCAAGTTCTACGTTTGGATTTAGGCAATCCAAACTTCGAAGTTCACACTCCTTTAGTACATATGACTAAGAAAGAAACGCTCTTATTAGCTTACCAATTAGGTTTATTAGAATATTTATTGAAAGTAACCATTACTTGCTACAATGGTCTTTCAGGTAAAGGATGCCAAACATGCCCCGCCTGTGATTTGCGAAATGAAGGAATTAATCAATTTTTAGCAGATTATCCAGAGTTTATAATGCCTTATTCCTTTTTATAGTGACAGATCTTATAAATCTTTAAGGAAAGCCCCCTTTCTGCGTTGGCAAATTAAACCTCATGAACACTTACAATCTTTCAAGAAGCGTTGAATAAAATTTGGATTTTCAATTAATTGGATTTTTCGTTGCCGAGACAAACTTTTTATTTTATGTTCCATTTTCAAAATGGAGGACAAGTCGGTAACTATCGACCAGAAGGCAGCAATTCTTACCGGCGGGAAACTCCGTGTGTATTTACATTTTCCCGAACCTTTTAAATGTTCCTGATAACGCCGCCTCAAGTCTAAAGTATAACCCGTGTAAAAGGTTCCATTTTGACATTCTAGAATATAAATATAATAATCGGGCATAAGGCATTTTAGCATTTGGTTCGTCTGACAAGGATACGGATTTGTCAAACATAAAAACGGTTTAATTTATGAACAATTACCAATTTTTTAAGTAAATTTTAAGGATTCTTTGGTATAATATTCCTTTCTTATTTTGGAGTATACCTAATTGATTAAACTGGCTAAATATTGTTCAGCGTGTGGCGATAAAACTCAAGATACTTTTTTGGAGGGTATGAATCGCTCCTTTTGTAATCAGTGCGAAATCATACATTATCAAAATCCTTGCCCCGCTGTAGCCGTACTTTTATTTCAAGCAAACCAAGTACTTTTAGTAAAGAGAGCAGTAGAGCCAAAAAAAGATCATTGGGCCTTACCAGCAGGATTCCAAGAACTACATGAAGCTCCAGAACAGGCCGCTCGCCGTGAGTTAGAAGAAGAAACAGGGTTAACTGTAGGAAAATTAGAGCTAATAGATTTAATTTATGTCAATTCTTCCAGTATGAAGCCAGTTAACTTAGCCGTTTTTTTAGGCAAAGAATTTTCAGGAAAAATAATGCCTGGTGATGATGTGAGTGAAGCGATTTTTTTCCCTATTGCGCAGCTCCCAACTAACTTAGGCTTTGACCATATTCATCAATGTATTAATCGGATCAAACAAACTTCCATAACTTTATGACTATTTGTTTTTTAAATGGTCAATTTTTATCGGAATCAGCAGCAACCCTTTCATCACAAGATAGAGGGTTTCTTTTGGGGGATGGCTTATTTGAAACCGTACGTTGTTACGCTCATCAACCTTTCGCTTTGGACAAACATTGGCAACGTTTAACAGCAGGAGCTCAACATCTTCAAATTCCTCTATCTTTTAGCTTAGAGGAATGGAAAGAAATCATCCAAAAACTAATTGCTATTAACAATTTTAAAAACGAAGCCATCGGAAGCCGATTAACATTAACGCGAGGAATAGGCCCACGCGGTTTAGCCACTCATAATACTCCTATCATTACTATACTGATTACGGTCTTTGCAATTTCCTCAACAGCTTGCCCAGTTAATCTAGCTTATACTTTATATAGACGCAATGAAAGGTCTCCTCTCAGTTCATTCAAAACCCTGAATTATTTAGAAAATATTGCTGCTTTACAGCAGGCTTATGCCAAAGGCTTCGAAGAGGCTATATTAATCAATACCCATGGGGAAATATGCAGTGCAAGCTGCGCTAACCTGTATATGGTTCACAACGAAGAGCTTTACACTCCCTCCATTATGGAAGGAGCTTTGCCTGGCGTCACCCGCCATTTTCTCATCGCGGCAGCAGAAAAATTAGGCATAAAAATTCATGAACAAACTTTAAATTTTCAAAATCTGTTTGATGCTGACGAAGTTTTTTTAACTAATAGTTTACGTGAAATTCAAAAGGTTAGACAGTTTGAACAAACCGTTTATCAACTCACCTCAGCTTCCATCACCAATAAACTACATAATGTATTAGGTGAACTCATTCTTAATCGTCTGTAATGACTTCCGTCCCTTAGATTGATTTAGACCTGATAAGGCGCCGCAATGTCGGCACCAATATCAAACTAATCACAGTAAGGCCTAAAGAAATTTCACCAAAAAGTATAAAGGCATGATAATAGATTGGCATTGAACTAGAAGGAGTTAATTTTTCAGGAATCGCCGCTAAATTCGCTAAAGATCCTCCTAGAGAAAAAGAAGCTGCTTGGGCAAAAAACCATACCCCCATCATCATACCTACTAAACGCTTAGGAGTTAGCACCGTTATCATTGCTAACCCAACCGGAGAAATAAGAAGCTCTCCAACAGTTTGCAACAAATAACTTAACATAAGCCACTGCGGGCCAACCTCACCATGAGCAGCAAAGAAATAAATACCTATAGGTAAAACAAAAAACCCACAGGTCATAAATAAAACTCCTAAAGCAAATTTTAGAGGGATAGAAGGATTGAGATGTTTTTTGCCTAATTTTACCCAAAGAGCACTTATAAACGGACTTAACAAAATGATATATAACGGATTAAAAAACTGCATAGTTGATGCGGTAAGAGGGATACCTAAAATTTGCTTTTGCATATTACGATCAGCAAATAAAGTTAAAGAAGTAAAAGTTTGATTGTATAATGCCCAAAATCCAATAGAAATTGCCGTTAGCACTAAGCTAGCAAGCATTTTTTTACGCGCTGCTGGGGATTCTTGGCGCATATAGAAAATAACTACCAAAGCGATGAGCACGGTACTGCCCTCTACAACATGAGTAGTCACTGCAGGGAATTTAAAAGCTACTATACAAAGTAAGGTGATTAAAATAAAACCTAAGTAAAATAATATTTCAAATAACCACTTATAAGAATTGTTTCTACTTAAAGAGCTGCTTGGAGGAGGTTTACCAGCAAGATTTAGGCGATCTCGACCCAACGAAAATATCATAAAACCAATAGCCATACCGGCCGCAGCCAACAAAAAACCAAAATGCCAGCCATAATGTATGGTTAAAATTCCAGCAATTAAAGGCGGAATTAATGCTCCTACATTTATTCCCATATAAAATACGGTAAATCCACCTTCACGGCGTAGATCACCTATTTCATACAGTTCGCCAACCATTCCAGAAACATTGGGTTTAAATAGACCATTAGCGCTAATAAGAATACTTAAACCAATAAAAAAAACGTTTTCATTGGGAAAAGCAGTTACAACATATCCTAATATCGAAAGTACTCCCCCGATCATAATCGCTCGTTGAAAACCCAAAAATCGATCGGCAACATACCCGCCAATCATAGGAGTAATGTACAATAAAGCACTAAAGGTTGCGTATACTAAGTTTGCTCGAAAATCAGAATAGCCTAATCCTTTAGTAAGATATAAAATTAGGATTGCTTGTACGGTATAAAATCCAAAGCGTTCCCAGAGCTCGGTGGAAAATAATAAATAGAGGCCTTTGGGTTGAGAATAGATTGAAGTTTTGTGACCTGACATCAAATTTCTGTTTGCATAAAATAAATTTTAACTTATCCAAAACCAAAAAGAAAATTCAATTTAATTAGTTATTATATCAGAAATAATAAAAATATAAAGTTATAAATACCCCTTTGACCGCCGGGAGGCAATCTAGATAGAAAAACGGGATTGCTTCACCGCTAGCGCGGTTCGCAATGACAGTCCTAGCTATAGGGTGAGCTCTCTTACATTAATCTAATGTTTCCTTGTAGCGGCGTATCGCTACAGTTAATACCACTACAATAAATAAAAAGAGTGGCCACAACTCTTGCCAAATATCAAATAAGCCATTGCCCTTTAACATGATACCTCGCACAATATTCACAAAATGAGTCAAAGGTAATAAATTACCAATGTATTGAGCCCATGATGGCATGCCATGAAAGGGAAACATGAATCCTGATAGCAAGATAGAGGGTAAGAAAAAGAAAAAGCTCATCTGCACAGCTTGTAACTGATTTTTAGCGATAGTCGAAAAGGTCAGTCCTACTGACAAATTGGCAAAAATAAACGGCAAAGTAGCAATTAATAATAATAAAACACTTCCTTCAAGAGGAACATCAAAAATCAAAACTCCCGCCACAATGATAAGCAGCTGCTGGAGATAACCTACCATAATATAGGGTATAATCTTACCAACCATGACTTCAATGGGACGTACAGGAGTAGCTAATAAACTTTCCATTGTGCCGCGCTCTCGCTCACGAGTGATTGCCAGACTAGTAATCATGACCATCGTCATAGTTAATACCACCCCCATCAACCCTGGAACAATATTATATTGACTGATCGCTTCCGGATTGTATCTCTGGTGAACAACCAATTGAAATGGCTGAGGCCCAGGCAATAAATAATTTAATCCACGGCTTAGCTCTTGATTAAATACCGATTGGGCTAAATTATTTAAAGCCGAAAGGGCGTTACCTGTGGCGGAGGGATCGGTAGCATCAACCGACATCAGTAGTTTAGGCTTAGTCCCATGGATTAATTCTCGGGTAAAATCAACTGGAATCTCCAAGACGAACTGTACTTTTCCTCGAGCTAACATCTTTTCTGCTTCACTTTGGGTGACACCCGAATTTTGAATTTTAAAATAAGAGGTATTTTGTAATGCTGCCACAAAAATCCGGGTTAAAGAACTGTGATCTGCATTAATCACAGCAGTAGGTAAGTATCTGGGATTAGTGTTAATGGCATAACCAAATAAAATCAATTGCATTAACGGTAAAACAATCATCATGGCAAAAGTAACTCGATCACGGCGCATTTGCACAAATTCTTTCATAATCATCGCTTTTAGACGTGTCCACGAATTACGATCTATCATTAGGCAAATGTATCCTGAGATTCACTCATAAAATGGATAAAGACATCTTCCAAACTGGGCTCTATTTGCTTCCATTGATAATCTGGTTGAGTTTGGAAAGGAGTAATAGATGCTGCTAATTTTTCTGCATCTGTACCACTAACATGAAGCAATAATCCAAAGGGCGCAACTTGATCTACTCCAGGTAATCCTCTCAGTTGCTCTGCTAAATGACCTAAATTGGTCCCCCTTATTTCCCAAGTAGTTAAACGTGCATGAGCGATGACATCATTAATTACACCATAAGTCAGTAATTTTCCGTAAGCAATATATGCTAGGCGATGACATCGTTCAGCTTCGTCCATATAGTGAGTACTTACCAAAGCGGTAATGCCTTCTGCCGATAATTGATGAATCGCATCCCAAAATTCACGCCTCGCTTTAGGATCCACACCAGCAGTAGGCTCATCTAATAATAGCAATTGTGGATTATGGATGGTGGCGGCAGCTAAAGCTAGTCGTTGTTTCCACCCTCCGGATAAGTTACCTGCTAATTGTTTTTGTCTTTCACGTCCAATTCCCAGCCTATCAATACTGGATTGCACTATTTCTCTACGTGGCTGTAAATCATACATTCTAGCTATGAAGTCTAAATTCTCATAAATAGTAAGGTCGCCATAAAGACTAAACTTTTGCGTCATATAGCCAACATTACTTTTTATTAATTTGGCTTGGGTATGAATATCATAACCAAGTGTATGACCCTCACCCCCATCAGGAGTCATTAAACCACAGATCATACGAATGGTAGTGGTTTTACCGCTGCCATTTGGTCCTAAAAATCCAAAAATTTCACCGCGGCGAACTCGCAGTGAAATATTATCCACTACAGCTTTTCCGTAAAATTCTTTGCGCAAATCTTTTACGTCTATAACCCAATCGCTATCATTAGTAAGAGTCATTTGATTTAACCACAACGTCCACAGGCAAACCCGGATGTAATGGTGGAAGTTTTTGCTTATTTTTTCCGCTATCGAATTTAGCTTCTACTTCATACACTAATTTAGCGCGTGAACTGCGACTGTAAATGACAGGGGGAGTAAATTCCACAGAAGGGGAGATGAAACTAATTCTAGCAGTGATATCTGATTCACAACCATCGCACAAAACTCGCACCAGTTGGCCTACTTTAATTTCGCTTAAATGCGGCTCATCAATAAAAAACACTACTTTTATATCTCGCGGCGCCAACAATGAAAGCACCGCTTGATTAGCCGGTACCATTTCTCCTAATCGATAATAGATATCGAAAACTTGAGCATTAACTGGAGCCACTACATTTTTTTGCTGTAAAGACCATCGAGCTTTTTCTAAATCTGATTGCGCCCCAGCTAATTGCGCTTGGGCTGCTTTAATTTGTTCTTCACGTGAACCCAAATGGCCGGTCAACAAATTAGCCTGTTGTTGCTTTAAAGAACCTTGGGCTATTTTCAAATTTTCTATAGCCTGATCTAGCTGGTTTTGTTCTATAGCATTCTTCTCTACCAGAATTTGTTTACGCTGAACATCTTTTTGAGCATATTCCAATTGCGCTTGGACTTGCTGAATCTGACCTATAGTCGCCGCCAGCTCTGAAGGTCGCTGACCTTTCATTTTATCCGCTAAATTAGCTCTCATTTGACTCACCGTAGCAATAGCTGAATTTAGAGTAGACAATTCAGGCTGAGGCTCCAAAGCGAAAAGTATCTGTCCACCTTGTACTTGGGATCCACGTTCTACAACAATTTTTATTAATTTTCCTTGATAATAAGTCGCAATGTAAGTAAAACGTCCTTCAACATATCCTTGGTACGTACGTTTTGAATGACACCCGGTAAGAAGGACAAGGGCTATCAATAATAAAAAACTGTGTTTAATAGACCTCTTGTTATAATCCAAGGCACGGTATATTGGAGGCGACGAATTTACATGCGGAGGTTTCGAAAGAGATCTAATGAGTTTCAGAGAATTTTATCCTTATTCAATTGAAAAAAAAGCCAATATTTCGGCAAGCGCTTCTAGATTTAGATATTGGATTACCAATTTACCTTTTCCTTGGCTGTTATGATTAATTTCGACTTTAGCACCCAATTTTTGAGCCAACTGATTTTGCCATTGCATTGTATTAGGATCTGCTTTTTCTCGCAACTTAGAAAAATTAGATTTGGGCACCGAATGTCGGTTGACTAAAGCTTCAGTTTCACGTACAGATAATCCTTTAGCAACTACCTGCTGCGCTAATTCATCCTGAAGAGGGCCGGTTACAGCTAACAATGCTCGAGCATGACCCATTTCTAACTTCCCCACCATCAATAAATCTTTCACTTTTTTATTCAATTGTAATAATCGCAGCAAATTACTAACAGCCGTACGCGATTTTCCAATGGCTGTAGCCACTTCCTGATGCGTTAAGCCAAATTCTTCCAACAATCTTTGCAAGGCTTGCGCTTCCTCCATAGCATTTAAGTCCTTACGTTGAACATTTTCAATTAAGGCAAATGCCACAGTAGTCTGATTAGAAATATTGCGCGAAATCGCCGGAATTTTATCTAAACCAGCCAGCTGTGCAGCTCGCCATCGTCTTTCTCCCGCTACAATTTCATAGGAATCATCTTGACGAGGACGGACAATAATGGGTTGTAAGATTCCTTGAGCTTTAATGGAGTCTGATAATTCAGACAAAGTAGTAGAATCGATTTGCTTACGTGGTTGATATTCACTTGGAACAACCTTATCCACAGGTAAATAAAGTATTTTTTCTTCTTTTTCAATAGAAGCATTTAATGGGGGTAAAGGAGCAGCAACAAATTGATTAGTTCCACTCAAGAGTTCATTTAAACCCAGCTCACTTAGCCCTCTGCCTAATTTTTTCATGCCATTGCCTTTTCAGTAAGTCTTCGTAATAATTCACCCGCCAAAGCCAAATATGCTGCAGCACCTTGAGAGCGTTTATCATAAGATATTATAGGCATACCGTGGCTTGGCGCTTCTGCTAAACGAACGTTACGGGGTATTATCGTATGATAAACCTTGTCGCCAAAATGAACCAACAGTTGCTCAGAAACCTCAACTGTTAAGCTATTTCTTCCATCATACATGGTGCGTAATAACCCTTCAACCTGTAAGCTGACGTTGTTTGCACGTCGAATTTGTTCGATACTACTGAGTAAACTTGCCAAACCCTCTAAAGCATAATATTCACATTGTATGGGTATGATGACACTTTGTGCCGCAACCAAGGCATTAACGTTTAATATATTTAAGGAGGGGGGACAATCAATTAAAATAAACTCATACTCATTTTGCAATGGTAATAGAACTTTTTTTAGACAGTGACTGCTGCCTTCTTTTCGTAGCAAGCGTACTTCTGCTACTGTTAAATCACCATTAGCAGGCAAAACATCATATTGCCAATTAGTTTTAATAATGGCTTGTTTGACCTCACACTGTTCTAATAATACTTCATTAATAGAGTATTGTAGTAGCTGTTTATTAATTCCACATCCTACGGTAGCGCTACCTTGGGGATCCAAATCAACTAGCAAAACACGACGCTTAGTGGCTGCCAAAGCGGCACTTAAGTTAACCGAGGTGGTAGTCTTGCCCACTCCACCTTTTTGATTAGTAATGGCAATAGCCTTACCCACAAGTTCACTCCCAGAATTATACTTAGACTTCTTCAAACCCTTGGTTTTAGTTCTACTGCGAGTTGTTTAGAGGTCTAATTTTGTTTGTTTCCCCAACCTTTGTCACGCTACCATCACGAGATGTCTTTGTGCAAGTAAACCCGGCACAGATAAAGGATATACAGTTACTTTTTTTTGTAAGGTAGATAGCTCGTCAGCCGGATAAATTCCTTTCATAAATAGCCACCGACATAGTGAAGCAGAAAGGTGCTGAGTCTTATCGAGCAGCTCATTTATGTTGCCTACAGCACGGGTAACAATAGTGTGAAACTTTTGATCAGTTTGCCAATTCTCCACTCGTGTATGGATAATTTCAATATTTTCCAATTTAAGTTCAGCTTTTGCCTGTACTAAAAAGCGAGTTTTTTTTCCATTACTATCTAACAACACCCATTTTTTCTGCGGAAAATACAACGCCAGGGGAATTCCGGGAAACCCGCCACCCGTTCCTACATCTAAAATGTTATCACCTGTAATGTATAAAGCAATGGATAAACTATCCAATAAATGAAGATTAATCATATCTTTTAGATCGGTAATGGCAGTGAGATTATAATGTTGATTCCACTTTTGTAAAAAAAGAAGAAATTGGATCATTTTTTCTTGTAGCGATTCATCTTGGGGAAGTTTTAAAGCCTTCAAACCTAAATATAACTGCTCAAACAGAGAAGAGTGACTCATAAATGTAACTCACTCCTAAAAACAGATCGTATATGTGGTATTTGGGCATCTTGAGAAAGTGTTTCATTCAAAAGTACCAGCGAAAGGATATTTACCTTTAAAGCAAAAAAATCACGACTCATTGGCATAATTCGATAATTACAATATAATATTTCTGGAGTTCAAAAATGGTTCAAGAAAATATCTCATTACAAGCTTACAATACTTTTGGAGTTGATGCAAAAGCACGCTTTTTCGTTACCATATCTAATGTAGACACTCTTCAGCAGTTGCTCGCAGCTAAGCAATGGAAAAACTTTCCTAAATTTATCTTAGGAGAGGGCAGCAATATTTTATTTACTGAGGATTTCCCTGGATTAGTGATTAAAACACAATTTAAAGGAATCCATGTTACAGCTGAAAATGATCATCATGTATGGTTAACTGTTGGAGCAGGAGAAATATGGCATCATTTAGTTTTATTTTGTTTAGAGAAAAATTTTTCTGGTATTGAAAACCTTTCACTTATTCCGGGTACTGTAGGCGCGGCTCCCATACAAAACATCGGTGCTTATGGGGTAGAGCTAGAAACAGTTTTCGACCATCTTACTGCTATGTGTTTAAGTGATGGTTCACTACATACTTTTGATCATTCCGCTTGTCAGTTTGGCTATCGGGATAGCGTATTTAAAACCCTGCTAAAAAATCAGTTCGCAATTGTAACCGTCACTTTACGTCTTAATAAAAAGGCTGCATTTTTTGTGGAATATGATCCTTTAAAAAAAACCTTACATCAAATGGGAGTTACTCAACTTAATATTAAAGTCATCAGCGATGCAATTATTAAAATACGTTCCGAAAAATTACCTGATCCTAAAAATATTGGCAATGCCGGAAGTTTTTTTAAAAATCCAATTATCTCCATAGATAAATTTCATGATTTAACATACCAGCATCCCCAAATTCCCTATTTTTTAAATGGAGAAGATACGTATAAAATTCCTGCAGCGTGGCTGATAGAAAAATGCGGCTGGAAAGGACGTCGGATAGGTAATGTGGGTACCCATCAACAACATGCGCTCGTATTGGTTAACTATGGCAACGGATCTGGCAAGGAGATAAAAAAACTAGCAGAAGATATCCAAAATTCTGTTCGCGAACAATTTTCTATTGATTTACATCCTGAGGTCAATATTTTGTGAATAAACTCCACGTTAAACCCATAACTATATGATTTTAGAAGATGGATATATTCGTGATAGTGTTGTATTTAGCATCATAAAACCAGATTGGCCCAAAATAAAGTTAGCTCTGCAAATACGAACTGAATTGCTTCGCTAACGCTCGCAATGACAATTGTCAATAGACCCTAATATTGATACTAAAGCTTTTTCGAGAGAATCATAAGAAAAAACAAACCCTTCTTCTAGTAATCGCTTTGGAATTACATGCTGTCCGCGCAATAAAAGCTCCTCAGCCATTTGACCCGCTATCAATTTTAGTAGCCATGCGGGTAAAACCATTTTTGTTGGACGATGTAATATCTTACCTACTAACTTAGCAAATTCATTTTGTGTCACTGATTGAGGTGCAACTAAATTAATGGGTCCCGTTATTTCGTTATGATTGATAATGAAATCTATTGCCTTAATTAAATCATCAAGGGCAATCCATGAAAAAGGTTGTTGCCCACTCCCAACTTTTCCTCCGACAAAATATTTAAAAGGCATAACTAATTGCTTAAGAGCCCCGCCCTGTTTTCCTAATACAATTCCAAAACGCATGTTTACTACTCGTACTCCCGCATCTTTAGCAACCCAAGTTGCTTTTTCCCATGCACGAGCAACTTTTGCCAAGAAATCCGGCGCACTATCATAATCAATTGAAATTTTTTCATCTAAAGAGGGAGGTAACCCAAAAACACATGCTTCTTGTAAACCATAAACCCCAATAGCACTAGCATTCAATAGAGACGGTGCAGATTTACCTAATTGACTACACCATTTTGCTAGTTGAGAGGTGGTATCAATACGGCTTGAAAGGATCTCTTGTTTTCTTTGAACAGACCAAAGTTTCGAACCAATATTAGCTCCTGCTAAATTTATAAGAATATTCGCGCCTTTTAAAGATTGAGAACCTTGCTGCTGTAATTGCTTCCAAGTTAAACTTTTTACCTTATTACCAAAAATCTGAAAGATTTTTTTTGCATCACGACTAATAACAGAAACCTGATAGGAAGAAGAAACGAAGTGATCTACTAATTCCCTTCCAATGAAACCCGTGCCTCCTGCAATAATAATGTCCATGATTATTTACCTATACAAAAATTAGAAAATATTTTCCCCAATAATTCATCGGCGCTAAATTCACCAGTAATTTCATTAAGCGCTTGTTGAGCTTGACGCAAATCTTCCGCTAATAGCTCTCCAGCCCGATGCTCACTGAGCTGATGTTGACCCATTTGCAAGTAATATAAGGTTTTATCAACGGCTTCTAAATGGCGGCGTCTGGCTATGAATACTCCTTCTGAATTCATAGTGAAACCCATATGGTGTTTCAAATGTTCTTTTAAAAATTCCACACCTTGTTGGTACTTAGCAGATAATGAAATACACACCCTATCTTCTTGAGTATTTTTTCCGGGTAATTCTCCAATTAAATCAATTTTATTTCTTATTTTAACAACGGCAGTTTTCTCGCTTATTTGATTTAAAAACTGAATCTCATCGTCATCCTCTGCATAATTTTTATTAGCATCTACAATATGCAGCGCCACATCTGCTTGTTGCATAGCTAAACGCGCTCGCCTTATCCCTTCTTGCTCAATAGGATCATCGGTCTGACGTAAGCCAGCTGTATCAATAATATGGAGAGGCATTCCATCTATATTGATACATTCTCGTAACACATCTCGTGTAGTACCAGGAATTTCTGTAACAATAGCTGTTTCACGCCCACATAAGCTATTTAATAAACTAGATTTACCCACATTGGGCTTGCCTACAATGACCACAGTCATCCCTTCCTGTAATAAAGCCCCTTGTTTAGCAGACTGTTGCAATTTTTTTATCAAGGTAATTAGTGCTTGTAAATCATTCTTTACTTTATCTTCACTTATAAAATCTATTTCTTCTTCCGGAAAATCAATGGCAGCTTCTACATACATGCGCAACTTAATTAAATAATCCAGTAACTGTTTTACTTGATTGGAAAATTCACCTTGTAAAGAACGAAGAGCACAACGAGCGGCTTGCTGTGAATTAGCATTAATTAAATCTGCAATAGCTTCTGCTTGAGTGAGATCGATTTTACCATTTAAAAATGCTCTTTGTGAAAACTCTCCAGGGTTGGCCAGCCGAACTCCCATTAATTGAATATTTTGTAACAAAATATCTAGCACCACAGGCCCACCATGACCTTGAAGTTCTAATATATCTTCACCAGTGAAAGAATGAGGAGCCGGAAAAAAAAGTGCAATCCCTTTATCAATCCACCCACCCTCTGTGTCTTTAAAAGATATGTATTCAGCCTGCCTCGGAGAAGGTAGATGGCCTAGAATAGCTATCCCAATTTGCGAAGCTAATGGACCCGATACACGTATGATACCAATACCACCGCGGCCAGGTGGGGTTGCAACTGCTGCAATGGTCTGTGTCAAAGGAATCATTATTTCTTCTTAATAATTTTTTTTCTTAATTTTTTATGCTTTTCATCTTTTGGATGGTAAGTTTTCATCACATACCATTGTTGTAAAATACTGGCACAATTATTTACTAACCAATACAACACCAACCCAGCGGGAAATGATAAAAAGAATACAGTAAAGATGACTGGTAAAAACATCATCATCTTGGCCTGCATTGGATCAGGAGGTGGCGGACTAAGACGTTGCTGCAAAAACATACTTAACCCCATTAAAATAGGCAGCACATAATAGGGATCATGCACCGACAAATCTTTAATCCAAAAAATAAAGGGCGCCTGTCGTAATTGAACGCTTTCTATTAAAACGTAATATAAGGCTATAAAAACCGGTATTTGAATAATAACAGGTAAGCAACCACCTAAAGGATTTATCTTTTCCTTTTTATAAAATTCCATAGTCGCTCTACTAAACGCTTGCTTATCATCTCCAAATCTTTCTTTTAATGCTTGTAATCGCGGCTGTATTTCCCGCATTTTAGCCATTGAACGATAACTTTTTTCAGATAATTTATAAAATAATAATTTAATTAATAAAGTAGTAATAATAATGGACCAACCCCAATTACCTACTAAACTATGCACATGATCCATCACCCAAAAAATAATTTTCGAAAACATCCATAACCAACCATAATCAATGGTCAGATCTAACCCATGCGCTAAATTTTTTAGATATTTTTCTATTTCAGGACCAACATAAAATACAGATTGTTGAGTCGTTTTTTCCCCTGGCTGCAGGACGATTTGAGGACCAACATAACCCACTGTGTAAATTTCATCTGGGGAAGAGGCACTGTAGTAATGATTTTTCTGCTCTGCAGGTGGAATCCATGCAGTCAAAAAATAAGGTTGTTGTAAAGCAATCCACCCACCTTGAATATCTCGATTAATATTTACTCCCTTTAATTCTTTATAGGAAATTTTTTCGTAAGGGTGAGCGGAACTTGAAATAGCACCACCCTCATAGGAACGGGAATGAAGGGATTTTTTAGGTGCTACATAGTGGCGCACAATTTGTTGATATATATTTCCTACCCAAGGTTTTTTCCCGGAGTTTTCTAATTCATAACTGATACCAATATTATACTTATCACGTTCAAAATTAAAAATTTTAACCACCCTCAGTCCTGAAGCAGTCTTTCCCGATAATTTAACAGTTAAATTTTTCTGATTATTTTCCAGAGCAAATTGATTTTTTTCAGTTTGAAAATTAATTATTTCTGTTTGAGTTGCTTCATTTTGTTTTAAACCATTTTCGGCAATAGATAAAGTGGTAGGGCTTGAAGTAAGAATGCTAATAGGAATTTGAGGTTTTTTTTGAGATTCTGGGTAGTGCAATAATTGCGCTTCTACTAAATTACCTCCCTGAAGATCGATAAAAACCATCAGTGTATCTGTTTTCACTTGAATAAGCTGTCCATGAGTCGGTAAGTTCGTAGTTGGAACTATAGTTACCGTCCCGGAGGAAGGTTGGGTAGTATTGGATGAAACATAAGAAGGTGGGACAAAATTAGATGATGAAGGCTTTATTTCAACAGAATTATCGGACTTAGGTGAAAGAGGCGGATGCTCTTTCATCCAGGTATTCCAAATAATTACTCCAACAACAGCTAATGCCAAATATAAAATCGTTCTTCTTATATTATTAAAATTCATAACTTTTAAACTCTACTTATTTTTGATTTTAACGAATGGCTATTAGATTTCTTTCGAAACCCAGTATTTTGGTCCCTCTTGTTATAACCCAAGGCAAGGCGTGTTGATTTCAAGGAGCGGAGTTTACATGCGAGTAAATGAGCACCGGAGAAAGCAACACAACGCAGCAGTAGGACAAAAGACGAAGGTTTCGAAAGAAGTCTATTGTTTTTAGAATCAGGTAATGGATCATATCCGCCATCATTCCAAGGATGACAACGTAATAATCGCAAAAATGTTAAATAGCAACCTTTAACAACTCCATACACTTGTATAGCTTTTATAGCGTAATGAGAGCAGGATGGGAAAAATCGGCAGTGATTTCCTAGCCATGGACTAACCAAGTAACGATAAAATTTCAACAAAATAATTAAGAATATTTGCCCAGCTCGATCAACTGTAAAAATAATCTGTCTAAACATTGTCGTAACTCATAATTACTGGCCTCTTTGGCAAATGAACGGGTTACCACAACTATATCATAGGCGCCCAACAAATAACGATGTAAGCGAAAAGACTCGCGTACTTGTCGCTTCAATTTATTGCGTAAGACAGCCAAACGTATTTTTTTTTTACTGGCAATAATCCCCAAGCGTGGGAAACCCAAGTTATTAAGTTGATAATATAACAAATAACACCTATCACATAGAGAAGATTTAGGTATTATTAGTTGAAGTTGATGTGTACAAAGTAAGCGATTTTCTTTTGGATAAGTATTTAAACGCTTAATTTTTTTCGTCCCTTGGAGCGACGTTGATTAATCACTTTACGGCCACCCACTGTACTCATACGAGTACGAAAACCATGAGTTCGTTTTCGACGAATTTTACTGGGCTGATAAGTACGCAACATAGATATTCTCCACTAAACAAGTCCGTTCAATGATATGTTACTTTTTAACTACCGTCAATGATTAAATGTTAAACATCATCTAAACTAAAGAATGTAATATTGCATAATTGGGTGAACGAGGTTCTAGTCAAGCTTTAAAACAGAGAAAATAAGATTTGTTATGAGTTTTATTAATTAAATAATTAGATATTTTAATTAATTGTTGTTATAGAGACAGAGCGTAAAATGTATAAAGCTTTTTTTCTTTTATTTTAGAATAACTTAAGAATAAGCTATATTGTGTGGTAAGAGTGCATTAGTCTTAATTTTTTGTGAGTTGCTTGTGGATAAAAAAGAAGTAAATTTTTTTAATGTGTTACTTTTAAATTACCCACAGGTCATGAACAAGTTATCTAATGGATTTCTTACTAAACCCGGTATTTTTATCTGACCTTATTATAATCCAGTGAGTTTGTTATAGATGACTATCCCTAAACATGTTATTCTTAATTATCTGCATCTTCTCTAAAGGATTAAAGAAATGAAAAATTATAAGCGTATCATACTAGCCGTTGAGCTTGATCATAAAACTGATGCGAGACTGATTGAAAAAGCCTTAGAAATAAGAGATCAATATAAAGCTACTTTATTTTTGTTGCATGTTGTGGAGCATTTAAGTAATTATGGAGCTGCGTATGGTGTATCTGCGGGAGTGGATATAGAGGAAATTTTAGTTAAAGAAGCTCAAGTCTCTTTACAAAAACTAGGCGAAAAGTTAGGTGTTGGCTTAGCTCAACAATTAATTATGGTGGGTCCAACCGGCCATGTTATTATCGATGAGGCTAAAGAGCGAGATATTGATTTGATTATAATTGGCAGTCATGGCCGTCACGGAGTGCGTTTATTGCTAGGATCTACCGCAAATACTGTGTTGCATGGAGCGCATTGTGATGTATTGGCTGTAAGGTTGCGGGATTAGGTAAATTTCATTTCATATCGTCTTTCCGGGATGTATTAGTTTTATTCAGTAACGCATAATAAAAGCCATCACTACCGTTAATAGTAGGTAACAGTTGGTGACCTATTTTTTGTGCGAAGCCAAGCGACATATTAACTGGAAGAGGATGGGCATCTGCATGTTTCTGGCAAAACTGCACGATTAAATATTCATTTTCTTCAGGTAAAATCGAACAAGTAGTATAAAGCAGCAATCCATTTGGAGTAAGCAACGGCCATAAGGCTTCTAATAAGGCAAGTTGCTGTTTTGCAGAGACAAGAATATCGGTTTCTTGGCGTAAAATTTTTATATCAGGATGCCGACGAATAACTCCTGTGGCTGAGCATGGAGCATCTACTAGTATTCGATCAAAAAATTGTCCGTCCCACCAAGATTTCGGTAGGCTGGCATCTCCTACAATCACGCGTAAAGATTTTTGCTCGAGCTTCAGACGTTCTACATTACTGACTAGCATCTCGATGCGTGCAGGATTTTGATCGACAGCTACTAATTCAGTTAGTCTTGGTTGCAATTCTAATAAATGACTGGTTTTTCCTCCAGGTGCAGCACAAGCATCCAATATTCTTTGGTTAGGTTTGATATTTAGTAATTCTGCTACCTTCTGACTGGCGAGGTCTTGTACACTGCATAGCCCTTGTTCAAACCCAGGCAAGCTCTCTACTCCTTGTGGAGGATTTAAATAGATTGCTTGTGGAAAATCTTCTACTGGAAAGGCAGGTATTTGATGGTGTTGTAATTGCAATAAATACTGCTTCAAAGTAATCTGCTGTAGGTTAACTCGCAAGAACATGGGTGCCTGTGTATTATTGGCTTCCAAAATAGATTGCCACTGTTGGGGCCATCTTACCTTTAGCAATTTAATAAACCACTGAGGATGAGAAAATAGAGCCTCTTCGGAATCAGCTGCTTTTTGTAAAAAATCTTGTGAGTGATTAATAAATTTTCGTAAAGCTTGATTAATTAGACCCTTCGCCCATGGTTTCTTTAGTGCTTGACAGGCTGATACTGTTTCCGAAACAGCAGCATAAACAGGTTTGTGTAAATGAATTAATTGATAAAGTCCAAGTAGTAACAAACAGTGAATATCTTGATGATGAGCGGGCAGGGGTTTATAAATCAAAAAGCTAGCAACCAATTTAAGATGGGAATACCACCGCAAAGTTCCATAACAGAATTGCTTGACCAGAGCTTGCTGCTGATTAGATAAGGTTGCCAAATTATTTTTATAAAAAACATCATTTAATGAATGATGATAAACAATAACTTCAGTTAATATTTTTGTAGCAATAACCCGCGGATTTTTTTTAATTTTGATAAGTACTCACGAGGTTTAATTTGCCAATGCAGAAAGCCTTTTTTAACCTTTCATCGAATCAAAAAATTCATCATTAGTTTTGGTTAATTTTAAACGTTCAATTAAGAATTCAGTGGCAGCTAACTCATCCATAGGATGTAAAATTTTGCGTAATATCCACATTTTTTGTAGCTCATCTGGCTTGGTAATAAGTTCTTCTCTACGAGTTCCTGAGCGATTAATACTAAGTGCAGGAAATAGCCGTTTTTCTGAAATACGGCGGTCCAAGTGAATTTCCATATTACCCGTCCCTTTAAATTCCTCATAAATGACATCATCCATTTTGGAACCCGTATCAACCAGGGCTGTGGCAATAATAGTGAGACTACCACCTTCTTCAATATTACGAGCGGCGCCAAAGAAACGTTTTGGACGCTGTAAAGCATTAGCATCCACACCTCCAGTTAACACCTTTCCAGAAGCGGGCACAACCGTATTATAGGCTCGAGCTAAACGGGTAATTGAATCTAATAAAATAACAACATCTCGTTGGTGCTCAACTAAACGTTTCGCTTTCTCTATTACCATTTCGGCAACTTGGACATGACGGGTTGCAGGTTCATCAAAAGTAGAAGCGACAACTTCGCCTCTTACAGAACGCTCCATTTCAGTTACTTCTTCGGGTCGCTCATCAATTAAAAGTACCATCAATATACATTCAGGATAATTTTCTGCTATGGAATGAGCAATATTTTGTAGCATCATGGTTTTACCAGCTTTAGGTGGAGAAACAATTAATCCACGTTGGCCTTTACCAATTGGAGCTATTAAATCAATCATCCGCGCAGTAATATCTTCTGTACTACCATTACCTAATTGCATGGTAAGACGTTCATTAGGAAATAAAGGAGTAAGACTTTCAAAAAGAATTTTATTTCTTAGATTTTCTGGAGGATCTAAATTAATGGTTTCCACCTGTAATAAAGCAAAATAACGTTCGCCTTCTTTGGGTGGACGGATTTTTCCAGAAACGGTATCTCCAGTGCGCAATCCAAAACGGCGAACTTGACTAGGTGAAACGTAAATATCATCAGGACCGGCTAAAAATGAACTAGCAGCTGAACGTAAAAAACCAAAACCATCTTGTAGAGTTTCTAAAACCCCATCACCATAAATATCCTCTCCTTTTTGGGCATGAGCTTTTAAAATGGCGAAAGTAAGATCTTGCTTGCGCATATTACTAACGCGTTCAACACCCAATTGCTGGGCCATTGCCATTAGTTCAGCGGGGTTTTTTATTTTAAGTGCAGTCAAATTCATAAAGCCTCTCTACTTATAGTTAACTAATTCCCCTATCTGAAAACAACACGAGCTGAGAAAGATCAACTTGAGTGCGAAGAAATGGGGTTGTGTGATTGGATTTTCTGGAATGTAGTCCTAACAAACAGTTTAGCTGTTAATTTAATTTTGTCAAGATTATCCGGTTACAGTCATTTAACAATATTCTTCTAAAAAAGTGATTAATTGAGACTTGCTTAAAGCACCAACTTTATTAGCCACAACATTCCCGTTTTTAAATAGAATCAAATTAGGAATGCCTCTTACCCCATATTGAGCAGGAGTTTGGGGATTTTCATCCACATTGACCTTTACAACTTTAAGGCGTGTGGCAAAATCTACAGCTATCTGCTCAACAATAGGAGCAATCATTTTGCAGGGGCCGCACCATTCAGCCCAAAAATCGACTAAAACAGGTTTTTTTTCTTGTAAAACTTCACGGGCAAACTCTAGGTCACTAATGGATTTGACAGTTTCACTCATAAAAATCTCCTATGGGCTTAAAGTAAAAAATCATTTTTATGATGAGAGTCCATATTATCTTAATTAGCTATTTGGAGCAACTGCGGAATATACCATGAAGTTAGAAACAAATTTTTCATTAGACTTCTTGCAAAACCTTCGTCTTTAGGGCTACTGCCGCGTTGTGTTACTTTCTCCGGTGCTCATTTACTCGCATGTAAACTCCGCTCCTCGAAAGTAACACGCCTTGCATTAGACCAAAATACTGGGTTTTACAGGAAGTCTATTCTAATTCGCCCGTCAATAATTGAGTGATCTCTTTTGCTCTGTCAACTGCCGCTTGGATCGCTTCAGCCAAAAGTTGACGAATTTTTCCTTCTTCCAATACTTTTAATGCTTGTTCGGTTGTTCCTTTAGGTGAAGTAACATGCTTACGCAATTGAACAAGCGACTGCTCTGATTCCAGAGCTAATCTAGAGGAGCCTAACAAGGTTTGAGCGATAAGTAAACGAGCAGTTTTTTGCGATAAGCCCATTTTGGTTGCAGCTTCTTCCATGGATTCCATAATTAAAAAAATATAGGCAGGCCCACTCGAAGAAATTCCACAAATTAAATCTAACTGATTTTCTTCTTTTACCCACAAGGTTACGCCTACTGCTCGAAAAATAGCTTCTGCTAAATCACGGTCCACACTGCGAACATTCTCTCCAGCATATAAGCCTGTTACGCCCGCACCCACCAAAGCTGGGACATTAGGAATGGCACGAACAATAGTACAATGAGGTCCTAACCATTTTTGGAGTAAATGATCAGTAGGCCCCACAGCTATAGAAATCACTAAAGAACATTTTTTAGCAATTAATTCTTTAATCTCTTTGCAAACCTCCGCTAATACAGTTGTTTTAACTGATAATATCACTATATCTGCATAAGAAACGCCTTCTTGATTATTTTGTGTGGTATGAATACCAAAATTTTGACGAAAAAAATCGAGCTTGTCTAAGGAAGGATTCGTAGCCCATATTTTTTGCGGATCATAACCTGCAGCTAACAATCCAGAAATAAGTGCCCGAGCAATATTTCCTGCTCCAACAAAGGTAATATTTGCGTTGTTCATAAAATTCTCAAACAATTAAATCCTAAATAAGAATAGACTTCTTTCAAAACCGAGTATTTTAGTCCTATAAAATGCAAGGCGTGTTGATTTCGAGGAGCGGAGTCTACATGCGAGTAAATGAGCACCGCAGAAAGCAACACAACGCAGCAGTATGCCAAAAGACAAAGGTTTCGAAAGAAGTCAATTAAGATTTTACTTTACTGGAATTCGCATATTCTGTCGACGTGTTTATAAGTCATTTTTTATTGATAGTTACCGCTAATGGCAAAATAAGGCATAGATTTTTTATGTGTTGATTTCGAGGAGTGGAGAAAGCAATACAATTCAGCAGTAGGCCAAAAGACGAAGGTTTTGCAAGAAAGCAGAAAATAAAATTTTAAGATTAAAAGGTATTTTCCCGGAAAAAAGTTTAGACGAAATAGAATTATCTCTTTTAAAGAAAGAAATCTCCGGGGCTTGCCCCGGAGGCAGAGCGATGGGGTTTCCAAAGGGGAGAAGCGCAGCTCTTCCCTTTGGTCGATTGCCGTGAATTTACTTCACGGCAATCGAAAATATAACAGATTTTTATATATTTATTTAATAGCCTCTTTTATAAAAGGAACTTTATAAATTTGAGAAAGTCGGGTTGCTTCGGAGTCGCCTTTTCCCGAGCCATAATCACCCATGTATAACTGATTCTTATCGATTTTTACTATAGTGTAGAATTTTTCACCCCGAGAATGCTCTGGATAGGCGGAATTGTTACGTTTTAATTGAGCAACTTCTTTGGGGTAATTGAGAACCCAGCTATCAAAGCCATAGTCTTTAGCTTGATTAGCTGCTTTAACTGCTGCTGAGTCATTATATGCCATGGTGACCGATTTGAAGGTATAATTTAACTTTCTAGTTTGGAGTAACCCAGCAACAGGCTTTCCTAACTCAAAATTACGATAAGTTTGTAATGTCGAAATTTTATGACTGCATTGGGGATCACTATAAGTTTTAACTGCATAAATCGCAGTATGTTCTGAAAATTGAAAAGTTTCAATGTTATAATTTCCCGATTCATCTGCAGCACATTTAGATGACCAGGTGCCAGAAAGTTCACTAGCGTGTGCAATGGAACTGAACATCAAAGTGATCATAATCGTTAAATTTAAGTAAAATAATTTTTTCATTTCTAATCCCTCTCTTGTCAATAAGGTAAACAATTATATACTACCAAAAAAAAATAAATTAACAACTTATATTCTGGTTGATGCGTTTTATTAGAACAAATAGGCGAAATACTGGGTTCTGCTAGAAAATTTATTTTATCTTGAACCAAAAATCCCCGTTCCTATACGCACTAAAGTGCTTCCAGCAGCAATAGCTAACTCTAAATCAGAAGACATTCCCATCGACAAAGTATCTAAGGGTAAACCTTGTTTTGCCAAAAGGAGTTGAAGGATTTGTACTTGTTGGTAAGTGGCGAACAGCTGATTCAAATCCTTAGTAGGCTGAGGGATCACCATCAATCCACGTAATCGTAAATTGGGTAATGAATTTATGGCATGAGCCAATTCTTCTACTTTATCTTTAGGTAATCCTGATTTGGTCTGCTCGTTACTAATATTGACTTCGATACACAAATTTAAAGGGGTGAGTTCTGGAGGGCGTTGTTCGCTTAAGCGCTTTGCAATTTTCCATCTATTTATGCTATGAACCCAAGAAAAATTTTGAGCGACTTGACGAGTTTTATTTGCTTGTAAAGTGCCAATGAAATGCCATTCTATAGGAAGATGTTTAAAAACAGCAATTTTGCTGAGGGCTTCTTGTAAATAATTCTCACCAAAAGCTCGTTGTCCTGCGGTATATGCAGCTTGAATGGCGTGAATCCCTTGACCTTTTGATACAGCTAATAACTGCACTGATCCCGGATCTCGATGATACATACTCTCCGCTTGTCGAATGCGGTTCATAGTGTGGTGTAAATTTTCTTTAATATTACTCATTAGCTTGCTGAAAAACTTGAAATATTATGCCAAAATAACTTTAGTATTGCTATTCATTCGTTGCTATAATACTGAATATGTATAAAACTATATTAGTTGTGAAAAACCCTTGCGTTATTTATAGTTTAGGAGTAATGTTCGCCTCGGTTTTTAACCTGTTTTTATTGGAGTAACGTAAAATGATAAAGTTTAAAATGCTGGTTGTTTGCCCTTTAATTCTAATGATGAGCGCTAGTTTTGCTCAAGATATTAAGATGAATTCTTTAATAGACACTAAAGGTTCTGTAGTTGAGGCTGATGCTGCAAATCAATCTTCTTCTGTGGACGAACAAACTTCTCAAGATAACAATGATTATAATGATTCTAACAGTTACGACTCTGATGTCTCTCAGGATGAAGACGATCAGGCAGTAGTGAATTCAGACACAGATTCAGGTGTCGATGAAGTAAATACAGGTAATACGAATCAAGTCAGCCATAAAGGTTCAGACCAGTAAAGAGAATCCTTGGCTGAAAAGAATGAAAGGTGTATCGGGAACGAAACATCTTTTTAGGGTGTTGACAGGAGACATACTGCTGTCAACAGTTTTAATTTCCATCATGAGGAAAAGACAATGAGCAAAAAACCAGCCGATAAAGGCAAAAAGCCAGGAAAGAAGTAAGTTTTATGGATCTAGGAGTGGGTGTAAACTCACTCCTACTCCACAATTACAACTCATCTTTTGCTCAAAACCTCCCTACTAGACTATTGTTCGAGATAATCTGTCATGACCAATGCAAATGAATATGATGATGACTATTATGAAGATAGCGATTTTGATATATCTAATCTTCAAGAAGAGTTTAATGATAGCCCAGTACCAAGCTTTAATAATGAAAATTACAACAAAAAAAGTCAAATGAAGAAAAAAAGACGCCTAGATGACTGGTTAGAAGAAAAACGTTTGCGTGATGAACTAAGTGATGACTCTGTAGATCTTAACGAATAGCATGAAAAATTTTTTAGCCCAACACTTTTTAGTGGCTTTACCCTCTTTAGATGATCCTAATTTCTCTAAGGCAGTAGTTTACCTTTATGAGCATAATGAAGAAGGAGCTATGGGATTAGTCATAAATAAACCCCTCAATATGCAATTGGGAGATGTATTACAGCATTTAAACATTACTACCCCCTCTAAAAAAATTTCTTCCCAGCCGGTTATGATGGGTGGTCCAGTGGGTCAAGAACATGGTTTTGTTTTATATGAAGAAGATAAAGAAGTTTTTCTTTCCTCCTCTAAGGAAACTTTGATAATGATTGCCAACAAAGAAGGGCCTCTCCAATATTTAGTTACTTTGGGATATACAGGATGGCAAGCGGGACAGTTAGAAACAGAGCTGCAACGAAATGATTGGTTAGTTACCCCCTATGACGCCAATATTTTATTTTTAACTCCTGTCGAAAATCGTTGGCGGGCGGCCGCTAAGCTAATTGGAGTAGATATTGAACGAATTTCAGGCCAAGTTGGTCATGCCTGATTTTGCCCCCAACCCAGAAGTGCTGTTAGCTTTTGATTTTGGTTTACGCCATATTGGCGTAGCTGTCGGTCAAATTATTACTCAATCTGCTACCCCATTAGAGATTTTAATCGCACAACAAGGTATTCCCAATTGGGATAAATTAAAGCAGTTAATTAATGTATGGCGGCCAGGTGCATTAGTAGTGGGAATTCCTTATCAAATGGATGGTTCTGAGCAAACCATCAGTATTGCGGCTAGGGAGTTTGCTCATAGTTTAGAAAAACATTTCGATTTGCCAGTGCATAAAGTGGATGAACGCCTAACTACTCGGGAAGCTAAGCTACAATTAGCGAATATTTATGTTAAACACAAATCCTTCCCTCCCCTAGATAGTTATGCCGCAAAATTAATATTAGAGGCATGGTTTTCCCTTTGCTAATGCGTTATAGTGTTTATTGAACATTATGAGACACCTATTAAATATTAGTGATTTAAATCGCGTTAAAATCCAAAATTTACTGGATCGTGCCGATCAGCTGCTAACTTCAGTAGTGGAACAGGATGGGCAATTAGAAGTCCTATCTGGACAAGTGATCACTAACTTATTTTTTGAGCCCAGTACTCGCACCCAATATTCTTTTACGATCGCTGCTCAGCGTTTAGGCGCTTTAGTTATTAACCCACAAATGAATCAAATGTCTTTGTTGAAAGGAGAATCCTTACTAGACACTTTGCAAACTTTTGTGGCGATGGGAACCCGTTTGTTCGTGATTCGGCATAGTGAAGAAGGCCTAGTGGGAAGGTTGGCGAATGATCTTAAAGATCAAGTAGTCATTATAAACGGGGGGGATGGGGTTAATCAGCATCCTACTCAAGCTCTTTTAGATTTACTTACCATACAACAATATAAAACAGAATTTCAATCCCTCTGTGTTGCCATTATTGGTGATATTATCCATTCTCGAGTAGCTAAATCACTTATTAAAGGTTTACAAATCATGGGGGTGAGTCAGATTCGCTTAATTGGTCCTCCTGAATTTTTACCAAAGGATCCTCGGGAATCAAATATAAAGATGTTTTCAAAAATAACTGAAGGATTAAATGAGGTAGATGTAGTAGTGGCTTTACGTATTCAACGCGAGCGTATGCAAACCACATCATTTCCCGATCCAATGCAATTTTTTAATCAGTATGGATTAACTACAGAGCGTTTGACTTACGCCCGACCCGATGCCATAGTGCTTCATCCTGGACCAATAAATCGGGAAATTGAAATTGCTTCATCGGTTGCAGATGGACCTAAAGCGGTTTTTTTACAACAAATTAAAAATGGTGTGGCTATGCGTATGGCCATTCTAGAGTGGTTATTAGTTAAGTAATTAGTTAATGTGAAAACTCATCCCCTTTTTAGTCAAATTCCTATCGAACAATTACACAGCGGTCGTTATCAACCTCGGCGAGACTTTAACCCCGAGGCTTTGGAAGAATTGGGTAAATCCATTCGTTCTAGTGGATTGATTCAACCGATAGTAGTTCGCCGCAGCAGTGAAAATTCTTATGAAATTATTGCTGGGGAGAGACGTTGGCGAGCAGCTCAAATAGTTGGATTAGAAACAGTGCCCTGTTTAATTAACAATTATACCGACGAACAAGCTGCAGCTGTAACTACCATCGAAAATATTCAACGTAAGAATTTAAATCCAATCGAAGAAGCGCAATCTTTTCAGCGGTTGATAGATGATTTTCATTATTTACATGAAGAAGTGGCGGCGATAGTAGGAAAATCTCGAGTGCAAGTTACTAATTGTTTGCGGTTGTTACGTTTGGACGAACGAATTCAACAATGGCTAATTACCGGCGTACTTAGCGAAGGACATGGGAAAACATTAGCGAGCTTGACACAATCTTCGCAATTTGAATTGGCGCGATGCTGTGTAGAACAAGCATGGTCAGTAAGAAGATTAGAACAGGAAGTTAAAAGTCATCAGATATCTGAAAAAAAATTTCCATCCCCGCAATCCAGTGGAAATGCAGATCTTATGCGCTTAGAAAGAGTTATTTCTGATCAATTAGGCGCTAAGGTGAAAGTCACCACAGACAATGCCACTAAAGGTGGTTGGCTTAATATCCAATTTTATGATAATGATACTTTGGCAGGGTTGTTGGAAAAAATAGGTATCAAAGAAGAACTTTAAATCATGACAGCCATTACACAGGTTCCAGTTTAGCAAAACTAGCAACCAACCATTTAGCACCATACTGATCGAATTGTACCTGTATCCGAGTATGCTCTCCTTGTCCTTCATAATTAATAATAATGCCGTTGCCAAATTTGGCATGTTTAACCCGTTGGCCTAAATTTAATCCCATCAAGTTTACTTCACTGGTGGCTTTTCGTGTTGGAATTGATATTGGCTTTGAGACTTGAACAGTAGGTCGGATGACCTCAATTAATTCGGAAGGTACTTCGGTAATGAATCGAGAAGGGGCGTTAAATTTTTCCATTCCATGAATGTATCGTGATGCTGCGTGGGTGAAGTATAATTTTTGCATAGCTCGCGTCATACCTACATAACATAAACGCCGCTCTTCTTCTAAACCATTGCTGGATTCCAGAGACATTTTATGGGGAAATAATTCTTCTTCCATGCCAGCGATGAACACCACTGGAAATTCTAATCCTTTTGCTGCATGTAAAGTCATCAAGTTAACACAATCAGCGTATGCAGGGGCTTGGCCTTCGCCGGTTTCTAGAGCAACATGGGCAAGGAATCCATCCAACATCGAAAAATTTTCTATTTCTTCTTCCCGAGGAGAAATTGACGCGTGGCAGTTACCAATTCCTCAAGGTTTTCTATACGAGAGATGCCTTTTTCCGTTTTGTCTTTTTGATAATGAGCTATTAAGCCACTGGCTTGTAATAAATAATCGGTTTTTTCATCTAAAGTTTGGGTTTTCGTTTTTTGATCAATGTCATCTATTAAGTGTAAAAATTGTTGTAAAGCGTTTTGTGCGCGGGCAGCTAATTTATGTTCAGCAATAAGTTGCTTGGCGCCGACCCATAAGGAAAGATGATTGGTTTTTGCTGTCTCACGTACCACATTTAAGGTGGCTTCGCCAATGCCACGGACGGGTAAATTCACTATGCGTTCAAATGCAGCATCATCATGTCGATTAGCTAATAGGCGCATGTAAGCTAATGCATCTTTAATTTCTGCGCGTTCAAAAAACTTTAATCCTCCATAAATATGGTAGGCGATACGCGCATCAATCAAGCGTTCTTCTAAAATACGTGATTGCGCATTGGAACGATATAAAATAGCGACATCACGATAAGCATAACCTTGTCGAACTAACTCTACCAAAGTAGACACAATATATTGTGCTTCGTCTCGTTCATTATAGGCAGAATACAAAGTAATAAGTTGACCACCCGAATCGTGAGTCCACAAATTTTTGCCTAAACGGTTACGATTGCGTGCGATTACGGCGTTAGCTGCTTGTAAAATAATGTTAGTAGAACGATAATTTTGTTCTAAGCGAATCGTTTTATAGGTTGGAAAGTCTCGACCAAAGCGATGTATGTTTTCAATTTTTGCTCCTCGCCAACTGTAAATTGATTGGTCATCGTCTCCTACAGCCATTATCCAGCCATTATTGCCTGCTAAAATTCGCAACCAATTATATTGGATAGTATTTGTATCTTGAAATTCATCCACCAATATATGCTGAAATCGTTGTTGATAATGATTTTTAATTTCATCATTTTGCTGAAGCAACTCTAAGGAACGTAATAACAATTCGGCAAAATCTACTGAACCACTTTGCTGGCATAATGCTTCGTATTCTTTATATACACGATGCAGGATCTGATCGAAGTAAGTTTCTGTAGAATCAGAAGGCAAAGGACGATGGCCTTCCTCTTTATTTTTATTAATAAACCATTGTGATTGTTTGGCGGGCCATTGCGCTTCATCTAGATTTAAATTTTTGTGAATTCGACGGATGAGGCGTAATTGATCATCAGCATCTAATATTTGGAAAGATTGAGGCAGTTGTGCTGCCTGCCAGTGTTGCCGCAATAAACGATGTGCTAAACCATGAAAAGTTCCTACCCACATGCCACTTAAAGAGGTACCAAGTATCCCTTCTATCCGTCCAGACATTTCGTATGCTGCTTTATTGGTAAAAGTAACGGCCAGAATTGCGCGGGGTGAAACGTGTTCATGGATCATTAGCCAAGCAATACGGTGTACTAACACTCTAGTTTTACCACTTCCTGCTCCGGCCAGTACCAATAGGTGCCCGGGAGTTGCAGAGACTGCTTCGCGTTGAGCGGGATTAAGAGATTGTAATAACATATCCATTGGATAATTGTAACGATTAAGTGTCTTATACACAAATGACCAAGGTTCATTTTGCAGATTACGAGTCACGGCTACAGTTTGCAGCATATGAAAGTAGAAAATGGGTACCTGGATAAAAAAAATTCTAGCCATCACGAATCAAATACCATAAAATATCTTTGCCTGCAATCCTGTCCTGCAAAAAGGGAAGTCACGACATGACTATTAGAAGTTTTGTGGATCTTAAACCACAAATTGCACCATCTGTTTATATTGATGACACAGCCTTGGTTATTGGCGATGTGACCATAGAAAAAGAGAGTTCAGTGTGGCCCATGGCAGTTTTACGAGGTGATATCAATAGCATTCATATTGGCAAACGTAGCAATATTCAAGATGGCACCATTGTCCATGTCACCCATGCTAGTGCTTATTATCCGGATGGGTATAAAGTTTGGGTAGGCGATGATGTCACAATAGGACACCGCTGTATTTTACATGGGTGTCGTTTGGCTGATCATTGTTTAGTTGGAATGGGCGTTTGCTTGATGGATGGGGTGCAAGTTGAATCTCATGTTATTATTGGAGCGGGCAGCTTAGTTCCTCCCGGAAAAATACTCACAGGAGGTTATTTGTGGTTAGGTTCACCAGCTCGACGCTCTCGAAAGTTAACTGCTGAAGAATTAGAATATCTCACCTATTCAGCTAATTATTATGTTAAGTTAAAAAATAGACACAAATCGTAATAGGTCAATTGAGATTTTCCTTTCATAATGGGCAACAAAATTATTTACCGTGCAATAATTAAAAATCGACAAATTTTATCTTCCATGCGTTTATAAAGGTGTAAGGGATCTTCTAAGCCATTGGTCATTATTACGAAAACTATCAAGCCGTTATGACGAGTTTTCATATAACCAGCTAGAGCACTTATCCCTTTCATTGTTCCAGTTTTAGCGTGAATAGGTTCTCCTTTGGCTATAGTACCCAGGCGTCCTCCTAAAGTGCCATCTTTCCCGGCAATAGGTAATGCAATCCATAAATCGGGTTCCACTAGGGGTTGTTGATAGGCATAATGCAATAGTTTAGCTAATTGACGAGGGGTCACTAAGTTTAAACGAGATAATCCTGCCCCATCAGACAAATGGGTTTGACTAAAGTCTATGTTTGCAGGTTTTGCTAAAATTTCTTTAATCGCTTTTAACCCATTTTCCCATGTGCCTTGAGTGTGATAATAAACTGCACCAATTTGCTTTAATAAAGAGTTAGTGTAGAGATTATCAGATTCTTTAAGCATTGCTTTGATAAGTTGACTAAGAGGTGCAGACATATGCACCGCTAAAGTTCCGGCATTTAGTGGGGTTACTTGTAATTGAATGTCCCCATTAAAATAAATTTGATTCTTTTTTAAGAAATTGGTAATTAAAATTTTAGCATAAGGCACGGGATCTCTTAATGCTAAAGCAAAATACTGCTGACCATGAATTTTAGGTAAGCACCCGCCTATTTTATAATTGTTATTATCATCACTGTGGACTTCTAGTGGACAGTCTTGGCGATAGCGAGCACTGGTTATAGTGTTATTTTGAACTTGTACTACATCATCGGGCAAGCTGGTATGTATAATTCCTGGTTGGCCATTGCGGTTAGTTGGAGTTACTGTTAATCCAAATCGGTTTTCATTGATAATAATTGCATTGATGGGTGCTGCAAAGTCAAAACTTAAATCATGTATCAGCCAGCCAGGAGCATAAGAAGCGAGCCCGTAAGTACTATTGTCGATATATATATTACCATTTAGTTTAGAAATCCCTTGGGCCTTCAATTCATTTAATAACCCACTGAGATGCCACCGTTTTAAAGAAGGATCACCAGTAAATTGAATGTATAAGTCTCCATTTAAAATACCATCCTTAATATTTCCGGTATAGCGTAGACGTGTTTCAAATTGATAATTAGATTTTAAGAAGGCTAGACCTGCTATTGCAACAAAAAGCTTATTGACACTTGCTGGTGTAAAAAGATTATCCGCATTATGTTGATAAAGAATTTTACCACTCTCAACGGCTTGTACAATTATGCCCACATTAGCGTTCGCAGGAGCTTTTCTTAAAATAGCTTCAACGCCAGGTTGAAGGGGAAGCTCGACTGCTAGGGCGCAAGGGCTAAAGGCTATTAATAACCCAAACCAAAGACTATAAAAATGCCTAATATTCTTCACATTTATCCTATGGGGTGCACACCCAATTTTAATGGGCTATCACTTATAAATATATATGCAATTTTAATTTTAGCATCATTAAATGATTTATTGTAGAAAATGAGGTGTTCATAGCATCGATAGGTATCAAAAAATAAATTTGATTTAAGGATAAGCTTTAAACTAGGAAGTTGGCCTCCTGCAGACAATTTATGCGTCTTTTAGTTTTATTTTTGGGGATAACTTTTTGTTCACTACTTTATTTCTTTTTTATCCTTGTGACTACCGGAGGCATGACTTACATAATAAAAAAGAAATATTAAGGGAATCTTAAAATTAAATTTAAATTAAATAAAATTTTAAAGAAACTGAATTTATTTCCTGACTTCTTTCTAAACTTCGTTTTTCAGTTGCAGAATTTAGGATTATAGTCATTGCGAACGCGCTTGCGAAAGTTTGAGGCTCCCTCCTAAACGCTTCTTACACAATATTTAGTAATAATTTCTTGCAAAATAGTATTTTCCTCAACCGAATGAATTGTGGCTTGCCCGATTTTAGGTAAAAGTACTAGCCGTAGTTGATTTGCAAGAATCTTTTTATCTTTATACATCATCGTAATTAATTGTGTGGGATCTAAGGTAGTTGGTAATTCGGTAGGTAGTCCTATTTGCTTAATGAGGTTGAAAATTCGCTCAAATTCACAGATGGGTAATCCCAAAAATTGTTTGGATAGATCAGCTGCTAGTATCATTCCCATGGCTACGGCTTCGCCATGAAGCCACTCATTATAATGAAAATAACGCTCTATCGCATGGCCAAAAGTATGCCCAAAATTAAGTAAAGCCCGAAGATGACGTTCAGTCAGGTCTTGTTCAACTATATGACATTTAATTTGACAAGCACGTTTCAAGACTATAAGAAGTGTTGGTAAATGTCTGTTTAATATTTGGGTAAAATTTTCTTCCAGATACCGAAAAAACGCTTCATCTATTATCAAAGCTATCTTGATAATTTCTGCTATACCAGAACGAAATTGTCTTTCTGGCAATGTGTTTAAAGTATTAATATCAATTATGACTGCTTGTGGCTGATGAAAAAATCCAATCAAATTTTTGCCTTGGGGATGATTGATAGCTGTTTTACCACCAATAGAGGCATCTGCTTGAGCCAATAAAGTTGTGGGAATAGGAATAAAAGCGACTCCTCGGTGAAAACATGCTGCAGCAAATCCCGCAGTATCACTCACTACCCCACCACCTAAAGCAATGACAGTTGTATCACGATGATGATCTTTGCTTATCAAATCATCTAAAATGTTTTGTACACTCGCAAAGGTTTTATAAAGTTCACCATCGGGCAAAATCATATAGTCACAATGCCAACTCCTCAATCCTTTAATGAGTGGTTCTAAGTAAAGGGGGGCCACAGTTTCATTGGTAACAATCATTACTCGATGATGAGCTAGATGGGGAGAAAGTAATGAAGGTTGTTCTAGTAATCCTTCCCCAATATAAATAGGATATTGACCGTCATTATGATGTACAATTATTTGTTCCATAGTTCTTTGTGTATTATATCTGTGTATATTTGATGTGCCAATAATTGAGGGTCTGTAAATTGCTCGGTATCATAAGTCAAATGAGCTAAAGATTGATACCAAAAATTGCGCTCATTATTTAGCTGTTCTAGCTTATCAAAAGGATTGTCCCCGGCAAGAAGGGGGCGATTGCAGAGCTCAGGTTGCAAACGCTTCCACTGAGTGGTCAAATAGACCTGCAAGTAGATCACTATTCCGCGAGAGAGTAAATTTTCTCGATTTTGTGAGAGAGTTACGCAGCCGCCACCTGTAGCTAAAACCAACCCATTCAATTGCGTTAATTCTTCAATTAATGCTGCTTCGCGTTGTCGAAAGCCTATCTCCTGTTCTAAATCAAAAATTGTATTGATGCTCATTTTAGAGCGTTGCTCAATTGCAGCATCAACATCGTAAAAGGGCAAATTAAACGTTTTGGCTAAGTGATTACCCACAGTAGTTTTTCCTGCTCCCATTGGGCCAATTAAAAAGAGATTAGTTAAAGGAAAAACTTGCATAGATTTAAACTAAACTACTAGTGTTAAAAAAGAAACGGTGAGTATATAATACCACTGAATAGATTAGATTTCTTTCGAAACCTTCGTCTTTTGGCCTACTGCTGCGTTGTGTTGCTTTCTGCGGTGCTCATTTACTCGCATGTAAACTCCGGCTCCTCGAAAGCAACCCGCCTTGCATTAGACCAAAATACTGGGTTTTGAAAGAAGTCTATTGATCATGATGATCGAAAAAAAATTTTTATAGTGAAGAATGGATGAAGTTTGCTCAATACCCTAGTTTACAGGAAAAGGTAGTTTTAATTACCGGTGGTGCTACAGGAATAGGTGCTTCGCTAGTTAAACATTTTACTTTGCAAGGTAGTCAAGTTGCCTTTATTGATATCGATGACGAAGCGGCAGAGTCCCTTTGTGCGCAATTGACTACAGATCAGTACGCCCGCCCCCTATACTTACACTGTGATTTAAATCATATCCCTTCTATCAAAATAGCTATTGAACAAGCTTATGAAGTATTTGGTAATATTAGTGTTCTGGTAAATAATGCTGCCAGTGATGTAAATCACACTACTTCTGAAGTGACCGAAGAGCAATGGGAAGAATTATTAAATATTAATTTGCGGCAGAAGTTTTTTTGTGCTCAATCGGTTATACCGATGATGGAAGAAAATGGAGGAGGCTCTATTATAAATATGGGGTCAAGCTGTTTTTTGCAACAACGTTTTCCTTCCTATCCTTGTTATGTTATTGCTAAATCAGGGCTGATCGGATTAACTCGCTCTCTTGCTTGTGAGTTTGGTAAGAAAAATATACGGGTTAATAGTATTCTCCCGGGTTGGGTAATGACAGATCGGCAAGTGGCACGTGTCACCCCCGAGATTGAAGCTGCTTATTTGCTAGATCAATGCCTGAAAAAACGTATCTACCCAGAAGACGTCGCTCAAATTGCATTATTTTTGGCGTCTGATGATAGTCAGATCATTACTAAACAATGTATTATTGCCGATGGGGGTCGTGCCTGAATGTCTTTGCGAACCTTAAATTTAAATCCAGCCCTTTATCAATATTACCGAAATCACGCTTTTTGCGAACCTGCTATTTTGGCTCAGGTAAGAGAATACACTGTGCAAAAATTTGCTGATTTTGCAGAAATGCAAATTTCTCCTGAACAAGGTCAATTTATGCAATTGCTCATTCGTGCTATGCAAGCTACGAGAATATTAGAGTTAGGTACATTTACCGGCTACAGTTCTTTGTGGATGGCTTTAGGCTTACCCGAAGAAGGTAAATTAATTACTTGTGATATTAATGCGGATACCACCCAGATTGCCTCGCAATTTTGGCAAACAGCGGGTTGTGCGCATAAGATAGTGTTAAAGCTTGGGCCTGCCCTTGAAACTCTAGATCAACTAATTACTAAAAAATCGCCCCCCTTTGATTTTATTTTTATTGATGCAGATAAAATAAATTATGATAGTTACTATGAAAAAAGTTTGGAATTGCTAAGATCGGGTGGGGTCATTGCCATTGACAATGTCTTACAAGATGGCAAGGTGGCAGATTTGAGTAATCAAAGTCCTAACGTACTGGCTTTACGTCAATTAAATGAAAAATTGTTGCAAGATGAGCGTATTATTTTAAATATGCTTCCCATAAGTGATGGGTTAACTTTAGCTTATAAGCATTAGTTATAACCCATCACTTTGTCGAAGTGGCGGTTATTGGAAATAATTAACGAAAATTCGCCAGCGCTTCTGTGTGTAAAAGCCTCTGCTGTTCCGCATCTTGGGCCGCTTTCTTTACTGCCACAGTAAGTGCTCTTGGCCAATGAGATTCCCATTCATTCAGAATTGAAGCATTACGTGAACTAGAAAATAGCGTTTTTATATTTTCTTCACTGAACCTCACGCTTTTATCTTCATAGGCTGTTAATACTTTTTCTAATACTAAACGGATTTGGGTTGAGGCTTTTTCTCTTCTCGCCTTTAAAAAAGAAAACAAGCAACTTTCAGATATGGAGTCTTTAGTTAGGCTGGCCAAAGCTCCTATATAAGGACTTTCTTTATAATGATCTTCAATATGTTTAAACAGTATCAGTTGAAATAGAAGTTGTGGATTTTTTTCTTTAAGCTCGAACAAGGATATTTCTGTTTTTTTTGGATGTTTCTGCTTTTTCATAACTTTTCTCTTTATAAATTATATTATTATTGGTTTTCTTATATTTAATTTAGCTGACTAGTATTAAAGCTTTATTAAAAATAATGTTTTAAGACCAGTTGAAGTGTTTTTCTATTATCATGTGCTAGGCGTCCATTTGATTGGTAATTTCTAGCCATTAAGAAAACACTCTTGCAAAAAGTTCAATGAATCAGTATAATGCGCCGACATTTGAATTGAACCGTGAGAAAAAAACCATGGGTGCTTTTTCAGTTCGAAACCTGGCAGCTCGGAAACTGGGCTATTCTCTCGTGGCATTACAAATGCTAATAACAGTGGCAATAAGCGCAATGTGGTTTTTTGCAGGAAGGGGCGCCGCGGTGTCAGCATTATTAGGAGGGTCGGCAGCAGTTTTCCCCAATTTATACTTTGTCTACCGCTTCTTTGCTACTACCCATGCCCGCCAAGCGACGCGTATTATTAGAACTTTTTATTGGGGAGAATTTACCAAGCTATTATTAACTGGGATATTAATAATTCTGATCACAAGGTTGTGGCCGAATGTTTTAGGGTTACCGTTGTTTAGCGGTTTAGTGGGTGCGTATATGGCCGTTTGGTTTGCGCCATTGATAATATTAAATAATAGTAAAGGTACTTAATAAATCATGAGTCAAGCAGCAATTACAACCGCTGATTACATTGAGCATCACCTTCAGCATTGGCAAATAAATTTACGCACGGGTGTAATAGGGCCGGACCATGGTTTTTTGGTGCTAAATTTAGATACCTTAGTAGTCTCTATTGTAATAGGAATTTTATTTCTTGGCTTTTTTTATGCAGTGGCTAAACGCATTCAGATAGGTATTCCGGGCAAATGGCAAAACTTTGTAGAATTAATCCTAGAAACAGTAGATGGATATGTGAAAGAATCTTTTCATGGGAAAAGTAACTTGATTGGCCCATTAGCATTAACCATTTTTATATGGGTCTTTCTCATGAATTTCATGGATTTATTACCGGTTGATCTAATCCCTCGGTTTTTACAACTATTTGGGGTTCACAATTTCAAGACAGTGCCAACTGCGGATCCGACATTAACTTTTGCACTATCATTAACTGTTTTTGGACTTATTTTATTTTATAATGCCAAGGCAAAGGGTTTTGGCGGCTGGGGGAAAGAAATTTTATCAAAACCGTTTGGGTGGTGGATGTTGCCTTTAAATGTGGCTTTTCGCGTTCTAGAGGATGGCGTAAAACCTCTCTCCTTATCCTTACGTTTGTTTGGAAATCTTTTTGCTGGAGAGTTGGTTTTTATATTAATCGCGGTGATGCCGTGGTGGGCACAATGGTTGCCCGGCTCCATTTGGGCCGTCTTTCATATATTGATTATAACAATTCAAGCATTTATTTTTATGATGTTAACTATTGTTTACTTAAACATTGCTCAAGAGACGCACTAGTTTTTACTATTATTTAAACCAGAGGAGAATAAGAACCATGACTGATGTGAATCAATTTCTTGAAATAGGTAGAGTAATATCTACCGTACAGGGTCTAACAGCAATTGCGGCTGCTCTGTTGATTGGATTGGCTGCCTTAGGAACTGCTGTCGGTTTCGGGGTATTAGGAGGAAAATTTTTAGAAGGGGTGGCTCGTCAGCCAGAATTAACAGGCATGTTAATGGGAAGAATGTTTTTAGTGGCAGCTTTAGTAGATGCTTTTGCGGCAATAGCTATTGCTATGGGTCTATACTTTATTTTTGCTAAAAACCCATTCTTAGGTCCAGTAATGGAGCATTTAAGTAAAGTTATCGGTAGCTAGTCATTTTTTGATAAAGTAAATGAAGAGGTAAACTGTGGATATTAATTTGACGCTCCTGGGCCAAATGATAACTTTTGTTGTTTTTGTATGGTTTACCATGAAGTATGTTTGGCCGCCGATAGTCAAGGTGTTGCGAGATCGACAAGATAAGATTGCTGCAGGATTGACTGCTGCTGAACAGGGAGAACAGTCGTTGCAACGTGCACAGCAAGAAATTGCTGAACGATTGAAACAAGCAAAAAATGAAGCGACTAAAATTATAGAGCAAGCGAATCAGCGAGCTGTACATATCGTTGAAGAGTCCAAAATTCAAGCGCGCCAAGAAGGTGAGCGCATAGTGCAGCTAGCACAAGAAGAAATCAAACGCGAATATCATCAGACTAAATCTGATCTGATAAAGCATTTAGCGGAAGTTGCTGTGTTAGGTGCGGAAAAAATTCTTGGCCGGGAAGTAAATCAGGCAGCTAATGATCATTTAGTTGATGATTTATTACGAGAGATTTAACAATGGCAGAAAATTTAACCATTGCAAGACCTTATGCTAAAGCAATTTTTTCACAAGCTGTGGCTGATCAGTCTTTGCAAGAGTGGGTGGACATTTTGCGAACTTTAGCGAATATAGTCAACAATTCTCAATTGATCGATCTATTGAATAATCCCGTTATGGATAAAAATCAATGGCAGTCACTTTTTGATCGAATCGTGCCACAATGTTTAAACACTATTTCTGCAGAGCTACAGAGACAATTAAACAATTTATTAAAATTACTTATTATAGAAAAGCGTTTGCCTGTATTACCCGCGATATTTCAACGTTATCAAGAATTAGTTACTACCCAGCAGGGATTGAAAGAAGCCATAGTTATTTCGGCTTTTTCTTTAGACTCTGCTCGCCGAGCAAGCTATCTCTGCAGCACTTACAAAATTATGGCATTCTCAAGTGACGATTGACTTTCGTGAAGATCCTACCTTGATAGGAGGTATGATTATACGTAGTGGAAATTGGGTAATGGATGGTTCCATTAAGGGTAAATTACAGCATCTGCGCGATAGTTTACAAGATTAAGAGGCAAACAGTATGGCGACACAATTAAAAGCAACCGAAATTAGTGACTTAATAAAAGCACGGATTGCAGAATTAGATTTAACACCTTCAGTACGAACGGAAGGGACTATTGTAAATCTGAAAGATGGAATTGTGCGAATTTATGGTTTAAATGATGTTATGTTTGGAGAAATGATCGAGTTTCCAGAACATACTTACGGATTAGCATTGAACTTAGAGCGGGATTCGGTTGGCGCAGTAGTGATGGGAGATTATGAACATCTTCAAGAAGGTATGACTGCTCGTTGTACTGGACGTATTTTGCAGGTTCCAGTTGGCGAGGCATTGCTGGGTCGCGTGGTTGATGCTTTAGGCAATCCGATTGATGGGAAAGGCGCCATTGAAACAGCTGAAACCTCTCCAATCGAAAAAGTAGCACCCGGTGTAATTCATCGTCAATCAGTTAATCAACCCATGCAAACTGGGTTAAAGTCGATTGATGCTATGGTCCCTATCGGTCGTGGGCAACGTGAATTGATCATTGGGGATCGCCAGACTGGGAAAACGGCTATTGCGATTGATGCAATTATTAATCAAAAAAATACCGGTGTGAAATGTATTTACGTCGCAATTGGTCAGAAAGCTTCTTCCATAGCCGCAGTAGTTCAAAAACTAGAAGAGCATGGAGCTTTAGCACATACTATCGTTGTTGCAGCTGGAGCGGCTGAATCAGCGGCCTTGCAATATATTGCGCCGTATTCGGGTTGTTCAATGGGTGAATATTTTCGCGATAAGGGTGAAGATGCTTTAATTGTTTATGACGATTTAACCAAGCAAGCCTGGGCTTACCGCCAGGTTTCCCTACTTTTACGTCGTCCACCAGGTCGCGAAGCTTATCCGGGCGATGTGTTCTATTTACATTCTCGCTTATTAGAGAGAGCTGCAAGGGTGAGCGCCAATTATGTTGAACAAATCACTGCTGGAAAAGTAACAGGTAAGACTGGTTCATTAACTGCTTTACCAATCATTGAAACCCAAGCAGGAGACGTTTCAGCCTTTGTTCCTACCAATGTTATTTCTATAACCGATGGTCAGATTTTCTTGGATGTCAACTTATTCAATGCTGGGGTCCGTCCCGCAATTAATTCAGGGTTATCTGTTTCTAGAGTAGGTGGTGCAGCGCAAACTCATATAGTAAAAAAGCTTGCTGGAACTTTACGTTTAGCATTGGCACAGTTTCGCGAGCTCGAAGCTTTTTCCCAATTTGCATCTGATCTGGATGAAGCAACACGAAAACAATTAGAACGTGGACAGCGGTTGATGGAAGTTTTAAAACAAAAGCAATATGCTCCGTTGAGCGTAGCAGAAATAGCTTTTAGTTGGTTTGCTGCTGAAAAGGGCTTTTTGGACGATATTGAATTGAAAAAAGTACGCGCTTTTAATGAGGACTTAATTAGTTATTTACGTGATCAGTATCCTGATTTGTTAATGGAAATTAATGCAAAACCGGAATTGACTAGTGAAATCGCGGAAAAAATGCGCTTGGCAGTAGAACAATTTAAAAAGAACCAAGCTTACTAATAGAAGGTTATTCATGGCACAAGCAAGAGAAATACGCGGTCAAATTACAAGCATTAAAAATACCCAAAAGATAACTCGAGCCATGGAGCTGGTTGCAGCAAGTAAAATGCGTAAAGCGCAAGATCGAATGGCTATGTCGCGGCCTTATGCTACTAAAATTCGTCAAGTCATTCGTCATGTTGCAGGTGGCCGAAGTGAATATCGACATCCTTATTTACAACCCCGACTTAACCCTCAAAATGAAGGGTTTATAGTGGTTACCAGCGATCGAGGTTTATGCGGAGGTTTAAATATTAATTTATTCCGTAGTCTTGTGAAATTTATGCAAGAACATGAGAAAAAAGGCATAAGCCATTATTTAAGTTTAATTGGGCGAAAAGCAAACTCTTTTTTCGGCGACACGAAAAACATATATTAGGTGTAACCGAACATTTAGGAGATCAACCGGAAATAAAAGATCTTATTGGCGTAGTAAAAGTAATGTTAGATCATTTTGATCAAGGTAAACTTGATTCCGTGTACATTGTATACAATGAATTTGTAAACACTATGACTCAAAAACCTATTATTCGCCAATTACTTCCTTTAAGTGGGGTGGATTTCTCTGAAGAAACAGCCCAGGCTGGCAGTGGTCATTGGGATTACATTTATGAACCGGATTCAGCAAAAGAATTATTAGATAGATTACTTGTGCGTTATGTGGAATCACAAGTTTATCAAGCTGTTATTGAAAATTTAGCATGCTTCCAGTCGGCGCAAATGGTGGCGATGAAAAGCGCTACCGAAAATGCTGGCGAGCTCATTAATGAGTTGCAAATGATCTATAATAAAGCTCGTCAGGCTAGCATTACTAGAGAAATTGCTGAAATTGTAGGCGGCGCAGCTGCTGTTGAATAAATTAGAAGCGAGGATACATTATGAGCATAGCTGGCAAAATTGTTGAAATTATTGGCGCCATAGTCGATGTCGAATTTGATCGCCAGGCTGTTCCTAAAATTTATGATGCCTTAGTGGTTGAATCACGTAACTTGGTGTTAGAAGTTCAGCAACAATTAGGTGACGGTACAGTGCGTACTATAGCCTTAGGCAGTACTGATGGTTTACAGCGTGAGTTACCGGTAAGAAATACAGGCAAACCGATTTCTGTTCCTGTGGGGGAGCAAACGCTAGGAAGAATTATGAATGTTCTGGGAGAGCCAATTGATGAAGCAGGTCCCATTTTAGCAAAAACTTTACGTTCAATTCATCGCAAACCGCCAAGTTTTATCGAACAAGCTGGAAGTACCGAGCTACTGGAAACAGGGGTTAAAGTTATTGATCTATTATGTCCTTTTGCAAAAGGAGGTAAGGTAGGTTTGTTCGGTGGTGCCGGTGTGGGGAAAACAGTTAATATGATGGAATTAATCCGTAATATTGCTATTGAACACAGTGGTTATTCAGTATTTGCTGGAGTAGGTGAAAGAACTCGTGAAGGTAATGATTTTTATCACGAGATGAAAGAATCCAAAGTATTGGATAAAGTTTCTTTAGTTTATGGCCAAATGAATGAGCCTCCTGGAAATCGTTTACGCGTGGCCTTAACTGGATTAACCATCGCCGAAGATTTCCGCGATGAAGGTCGTGATGTACTATTATTTATTGATAATATCTACCGTTATACCTTAGCTGGAGTGGAAGTATCGGCATTATTAGGTCGTATGCCTTCTGCAGTGGGTTATCAACCTACGTTAGCTGAAGAGATGGGTCAACTACAAGAACGTATTACTTCTACCAAAACCGGTTCAATCACTTCCATTCAAGCTGTATATGTTCCTGCCGATGACTTAACTGACCCTTCTCCAGCCACTACTTTTGCCCATTTAGATGCGACAGTGGTGTTGTCTCGCCAAATTGCTGAAAGAGGAATTTATCCCGCAATTGATCCTCTCGACTCCACTAGTCGTCAATTAGATCCTCTAGTGATTGGCGAAGAACATTATCAAGTTGCGCGTGGTGTTCAAGAAACACTGCAACGACATAAGGAATTAAAAGATATCATCGCCATTTTAGGAATGGACGAATTGTCCGAAGAAGATAAATCAATAGTAAGACGTGCCCGAAAAATTGAACGGTTCTTGTCTCAACCCTTCTTTGTTGCCGAAGTTTTTACGGGTCAAGCAGGAAAATATGTGTCGTTGCGTGAAACTATTCGTGGCTTTAAAGGTATTATTCAAGGTGATTACGACTCACTTGCCCGAACAGGCATTTTATATGGTAGGCGCCATCGATGAAGCGATAGAAAAAGCAAAAACGCTTTAGAGAGAAATTATGGCTCAGAAAACAATGCAACTTGATATTGTCAGTGCTGAAAAATCTTTATTTCACGGAGAAGTTAAATTTTTATCAATTATTGGTAGTATTGGTGAGTTAGGTATTCATCCTGGACATACAGCTTTACTTACTACGCTTAGACCCGGTCAGGTTCGTGCCGAATTAAGCGAGGGTAAAGAAGAAATATTTTACATTTCGGGTGGTATGCTAGAAGTCCAACCTGATATCGTCACTATTTTAGCAGACACAGCAGTACGTGCTAGTGACTTAGATGAAGCGGCAGCCCAAGCAGCTAAAATCCATGCGGAAAAAACTTTAAGTGAGCAAAAAGCCGGCGTAGAATATTCTACTGCGTTGACAGAACTAGCCGAGGCAGCAGCCCAATTACGCGTCATTCAAATGCTGCGTAAAAAACGCGGTAGCTAACTAGAGAAACTTTTATGGGCCTACATGTTATTGTTTTGGCGGCTGGTAAAGGTCAACGGATGGTGTCTGACCTTCCTAAAGTACTCCATTTGTTGGGGGGAAAGCCGCTTTTAGAACATGTTATTAATACAGCGCAACAGTTAACTCCACAAGCCATTCATATTGTATATGGAAATGGCGGCGCAACAGTTTTTGAAGTATTGAAGCATTTACCAGTTAATTGGGTAGAACAAAAGCAATTGTTGGGCACGGGCCATGCTGTATTACAAGCATTACCAAATTGTTCTGAAGACGATCAAGTTTTAATTCTGTATGGTGACGTCCCACTCATCTCTGTAGAATCTCTTCAGTTATTATTACAAGAAACTCCTAAATCTGGCTTGGGTTTAATTGTCGCTGAGCTTCCCGATCCAACGGGTTTTGGGCGAATTGTTCGTAATGATAGTCAGAATATTGTTGCTATTGTTGAACACCGTGACGCAGATTCTCACCAACTTAAAATTAAGGAAATTAATACTGGAATTATCACAACAAAGGCAAGCAATCTGAAAAAATGGTTACCACAATTAACCAAAACCAACAAGCAAAATGAATATTATCTTACCGATATTGTGGCATTTGCGGCGCAAGAAGGCCTACCTATTAATGGAACCCTAGTTTATTCTAGTGAAGAAATTCAAGGTGTAAATGATCGATTTCAATTAGCTACAATAGAGCGGTATTATCAACGACGATTAGCTAAGAGTTTTATGTATGCAGGTGTGGCTATTGCTGACCCTTCTAGAATAGATTTTCGTGGGGTGGCGAGTATTGCTCCAGACGTATTTTTAGATATAAACGTAATTTTAGAAGGACGGGTCTCTATCGGGAAAAATAGCCGGATAGGCCCATTTGTTTTTTTAAAGGATGTAGAGATTGGTGAAAATGTTGAAATTTTTGCTCATTCTATTATTGAAGGCGCGAGTATTGCAGAAGATTGCCAAATTGGTCCATTTGCACGTATTCGCCCTGGCACTATGATTGCTGCAAAAGCGAAAGTGGGAAATTTTGTTGAATTAAAAAAGACATTTTTAGGTCATCAAAGCAAAGCTCCTCACCTTAGTTATTTAGGAGATGCGATAATAGGTAATAATGTAAATATTGGAGCAGGTACGATTACCTGTAATTATGATGGAAAAACGAAACATCAGACTCAAATTAATGATGGAGCTTCGATTGGTGCTCATACTTCTTTAGTGGCTCCTGTGGTAATAGGAAAGAATGCTACTGTGGGTGCTGGCTCGACTATTACTGAAGATACTCTGCGGAATCATTAACTTTATCACGAGTTCGACAACGTTCAATTACGGGATGGCGGCGACGAGTGTCAAAAAAGACGCCGCTACAGAAGCTTCATAATTTATTTCAATCAATGAATTTTCCGCGTATTTATCATTCAGGTCCCTTACAACTTTTTAATTTAGTGACATTAGATAAATTTGCTAGTCATCATCTTTTCAAGGTACTACGCAGCAAAATTGGAGACCAGGTAGAAATATTTAATGGTCAAGGTGGAGCTTTTCGTGGAGTGCTAAGGGCGCGGCAAGGCCAGCATGTAATTGTTGAGCTAGAAGAGTTCTCCAAAGAAGATAATGAATCTCCTTTAACCATCTACCTAGGACAAGCCTTATCGCGTCAAGAGCGGATGGATTATGCGATTCAAAAATCGGTAGAGTTAGGTGTCAGTCATATTATTCCTTTAATTACAGCTCGATGTGCGGTCCAATGGAATCAAGAGCATCAGAGTAAACGACTACTTCATTGGCGACAAGTAGTGCTTAGCGCTTGCGAGCAATGTCGCCGCAATCGCATTCCTACCCTAGTGGCGCCTCAGCCCCTAACTACTTTTTTACAACAAGCAGTTGGATTACGGCTTATATGCCATCCTGACCATACGAAGTCGGCAAACTTACCGCAGAAGGTGGATCAAATAACCTTATTGATTGGTCCTGAGGGGGGATTTACTGCACAAGAAGTTCAGCAAGCGCAACAGGCTAATTTTGCGGCTTTGTCTTTAGGACCAAGAATATTACGCACCGAGACGGCTGCAGTGGTATCATTAGCTATTCTACAAAGCCGATGGGGTGATATTTAAGTCAGTTCTAATCTTTTGGGAATGTCTACTGATGGCTATGTTAAAGTTTTTTTATAATTATTCGGTAGGACTAATGCCAACATTATGGATACTTATTTTATTAGTATGTAGCTTATTAATGGCTTGTGCTCCCCCTCCCCCTCGTGATCGCTTAAATATTTGTAAAATCTATTCGCAATATCCTAAATGGTATTGGGTGGGTTTAAAAACTTATGAAAAATGGCAGGTGCCCCCATCGGTACAAATGGCGGTGATTTACCAGGAATCGCGTTTTAATGCCTATGCTAAACCCATGCGTGAAAGACTTCTCTGGATCATTCCTTGGAAACGTCCCACTACTGCTTCAGGTTATACTCAAGCCACAGATGGTACTTGGCAGAATTATCAACAAAACACTGGAAATTTAAGTGCTGAGCGGACAAACTTTACCGATGCTTCCGATTTTATCGGTTGGTATGCTACACGCGCTCATCGACGTTTAGGTATTTACAGATTTAATGCGTATAGTTTATATTTAGCATATCATGAAGGGATTGACGGTTATATTCACGGAAGTTATTATAAAAAATCTTGGTTAATAGAAGTTGCAAAAAAAGTGGATCGCAATGCACGAAACTATCAAATGCAATTGCAAAAATGTTCGAATCAACTGCCTAAAAAACATTGGTGGACATTGTGGTAAGCAAAATATAGACTTCTTTCATAAAACCTTCGTCTTTTGGCAAGACCGCTGCAGAAGAAAAGTCAAAGATGTAAGATTTCCGACCCTAGAATTGTTAGGCCAACGCTTGCGCTAAGTCATGCTTTAAATCTGTTACATCTTCAATTCCTACTGAAAGACGAATTAAGCTATCGCTAATTCCTAACAGTTCCCGAGTGTTATGTGGGATGGAGGCGTGAGTCATTATAGCCGGGTGTTCAATTAAGCTTTCAACCCCCCCTAAGCTTTCAGCAAGAGTAAAAACCTGACAACGCGACAACATTTGTTTGGTGCTCTCTAAAGAGCCATGTAATTTGGCGCTAATCATTCCTCCAAATAGAGCCATTTGTTGTTTTGCCAAGGAATGTTGCGGATGGCTCGGCAATCCAGGATAGTATACTTTTTCAACTTTTGGATGCTGTTCCAACCATTGAGCTAGATTCAAGGCGTTCTCGTGATGGCGCTCCATGCGTAAAGCTAAAGTCTTTAATCCACGCAAGGCTAAAAAGCTATCAAAAGGACCAGCGATAGCCCCCACAGCATTTTGCAGATAAGCTAGTTGCTGAGCTAAATCGGTATTATCACCCACTACAACGACTCCGTTCACAACATCCGAATGACCGTTTAAGTATTTGGTGGCGGAATGGGTTATGAGATCAAAACCCAGTTCTAATGGACGCTGACTAATCGGAGTTGCGAAAGTATTATCAGCTACTGCGATCAAATTATGTTTTTGTGCAAATTGCGCAATAGCAGCTAAATTGACTATTTTTAATAGAGGGTTACTGGGAGTTTCTACCCAAATCATGCGTGTATGCGGTTGAATTGCTGCCTGTACTGCCGCAAGATCGGTCATATCCACAAAAGAGAAAGCAAGTCCCGCTGAACGCTGGCGAACATTACTAAATAAACGGTAGGTCCCACCATAAACGTCATCCATTACAATGATATGATCTCCTGGCTTTAACAACTCTAATACAGTAGCAATAGCGGCCATACCAGAAGCAAAAGCAAAAGCTCGCTGACCCGACTCTAAATCGGCAATACAGCGTTCGTAGGCAAATCGGGTGGGATTTTGAGTACGGGAATATTCGAAGCCTTGATGCTCACCCGGGCTGCGCTGAGCATAGGTTGAGGTAGCATATATAGGCATCATTACCGCACCAGTTGAAGGATCGGGATACTGCCCAGCATGAATAACACGAGTAGCTAATTGCAATTTAGATTTTTTTTCCATAACACGTAGGTTAATAGATTTTTTTATAAAAGTCGAACCTAGAAAGTAAAACTAAAGTTATAATAATTAAGGTTAAAAATTTAGGTTGAAGGCTTGATTTATGTGTAATAAAAATAAGCAATTTCTTTTGCTTTTCTGGGGATTCCTATTTTCCAATCTTGCATTAGCAAGTTCGCCCCAGAATAAAGGTTATCCTTTTTTACTGGGTGGGCTGAATAGGACCCATTATGCTCAGTGTCAAAACTTTATTCGTCAATGTCCATTGACTCCATTGCTGCCGAGCCCTTCTTGCATTAACAAAGTTTTAAATCATTATGTGGTGTGTCTCCAGCTGAAAAAGTTATCCGCTGAATTAAAGATATTTGCGAGCTTATTAACCGCAAGCCAAATTGGAAATTTGACCCTTTTGGAGGTTAGGTTTCCAGCCGATGGACAGAAGCAATATTATCTTATTTCGCGGCAGGGATATTTAATTAATACGTTGATTGATCCGCGTTCATTAAATGGAGCGTTAGCTAAAAAATATAAAAAAACTGATTTTCTTATTTTGAATAGGGATGAGCCTGGTTGGCAAATTTATCCTGATGGTTCACAAAGTTTTAATTTTTTATTGAGAATTGCCGATACTTGTTTAGCGTGTCGAACTATTGGTTGGGCAACCCTATATTTTAAATTTTCTAAAACTGGCGAACTAAACTGTATTTCTTTACTTAATTTTCGCTTAGAAACAAACTAGAATAATCTCTGAAATTCTATATGCCTCTACAGTCTCAAGATTCTGTGCAATAGGTCTTCGCAGTAGGAGGCAACTGCAGAATTTAGGATTATGCCTTTATAATTTTACTTAAAGCTTAACCCATATCCCACATTGTATATAAAAGATTCAGTTGGAGCAATGCTAGATTGAGAAATAAATGATAGATTTTGTAGGAAATCTTCAATTGAACCAACTGGAGATGATTTTCAAGAAAAATAATATCGGTAATTAATTTACTGATGATATTAGCGTATCATCGTAAAAATATGCATATTTTTTATCTATAACACATCCTTACAATTTCATAAAAATTACCTAAAATGGGTAAAAAACAATTTTGTAATTTCTAAACATCTTACCTCGGCTCTTTGTATTCTTCATGAATCATTGCTTTTCTTAAAAAACCGGATAATAATAAGCGTACTCCTGTTGGTGCGCAAACACCGCGAGGAGTACTAACCAAGTAAATATGGGGTTATTTACCATGGCTGATTCTATTCTAAATGATTTTTTGTCAATTTTGAATCGGTCCCGATCTAGGGATGGTTTTCATATGAACTTCTTGCCGTTGTTGAATGAAGGTTATCCTATGATCTACTGTTTTAATCGACAAATTTTTCGTTTAAGAAAAAAACCAGTCCATGCGCCAGTGTCGCACGGATGGTTCCCCCTGCCGTGCGGCAGTGGTGTTGGTTATTGTATGCTAAAAGGAATGTTAACATAATACGGGGTTTTTTACGGTTGCCCCATTAAGAAAGTAGATTTTATCTACAAGTAATTCAGCGATTTTTTTATGTTCAAATTTTTGTTATGATACAAAATTCCTCAATCTGTGGTAAGCCATGGGTTAAATGGGGATAATATTTGTCGAACAAGTAGGATCGCTATGTCAGAACATCATTCAGGAAATTATTACCTACCTAACCCAAGTTATTGGCCGATTGTTGGCTCCATTGCCATTTTTTGCCTTTTAGTTGGAGCTGCTAATTGGTTACATCATAACGCTATTGGTCCCTATCTGTTTACTTTTGGTTTTTTGTGCTTAATAGTGATGTTAGTGGGTTGGTTTGGGACCGTGATTCGTGAAAGCCGTGCGGGATTATTACAAGATCCACAAGTGGATCGTTCATTTCGCTGGGGAATGGCTTGGTTTATTTTTAGTGAAGTGGCTTTTTTTAGCGCTTTTTTTGGTGCCTTATTTTATGCCCGAGAACTTTCAGTTCCTTGGCTTAGTGGACATGGGTCGGGTGTGATGACTCACCTATTGAACTGGCCAAGTTTTCAAGGCAGCTGGCCATTATACCAAACTCCCAATCCAGCCTTTTTTCAAGGCCCCAAAGAGGTTATGTATACATGGGGAATTCCAGCGATTAATACCGCTATTTTACTTAGTAGCGGGGTAACAATTACTATCGCCCATTGGGGAGTAATTAAAGAGCGACGTAAACAAATGGTGTTAGCTCAACTTGCCACCATAATATTAGGTATTGCCTTTCTCACTATGCAAGCACATGAATATTGGCAAGCTTATACAGAACTAAATTTAAAATTGACCGCAGGAATTTATGGCGCAACTTTTTTTATGTTAACCGGGTTTCATGCTTTGCATGTTACCATTGGGACAATTATGCTTATAGTTATTTTTTGGCGTATGCTTAAAGGAGATTTTAGCAGAGAAGATAACTTTGGGTTTGAAGCGACTTCTTGGTATTGGCATTTTGTAGACGTTGTATGGTTGATGTTATTTATTTTTGTTTATTGGATCTAAAAGATTAGAGTTCAATTATGTAGGCGCTATACCGTGAGGACTAATCCACCCTAGGCTATAAGCAATAAACAGAAAAATAAATAAAGAAAAAGATAAAACGATTCGCCAAGTGAGAGCTTTAACTGTATGTGCGGAATCCCGTCGGTAAAGTAAATAAAATAAGCCACTGCCTAGGCAGTATAGAATAATTAACAAGATAATAACTATTCCTATTTTTAATGACATCGTAAATCTCCCTTTAGTGATAGACCTTACATGAAAAAATTTAATAGACTTCTTTCGAAACTCGCTGCTGGTAGCAAAGTGCAAGGCGTATCGGAGCGCAAAACCGGAGCATACACGCCAGTATGTGAGGATTTGAGCACCGAAGCAACGCAGCAATTTGCATCAGCAATAGAATTTCGAAAGAAGTCTAATATTTTAACTACGTGGTTACCTCTTCTGCTGCTCTTACCTTTGTTATGTAGCTTAGGTGTTTGGCAATTTAAACGTGCTGCATTTAAAGAACAGCTCCTTAAACACTATGCCATAAGAAATCAGCACCCACCTCAAACCTTAAGCTGGCTAAGCGAACAGCTTATTAAATCCAGCATTAGTGATCTCACTTACACACGAGTCACTGTCAACGGCAATTACGATAATCAACATACTATATTAGTGGATAATGTTATTGTGAATCATCGGGTAGGTTATGATGTTCTTTCCCCCTTTATACCACAATCAGGTCAAAATGTCTTGTTAGTAAATCGCGGTTGGGTTCCGCAATTACCACACCGTCAATTGCCTATTATTCCGCCCATACATGGAAGTCAAATGGTGATTGGGATGGTTCATGCTCCAAATAAGGCTTTTCAGCTGGGGCGCTTGGATCCGAACTTAGAAACGCAATGGCCATTATTGGTTCAGAGCGTTAAACTTGAAGAGCTGGCTCGCCTATTGAATCGACCGACGTTTCCGGTTTTGTTACTGTTAACTTCACCTGTTGCTAATGGTTTTACTTTGCATTGGCACGTAGTAACTACTATGAGCCCACAGCGGCATTATGCTTATGGGTTTCAGTGGTTTTCTTTAGCGTTTACTTTGGTTATTATATACGTAATTTTTTATGTTCGGCGAGTTAAGCAAAAGGGGGCTTCCCTTTTATCCCGTGAGCAGTTACTAATGTTATAGTGTGGAATATCAAAACAACAATGTTAAATAATAAACCTGTAGTATTGACGCCAATATTTTTAATTATATTGTTTATAGCTCCAATCTTTTTGGCATGGTTTTGTTATGCACATACAAACTTCTTGCCTAGAAAAACCACTAATAATGGTCAATTAGTAACTCCTCCAGTTTCAATTTCTGAATTGCAAATTTTTGACAGTGATAATGCATTACAACGTAATCCATTCCAAATATATAAAGGTAAATGGTTGTTGCTTTTTTTGAGTTCTGGGAATTGTGGTGTATCTTGTCAAAAACAACTTTTTTATTTGCGTCAAATTCAATTGGCGTTAGGTAAAGATGTTAATCGGTTGCAGCGAGTTATTTTGACTGATCGGGCTACTCCGGTTGATCCGTCATTAGAGTCCTTGTTACGTGGTCCATTTGCTGGCACATCTCACTGGTTAATCAATCGTTTGGAGTGGAATCGCATCATTTCTCGTCAAGCAGTTATATATTTAGTGGATCCGATGGGTAATATTATGATGACTTACTCAACGAATTCGAATGCCGAAGCAATACATAAAGATTTACAGCATTTACTAAGAGTTTCAAAAATTGGGTAGCTACCGTCAAATTACCAAAATAGCTTTATGCTTAGCTGTCCTAGTTATTATGTTAGGGGCTTATACTCGTCTAACCGATGCCGGTTTAGGATGCCCAGATTGGCCAGGATGCTATGGAAAAATAGTTTTACCTTCTAACCAATTAGAGTTACATAAAGCGCAGCAAATTTTTCCACAAGCTCCTATTGTAGCTCACAAAGCTTGGACAGAAATGGCGCACCGTTATATTGCAGGAACTTTAGGCTTAATAATAGTCATTTTATCCACTTGGGGGATGATTCGACGGCGTCATAATCCCAAACAGCCCATGGCAGTGCTTATATTGCTCATAGGAGTTTTAATTTTTCAAGCAGCGCTTGGAATGTGGACGGTGACATTGAAATTACTACCAGTAGTAGTGACTGCCCATTTGTTAGGTGGAATGGCTATTGTAGGTTTACTTTGTTGGCTGCTGCAAGCTACAAAGCTGGCTTTGCCGCCTACGGAACCTGAACTTAGACTTAGACCTTGGATAGTTGCAGGCGTATTCATTGTCATCATCCAAATTTTTTTGGGGGCTTGGACCAGTACAAATTATGCAGCCTTGGCTTGTACCGGGTTTCCTGCTTGTAATGGATTTTTTCCAATACATCTTGAATGGCGGGCTGCGTTTGATTTAATCAGTCCAATTGGCCCTAATTATGAGGGGGGGCGTTTAGCAGCGGAAGCGCGAGTTACCATTCAAATGATTCATCGATATTGGGCATTTATTACCTTGTTTTATTTATTGCCCTTATCAATAGTGTTACGCAGAAAAGGGTGGTGGATCGGAAGTCTACTGCTGGTGCAAATTGGATTAGGCATAGTAAATGTTATTAAAATGCTGCCATTGACAATTGCAGTAATGCATAATGGAATGGCTGTATTATTATTAATTACTTTATTAGGAACCCTACAGCCTTTATACCAGAGAGGTTCTCGCCTAGGAGGAGTTCAATGCCATCAGTAATATGGCGTGATTACCTATCACTTTGCAAACCCAGAGTAGTAGCTTTAATGGTGCTTACTGCTATAGTCGCTATGTTTTTAGCAACCCCGCAAGGAATCGGGTTTTCGTGGAAGATTTTAGTATTGGGTAGCTTGGGGATTAGCTTTGCTGCTGCCTCTGGGGGAGTAATCAATCAGTTAATTGATCGGCATATTGATAACATTATGGCTCGAACAAGAAATCGTCCTCTTCCCTCGGGACGTATAAAGCCATATCAAGCGTGGATCTGGGCAATTTGTTTAATTTTAACCAGCATGTTTATATTAGGTCAGTGGGTAAACTATACGGTGGCTTGGTTAAGTTTTTTTACCATGATTGGATATGCTGGTGTGTATACTCTTTTTTTAAAAAGAGCGACTCCACAAAATATTGTCATAGGAGGGATAGCAGGAGCCATGCCACCGCTATTAGGTTGGACGGCAGTGACCGGAGAAATTCAGGTGCCCGCTTTATTGTTGGTGCTTATTATTTATACCTGGACTCCACCGCATTTTTGGGCTTTGGCAATTCATCGGCAAACGGATTATGCCAATGCTAATATTCCTATGTTACCTATTACCCATGGTGTTGCCTTCACGCGTTTAAATGTTTTGCTCTATACTTTATTATTAGTTGCGGCCACCTATTTACCTTTTGCTATTAATGTTGTGGGATTTGTGTACTGCACAGGGGTCAGCATTTTAAATGCAGGTTTTTTATACTATGCACTGAATTTATATCGAAATAAAAACTCTAGATATGCGATAGCTACTTTTCGGTATTCTATTTACTACTTAATGTTATTGTTTTTATTCTTATTGATGGATCATTTTTATTATGGATTTCTGTATACACGCCTTTATTAGCGGAAAAGTGCAAGGGGTTTTTTATCGCGACTACACTCGTCGTCAAGCTAAATCCATGCGCTTAACCGGCTGGGTTAAAAATTTGCCTGATGGTCGAGTCGAAGTTATTGCTTGCGGATTACACTCTGTAGTAATGGATTTTATTGAGTGGCTTGGGCAAGGTTCGCCTCAAGCAAAAGTCAGCGAAGTTAAGTGGCAAGAGACTTCCCTGCCGAAAACTTTCGCTGACTTCACTATTCGCTATGATTAAAGCATTAATAGCTATGATGCCATTCTCGTGGCATTTGTCCATGATGAAAACTTGCACAACGTTCTACTGCATGATGTGCTTCACCTCTATGTGAGTATTTGCCAAAGCGCAAATAGCCATGGGTGCACGAATGTTTTTGAATATGACAGTTTTCATAAACATGTAGATGAAAGGTGCGGGTAACATGAACATTGTGGCAACCGTTATAGGGATTGCAACGATGGACAACTCGTGTTTTTGTTATGTGTCGACTTGCTGGTCGATAGCATACATAGAAAGGCCCGTTGCCGCCATGGTGGTGGCCTTTAATTACTATCGTAGTTGAACGGGTGCTAGCTGATGATGATTTTGAGCTTTGTTCCCTTTCTGGACCATTAGAATAATTTTGATTATTCATATTTTGATCATCAGGATTATTGGGACCAGAATAATTTTGGTTCTCCATAGGACCAGGACCTCTGTCTGGCCCATTAGAATTATTATCTGGACTTGAATAATTTTGATTGGAATTAGGATCATCTTGCGCAAAACTTATCTGGCTACAAAGTGCCAAACTAATAGCACAAGCAGGTGCTAATATAAGCAAGCTTTTTATTTTCTTCATGTAACTTTCTCCTTAAAAATTATTAAACCTCATTTGACTGTAAACTAGACTTCCAGCTATCTATGTTTTCGGTCTCATAGAGAAATTATAGCAGGCCTGTTTAGATTTTCCTGAAGACTTGATTTTAATCTCTTATCCCTATATTTATTATAAATAGTATCAACAAAACATATTAGGAGAACTTCGATGAGACACCCATTAACGAAAAGAAACGCATTAAGCACAGTTTTATCTGATTTTGAAAGAGAAGTGGGTCGTTTATTTGATCCACATCAAGACCTTTTTAATTTAGAATCAAGCGATTGGTTACCCCCCGTTGACATAAGAGAAGAAGACAACCAATTTGTTATTACTGCGGATATTCCTGGGGTGGAGTTAAAGGATATAGATGTCAGTGTTGAAAATAATATTTTGGCTATTAAGGGAAAGCGAGAAACTGAGCTCAAAGAAGGACATAATGATTTTGTACGCATTGAACGAGCTAAAGGTACTTTTTCTCGTCATATAACATTGCCCGATACGGCTAATCTAGAAAAGATTGATGCTAAGTATAATCAAGGTGTACTGCAAATTACTATTCCCAAACAAAAAGAGCGGATGAGCCGCAAAATTTCAGTTAAACAGTAATAGTGTGCTCTTTCCCCCCCTATGTCACCATAGGGGCTTTTTTTCTTACATACTTTATTGACAATATCTTAACCTTTTGTTAGCTTGTTTTTATAACGAAATAGCTAAAAAATATGATTTTTTGGTCTAAAACAAAATTTTACAAAAGGAATAGGATATGAGGAAACAATTTGCTGGTTTAGTTGGAAAAACTTTTCGGGCTATAGAAAAAAGAATTGACGACACTTCTTCACCCAAACCAAAAGGCATCACAACCCTCTCCTGAAGTAAAGCAATTACAAGATCTAATTGCACAAATTTCTTTATTACAAGAGGAAATAGAGGCAAAAAAATATGAAATAAAACAAAATGATTCCGAAATTCAAATGCTTACTTTACGAATTAAATCCAATCAAGAAATTTATAATAATGGAAAATCGATTGAAACTGTCAAAAAGGATGCCCAAGCTAAATTTAGACAAGGATGCAATTACGGTAACTAGTTATAGGGCGCGAAATGAAGAAAATCAAAAACAAATTCTTTCAAAGGAAGAAACATTAAATGAGCTTCGAATAAAATTAACAGATTTAGACCAGAAACAAGAAGAAAAAATATCTCCACTTACTGAAAGCATCCATGAAAAAGAAATCCTTTTGCAAAAAGCAAAAGACGAAAAAGAGAGATTGGAACATGCTATTGTGCTATTGAAAAAAACAGAACAGTATCTTTTTAAATTGCATGAAGATCATTATAGTGCGGAATCAGAACTAAAAAAAACAGCGATTAAACTTTTTGGTGTAATTAAAAATCAATTAGCAGATAGACCTGAAGTAGCAAGGCTTACCAAAAGTCAGGTTCAAATCAGTTTGCAAAGACAAGTTAAAAATATAGAAGAAAACATTGATGCTTCTACAACTCAAGAAAGGCTCAAAAGAACTAGCTTTGAACTCTCCCAATAGCAACAACACATTAACATCAATTGAAACGTCAAAAATTAAACAGGAGATAGAGTCATTAAAAATTCAAATAATTGATGAGCAGATTAAATTGGATGCCTATAGAAATGCACTAAATAAAGCTCAACAACTGAAGTCAAAAGGAAAATTGGACGAATCTCCATCGCAATTGTCTAAGGAAGATGAAGCGCTGGGAATTATTGCACAGGGTGAAATTTACCACAGCGAAATAGAAAGACTGAGCCAAGATATGAACGCGATTGAACTCTTATCGCTTTCATTATCTGCGGATGTTCGAAATTTACAAACTGAATTAGCAGAAATTCCGTATATACGGCAAACAGCCCAGAGGTTAGGTTTGCAAAGAGCAGGACATACCCTGATCTTAACCATAGATCCTGTAAACGAAATACCTAAAAATACCATTGTACTACAAAAGAAGCAGAGTCAAGTGGTTGCCCTTTGGTATGATGAAGGAAAGCCCACAAGTCAAGTTGTTCAGCTAGAACAAGACGAGATAAAGTTGTTCCCAGAGATGGGTCAAAACATTGAGCTTAGCGAAAATGATTCGAATGGAGTGATTCAACAATTAGTTAAAAAAATAACAAAAATTTGTTATCCAATGCATAATTTCCGCGGCGAGGATATGCCAGAGTATGATCGCATTATAGTGACAGATAATTTAAACCAGTTAGATATAAAAAATATTAATTATCCTACCGTAATTTTACTCAAAACCCAACAACAAGGGGATTATCAAGTTGTGTTTGTTAATAATCGCCAAGTAGTAAAAGAAGAAAAAACTAACACGGTGACTTTTTCGAGCAGAATGCAAGAGTTTATAAGTGGCCAAAAAATGAATGTCGTAATAAGTCCAAATCAGGAAAATTATGAACAAATGGGAAGAGTTCTTAAAAAAGCGACAAAAGACGCTACCTATGCAACATTTAAAGTAATTAAATTTAAGGTCAAGAAAAAAAGAACAAAAAAACATTCGAGGGACTTATCCTCTCCGCCTCATGTGGGCAAAACGGATCAATCTGTCAGTTCCCCTGGGAGTGAATTAAAAGTTATTTTACCGCAAGTTGGAGATACAAATTCGTCTCGGTTGGAAGAAAATTTTGGTTTAAATTCCGATAAGCGAGAATTAAAAGAAAATTTACAAAAAAATAATGGTGACATCCGATCTGAAAGTTTCAATGAGCAACAGTTAAAAGCAATGTTAGTAAAAACTAGCGTTACAGTAAGCAAAGTGCTCCAGCCATTAAAAAAGGCGGTACAAGAAAACGAGAGCAAAGATAAACAGGCAAGAGAAAGTGGTGATAGAGAACAGCTTCTTAAAAAAATAAACGAAGCAAAAAACAATTTACAGCAATTAATTCGTCGTGGTATTCGTTTAAAACAACGGCAGAAAATATCTTGTCGTCTACATGCTTTACTGCAAAAATTAGAAGTAAATCCTGCAATTCATAGCGTCCAACAACAACTCGAAAAAAATTTTTCTGAGCTAGAAAAAATGACCCTGGAATTGACAGAAAGTTTAGATGAATTGGAAAAGTCAAACTGTTTAGAAAGCGGCGCCGTTAATGTCGTAGCAAATAATTTACAAATCTATGTACGTGAACAGGAAAAGATTTTAATTCGTATAGGAAATTTAAAAAGACAACTACAAAGTAAACAGCTGATAAACTCGGAAATTTTTGTGCTGCCTTTTTTACAAATGTACATGCGAGTCCTCCTGCTTAAAGAAAAAATTGTGGAGCAAGAAAAAAATCTAACAATGGCGCTCACCACTTTGTCTGCTAAATTTTCTGAACAGAAAAAAGAAAAAAAGGAATATATTACAGGCAAGCAAGAGCAAGGATTTGAAGGGCAACTTAAAAGCTTAAAGGATCCAGTAATCAAATTGCAGCGCAATCAGCAGAAATTTGAATTTCACCTTCTTTCTTTAGCAGTAATAACTGATAAGGAGACTCAATCCTACCTTCCGGCCTTGCTAGTAATCACTAAGGCGCTTTTTCCTTTGTCTTCCCCCACTCTTCAAAAAACTCTTTCGACACTCTTAAATGAACTTGAATCTTCTCTAACCACCTCAAACTCATGTAGTCAACAATATTTAAACCAGCTGCTTAGACAGATGAGAAATAAAGCAAAAACAATTCCTCAGGTTATTAATTATTTAACGGCTGCCGTTAAACAACTGCGAGATGGAGTTTTAAAGCAGGCTCAAACTGCTCAACAGTCGGTTACTTTGAAGGAAAGTTTATCGAATTTGGTTGACTTGTTACTGGCCGGCGCAGAGGTTGAAAAAATCGCAACTTTGAATAAAAGTCTAGGTGTTGTAGATGAGAAACAAATAACTGTTTCTGAATCTTCATCATCACCTGTTGAGCAAGAGCTTTCCCGCTTAAAAAAATCGCTGCAAAGCTTGCAAGAACAGATAAGGCAGCTAGAACTGGTATTGCAAGATACAGACGAAAAATCCATAAATACGGACTATAAGAAGGTTGTAGAAAAAACACAAACAACTTTTGAAGAATTAAAATTTACTTTGTTTACTCAGGCGAAAAGTGTTGATACCAGTCTCGATAAGAAAAAGCATGAAGTAAAAGAAGCTCAAAATAAAAATGAGCAAAAGCTAATTAGAATAAGCCAATTAGGCGCCGATTTCATGAAGAAAGTAATTATGCATGCGAAGCATAGAGATAATGCACCTATATTCGATGCACTAGAAGCGTTCAAATATGAAGCGGCTAGTTATCAGCAGAAATTAAAAAATCTGGGTGGAAAGGAAGATAAAGATATAGAAATGATAACTAGGTATTTATTTGCTCTTACCCAAAAGGCAATAGTAGCTCAAGATGAATCAACCAATGGTAGTTCAACTTTATTGGAAACAATTACTCAACCTAATACTTCTCTCCAACAGGTAAGAAGCCAAGAGTCAATTCAAAGGTACAGGGACAGAACAGAGATAAAAGGTATTAAGAAAAAACATGCTGGCAATGATCCCTTGTCAGTTATTATCGAAACGATGCGTTTGCATAGTATAACAATTCAAGTCAAATTCAGTTCGATTCAGAAAGAGTTTAAACAGAAGTTCCCTCAAGAATCCGAGGCGGCGCAAGAAAGTGTTGAACTTTTTAAAACTCGTTCTTTGCAAAAGTTACATGTTGGATTAAAAAGAATCGAGGAATTATTAACTAGGGAAAATCTAACTCTGGAAAAACTGAAAACAGGATTAAGCGAAGAAATTAAAAAACAAACAGCGCAATTAGAGGAACTTGGTTCTGTAGAGACACGTGAAACGCATCAACAACAAGTCGAATCTATTTTCGAAGAGTTAGCAAAAATAATTTCACTACTACTGCAGCCACAGCTTCCACTACCACACGACTGCATTACCGATGGGGAAATAAATATCACTGCTTCATTTTCTCGAATGCGGTTAGATAGGCTGAGAGATCAGTTATGCAACCTCGTTTCTGGCGACATAGATATTTTGCTCCAAACTCAAGATATGACAGATCAACGGCAGTTAGTAGAGGAATCCATCCAGTTTTTAAAAGCTTGGCCAAAAAAAATTGCAGCATCTCCCCCACCCTTAGATTTAACTCCGCCTAATATCAATGAGCTAAGCGATTATGTCGCATGGCTCAACCGAGTAATGGATGTTTTACGTGTGCTGGATGCTAGGCCAGGCAGTCTAAAATCAGATTTAGCTCATTTTGCAGAAAATTTTAAAAAATTGACTGATGCCTTAATTTTTAATAGCGATATGGCTCGAGCAGAAAAGGAAAAAAAACAAACTCAGTTAAATCAATTATTAGAGCTCAAAAATGTTAAAGCCGTGCTACGGTTTCATGTAAAGGTTAACGATAATCCGCACTTAATTGTTGTAGCAGGGCGTTTACAAAGTAGTGCAGCAAAAGGATCAAACTTACAGGGGGTTAAATTGTGGGATCAAACACAACAAGCGGATCAGATCATATTAGGCTTTTTGCATAAATTAGGTGATTTATCTAATATTAGTAAAGCTAGAGTCTCAACCTACTCCATATCAGAAGCAAAATATGAATCGCAAGCTGAGAATCCACTCCAATGTTCCTGGGAAGAGCAACATCTTCTGTATAAAGATTTTATTGATGCCATATTTAAGTACTCGGTAAAACAACGTTTCTCTTTAGGTGAAAGAGCAAATGCTATTTTGGATGAGATAGAGCAAAATAGCCTAGTAGTTGCTCAAATTGATAGCTGGGTAGACCTGTTAGATAAGAGGGTCGTTTCTGCGGATGCTAAAGAAGAGCTTTTAGGAGAAGGAGAAATTTCACAATTGTTCACGCTTTTAGGCAATAAAAAGGCCCAAACTGAAGAATATGAAAAATTTTGTGAATGTAGAATTTTATTTTCTAAAACATATGTGGATATTATCCGATTTCTTTGTGGCCAAATGCTTCATGGCAAGCCTTATGATCTTCGAGCTTTATATAATAAAACATTTACTAGTTATGTCTATCTACATCTAAATAGCTTAAACGATAGATTTCAACGAATAGGTATCAAAAATTGTCTTCTATTCAATGTAAATGTCATCCTAAAAGAAATTAAAGGAAATATTGTGCTTATTCCTCCTGCTAAAATCAAAGATTTATTACTCAACGCAATAGCAGCAAAAAAAGAACAATTGCAAAAAAATCGTCATCTAAATAAGATTCAGAAAGACACTGCTCATAAAGAAATTGAAAAAATGCAAAATCTTTATGAGGTCTTGGATAATTTTGGCGAATTCATCCGGCTTTTAGAAGAAAGTGGTAAGAAAATTTCTGCTCAAATTGAGCAGCTAAAACAAGATGTAGAGGCAGCTTATCAGACTAAAGAAGAAGTAGTAGAATTTGTGGAATCTAGAAAAAAGGAACAGCAAAATAGTTTGCAAGCAATTCAACAAGCCATACCTGCGCACTATTTAGAGGAAAGTAAAACAGATGAAGTTGACGTTATACATAGCTCATCGGCGGAAGGGACTACTGTTGTTTTTACGGGTACGTTGGAAATAACTTTGAGAAAAGCTTTGAGTCCATTTCTAAATTTTCCATTTGCCAGTTTGGAAATGCGTGGTACAGCTTCTGTTTCGAGTCCTAAGATGGGAACATTACCTAGTCAAACCACTACATCTTCTAGAAGTTCATTCTCGTCTCGTTTTTCTTCGTCAAACTCTTCTACTTCTTCGTCTGTGTCGTCTATCTCCAGGCCATTTTCATCAAGCACTCTCGTCACTTCCTCTTCATCCTCAACAAGCTCAGGACCTTCAAGTCCTAGTCATTCGACTGCTACATCTTCTGGAAGTGTTTCTTCATCAAGCTTTTCTATTCCTTCGTCTGTGTTGTCCACCACCTCCTTTAGGCCATCTGCAAAAACACGAAAAACTTTATCCCCTCCGCCTGCTTCAAACTCACTTGTGATTTTAACCACCTCATCTTCAACAACTTCTACTATGGGGCCGGTAAAGAGTGCTTCAACAAGCTCAAAATTTTCAAGTTCAAGTTCAAGTTCAAGTTCAAGTTTTACATCCACCGATCCTCTTGTTAGTCGATCTGGCTCCTCTCCTGCTTTTTTTACTGTAACCTCTCCAGCGTCAACATCGAGCCCTAGTCTGTTTGAACAGTTAGAAGCGGCAGCGAAAAATGGTGAAATAGCGTTATTTGCTCATGCATTGGAAAAAATAAATAGGTTAACTTTAGAGAAAAAGTCGACTGTTACAAATGGCGATTCTAAGAAAGGTGAGTTAGAGGCAAAATGGCCTTCGCTAAAGTCTAAATTAACAGTAGCATTAAAAACTGATTCGGCCAATGCTTCTAGATTACACTATCAAAAAGCACCTTTTTATACACATAACCAGGAAAAACTACGCCAGATGTTGTGGTTATTAGAAACGCCCCAAAAAAAATTGGAAAATCCCCTAACCGGAAAACAAGAGCTGTTTTATGAAATAAAAGCCGCGCCTAATGGAAATTGTTTCTTTGAATCCACCTTCAAAGGATTGCAATGTCTTGATGCAAAATCATTACCCACTCATAAGATTGATGATATAGAAAAATTGCGCGGGAAAATTGCTGAACTTCTAAGTAAACTTGCAGACACTACAACGGCTGCCGGTATAACTTATGAGCAGGATATTTTGCATACTTTTATTGAATTAGTACAACGTATCGATGACCCTATAATAGCGGGTGGTTATCCTCAAGATTTGATTAGTTGGTTGCAAGATCTTGCCAAGCAATATAGAAGTCTTCTTACGCAGCGCGGGGTAGAGGTAACTTATGCCGCATCCAAAGAGGCTATAGAATCGAATAGTACTAATTCTATTTATTTGGTCGGAACTGGGTTAACCAAGGATATTTACTATATCAAAGAAGAGAAAACTGAACTGAAAAGCTTCTCCAAAATAACTGTAACTGCGGATGAAAATAAATCATTACAGTCATCTCAAAATCCTATTAAAGTATTTAATAAGGCTAAGCAACATCTCGCTGCACATTTATTGCAAAATTTTCTTAAAGAAACAACTTTGCCTGCCTATGTTGAGGCACTGAAACAGACTATGTGGGGGGGGTTGATTGAAATGTCACTGATTAGTCATGAGTTTAAACTAAGAGTAGTCGTTATGGATGAAACAGGAACGGTTACCAATGATATTGGCAAAGATAAAGGGTACATCAATACTTTATTTTTGCTTCATCGGGATGGGGGTACCCACTATAACTTGCTCATTTCTAGTACATTATTGCAATCTGAAGAAGATATTGTACGTGTAGTTAACTCTACTGCTGTTGTTAAGCCTGTTGGTCAATCTAATCAAAGTAGTGATATCGATCCCAACACTATCAAATATCGTCATGGAGGTGACTATACAGACAGCTTCGGTTCGCCATTACATTCAAGAGGAAGAACTCGCTCCAGTCGAAGAGCTCGTAACTTGGAATCTTCTGTGAGTTCTTCTTCGTCTAGCTCTAGCAGCAATCCTTTTAGCTCCTCTGGAAGTTAACAAAAAATGATCAATATTTTATTTTTTATTATTCTCGATTAAAATTAATAAGAAGGGAATGAAATCAATTGAAGGAAACTCATGAAAAAAATAATAAAAATATTTTTATATCCTACAAACTGTAGGTTTAAGCTCACTTTAGCGCGTATTTTATTATTGCTGCTTTTAGTTAATTTTGCTGAAATTCCAGTAGCCTTAGCTTCTCGAACGGGTGAGCAAGTTTATCAAATCGCTTGTCAAGCTTGTCATGCTAATGGTGTTGCCAATGCACCCAGAGCGCATGATCAAGCTGCTTGGGAAACTCGCTATAAACTTACCTTAGCAAAAATAATGCAGGATAATCCTAATTTGCCAGAAAAAGAACAAAAAGCAGCCGTTATGAAAAATTGGGTGCTAACGGTTAAAAATGGATTAAATGCGATGCCCGCCGGAGGGATGTGCTCTGATTGTAATGATGAGGAATATCAAGCCGCCATTGCCTTTATGTTGAGTAAAGATGAAACTCCTCTTGAGCCGTAGTAGCTCACCCTGTAGCTTGGAACAGCCTATTTCGTGTCATTGCGAACGAGCTTGCGAGTGAAGCAATCCAGTTCGTACTTTGGACAATGTTCTGTACTGGATTGCTTCCCCCTCGCAAAATCGGGGTCGCAATGCAATGACGATAATTGAACGTTCACATATAGTCAGGAACCCCAACTATACACGTCTATTACAAAGATAAAAAAAACCCCGCACGAGGCGGGGTTTGCAGATGGATATACGGTTAAGTACGAGATGATTTACATCATGCCGCCCATACCACCCATACCTCCCATGCCGCCCATACCACCACCGCCTTCACCGCCGCCATGATGACCGTGCTGTTCTTCTTTTGGAGCATCAGTTATCATGCATTCTGTGGTTATCATTAAACCGGCGATAGACACTGCATTTTGCAAGGCAGTGCGAGTTACTTTAGTCGGATCAAGAATACCCATCTCGATCATATCACCGAATTCACCGGTTGCAGCATTGTAGCCATAGTTTTCTGAAGAGTTAGCTTCTACCTTGGATAGAATAACAGCGGGCTCTTCACCTGCATTAGCTACAATTTGACGTAATGGGGTGCTCATTGCGTGGCGTAGAATATCAACCCCTACTTGCTGGTCATGATTGGCTACTTTGATATCCTTTAATGCACGTAATGCGCGAATTAAAGCAACTCCACCACCGGGCACAATCCCTTCTTCGACAGCAGCGCGAGTGGCATGTAAAGCATCTTCTACACGTGCTTTCTTTTCTTTCATTTCCACTTCAGTGGCCGCGCCTACTTTGATTACTGCTACGCCTCCGGCTAATTTAGCTAAACGTTCTTGAAGCTTTTCTTTATCGTAATCTGATGTACTTGCTTCAACTTCTTGGCGGATTTGTTCAATGCGAGATTTAATATCTCTAGTATCGCCGCCGCCATCAATGATGGTAGTGTTTTCTTTAGTAACCACGATGCGTTTAGCTGAGCCTAAGTCTTCTAAAGTGGTTGTTTCTAAGGAAAACCCAACTTCTTCGGAAATTACTTTGGCGCCAGTCAGAATAGCAATATCTTGCAACATGGCTTTACGGCGATCACCAAATCCAGGAGCTTTTACTGCTACTACTTTCACAATACCGCGAATATTATTAACCACTAGAGTTGCTAAAGCTTCCCCTTCTACATCTTCTGCAATAATTAATAGCGGTTTACCAGCTTTAGCTACGGATTCTAATACGGGTAACATTTCACGAATATTAGATAATTTTTTATCTACCAATAAGACTAAGGCAGAATCATACTCAACGCTCATGTTTTGTTGGTTGTTGATAAAGTATGGAGAGAGATAACCACGATCAAACTGCATACCTTCTACTACCTCTAATTCATTTTGTAATCCAGAGGCACTTTCAACAGTAATAACACCTTCTTTCCCAACTTTTGCCATAGCATCAGCAATAATACGACCAATTTCTTCATCAGCATTAGCAGAAATTGTTCCTACTTGCGCAATGGCTTTGTCATCTGCACAAGGCTTAGAAATGTTCTTTAATTCAGCAACTACTGCGGTAAAGCCTTTGTCTAAACCACGCTTTAAATCCATAGGATTCATACCAGCAGCCACTGCACGGATGCCTTCTTTGAGAATTGCTTGGGCCAAAACAGTAGCAGTAGTAGTGCCATCTCCTGCTGAATCAGAGGTTTGTGAGGCCACCTCTTTAACCATCTGTGCGCCCATATTTTCAAATTTGTCAGTAAGCTCAATTTCTTTAGCTACACTTACACCGTCTTTAGTAATAGTGGGAGCTCCGAAAGATTTATCCAATACTACGTTTCGGCCTTTAGGACCCAGTGTGACTTTTACAGCATCGGCTAAAATGTCCACGCCACGCATGAGTGAACGTTTAGTGCTGTCTCCATGTTGAATTAATTTTGCTGCCATTTTCTTTTTACCTCGTTTAATAGTTGTTATTCTGTAAAGATTCCAATGATGTCGTCTTCACGCAACACCACATACTCTTCGCCATTGATCTTAATTTCACTGCCAGAGTATTTACTGAAAATAATTTTGTCCCCTAGCTTAATAGATAAAGGTTGAACGGAACCGTCTTCACGTACTTTACCCGTTCCTAGAGCACAAACTAAACCTTCCTGGGGTTTTTCCTTAGCAGTTCCTGGGATTACTATACCACCAGGTGATTTAAGATCCGCTTCCAAACGCTTTACTAAAGCGCGGTCGCCTAGTGGCTTTAAATTGATTTTATCAGCCATACTTTTCTCCACTTATACTATAATTAAGTTGCATTGCTGTTAGCCCATCGATAAGCTAAGCAGCCCCATTATTATGATTTTTTCGATTGGTACTTAGTACCTTACTACTTCCATATAGGGACGAGTTTATAAAATTCAAGGGTAAGAATTAAATTTGTTCAGTTGCATGATTAAAAGAATGAGAGTATTTTTTTATTAGACTTCTTTCCAAACCCAGTATTTTGGTCCCATCTTGTTATAGCGGAGTTTACATGCGAGTAAATGAGCAAAAGACGAAGTTTGGAAAGAAGTATTAACATTAACACTAATGGAGCGTTGTATGCATGATAGTTTTCAAACACGACAAGTACTCACTGTTAATGACCAAAACTACATCTATTTCAGCTTGCCAGCCGCGGAAAAAAAGCTAGGGGATATTCGGCGCTTACCTTTTTCTTTAAAAATTCTATTAGAAAATTTATTACGACACGAAGATGGAAATAAAGTTACTTCTCAAGATATTCAGGCTTTGGCTGAATGGTTACAGCAACGGCGCTCAAGTCGAGAGATTGCCTATCATCCGGCTCGAGTATTGATGCAAGATTTTACCGGAGTACCTGCCGTAGTTGATTTAGCGGCTATGCGTGCGGCTATATCCCTGATGAATGGGGATCCCAAAAAAATTAATCCTTTGTGCCCAGTGGATTTAATTATTGATCATTCAGTACAAGTAGATGAATTTGGTAATCTGCGTGCCTATGAAGATAATGTACGTATTGAAATTGAGCGTAACCGGGAACGCTATCAGTTTTTAAAATGGGGTCAAAAAGCATTTGGTAATTTTCGTTTGGTTCCACCCGGTACCGGAATTTGTCATCAAGTTAATCTTGAATATTTAGCACGTACGGTTTGGTCTAGAGAAGAAGGCGAAAAGCAGTATGCTTTTCCTGATACTTTAGTAGGGACAGATAGTCATACCACCATGGTCAACGGATTAGGGGTGCTAGGTTGGGGAGTGGGTGGTATAGAAGCAGAAGCTGCGATGTTAGGCCAGCCCATTTCTATGCTTATTCCTGAAGTTATTGGCTTTCGTTTAGAAGGAAAATTACGCGAGGGTATTACCGCTACGGATTTGGTGTTGACTATTACCGAAATGTTGCGTGCGCGCGGGGTAGTTGGTAAGTTCGTAGAATTTTATGGTGCTGGATTACAAGAGTTAGCAGTTGCAGATCGAGCAACTATTGGTAACATGGCTCCAGAATATGGCGCTACTTGTGGATTATTCCCTATTGATGTGGAAACAATTAAATATTTACAACTCACTAACCGTGATCCGCAAACAATTGCATTGGTCCAGGCTTATGCTCAGGCTCAAGGCTTATGGCATGATCATGATACTCCAGAACCTATCTTTAGCGACGTCATTACCTTAGATTTAAGCACAGTGGAACCTAGCTTAGCAGGACCCAAACGTCCTCAAGATAGAGTGGTAGTTTCTGAGTTACGTCAAGCCACTGAAACCGTAATTCGACAATCAGGAAAAGGTGAGCAAATAGAACAACGTTTTTCCAATGAAGATGGATATACTATGGGCCATGGGGATGTTGTTATTGCTGCAATTACTAGCTGCACTAATACTTCAAACCCAAGTGTTATGTTAGGAGCAGGTTTGCTTGCTAAGAAAGCAGTAGAAAAGGGCCTTACGATGCATCCTTGGGTAAAAGCTTCTTTAGCTCCAGGATCTAAGGTAGTCACCGACTATCTGGCGCGCACTCAATTGTTACCTTATTTAGAGCAGTTAGGATTTTATTTGGTAGGGTATGGATGTACTACTTGCATAGGAAATTCAGGTCCTTTGTTGCCTAGCATTACCCGCCTTATTCAAGAAAATGATTTGCTTGCCAGCGCCGTCTTATCCGGAAATCGTAACTTTGAAGGTCGTATTCATCCTTTAGTTAAAGCCAATTGGCTGGCTTCTCCGCCATTAGTAGTGGCCTATGCTTTAGCTGGAACTACGCGGATTAATTTACAGGTCGAACCATTAGGTAAAGCTGCCAATGGTCAGCCCGTTTTTTTAAGAGATATTTGGCCTTCACAAGCGGAAATAGCAGCAATGGTTGCACAGGTGAGTAAGAGTATGTTTCAAAAAGAATATTCGGAAGTATTTAAAGGAGACCATGAGTGGCAAGCTATTCCAGTTCATACCAACATGACTTATGAATGGCAAGAAGATTCCACCTATGTCCGTCATCCGCCATTTTTTACCGGCATGTCTAAAGAACCTCAGCCTTTACAAGATATTAAAGGCGCACGTATTTTAGCGTTATTAGGTGATAGTGTTACTACTGATCATATCTCACCAGCGGGTTCTATAAAAGCAGACAGTCCAGCAGGCCGTTATTTGCAAGAGCATGGTGTAACAGTGAAAGATTTTAATTCATATGGAGCTCGCCGAGGGAATCATGAGGTTATGATGCGGGGTACTTTTGCAAATATTCGCATTCGTAATGAAATGGTTCCGGGAATAGAGGGGGGGATTACGAAACATTATCCTAGTCAAGAAATACTATCTATATATGATGCTGCCATGCAATATCAACAAGAAGGAATTCCATTAGTTATTATAGCAGGTCGGGAATATGGCACGGGTTCCTCTCGTGACTGGGCAGCCAAGGGTACCTCTTTTACTAGGGGTAAAGGCGGTAATAGCAGAAAGTTTTGAACGGATTCATCGTTCAAATTTAATTGGTATGGGTATTTTACCTCTGCAATTTGCCCCAGGAGAAAATCGCAATACTTTGGAGTTAGATGGCTCAGAAAAAATATCTTTATTAGGATTGACCTCTGGAGTTAATCCTGGCATGACTGTGACTGTGCGTATCATGCGTATGAATGATAAAGTGGATCAAAGCGTTCTCGTCAGTCGCATTGATACCCAAAACGAAGCGGCTTATTATCGTCATGGGGGTATTTTGCAGTATATGTTACGTCAGATGTCAGGTTAGCATTGAGAACTGAACAGATGGCCCGCTGGGTAATATCCTTCAACTCATTTAAAGTTGCTTTAGAAGTATTTAATGGCGGAAACCAGTAAATCGTGTTGCCTATTGGGCGCAGTAAAGCTCCGAGTTCAACAGCACGTTGATAAATTTCAAATCCAAATCTTCGTTTGCTATCATCAACTACAAGATCGGCTGCAATCAAAGCCCCGATACCGCGAATATTTTTAAGTTTTCCTGTTTCAGCCGCTATTGCTGCCATATTTGTATATAAAATGGATTCCATTTGTTGCACATAATCACAAATTTTTTCATCCGCCATAATGGCTAAGGTTTCTACAGCAGCTGCCGCTCCTAAGACATGACCGCTATAAGTATGCGAATGCAAAAAAGATTTGCCGGTAGAATAATCATCATAAAATGAACTATAGATATCATTAGTAGTTAGCACGGCACTGAATGGGAACCATCCAGAGGTTAATCCTTTAGATAAACACAAAAAGTCTGGCTCAATATTAGCATATTCGCAGGCTAACATTTTTCCGGTGCGCCCAATGCCTGTCATAATTTCATCGGCGATGAGGTGGACATCATGCTGTCGGGTCCAAGAATATAAGCGTTGTAAAAAATCTGGGCTGTAGATTTGCATTCCTCCGGCCCCCTGAACGATAGGTTCAAGAATAATAGCTGTGGTTTTATCTGCTAATGGAGCTAATTGTTTTTCTATAGTAGGCCATATAGAAGAGCTATCCAACCAACCTGGATCGTTCTTCCCCGATACATAAGGAATGGAAGAGATTAAGCTTACTGGAAAAAGTAATGCGCGATAAGCATCACGATAAATACCTAGATCGCTTGCACTTAAGGCGCCCACTGTTTCACCGTGGTAGCCGTTAGATAAAGCAATGAAATGATTACGCGGGTTATTGCCCCGAATGTGCCGAGAATGAATACTCATTTTCATGGCAATTTCCACCGCACAGGAGCCGTCACCGGCATAGAAAATCTTATTAAGTGTTTTAGTTAATTTGGCTAAGGTTTCAGATAAATGCACAATGGTTTCATTGGTAGTATTAGCAAAGATAACATGTTCAAAGTTATTTATTTGTTTGAAAACGGCTTGCTTGATTCGGGGATGACCATGCCCTAATGATTTACACCACCAACTGGAAATAGCATCAATAATTTTTTTGCCGTTGGCTAATTCAATATACGAACCTTGTGCAGCTACAACAGTTAAAGGTTTAAAACTCTCATAGTCTTTCATTTGCGAGCAGGGGTGCCATATGTATTGCAAATCTCTTTCTGCGAGTGTTAGATTACTCATATCATTCCTCATGGTATTAAACACCACCACTTGACTATAGATATCAAATAAAATTACTTTTTTATGATTATTTTTTAACAGCTAATATAATAGTCTCTATTCCATTAATTTAAAATGTTTGAAATCAAAATCAATAATAAAATCATCATCAGCAGCAACAAGTTTAGCAAATTCTGTTTTAGAATGTGCAACTGGTATGCCGTCTTTATTTTTTATTTCCTCAACACAATCATCCTCAATCATTTTTTCTAATTCGTTTTCATTAGGTTTCGTCGGACGTCGAATTCTTTTACCTTTTTTCCCACCGCCAGAGGATGAAATCTCATTCGAAAAAAATAATCTTTTCCCATTATGTTCTTTTTTTAAATCTTTATCTTCATAATAAAATTCTATGGAAATATTTTTATAGCTCTGTCGAAAGTCTGGTACTGGCAAACAAAAAGCAAACACATTGTTACCGAAATCTTTTTTATCGCCAATTTTTTTAATATATTGGGGGTTGTCACGATCAAATAAGCCTATAATTATTCGATTTTGTGGAATCATAGCCAAAGTTTGTAACATTTTGTATAAATTCACATCACCTAAATTATCAGTTGGTTGATGAAGTTCAAAATCGCACTGTAATCCCAGCTTTTTAATCGCTCTAGTAATATGCATCACATCCGTTTTTCCTTCTGTGATTACCAATGGCTTTGAGCTTTGGGTAATTTTTGACTTTAATTCTGTATATTGTTTTTTATAATTGTCATTATTACTTACTATGGAATCATAAATATGAACCCATTCTTCTAAATTTTCAGCAGGCATTTCTATCCCATCTGGCAGCTCAAAAATTTTTAACCGTTCCTTTAAAATTGTAGTGCTACCCAAAGCAAAAAAAGGTGAGTGGCTAGATACGATAAATTGCAAGTTTGGAAATAAATTTATAAGCTCGGGCAATATTTCTTTTTGTAATTTTATATGCAAATGCTTATCAATTTCATCAACTATCACAATCCCCTTAATATCATTAATATGAAACGTTGTACAGTAAGTATCATATTGCTTCATCAGCTCGGCAAAAAGCATCAGCAAAGAAATCTCTCCTGAAGATAAGTGAAATAGCGATGGGGATATCAAATCATTACCATTCATTATTGCTAATCTATTCTGGCCTGTTTTTCGGGAATTAACTCCAAATCGATAAGTACTTATAGAAAATATTTTTCGGAGTAAATCATTAAGTGCGTCTAAAATTACCCGTGGAGAAGAATCATTGTTTCTAAATTGGTCGGAGTTCCCTTTATGTTCTGTATGAGCAACATCTAAAATAATATCCAATATCCAATTATTAATTTGAGAAGAGATTTTACTTGCATCTATGTTCTTATATAAATTACCATTAAATCTCATTTTTGCATTAAATTGATACTTCTTGTATTCAATCTCATTTAACCAACAAGGGACTTCTAATCTATCGGATGGGAAATAAGTCAATATATTATTTTTAAACAATTCTTTTGCCAACACAGAGCTAACATTAAGAAAATCTTTGTAAGCCCCTTGTTCCTGTAAATTACCAGAAAATTGCTCAAAATTAATTTTACTATCACATTGAATGTTTTTTTCATACTCTTCCTTATCTAATTTTCCAACAACTTCTATATAATCGTAATGTATGTTCTGATCTATAAAACGTAAATAAACAAGAGAATATGTTGCTGGACTTAATATATTCAAAGTTGAAATCACTCTATAGTATTCTGGGGTTTTTTTATGTACATCATGAAACCAGGCCTTTTTCGCTAATTCAAAAAAAGCATCTGCAACATATGACAAAACAGTTGTCTTACCTTTACCATTTATACCGGAGAGTGTAATCACCTGATTTTCTTTAAAAATTAACTCCAGATTTCCAATAGGTGCTACATTTTTAAGAATAATTTTCTGCAAAAACATAATTTTTAATCCCTATAAATTTAAGATTTGGTATTAAGATTAATAGACCTTTACTCTTGCTCACAATCACCTAATAGACCTTGCGCATCGCGCTGATCTAGTTCAAGTTTAGGGACTGAATTCTTAACTCTTTCTTCTACTTTTTTGATATGTTCAGCAGGAGGAATATGTTCGGGTAAATCACCCCCAATACGTTTGATTGCCTCTCGCACTTCTGTGCCTACCTTTTCATGGGTGTGGATAGCTTGTTGCTGATCATGGATCTGTTCGCGTATGAGTTTATCGCGTGCTTGCGTCATGCGGAACTGATTAGCAGCTAATTCAGTAGCATTCATTCGATCTAACAAATTTTCTTTTTCGGCCATTCGTTTCCTTTTTTTAATATCTGTGCTGCGTAAACCACCGTAGAGGCCTCTGTAACCAGCATCATGAAATACACCAAACATTTTGTTTTGTACCCCAGCCTGTCGAGCTACTCCAGAAAGGGCTTTGAACTCAACTGCTGTTTGTTTACGCAACTCCAGACGTTCTAAGTCTGAAGCTAACTCATCTGACAATTCCTGACGACGGGCTTGAATAGCAAAATATTTCTGGGCGTGAGCAATTTCAGGCTTACGAGGATCTCCGTTTTGAGCAATTAAGTAACAGGCGAAGCGAGAAAGATGGAAATCGGGGACCTCACGTGTGCTGCCCGAGCCTAGAGTTACCATTTTGCCGGCGCCGGCAAAATGGTAACCCCGGATTATTTCCCGATTGCTCACAAGAAGTGGTAGCACGTCTGATCGCTTGTTCAAAACGCCGCCACTGCCTATATCCTAGCAAGAGCTGCAAATCTCGCGCGCTCCAATATTCTGCGCCATAGGAATTAATCTGCTTTAATTCTTCAAAAGAATTGCCGGCAAGCAGAGAAGGTGGTTTGACACTCATTTTATTTTAAGCTCCTTGTATTAATATATATAAAAGGAAACATATGATCTGTTAAATTAACTTATTTATACAAAAATGTTTAATAATAATCTAAAAATCTGACAGTAGGAAGTTTTTCTGACACTCATTATCATTCCCCGAGGTAATGGTTGACTGATAAATATAGTTGACATAAAATTAAACCATTTTTCAAATCTAATTTAATTTATTTGCCACGGCCTCTACAGTTTTTATTAGCAGTAATATTATAAGGATTTCTTATGTCCAAATCCCATTTAACTCCAGCAGCTATCTACGATTTATACGAAATGCCATTTGTGGACTTATTATACCAAGCACAGTCGGTGCATCGACAACATTTTTCTTCAACAGAAATACAACTTAGTACCTTGTTGAATATAAAAACGGGTGCTTGTCCGGAAAACTGTGCCTATTGTCCGCAAAGTGGACATTATCAAACCGGTGTAAAAAAAGAAAAACTAATGGAATTAGCGGATGTAGTGGAGAAAGCAAAGCAGGCCAAAGAAAATGGTGCAACTCGTTTTTGCATGGGCGCAGCTTGGCGTAGTCCATCTAAGCAGGATTTGCCTAAAGTAATTGCAATGATTAAGGAAATAAAAAAATTAGGTTTGGAAACTTGTGTGACCTTGGGGATGTTAACTGCAGAGCAGGCAGAGGCTTTAAAATTAGCTGGGTTAGATTTTTATAACCATAATTTAGATACTTCACCGGAATATTATCCCAATATTATTACAACCCATACTTACCAAGATCGACTTGATACTATAACCCATGTGATCAACGCAAATATTAAAGTTTGTTGTGGAGGTATTATGGGATTGGGGGAAAGTCGACAAGATCGTATTCAATTTTTACTCCAGCTTATGCAGTTGCCAAAACCTCCAGAAAGTGTGCCAATTAATCGCTTGATTTCTATTCCTGGGACTCCATTAGAAGATGCTAAGGAGTTGGATAATTTTGAATTTATTCGCACGGTGGCCATAGCTCGAATACTGCTGCCTACGACTTATGTGCGCCTATCGGCTGGTAGGGTCGAAATGCCAGAAGAAATGCAAGCATTATGTTTTATGGCGGGAGCAAATTCAATTCATTTTGGGGAAAAGTTATTAATGACTAAAAACCCTGAAGCCCATCAAGATTTAATCATGCTCAAAAAAATGGGATTAAAATCTAAGCCCATGCAATTAATTAATTCATGACAATAAAAGATCCTCTACATAAGCGTAAGACTGATTATAAACAATTAAATTTGTGGAGGAGTCGAGTTATTGTCGATAGCCGTGCGGAAAATACCGTTTGTGTCAGTGAGCAAATATATATTAATTTTAGTGGTAATGACTATCTTGGATTGACTCAGCATCCCCAAGTTATTAAAGCTTTTTGCAAAGGAATAGAGAAATATGGTTTAGGAAGTGGGGCTTCCGCTCTCGTTTCAGGTTATTATCATCCTCATGCGGAATTAGAGAAAAGCTTTGCAGAATTTTTGCAATGTGACAGAGCGCTTCTGTTTAATACCGGCTATCAAGCCAATTTAGGTGTCATTACTACTTTAGCAAATCGTCAAAGTTGCATTTTTTCCGATCGTTTATGCCATGCTTCTTTACTGGATGCAATTTTGTTATCCAAAGCTAAGCATTTTCGCTATCCCCATAAAGAAGTCGCCAGCTTACATCGCCAGCTGGAATTGCATGCAGGTTCTCAGTCGATTTTTTTAGTAACGGAAAGTGTATTTAGCATGGAAGGAGATATTGTCTTTATAAGACCGCTGGTTGATTTAGCAAAAAAATATCATGCCACTTTAATTGTGGATGATGCACATGGTATAGGAGTATTAGGAAATCAGGGTTGTGGCATAAGCGAAGAACTACGATTAAATGGTGCGGATAATTTTTTACTAATAGTCCCTTTAGGTAAAGCACTAGGAAGTATGGGAGCGATCGTTGCGGGAAATGATGAGATGATTGAGTCTTTAATCCAATTTGCTCGAACGTATCGTTATTCGACGGCGATACCGCCTGCTGTAGCCTATGCCACTATAGAATGTTTACGGATATTAAGGACAGAAAATTGGCGACTTATGTCCTTGCGCCATCTCATTAAATATTTTAATAATGAGGCACAAAAACGCAATTTATCCTTAATTTGTATAGATGAAACTCCCATTCGTTGCATTTTAGTGAAAGATAATGACAAAGTAATTAAACTCCAAGCGTATTTACGCGAGCGTGGATTTTTGGTGGCTGCAATAAGGCCTCCGACCGTGCCTAAAGATACCTCACGCATTCGCATTTCATTAAATTGCTATCATACGGAAGCACAAATTATTCATTTATTAGATTTATTGACAGAATGTCATGACTGTATCGGTTAATGACTCTTCTCAATCTTCCTTAGTGCTCCTGGCGGGCTGGGGATTTAAACCCTCTATCTGGGACACAGTAAGTTTACATTTAAGTAAAAAGTATAAAGTAATTCAACTGGATTTACCTAGAATTTTAACCCTCTCTTTCATATAGTTCGCATGGGATAGAGTCTATAATGGATTGGCTATATCCAGAGATCCCGCCTAACTCTATTTTGGTTGGTTGGTCTTTAGGAGGAACGATTGCTACTTATTTTTGCCATCAGTTTCCACAGCATTGCAAAAAATTAATAATTGTAGCGGGCTCGCCTAAATTTATCGCCGCCCCAGAATGGCCAGGAGTGAGCGTTAAAGAAGCCGAAAAATTTTTTAATCAGGCACAACTGGATTTAAAAAGCCTGCATAAGCGGTTTGTTTTTTTGGTCTCGCAACCCTATTACCAGGAATATTCTTCTTTACTTCACCGGGCGTTACATGATCCCGCAGTTAGTCAGGAATATTTATTATTTTATTTGCATCTGTTATTTAATATCGATGGGCGAAAACTCCTTGAAGAAATTACGGTTCCCCAATTGCATATTTTTGGAGGAAAAGATGCGATAATACCCATTAACGTAGCTCATTTAATTGGTAAATTCATTCATGGTGAAATAGCAATCCTACCTGAAGCGGGGCATATACCTTTTATTTCACATCTAGCCCAATTTTTATCTATTATCGAAAAAGAATAAGTGAAAAAATAATGAAGTTAGAATTAGAAAAGCAAAGAATTCGTTACTGTTTTAATCGTGCTAAGCATACTTATGATCAACATTGCCAAACTCAATCTAAAGTAGGCGAAACGTTAATTAATTGTCTACAGCAATACAAAAAGAATTTTAATCACATTCTTGATTTAGGTTGTGGCACCGGGCTAGTCACGCAAAATTTGGCTGCAGCACTCCAGTACAAAGAATTTATGGCAATTGATATTGCGGAGCATTTATTAAAAATTGCCGACGTTCGTTTGCGTAATTGGGGGGTGAAGGTTTGTCTTGCGGATTTTGATCGTACCCCCTGTGGAGAAAATAAATTCGATTTAGTATTTTCTAATATGGCGTTACAATGGAGCTTAAATATTGAGAACTCTCTACAAGAAATTAACAGAATAATGCAGCCTAATGGTTATCTGATTTGCTCTCTCCCTATTAAGGGAACATTTCAAGAGATGAAAAATAGGCTTTATCAATTGAGTGGAGAAGAATATTTTAATGATTTTTTTGATTTGCACGAGTTAAGCGATAAAATAACTAATGCAGGTTACGCGCTTTTAGAACAAAAAGTCGACTGCCATGCAACAAATTTTTCGAGTTTTTTTGAAATGCTTTATTCTATTAAACATGTTGGGGCTAACTATAAAAAACAAAAAATAAACGGTATTAAGTTACAGAGGAAATTTTTAACACAAATTGAACAAAAGAACATTGCATTAACTTATAAAATTGCTTTGATAATAGCAAAAAAGCAACCATAAATATTATTATACTATGGCGTTACAATTATTTATTACTGGCACTGATACCGGAATAGGTAAAACTTATATAGCAAGTGGCCTATTAAGAGCATTCCATCAGCAACAGAATTTTTCCACTTTAGGAATTAAGCCGGTGGCTTCAGGGGCTGCTTTGCTGTCAGGTGAGTTAGTGAATGAAGACGCATTGGCGTTACAAGAAAATTCCTCAATTAAACTCGCCTATTCTATGATTAATCCGCTGGTATTTGCCTTACCCATTGCTCCACATTTAGCCGCTCGTCACCAGAATAAAGCCTTAAGCGTTGATATCTTATGGACAGAATGCCAACCGGCTTTTAACTATCCAGCAGATGTTCTGGTTGTAGAGGGATGTGGGGGTTGGAAAGTACCTCTCAATGATAAAGAAACCATGGCGGATTTTGTGCAACGAGCTAAACTCAAAGTGGTAATGGTGGTCGGCATTCGTCTGGGGTGTATTAACCATGCATTAATCACGGAAGCCGCTATTTTAAAAACGGGAGTTGCTCTGAGCGGCTGGATAGGAAATTATATAGAGCCTGGTATGAATTTTATGCAAGAAAACATTAACACTTTAAAACAGTGGTTGTCGATACCTTGTTTAGGTGTGGTAGATCATCAGCAGGACCCAGCTGAGATAATATCCACTGCAAAAATATTATCCCAATCTTAAGCGTTCCAGACCAGGTCTGGCACTAGAGCAGAGCATGTGTGTGTCAATAATTAGACCTTTCGCTTTTGAGTATGATATAGTTTCACCAGTTTTTGGGATAATTTGAAAATAGGAGAAAATATGAAAAATATAAAAGTTAAAAATTTATTTTTTTATGGTCTAGGGGGCTTAAGCTGGATGTTAAGCAACGTATTATTCTTTGGTCAAAAATGGCAAAGATATTCTCAATCTTATTTTAATGGTTATGAAAATGGGCATGAACAAGCTGTTTTAGATATTAAAAGTGGGGCTAATATTACCCTGCCGCAAGGAGGCGACGTTTTTGAGGTGCTTGCTCCAACTGCGTCATCTGCTTTAACACTTTTCAGTAATCTTCCCTATTTTTTAATTTCTTTGGGTGGTATGTTTATCATAGGAAGAGAAGGCGAGAGTAAAAGGTTAAGATTTGCTCAATCTACCTCTAGTGTTTTGATGGGTTCCTTCTGGTATTTTCTATTACTAAATAATTTTTCTTTAGATCTGGGTACAGGAAAAATTCATTTTTGTGAGGATATGGGACAGTATTCAGGATATATAAATGGAATAAATAATATTACTGGTAATCCTCACGATCCAGCGGGTGAAGCTTTTGCCTTCTTGGGTGATGATTATATGAATTACCTTTATGCCACACTATTGATGGGTGTAATTTACGCAACTACTGCACTAAAGACTTCACGCTTAGGAGACAATTTTACTCTTGCAGACCTGTGTCGGAAAATGAAGTTTACATTTTCATTTAGATCAAAAAGAAAAAGACCGTGTTGCATTAACCCAAACCCCTACTGGCTCCAGAGATGAGGGCGGGGTAGTGATCGAATTTCAAGAAATACAAGATGCAGAAAAACCTGAAGATGGTAAGGATTCCTTTCTTTTTATCCCTACTAGCTTTTCCTCATAATTTAATTTGCAGCAATCTACCATCTGCTGCCTGCAAGACGTAAATACGGAAAGTAAAGGAAATAATATGCGAAATCTAAACGTTAGAAATTTATTTTGTTACGGTCTAGGTGGCTTAAGCTGGATGTTTAGCAATGTATTATTCTTTGGCCAAAAATGGCAAAGCTATTCTCAATATTATTTCAACGGTTATGAGAGTGGCCATGAGCAAGCTATTGCAGATATTAAAAATGGGACTAATATTACCCTACCTCAAGGAGCCGATTTTTTTGAAAAGGATCGACCCTTTTGGGCATATGGCATTACAGTTACAAGTAATATTACCTATGCATTGATTTCTGTGGGAGGAATGGAGTTAATGCTGGAAAAAAATAGTAAAATATCAAAATTTACTAAATCTGCGTTGTGTATGTTGATGGGTTATGGGTGGTACTTGTTCTGCAAATATGATTTTTCAGGTGCTCCAGATGTTGTGAATTCTTTTAAAGATATGGGACAATATTCAGGATATATAAATGGAGTAAGAAATATTACAGGGAATCCTCATGATCCAGTTAGTGAAGCATTTGCCTTCTTGGGCGATGAGACTGAGGTTATGAATTACCTTTATGCCACACTGTTGATGGGAGTAATTTATCTGGCTACAGCACTAAGGACTTCATACATGGGAGAAAATTTTACCCTTGCATATCTGTGTCAGAAAATGAAGTGTAAATTTCTTACATTTAGTAGATTAGAAGAAGAAAAAGACAATGTTGAATTAATCACACCTAATAGACACAGAAGTGAAAGTGGTGCGCCGGTGTTGATTGAATTTGAAGAGGAAAGGGATAGACCTGAATCTAAAGATGATGATGTATCTCTTTTTAGCTCTAACCTTACTTAGTTTTTACTCTTAATTTTAAATCAGGAATTTAACTTTACAATTTCATCGTCATTGCAAATTGTGTTTGCAGTGAAGCAACCCAAGTTTTTAATCATCTTTGCAAAAACTTCTAGATTGAATATTTCATATTTTGTAGGGAAATAATGTGCGGAATCGAAAAGTTAAAAATTTATTTTTTTATGGTCTAAGTGGCATAAGCTGGATGTTAAGCAACGCATTGTTCTTTGGACAAAAGTGGCAAAGATATTCTCAATATTATTTCAACGGTTATGAGAGTGGCCATGAACAAGCTGTTTCAGATATTAAAAATGGGACTAATATTACCTTACCTCAAGGAAGCGATCTTTTTGAGGTGATTAGGCCGCTTTCGGCCTCTGGCATGACACTTTTAAGTAATATTTCATATTTTTTAGTGGCTATGGGTGGTATGGCGTTAATAAAAGGAGCAGATAATAAAATATCAAAGCTTACTAGATCGGCTTTGTGTGTTGTAATCGGATGCTTCTGGTACTTTATTGTCGTATATGATTTTCCAGTAGATAAAGCTAAAGGGGAATTTATTTTGGAAAGCCCATTTAAAAGCATGGGGCAGTATTCAGGTTATATAAATGGAATAAAAAATATTACTGGTAATCCTCACGATCCGGCAGGTGAAGTTTTTGCCTTTTTGAGTGATGATTATATGAATTACCTTTATGCCACACTATTGATGGGGGTAATTTACGCAACTACCGCACTAAAGACTTCACGCCTGGGAGAAAATTTTACCCTCACGGCCTTATGTGAGAAAATAAAATTTAGATTTACATTTGATAGATTAAAGAGAAGAAAAAGATATTCAGTTAGTTGAGTTGACTGGAGAAGAGGGTGTCGTGCTCGAGTTTGAGAGCTTGGAGCCTGAGGGTGATCGACCCTTCACTTCTTAATTTTTCAGTATTTAAGATAATAGACTTCTTTCGAAACTCTACTGCTGATGCAAATTGCTGCGTTGCTCAAATCCTCACATTACTTGCGTGTATGCTCCGGTTTTGCGCTCCGATGCGCCTTGTACTTTGCTACCAGCAGCGAGTTTTGAAAGAAGTCTAATGAAAGATTTTCTTCCAGCGTGAAAAAATGGGCATTTGCTTTTCTATATGATAAATTAAATTTTTTATAATATAAGGAAAATATATGAAATATCTAAAAATTAAAAACATTTTTTGTTATGGAATGGGTGGCTTGAGCTATATTCTAAGTAATATATTAAGCATTGGCGCACGGTTTCAGTCTAACACGCAGATATATTATAATGCTTATACACAAGGCTTTAATCAGGCTCTTATAGATGTTAAAGATGTTAACCATGGCAATGCAACATTGTCCTATGGTGAGTATAATCATTATTTATTTTCAATGAGTTTACCGCTTCAAGCTTTAATTGGAGCAAATCTGGGTTTATTTGCAGTGATTTGTGGTGGCAAAATGGTGGGTTCTCCGGGAGGAGGAGGGCTTAAAAAGGCCGGAGGATTAGTATTAGCTTTAAGTGGTTATGCCTTTTTCTTACTTTGCCAATTTTCAAGATCAATCGATGATTTTGCTCTTTCTAACTCAGGAAACTATTCGGGATATAGAGACGGGATGCATAATATTACGGGAAATCCTCATGATCCTGCAGATCAAATTTTTGCATCAATCGCATATCTTGATAAAGGGAATTACACTTTCGCACTGCTTGGGGTTGTTTTTGTCGCAGCTGCAATTAAATCTTCAGCTTGTGGAGAAGGAGAAGAGGCTAAAAATGATAGACTCTATTTTTTATTAGGATCAAAAAGAAATAGGGTTCAACTTGAGGAATCACCAAAAGAAGTTAAGGGTGATGACCAAGGAGAGGAAATTGAGCTTACTTTAGAGTTTGAACCTGTAACTAGCACATTTGGAGCTTAATCATGGCTGATGTTTCTTGTCCACCAAACTTTCCTTGGCTGTCTACATGCATGACGGTGAAAGATGTTAAAGTGGCTGCCGACTTTTATAAAAAAGCCTTTCAATTTGTAATTACGGATCTCGTAATGGGTGAGGATGGCGCTTACTGGCACGGTGAGTTAAGATACAAAGACGGGGTGGTAATGATTGGCAAAGAAGGAGCTTGGGGTAACACAAATAAAACTCCGGCTAATTCAAAAACACAATCGCCAATTAATCACTATGTTTATTGCGAAGATGTTGATAAGTTTTATCAATCGGCAATAGAAGCGGGTGCTAAAGCAGTTTCTGTCCCCAAAAAGGCGTCTTGGGGGGATCGGATGTGCAGGCTTGAAGACTTGGATGGATATGTTTGGTGTTTTGCTACCTTTTGTGAGTAATAGCTCACTTCACTACAAGAATTTATGTTCCCTCAACCAACGATCATCAACGAATTTACTGAGATAATTGCGTATTGAGTCCGGTAAAATAACTAAACAACGTTGTCCTTTTTTTAGTGACTTGGCCGCTTGTAAGGCGGCCCAGACCGCACTGCCTGATGAGCCCCCAACTAATAATCCTTCTTCTTTGATTAAACGGCGCGCCATTAAAAATGAGTCTCGATCATTTATTTTAACATATTCATCAACTAGTTTGTTGTCCAACACATCGGGTATAAAATCATAGCCAATCCCTTCAACTAAATAGGATTTAACTTCGGTTCCTCCGCCCAAAATAGAACCAATGGGATCCACCCCTATAATTTTTATGTTCGGATTAACTTCTTTCAAACGCTTGGCAACCCCAGTTAAAGTCCCTCCCGTGCCTACCGTCATTACTATCATTTCTAAATTTGATCCCATATCATTTAGTATTTCTTCGGCAGTGCCTGCATAATGGGCTTTGGGGTTATTCGGGTTTGCGTATTGATCTAAGATGTGTGCATTAGGCAGTTCTTGCTGTAATTTTTTGGCAAGAGAAATATGACTATCGGGATCATTCCATGCTGCAGCAGTGGGTGTACGGTAAATTTTAGCACCCAAGGCTTCCAGAACCACTTGTTTTTCGCGACTCATTTTTTCAGGCATAGTGATAATTACAGAATATCCTTTAACAGCGCCTGCTAAAGCAATGCCAATGCCCGTGTTGCCTGAAGTAGGTTCAATAAGAGTATCACCCGGTTTAATGACCCCATCTTTTTCAGCTTGTTCAACCATATAGTAGCCAATACGATCTTTTACCGAGCCTCCGGGATTAAGAAATTCACATTTAGCATACAGTTGGCAAGGTAAATCCGCACCAATTCTTTGCAATTTAACGATAGGAGTTTTGCCAATTACTTGTAGAATATTTTCAACCAGCATTTGAATTTCCTAAAAATGAAGAATGAATCCTAGTAAATCATTTGGTTTGGGTTGTTGTCAAATATCCCGGTATGGAAGATTACCTTATTTATAGTAGGATAGAGGCAGAATTTCCCAATCAAGGGAAATCGTCTTGGGGCGTTGGGCAATTGCTCGGTCCCTAGCGTAGGAATGGAATGGAGCAGTAAACGAGCAATTTATATGAGGAAAAACTTATGATTCAAGCAAAAGATATCAATCAGTGGGTGCAGCAAATTATAGGAGCTTTACCACCTGCATTACAGCAGCTACCACACCACATGCAAGAGCAGTTACGCGATGTTCTATTTAGTAGCTTTAACAAACTAGACTTGGTTACGCGGGAAGAGTTTGATGCTCAAGCAGGAGTTTTATTAAAAACTCGGCTTAAATTAGAGCAATTAGAACAAAGGCTTAAAACCTTAGAAGCTACTAACAACGGATGAATTTAGCAGTTGTTTACAGCCGAGCCAGCGTGGGCATTCAAGCTCCAATAGTAACTATTGAAGTGCATTTATCAAAAGGTCTCCCTGGATTAAGTATTGTTGGTTTACCTGAAACAGCAGTTAAAGAAAGTCGCCATAGAGTACGTAGCGCCATGTTGAATAGTGGTTTTGAATTTCCTGTGCGGCGGATTACAGTAAATTTAGCTCCCGCTGATTTGCCTAAAGAGGGGGGTAGGTTTGATTTACCCATTGCTTTGGGAATTTTAGCTGCATCAGGTCAAGTTCCTTCTGACGTTTTATCGAATTATGAATTTGTTGGAGAATTAGCCTTATGTGGAGAGTTGCGATCCTGCCATGGGCTTTTACCATTTGCTATAGCAACTCGACAGGCAAATCGAGGGTTGATAGTACCTTTAGCTAATGCCCAAGAAGCCTCATTGGCAGGAGATTTATCTGTTTATGCCGCCAACCATCTTTTAGAAGTGTGTGCCCATTTAACCCAAACCCAATTATTACCCAATCTGTCCTCTCCACCTGATACAGAAATTTCTACTCTTAGCTATCTTGATATAGAGCAGATTCAAGGGCAAATGCATGGTCGTCGAGCATTAGAAATTGCAGCTTCAGGTGGCCATAGTTTGTTAATGATGGGCCCACCCGGCGCAGGAAAAACTATGTTGGCTTCACGATTGCCTAGTATTCTGCCACCATTAACGGAGGCAGAAGCTTTGGAAGTTGCAGCAGTTTATTCAATGAGTCGCTTAGGTTTCGATATTCAAAATTGGCGGATAAGACCGTTTAGAGCTCCGCATCATACTATCTCAAGCGTAGCTTTAGTGGGAGGAAGTAGCCCACCTCAGCCAGGTGAAGTTTCCTTAGCTCATCACGGTGTATTGTTTTTAGATGAGCTACCTGAATTTAATCGCAGTGTGTTAGAAGCTTTGCGTGAGCCATTAGAAGCTGGATTAGTTAATGTGTCGCGAGCTTCTTATCAAACTGAATTTCCAGCAGGGTTTCAATTAATAGCAGCTATGAATCCTTGTCCCTGTGGGTACCAAGGAAGTACCAAAGATCTTTGCCGCTGTACGGCTGAGCAAATCCAACGCTATCAGCATCGCATTTCCGGTCCTTTGCTTGATCGAATTGATATGCATTTAATGATTCCAGCTTTATCTCCTAGTTTCTTAATTAATTCTGGCAGTTCAGTATGTTTTCCTACAGAAACCAGCGCTCAAGTTCGTGAGCGAGTTAGTAAGGTGCGACAGTGTCAGCTATTACGACAAGGTAAAATTAATGCCGCTCTGCGCGGTAAAGAATTGACGGAATATTGTAGTTTGGAGGTGGCTAGTCAAAATTTTTTATTGCAGGCTATTGAGCGCAGTGGGTTATCCGCCCGAGCTTATCACCGGGTATTAAAACTAGCGCGTACTATAGCTGATATGGGGGAAAGTGAGGTAATTGACTTGATGCATGTACAGGAGGCGGTGAGTTATCGGCGATCGAGCATTTGTAACGGCTCAGTTGGGATACCTGTCTACAGCTGAACGCGATTAATTACCGCGTGTGAACGCCTGTTCCACTAAAATAGAAACTAATTTAGCAAAAGAAATTCCTATAGCTTTAGCTTCATCAGGATATAAACTGGTAGGAGTCATTCCAGGAATCGTATTTACCTCTAACAAAATAGGTTCCCCTTCTTGAGGCACTATAAAATCAGCTCGTGACAGATCGCGACAACCTAATGCTTGGTGAGCTAAAACGGTAATTTCTTGTACCCGCTGATATTGATAAACAGGTAAAGGAGCGGGAATAATATGCTCACTAAGACCTGGTTGGTAACGATGCTCATAGTCGTACCAAGTATTGGCTGGGGTACGGATTTCAATTACAGGTAAAACTTCGATAGAATTATTACGTTCTAAAATTCCAGCAGTAATTTCTGTTCCTACAATTCTTTCTTCTATTAGAACCGATGATCCATAAGAGAAGGCTTTTTCTATGCCTTGTTGAACAGAAGTCAAATCATGTGCGAAAGAGACGCCAATAGAAGAACCCTCGCAAGCTGGTTTAATTACAACCTGATTACCTAATTCAGATAGTGCTCGTTGTGCAGCTTGTAATAAATCGTCGCTATAAATAACAATGATACTGTTAGCTGTGGGTAAATGATGCAGTTGAAAAACTTGTTTGGCGAGAATTTTGTTGATGGCAATAGCATTAGCTTGCACGCCGCTGCCTACATAAGGATAACCTGCGATAGTTAAAAATCCCTGTATATGACCATCTTCGCCTAATTTTCCATGGAGTGCTGGAAAGACAACGTCAGGTTGCAAAAGTAGTAGCTTGCTATCTAAATCCTTATCCAGTTCAATATAATGAATATCGTGATAAGTCTCTCGCAAGGCTTCAATAACGCCATTAGCCGTTACCCGCGATACGACAGCCTCGGCGGAAGGTCCACCGCCAATCACTGCAATGCAAAGGTCTTGATGTATATGCATGTGTTTAATCGTAGCACGAGTTATATTTTTCGACAAATATTAATAGATCTCTTTGTAGAAGAAGTTTAATTGGGTTGAAATCTCTGATTATATTGTTGCATAGTAAGACACTTGATATGATGATTCTTCTGACTTCTTTCCTTGCGCCCGTAGCTCAGATGGATAGAGCGTCGGCCTCCGAAGCCGAAGGTCACAGGTTCGAATCCTGTCGGGCGCATAAAACAATAATTCACCTCAACCGTTTAGTTAACCATCCCCAAAAAAATAAGCCCATGCCACAAGCCCAAGGCCACCAAGCATTAATGGCGAACCAAGGATGTTTACTGGCCATATTTATAATGGCCAAAAATAAAATCATACTACCCGCACCAAAATAAAAGGTTAGGATGTTTGTTTTTATGGTATCAATTTTTATAGTATTTAAAGGTAGACGTTGAGAATAATGTATATTTTCCAAAATAGAAAAAATTAACTGCGGCGATTTAATTAGTTTTTCGCTTATTTCAGGCCAATCTTGGATGGCTAATTTTGCCAACTTGCCAATACTGCGCTGCTCTTTAATCCAACGTTCCATGAAAGGTTTGGCAGTTTTCCATAAATCTAATTGCGGATAAAGTTGCCGGCCTAATCCTTCAATGTTTAGTAGGGTTTTTTGTAATAGCATTAATTGTGGCTGGATTTCCATATTGAAGCGTTCAGCAGTGGTAAACAGCCGTAATAATAAATAGCCAAAAGAAATGTCTTGGAGAGGTTTTTCGAAAATAGGTTCACAAACAGTTCGAATGGCTGCTTCAAATTGATCAATACGGGTAGTGGCGGGGACCCATCCTGATTCAACATGTAAAGTAGCCACTTCTCGATAATTGCGTCTAAAAAATGCCAATAAATTTTTGGCCAGATAGTGTTGATCAGATGGGCTTAAGCTACCCATAATCCCAAAGTCTACTCCAAGGTAGCGAGGGTTTTCGGGATTCGTTGCATCAACAAATAAATTACCAGGGTGCATATCGGCATGAAAAAAATTGTCACGAAAAACTTGAGTAAAAAAAATCTCCACTCCATTTTCCGCCAATTTTTTCATGTTGCATTGCTGTTCCTTTAATTGATGTATATTTGAGATTCTAATACCATGAATTCGCTCCATGACCATGAGATTTTTATGTGCATAATCCCAATATATTTTTGGCACATACATAATAGGAGAAAATTGAAAGTTACGACGTAATTGCGAAGCATTGGCAGCCTCATGAAGTAAATCCAGCTCATCCATAATAGTTCTTTCAAACTCAGCGACTAGCTCTAAGGGACGTAAGCGTTTGCCATGTGCCCAGAATCTTTCAGTCAACCGTGCCACAAAATATAAAAGAACAATATCTTGGCGGATAATAGCAGCAATTTTGGGACGTAAAATTTTAATAACTACGCTATCTCCATTGGGTAAAATAGCGCTATGAACTTGCGCAATTGACGCAGACGCCAATGGTGTTTCGTCGAAGCTAAGGAATAATTCTTTGATGGGTTTAAGTAGGGTACCCTCAATAATTTGTATAGCTTGTGCTGAAGGGAAGGGAAGGACTTGATCTTGAAGTTTTTCCAATGCATCAGCAATATCTTCTGGAAGTAGATCGCGTCGTGTTGACAATACTTGGCCAAATTTAACAAAAATCGGACCTAAGGATTCTAATGCAATGCGAATAGACTCACCGCGTGAACGATGACGATTAGTAAAATGGTGCCATGGATTTAGATAAGTAAGAAAATGCAACAAACGATAACGTTCTCCCACTATCCTAGGCGTAAAAGTATGACGCATTAAGATTATATTAATCTGTAATAGCCGAAAAATTTGCTTAAGTCGTTTTATAAGCTGCAATTGAATCTCCATTTGCAGTTCCTGCTAAAAACGGCAAGAACTGCTTTTCAGCTCGAAGCTCGATTTGATTATGGGATAATTTGTTCCCAATCAATAATTGAGCTATAATTGGCCTGCATCGTTGTAAATATTAATGGGATTTATTTTATAGCAAATTAACTTGAGATAGAATGAAAATCCATTGTTTATATGGATTGCTCCAAATTCATCAATATCGAAAAGCTTTGATTCTTTTCCCCAAAATGATGTTTTCGTGAACTTAGGGCAGTTCTGTTTAATAAAAATCCCCGCAGCGAGCAGCGGGGGATTTTTATTTTTCTTGTATAATTTCGCCTGCGCAAACAAGTTCGCGCGGACGGTGACCAAAGGGAAGCATTCGCATGCTCCCCTTTGGAAACCCCATAGACTAGAGTTCCGCGGCAAGCCGCGGTGAGTAAATTTAATAGATCAAAATCATGTTGTCTACTTCTTCGTTTGATATCATCGTAATCGGCGGCGGTCATGCTGGTACGGAGGCTGCACTGGCATCTGCCCGCATGGGAGTCAAAACTTTACTGCTTACACATAATATTGAAACACTAGGGCAAATGTCTTGCAATCCAGCAATAGGAGGCATTGGCAAGAGTCATTTAGTGAAAGAAATTGATGCCTTAGGTGGGATCATGGCCCAAGCCACGGATTGTTCCGGTATTCATTTCAAGGTTCTTAATAGCAGTAAGGGTCCAGCAGTACGTGCTACTCGTGCGCAGACTGATCGAGTGTTGTATAAAGCAGCCATTCGTCAAGCTATAGAAAATCAGCAAGATTTATTCGTATTTCAACAGGCTGTAGATGATCTGATATTAGATCGTGACCGTGTAGTGGGAGTGGTCACGCAAATGGGTTTGCGTTTTCTAGCAAAAGCGGTGATTTTAACTACAGGAACTTTTTTAGGCGGTAAAATTCATATTGGTTTGAGCCATTATGCTGGCGGTCGTGCTGGCGATCCGCCGGCTTTGACATTGGCGGCTCGTTTAAGAGAATTACCTTTACGAGTAGCGAGGTTAAAAACCGGAACCCCCCCACGAATTGATGGACGTAGCATTGATTTCAGCCGGTTACTAAAGCAAGCAGGTGATGTTCCTTGTCCAGTTATGTCATATCGGGGTAGTGTCGATCAACATCCCGGTCAAATACCTTGCTATATTACGCATACGAATGCCACCACACATGCAATTATTGCAGAAGGAATGAATGAATCTCCTTTATATACCGGAAAAATTGAAGGTATTGGCCCTCGCTACTGTCCTTCAATAGAAGATAAAATTAAACGTTTTGCATCTCGAAGTAGTCATCAAATATTTTTAGAGCCTGAAGGGTTGGGAACTCATGAGGTCTATCCAAACGGTATTTCAACGAGTCTGTCTTTTGCAACTCAGCAAGCTTTTGTGCGTAGCATTGTTGGCTTAGAAAATGCCCATATTACTCGACCTGGGTATGCCATTGAATACGATTTTTTTGATCCCCGTGATCTTAAGCTTACTTTGGAAAATCAATATATTCAGGGGTTATATTTTGCCGGACAAATTAATGGCACTACCGGCTACGAAGAAGCGGCGGCGCAAGGTTTAGTTGCGGGAATTAATGCTGCTTTACAGGTACAAGAACGTTCTCCATGGATATTAAAACGTGACCAAGCTTATATTGGGGTATTAATTGATGATTTAGTTACTTGCGGCACTACTGAGCCCTATCGCATGTTCACCAGCCGCGCTGAATATCGACTATTACTCCGACAAGATAATGCCGACTTACGGTTAACTGAAATAGGTCATCAGTTAGGTTGTGTATCGGATTCACAGTGGCGAGTATTTGGTGAAAAACGCGATGCAATTGCTGTTGAAACTCAACGTTTGCGTCAGCAATGGGTCCGACCTGGATCGGTTGCTGCACAACAGTATGCAAAAGTTTTTACCCAAAGTTTAGAACGAGAATATAGCGGCTGGGATTTATTACGTCGTCCTGAGGTGGATTATAATCGGTTAATGACTATACAGGATCTAGGCCCTGGGGTTACTAATTTAGCTGTAGTGGAACAAATTGATATTCAAGCCCGATATGATGGATATTTGACCCGTCAAGAAAATGATGTGGCTCGTCAACAACAATATGAATCCACACAAATTCCAACAACGTTGGGTTATGATCTTATTAGTGGATTGTCAACAGAATTAAAGCAAAAATTAATAACAATTCAACCTATGACTGTGGCTCAGGCTAAGCGAATTCCTGGAATGACTCCCGCTGCTATTTCTTTGTTATTAATTCATATTAAAAAGCACAATTTAAATATTTAGTAACTGTTCCCTTCTACCTCATGAACAGTTACCCTATTTGAAGTAATAGCTCAGTTGGGGGGTACCTGCCTACAAGTGAACGTTCAGCTGTTAGACAAGTTTGAATGAAAAATTGACGAGAAAGCGGAATGGACACTTAAATCACATTTCATTACCGTCATTGCGAGCGTTAGCGAAGCAATCCAGTACAATGTTGGTGCAAAGTAAACCAAGCATTGCACTGGATTGCTTCACTCGCAAGCTCGTTCGCAATGACACGAAATAGCTGTTCCAAGCTACAGGGTGAGTTATTACATTATTTGAAGGCATCAAAACCTGTAATATATTTGCCAATAATTAAGTGGTGAATATCGTCAGTGCCCTCATAGGTAAAAATCGTCTCTAAGTTATTCATATGACGAATGACGTGATATTCCAAACTTATTCCGTTCGCGCCCAAAATATTTCTAGCTTGACGGGCGATATCAAGAGCTGCGCGTGATGCATTCATTTTAGCTAAAGAAATCATGGCGTAATGAGCTTGGTGGTTTTCTTTTAAGCGCCCAATATGCAAATTTAACAATTGTGTTTTAATAATTTCATTACACATTGCTACTAATTTGGATTGTACCAGTTGAAAACAGGCAATAGGTTTATTAAATTGTTTACGCTCTTTAGCATAATTTAATGCAATGTCATAACATGCTGCAGCAGCACCCATCGCTCCCCAGGCGATGCCATAGCGTGCTTCATTTAAGCACTGCAATGCATCTATTAACCCTCCAGTAGCTTGTGATAAATAATTTTTTTCAGGAACAAAACAATTTTGTAAAATTAATTCTCCTGTTGAGGAGGCGCGCAATGACAATTTATGGATAATTTCTCTACATGAATACCCCGGAAACTCTTTTTCCACGATAAATCCACGAACTCCTGCAGATGTTTTTGCCCATACAATAGCAATATCTGCCAGCGGTGCATTAGTAATCCACATTTTACTGCCATTTAATAACCAGCCATCTGCAACTTTTTTTGCAGTGGTATGCATACTATTTGGATCGGATCCTGCATCTGCCTCAGTTAAACCAAAACAGCCGATAATTTGCCCGGCAGCTAATTTTGGCAGCCAGTGCTTTTTCTGTGCTTCGTCTCCAAAACGAAAAATTGGGAATGCCACTAAGGAATTTTGTACCGACACGAAACTGCGCATTCCACTATCACCGCGCTCTAATTCTTGACAAACTAAACCATAAGCTACTGCTTTAATATTACTTCCGCCATAGGTTTCTGGAAGAGTCATCCCCAATAATCCAAGTTGAGCAAGATGGGGGATCAAATCTATAGGAAAATAGGCTGCTTCAAAGTATTCAGTAATTTTCGGGAGTTAATTCTCTATCGATAAAATTTCGCACTGTATCACGGATTAAGCGCTCATCTTTTTGGAGTAACGCATCAAAGTCAAAAATGTTATTCATGATGTTAATGCAGTAATTTTTTACGATTTTCAAATTGACGCATAGCTTGCAGTACATGGATAAGCTCAACAAAATCTTTGCTGAGTTTATCGAAAAGTTCATTATCATAGATTTGTTTAAAACGAAAATCTGCGAGGATATGATATGCCTGCTGACCTATACCAATAAAATATTCTAATGACACATTTTTGCGCAATGCCCGTTCAGGGAACAATCCAGTTAGTAGTAAACATTTATCTCCTACTTGGCGCAAGAGCTCACCACCTTGTCTGCCTAACTTTTCAAAGGCCAATAAAAAATCAATAGCCATAGTAACATTCGCCAAACTTTTTTCCGTAGTAAAGTGGTCTAAAGTAAGTACTAGGTAATGTTCTACATTGTTATCAAAATGATAACCTGCTTGTAATGAAGCTTCATCAACCAAAGCCTGCCACTCGGCAAGCTGAGTGGATTGGGGAATGAAACGAGCCATAATCGTTCCCTCCTTTTTTATTATATGCGTATAATTTGATTATAGTATATTTTTTTTAAAAACAGTTCCTATTAGGGTCTGTTGACAATTGTCATTGCGACCCCGAGCGCGAGCGAGGGGGGAAGCAATTGTAAGTTTTAAAAGTGATATGATGTACCTCAAGAGGGTATGCCCCCTGTTGACCAGGGGGCGCGGGCGTGAGCGACCGTGAAGCAATCGATTTTAACGATCGTCTGGATCTGGGTAACTCAAGCCCTGCTCTCGAAACGTTTGAATAGTTGAATGAGCTGCAATAGCACGCTCGCTTACAATCGTAAACATGAATTTCGAGGCTGAAATGAAAGTATATAATGATTTTATAGGAATTGACATTGGCAAATTGAGTTTCGTTGTGACGGTATATGGAAGTAAAAAGTTTAAAGAATATGAAAATAATCCAGAAGACATTGAAAGATTTCTAAAGGATTATGATTCTGTCTTGAGTAAAGGATTGAGTGTATTAGAAACAACGGGTGGTTATGAAATGAGGTTATTGCTAACGCTATGTGAAAAAGGTTTTGCTGTACACAGAGCTAATACGCGTAAAGTAAAAAACTTCATTCGTTCATTAGGTAATGGAGCCAAAACAGATCAGCTAGACAGTAAAGCATTAGCATTATATGGATATGAAAGACATAAACTATTGGACTGTTTTAAGCCGCAATCAAAACAATCACTCGAATTATATGAATTAATACAACGTTGTAGTGATTTGAAATGCATGCTTGCAGCAGAAAAAAACAGGATCAAAGCCCCCCGTGCTGATTACATTCAGGAAAGCTGTGAATTAATGATAGAAACACTCACCCAGCAAATTGAGTCACTGACAATTCGAATTAATCACATTATTGAGAGTGATAGTGTATTAAAAAAGAAGAAAGAAGTATTAAAAACTATTCCAGGTATTGGAGAAGTCACAGCCAATCATTTACTGGTATTAGTACCCGAATTAGGCATTCTTAATCGTAGGCAGATAGCATCACTAATAGGCTTAGCGCCTATTGCAAATGATAGCGGACTCTATAAAGGCCATAGAGCCACAGGACATGGAAGGACCGGCGTTAAGCCTATTTTGTTTATGGCGGCCATGGCGGCAAGAAATTCGAATTCCTGGTTAAAAAGCTTTTATAATCGATTAGTTGAAGCCGGTAAGAAGAAAATAGTGGCTTTAACTGCATTAATGCGTAAAATTATTGTTATTGCAAATGCTAGAATTAGAGACTTTAATTTGTCCTGTTCTTAATCATTTAAAATATAAAAATAATTTAAAAAATGGGTGAGACATAGTTGATCCAGTACAGAGCATTGTCCAAAGTACGAACTAGATTGCTTCGCTAACGCTCGCAATGACAATAATTTTGATAAAAAAGAGCTGCATGCCGATAATATTTTAAAGCCGTTTCTTTATCATTAGAGGCTTCTGCAATTTCCCCTAACGCTTGATACGTTGCTGCTGTAGGTTTTATTGATAAATTTTGTAACAGATATTCGCGCGCCTTTCCCCATAATCTTTCACGTATACATAAACGGCCTAAACAAAATAGTAATTCTGGGCGTTGAGGATAGGGTTGTAGCCACATTTCGGCTTGTTGTAATTGACGGTAAGGTTGGGGGGATGTAATAGAACTGTAGGCGAGCACTAAGTCAGCATACCAACCCTTTTTAAGGGTTCGCTCAATTAATCGTACTGCACTCTCAGTTTCTTGTAGAGAAATTAATAAATTCATATAGGTTTTTATAACGGTTCCATTTTCTTGCCAAATTGTGGGGATTTTTTTCCAGGTTTTTTTTAAAAGAGCAGAATTTTCTTGTGAGGCGGCATGATGCAGTAACCCAACATACAATGTTTCACCAACCAAATTTAATTTTTCTACGGGTAAAATGTTATGTTTTTGCAAATAAGGGAATATTTTTTCTAAAGAAGACCAATCTCGTAACTCAAAAAGTACTTCTTGCAATAGTCTTAAAATTGCCGGATGAGTAGGTAGCAAAGTTTGTAAGTTTGTTAGTGTAACTAGAGCTAATTGCCACTGCGCAGAATGCATTTGCAAGCGCGCACGAGTAAGACCGACTATTATTGGTGCACCTGGAACTTTATGCAGGGCTTGTTGTAAATAGGTATCGCTTTTTTCTTCAAAACCTTGGAAGTGAGCTGCAATAGCCGTACCAAGATAATTCACCAATGGAATATGAGAAAAAGTAGCTTTATTAAAATAATATTCCGCTTGAGTCCATTTTTCTTCTGCCATTTGACATAATGCAACTTGTGTAAAATGTTGAGCACGTTTAAGGTCGCGAATGAAAAACCATCGAGATAACTTGCTGGGTAAGTTTTTTCCATAGGCTATAAATTTTAATAAGAAGTGAAACAGAATAAAGATCAACAGCAAAATAAGACCCGCAACCCAGACACTCGTTTCAATACTCCATTTAGCAAAAGTAATCAAAACATAACCTGAATCTTGATGCATTTTCAGACCCAGCCATATTGCGATTAATAGAAGCAAAAAACCGAGCAATAGTTTACGCATGCTTTAAACCTCCACACCCATTGGTGGTGAGGGTTTAGAAGTAGAGGGTGTTAAATAGGAATTTATAGCTTCTAATGATGCATTGAGAGTGGGCATGTTAGGTTGAATATTAATGCGAATGAGTTCGTTGACACGCTCTACTATATTATTGCGGGACGCGGCATCCGGATAATAGCTTAATAATAATTGGCGGACGCGTATTAAGCTTTGATAATATAAATTTTGTTTATTAAGTAGCACGGCCCACTGTGCTTCTTTTAAAGTAAACTCCAGATTTTGGCGTACCAACTCCCGCTGGTCAGGAGATAATATGGGTTGGGTTTGAGAGTTATAACGAATAACCAATAAACCTTTTAGATGTGACCAAAGAGAAAAAAGTGCTCGTTGATACCAGTGTTGATTTGGGGCCTGATTTTGTGGTACTGAATTTATTTGGGCGGGTAACGTTATTTGCTGTCGAATTAATTCGAGTTGATTAATAGATTCGCCGAGTAACTGTAAACGTAATAATAAATCTCCCGTATCAATTATTGGTATGGCTTTTAGGCGGTTGATATCACTCGCTAACGCTTGAATTAAAGGTGATAGACGCGGATCTGACAGTGTTTTTACCATCTGCTCCGCCATCAGTAAAATTTGCATAGCATTGGTAGGATTATGATTAATTTGTAGATAGAGGTTAGCAAGATTTATTAAATAATTAATTTCAGTAAGTGCTTGCTGGATATTATGTGTATTAAATTCACGTTGGATTGTGTTTAATTTTTCTTGTAAGCCAGTTAAGGTTAACTGTTGCTGTTCAGTTTGTCTGCTTAAGTTACTGATTTGTTCTTGCAGCTGAGACTGTTGGTGGTGGATTTGGTGTAATTGTCTTTGCCAGTAAAAATACCCTGTAATCAAAATGGCAACGATTAGTAACAATATAATCCCTACCCATAACCATTTTTTTGGATTATTTCCCATCGGTATATTCCTGAAGTGTTGCGAAAATAGCTTGTTCACTAGCGCCAGAAGTTAATAATATCTTACGCATGCCCCATTGTTTGGCTTGAGTGTACATGCTATGGTTTATTACTAATAAAGGGATTTGTTGCAGCCACTCTTTATAAGTTCCAAGTAAATGAAATAAATTGGTTAAGCTTTCGCCGCTAGTGCTGATAATTATATCAATAACAGCATCTTTTAACTCAGAAAACTTTTGTTTTACATCATACACAGGGCATTGTCGACGATAGCAAATTATTTCTTGGATGTTAGCACCTTTAGTAATAAGCGTTTCTTTTAATAAATCTCGGCTTTTTTCGCCACAAACTATTAAAATGTTTTGTTTATAGATGGATTGTAAAATAGGTAATTTTAACAGCCCTTCGCTGCTATGAGATTCGGGTATCCAATTAACTTTTATGCCCGCTTTTTCTAAAGCGGCAGCAGTTCCTGGGCCAATAGCGGCAATGCTGCATGAAGAAGGTAAGGGTTGCGGTAACCAAGGTAGTGCATGATTAACAGCATTAGCACTCAGAAAAATAGCTAGCTGATAATTACCCATTTCCTGATGCAATGAACCCAAGATTGGATGATTATTCACCGGTAGAATTTCAATAGTTGGCAAAACAACGGCTTTTCCCCCCAACATTTGTATTTGTTGCACAAAAGATTGGGCTTGATGAAGTGGGCGGGTCACTAGGATAGTCTTTCCAGCGAGTAACTTCATATTGTTCCAGGAGAAATTAATTTATGAATCATATAAGCCGGGGTTTCATAAGGATGTGCGATTAAGAGAGCAGCGACCACTTTTGCTAGGTACAGCTCTTCGCATACCATCTCTACTTTGTATTCTGCCTCCTGGGAAATTTTTTCGATCTCACCCTGAAACGGTTGGCTGCCAGGCAAGGGGCGGTATTGACCTGTGCCAAGGACTTGCCAACTGCAATGGTCATAATTACCTACTTTGCCTGCACCTTGTTCGAACATAGCATTTTTAACTATTTCTAGATGACTTTCTGGGACGTAAAAAATAATGCCATACATATGTTTTCCCTATGGATTAAGTAATTTTTGCGCACCTTTAGCAAGTAGTTTGTCAGCTAATTTGTGCCCTAAACATTCTGCCTGGTCTACCCTACCTTGTGAGGATTCACGTAACACTATTTTTCCGTTCATGCTACCCACTATTGCGCTTAATGTTAAAGTTTGATCTTTAATAGTGGCATATGCACCTACTGGAGTATAGCAGTCTCCACCTAAGCGATAGTTTACGGCACGTTCTGCCTTAACGCATTGATGACTATCGTAGTGGTCTAAAATTTTTAACAGAGTATGCATTGCCTGATCATCCTCTCGACACTCAATGCCTAAAGCCCCTTGACCAATAGCAGGAATAAATTCGTCAGGATCCAGGTACTCACAAATTCGCTCTTCAAGCTGGAGACGTTTCAACCCTGCGCTCGCCAAAATGATAGCATCAAATTCGCCTTGATCCAGTCTAGCTAAACGTGTGCCAACATTGCCGCGTATTGGTTTAACTACTAAATCGGATCTCTTCGCCAATAATTGGCATTGACGCCTTGGACTTGCGGTACCAATTGCTGCACCGACTGGCAAATTTTGCCATTGTAAGATGCGATTTTTGCTAACAAGTACATCACGGGGATCGTCGCGCTGACAAATGACGGCTAAGTTTAATCCTGGGCAGGGTGAGACTGAAAGGTCTTTTACCGAGTGTACGGCAATATCGGCTTTTTCTTCCAATAAAGCAATTTGTAATTCTTTAACGAATAAAGATTTGCCTTTGAAGTCACTAGATAAAGTGGGGGATACTTTGTCTCCAGCAGTGATGAAACCAATTAATTCAATATTAAGAGATGGATAGTGTTTGTGTAAAATTTGCTTCACAAAATTGGCTTGCCACCAAGCCAAAGGACTCTTACGGGTAGCGATACGTAATAATTTACTGGTCATTTTTTTGCTAGATTGAGTAGAATCTGATCCTTACGATGCCATAGTTGATTAAGCCATTGCTGAATATGTTTCCGAAATGTGCGATCTGTATAAGCATCACCGATTAAATCTGCTGACACAGGTAATAATTCATAATGTAAATAAATTCCCTCGATGTTGCCACAAAGAAATTGCCAGAAAGAAATTTCTCGAGGACTATAAGCCAAGGTTACATCTAAAATGCCATTAAGTTGGCGGTGCATTTCTTGGATAACCAAAGCGGTACCCATTGCTTTAGGTTTTAATAGCATTTGGTAGGGTGACTGTTGTTTTTGGTGTTTTTGCCAAGAGAAACGTGTTCCTTCTACAAAATTCATTACTGTAGTTGGAAATTCCTTAAATTTAATACAGGCTTTTTGTGTTGTGGCAATATCTTTTCCCTTTAACTGCGGTTTTTTTCGCACTTCATCATGGCTATGCCGAGCCATAAATGGGTAGTCTAAAACATAGCAAGCAAGTCCAGCCAAAGGTAAAGACCAAATCAGATCCTTTTTCATGAAAAATTTTAATAACGGTATTTTATGACGAAAAAAAGTGCCTAAGATTAAAATATCAAGCCATGAACGATGGTTACAAATTAAAATATACCAGCCATTAGGATCGAGGTTGCCATAACCCGACATGTGCCATTTTTTATACGTGCACAGTTGCATGATCCAGAAATTAACATCCATCCACCAAACTGGCCATTTTAACAACCAGTTTTGACTGTTGTGCCGCCAAGAACTATAAGGCAATAAGTGAATTGGTCCAGAGAGTAGCACGACTACACTGGCTACAATTAGCATGTTAATAAGCAGTAAGAATAGAATAAGAATGGCGCGTAATGGGTTTAACAGTTTACGGTACATTTTAATCACTCCTCTTAAATTTATTCGCCGCCCACTTGCTGCGGGGATTTTTAATATCCTAAACTTCTTTGGGATGGGTTGAGTTTGCGTAATTTTTCTGCCTCTTCGTAAATGTCACCTTGCTCTGGTTCGAGACGAATTTGAAATGGGCAATCTTCCCGTACAGAAGATTCGCAATTACGATAGCCACCTAAGTTTTCGCCCCATTTTTGTCCACTAGGTTCTAATGCCAATGTACCATAGGCAAGTAGTATGGGGAACATAGTGGGGATATCACCACGATAAACACAAAAAATTTGTCCGACATTCGTGCCTCGCCACTGTGCGCCTGAAAATTTATCAACTTTATCTACAAAAGATAAGTCATAACTTTGCCAGCCTCCCGGTGCGGACCAGGTCCTTTTTTCAGTATCTTTTTGCAAGGTTGATAGGAGTGGACAATAAAATAAATTATTTGCACTAGTAGTGCTCTCACCATGGGCAAGTCTAAAACAAGTACTCACCAGGAGGACAACGGCATATCTCATTATTTGTATCATATAAACCGCATTGTGCATTCCACACTTTTTTTATTAAATAGAAACATTATCATATAATGGTGATTTTGTCTGTTTGACTGTTAAGTCATGGTTAGCCATTTTGGGGTTCGTCTGTTGTAATGAATGGTTTTCTTTTGGTGGGATCAACTTTGTCAGTTTACTTAAAGGAGAAAGTATTGGCTACCTATATAATCGGTGATGTGCAGGGCTGTAATACTGAGCTTCAAGCCTTATTGGCATTAATAGAGTTTGATCCTAAGCAGGATCGATTAGGTTTTGTAGGCGATCTAGTAAATCGCGGCCCGGATTCTTTGGCAACTTTGCGATTTATAAAAAATTTGCCTGACCCATTAGTCGTATTAGGAAATCATGACCTGCATTTATTAGCAATCGGATACAATGTGGTGTCTTATGATGGTGGCCATACTTTAGATGAAGTATTGCAAGCTCATGATAAAGAAGAATTGCTGAATTGGTTGCGTTGCCGACCTTTATTATTATATGAGGCATCTTTTGAGACTGTATTAGTGCATGCGGGCATTCCACCTCAATGGGATTTAACTCAAGCCATAAGTAATGCGGAGGAAGTTGCAGAGCAGCTTCTGTGGCCCTGATTTCTTAGATTGTTTAAGTCATCTTTATAAGGGTGAGCAATGTTCTAGATGGCGAGAAGATTTAAATGACTGGCCTAGATTACGCTATATAGTTAATGCTTTTACCCGCATGCGATTTTGTGAGGAGAATGGGACTTTAGATTTATTCAATAAAACCGCTCATTCTTACCGGACAAACAAAGATTACGACCTTGGTTTGAATGGACTACATTGGCGCAACGGGTCATATTTGGGCATTGGGCAGCTATTGAAGGACGCTGCTCAAATCCCTCATTATGTAGCATTGGACACAGGCTGTGCATGGGGTCATTCGCTAACTGCGTATCGTTTGGAAGATCAACACTGTTTTTCTTTCCCTTGCCAGGTGCAGGTTTAAGTCTAAGTTTTATGATAGAAGTTGACGGTAAAAAAATCACTTTAGAAGAAATAGTCATTTTTTCACGATAGTTTTTAGATTCTTTAAGAAGCTAGCAAATTTCTCTACTATAATATTTTTGAAGCTTGAATCTGGAGGAGAGATGCATGAGCGAAAACATTTTTAAAAAAATTAAAAGGCTAAAGGAATATTATATGCGGGAGAAGGGGGATGAGCCTCCAAAAAACTCCCCATTACTACTAGAAAATGATGCACCTATCATCGATCTGCAATTGGGCGCAAAATTAATTGATGGAAATATCAAAGGAGCACGGGCAATCCTTCAAGAACTAACTACCACCTTACCAGGAGATTTAGAAAAAATTCAAGCTGCCTTTTCAATAGAAAATTATAGGCAGTTACGAAATTTAGCTCATTACTTAAAAGGAGGAGCGAGTTATTGTGGAACACCACGTTTAAAGATGGCTGCTTCTTATTTAGATCAAATTATAAAAGCCCGTGGCTCTAAAGAAGAGGTGCACGCTGCTTATAATCGATTATGTGACGAAATTAAAGCAGTCCTACTTGAATATGAAAAAGTCAAAAAATCATCTTCTGATGAGAGTCAAAAACCTTCATCTAATATTCTAGGTAATAATGATTATTAACCTAAGATAGCAATCAGGTGGAGTATCGTTTGATATAGACTTCTTTTGAAACTCTACGCTGGTGCAAAGTGCTAAGGCGCATCGGTGCGCAAAACCGCACATACACGCGAGTAATGCTCCGGTTTTGCGCTCCGAAGCGACCTGCTAACTTTGCACCAGCAGTCGAGTTTCGAGAGAAGTCTATTTTAGTGCATAAGCTTGCTATCTTATTATAAAGCCCAGTAAAATATCTTTTTTTCTTTCTCTGATAAAAATTGGGCAAGCTATTATGGTCACAAAAAATGCGATAACTCCAACACGTAAAGAAGATTTTGCTCAGTGGTATCAAGAAGTTATTAAAGCTGCAGATTTAGCCGAGCATTCGGTGGTTAGGGGATGTATGGTGATTAAACCTTGGGGATGTGCCCTGTGGGAGTCCATACAGCAAGCTTTAGATAAAATGATCAAAGCTACAGGACATCAAAATGTATATTTTCCGTTATTAATTCCATTAAATTTTCTTGAAAAAGAAGCTGCCCATGTTGAAGGTTTCGCTAAAGAATGTGCAGTGGTCACTCATTATCGTTTAGAAGTAGATGCAAGTGGCAAGTTAATTCCATCTCCTTCTGCCGAACTAAGCGAACCTTATATTATTCGTCCCACCAGTGAAACCATAATTGGGAATGCCATGTCGAAATGGGTACAATCTTATCATGACTTGCCAATATTAATTAATCAGTGGGCAAACGTTATGCGTTGGGAAATGCGCACACGATTATTTCTGCGGACCTCAGAGTTTTTATGGCAAGAAGGTCATACTGCACATGCTACAGCTGAAGAGGCAATGACTGAAACATCTACCATGATAGAGGTATATGAACGCTTGGCCAGAGAATTTTTAGCTATTCCCGTCATCAAAGGAGAGAAAACCCCACGTGAGCGTTTTCCGGGAGCGGTTAATACTTACACCATTGAAGCGATGATGCAGGATGGGAAAGCGTTACAGGCGGGTACTTCACATTTTTTAGGGCAAAATTTTTCGACGGCCTATGACATAAAATTTACCGATAAAAATCAGCAGCTAAGTCACGTTTGGACTACTTCGTGGGGGGCGTCGACGCGTTTAATTGGTGCATTAATTATGACTCATAGTGATGATGATGGATTGGTATTACCTCCTCGTATAGCCCCACATCAAGTAACGATCATTCCAGTAATAATGAATGAAGCTGATGCAGGAGGCATTTTGAGTTATTGTGATCAATTAGCTAAAGATTTGTGTCATCTCCACTATGCTGGAGAGTCATTACGCGTCATTATCGATAAGTCGCATCGACGTGGTGGAGAAAAATTTTGGAACGCTGTTAAAAAAGGTATTCCAGTCCGCATAGAAGTAGGAAAAAGAGAAATGGAGTCTGGTTTGCTTTCCCTCTCTCAACGTGACAAGCCCGCTAAAGAAAAACGAACTATAAGCCGTGAAGAACTTATATCTAGTATAAGCGATGTGTTAGCGGAGATTCAAAATCATTTACTTAAACGCGCTTTAAAGTATAGGCAAGCTAATACATACAACATCGAGAAACTGAAACAATTGGATGAAATATTTGGTGGGGAAGAAGACGAAGATGGCCGAAATGGTTTTGCTGTCGGCTATTTTGATCCCATGATCGATAATGAATCTTTTGTAATAGAAAAATTAAAAGCCTTAAAACTATCTACACGTTGTATTCCTTTTGAGAACCAGGGAGAAACGGGCTCGTGTATTTTTTCTGGAACAACAACGGATAAAAAAGTTATTTTCTCAAGAGCTTATTAACAACAGGTTCGCGGTAACCTCAGGTGGGGGGCTGCCTACAAGTGAACGTTCAGCTGTTAGACAAGTTTGAATGAAAAATTGACGAAAAAGCGGAGAATACACGTAGTATTTGAAGCATTTTGAGGAAATTTTTCATTTCAAAATTGGCAACAGATGGGCGTTCCAAGCGACAGGGTGAGCTATTACGGTTCACGACGCCGCAATTGCACGATTTGAAAAGCATACTGATTAGCCGCATCTGCTTCATAACTTTGGCGGCTTATTTCTTGCCACTCTTCTAAATTTAATTTTGGGAAATAAACATCACCTACTTCTTCACAATCAACAAGGGTTAAATATATACATTGTGCAAGAGGTAAGGTTTGGGTGTAAAGTGTCGCACCCCCAATCACCATTAATTCTTCGTCAGGGGAAATCGATTCCAGGGCCGCATTTAATGAAGAATATACTTCACATCCTGGTAGAGCAAGATTTGCTTGTTGAGAAAGTACGAGATTACGACGTTTAGGAAGAGCGCGTCCAATGCTGGCAAATGTTTTTCGACCCATAAGTATAGGTTTACCTATAGTGACCGCTTTAAAATGTTGTAATTCATCAGGCAAATGCCAGGGCATTTGGCCATTTTTTCCAATTACCCCATGCTTGGTCATTGCAGCAATTAATGTAATATTCATAGCTATCACCTGAAATTCTGCAGATGCAATCTACTGTGAAGCTATAATTCTCGTTACGATTGCAACTGCAGAATTTAGGATTGTATAAGAATTTATCCAAAATTTCAGCAATAGATTTCTTTCCAAGTTGTGTTGTTTCTCTGGTGCTCATTTGCTCTTATGAGAGTTATATCGGCAAAACCGGTGGCAAATTATTACGAAATTTTAAACCAAGTAAGCTCATGCTTATTATGATATAGATGAACTAATTTCGATCCTTCAATAGCAGAAAACTGCTGGATCGCGTTAAAATCTGTTTCGCCTTGGAGTTTAATGGTGCAAACAAAATTTTTACACAAGTTACTTTTTAACCAATTTTGTATTAGTTTAAAAAGTCGCGAAGGGTAACAGATCACATCGGAAAAAAGCCAATCTATCCGACCCATTTCCGCGGGTAAAAGGGAAAAAGCGCTACGTTGTAAATAGTTTATATTAGATAAATTTAAGAGAGCAGGGTCTAGCTTTGCCTTATCAACACTAATAACTTGACAGCCCATTTGTTGTAAAACCCATGTCCATCCTCCTGGGCTACTGCCTAAATCAAGACAGACATCACTGGGTTGAGGATGAATTCCATGCAGGGTAAATAATTCCCATAATTTTAAATAAGCTCTCGAGGGAGGATCTTTTTTATTTTCTGAAAACATTACTTCGCCATTTGGGAAACAACTGGAGCAATGTGAACTGGCAAGTAGTAAATTTTTATTAATTAGTGTCCATGAGCCAATTGGTTTATGAGGTAAAGATGCTAGGAATTCTATAGGCTTAACCTGATAAGAAGGAAGCTGTGCTTGAATTAGCTGAGTACGGCGATGAAGTTGATAAGAATAAGGAGCCCACCGTAATAGTTGTTTTTTTAAAATTTGTGCTGCGGAGGAAATTGAGGATATAGGTATGTAACTGGGATTATACCAAATATTTTGCGCCCACAAGGAATGTTGGGGCGCAGCAGAAGAAATGACTAAATTGCCATACACGGCCTCAATTTGATTTATTTCTGCAATCAATTCATTGATCAAGCCACAAGGAGCAAGATATCCAACTCTCTTTATATTTGTGTAGTATATAACGCCCATCTCCCGCTTTTACGAATTGTCCCCGTTGTTCGCCTGAGCGAGCTGGGTTAGCAAGAAGTCTACTATATCATTCAGTCCAATTGATCACTAGAATTACGCTGATTTAATATTCCTTGTAAAAAAGGCTTAAATTGTGGCATCAGTTGTTGCCAAAATAAGGCATGTTTACGGGTAGCTTTACTACAACTGCTGGTAGTGCTGAGGTAGTCAGCCATAGTACTACCGAAAATAATAAGATGACAGAAGTTCATGTATTCTTGATCAAATAAAGTAAGATTGTGAATTGTTAATAATTGAGCGCCAATTTTATTTAAAGCTTCCATGTGTTGAAAAATTTGGTGGAATTTTGTTTGATGGCATTCAGGCAAGTTTAACCTGGAGATGAGATGATGAAGGCTTTCTTGACTTTTTGTAACTGTGATAACCGTTTTTGCAAATCACTAACTAATTGGTGAAATGTTTTGCGTATTGAAGAACCCGCTTTCTGCATATTATTTCTCTTTTTGTTTAATAAAAATTATGTTATTAATTTAACCACAGAGCTTTGGGAAAATATGCAAGCAATTCTAGATAAAATCGTAAATAAATTAATCATTAATTTATCAAATAAATTATTTTCTAATCAAAAGCTTATAATTTTTTTGTAATATTTAGTTGTAATTAGGTAGCTTAATCGAGTAAATTAGGGTCTGTTTACAATTGTCATTGCGAGCGTTAGCGAAGCAATCCAGTTCGTATTTTAGACAATGCTCTGTACTGGATTGCTTCACTTTCGTTCGCAATGACCGTATTTTAGTGAAAAAACTAGTTTTGATATGAGTAATTAAGAATTGTCAAATATACTCTAATTTTTTTCATGAAACCCACCTAAAATTTTTAAACAAATGTGAGTTTATTGGAACGATGAAAAGAATTCTGCAACGAAAACTACAAGCATTGTTTTTTATCATGGTTGGGAAATTGCCCCCAGCAGTTATGTTTTTGCGGAAACTACCCAAGCTAATATACCTGAAGTTTATGCGCAATATCCAACAATTGATTATGGTACCGGTGCTAAAGCTGAACAACTTAAAAGAGGTGAATATTTAGTAAAGATGGGTGATTGTATAGCTTGTCACACGGAAAAAAATGGCCGAACCGTTTGCTGGAGGGTTAGCCTTTAGCACTCCATTTGGAATTTTATATAGCCCAGATATTACGGGTGACAAAGAAACAGGTATTGGTAATTGAAGTAGAAGCACAATTTTTCAAAGCGGTGCGTGAGGGCATTAGTCCTAAAGGATATTATTACCCCGCATTTCCCTTTATTTATTACAATAAAATTACTGATCAAGATTTAAGAGATATTAAAGCCTATTTAGATGCTATTCCTGCAGTTAGAAAGGCACATTACCAAAATCATATGATGTTTCCATTCAATTGGCGATTTTTGCAATTAGGATGGCGTATACTCTTTTTCAATTTCAAGAAAACGGGTCCTTATCATTTGGATACGACCAAGACTCCTAACGTGGAATCGAGGTGCGTACTTAGTAGAAGGCTTGACCCATTGTGATATGTGTCATACTCCAATGTATTATATGATCTCAAAAAAAATGGTGCTTGGAGCTCCAAACCTGAAATATCATTTGGCCGGTGGGTTTGTGAAATCGATTTATGCTCCCGATATTACCGGTACTCGCATGACTAATATATCAACAGCGCAACTAGCAAATGTTTTTTTAAAAAATCACATGCTAGGAGGGGGAGAAGTTCAGGGTCCAATGCGAAAAGCAAACGAAATAGTTTAAATACCTAACTAATGGCGATATTGAAGCCATTCATAGTTATTTGGTGGGGAAAAGCGCTAAGGCGCCGCCTATGAAAATGGGTACGGGTCTGGCAGGTGGTAAGAAGATTTATGAACAATATTGTGTTGGTTGCCATAGTACAGGAGCAGGTGGGGCGCCTAGGTTAGGTGATAAAGCCGCTTGGGAAACCTTACAAAAGCAAGGGCTGGATAAGCTGTATCAATATGCCATTCAAGGTATTGATGGGATGCCTGCTAAGGGAACTTGTGCAACTTGTTCTGAGGAAGATATAAAAAATGCAGTGCAGTACATTCTTAAAGATAGTGTTGAAGGAACAAATGTTCAGCCTGTCATAACCCCACCTAAAGCTTTAGAAACTTGGAAGAGGGTAAACGAATTTATCAACAATATTGTCAAGCCTGTCACAATGGCAGCTATCCTGGAGCACCTGAAAGAAGGAAAAAAAGCGACTTGGAAACTGTTAATTAAAAAAGGTATGGATGTTTTAATTTTGAATTCAATTAATGGCATTAATAATATGCCTCCACGTGGCAGTTGTGCGAAATGTAATGCTGCAGAAGTTAAAGCGGCAGTAAAATATATGG
>CAVQTK010000012.1:0-12376 GCA_963716455.1 uncultured Pseudomonadota bacterium
TCTGTTTTACATAAATGGCCCAGTGGAAATAGGCAATGATTAAGTTCACGTTGACCTAAGGTATACAAGAAATAACTTTGGTCTTTATTAACATCTGTTCCTTTAAGTAAGTACATATAATTTTCTTTTAATTGAATTTTTGCGTAATGTCCAGTGGCTAAATAATCAGCCCCTAATTTTAAATGCATAATCCAAAAAAATTTTGAATTTAATTTCTTTATTACACCAGATATCAGGATTTTGGCGTATAACCCTGGGAAAATTCATTTAGACAGTATTGAAAAACATTTTCCCAATATTCTTTCGAAAAATTTATTACGTGAAATGGGATATTTAATTGATCACAGACCATGCGTGCATCACTCAAATCACGCTCGGCATGGCAATAAGGATCTTGATTGTCAGTTTCCCAATTTTGCATAAAAATTCCAAAAACATTCCATCCTTGTTGCTTTAGCAATAATGCACAAACTGCCGAGTCGACACCGCCGGATAAGCCCACTGCAATTTGGTTATGATTTTTTAGGCAAGACATGATGTTTTAACCTATTTTTTTTGAGCGTATTATATCACAAAGATCTTCCTTGAACTCTTGTAAATCCTTTGTTTTTTGGTTTACTGCTGTGTTGTGTTGCTCACGCATGAAATTTTGAATGTCTAGCTTGACAGCCCTAATACTATTTGTCAAAGTGTGAAAAACAGGCTGAAAGCTCTAAAATTAATCAAGCAGCATACACTTTAAAATTTGTAAGCGGTCATGTAATGGCGTCAACAGTTACTAAAATTTATTGCCACAGCTTCGCAATGAAGTAAATAGTATTATATTAGGAATATATGGATCATAAACATTACGTAGAACATAAAGAAACAAAACGTCCAAAAGTAGATACCCCTATCCCGACCAAAAAAAGTATTCATGCCACAGCACAAGGATACAAGATAAATTGGTCGTTAGGTAATGTTCAGTCACGGCGTTTAAGAGATGGTCAATCTTTTTTGCAGAGTATTTCTGCTACAAATTTTCACTCAACCTGTGGCTTATCAAAAAGCACGACTATCCATTTAGGCAACACTTATCGCACTTGGTTGATCGATGACGAGAAAAAATTCGCTTCTCCTGATCAAGTTAAGAGTTATTCTTATTTTAATTCCCACGGTGTATTTACTGCGCAGATAACTTTACTAGGAAATACTTCTATTGATTATATGGCCGAAGTTTTAGTGAATCATTTAGATTTTATAAAACAACATTTGGGAAAAGAAAATTTTTCAAAAATAGTTAACGCTTCTATTAGCAAAAGTTTAGCAAAATTAGAAAATTGGCAAAAATCCAATTTTGCTTTCGTGTTGGATATGTATCTTGAGTCAGGGAAAATGATTTCTTTGCTAGGAAATTTGGGAAAATGTGCTATTTTGGTGCAGAAAAAAAATGACGCTGGTATGGATGAGTATAGTGCATCCAGATCGCATATTACAAATACTTCGGTTTTGTTTTTAACTATTATTACTGACTCAACAGAATATAGTTTTGAATTAATTAATGATAAGAAATTGTTATTTTTGTCAGACCAAGAAGCAAAATTGTCTAACCCCATTGATGAGAAATTAAAGAATTGTACCGAAGCAATAAAGTCCTTAAAACAAAATAAAGTTTCCCCATCACAAGAGGAGCTGAAAAACACAGCATTACAGAAAGTACGAGAACTCAGAGAATATTTACAAGCAAATAGTAGTATCATCGATTTTTTTACTTGGTTTAGGGGAATGCGTTTTTCTTCAATATATAGAAACAGCTTGGAAGATAAGGTAGTTAATTCCGCCCCTGATCTGGAAAACTATATCATTACACTAGGTGAGCAGCAAAGACTGGAGTTAGTGGCTGCATCTTATAAAATCTCTGTATACATTTATATCATTTCCAATTCTTTGGCGAAAATTTTTATTTTTATTGGTTATAATCATAAACCTAACGCTGTTATTGTTAAACATAGCCCTTTGCAAAATTTTATAGAATTAAAACAACAATTATCTGGTTCAGTCCTTATGGCTCCAGAAATAGGTATGAATATGGTTCCTACGGTTCAAGTGAAAGATAGGAGTATTTCTTTATCACATAGACCTGTTTGTCCAGTAAATTTTCCTGATGATTCTTTAATTTGCTTACCTGCAAAAGCTTATGGCAACTATGCAATTGTTCAATCACCACTTAAATCGTTAAATAACATCAACAAGTTATCTACTGATGAAGCAGTTACATTCTATCATTTTATAAGAGGAATCTTGCATGCAAGTTTAGCAGTGATTTATAGCCAAAAAGATCATTTTGTGAATTTTGCTGAAGAGAAATTAAATTTGTTTGTCCAGGGGATATTTAGTCATTTATCCACCATAAATAAAAATGTTAAAAATCCATTACTTCAAAAACAACTTCTTATGGAAACATTTAAAAATAGTGGATTGAATGATGAGAAAGCTCATTTATCTTTTTGCTTAACATTACGGGCGGATGTGGGTCTTTATCAAATTATTATGAATAAAGGTAATTCCCATGTCTTAATTTATCAAGAAAAACATTTTACTTATAGGTTGCCAATTTTAGAATTGAAGGAGGGTACGGCAGTTGAAACTATAAGATGGTGTCATCAAGTTATTGATCCAGCCCAAAGGCATAAAGTTTTACTGATTAACGACAAAGCATTATTAGCTTTTAAAAGAGATAAGCAGCATAATTTAGCTCAATTTGAGTTGGAAGAAATCTTAAAAAATTATTTACACAATAGAGCAAGACAATCAAAACAGCAAATAGGTAACTTTATTGCCGAGTTAGCTAAAGTACGCAGACTTTTTTAGTTTCCCATGTCCTACCTAAAGGAGTCCCTCCTTGCACAGAACAAGCGTGGTTTAAGTTATATTGTCAATTTGATGAAAATTTAGCAGACTCAAAAGAAATATACGATTTAATTAAACAAAACCAAATGAAAGCTGAACATCCTTTCACTGAAGTGAAAACAAATTTGTGTGCTGCAAAAATTGAACGGTCATTGGACTTGTATCATGAGATTCAACTGGCTAGACAAGATGCGGATAAGGTTAAACCGGGCTTTTTAACGAAGGAAGAAGAGGACGCCATATGCTTTTTATGGGACCTTTTTCTTCAAGAAGAAATTGCTAAGCTTTCTAAAAAATTAGCCCGCGCATTAAACAAATCGCCTATGAAGTCAAGGCTGAGGAAAGTAGTTGGGTAGATATTATAAACATGTATTTTCCCTTTTTTAGGAGAAATTCCTCATGTATTGCGTTACAAGAGATTAATGCTAGTTCCTTATTTTTTCAATCATTTAATTTTACTATTTATCAGCAAGATTTAACACAGCTTATTCTCACTTTGACATTTTTATTTATTAAACAAAATTTTAAGGCCTTAGATCAATCTGTTAAATGGCAGGTCATTGCATTCTATCAAGCTCTCCAGTTTTCAATAAAAAATAGACAGTCCATCTTTAGATTAATACGAGAAAAATTGTTTGACTTGACGAAATTTGAAAAATCTGGGCAAGTGTTTGCAGATAATAGCTATTGGATGAATCTGGTTGTGTTGTTGGCAGCAGCTTATGGAGTTGCAAATGAGAAATCTAATTTTAAACTTTGTATGGTTGTATTAGAAAAAATGGACGCTTTATTAGTGGAACTTCATTCTCAAAAAAAATTCAGACTAATGGAGAAAGGTTTTTCGACTCCTAAATCTAAGGAAAAACTAAATCCATTTACCTATTCCCCGGAAGGTTATGGACTTTGAATGTTTGGCCACAACAGGGGCGGCGCGACGTGGTCGTTTAATCTTTCCGCGAGGAATAGTAGATACACCTGCCTTTATGCCCGTTGGAACTCGGGCTACGGTAAAAGCTATGACTCCCCAAGAAGTAAAATTAACCGGTGCACAAATTCTTTTAGGGAATACCTTCCATCTTATGTTACGCCCGGGAGCAGAGGTTATCCAAGCGCATGGAGGGTTGCATAATTTCATGGGATGGAATGGGCCTATTTTAACTGATTCAGGTGGGTTCCAAGTTTTTAGTTTAACGGATCTACGCAAGCTATCCGCTGAAGGGGTTACTTTTCGTTCCCCGTGGACGGGAGCTCGATATTTCTTACCCCGGAAAGCTCCATCGCAATGCAGCATATTTTAGGTGCAGATATTGTTATGATCTTCGACGAATGCACAGCCTATCCGGCGACTGTAGAACAAGCACGCAAGTCGACGGAAGTAAGTTTGCGCTGGGCAGAAAAGAGTAAAATTGCACACGGTAATTCTTCTGCGGCCTTATTTGGTATCGTACAAGGAGGAATGTATCCTGAATTGCGCGCTTATTCTTTGCAAAAATTACAAGAGCTAGATTTCGATGGTTATGCAATTGGCGGTTTATCAGTAGGGGAGCCCAAAGATCTAATGGGGCAAGTTTTAGATGATTTACTGCCACTAATGCCAAATAATAAGCCGCGATATTTAATGGGGTAGGCACCCCTGATGATATTATTGAAGCAGTTTGTCGAGGGATCGATATGTTCGATTGTGTAATGCCGACACGAAATGCACGAAATGGTTATCTTTTTACCAGTGAGGGAGTTATTAAGATTCGAAATAGTTCTTACCGGCATGATTTGCGTCCACTGGATTCACAATGTGGTTGTGATACTTGCTTGAATTATACCCGGGCCTATTTGCATCATTTATTTCATAGTCATGAGATCCTAAGTGCAAGGTTAAATACAATACATAATCTGCGTTACTATCAAAACTTGATGGGGGGTTTGCGTCTTGCTATAGAAAGCGGTACATTAGGCACTTTCATTGCTCATTACCGTCAATCACAGATTTAAAAAAAGGAAACATTATGTCATTACTCGATTTTTTGGGAATAGGTTCGGCACTTGCTGAAGCAGCTCAAACTGCAGCTACTTCAGACACGACGCAAGGGGGTAGCTTTTTGCATATGTTGCCCATGCTAATTCTTTTTATTGCAGTGTTTTATTTCTTATTAGTGCGACCGCAAACTAAACGATCTAAGGAACATAAAAAGTTAATGAGTAATTTAGCTATTGGTGATGAAATCATGACTGCAGGCGGAATAATGGGTCGTTTAGTCAAAGTTAAGGATACTTATATTGTGATCTCGGTAGCGAAGAACGTTGAGATCGTCTTCCAAAAAAATGCTATTACTTCAATTTTGCCTAAAGGCACAATAGAGTCGCTAGAATAATGAACCGTTATCCGTTATGGCGCTATCTTTTACTAGCGGCATTAATAATATTAGGTTTGCTATATGCAGCGCCTAATTTATATGGAGTTGATCCCTCTGTACAAGTTCAGCCGAAAGATGGTTCTGCGGTATCTGTTCAATTAGGTCAAACTATAATAAACATATTGAAATCAAATAATATCCCTTACATTTCTCTTCAACAACAACCCTATAGTTTTCTAGTCCGTTTTGAACATACGGAAGATCAACTCAGAACTCAAGATCTGATCCAAGCTAGTTTAGGATCTAATTATACTGTGGCATTAAATTTGGCAGATAGAACTCCTCATTGGTTACATAGCATTGGGGCCAAACCAATGAAATTGGGTCTAGATTTACGCGGCGGCATTCATTTTCTGTTACAAGTTGATGCTGCAGCTATGTTAAAAGAGCAGCAATCTAGCGATATGCATAATATGGGAATGGCTCTGCGTCAGGCAAAAATTCGTTATGCAGGTTTATCTACCAGCTCTTCTGGAGAAATAGGGATTCAATTTCGTGATAAAACAGCCCTTGATCAGGCCTTAACTTTGCTTAAAAAAGATTATCCTGATTATCAATTCAATGTTACTAATCAAGATAATTTAATTAGAGCATCACTTTCCAAAAGTGCCAACAAAAAACTGAAGAGTATGCAGTTACGCAAAATATTGGTATTTTATCAAATAAAATCAATGAATTAGGTGTTTCTGAGCCAGTTATTCAGCAACAAGGAAAAAATCAAATAAGTGTAGATTTACCAGGAATTCAAGATGCAGCGCGAGCCAAAGCCATTATTGGCAAAGTAGCTACAATTCGTTTGCAAATGGTAGATATGGAACACGATGCAGCAGAAGCGGCTCGAACTGGGGTTATTCCGGTAGGTTCCAGTTTATATTTTTACGAGAGCCGACCCATTTTGCTAAAAAATGAAATTGTTTTGCGAGGACGCTCAATTTTAAATGCAAGTTCAGTTACAGATGAAAATGGTCGTCCCTCAGTAAGTGTGCGAGTAGGGGGGAGTGATGTGAGTTTATTTAATCAAATTACCCGAGAAAATATTGGTAAGCCTATGGCTACAGTTTACCTTGAGGTGGAAAGCGTAAAAAAAATGGTTAATGGCAAAATTGTAATGGAACATAAACAATCTGCCAAAATAATTAATATCGCTACCATCCAAAGTGCTCTGGGGACCAATTTTCAAATTACGGGCTTAGATTCTGCCAGATATGCACAAGATTTGGCATTACAGTTGCGATCAGGGGCTTATTTAGCGCCAGTTAATTTCATACAAGAAAGATTGGTGGGGCCTAGCTTGGGAAAAGAAAATATTCGCCAAGGTGTTTTATCTTTGGAAGTAGGAACGTTATTAGTTGTATTATTTATGGTGTTTTATTACCGCCTTTTTGGTTTATTTGCGGATTTAGCTTTAATTCTAAATACCGTTTTCATTGTGGCAATTATGTCTTTATTAGAGGCTACTTTAACTTTACCCGGAATTGCTGGTATTGTCTTAACGGTAGGTATGGCCGTAGATGCAAATGTGCTTATTAATGAGCGGATACGTGAAGAATTACGTAATGGTCTTTCACCTCAAGCCAGCATTCATGCGGGTTATGCACGTGCTTTTTCCACTATTGTGGATTCGAATGTAACAACTCTAATTGTGGCAGTCATATTATTTATTTTAGGAACAGGTTCTGTACAAAGTTTCGCTATTACATTAAGTATTGGTTTGTTAACTTCTATGGTAACTGCCATCTTTTTCACTCGTGCTTTGGTTAATTTAACTTACGGTCGGCGTGCTGTTAAACGTTTGTCTATCGGGATTGCTTACCCATTGAAGGCGGTAAAATAGCATGGAATTTTTCAAAGTAAATACCAAAATTCAATTTATGCGACAACGCCGCTGGGCAACCGTTTTTTCGGCGATTATTTTTATTGCTTCACTTATTGCTTTAGCTACTCAAGGCCTGACCCTGGGATTAGATTTTACCGGTGGGACACAAATAGAGGCGTCCTTTCCCCAAGCTCCTAATATCGACCAAATTCGTGTCAATTTAGTTGCTAAAGGCTTTAAACAAGCGGTTGTTCAAAGGTATCCTGGCAATGAGGTTTTAATCCGGGTAGGCCCTCATAAAGAGTGGACTCCTGAGCAGTTGCAAAACAATCTCATCGAAGCTTTGCCTGCAGCGAAAATAGGGGGTTTAGACTACATAGGGCCTCAGGTCAGCAAGACCCTGTTGACCAACGGAGTTTTAGCCGTTTTGGTGGCACTGATTAGCACCATGGCGTATATTACATTTCGTTTCGAGTATCGGTTTGCTTTGAGTGCTGCCGTTGCTTTAATTCATGATCCTATCCTTATTTTAGGAATATTTGCATTTTTTCATTTAGAATTTGACATGATTGTGTTAACTGCATTGTTAACTGTAATTGGTTATTCTCTTAATGACACTATTGTGGTGTACGATCGAGTTCGTGAAAACTTCCGTAAGGTACGTAAAAGTACTCCCCTAGAAATAATGGATTTATCAATTAACCAGACCTTATCACGTACCATTATGACCTCTGGATTGACTTTATTAGTGGTTTTAGCTTTATTGTTTTTTGGTGGTCCGGTTATTCATGGATTTGCCTTAGCAATGGCTATTGGTATCGTTATTGGAACTTATTCGTCAATTTATGTGGCCGGATCATTGGCCGTTGCCTTAGGTTTAAATCGTTCACATCTTGTAGTAAATACTAAGCCATTAGAAGACCAACGTCCTTAAATATAAAAATCTTATTTGTAGATGAAACTGGAGGTGACGGACTCTTTATTGGGTCATTGCGAACTGAAATATTCCCACGAATTTTACTAAATTTAACAACAAGTTATACAAAATTGCAAAAGGGTCGTTCTGGTGAAAGCTGAAATTCAGCATTATAGGTGCACCCCATAAATGCCAGCTTTCCCTTAAAATAACACATGAAAAACAATATTTTTGATGTTTTTTCGACTTTAAAAAATTTGTGGGGATATTTCAGGTCGCGACGACGCAAAATGGATGGTTCCAGGCTTTACATGGTGAGCTATTATTTAGAGGAGCTATTAGAGCTCAAACCTCTGGGGAATCCCCCAGAGGTCAGTAAATTTAGGAGGATGCTTTTATTCATTCCACGGTGGGAATAAATAGCTGCAATTAGATCCTCTTCTGTTTTAGAAGAAGGTAATGATGATTTTTGTCGAAAAGAGCGATTGTATTCACCAAAGGCTGTAGGATCATAATTAGTTCTTTTTAGATGATAATCCGGTAAAGGTTTAAAATGAGTGGAAAATTCATCATGAAAAACAAACACTACAATCTCCACATGGACTTAAGTTTTTACGTTGGTCAACAGGAATACACTGCATGAAATTTCTAAGAGCAATATGGGAGCTATTAAAAAGTATTTTATCCTCTAAGTTATCACTTTGAAGGGCTTTTTTATGTGCCGCTTGAATAGGTTTGGCTTTCAACGCTTTATCTAGAAGAGAGTTGCCGCTATTAGTAGGCAGAACAGTTGGAACAGGGGCTTTATGAGCAGTTTTTAACTCTTCTACCGTTTCTGGTTGGCTATCTTCAAGTGCCTTTGTAAGAACTTGGGCTGCAGATGCCGGTACTAACTGGGAAATTTTATCAGAAAAACCTTTGCTCATCTTTTTAAAGGCTTCTATAATAATGGCCTCGAGAATTAAGCTTGAGGTATCCACACTGGAAGAGCTTTGGACCAATTCTGGTGGAATTTGACTACTTTTAAGAGTATTTTCTTCTTCTTTGGCTCTTTTGGCTAAATAAATTTGTCTTTCTAAATCTTCTTTTGCTTGCTTACCAAATACTTCCTCAGCAATTCGAAGCTCAAGAATATTTTGATTGATTAAGGTATCAAAACGCCGCGCGTTTTGCAGTTTTTGATTAAAGTCATCAAGTTTACTCATAGATACACCTTTATATATAAAAAATTAACAAAAAAACTTTCATTAGCGTTTATTTTAACCTATTTGGTAGCTTTAAGTCAAGTGTTATTTATGTAAAGCTATTTGAATTAAATCGAGCAATCCTTTATAAATTTTGGGGTTTCCGGCAATAATGTTACCGTTATCTAAATAATATTCTTCCCCATGAAAATCCCCTACTAAACCGCCCGCTTCTTGTATTAATAAGGTGCCAGCGGCCATATCCCATTCCTTCAATGAAGCCTCCCAAAAACCATCTAGACGTCCAGCAGCGACATAGGCCAAATCCAAAGCGGCTGCGCCTGCGCGGCGAATTCCTGCCGTTTTAGGGAAAACAGCTTCAAAAATATTCATATAAGGTCTAAGGTGATGCGGTTCCCTGCAAGGAAAACCGGTTCCAATTAAAGAATTTTCCAATTTTTTATTTTGGCTGACCCGAATACGGTGGTCATTTAACTTAGCCCCCTGACCACGAGTTGCGGTAAATAATTCATGGCGAATAGGATCGTAAACTATGCCGACCTCTATAGTTTGCTTGTGTTTAAAAGCAATAGTGATAGCGAAATGAGGAAAGCCTCTTAAATAATTAGTGGTTCCATCTAGGGGGTCTATAATCCAACAATAGTCGTTGCCTTCACTAAAACCGCTTTCTTCAGCAAGAATACTGTGTTCAGGGTAGGCTTTACGAATGACACTAATGATTTCGAGTTCTGATAGTCTATCAACTTCAGTAACAAAGTCATTACGGGCTTTAGTGCTGATATCAAGTGAATCTAAATGGTCTATAAAGCGTAATAAAATTTTACTGGCTTGTCTGGCTGCTTGAATGGCTATAGTTAGCATTGGATGCATATTGATACCTTAACGGCTTAGTTATCATTAATTATTCTCTTGGGGTATTATATAATAATCAACAACTAGCATAACAGAGATTAAGGTAAAATCCAATGTCAGCTTTATTCATATGGCGATTAAAAAGAATTATCTAAACTGTAATCTTTGCTTTTATCCAATTGTTGGTTAAAATCTCCATTGTTTGAACCAAAATTTGCTTTAATTTAAAATTTAAATTTAAATAAATGAGAGATTAGAATATGCGTTATAGAATATTCATGATTGGCCTAGACGTTGTCTTTAATGAAGAAAAAAGTACTAATAGTAACTCCAATAAAATTAAAGTTTTAGAAATACAGAAAATAAATACTTGTACTCAAGGGGAGGTGATTGCAGCTGCTATAAAGGATTTTAAACCCATCATTAAAAAGGGGTATCCAGATTTAGAATTAAATATGCCTGAAAATTGCTCAATGAAAGAAGAAGATAAAGATGTTGCCTTTTAAGAAGCAAGTGTTAGTCCTAAGGAAGGGATGGTAAATTTAGGTCTCCATTCTTTTTCTAACATGAAGTGGTTGTTTTATGCGTATTGTCAGCAACACGATGAATTGAAAGCCTATATACCCAGAACTAACATCTTGTCCTTAAGCGGATTGCAAGCCTACCCAATAGAAGAATTAAAATCAACTTCTCTATTTAAACCAGCAGATATGTCAGGAGGAGCAGGAATCCAATTATTATCAACTGAAGAAATGAGCGATTATGATAAATTAAATAATCGCTTAAAAACCTGCCTAATCACTCAAGAAAGCTATGCGCAACTTAAGCCCTATTATCCTTTTGTTATGCAAGAATTTTTAGGCGATGATATAAAGGTAATTCGAGTCTATGCTTTGGTTATAGCAGATACGACAACAAACGAGATAAAGGTTGCTGTGGATGCTAAAAATAGTTTTCGCGGTGTTAAAGAAGAAAAAGAAAATAATTTTGAAATAAGCAATAAACAATATACTACTGAGGAGATTACAAAAAATGAAAAGCAGCAAGTTATTAAATTTCTACATGATTTTTTTCACCGGTTAGGAACTACTTATAATTTTACCGGCTTTAGATATTGGGAAATTTTGGCTAAGCACTATATTGCCAACCATTTGGTGCTTACTCGCTCTCAAAGATTACTATTAATTTCAAAATTCAGTATAGCCGTAAACCAACATCAACGATTTACGCAAAATATGCTTTCTTTTTATCAATGCTTGCTATTAGAAGGTTTTGTAAAATGTTTAGCTGCAAGTGGTGATGCGCAGAGGTTTGATAATTGTGTTAATGGAATGTTAAAAAATTCGTTTGCTTTGATCTATATGCAAAATTTTCGACTTTATAAGAAGCATAACTATCGATTAGCCAACGTACTATGCAATTTTGGAAATTTATTGGCTAAAGGACATCCAGACAAAAAAGGATTTATGCAGGTTAGAATATCTAAATTGCCAGAAATACAGCCAATTGCATTATATAGAACACAACGTAATAGACTATATGGTTTTTTTGATTATTTAACTACGCAAGATTTAGAAAATGTATGTCTCACCTCGAAACAACATTTAAATGAAGTCGCGACTTGGTGTGGGCTATAAATTCTGGTGTGAAAAACAATCAGAATCTACTATATTTAATTTCAACTGTAGTTAGAAATTATTCGCTTTTTCAGTGGAAAAGGTGGTTTTATGAAAGCACTATGTTGGCATGGTAAAAGAGACGTTCGTGTGGATTATATCGATGTTCCACATATTATAGATCCTAAAGATATTGTTATTAAAGTTACCACTACTGCAATTTGTGGCTCAGACTTACATTTATATAATCATTTTATGCCCATGCTAAAAAAAGGCGACGTGCTGGGTCATGAGTTTATGGGTGAAGTGGTTGAGGTTGGTAACGAGGTTAAAAAATTTAAACTGCGTGATAAGAGTAGTGGTTCCCTTTACCATATCTTGTGGTCAATGTTTTTTTTGTCAAAGGAAACTTTTTTCTTTATGTGACACAACTAATCCTGATGCTGAGGTTGCGGTAAAAATAATGGGAGAATCTCCAGCTGGTTTGTTTGGTTATACTCATATGTTAGGAGGATATCCTGGGGGGCAAGCGCAGATACGTTCGTGTGCCTTATGCAGATGTGGGGCCAATAAAAATTCCAGACCATTTACCTGATGAAAAAGTTGTTTTTTTATCAGATATTTTACCTACTGCTTATATGGCAGTTGAAAATTGCGAAATTGAACCCGGA
>CAVQTK010000013.1:0-205900 GCA_963716455.1 uncultured Pseudomonadota bacterium
GCGCGGCGAAGCGGGCGGCTCTGGCCCGTGCTCTGTTGTCCACATTGGTAACCATAGGGGGCACCGCGGCCCGCCGGGCGCGTGCGCGCGCCGCCGGGCCCAGCCACGGGTGTCAGGGGGCACGGCGGAAGAGCTGGACCGAGCCGAGGGGCACGAAGCCGGGCAGACAGCAGCGCCCGCGCGCGCCGCCGCCCGCGGCGACGGCGAGCTGGCCGGCCGGGATCATGGCCAGGGCGTCGGCGGCCAGCCGGGATCCGCCGCCCCGGCCGCGCCTGCCAGGCTCGAGTTCGAAGCTCAGCTCGGTAAGGCCGGCGATGCCCTGGCTGACGACCGCGAGGGCGGACCGGTCCGGGTCCGGGTAGCCAAACACCCGGGGGTGGCTCCTGATCCGCGCGGCGAACTCCGCCCGCGGCTGGGCGGCGATGCGTGCCGGGCCGGTCGATCAACGGCGGCGGCGCTGGGTATGGCCGGTACCGCGGCCCGCCATCAGCATGTCCAGGCAGTCGATCCAGCCCTCCGGCCCGGCCAGGGCGGCGATCAGCCGAGGGTCGTGGGCGCCGCCGAAACCGTCCGCTCCCAGCGCAGCGAGCCGACGCTCTGTGATGTCCGGTGCCACGGCGAAGACGGCGTGCCCGGTGAACGAGACAACCGCTTCCAGGCCCGGCCGCCAGTTCTTGTCACTGCTGCCAGGAAAGTGAAAAATTATAGAAACTAGTTATAAAACCTATAGTGCCAAAATAAATTTGGGTAAATTGACAGTTGTGAACATAAGAAATGCTCCAAATTAACACTTGGAGGAGGAAACATCTTAACTAATTCGGTTTCTAGCCTTAAATAAAACCACCAAATAAGATGGAACAATATTACTATTCAAATACAATGTCATTTGCTAAAGACATAACAATTGAGCAAAGTGGATTTCAATAAGACGTTCTTTAGGACAGCCTCTTGGAATCGAGCAACCGTAATGCCCGTATTGCTGTGATTTTCTCTGCAATTGAGAATGTGTGCTGATCCAATCCAGATATGAATTGCTCAATATAATCTAACGTTTCAGCAGTGAAATCTGGGATGACAATGGCGCAATAATCCATTCAGTAGCATAAGCACATTGCTAAATCCAAACTCTTGAACATTCACCTTGTGGTAACGTGGACCTTACTTTGTTTAGAGCCTCATGCAAGTATCCTAATTTCCCAAAATACACAAACTATAAAATAGGATACACTTAAGTATCCTTTGTGCTCATCTATTCGATTGATAAGGCATTCCATAAATCGTTTTTTTTCGTCCTCAGATGCTAAACTTTTGTAAAACATCATTAGTGCATCGAGATTATCAGATTTAACAATGGCTGTCTTTGGATTAGCACAGATACTCTGATTTCTCGGTGAGTTAGCCTGCCGTAAATCAACTCCTACACTTATTATTTCTTGGCCAGAAATAATAGCATGAATACTTCCTAGACCTCCAACGGATCGCCCACAGTTATTATAACGAGTCAGTTCTGACTGCAGCACAGAAATTATGTTTTTTTCAATGGGGTCAGCTATTCAGCTTGAAGCTTCTGGAGATACTTTTTGGCTCAACTCTTTAGGCTTATAAAAAAGAAAAGGTACTCGCACGGTTTGCCTATTACCATCACTATCGAAAATAGATAATTTAGTTTTTAAGTTCTTCCGATTGTCCTTCGTAGTGGTGTGCCACGGAAGCAAATATTTATTTCCACGGGAAGCGTTTGGCCTACAGGTATTGTGTCACCAGAAACAAGATCAGTTGTACGTGTTCGTATTTGCTGATAATCAATGACAATTGAGCTGTCTGTGACTTTTTTCATTAATAACTTTTTTACGTAACATTGACCAGAGAGACAGGTGTCTGGGTACAATTCTTTACCCTAAAACCAGCGGTAAGTAGTGTCAATATTGAGTCATCACTCTGTTTACTAATTAACCAATAGCATTGATTAGGAATTAGAGTTAAATGAAAGGTCTTCCTTAATTTTGCCAATGCTTTTTTAGAGTGGAACCGGTTGTAGTAGTTATGAAGCGAGTAACGATCGTGGAGCAAAGAACCGGTGGATAAACCTAGCGGGAGAAGGAAACCTTGTCTGTACACAGCATTGACAGAATAGAAAACACAGGGAAAACGAAACTTGAACGCTTAAGCGAGCGGGCGAGCGAGCAGAGAACCGAAAAAAAACGGTGTTTAATAATTTAGGACATCTGATTGATCGTGAACTGCTCAAGCAAATGTACTATCGAATAGATGGAAGCAAAGCGATAGGTATTGACGGCATCAATAAGGAAATTTATGGCAGACAACTGGAAGAAAACATTGATACTCTCATCAAGAGCATTCGCAGAGGCACGTATCGACCGAAACCCGCAAAGTTAGTTGAGATTTCCAAAGAAGATGGCAGCACGAGGCCATTAGCGATCTCGTGTTTTGTGGACAAGTTTGTTCAAATGGCTGTGAGTGAAATTCTCACCCGGATTTACGAGCCACTGTTCCTGCCTTGTTCTTTCGGATATCGACCCGGTCTTCAGCTGCCATGATGCGCTACGTGCGCTGATGGAACAGGCTTATCCGTGCTGGAACGGAGCTATTGTGGAGATTGACATTCAGAAATATTTTAACTCAATTCCGCACGCGGAGTTGAAAGAGATATTGAAGAAGAAAATCTCAGACGAACACTTCCTACAGCTAACAGATAAACTAGCGACTACTCCGATAAGTAATAAAGGGGAAGTGGCTGCCAATACCATCGGCTGTCCGCAAGGCGGCTTATGCAAAGCTTTGCATAAACCGCTTATCGCCGGTCGGCGGCGACACGCCTACGGTAGTCAAGATATGAAAGAAGAGTCGCGGCGCGAAATTACGGCTTAGTTGAGAATTTTCAAAATATTATTTATGGAGCTGAGAAAATCAGGCAAGGCTATCATGAAAACCCTAAGAAATTTGATGTGTTTCTCGAAATTTAACTATTAGGAATTGTATATGAATAAAATTAAATTAATGTTACATCCCAAGCTTGAAATCACCCGAAAACAAACAACAGTCAGTAAGCCGCTATTTACGGAGATCTGGGATTTATTGCCAGAATTTTTCATTGATGAAAAATCACCGGAATTTCTTGCAATAATCATAGAAAAGTCTGAAAATTGGTTTTTGCAATCATTTTCAGTGAATAAAAAAGGAGTTTGATATGGCGCTTGTACTAAAAACACATGGCACGATTCAAAAAATTAAAGTACCTGTCTGGATCGTAAAAAAAGGCTGACATTCCTGCAAAAATTAGTGGGTGGCTATATAGAAGTTGTTCATCGGAATGAAAATAAAATCTATCTGCGTAATGAAGAAGGCCGAATTCTTCAATTACCCATCAATCCATTCTTAAATGGCCTTTTTTGTGGTGATCTTGTTTGTGTTCAAACACCAGAAGAATTTGGTTAAAATAATGAAATGAAAAACCCTAAATATTGAAAAATAAAAACTGAAAAAAAATTTAACACTTGGAGATAAGCCAGCAGAACAAAGCGCTTACGTTTAATTGAGTATCCCATGCTTGCTGGTAGTTCATGAAAAAAAACAGATAGATCACCTGCAGAATGTTATCTATTTTCATCTGGTTAATTTTCAAGCCAGCAAAGTTTTCAGGTCACTTCAACTCCCGTAGTGCCTATCACTAAAACCTTGTGGATAGGTTTCCAATTATTTTTTTCTTTTATTGGACAGCATTCCATATTGTTGCATTTTTCTTCGCAAAATGCCGCGACTCACACGAGCAAACGAGCTGCCTAATCTCTGGTTTTGCCCTGCGTACTGCGAAACTATTTCCAGAAAGATTATTCCACAAATCCGCAGCCTGTTTTGGCATCATTGGCCGGGAGCTCAAAGCAGGAAACTCAATCATGCCAGTTATGGATAAAATATTCCCACGCCCCTATGTTGGTATTAATGAAAAATTCAGCCACGACTTCCCCTCGTTATGATTCACTATGGGATAAATTTGGTTCAAATCCTCTTTGCCGGAATTTTTGAGCGCCTAGAAAATTTTTTAACGTTTTATCTATCAAACAATAGGCTGTAATGATAAAATTCTCTAATAGCATAAGACCTCTTCTGTAATTTTGTGGTCTGTTAAACAACAAAATGACATGAGGTCTGATTGTTATGCAATCTGGATTAAATGAGCTCAGAAGTTGAAAATCACGTTTACTGAGTATTTCAATAAAGGAGGGAAACCGACATGCAATTCGATACGGAAATCGCAACCTCAGATACGGACCACCCCTTAGTCCCATCACATAGTATTCAAAATAAAGACGACAGTTATTTACTGCTTGAAAAACCGGATTATACCGAACTGGATAAGTTCCTGTCTGGCTTAGGTATCGAGCGCAAAGATATTCCGGTCGAAAACGAATATCTGCTCAGGCTGTTTCAACATGAGATGAGTACTTGTTCCTGGATGAAATGGAGCAGCCTGGATCATGCTTTGGAAAAATGTTTGCAGTGGCCGTTGCTATCTGCTCATGATTTGGGACCCGAAACCAAAGAGAGTGCCTGGCGGCGAGTCAGACCGGCTGAACGATCTATTTTGTTAAAAAGTACGTGGGGGTTGGTGAAAGCGTATGCGGTGCAGGGATTTGCGCGCGGTTTGGAGTTGGGGTTATTTACATCCATTCATATTTTTATCTATTCCATGCTGTTGTATCGTTTGGTTAAGCTGATCCAAACCGGTACTACCAGCATGGATGAATTTCGTTCTTCGTTTATCAGCTCGGATCAAAAAGGGATTGATAGCTTAGTGCGCCTGTTAGCGGGATTAGAAACGCAGTGGTTGAGGTTAATTTTAACGAGTCCTTTAATCATTGCGGGGTTACAAAGTATCTCTAGTCTATGGAGAGCACAGCGCACCTCACCGGTCACATTAAAAAATTACACCCAAATCATTGATACTCATCTTCAAAAAAAGGGTGGTTGGCTGCGGGATGGTATTTATGAATACCTCCCAGGTGTTTCCAGTGCCAGTCTTTTGTCTTTAAGCGGGAAATTACAAAAACTAGAAAATCTGGTGCGCTGGGATGGGCGTTTATCGAGTGAGGAGCGGACACAAATTTTTGAGGCTTTGTGTCGAGTGGCAATAACAGGGAAAAAAAATACGCGACTGAACGCCTTGCAATATTTAGCCAGGATTGCGCATGGAGTGGGATTTAAAGATTTACCTCGTCTCAAAGAAGCCGGTTACTCCAAAGAAGAATTATTGACGATGTTATACATTAAGGGAAAAGCGTTAGCAGTGATCATGTCATTGCCGAAAGAAGAAATTAAAGAAAGTCAACCTTTACGATGCCAAGCCATTCAATCATTGCCGCAACGCATCTATCGTCAGTATTTATTGTGGTGGTTATTAGGCTTAAAGACGCATGTATTAAAGCAACAATTGCCAGCCTTATTATTGAAAATTGCGAAGTTAGCGATAGAGTTATATTTTTTTCAAATGATCCTATTCAGTATTTTGGAAGCCATTCGGTGCCCTGATAAACAAGGGTTTGAATTAGGTTTCGGCTATTCTAAATATGCTGATCTTTTAACGATCGATTGCTATTTTGAAATGGTTGATCAGTTTCGTACCATTAATTTAAATGATTCGGTTCAGTTGTTAGTGGAACAGACTCAGTATTTCAACTTAGAAGGATTACGCAATCTGACATTTATGTATAAAAACTTAACTGGCGAAGAAATGGTGGCTATTTTAAGAAGCGCTGAAGACCGGGGAGCTGGTTTCGCTGTATTAAATATATTCGACAATTTTGCCGATTCTGATATGCGATCTTTAGCCGCTTATCTAAATAATTCGATAGTCCAAAATGTATGGTTAGGTTGTTATAGTGAAGACATCAGAGGAGGAACCAATTTAAGCGACGCAGGATTGGCCTATTTAGCCCAAGTTTTGCCATTTATGAAGGAGCTTGTTTCCTTTGACATTTGTTTTCCGAATATCGGGGATGAAGGTATCCAAGCTTTAGCTGATGTATTAAATAGAACTCACATCAAACGTTTTTATTTGCATCATACAAAAATGGGAGACCCAGGAGGAATTCAATTAGCTGAAGCCTGGTCAACGATGCCAGCCATCGAACGAATCGTGATGGATGGCTCTGAGGTAGGCGACGGAACGATCCGGGCATTATCCTCAGTCGTTCGAAATTGTCCTGTTTTAAATGAATTGTGGGTTGATGGTAATTTTATTACTAACACGGGTGCGATCTATTTTGCAAATTTGATTCAAAATACTTCGCTACCTAGAATCGGCTTAAGAAGCACTAATGTCACCGATGAGGGGGTAATGGCGTTAGCCGGGGTTATAGTGAATTTGCCTGTTACTGTATTAGGAATGGGTAGTCGTAGTGGTGAAGAGGGTATCATCACTTTGATCAATCAACTTAATAAAACCAATATCTGGTATCTTGAATTAGTTTATAATACCTTTACTCCACAAAGTATGGAGGCGCTCGCCCGTACTCTCCCTTCTACGCAATTGAATTATTTAGAATTAGATTATAATAATTTAAATGATCCAAAATTGATTTCTCAATTAGCTCTAGGAATTGCTGCTTCTGCGATTGATACCCTGATTATGTGGGATAATAATATAAGCACCTCCATGAATTTATTGGGTCCAGCCATGTCTAAGCTGGATTATTTTGAAATTGTAGAAGGTAGTCTAACGGATGCCAGCTTAATCGATCTATCACCTTTCTTGCCAGGCTCCTTATTAGAAACTCTCTATTTAAATTTTAATTTAATCGGTGACGAGGGTTTATTAGCTTTAGCAAAGGTGCTACCCGATACGCAAATCACAGATTTATCATTGATTCACAACCGCATCACTGATAAAGGTGCGCAAGTCATAGCCCAGGTATATCCTAATACTTCTTTGAACGTACTCTACTTAATGGAGAATAATATCTCTGGAGGCATATTGTATCAGGTCGAAAATTATCAATGGCAGGCATATTGCCAAGATCAACTCTGTCACGCCAATGCTCAATATAATGGTTACACCGCACCTTTAATATCAAGCGATTCATCGACTGATGCGTCGCCGCCCATCTTATGATGGACGACATCACTTAAAATCAAGTCGTAAATATGATGTTTTCGATAGGGATGTTAAAAGGGAGACTTCTAAAAAAATAACCTGGGGCGCTGGAAATTCTATCGAAGTGATTGAAGATGATCCACTGGCAGCAACAACCGACCCATTTCAGATCATTCCGCTGGATTCCATACTACCGAATCATTGCCAACCTGGACTCCTCCCGCCTTATCCAGTCCGACTTCAGCCGAATCATCAGCCAGATCCTTACTCACCCCCATCACTGCAGGAGCCATGATGATGGGTACGCTGGGATTGAGTCTTTTACTCTATAAAAATGTCACCATAGTGCGGGCGGTTGCTAACGTCGGTTGCCGATTATTGCAGCGGTGTTTTCTAAGAACCAGTGATAGTCTCAAAGTTTCTACAAATCATTATTCATTTCATTTACAAAATAAAACAAGGCAAACACAGTGCGGAGATTACACCCGACGACCACTTTTAGCTATTAACGATGCTTACTTTTGCTGAAATTACAAATTAGCTAGGGCAACTTGGTATTTCAATCAAAGGAGGAAAACCGACATGCAATTAGAAAGCACAACATCAGGTAATGATAATCCCTTAGTTCCATCACTGAGTATTCAAAATAGTAAAGACGGCAGTTATTTCCGTTTCCATGAAGAACCGGATTACAGCGAGTTGGATGGTTTTTTATCGGGTCTAGGCATTGAGCGCAAAGATATTACGGTCAACAGTGATTACTTACGTTATTTCAACATGAGATGAGCACCTGCCCCGGGATGAAGTGGGCCAGCTTGGATCATGCTTTGGAAAAAATGTTGCAGTGGCCATTGCTCTCTGCTCGTGATCTGGGAACGGAAACCAAACACAGCACCTGGCGGCGAGTCAGACCGGCGGAGCGATCTATTCTGCTAAAAAGTACCTGGGGTTTGGTTAAAGCGTATGCGGTGCAGGGATTTGTCCGTGGTCTGGAATTGGGATTATTTACTTCCATCCACGGATTTATTTATTCGATGCTGTTGTATCGTCTGGTTACACTGATTCAAACGGGTTCTACCGGCGTTGAAGAGTTCCGTGCTTCGTTTATCGGCTCAGATCAAAAAGGCATTGATAGCTTAGTGCGCTTGTTAGCGAACCTAGAAGGTCAGTGGTTAAAATTGATTTTAACCAGCCCACTCATCATGGGTGGATTACAAAGTATTTTCAGTATGTTCAGTGCGCGGCGAACATCGTCCAGCAAGATAAACAGCTATCTAAAAAATATTGATGCTCATCTACAGGCCGGTGGCAGTTGGTGGCGCGATGGGATTTATGAATACCTACCCGGTATTTCCAGTAGCAGCAATTTATCATTGAGCGGCCAATTACAAAAGCTGGAGAGCCTGGTGCGTTGGGATGGCCGTTTATAAAGTCTATAAAAATTGCCCTGAAGCATTTTTTATTCTCTTTGACAATAAAAACACTGTTAAAGGAATTCTTATTGAGAGCATATCTAATTTAATTACTAAAAATAATTTAGGGAAGGTTAAAAAAATTTTAGAGCTATTTCCAGAAATCACCATTGAATTCTCTCAAAGTTCAGAGACTCCTCACACTATAAAATTAAATATACTTTAGATACTTTGAAAGAAGAATTAGAATTGATTAGATATAAAAATATGAAAATCCTGTTTCAAAGGTTTAAAACATAATTAACTATGGCTTCGTTGAATCAAGAAAATGATTTATTCAACTTTCGGGCAAAATGATCGAAAATTTCTTCATCTATAATGGTTTAAAACAAGGCAATCATATCATTTAGACAACGAGATTGTATGTAACATAGCTCCTTTCAATCCCACTATTTCTGTTTGTATAGAAATAGTTCGAATTTCAAAAATCTCGCTCTTGTTGCATTTATCATTCTTTTGTTAACAGGATATTTACATATTATTTCAATTTTTCATTATTAACCAGATCAGGAACCAAAAAGATCCTAGAAGCATAATTCATTAGACTTCTTTCGAAACTCGCTGCTGGTAGCAAAGTGCAAGGCGCATCGGAGCGCAAAACCGGAGCATACACGCAAGTAATGTGAGGATTTGAGCACCGAAGCAACGCAGTAATTTGCAACAGCAGTAGAGTTTCGAAAAAAGTCTATTGATTACCTAACTGAACTTCAAGCTAGTAGAACATGCAAAAATTCACTATAATCTTTACATTTTTAACTAAATAGGTGATTTATGAAAGCACTTATCTATCAGGGACCCGCAAGAAAGGTTTTAGAAAGTCATCCACTTCCTGTTATTAAAGAACCTACCGATGCGATTGTTAAACTAATTAAAACGACGATTTGCGGAACTGATCTTCATATTCTCAAGGGTGATGTATCCACTTGCGCGCCAGGTCGCATTTTAGGGCATGAAGGTATTGGTATTATTGATAAAATAGGCTTAAATGTGACTGGATTTCAGGTAGGCGATAAAGTACTGATTTCTTGCATTAGTAGTTGTGGAAAGTGCAAATTTTGTCGGAAAGGGATGTATTCTCATTGTAGCGTTGGTGGTTGGATTCTTGGGAATACTATCGACGGGACTCAAGCAGAATATGTTCGCATACCGCACGCCGACACTAGCCTCTATAAAATCCCTCAAGACGTCGATGAAGAGGCTGTGGTGATGCTAAGCGATATTTTCCCCACCGGATACGAATGTGGGGTTTTAAACGGAAAAATTGAACCCGGTAATACAGTCGCAATTGTTGGCGCAGGCCCTATCGGACTAGCTACATTGCTGACAGCACAATTTTATTCACCCGCGGAAATTATTATGATTGATGTAGACGATAACCGGTTGGAAATAGCTAAACGGTTAGGCGCAACTTCTATTATCAATAACTCTGATGGCAAGGCAGTTGAAAAAATTATGAAATCGACTGATGGTCAAGGTGTAGATACAGCTATTGAAGCTGTAGGAGTACCTGCCAGTTTTATCCTTTGCGAAGATCTCGTGGCGCCTGGTGGTATCATTGCCAATATTGGAGTGCACGGGGTCAAAGTAGACTTACATCTAGAAAAATTGTGGTCACAAAATATTTCCATTACCACTCGGCTGGTAGATACGGTTACCACTCCTGTGCTTTTAAAAATGATAAGTTCTAAAAAAATAAATCCAAAACAGTTAATCAGCCATAGATTTAAATTTGATGATATTTTAAAAGCTTATGAAACCTTCTCTAATGCAACAGCAACACAGGCACTTAAAGTAATGATTACATTTTCCTAAGCTGTAAAGCCAAACAACCAGTTTGGTTGAAATGGCTGTCTTATCTGGTTTTCTTGCTTTCGATACAGCTAATCAACCATTGCATTATTCTGAGTCACTCGTTGGAGAGGCTTTGCTAAAATTGCAAAAGCAAGGACTGAGTCGTGAGAAGCTATTTCTACAAACCAAATTTACGCCTTTTCATTCCCAAGATCACCGTATTCCTTATGATCCTAGCGCAGATATAAGCAATCAAGTGGGTACTTCTTTTCAATCTTCTTTAAATCAGTTACACACTGATTACCTCGATTCTTATTTATTACATGGGCCTTATTCATCTAGCGCTTTACCAACAAGCTGAAATAAAGCCGATGATTGTTCAAAACCGTTGCTATGCACGTCTAGGTTGGGATAAAGCAGTTCGTGACTTTTGCTAATCGCACCAAATAATGTATCAGGGGTTTTTCTTATTAACAGCTAATAGAGAAATCTGGGAACATGAAAAAATAGCTAAAATAGCCCAAGGATTAAATAAAACACCGGCTCAAATTCTTCTTAGATTTACTACTTTGCTAAGCATAGTCCCACTCACGGGAACAACTAATCAAAAGCACATGCAGCAAGATTTACAAATTTTTGATTTTGATTTGAGTTCGGATGACATAAGTGAAATTAGAAAGATTGGGCATTTTTAAATTTTACGTCTTTTACTCGAGCAGCTGAAGCACAAGGTGTAAAACTTGACCCTGTGACAAAAACAGAAACCCAAAGCGCTCCCCCAGTACTCAGGATAGTTAAATAAGGTTAAAATAAATGTTTCATCCAGGAACTTGATATGAGAAATTCTAAAAAAAAGTACAACATTGCTTTACTTCCCGTCAATCGACATAATGACATCATTCAATATGCACAACTATTTACAACTATCTCTGATCAATACCTTCTTGGAAACCAGTCCTTACCTCATTTGACCTTGTGCCAATTTTTAGCGGAGCCGCATGAAGCCATTCAGATTTGGAAACAAGCATGTGTTTCCTTAGACAAAAAAACGATTAACCTCTACTTTAAAGAAATTAGCTGTATTTCTTTTGACAATGAAGTATTTTGGGTTTCACTTTTGCCCACAAAAACAGATGATCTTATTAAAATGCATTTTGAAGTAGCCCAGATTGTCAAATTTCCGATCAATAAATCTTTTCAAAAATACAATCCTCACATCACGTTAATGAATACTAAAAAGCACGACTGTTCCTCTTATGTTAAAAAATTATCAGAAATCTTTATACCATTTGAAGATAGTTTCGTTATTTCAATGGGAAAATCAGACGAAATAGGACAATTTCTTGAGGTCATCAATCTCTATCAGCCTGAAGAAAATATAAAACTGATCAACAAACTATAAATGTTCATTTGGTCTGACAAAATAATAATGGAAGTTGATAAGTTTACGGCTTTTAGGTAAACCAATATCAAATTAATATGAACGAAATGTGCATAAAACTTGAAACAGGAGCAAATCACCGATTCTTAAAGTTAAGAGGGTCAAGTCTGAAATCTTAAGCAAAAATCTTATACAAAGGCTTAGCCAGCACTGTGGCTACTATTGAACAAAGGATCTGCTTAAAATTTCAGACTTGACCCTCGTTTTAAGGGCGTTACCATTATTTACGCCTCCATCCCCTTTCTTTGGCGGAGCTAAAATCTAAAAATCAACAAGACTTGTTAGATTTATTAAGATTGGGTGGTTTTCCAGAACCTTTTTTTCAAGTTCTAGCATCGAAGCGAAACGCTGGTCGTGTGAATATTGTAATTGATTAATTAATGAGGATTTAATTCAATTAGAACGAGTACAAGATTTGGGAACGATTGAACTATTAGCGATGCGTCTCCCAGACTTAGTGGGTTCACCGCTTTCAATCAATGCTTTGCGTGAAGATTTGCAAGTGAGTCACAAAGCAGTGGCCACCTGGCTGCAAATTTTAGAACGGCTTTATGCCATTTTCCGCATTTCTCCATTTGGCTCACCTAAAATCCGGGCAGTAAAAAAAGAACAAAAACATTATCAATTTGATTGGACTTTGGTGGCGGACGATGCTTTGCGGTTTGAAAATTTAGTGGCGTCGGCTTTGTTAAAATGGTGTCATTATCAACAAGATACCCTAGGCGAAGAAATTGATTTGCGTTTCTTTCGAGATGTTGATAAAAGAGAAGTGGATTTTGTAGTGGTAAATAGAAAAAAGCCAATCACCTTTACTATTTTTCAATTTAAAATCAGCTTAACCAGTCTACAGGAGCAGAAGAAATGAGAAATCTTTCACAAGAACAAGAATTAGAAGAATTACGAGAACGACGAGAATTACAAGAATATGAGCAAGTTAAAAGCTTTGTTGTTCAAGGAAATTTGGAGAGTTTGGAAAAATTTTTCACTGCAAACCCATATTTTGTTCGCGAGAATAAAAGTATCCCAAGTTTTTTAGATGCTGCATTAGAAGTTAAAAAAATCCCTTCGATTGTGTTTTTAATTAACCGAGGCTTTGTTACCAGAGATATCCCTCTGCTTTCTGCCAGACTGTTATCCTCCCCTTTCCCTTTATATTTCTATAGCGATCAGCAAGGAAACTTTCAATTTACCCAGAGTATTCCAGAAAGTGAGCAGAAAGGAAGCTATTTTTCGCTAAAAGATGTCGCGCCTGATTCTGAACGGGCCTTAGAATTAATAGATCAGTATCTTTATAAAAAAATTAGAGATAAAATTTACATGCGTGATATTGGATTGGGAAAAGAAGATTCACGTACCCGACAAGCCTCTGCTAGATCTTCGCAAAATCTGGAGTTACTCGGAACCTGTTTATCTATTATTTATCCAAAATTGCCTCTGTTTGATATGAAAGAATACTTAATAAAAAAGGAAAAAGAATCTCATCGCCATTATGGTGACTGCCTTTCAGATGACTCTGATTTTGATGATGAGAAAAAAAATAATTCTCAAAAGATGCAAACTCCTAAGAAAAAAATTATTAAACGTAAAAAAAAGTTAAGTGATTCTAGATCGTTTAAACAGAAAACCAAACAGACCAGCCCAACAATCGCCACAGTAGGAATTCTTAAGAGATATGAGGAAGATTTAGAAAGAAATTTGGAAGCACTTACCAAGGATATTCAAGCTAAAAATGAAATTCCACCAGAAGCTGACTTAATAAAACGTTTACAAGAATTTATTGAACAACTAAAGGAGGAACCTGACTCCAGCTCAGAATTGGCAGAAGATAATAAAAAATTATCAGGACTCAAAGAAAGAGCCAGAATTCCTGCGTTAGAAATCGAAAAAAAAGCAGTCGATCAGATTAATTCCGAAGTACAAACACTCACTAAGCGAGGTTGTGTTATTAGTCCAGAAAAACTCATGGAAATTATTCGAGGATCTAAATTTAAATTTTCCATCGCCCAATATCGCGGAATCAATTATATGATAGATAGATGGAATGCAAATTCTCGAAGATATCATCGCACTATCGATGAAGTGAGTTACGCCGAAAATCAACCAGAAAAAGAGAATAAATATGAGCCTTCTCTTCATTTGAAGGGATTGCCACAGTATAGTGAAATAGTTCTCAAAACCTTGCCCTATTGTTTTTACACTGAATTAAAAGCAGAAAATGATTTCACTAAAATTCCTGAGTATAAGACTGGATTAAAGGCTATGGCCAAAAAAATTGGAACGTTTTTATATGAGATGGACAATACTGGGCCTTGTTTTGATGATGCGGAAAGAATATATCCTTACTATTTCAATTCTGTCGGTGACCTGTTCCAGCATCAATCTAGTAAAGATCTTGGTTCGCATTTAAGTCGACTAGAAGCTCTTAGATGTTTGCGTGGTGATAACTATTGGAAAAGAGAGTTGCCTTCCGCACATAACCCTTCCATAGCAACAGGTAATATACCTTATCACGCATTGAAATATTCATACGGATTAAAAAATTGTTACCCCCATCCATTGCGTCCTCGATATAATCGTCGTTTCAATAAAGACAAAGTCGAGGAAGTTTATGCAGAATATATGCATGTAGGCAAATTCTATGTTTCTTTACATAATATCGAAGAAATTTTGGATGAGGAGAGCGTAAAGCGAGTGTCCTATTTAGAAAGGCAAGGTCGAATCCATCGAATCCCTTGTGATATCGCGTATGAAAAAGAAACTTCTTTTTTAGTTTTTATTCCAGAAGGTAAAGTCTTTCATCAATTTGTGAATAAATTTCCTTCTTTTAAAGGTCCTTATAAACAAATTTATCAATCAAAATATGGTCTGAATCAATCTTTGTATGAATCATTTCAATATTTATTACTCATCTCTGATCCTGATACTATGTTGCGAGATAAAATTGTTGAACTTCTCACTGAATGGTTATGTGCTTACCACGAAGTACATTTATTAGAAATGGCCGCTGCACAAGCAAGAAAGCTTAATAGGGTATTAGTTTATTTAACTCGTGACAATAAACTCAGTTTTCTTCCTGATGAAAACTTGCCTATTTCAAGTGATCCGAATTTTTTAGAAATCCATATCCACCAGAGTTTGAGACGTACAATTGCCCTTAATCAGGCATGGAGTTCTAAAGCAGTGCTCTTCCACGGATTTAAATTAGAAACTTCTAGATCAGTTGAAGCTGAATATAAAAAATTTTTCGAAAAATCGAAGTCAATTTGGTACATGGACGACGTGAATGTTGACCATGAATTAATAAAGCCCATTATCAATAATGATTGCATCGAACTACGTAAAGCCCGTGAAAAAAGGCTCATTTCTGATAACCCAGAGACTAATGGAAAACTAAAAGAATTTCACGATTACCTGGACTATTTAAAAAAATGTTCATCGAGTTCGTCGAGTTCATCGAGCACGATATCTTCCACAACTCCTCAAAATCAGATTATTCTTTTAAATACTGCCTCTCCTCAAGGTAACCAAATAGAAATAAAAGATCAAAAAAATGAGTCATTACCACCGGCAACAAAAGAAAAATCTACTGGAAGTATTTATCAAACACCTATACCATTGTTCTCCAGCACTGCCAAAGATCCTAAGCCAAATTTTGATATAACCAAAAAACCTGCTGATTCAAAGTTACCAATAGCAACGGGAATTACTGCAAAAATAATGAACGGAGAATCAAAATTAAATTCTTACTCTATTATGGATAAAGAAAAATTTTTGGTATTAAGTTCATTGATAGGAAGGCCACAAATTAGAAAAATTTCAAATGAAATTTTTGAAGTTCGTTACGACTGGTTAATTGAATTAAATAAAAAGAAGTCTAAAAGGTTCAATGAGATGATGCGATTGTTTGGAGTGACTGAAGAAGTTTTTTTCAAGCAAAATAAATTATTAGAATCTGATAATCAAGTCAGTTTAATCATTTAATATTAAAACCAGGAAGAGGGAGTCACCAGGGTTAAGCCCCTATTCCAACCGATTCCTTTTGTAGTAAATACTTATCAAGCACCCGATTTATTTGCTGGCAAATGCCATGCCATTTTATGCCGGCCTTGGCAAAAACGGATTAAAGGTCGAGACTGGTATGATTTAGTTTGGTATGTCAGCCAAAATATACCTATACGTCTAGCACACTTAAAAAAACGGCTTGAGCAAACTAATGCTTGGGACAAGACTAAGGCGATCACTTCTGCCAATGTAGTGGATTTATTAATGAATAAGATTGACAGCGTTAACTTCACTTCCGCTAAAAAAGAAGTAATGCCGTTTTTAAAAGACCCTGCTGGTGTTGAAATTTGGTCTAAACCCTTTTTTAAGGAAGTAGTCATCAAAATAAAATTCATATAAAGAGGATTTATGTTTAACAAATTCTTTAAAAATTTTGCATTTTTATTTTTATCTCAAGATCAGCAACAATGCTAGCTAAATCCTTATCAAGAAGCTATCTTTTTTGGACCTTATAATAATCTTGAGAAACTGTGCTGACTGAACATTGGCATCGTAATGCCTCGGTTTATGACATATACCAAGCTCCAGCATGCATAATTCGAAGTAGTCTGGCCATAAGCAATATTTTACGAAAATAATCTATTATGAAATATCGGATATAGGATTTAGATTTTAAACTTGAACCTGACAGCCAGCATTTTGACTATTCTCGAACAAAAATCTGCTTAAAATTTCAGACTTGACCCTTCCTGATATTTAATATTTTATTAATATTTATTGTTTATTATATATCTATTGGAGATATTTTTATGAAGTTCGGCACTTATACTATTAATATAAATTCACTTAAATTAATTATAACTGTTAATGATGAAGATGAAGATTCTAGTATTGATGTTATTGATAATAACGTTAAGGTTGGTATGTTTTGCGAAAAAGAGCTTTGTGAGCGTTTTCGTTTTGGAAACATTCTAGCCATATTAATGAAGTCAAAGGACGATAATGTTACAGAAATAATAAAAGCTTTAGGAAAAGCAGCATATGGTAAGAACACAAAATTAACTTGGGAATTTACTCCTTTTCCACTTCCATTAAAAAAAGAAAATAAAGAGACTAAAGAAAATAAAAAACTCTTAGCTCCTAATCAAGTCAAAAAAAAGATTGAATTCTCACAAAATGAGACTAATAATAAAATTAAAAAAATTAAAGAATTAGAAAAAAAGCATAAAAAAAATTATCCTAAGCATGTTACAAAACATCTATTAGATATAATAAAGGCATGTGATGAGTATATAGATTATCTACAAATTTTAAGGCTAATTGGGTCTACGACTACTTACGAAAAAGCCGTGGCGCCTATATTAGAAATACAAAGAAGAGCCGTTAATTATTGGTATTTACCTGAAGCTAAAACAAGAGCGAAAGCTAGGTGGTCCTTACTGAAGAATTTTTTTATTTCTAAATCAGGACAAAGCTTTTCAAATTCTAGAAAGATAGGTATGCCTAAAGCGATGGATTTTGAATACTTCTCCGAATATTATTATAGGGGTAATACTTTAGTAGCTCAGTGGGTCAAGGGAGAAGGTTCTAGCACCTCTTTATCCTTTAAGCAATTGTGTGAAAAAATTAAGGGAATTAGAGGAATCGGGGCTCCTCCTCTATATGAGAGTAATACTGAAAAATGCAAGATAACTATCATTAATGGGTTACTTAATTTTGAAGATAAGCTATTAACTACAGAGAGCTACTCTTCTTTTCACAAATTTAGAGATGCTGCATTATACGTTTGTGACCCTATGGGCAATATTTATACTAGCACTCCTAAAGATATAATCATTGGTACTGAAATGCATCATTCTGTTCTTTTGGGAGGGACTCCAGCATTATGTGCAGGCATTATCAAGGTATCTGATGGCAAAATAACTTATATTTCAAATGAAAGTGGCCATTACAAACCATCTACAGAAAATTTATTCAATTTTTTGTCTTTTTTGAAAAACCAAGGGTTAGATTTAAAAGATACTCAGATAGAAGATGTTTCAACAAAAAAAACCTTTAATGGTTTCGATGAGTTTTCAGCCGCTTACAGGGATACACACACAAGCTTGACAGAACAATTATCATCTTCGATGGATTTATTATCGCAGGTGGATCCTGTGGATGAGAGGGAGCATAAGGAATCAAAATCATTATTAACAAAAACCATGGTTAGATCGGATATAGAATTAAAAGAGAAAAAGGATAACAAAATTTTGTTAGTCAAAATTGGAAATGACGTAGCATATTTAAAAAGACAGAAAAAACTAAATTGCAATTACCAACGTGTATTACTCAATATAGGGATCAAAATCCTAGATTTAGATGATCGCATCAACAGTTGTTTATGGATGAGTAATGATACAAAAGAAACATTAAAATATAAACGAGGTGTACTAAATAATCTTTATTATCGACTAAAAAATCTTCAATTAAGTGGAAAGGTTTTTAATTCGCAGCAAGTAACAAGCATGTTCCGAGAAGCAGCTGATAAACCCGGTATGAATCTTTTTTGCTATCGATTTGGAGTTTTTTCTTTTAGCAGCAGGCGAAGTGGTTCGGTAACGGTACTTAACGATCTGGAAAAGAAGATTAGCAATTCATCAAGCCGTGCGGTACATGGCTGGTGGTAACATGTTGCCTGGCTTTTTCGCAATGACGAAGTTGATCATCAAAAAAAATATCCGCTCCAAAAGCATAAAGAAACTGAGCTTTTTCCAAGCCTCCTAGAAATAAAGCTTCATCAATGCGAATTTTCCATGACCGCAAAGTACGGATGACCCTTTCATGAGCCGGCGCTTGGCGTGCGGTAATTAATGCAGAAGGCGCTTAACCCTTGCTCTTGAAAAATCCGTTCCGCCTCATCGGAAAATAAACCCCTAATTGAATAGGATTGTTTTCCCGGTTTAATTGATCTTCGTACGGTTGGGTTGTGCCGGTTTTGTAGTCAATAATCCAGCGTACGCCCTGTGCATCAATAAATGTTCGATCAATTATAATTTTGACTACATCATGATTAAGTACTGCATTCAGGACATATTCATTTTGTCGCTCTAAATGATCAGCAGACAAAATCCATTGGCCACGCGGATCTTGTAAGGTGCGGAGAATGGATTGATAAATGATTTGAGAATGGGCTTCTATTTTTTTTACTGAAAATCCAAGTTGCCAAAGACGTTGTTGCCATAAATATAAACTGCTATCGAGTTCCTCAGTGGAAGGAAAGTAAGGCGCCTGAATAGCAAGTTGCTCTAAGGCCTCATGAAGAACAGTGCCTACTATGCGCATTTCACTATCAGGTACAGACAAAATAGTTGGAGGAGCCGTTTTAATTGCAGTCATTTTTCCGGGTGCTGCTTATTCCTGATGTTTGTTATGCGGCAACAGGAATAAGCAGAACCCTACTCGCTAACATATTACCTCCGGTTTAAGGCTAAGTGTTTACTTATAATTTTAGCTTATATAAAGAAATTAAAAACAGTAATGAAATTATAAGATGTAGCCTATTTTTTGACAATGGGTAAATTAATTTTGTATGATAAAGCAGGAATATATTTTATCTAAATGATTATAAGGGGTAGCTATGCAACACCTAATAAGACGTAATGCTAATAAGAATTTTCAACAAAACCCTAAAAAAAAGATTACTCTTGATCTTTACGAATTAATTTTAACTAATCCACCTATTTATTTGGAAATTGCCCGTTATCTCATAAACTATCGAATTTTTAAATGGGAAATTCCTCAAGAATTTATAGCAGACAACAAACTTGAGAACGATTTAAAATACACAAATTTTTTGCGCTCTGCTATGTTAAAAAGGATTAAATTAGCAGTTACACAAATTATCAGTAAAGATATAGATGCAAATAAAACCACAAATATCTTAGAAATTTGCGAAAAAACCATGAAATATCTAGTGCAGGATTCCGCAATAAATAACAAATGGATGATTAATTATTTAACTGATTTTTTTAAATATGAAAAACTGTCCGATTTTTTTAAATCAACTGATGTGATCGAGCGAGTCATTAGCGAAAAAAATCTGATTAAACGTGCTTATTATGAGGAAAAGGGTGATAAGGAAGCATTAAATAAACTTAAGAAGAAAATATTCGATGAGATAGTTGAGGAATATGTTGGAAAAAACCGTTATTTAAGCCAATATTTACCAGCACGATACATTCTTTTTAATAATTTTCTAAAATTTATAATCCAAACAGTATTTGTTTTTTTTACTTTGTATGCCCTAGTATCCTTGTGTAAATTTAATCTAGTTGATGATAATAAAACGCTTATTATTTCTTTGGCAGTGATAGCACTTGTATTGCGTTTGGCTTTCGGAAGTCTTTTAACACCCTATAAATTAGGTTATTCTTATGCGCACTTATCAGAAATGTCAAAAACCTTAAAAGCTGAAACTTTTAAAGAGATAGCTAATGCAATTACTTATATAAAATTTGGGAAAGACGAATCGGTTGAAGTTAAGAGCTTGGAAGAAGATAACAAACAAATTGGTAGTCGAAAAAAGATCAAAAAGCAGGATGAATCGACTGGTTACAAACAACAATCTCCTACAAATGAAAAGAAGCAAGAACATCAAAATGAATCCTATATAGTTAGGAGATGGAGTGCAGACTACGCACCTCCTATCATTCGAAAAAAAATAAAAACACGCGGCGTGCCTAGAGCCGATGAATCTAATGTTACCCAAGAGGAAGACATTAGGCAGGATAATCAACGTTATCTGGCTTTAATCTTAGCTAATGCCAGGCTGCCCATACCAATAACTATTGTTTGGCAAATCGAAAAGAAGTATTACGAGTATTCTCTGGGAAATCCTGACATAGTAAAAATTTGGTCTAATATTGGGTTTCGCAAGGCCAATGTAAAAGACGATTTGGCCTTTATCGCTATGGCTATCTTCGAGGAATTAGCCAAGGATATTCGTTTGGCGAAGAGATTTCATAGCGTTGCCCAATGGGGCCATGCAGTGGGGTCAGAGAGAGAAAATGGTTTCGTTAAAACGCAAAAATGTATTATTAAGCTAAAAATTGTCACTGAATTATATCGCCTTATTTGCATAGCCTCCGAAAATAAGCCGATTCGATGCCCACGCGGTTATGAAAATTCAAGATTGTTTATACCTGTTAAATTTTTAGAAAAGAAGGATGAGAATGAGGCCGAAATACAAGCTTTATATAGAAAGAATCTTTAATAAATGTCTTGCTTAACTTCTATTAATACTCACTCTTTACAGATATAGAACTTGCTTCATTATTTTTTTTATCTACTATTGGTTTTAAATACTTTAAATTTTTGTAAAAAGCTTTACAGACCAAGGAAAGATGGCATAAATCCTTCTGATCATAACCAGGATTTTCCACTCCTTTGAATACATTATGGATTTCATAAATGTTTTCAATTTGATGAGTATGGGGGTTATAACGATATGCTGTTAACTCTCTTTTAGCGTCTATTTCTATAATTGTTCCAACCTTTAGGGAATATTCTACGGTTTTTCTAGATAATTTTGATACGGTAGTTATGAAAAATTCTAGTCATATTGATGAAAAGATAAAATTAGTTCCATTTGATCCTCAATGGAAAACAATCTCCACAGTTCTAGCATAAAATCAATCGATTGTCCTTGAAGATTTTTTAATCCTCACTCATAAGTCAATTTTTTCATTGCTTGCATTCTTTTTCCAAATTTATTGGTAACTTTATCTAGAGTTTCTTCCACATCAAAACCTGAATAAATACATAAAGAAATGGCAGAATGTATAAGATCACCCATTTCTTCTTGAATACGGTTACTGCCTTCTTTCTTTTCAATTGCCTCCTTAATCTCTCTGCATTCATCGATTGCTTGCTCGATAATCATGTTTTGATCTGGCCAATCAAAACCAAAATTTCTCGCATCTTTTTCAAGTATTGAAAATGGATGACCCGATCGAAATTCGTTGCCATATGGAATTAGTACTAGAAGAAGCTGAGTTAGGAGGATTAATACGCGCTGGACGCTTTTAAACAGTAATAGCTTACTTCGTAGATGGGAACGTTCTCTTGCAATCAGCTATCTCCCCTGAGCTAGGGGGCTCAAGCCCGGGGTATTTTATTGCAGAGAATCTAGCCAGTTTAATTGCTATAGCTGCCGCAGCGAAGATAATTTGTTGACTCTCTAAGTACTTTCACCGTATCTGTTTCTGTCTTAGAACTAAAAAGGGAAGAATTATGCACTCCGAACAATGTGTAGCAAAAATGGTTTGCCTGTTCATTTTCCCTACTATTCCTAAGCAGTTCAATTGATAGTTTTTGCGCAAGAACACGGTCTTTATTAGTTAGTTGTTTTTTTATTTGGCAATAAAGATAAACTAACGAATTTCGTTTAAGGTGTAAATTATTGCGAGTAGAGCTTATCATCCAACAACAAGTCTGGTAACGTTTATCTAACTCAAGAATTTTAGTTCCTAATTTAAATAATACGGTTTCAATACGGGACTTTGAGTCAGGTGCTGTTTTTTTCCACTTAGCCGTATCTCTGGCAATATCTAGCAACAAATCCTCAATATCTTTTTTGATTTCTCTAGGACGGTTATCACCTACAGTAGACTTTTCTTGCCATTCAATATCGGATTGTTTGATATCCAATAGTAAAGGGCCACGCTCTTGATTCGTTTCAGGATTCCAATGCTCCTTATTTTCTAGCGTAACAAAGGATGTAGTTGGGTTTGTGAAAAATAAGGTATTATTGACATTGTGATTATTGAAATGAAGGTTCATTTTGTCTTCCTTCGTTTCTTCCTGTGAAGGAGTTGCTTTTACATCCTCGTTTGTTGTGGCCAAAGGATAGACTTGGGAAATCTGTTGCTGAAGCTGTGATAATTTTGCTAATAAATGCGAGTTTTGATCTTTCACAAGCTTATATTCCTTAGAAATACATTGTTCCATTTTGGTGACTGCCTCTTGCGCTTTTTGAGGCGCCGCCATTCCAACTGCCATTTCGTAACTAAATTTATAAGTTAACATATTGTCTACGAATGCAGGTGACTGAGTTTTTTTTGCTTGATTAATATGAGTAATATAACTTATTAAGGCTTGACTAAAGGCATTCCAACCTTTTGCTTCTTCTACTCGTTTAGCGCGTTTCTCCAATTCGTCAAGTGTACTTTGAATAGGATTTGTTTCGCTGTTATCCTCATCCAGTCCTTGCACCTCATTTTGTTGAGGAGAGGCAGATCTGCCATTCAAGTAAGCCCGGAGTGCAGATTTGTCTTCAGACTCAACTTCCAGTCCTAAATAACCTAAGAAAGCCTCTCTCCCTCCGCCATCTTTTTCTTCGGAGATTGTCAATAACCCTCGAATTGAACACTCTAAACCTTTTCTGCGGATACGATGGCAGTTTTCGGCTAGCGGTGATTTAATACGCTGCTCAATACCTTTACTAGCTTTTACATAATCTGCACCGCCACTTGCACAAATAATCAGAGACTCGCCGAAATAAAACCAATTGTCTGTTGTTAGTTGGGAATTGAATTCCATTTTACAGTCGAGTTTGCTTATAAAAGTGAGACTAGTGTCCTGATCTAGAATATTTAATAGAGGTATGAAGTCTTGAGTTAATATAGATGGGATTTCTGATGATAAGAGGTGGGGGGCAAGGCTTGCTATTCTTCGTTTTAATGCTGTAATTAAAAATACCCTATCGTTTTTAATAGCATATAGTTTGTTTAATTCTAAAAATGTCTCTGCTAACAACTTAAAGTTGAGTCCATTTACGAAGACTTGGAAAAGTTCGTCTTCTAAGTTTGTGATCATCGTAACATAGGTCGTCAAATTTACATTACAGACTTTTTGTATAATTTTTGAAAAATGTTGAGAACCGAGCTTTGCTATTAATGTTTGAAAAAGAGCGGGGTGTCCTTCAAATTTGAAGTACCCAAGTACATTATAAGCTTCCTTTTCTATGATAGCGGATAAATCCTTGGAGTCTAGATTCTCTATCACTGCCAAAGCTGGGAGTTTATTTTCAGAAGCAAATAACCAAGTGGTTGGGGATGCATTGACCCTTCCCATATTACAGAGAGTCGATAGCCCCTGCGAACTGATTTTGTTTATCAAGGTCATGATAGCCGGGTGGTTCTGATAATCGACGAAAAATTGACTCGCATAATGAGAAGAGTAGAAGAAATTAATTAAACTTTCTTCATCTAATATCTTTATTAAGTGTTCGACAACTTTAGTCCCAAAGTATGACTTTGATACTTTTTGTAAAAAACGACTTAAGAGTTCTAAGTGTTCGTGAACATCTGCGCCTTTTTCCTCTAAAAAATATTGCTTAAAAGATTGTTCATCTAAATTTAATATAAATTTTGCAAATTTCTCATTGTTATCTAAAATAGTATTCGGTATACGCATGAAATTCTCTTCTTTAAGTTAAATTAAAAGTATATTAGATCATAAAATATGCAATATATCAATAAAATTCCAGATTTATCTTTTTTTTGATTATGTCAAACGTGCTTTAAAAATTAAGGTGAGGGCATTAGGTATGGACAATAACCTTTTGAGATGGAAGCGGAAGGTTTTTTGGCGCAATGTATTCAGCATGAAGTAGATCATTTGAATGGTATACTATTTATTGATCGACTATCTTCATTGAAGCGTGAACGGTTAGTAAAAAAGATGAGAAAAAAGTAAAAATGTTAGTTATTAACTTAAAAAATTGGTTTAAAAAGTCATTATTAATTTCTTGCTTTATTTACGCGAGCATGATGAATACAGCCGATGCAGAGAATCTATTTTTGCAGCCAGCCTATTCTAAACAACTTTCCCCCTTATATCTTTTTTTAGAAAAACAAAATTTTTCTTCGGCTTACAAACCCAATTTAAAATTGGTAAATACAGCAGAGTTATCGAAACCGTATCAGTTTCTGCTGACTCAACCGTTAATGACTGTGGGAATTGCTCAATATTATCAGCACACCCCTAAAGTGCGGCCGCCTTTGTATGCAGAGAATCATTTTGCAGAAAAAATATATTCTCGAGCTGTAATCATGGTTATTGATAACAACAAAAATCGAGATGATGCGTTAATTGCCGATAAAAATAAAGAAAGTACTATTGTGGAACTCGGTTTGATCACGATTAATTTCAACGCTTTATCTGAAAAAATGATTGATGGGGTATTGCATAGCCAAGTCCCATTTGGTACATTATTAGTTAAAAATAATATTAAAATTCATAATGCGGATAGGAGTTTCTTTAGCCTGACCTGTGATAAAAATTTTTCTAAATTTTTGAACTGTTCTTTGGGAAAAACCTTATATGGCCGTACTAATACGCTAATACGTGAAGATAATGGCCAGTGGGTAGCACATGTTGTTGAGATATTGACTTAAGAGTTTTCACTAAGGGTAAAAACTATTCCAAATAAGGTTATGATTAAAATGCTAATTGATATTGGTTTAGTTTCTGATTTAATTCCGAAGTTAGTAAAGATACGCCGGCAAATCCATCAAAACCCTGAATTATCCTTTAAAGAACATCAGACAGCGGACCTAATTGCAAAACAGTTGCGAATGTTTGGAATTAAGGATATTCAAACCGAAGTAGGAAAGACGGGTGTTTTAGCTGTAATTGATTCCGGCAAGCCAGGGAAAACAGTCGCTTTGCGCGCTGATATGGACGCCTTGCCCATGCTTGAAAAAACAGGCAAACCTTATACTTCTCAAAATAAAGAAGCTATGCATGCCTGTGGTCATGATGGACATACTGCCACTTTGTTAGGAGTAGCGGCTGTATTAAATAAATTACGTGGTTCTTTTCAAGGGAAAGTAAAATTAATCTTTCAACCCGCTGAAGAAATTGGGGCAGGTGCTCAAGCAATGATCGAAGATGGTGTGTTAAACCAAGTAGATGCGATTTTTGGGTATCATAATTCTCCAGGAATAGTCGGCCAAATTGCTATTAAGACAGGGACGGTTTTGGCAGGTGTAGATCTTTTTAAAATAACTATTCATGGAAAAGGAGGACATGCGTCGTTGCCTCAACTTTGTATCGATCCTGTATTAATTGGCTCTCATCTCGTCGTTTCTTTGCAATCCATTATCAGTAGACGGATAGCCGCAACGGATAATGCTGCATTACTATTTCTCAATTTAATGCGGGTACAAAAGAAAATATTATTCCTGATGATGCAGTTCTAAAAGGATCTATGCGCACTATTACCAAATCACAGCGCGAATTTTTAATAAAAGAAATCACTACCTTATAAACCATATCGTTAATGACTTTGGCGCCCAAGTTGAAATTGAATTTATACAATTATTAACACCAACCATTAACACTATCAAAGAAACTGAATTAGTTGCTGAAGTCGTACGACAGAATTTTGGTGAATCATTAACCTACTTAACTAATCCAATTATGGTATCGGAAGATTTTTGTTGTTTTTTAGATAAAGTTCCAGGTTCTTTTTTCTTTATTGGTACAGGTACTACTATTGAAAATGAGGAGCATAATAGTCATTATGATTTTAACGATGAAATTTTACCTATTGCAGTTCGCATGATGTGTGGGGTAGCGCTAGGATTCTTGCAAGACTCATAATTTTTTTCTAAGAGCAAAGCGATTAAACTAATTCCCGCTGCAAGAATCAGCATAAAAGCCGGGGAGTTTGTCGAATGAGTGATTTTTATAAGATAAAGAGCTGTGACAGGTGCAATGCCACCAAATAAACTCATTGCCAAATTGAACGCAAGGCAACTACCAGAAAACCTTACACTGGGGGGAAAAGGTCGCATAGCAGGTATTATTATGGAACCCGTCATTATGGCAATTAAAACAGAAAATGCCATATAACTAATCATTACTAACAATAATGATTTACTGGAAATGAGAGCAAAGAGTGGATAAGAAAGCACTATAAATCCTATACAAGTCGCGAAAAGGAAAATCGAAGGATTAATTCTATCAGTTAATTTACCTACAGCTAGACTTACAAGAACAGTGACAACCAAACTTATTGAAGTCATCAACATAATTGTTTGCGAAGTTGTGCCAAGTGCTTGAATATTTAAGGTGTTAGGAATAAATATGGCAATAAGGTAAATTCCTGTGCCCATTAAAGAGAATAATAACGTTGTTCTAATAACTGAGAATAAGTTTCCTTTAAATAAATCTAATAGAGGATTATGGGAAAGTTGCCGCTCTTCCCGAGCTTTTTTAAATTCGTCAGATTCCGGTTGTTGAATTCGCATAGCTAAAATAATAAAGCCCGCCAACCCTCCTAGTAAAAAAGGCACTCGCCATCCCCAGTTGAGTAAACTGTCATTGGAGAAAGTCGCAAAAATAATCGTAGCAACAACCGATCCTAACAATAGACCAAAATTACCAGCGCTAAGCACTATACTTCCGGCAAAACCTTTTTGAGAGTTTGGTGCATTTTCCATTAAAAATAGGGAAGCGCCCATCTCTTCGCTAGTGATAGACAAGCCTTGGCAAATTCGACATAAAGTGAGCAGTATAGCCGCTGTTATTCCAATATCTGAATAGGATGGTAATAAGCCTATACTAAACGTGGAGATAGCCATTATTCCAATAGCACAAATAAGGGAAATTTTTCTTCCAAATTTGTCACCTATATAGCCAAAAATGATGGCGCTAAATGGTCGTACTAACGAGCCGGTACTAAAGACTGCAAATGCAAGCATAAGAGAAGTATACTTGCCGTGTGCTGGGAAAAATAAATTGGCTAAAGTGCTGGCAAAAAAACCATAAATAATATAGTCATATAACTCAAGCACATTACCCGCAGCGCACCCGATTATATGTTTTTTCCACGATTTATTCATGTTACTTTTCTGTTTTTGGTAATCAATTTGAATAATAAATTACCATTAAATGGTAAAAAATACAACAATTTTTGCAAGGTGTTTAAAAAATTAACATGCGTATAGAACGAGAACGAGGGTCGAAGTCTGAAATTTTAAGCAGATCCTTTGTTCAATAGTAGCCACAGTGCTGGCTAAGCTTTGTATAAGATTTTTGCTTAAGATTTCAGACTTGACCCTCTTAACAGACTTGACCCTCTTAACTTTTATAATAATCTGTTTAAAAAACCGTCAAGATTAAGATTATTTTAATATTTACTCCTTAAACTATCTTGATCTAGGAGTTTACGCATTGACAAAATAATTCATTTTTTATCAAAGAGTTGTAATAACTTTAATTTGTCACTGTATAACTCCTATGATCATATTTAATACTAATTACATGCGCAAGCTTATGAAAAAAAATGAAAATCTAAAAAGAGAAAATATTCATGTAAGCGAGAATCATGAATTTTTTATGGCGCTTTGTAATACAGGTGGTCATTATCACTTAATTGCAGGTGTACACGATTTAAAAAGTAAAAAAAAATTTATTCTATTATCTTTAGGTAAAAACATTGACGTTGAACGTGCTGGTATGAAGTTATTGTGTTCATCTTTGTTGCCAACCCCAGGTCATATTGTACCTCAAGGCTTTTTTTATCATCGTGCAAAGAATCAAAATGCTTGTGATGGGATGCAAGATCATGAAATCACGTATAAGTCAATTTCTATCACAAGAGACCAGTTTGATGATTTAGTTTGCATAATGCAGCAAGCGCATGACCCACGATCTCCAGCCCATGTTTATTTTTATGAAGAAAAATCAATTACAGCGCCGTTAGAATTTAACTTTAAAAAAATTACTGATATAGAATTAAAGAGTACAGTTAAGCTTACAGAGCAAGAATTAAGAGAGTATCATTCCTTTTGGTTTGGTAATGATTGTAAAACTACAACTTCCAAAATAATTGGAAAAATAGTGGGAAGTCATGCGGGGTCTCGTGTCACGTATTCGAATTTACCGTATAAAACCAGTATCAAAGGTTATAATTTATCATCGAAAAGACAATTTTATATTTTGCCACAACCTCCTAATCAGTAATGAAAGATAAAGAGTTATTAAACCTACTCGAAATTATTTACACTAGAATGGAAAATGTAATAAAAATTAACGAAGCATCGGAAATTACCGCAAAAAAATTTGATGCATTAAAAGAACTCTATAATAGCATTCTAGCAGATGGAAACAAAAATACATATCGTATAATTTCTGCGTGGGATGAAATGTATACTCCTACAATAGACGAACCCTCAAAGTATACATGCGAAACTGATACCAGAAAAATGTTACAAAAAATTTATAAAAAAATTCCAGACAAGAAAAAAAACATCAGTAGAAATTAAAACCTTAGAACAAAAGCATAATCAGATTCGGAGTGAAATTACAAAAATAACAGACACAACTCCTCTTATAGAGCTTTCTACTATCGTTTCAGAAGAAAACGAAGATGTAAAATTAGATAATCAAGACAAAAACCCAACTCAAGTCACATCTAGATTACTTCAAGCTAAAGTTCCACCTCTTACGGTAAGAGAAGTCCGAGATGATTTTGAGTGCGGAAAGAAATTTTTCAGTCAGGGATATGAACTCTATTTATTAAAATTAGGTCGTAAAATTATTGATCTTGATGATCGCAGCTACCGTTGTTGGAACTGTGTTTAGTACTCAACAGATTTTAATAAAAAAAAGAGATAGTTTGGTAGGATTGTATCAGAAATTAAAAAATGTATCAGAAGAAGCCTTATCTACTCAACCAAAATTGGAAAAACTATCGCTTGCTATCAAAGAATGTAAGGATGATACTGTAATGAATACTTTTTGTTATGCTTTTGGCACTGCTGGATCTTCCTTATTTTCCTCTCAGCCCAAAACAGATACCTTAAAACTGCTTCATGAGTTCGAAACTTATATCAATAGTCAATTAGATATAGGGCGCCCTATTCTTTGAGAACGAGAATGAACGAGGGTCAAGTCTGAAATTTTAAGCAGATCCTTTGTTCAATAGTAGCCACAGTGCTGGCTAAGCCTTTGTATAAGATTTTTGCTTAAGATTTCAGGACTTGACCCTCTTAACTAGTTATCACCACCTAAAATGGGATCATGCACGAAGCAAACTGGTTTTAATAATAAATCGGAATTTCTTCCTTCGGCTTGGTAAGTCGAGGAGCCATCAAACCCCCATTTAGGGAAATCCTCAAGAGCCAAAGAACCATTGTGTGGATGAGGTAATATTTTTGTTTTAGAACGTAAAGCTTGGGAGGGTTGACTTCCGTCGATCCAAATATAAGTAGCTTGTGCTAAGGCTAACATCTTTTATACTCTTATTTGTATTTTTCATTCTTGTTAGCAAGAAATGATGAATTTAAAAAGGCCCCTAGTTTAACGGAACGAAGGAAAATTACAAGCAGTTAGTATTTCACCGTCATGCAAGCGCCCGCGATCCAGAGGATTGAAACAAATTTATTGGTTTGATTTTTTATAATAATCTGTTTAAAAAAACCGTCAAGATTAAGATTATTTTAATATTTACTCCTTAAACTATCTTGATCTAGGAGTTTACGCATTGACAAAATAATTCATTTTTTTATCAAAGAGTTGTAATAACTTTAATGTGTTTCAATGCATAACTCCTATGATCATACTTAATACTAATTACATGCGCAAGCTTATGAAAAAAAATGAAAATCTAAAAAGAGAAAATATTCATGTAAGCGAGAATCATGAATTTTTTATAGCGCTTTGTAACACAAGTGATCATTATCACTTAATTGCAGGTGTACACGATTTAAAAAGTAAAAAAAAATTTATTCTATTATCTTTAGGTAAAGAATTTGACGTTGAACGTATGGGGAATTTTTGTCCATTTTTGTTGCCAACCCCAGCTCAGATCGTACCACAAGGCTTTTTTTATCATCGTGCAAAGGATCAAAATGCTTGTGATGGGATGCAAGATCATGAAATCACTTATAAATCAATTTCTATCACAAGAGACCAGTTTGATAATTTAGTTTGCATAATGCAGCAAGTGCATGACCCACGATCTCCAGCGCATGTTTATTTTTATGAAGAAAAATCAATTACAACACCGTTAGAATTTAAATTTAAAAAAATTACTGATATAGAATTAAAGAGTACAGTTAAGCTTACAGAGCAGGAATTAAGTGAGTATCATTCAATTTGGTTTGGTAATAGTTGTAAAACTACATCTTCTAAAATAATTGACAAAATAGTGGGAAGTCATGCGGGAGCTCGTGTCACATATTGGAATTTACCGTATAAAACCGGTATCAAAGGTTATAATTTATCATCGAAAAGACAATTTTATATTTTGCCACAACCTCCTAATCCAGTAATGAAAGATAAAGAGTTATTAAACCTACTCGAAGTTATTTACACTAGAATGGAAAATGTAATAAAAATCAACGAAGCATCGGAAATTACCGCACAAAAATTTGATGCATTAAAAGAACTTTATAATAGCATTCTAGCAGATGGAAACAAAAATACATATCGTATCATTTCTGAGTGGGATAAAATGTATACTCATATAATAGACACGCCTCGAAAGTATACATGCGAAACTGATACCAGAAAAATGTTACAAAAAATTTATAAAAAAATTCCAGACAAGAAAAAAACATCAGTAGAAATTAAAACCTTAGAACAAAAGCATAATCAGATTCGGGGTGAAATTACAGAAATAACAGACACAACTCCTCTTATAGAGCTTACTACTATCGTTTCAGAAGAAAACGAAGATGTAAAATTAGATAACCAAGACAAAAACCCAACTCAAGTCACATCTAGATTACTTCAAGCTGAAGTTCCACCTCTTACGGTAAGAAAAGTCCGAGATGATTTTGAGTACAGAAAGAAATTTTCCAGTCAGGGATATCAACTCTATTTATTAAAATTAGGTCGTAAAATTATTGATCTTGATGATCGCAGCTACCGTTGTTGGAACGTGTCTAGTACTCAACAGATTTTAATAAAAAAAAGGGATAGTTTGGTAGAATTGTATCAGGAATTAAAAAATGTAATAACGTCAGAAACAGCCTTATCTACTCAACCAAAATTGGAAAAATTATCGCTTGCTATCAAAAAATGCAATGATGATACTGTAATGAATACTTTTTGTTATGCTTTTGGCACTGCTGCATCTTCCTTATTTTCCTCTCAGCGCGAAACAGATACCTTAAAACTGCTTCATGAGTTCGAAACTTATATCAATAGTCAATTAGATATAGGGCGCCCTATTCTTTGAGAACGAGGGTCAAGTCTGAAATTTTAAGCAGATCCTTTGTTCAATAGTAGCCACAGTGCTGGCTAAGCCTTTGTATAAGATTTTTGCTTAAGATTTCAGACTTGACCCTCTTAACCTCCTAAATTGCGAGTTCGTTTAACTCGACTTCGGCCGTTTTTAACAAACACCATAAAAACATTAAAAATCAATCAGTTACCTAATCAAGTTTAAATCTAAGTATTTGATTTATATTAATATTTTAAGAAAATAATTAAAGTCCAGTTTAACATTTTCTTAATGAATGTAGATTATCATAAGATCTTATAGTGAAAAAAATAAAACCCTTTAGAGGAAATATCATGAAGGCATCAAAAATATTACAAGATTGGTATGGAAAGTATAAAAGTGACGATGGATTGAAAAAATATACACAGCATCGAGCTTGGATGGAGCTAAGAAAAGTACTACAAGACAAAGTTAAACCTGTAACAGAAAAGACAGAAAATATAGAAACATTAGGATCATTATGGGATATTACTAAACTATGGAATAAGAGTTACGCTAAGGAAGAGTGGGAAGCAGACACCACTCAAACTTGGGCCCATTTAGTAAAGGTTTGGAATAGATTTCTTAACCCTAACATATTAGCTCGTGCTCGGAGGGAGGAAGCGTGCCCCAAAGAGGTTGAGTTTGGTGAATGCTCTTCATCGATAATGAGACAAATTCGTTCATTTACCAAAACGCAGTATAACTTAGACCTCGCGCCTTTCGACGGTAGTCTTGTTTCACAGGAAATTAAATTAGAACAGAAGAAAGAAACGAAGGTTATAACAAATAACAATCAGCAATCTCATTCCTCGAATAACCTCCCGTCAAACCAATTACACGAGACAACAACCCAAAAGCAGTATGGCATTAACCTCACCATTACTCCTATCGACAGTAATCCTATTTCACCGAAAATTGAATTGGGAGAGATAGAGAAAAAGGAAAAAAAGGTAAATGAAACAACGAATGTTGAAACAAATAACGATCTGAAACGGTCCTTAAGTAGCGTCCCATCAATCGAGACAACATCATTGGCAAGGTTCTCTATGACTACCACGAGATCGACAAACGGTCCATCGACAATATTACAAAATTGGTATGAGAAGTATAACAGTGACAGTGAGTTGAAAAAACATACGCATCGAGCTTGGACGGAGCTAAGAACACAACTAAAAGACAAAGTTAAACCTGTAACAGAAAGACAGAAAATATAGAAACATTAAAAGTATTATGGGATATTACTAAACTGTGGAATAAGTATTGCGTTAAGGGGTGGGAAGCTGACACCACTCAGACGTGGTCCAATTTATTAAAGGCTTGGAATAGATTTCTCAATCCTCAGCTAGTACTTAGCGGGGGTGAATCACCGATGAAGCAAATTTGTTCATTAACCCGAACGCAGTATAGCTTGGACCTCGCGCCTATCGACAGTAATCCTGTTTCACAGGTATCACGAACATTTAATTGCTGAAAAATTTAGATACAATTACTTCAACCATTCCATGCTATTGCCCCCATCCCCCCATCTAGATTCAGATGGGGGGCACAACTACACAGGGCTGTCTCATTCTAACCAAAGCACGTCATACCACGGCTTGACGCGGTATCTAGACTATAATTATTGCCGCGTTTAGATCCCGCGATCAAGTCGAGGGATGACGTATCTTCTTGAACGAGGGTCAAGTCTGAAATTTTAAGCAGATCCTTTGTTCAATAATAGCCACAGTGCTGGCTAAGCTTTGTATAAGATTTTTGCTTAAGATTTCAGATTTGACCCTTATCTCTTACTTTTGGGAATTAATGCAAAAAGATATTCGCAATATGCGATCTGCCCTTGAAATATTACCTGCTGATTTACTGAAGGTCTTACCTAAACGTAAGGTAGGTCAACGCGGGCGACAAAAAGCCCCTATTAAGATATCCATTACGCTGCGCTATAGTCCCGAAGTGATTAAATATTTCAAAGAGACTGGCCACGGTTGGCAAAGTCGTACATGAATGAAGCACTCAAAGAATGGATAAAAGAAGCATCCGCACCATGCTACCTGAATTTAGCCAAATTTTGCTATACGGCGTAAACTCGAGGTCTGTATTTCTCCATCAATCTTATTTGTAAATTTTTTTTTGACATTAGGCCAATTCTGGCTTAATAATGTAAATACAACACATCGCTTGTTAATCCATATATTTTCGTCTTGAAAGATAGTCACTCAGGGCCTGCCCCCTGAACCTGTGATTTTTGTCGTGTACAGAGATTTGTGCAATTTTATTTCTATTGTTTAATGTTTTCTTAATATTTTTAACTTTATAATACATACTAAATTTTAAAATATTATCGAGGTACTCAAAATGACCGAAGAAAAACAGAAATTACCAAATAAGGAGGAAATGCTCTCAGGGGATGTTAAAAAATCACCTGGACCAAAAAAACTAAATTGTCTGTTGTTGTTATATCAAGATATCGTAAACCTAACTGCAACCATTAACGATATTGGGCAAACTGTGACTGAGCGAATTTATGTCATGGAGGAAATTCTCAAAACGATGGCTAAAAATATTGAGGATAAGAATGATTTAGACCCAAAGGTTTTTGTCTCCTCCAGAATTGTCGTGTATAGCACAGAAAAAACCCAGTCTAAATATAAATTTAAAGTTTTCGCTGATTTTAAGAAAGAGCCATTTGCAATCGTTCCACATTGTAGTTCAGCCACAATACATGTTCCAATGTTATTATTATTAGATTACGAGCTCGATAAGCTACCACAGTCAAGAAATGAATTGCAAAAATTTTACGATAGTAATAAAGATACTTATCAGTTTCCTAAAGACAACATTTTTATATTAGATAAACCTAATCATAAAATGGATCTCATCGAACCTTATCAAGTTAGCCAATCTGATTGGTTTTCATTTAAAAAGTTTTGTCATTTTATTCAATCTGAACCCGATCAGATTTTATCTGGATTGAAGAGTACTTTTGTACATGAGTTAGGCCATCTGTTTCACAGACATAGTATAAAAATTGATATTTCAAATAATTACATTTATAGATCACTAAGTTTATTTTCTCCATCTGTAGCCTATAAGCGGTACAAACACGAAGTAGAAGCAGATGAATTCATTGCATATTACCATGATACTAAATTAATTAATGGAATGGCTGTCATACTTAGATCTGCTCAAACAACTACCGATAGTTGCTATGATAGATTCTTCACAAGATTACGATGTATATATTCATTCTTTACGCATGGTAATACAGCTACACGGATAACTCGGATTCAAGAAGCGCATAATAAATTGAAAAAAACTACATAATGTGATCCTAGTGAGTGCCATTAGGGTCAGGCCCTTCTTATTTGTAAATTTTTTTTGATACTAGGCCATTCCAGCTTAGTAATGCTAGAAAGAACGAGGGTCAAGTCTGAAATTTTAAGCAGATCCTTTGTTCAATAGTAGCCACAGTGCTGGCTAAGCTTTGTATAAGATTTTTGCTTAAGATTTCAGACTTGACCCTCTTAACCTAAGGAAGAAGTTAACTTCTTCCTTTAGGTTGCCTGAAAAGACTTTGCTTCCCTAGTGTCTTCCATTGTTGCTCTTTTGCAATTTTCAATCTCTGTATCAGATATACCAAGATTTGTCTGCAAACTCTTAATGTCTTTAGACATTTTTTGGATGAAATTTTTCTCACTGCCAGTTTCACCAAGTAGTGACTCAACATTTGGAGAAAATAAACCTCCGCATTTGGAACGATCTGTATATACAACTTTCTTAAACTCTGTGAAATAAAGTTGTAATTTGAGAAAGTAAAATTGCTAGTTGCCTATTATCCTCTTCAGAAATACTCATCCAATCTTTATTTTCAACGATTTTATTTATTGCTTTAGCTGTAGCTAATAGTTTCTGCATTGGTATCAGTTTATCTTTAGTTTTTTCATATCTAAAAACATTTTTTATGTATTGGTTAGCTCTATTTCTAATGTTGTTAATTATGTTAATTATTTGATGTTGCTTTGCATATTTAAAGTTTTTTACTATTGCAGCTTCATCTTCTAAAAAAATTTCGAGTGTTGTAACATTTTTTTCAATTTTTACAAAGGAATTCTGTTCATTTTTAGTTTGTCCTCTTTGTGAAGAGAAAAATCTGCATAGGCAATTATTAGATTTTTGTTCTTGGCTAGATAATAAGTCGTTTGTTAATCCCCTTAAATTGTGTATTAATTCAATTGCTTTATTCAGATTATTATCTAAAGAAACTTGAATTTCATTTAGTAAATTGATGCAACGATCAACACATGATTTCTTTTTCGCTGTTTTTTCAAAAAAAGGTTTTTCATAATCCCTTTTTATACTATTAAGTTCCGTTAATATTTCCGTTATAATTGGAAGAATTGCATCTACGTCTTTTGCACTCAAAGGCTCTTTTGCTTGTTTATTCTCTTTTTTTTCAACTTCGACATCTTTTGATAATTCTTTATTCTCAAATGGACTTACTGAATCCTTCCTACTTTGTGAAAAAATAGCGGGCAGGTTAGCTTTATCTTCTATATTGTTCGAATCTAAGCTATTTTCTATCACTTCAGGAGAATGTTGTAGTACTGCAAGTAGTGCCCTTTGATTTTTTTTAGAAAATTGTTTTCGAAACCATTCTGGATTATCTAATACAAACTCATATGCTTCAGATGTCGGTGGAGTAGCTGGCTGCACGGCTTTATCTTCAATTCTATTTTCCTTTTTCAAAGCTGAGATCTTTTGTATTACCTCAGGAGAATGTTCTAATAATACAAGTAGTGCTTTTTCATCTCTATTATTTAAAATTTCAACAAATAAATCATAGACAAAAAGACAACGACTGTATTGTCTGTCACAATCATTTTTTAAGGACTGTGAAACTGTCTTACTCATAGCTGCACGCAAGGATAGGCATGGATTTATTCTATACGCTTCTTCTTCAGAAAGTTGCTTGCGAAACCATTCTAAATTATCTAACACAAACTTACATGCTTCTTCAGATGGTGACATCAAATTTTCTTTTTGCTCTATAGGTAATTGAGGAGATTTTTTAGATTCTTTTGAATCCTGTTCCTTTCTCTTGAGAAGAGGAATATGAGCTATACCTCCCAAATTTTCTCGCACTGCTTCGTAAAGTATGTCTTCCTCCACCTTACTAGTTGACTCTGTTTGTTTAGAAATTGAATTTTTTTGAATTTCGCTTTTCTTTCTTCCTTAGTTGGTTCTTCATGACGGGAATGAATTGGTTCAATTTGATTTGGAGAAGCTTTATTATCATTCACCTCTTGCTGGTCTTTTATAGCAAGAATAGCTGATAGTAAGTCTGGTTTTTCTTTCAATAAAGAAGATAAGCTGTCAGTGCTGCTCTTGTCTTTTTTAATCTCGTAAACGGCCTTGATGTATTTTGTTCTTAAATCATTATTTTTTCTTAGCAGTTCTAATAAGGGTTTAAGATTAACTTTTTCCTCATCTTCGTCCTTTTCATTACCGATAGCAATCAAAACATAAGTGTAAAAATTATCTAAGTTACTTTCGATAAAATTAATTGTATTTTCAATTTCCTTTTCATTTGAAGAATGTTTAAAGTCTAGCGTCGGAATCGGAGATTCATGATTTAGTGTTGTATTTTGTGAAACAAGTGGAGCTTCATAAGAAGATGGTGGTAAATCCAAATCTTCCTGTTTGCGTTCAAGGTTCAGTTCTTCTTGATCATAATCAGGAGGTAAGTCTGCTGGTAAAGATGATCCACTTCTAATAGGTTGAAAGCTTTCAATTGTTTTGTTTACTTTCTGTAATTGTTTAAGTTTCTTCCCTAGTTCATAATTGATAACGATTTGTAACAATTTTTCTTTCAAGCCGACAGGAGCTTTGTCTATTAAACCAAACGTGCTGTAATCAAATTGTGTTTCTTTGTTTAGAATCGATTGCGTCGCCAGCTGAATATGATTCTTTTTTATTTCTTCAAATAATTTTGTAATGTCTTCTTTGATTTCTATTGGTAAACTATCGCCATATATATGTTGATCGAGCCATTTGCTTAGAAATAACTCTTTGTTTTGAAAAATTTCTTGAATATATTTCTCTGTACCCCTAATTTCTTCCACTACATTATGACGAATAGGATGAGAAGTTTTACTCATTTTATCAATTTGAGCAAATAAGATATGGCCTAGTTTTGATTTAATGTCTTTATCTTTCTCTCCGCGAAAAATTTTATAAATTGTTTCGCTAATACGATCCATCTCATAAAGCATAAGTAAGGTGTAATATTCAGTAGCTAGGTCATTAATTTCGTTGCCAGTAATAGTAGATTGTCCTTGAGCGTAAAGGGTCATTTTTTCAATAGCTGCAGTGAAATCGATTAAGCAAATATCAGGAGTTTTGCTGATTTCTACAGCATATGTTTTTATTGTTCTAATTGTAGGATTAACAGTTTCACAGTTGTTCAAATTTTCTAAGGCTGTATTAAAATTCTCTTGCTGCTCAGCTCTTTCTGCTTCTGTTTTTTTGATTAAATCAGAACGGTATTGCTCTGGTGATGAATCTTGAACTTCTTTCTTAATATCTTCGAGCGGCTTTAAAGAACTATCTAAAAGAGTTAGGTTATCTCCCACGCTGGTAATTTCCCAACCCGCTGGAGTAAATCGTCCCGACCCACCACTACTTAATTGAACTGTTTTGTTCCCGCCCTCAAAAGAAAGGATGGTTCTTAAAGCGTTTATCCTATAATCCTTTCCTCCTAGAAGATAGTGACGCCATTTCGATGGAGTAACGACTTTGTGGTCATTATTACATTTGGTTGCTGATTAGCCAAACCGGACACTGCTAATGAAAACCTAGAAGCATCATTGCAAGTTAGTGCTCCTTGAACATATTTTTTAGCCACAAGATCCAAAATTTTTGAATTGGTTTCGTTTAAGTTAAATTCTCTTTTTAAAAAGTATTCAAAAGCAGTGTAGTCATATTCTACACTTTTGTAAGCAGATTCAGAAAATGTTTTTTTAGATTTTAAATGATTTCTGGCTCCTTTATCATTATCTGAAAGAAAATGGGACTCATTATCTGCAACCGTCAGTAACCATTCTTGCCACATAACATAAATAGGGTAAGATTTATTATTTATAGTAAGGCCTCTATTGAAGTCTTTCAGCTCTGCTTGAAGTCCTTCATTTTTTTCTTCATAATCCCAAGCATTCCCGCCCATTGTATAGTGCAACCTTTCTTTATCATCAAGATAAAAGAAACCTGACAAAATATCATTACATCCCTTAGGAAAATGTCCTTTTTTAGCCGAAATCTCTTTATATAAAGTAGATGGAACATCAGCTGCTTTCAGTTGGTTAATTTGGGTATGAGAAGATTTGCTATCAGATTGGAGCGTTAGGTTTGTAAATTCCAAGTCTTTTAGGCCCGTACAATTAGCATCAATTTTAATCGCTTGCAGCTCACCCATTTTTGAATAACCGTAGATATGATAGCGAGGTTTTCTACCTTTTTGACTAAACTTAATTAAAATCGGTATTTGCTTGATATTATGAGCTTCTAATATTGCATCGACGTTAGTTTCATTTATTTCAATGAGGAACAAATCATAGCCGGTTTTAGGTCTTATTATATCTTTTAATTTGGCTGTTAAATCTTGTTGTTTTTGTTTCATATCTTTAATCTTTGGTAATAATTAGGATTCTTAAGACTAGTATAAAATATAAAAATTAAAATAATATTAAAGAATTTAACTTAATATATTATTAAAATTTGCGTTCTATTGTATAAAAAATGACCTTAATGAGGTTGGAGGCGTGTTTCAGGGTCAAGTCTGAAATTTTAAGTAGATTCTTTGTTCAATAGTAGCCACAATGCTGGCTAAGCCTTTGTATAAGATTTTTGCTTAAAATTTCAGACTTGACCCCCTTACTATTAGAAGATAGTAGCAAACAGATTGGCAACAGAAAAAAGACCAAAAAGCAAGATGAATCGACTGGTTACGAACAACAATCTCCTACAAAAGAAAATAAGAAGCAAGAAAATCAAAATGAATCATTTTCAGCTAGGAAATGGGGCACAGACTACGAACCCTCTACTACCCGAAAAAAAATAAAAACCCGTGGCGTGCCTAGAGTCAACGAACAAAATAATTTCGAAGAGAAAGAGACGAAGCAGGATAATCAAAAATACTTGGCTTTAATCTTAGCTAATGCGAGACTGCCCTTGCCATTATCCATTGTTTGGCAAATAGATTCGCAGTATTACGAATATTACAAAGGCAACCCTGACATGATTAAAATTTGGTCTAACAATTGGTTTAGAAAAGCAAATGTAAAAGATGATTTTGCATTTATTGCAATGGCTATCTTCGAAGATCTAGCAAAGAATCTTCGTTTGGCTAGAAGATTCCATGCCGTTGCACAATGGGGCCATGCAGTTGGACCAAAAGACGATAATGGCTTTGTTAGAACCACAAAATATATTTTTAAGCTCAAAATTGTACGTGAATTGTCTTGCCTCATTTACTTAGGCTCTGAAAATAAACCGATTATATATCCACCTGGTTATGGAAATTCAAGATTTTTTATGCCTTTGAAATTTATAGAAAAAAAGGATGAAAATGAGAAAGAGATACAAGCCTTATATATAAAGCAAGGCTGAATAAATCTTGAGCATTGAAGCATCACAGTTTAAATTAATTGAAGCGTGAATTTACTAGGCTAAGAAATTAATGATCCGTCAGACTTAAAGAATAATCAAACCATTTTTTTTCTAAGGCGACTTGGTAATTACCAAGTTTTTGAAATAAAATTTGTGGGGAATTTTCAACAATAATCATGTTCCGATGTGTAAGCTTCATAAAACCTTTTTCCACTACATGATCTAAAAATGTTAGCAGAGAATCATAATAATTACCTATATTGAGTATGCCACATGGCTTAGAATGAAAACCTAGCTGAGCCCAAGTAACCATTTCAAAAAACTCATCTAAAGAACCTGCGCCACCCGGTAACATTATAAAACCATCTGACAATTTTTCCATCATGGCTTTTCTTTCATGCATTGAATTGACTATATGTAATTTAGTCAAATCTGGGTGGGCAACTTCTTTATCAACTAATGATTTAGGAATAACACCGATAACTTCACCATTATTTTTTAGAATATGATCCGCTAATAGACCCATTAAACCCACATTTGCACCACCATAAACTAATGTGATTCTGGCATCAACTAGATACTTGGCTAATTCTTTCGTTGCTTCACAGTAGAGAGGTTCATTTCCTAGACTAGAACCACAAAATACACCAATATTTTTAATTTTAACAAGCGACATTAGAGAATTCCTATAAACTTTAGACCCTATATAGAATAGCTCTATCCATTTTAAAGAACAATTCTGGTAGGAGCAATCTATTTGCCTATTGTGTACTCAAATTATTTTGGATATGATGCATTCATGTTCTGTTGTGAATCACATTCACCCGCATGAATCAGTAAATAATATAAAGGAGATTAATATATGGATAAAATTGATAAAAGTCAAACGCCGTCTCCAAATTCTCTTCCGCAAAAAAGTAGTAGAAAACCTATTGAAAGAGATATATTAGGCATTAACATTGAGGAAAAATCAAATCTCGATAAAATAAATATACGTAAGCAAAGCTCGAAACATCTAGAAGAAAAGACGGACGAAATCGAAGAAGAAGAAGATGCGGAAGCGAAGTTAGAATATAAGATTATTTTTAACAATGGAACCTTAGAAAAAATAATAGAATATAAAGATAATCTAGCAGAAGGGAAACTCTTACCAGGTGATTGTTTACAAAAATTACTTAAAAAAACCATTAAAAATACTGTCAATATTCAAGAAATAGTTAAGCCCCTTTCGTTATCCGAATTTATCTTTTTACTTATTCAATCCAAACAAACTATAGAAATTTTTACCAATTTTAATTTATTTAATGATTTTGAATTGTCTATTCTAGCGGGATTTAATTTTGCTGTCCCTGTGAATTTTTTTACTACTAAAAAAATTCTTTCGGGTCAACTTCTCTTTACCTCCGCTCTTTCTTTTGATGGTTACATTCCGACACCGGAAACCAAAGAAATGATGTTGATTAATCCAGGAAAAAATTCAGTTAGTATTATTGGGAAAAAATATATTGAATATTATAAGTCAAATTTATTGGCTCTTCTAATGCATGCCAATCAAGATGTTATGACATCGTCTACTCAGAAGAAAGCTTTTATCTCCATTTCTGCGAGGGATCTAGAAAGCTTTTCCGGTTACTTTTTCCCTATTATAAGTAAATTTCTTTTAAAAGCGATAGAGGATTTATTACTGACCTATTCTGTTAGGCTGCAAGAAATTGCAGGTATATATTATGATCCTTACTCTGATCAAGAAAAGCAAGATTCAAAATTAGAATATGAAAAAACGATAAGTACGATTCGTCTGATAGTGAGATCATCAAAAAATAAAGACGATAGTTTGCAATCTCAAGTTGTTCCGCAGACTATTTTAGATTTCAGAGAATTTGCAGATTGTACAGTTTATAGCATAGTTTTTAATAGGGTGGCAACAAGTCCAGCAGCTAGTGTTTTAGACCCTACTAAGGCAGATGCTTACGGTAAAATAACTCAGAGTGATGCTCTTAGTATTTTAACAGGAGTTAAAGGAGAATATAAAAAAGATTTCTATACTCCACTCACTTCTTCTTGGCATAAAATAATTGCAGAAAATGAGTTGAGAATAGGTAAACTCTATGTTGTTATGCCAACCGGTCTTTTTAGAGATTTCGCTACTCAACAAATTTATATAGACAAGAGAAAGGAAAACAAGTTGGCTTTTCCTTTTTGGAAAAACAATGAGATACAAAAAAGTGGAGTTGTAAAAGTAAATTATCGTACAGATCTAAATGAAAAGGATATTAGCCTAGCATATAGTAAAGAAGTATTACTGTTTACGGAGAAGTGGGTAGTTGAAGAGATCAACAAGATGAAGACAATTTTTCTTGGCGCCATTGTAAATTTTTATGTAAATAAACGACAAAATGAGAGAAAGTTAGAAAGTACAGTAACATTAGATAGAAGTAATCTTACCCCAGGAATGATTTGGACTCTACTTAAAAATAGAGATGGTAGTAATGAAACCGAACTAGGAATTGATTGGAGTAATATATTAAATATTTCTCCTCCAAACATTTTTCTTTATTTTGATTGTATCGGAAAATTTTTGACAGTAATTGGGAAAGAAAAATGGAAAAAGAATAATACCGGTGTGATCATCATAGCCGAGACCACTCTATCCTGCCATAAGTTTAATACAGTGGGTTCACTGTTGTTTGTAATAAAACCATTTAGTATTGAAGAAACTAAAATTGATATGGGAATTCGATTATTAATAGATAGAATATATCGTGAATACTGTGGCCGGCCAAAGCCAAAATATGAAAGCTGTAAAGGAGACTCGAATTTCATTTGTATGTTAGGAGAGACAAATAAACGTATGATAGATTGTTACTTTGATAAAACAGGATATCAAGAGTATGTAGCAAAGCGACTTATGAAACTTTTTCTTAGTGCATATACTTATTCTCAAACTAATAAAATAACCGAAAAAATGTGGATAAAGATACCAGCCAGTGCATTAGAAATTCAGCTTTATCAAAACACTACCTTAAGAGATTACGTAAAAGATTGTTTAATTCGAGCCTTAGCCAAGTTTTTTGTCTATTTGCAAGATTTTTTGAATAACAATAATGAGCCGCTTAAATGGACCCAAGGTTGTCTGTTCGATTTTTCAGATTTTGTCAATTTTTCTAGGATGCAGAAAGAGGAAAAAGAAGAGGATAAGGAAAATTATCTCAGTCTCGTCATTACAAAAATAAAAACCATCGATATCATAACTAAAGCACTTGGTATATATTGCAAATTTGAAGACCCTTCTGAAGAGGAAGGAAGTAGTTATCAGCAGTTTTTAGTCGTACCAACTGATCCTCATTCTTCTTTTGGTAGCGGTTGCCATCTACCCTTTCATCATCCGTTTCCAGAGCACAAAATGGAAGCAAAGCTTGTTGGGGCGCTAAAAGGTGGGGGAAAGTCTTTGACAACCATGAATGCTTTTTTACGCGACCCGCTTTCCACCTGTGTTTATACACCTGTTGCGGAAGATAAAAAGGCCACGGTAGCAATTGAAGTGGAAAAAAATCTCGAAACAGAAAGCAGTCTTACGTGGTTAAAAGATAATTTAATGATGAGGTGCTTCTATTTTTCTAAAAAAGTGAAGCAAACAACAACAACATTCGTTAACCCCTATATAGATTTAATAAATCAAATTAGTAATGCTAGATGCATATCTGAACTAAAGACAATTTGTTCAGCTCAAAAAGTGCTTGATGATAGTTTGTATATATTTATGAGTCATTTAGAACTTTGGACTCAACGTTTTCCAACTAGCGAACTAAGCCTCCCAACTAAGGAGATAAAGGCCATGATCAAGCAATTTGAAAAAAATAAAGATATAAATACGCGTGAAGCCACGAATCTAACGTTAGGTCTGATTATAAGAAGTACTCTTTTCTGAGCCTAGACTAAAAAATTTGCTTGTAAGGTTTCTTCATGGAAGTTCACTTGCCCGCGTTAAGCCACCACCACTTGCACCATACTGGACATGAATACCTGGTGAAAAAGTTATCCAATGTAACTGGCCGTACTGGCTCAATTGGCGGTTACAACCACAGACAAACAAGGGTTCGAAAATGCATTGCTTACCAAAAGTTTTTCTAACTGCGCTCATTAATCCAACTGCAAAGGTAGCATCGTAATCAGCACTATCTTTTCCTGTAACATTGGGGGTAATACAAGCGCCAGCCGTAATTCGAACTAAGTAAAGATGATAGCTATTCCCATTTTCATCCACAACTGCAAAAGGATTTAGTGATAATTTGGTAAGATTATTAGTCTCCCCACACACTATTGATGGAGGAAGCTGGTAATTTATGGGTAAATAAAGATGAGCTAACACCGATACCCCACGAGCCGCAATAGTATTGAAGAGAGGGTTTCCCTGCAAGTCATAAACGAGCTGACTTCCTAATGACATGTATAACTCGGAAAAAGGCAAAAACCGCTTTTGTCCCTCACTATCACTATATTCAGCAATGCCACCAGATTGTTGGCCATCCGTATAGATTGTTGTCAAAGTACCATCAATAACCTTACCCTTTTGTTGCTGAATATAGTCGGTAAGTAATTGGTAATAATGAGGTGATAACACCCTATCATGTGTTTTTTCCCCATACATCATCCCGCCAGGTAAAAATCCAAACCGTCGCCTCATATCCTCTTTTGATAGGATATTAAGTGTACGTCCTTCTTGAGTTAACGCCGCTTTCATAGCAAGTAACTCATCAACTTCTTTTTTAGTCCGCGCGACAATAATGCACCCTTGTCCCGGAAGTAAAAGTTTATTATCCAATTTTTTATCTAATTCAGTATAAAATTTCTCATCTGCGTAGCATTTTTGCGCTAAACTGCTTAATAGAAGCTTGTCTTGTGCTTGGCTAGATATAAAAGTCAGTTGAAGGTAGAAAGCGAGTTTTATTCCCACCAACCATTGTTCAGGACATTTTATCCAGCCTAACCAATTGAATGTTTTCCAGGAGAAATACCCATTTTTTTCAATACTCTCGTAACTCTCATAAAGATAGATAGCTCGTATAAATTGATCTAAAAAGAAGCGAGATGGCAGATAGTGAGTCGGTGTTGCCTGAGATGTAGCATCAGGCTCCAAATGGAAAGCTGATCCATAGGCAATTGGCCACCTACGACTATCATTCAAAAACATCACTTGGTTACCAGCTAGAATATGTGACACTGCTGACATTAATGCGGGTGGCCCACCTACTGCCAACGTACCCGTATTTTCAAAGCTTAATTTTACCGGACAATTTGATAATGATTTTATCTTAACAGGGATACGCAAAGCTTGTTTTTTTCTAAAAACTTCAACAGAGATCGGCAGCAAATGTGAGAATTCAGAAAAATGTTTTTGAAATAGACATTGTTGATGTTTATCTGCTATGAATGGTTGATGCATGCCTGAAATAAACCGTTTCTTATGCTGTTTTCGCGTATGTTCGGAAAACTGATCTTTCCCCTTAACTTGATCAGTATAACGACGAGTAATAGTAGCTATCACTCCGATGGCCATACCTAATAGGGCAAATTTCCCAAGGCCCGTTAAAAAAGAGTTTTTGGGCATAATTTCTTTCTCCCTATTTACTTTAAAAATTGATTTTATTATGCATTAGACTTCTTTCGCCCCCTAACCGTTGATGCGTTTCACAAAGAAACGCTCCCTATAAATAATATAGTTCATATCAGAATTTATTCTTCAGACAAATAATTGACTAAAATATTTTTCTACATGTAATTTGACAATATTGTATAATTTAGATTATATTGTACAAATTACAAAATCAACCAATTCTGAATTGCAAAATTACTTATCCATAGCCGAAGCTATTACTCGTTTATTACACCCTTACGCTGAGGTTGTTATTCATAATCTGAAAACCAATAAAATTATTGCTTTATACAATAGTTTTAGTAATCGCAAAACAGGGGATTCCTCTCTTCTTTGACGATTTATTAGGACCCTACGAAAAAATCAATTGGGATGGTAGAAACTTAAAATCTATTAGTGTGATCATCCGTAATGACAAGGGTAGACCTGATATTATGATGTGCATTAATCTTGATCTTTCTGTTCTGGAAGAATTTCAAACACTAATTCAGGCTTTTATGCAAAAAAATCAGTTGATGCCCAAGCCAAAAATTTTGTTCAAGAACGATTGGCAAGAAAAGATTAACCAGTATGTTTATAGTTATTTACAAGAAAAAAATTGGCATCTTAAAAATTTAACAACGCTACAAAAAAAAACTATTGTTGCACAACTTTATAAATATGGAGCTTTTACTGGAAAAAACAGTGCACAGCATGTTTCAAAAATTTTAAAAATTTCTCGAGGCACGGTTTATAATTATTTAAAAGCCAAAATTAATTTAACAACGGATGATAAAACGTCATGAAACTTATTCCATTTAAAATTGAAGAATTTTTTGCTAACTATGAATTTTCCACACCTTATATATTGGGAGCTTCTGACGCTGAATCTTTTTCCATGACTGAGTTGCTAGGCTTTGCTGATCGCGAAGCCCTGCAATTATGGAATAATTTAAAGCTGGGATATACCGAAACTCACGGTTTACCTTTGCTACGTCAGGAAATCGCGCAACTTCATCAAAGTGTTACTGCCGAAAATGTTTTAGTATGTAGCGGTGCAGAAGAAGCAATTTATACCACTATAAAAATCCTAGCAAAACCCGGTTCGCATGCCATAATTGTAACCCCCTGTTATCAGTCACACAAAACTTTACCTACATATTGCGGTGCAGAAATAACCGAAGTGGCAATTAAACCCCATGGTCAGCATTGGCAATTAAATTATAACGAGCTAGAAAATGCAGTGCGCGATAATACTCAATTTATTAGTATTAATTTTCCCAACAATCCTACCAGCTATTTACCAGATCAAAATACTTTTTCCAAAATTGTACAGCTCGCTAAAAAAAGTGGCGCTTATTTATTATCTGATGAAATCTACCGTTATTCGGAGCAAAACGAAAAAGATCGGCTGCCAGCAGTATGTGATGTTTATGAAAAAGGTATTAGCCTAAGTGGTACTTCAAAGCTATGGGGATTACCTGGTTTACGCATTGGCTGGTTAATAACTCATGATACTCACCTATTAAAGCGTATTTGTTCAGTAAAAAATTATTTATCACTTTGTAATAGCGCTCCTAGCGAAATATTATCGATTATAGCTTTACGAGCTAGGGAAAAAATTCTTCTTCGCAACCGAGAACTTGTTATTCACAATTTAGCGTTTCTGGATCAATTTTTTTCTTCCTGTTCAGATTTATTTGAATGGCGACGTCCTAATGCGGGAATCACTGCTTTTACCCACCTTAAACACCCCATGCCAATCGATCAATTTGCAGAAAACCTTATTCATTCTCAAGGAGTAGTGATTGTTCCAGGTTCAGTCTACGATTATCCAGGTAATTTTTTTCGCATTGGCTTTGGCCGTGCTAATATGCCAGAAGCCTTGGCTCGATTTTCAGAGTTTTGCTCAACAAATCTAAGCTGATGTGCAGGATATAAACCAGGAAGCAATGGATTTATGTGGACGCCCCCAGCTCACATCAGTTAATATTATTTCACTGGAACCATTTTAAAAGGAGTTGACATGAAACAGGGTAATCCATTCAAGGTGCTTGAATCTGACGCAAAGCAAATTACTAGTAGCACAAGTTTAAGCTCAGAAAAGAGTAAAAGGGGGAAGTCTCCCTCAACCGACCTGTTCAGTTTTTTTAATTTGTTTAATATTATCCCTGGTGGAAAAAATAGCGCTTTTTACAATTATTTTTTCGCTTGTACAAAAAAATTAACCACGGTTCTACCCCCTTCAGAACCACCAAAACCATTAGAACCTATAAATGAACCAACGCTGGCAGAAACAATTCGACCGCAACGCTTTAGAATGCTCATAATAGGAAACGGTTATGAAGAAGAAGATGCCATTGGAGCTTACGCTAGTGGAGAATATAAAATGTTAACCACCTCTCTAGGAGGGAGGAATTTTTACAAATCCATAAGCATAGGCCAAGATAAAATTTCATTTCTCATTAATAGTGTACGACCGTTTCTATTCCCATTTTCTGCAAGAGGTACAGATGTAGGTCTAATTTTTTTAATTAAAAAAAAGGGCTTAGAGACAAATTTAAATGAAAACCCTTATTTGGATTATCTACAAAAAGAGAATATTCCACGACTGTTGATTAGAATTAATTTTGAGCAAAGTTCACCCAACCTGATTGAAGAAGGAAAAAGTATTGCAGCAACCATAGGAGCTGCAGGGTATTTTGAATGTACCAAAGAGGGGGTGGGTTTAGAAGAAGTCTTTCTGGCCGCTGCAAGAATTGTAAGACAAAGAAACCAACATCTAATACCTGATTATAAAACCTCCGAAGGAGGCTCTATACCCATCTTCCCCAGACCTGGATCTGCCCCTCGAAACTCGCGCGTGACTACCGAACATGTAGAAGGCTTTAGGATTGTCTATTCCGGCCTATAAGATTGAAAAATAAAGTTGAAAGCAAAATGGGCGTTATTTCTTAAAAAGCATGTGTACCATTAAAACAAACACACCCACGACAATGGCGCTATCCGCAACATTAAAAATTGCATAGTGCCAATTGTAAATATGGAAATCAAAAAAATCGATTACATAAGCGAAACGTAGTCGATCTACCAAATTACCTGCCGCCCCCCCCAGTAATAAGCTTAAGCCCGTGGCAACCCACCGATTGGGGTAAGCTAAACGCATCAAACTGATAGAAACAATTATAATCACCAATATAGAAATGGTGGAGAGAAAAACAACTTGCCACCCTCCCCAATGGCTCAAAAGGTTAAAAGCAGCTCCCATGTTATAACGTAAAGTTAAATTGAAAAATGGGAGTAACGGGTAGGGTTGTTCTAAATACAGATGATGCACAGCATAGTATTTGCTCCATTGATCTATAGCCAAAACTAAGAGACTGGGTAAAAACCAGAAGGCAGGATTACGCCATTTAGCCTTTTTTAAATCAGGCATAATGACGTACTTCTCCAGGTGATTCCATATTCTGGACACAACGATCACAAATACCCGGATAGTCTAAATCACTATCCACAGTAGGTCGTCGCTGCCAACAGCGTAAACATTTTTCATGTGTTGAAACAATTACCTTTATAAATAATCCTGGCAATTCGGTTGGTTCAAAGTCGATTTCTTCTGTGGTAAGAGGCAATACTTTGGCATCAGAAGTAATTAAAACAAAACGTAATTCCTCCCCTAAGCTACTTAGTTGGGAAAACAATGCTTCATTTGCGTACAATATTACTTCAGCATCCAGTGCTGAGCCAATCTCACCCACTTGGCGATGCGCTTCCAAAACTTTATTCACTGCTTCACGCACCTGCATTAGCAATAAACCATTCAAAGGCTTAGTCTCAGTAGATTGGGGAAATTCGTACCAGTTCGTTAATAAAACCGAAGTCGAGCGTTTTCCTGGTAAATAGCCCCATATTTCTTCTGCAGTAAAACTCAAAATAGGCGCAAGCCAACGTACTAGTGCCTCTACAATATAATACAAAGCAGTCTGAGCAGAGCGACGAGGAATGCCTGTGCGATAACTGGTATATTGTCTATCTTTAATTACATCCAAATAAAAGCTGCCTAATTCCACCGTACAAAAATTATGGATCCGTTGACAGATGGCAGGGAAATTATACTCCGCATACGCTGTAACTAAATTTTTTTGCAATTGTTGCGTGGTATTAATAATCCATTGATCTAATGCTAATAGCTGCTCGAATTGACACCAAATCTTGCTCTGGATTGAAATCAAAAAGATTTGCTAACAAAAAGCGTGACGTATTACGAATACGACGATAGGCATCGGCACTCCGATTTAGAATTTCATCGGAAGCACTAATATCTGTTTTATAATCTAAAGCAGCCGCCCACCAACGCAACACATCAGCACCCATTGTATTTACTACATCTATAGGCGAAATGACATTGCCTAATGATTTAGACATCTTCCGTCCTTTCGCATCCACGACATAGCCATGTGTCAAAATAGTTTTAAATGGCACTTGCCCATGCATAGCTAAGGCAGTTAGCAACGAGGTTTGAAACCAACCACGATATTGATCAGTCCCTTCAAAATACAAATCAGCAGGAATACCTAATTCAGCACGTTTTTCTAGAACACAAGCATGTGAAACACCTGAATCAAACCACACATCCAATATGTCTATGACCTTCTCGTAATCTTCTGTTGCGTCTCCTAATAATTCGGCGGGATCCAGACGATGCCATGCCTCGACCCCTTCCTTTTCAATGCGTTTTGCTACTTGTTCCAAAAATTCTAACGTATGCGGATGTAAATCACCGGTAATTTTATGCATAAACAGTGGGATGGGGATTCCCCAAGCACGCTGGCGCGAGATACACCAATCAGGTCTCGCTTCTAGCATTCGGCTCATACGAATCTTTCCCCAACTTGGCATCCAGGTTACCTGCTCTACTGCTGCAAGCGCCTGATTACGCAAACCGCTTTGATCCATACTGATAAACCATTGCGGTGTCGCACGAAAAATGAGCGGAGTTTTATGACGCCAACAATGAGGATAACTATGCTCAATAGTAACATAATGCAATAAACGCCCTCTATTCTTGAGTTCAGCAATGATGGGCTCATCCGCTTTAAAAACATACAGGCCTTTTACTAAAGCTACTGTGTTATCAAAACAGCCCTTGGCGTTTACCGGACTATACATAGGAAGTTGGTATTGCTCCCCCACCACATAATCATCTTGTCCATGAGCAGGAGCCGTATGTACACATCCTGTTCCCATTTCTAAAGTGACATGTTCGCCTAAGATGATGGGTACCTGACGGGGTAAAAAGGGATGTTGCAACAGTAATCCTTCTAACCACTCGCCGTTAACTGTTGCGTGAACCGTAAAATGCGTGATGCCATAGCGCGAAATCACACTCTCTAATAATTCTTTGGCACAAATCAAAGAGATCAACTCATTGCCGAATTGACCCGTAAATACCACATAATCAAAATCAGAACGTAAAGTCACTGCTTGATTAGCAGGTAAAGTCCACGGCGTGGTAGTCCAAATAGGTACCATAATAGAAGGTGTTAGAACTTCAGAAGAAATATTAAATATTTCAGCTAATTTTCGTGGCTCCACCACTTCAAAACCAACATCAATCGCGGGAGAGGATTTATCCTGATACTCCACTTCTGCCTCTGCCAAAGCAGAGCCACAAGCTGTGCACCAGTGAACAGGTTTTTGACCACGATGTAAATGACCATTAGCAATAATTTTGATTAATGTTCGTACAACATCGGCCTCATAACTATAATGCATCGTCAGATAAGGCTGCTGCCAATCTCCCATCACCCCTAAACGCTTAAAATCGGTTTTTTGCAACTCAACTTGTTGCTGAGCATATTCTCTACAAGCTTGCCTAAAGTCAGCAAGCGACATTTTTTCTCCAGCTTTACCAATTTTTTTTTCAACATTTAACTCAATTGGCAAACCATGGCAATCCCATCCCGGCACATATGGCGCATGAAAACCACTTAAAATCTTCGATTTAACTACTATGTCTTTCAGAATCTTGTTCAGTGCAGTACCTAAATGAGGCCTAGCATTTGCATAAGGAGGTCCATCATGGAGAATAAAGCGCGGCCTACCTCGACAAAATACTTGTGATTGATAATATAAATCCATCTCTTCCCAACGCTTCAAAATTTCTGGTTCCCGCTGAGATAGATTCGCTTTCATTGGAAAAGCGGTATTAGGCAAGTTCAAAGTATGTTTATAATCTTTCATTCCACGCCTTATGTGTTTCGTTTATATTTACCCATTAAAGTCGCTTGCCCTAAAATATGTCCCTTCATAGTCACAAGAAGCTTTTTCTTATCTACCCCTTCAGCGAGATTTAAAATTATATCTAAAGCATAAAGTTTGAAAAAATAACGATGTGTGCCCGAAGGAGGACAGGGGCCACCATAATTTTTCTTTCCCCAGCTGTTAAGACCCCATTTCGCTCCAACCGGAAAATTTGTGGTAATATCTTCTGCCAAAGAATCTATCGTAGTCGGAATATTAAACAAAATCCAATGGTCCCAAACCCCACGTGGAGCATCAGGATCATCCATAATTAATACCAATGATTGAGTTTTATTTGGCAGTTGCTCCCAACTCAATGGCGGAGAAATATCTCCTCCATCACAAGTATAAAGTTCAGGAATTTCCTGTCCTTCTTGAAAAGCGGAACTACTTAAAGTAAACACTTGAGAACCTCCGTGTTGTATGGGGGAAATCAACGGTGTTGCTTTACTTTCAATTCCTAAGGTTATTAATAAGCCCGTAATGAAAATAGCAACTAACCTTTTCCACAAAAATTTATTCATATGCTTCCCTCCTATTTTAGGAATTTATTATGGTATATTAGTCAATTTCAGCAAGCAACCCCATAGTATGATCAAATCTGAGTAAAACCATAGGATTAAAATATGATAGCTACTAATAGCCATTTAAATTCCATTGTCATCCGTATTGATATCACTAACAAAGAAGTGGATCCGAACTTTCCGATTCAGCTACAAAATATTTTGCATGACTTCCGAGATAAAATTAAGATTATCAGTAAAATTCAACCCCCATTCGAAAAATTTCCCAATCGCATTTTTCTATCCATTGATTTTAATTATGCAAAAATTTTCATTAAAGAAATAAATACCTTAGAAAATGCGAGCTGCACTCCTTTAGATCCGGCTTTTCTTTTTCATATTGGAGGAAAGATAGAAATTCAAAGCAAAATTTCGATCACCCGTCCGGAAGAATTATCATTAATTTATACTCCGGGAGTGGCTAAAGTATGTTTAGCCATTCATCAATCTCCAGATCAAGCTGATTTTTTTACTATTCGCCGCAACACCGTAGCCGTTATTAGCGATGGTACTGCAGTTTTAGGTCTTGGTAATATTGGACCTAAAGCCGCTTTACCGGTCATGGAAGGTAAGGCTTTATTATTCAAATCTTTCGCCAATGTTGATGCATTTCCCCTCTGTTTAGCCACTGCTGATGTTGAGGAATTTATTCGTACAGTTACTTATTTGGCGCCTAATTTTGGGGGCATTAATTTAGAAGATATTTCCGCTCCTCGCTGCTTTGAAATAGAACAGCGTTTAAAAGCTAATCTGGATATTCCTGTATTTCATGATGACCAACATGGCACGGCTACTGTAGTTGCAGCAGCTTTTATTAATGCTTTAAAAATTATCCACAAAAAACCCGAAAATCTAAAAGTAGTTTTTAGTGGTGTAGGAGCAGCCGGGACTGCCTGCAAAAATATGTTGTTACGCCTGGGAGTAATTAATATTGTGGGTTGTGATCGCAAGGGGGCATTAGTAACCAGCCGTACCGATCTTGATGCGAGTAAACTTGAATTTGCTCGCACTACCAATCCCAATCATGAACAAGGCAGCATTCATGAGGTGATAAAAGGAGCCGATATGTTTATTGGACTTTCAGCTCCAGGAATAATCACCGTAGAAGATTTAAAAAACATGAATAAAGATCCTATCGTTTTCGCCATGGCCAACCCTACTCCCGAGATTATGCCAGAAATAGCAGCCCCGTATGTGACTATTATGGCTACCGGTCGCAGCGATTATCCTAATCAAATAAATAATCTTTTAGCTTTTCCGGGAATTTTTCGCGGGGCTCTGGATTGCCGAGCTAAAGATATTAATCTAGAAATGCAATTAGCAGCAGCCTTTGCCATTGCCAATGTCATTGAAGAAAAAGACTTATCAGCTCAATACATTATCCCTAGCGTCTTTAATGAGCAAGTAGTTCCTGCTGTGGCCGCCGCAGTAATTGAGGCCGCTCAACAAACGGGAGTGGCGCGCCAAGCTCTTTAAGCGTAATAGTACCTGCTGTTGACAATTGTATGCTCATGTCAAATTACAGGTCTGATCTTCGCCCCTGCAAATTTATTATTTTATCAACTATTGTCATCCCTTTTTTTATTAAAATGCTTATCTATTTGATTTAATAATTTAAGTCCCTCTTTTGAAGAGCCTTTAGCAGCACGGGCACGAAATCGCATTTCCGCGTCAAATTCAGCCAAGACTATTGTGGAAATTTCTTCCATTAATTTATTAATGCTAATATGCCGTTGCTTGGCTAGTAGCTTAAGCCGCTCATGCTTATCATCAGGTAATCTGATCGTTAAGGTAGACATTTAGGTATCCTCCTTCAATAATTGTTCAGGTTTCAAAATATTAATACCAGGGAAAAGCAACTGACCACTTTTAAAATCTTTAACATTCTTCGTAATAATTGCCGTTGCATTGCCAGCAATAGCTAATTCTAAAACATGGTTATCGTCTTCATCTCTTAAATTAGGTTGCCAAAGATAATAAACATGAATCCAGCGGCAAACAGATATAAAAGCATTCAACAAGTCTTCTCGTTCATCAGTAGAGAGCGAGCAATTTTTAAATAATTTTTCACGCCCCAATAAAGATTCATATTCATGAAAAAGCGGTGTTCCCATCAAAGGTCGGTATTGTCCATTGAAGCAGCGCCGCAATACTTCTCGGCTTGCTCCGGCCTCGCCGATCAAAGCTGATACAAATGTAGAAGTATCAATAACTAAAATTTTTTCCATTTTTTAATGGTGGCATATATGCTATCAAATATCAAAATCTTATTTAAGTGATTAAAAATTGGCTATCCGGAAAATTGCCGGAATATGTGGAGGACGGGAAATTTGTGAGTCAATTCGGGTTTATTCCTTGTTCAATTTTTAGTTACTAAAAAATTTACAGCCATGGATTAGGATGATTCATTTGTTCACGTAATATTGTTGGCTCTGCACAAAGTTGTTTATCAGGATAATCTTCTCGGTAGTGCCCACCACGGCTTTCCTGACGTTGTAAAGCCGAGCGAACAATTAATTCAGCTAATAGTAAAATATTCCGCAACTCTATTAGGTCACGAGTGATTACATATTGCCAATAATATTCTTCAATCATGTTTCGTCGTACAAAAATCAAGCGCAATAAATCCTTCAACCCTTCTGCAGTACGCACAATCCCAGCATAGGAACTCATTTCTCCCCGCAGCCCCCGCCAATGAGCATTGATTTGACTCGCTCGTCTTAAGTCAATAACACCTTGAGAGTTCCAAGGTTGAATCATTCCATCAGGCAAAGCATTTTCTAACCATCGCAAAGAGGCTTTTGCCGCATAGCGCGCCATGACTACCCCTTCTAAAAGCGAATTACTCGCCAAGCGATTAGCACCGTGAAAGCCAATAGAAGCTACTTCACCAATGGCATACAATCGATAAAGATCCGTGGCGCCATCCAGTTTAGCTAAAATTCCACCGCATAAATAATGTGCCGCAGGAACCACCGGAATCCTATGCTTACTCATATCGATTCCCAATGAAAGCAAACATTGATAGCTTTCAGGAAAACGTTGCTGAAGGAAATCTTGGGATCGATGCGTAATATCTAAATGAACGTAATTATAATCACTGCGTTCTATCTCAGTAAAAATAGCTCGGGCAACAATGTCACGAGTAGATAACTCCATTTGTGCTGGAGCATAATGTTGCATAAATCGCTGTCCGGTTTCTACTAAACGTAAATAAGCTCCTTCGCCTCGCAAGGCTTCAGAAATTAATACATTGTTATGAGCAGGATGATAAAGCAAGGTGGGATGAAACTGATAAAATTCCATGTTACTAACTCGAGCACCAGCACGATAGGCCATAGCAATTCCATCACCCGTAGCAACCTCTGGATTTGACGTATAACGATAAATTTTCCCGGCTCCTCCTGTTGCTAATATGACCACTTTCACTTGGAAAACATGAATTAATCCACTTTGCTCGTCTAATACATATGCTCCAACAACTGCTTGTGGTTGCACAGGAATACACTCTGGTCCATGTGTAATCAAATTGACTGCAACATGATGCTCAAAAATTGTCACTTGATGATTCTGTTGTACCGCTTTAACTAAAGCGCGCATTATTTCTGCTCCAGTTCGATCTCCATGAGTATAAATGCGGCGCTGAGAGTGCCCTCCTTCGTGGCCTAATGGAAAATTTTTGGCTTGATCAAACTCAACTCCATGTTGTTGTAAAAATTGAATAACTGCTGGCCCTTCACGAATAATTTGCTCTGCTATTTGACTATCACATAAACCATCTCCAGCAGCTAAAGTATCTGCCACATGCTGGGCAAATGAATCTGTCGCCAAAGAAACTGTAGCAATTCCTCCTTTTGCATACTGACTATTTGATTCATGCAATTTTTTTTTACACAGTAAGGCAATGCGAACCTTTGGGTTAATCCCAACCAAAGTTAAAACATAACTTAATCCCGCTATGCCATTACCTATAACCAGTACGTCATAGCAAAAGGATTTCGCCTTGCTGAGAAACTGAATTAGAAGATAATTCAATCATATTTCCAAAACGTTACCAGTCAAACGATGGTATGCATCTTGGTATGCCTGAGCAGTTTGCTCAATTACGCTGGCCGGTAATTCTGGAGCCGGGGGTTCATAATTCCAGGCAGTAGATGATAAAAAATTACGTACAATCTGTTTATCAAAGCTAGGTTGGTCTCTTCCTGAAAGATATTGATCTTCAGGCCAAAATCTAGAACTGTCTGGAGTTAACACCTCATCAATTAATATCAATTGATTCTGCCACAGACCAAATTCGAACTTAGTATCTGCAATAATAATGCCTTTGTTAATAGCGAACTCAAACCCACGTTTATAAATTTGCAAGGAAATATTTTGCAACTGGGCTGCCAAAACATCACCAACTATACTTTTTACCGTAGCGAAATCAATATTTTCATCATGTCCTTCAACTGCTTTAGTCGCAGGGGTGAAAGAGGTATGGGTAATCGTTGGCTTTGTTTCAATCCGGCAGGTAAACGGTGCCCACAAATAGCTTGAGCTTTTTGATAGTCTTTCCAACCCGTACCCGCTACGTAGCCACGAACCACACATTCTACAGGTATCGGCTGCGTCCGACGAACTAGCATAGTACGACCCACCAAATCCTCTCCATAATTTTCTAAAATCTCTGGCAATAATCCCATTTGCTCAATATCAGTGGTAATCAAGTGATGAGGAATAATATCCTGCAGATAGTTAAACCAAAATGCTGAGATTTGAGTTAAAATTTTACCTCTGAAAGGAATGGGGTTTGGCAAAATGACATCAAAGGCACTCAAGCGATCCGTTGCAACAATCAACAAACGTTGATCGTCTATAACATAGATATCACGAACTTTACCCCTGGCCAGTAGAGGTAAGGGTAAGTGGGTTTCATAAATAATTTTTGCTTGTTTATTAGATATTACCATAATTGAACCTCTTTAATTAATTTAGGAAAAATACACATTCCATTACAAAGATAATTGGCAGTTAAAAAATAACTCCGCTTCCTCTTTGTCCAGCTGCATCTGAGCACTTAAAGCGCCCGTATCAGCAAAACATTGTTCATCACGCAACTTATGTAAAAATTCTACTCTTACATGACGATTATAGATATCTTGATCAAAATTTAACAAATGAACTTCTAGCCACCTCCCTCGCCCAGAAAACATAGGCCTAAAACCAACACATGCCACACCAGGAAGAGGGTGTGAGGACAAACCTAATACTTGCACTACATAAACCCCTGCTACACAAACTTCTTTATTAGATAAATTGATATTGGCAGTAGCCATTCCGAGCTGTTTGCCTCGTCCATCACCATGAACAATCTTACCACATAAAAAATACCATCTACCTAATAAAGATTTAGCCAACAAAAAATCATTCTTCGACAAAGCTTGACGGATGCGCGTGCTGCTTACCCGGTGGCCTTCAATTAAAAAAGGCGGGATTTGAATAGTTTGAAATTGATAACGTTTACCTAATTTTTGTAATAAACCAACATCTCCTTGACGCTTTGCGCCAAAATGAAAATCGTCACCAATAATTAGGATTTTAATGCCTAATTGCTTAACTAATATTTCTTGTACAAATTCTTCTGCTGAATATTGGGCTAATTGAGCATTAAAGCGTAAACAAACTAGATAATCTATTGCGTATTCTTCAAGTAATCGCCATTTTTCGTGGAAACGCATTAATCGAGGAATAATAAGCTGTCGGTGAAAAAATTCATAGGGATAAGGTTCAAAAGTAATGACAACAGTCGGTAAATTCAATTTTCTTCCATTTTCGCGAAGCTTGGATAGCAGCTGCTGATGCCCAAGATGAAAACCATCAAAATTACCTATAGTGGCAACGCAACTTGATATTGCTTGAGTTAAACGCAGTTGGCCTCGAATTAATTTCATTTACTTTTTTCTACCTAAAGCTTGAGCTAGAAGCGTAAGTTGCAAAGCCAGGCGCCACACGTGATCAATCTATTTGGCCCCTGGAGCGAAATCAACCGGAATAGGGTATTTTACCATATTTTTTATGTAATCTTATATCAAGATAATTGAAGCGCTGTTTCTTATTTGAAATCAATAGATTAATCTAATTTTTGCAAAACAAATATACCCACTATTAGATGAAAAAACACTTTTATTTGCTCAGATCTATTACGCGGATAAAAGACTTTATCATTGTGTAAAATTTCTAGACTATGAAGCTTTTCTAAGTCATTCAAAATTGATTTAACAACTTTAAAGTATAAAAATTAACGGTAATATCTAAGGTCATTATTATTGACAAACACACAAAAAAAAGGCATAGTTAGCACGTCAATAAAAAGAGGAGTATACCGTGGCTAATTCACGACAAGCAACAAAGCGAGCAGAACAAAATCGAGAAAGAGCAGCTCATAATGCTAGCCAGCGTTCACGTTTGCGTACAGCAATAAAAAAATTGCGTAAATCAATCGAAACTGATTCACAAAATCAATCTATTCCAGAAAAAATAGTACAAAAAACCATATCTATTATTGACAAGTCTGTTACTAAAGGTCTTACTCATCCTAATAAAGCAGCTCGCCTCAAAAGCCGTCTGAGTCGGAGTTTGCGGAAAAATTCTCAGACTAAGCTTGTAGAATCTTCTAATTAAATAATTAAATTAGACCGAAGTTTGCTTAGATAAATAAGAACTGATTTGCTGACATAATTCTTTAGTACCCTTACGTTGGATTGCTGATATTTCAAAAACGGGTCCTTGCCATTTGCACGCCTTTATCACTTGCTGACAGCGGCTTTGACTTTCATCACTAGGCATTAAATCCATTTTATTAAACACTAACCAGCGTTCTTTTTTTGACAGCACCTCACTAAATAGATTGATTTCAGTAGTTACCGTATGAATAGCCTCAACAGGATTCTCATTGCCCTCACCGGTAATATCTACTAAATGCAGTAACAAACTAGTACGGCTTAAATGTTTCAAAAATTGAACCCCTAGACCCAAACCTTGACTCGCTCCAGAAATTAAGCCTGGAATATCCGCTACTACAAAACTGTTATAGTCATCCACACTGACAACGCCCAAATGTGGATGTAACGTGGTGAAAGGATAATCCGCTACTTTAGGAGTAGCGTGTGAGATAGCACGAATGAGAGTGGATTTTCCTGCGTTAGGTAAACCACATAAACCGACATCTGCCAATAGCTTAAGCTCCAAACGCAACTTTCTGTGCTCACCTATAGAACCTAAAGTTGTCTGTCGAGGAGCCCGATTGACACTGCTTTTGAATCGCGCATTTCCTAGTCCGTGAAAACCGCCTTTAGCTACGCATAAAGATTGGCCAGATTCGACCAAATCACCAATTAATTCTTCAGTTTGTGTATCATACACAATAGTTCCAAGAGGTACAGGTATATACAAATCTTCGCCACTTTTCCCTCTTCGTAGCTTTCCCATTCCAGATTGACCGTTTGCAGCCCTGTGCTCAGGTTTATGACGGAAATTGGATAACGTATTTAAATGAAGATCGGCTACTAGATAAACACTGCCACCATCACCGCCATCGCCACCATCTGGTCCTCCGCGAGGAATATATTTTTCGCGACGAAAACTAAGGCAGCCGGAGCCTCCTTTCCCCGCCTCTACACGTATAACTACTTCATCGACAAATTTCATTTATTTATTTTTAACGAATTGGAATGGGAGGTGGACAGAATAATGCAGTGATTTTAATTACTCGGTAACTTCTGGTTCTACAGAAACAAATTGATAATTACTAGGTCCCTTTCGAGCAAATAAAACTTTGCCCTTAATCAAAGCATAGAGAGTATAGTCACGTCCCATACCTACTCCTTTCCCAGGATGATATTGGGTGCCTCTTTGACGAATAATAATATTGCCTGGTATAACAATTTGACCACCAAAATTTTTAACCCCTAATCGCTTTGAATGAGAATCGCGACCATTTTTACTACTACCGCCCGCTTTCTTATGTGCCATAGATTACTCCTCGTGCTTAGATGAAAAATTCTCAGCTTCAATGCCAGTTACTTTTATCTTAGTATAATTCTGACGATGGCCTTGATGTTTCATGTGATGTTTACGGCGTTTAAATTTGATTATGTTAATTTTTTTTGCCCGACCATGCTCAATAATTTCACCAATTACTCTAGTGTTAGCTAATAATGGCGCCCCAACATTTAAATTTTGATCATTAGCAACTAATAATACTTCTTCAAAATTAACTGTTTCTCCTGCTTCTACAGGCAATCTTTCTATTTTAATGGTCTGTCCAGGACAAACTCGATATTGTTTACCGCCAGTGCGGATTATTGCATACATGTGGCTCCCCATTAGGTTCTAAATTAATCAAAAGACAAATTTTAAGCATTTTACTAAAGCAAGTCAAGAATACTTTTAGATATCAATTTTATATAAGATTTTTCTTGACACTAGCAATGAGACTCCCTAGCATGGGGAACTACAATAACGACTAGCGGTCAATCATGACTTTAATCAATATAGCTGACGAATCTAAATCAACACCAACTCTTATTGAGATTCAACAATTACTTTGCGATGACTTAAATTCCATTAGCCGCTTGATTAGCGAACAATTAATTTCTAATGTGCCAGTTATCCAAACTATCTCTCAACACATTATCAATAGCGGTGGTAAACGCTTGCGTCCTCTTATCGTCTTATTAAGCTCAAAGATTTTTGGCTATCAGCACCCTAATAACGAACATCATGAATTAGCGGCCGTTATTGAATTTGTTCATACAGCCACACTGCTACATGATGATGTAGTTGATGCTTCTAAACTTCGTCGTGGACAAGATACAGCTAACCAGATTTGGGGTAACCAAGCCAGTGTATTAGTTGGCGACTTTCTTTATTCGCGAGCCTTCCAACTGCTCACCCGCCGCAATAACTTCGCGGCCATGCGGGTGTTGGCAAAAACCACCAATGCCATAGCTGAGGGAGAAGTAACACAGTTACTGTATCGATATAATCCTGATATTACCGAAGCAGAGTACATGGAAGTTATTCGTCGTAAAACTGCTTGTTTATTTAGCGCTGCGGCAGAAGTAGGCGCATTATTAGGCAATGCGAACCCCGCTCAGCAAGAAGCTATTGCTGATTACGGATTACATATTGGTATTGCATTTCAAATTATTGATGACTTACTTGATTATACGGCCCATCAAAATGAAATGGGAAAAAATGTAGGAGATGATTTATCTGAAGGACGAGCTACTCTGCCACTTATTTATGCTTTACGTCATTGTTCCCCAGAAACGTCTGCTATACTTCGTGATGCCATCAAAGAAGGCGATCTGAGCCAATTAGAAAATGTTTTAGCAGCAATGACTAAAACGAATGCTAAACAATATACCCTCACCATTGCAAAGCAACATGCCGAATATGCAATCAATGCCCTACAAGGTTTGCCAGCCAATCCTTATCGTCATGCAATGCAACAATTAATTGAATTTGTTATGGAACGTAATTATTAAGTTAGACTTACGACCCGCATTGAAACCTCTATCTAAATCCACTAAACTAGTTTCCTCTTCTAATTTTCGGGGTGTAGCTCAGTTTGGTAGAGCACTGCCTTCGGGAGGCAGGGGTCGCAAGTTCGAATCCTGTCACCCCGACTCTAACTTTAACTAAGATTCGCTAGAATGAATCAAATATTTACCCTTTGGTTGCTGTCTTACACTATATTTTTATGAAAAGTCAATTTGACAGTTTGTCGTTTTATGCTATGCTGTACCTCAGCGATAACCTTAAAAAAGGAACTTGCAACTATGACAAATTCTACTAAACGCATTGTAGTGCAGGTAACACCAAGACAAAAACAAGAAATTGTTTTAATTGCTAAACGCATGGGATTAAATATCAGTGAACTAATGCGTCAAGCAGCACGAAAATTTCAATCTGTTTCTGAACAGAAAGGAATTGAATCTTTACTCAATCAAGTGCATCTTTCTACCATAGAAGCTAAACAGGCATTGGATGAAACGCTCGCATTTGTTAATGATTCCAATCAACGCATGGAAGCCATGAAAGGAAATAACTATGAGCGTAACGAATAAGGCTTGGGAAGCGCTTACTCACGTCATTAAAATGAATGACAAAATAATCTCTCTCGCTAGTGTAGTCAAAGAACAGCAGACCAAAATAGAAACTCTTACCGAACGTGTAATAAAATTAGAAGCTACCCTTGAAGTTTTGATTCGCGCCGGAGAAATTAAAAGAATTAATTTCTTGCTAAAAGATAATGTAGAAATTTTGTAGCCCCTTCAAAATAATCCGCCAATCTTCTACGCCATTACATGAACAGTTACGAAGAGCGTTGTAATAGCTCATGGGATACCTGCCTACAAGTGAACGTTCAGCTGTTAGACAAGTTTGAATGAAAAATTGACGAAAAAGCGGAGAAAACACTTAATTTGAGCATTTTGAGGAAATTTTTCATTTCAAAATTGGCAACAGATGGGCGTTCTAAGCTATAAGATAAGCATTACACCACCACGATTAAAAACGTCCTGCCCGAATTAAACCACCTAACCCTGCTTCCTCTAAAGCCAATTCCATATGACAACGTATTTCGATAGGATCATCCATTTTTAAAACTTGTCTCAACAAATCTTTAGCCCGAGCTAAAGTAAACTTATTAATTACCCACTTGACCCGTGACAAAGCACGCGGGCTCATGCTTAATGCATTAAAACCCATAGCTACTAACAAAATTACCGCAAGTGGATCACCGGCCAGCTCACCGCAAATACTGACTGATTTACCCGCACGATGACCTCCTTTAACCGCCTGCTGTAAAGCGCGAAGTACCGCTGGATGTAAACCATTATAGCAGTTTGCTACATGTGGATTATTACGATCCACGGCCAGCAAGTATTGAATCAAATCATTACTCCCCACAGAGAGAAAATCAACCCGTTTTGCCATTTCATAAGCTTGGTATACCGCAGCTGGAACCTCTACCATCAAACCAATTTTAGGCATTTTTAAACCCTGCTGTTCACTAGCCACTTCACTATAAGCTTGCTTAATTAACCACAAGGACTCTTCAACCTCCATAATCGACGAAATCATAGGTAGCATTATTGATAAATTATCAAAATCTATACTCGCACTAAGCATGGCCCGTATTTGCTGCAAAAATATTTCTGGATGATCTAAACTAACCCGAATTCCTCGCCATCCTAAGAATGGATTGGGCTCCTCCACAGAAAAATAAGGCAATTTTTTATCGCCCCCAATGTCCAGGGTGCGCATTATCACTGGCCGCGGATAAAAAGTCGCCAATAATTGGCGATACATAATATGTTGCTCTTCCTCACTGGGAAACCGATCTCGAACCATAAATGGCAGCTCGGTACGATATAAACCGACTCCATCTGCCCCTGAACTCAAAGATAACTCTCCTTCCATAGCTAAACCGGTATTAACAAATAAACCCACACGATGACCATCTTGAGTTTGCGCTGGAACACTTTTTAAAATTTCTAAATCATTATCTAATTGTTGCTCTTCTATAACTAAAGCTTGGAATTCTTTTTTTAGCACCAAAGCAGGTGAAACATAGACTTGCCCATTATAGCCATCCACAATCAATTCCTTTTTTGATAATTGCCCAATTGCCACTCCTGTCAATCCCATTACTGTTGGCAAGCCTAAAGCGCGTGCTAAGATAGCCACATGAGAATTCGCCGAACCAGATCCAGAAACGACACCCACCAAACGATCACGAGGTACCTCCATAATAGTGGTAGCGGTTACCTCCTCACTGATTAAAATAGTCTGCCGAGGATATTCGGGCACCTCGCCTCGTTGCGCCTGCAAATGAGCCAAAATCCGTCGACCTAAATCGCGAAAATCAGCGGCTCGTTCTCTTAAATAAGGATCCTCGAGTGCCTCAAAATGAACCACATGACGCTTGATGACTCGTTTTAAAGCACCCTGGGCCCACTGACCTGCTTCAATTTCGCTTTTAACTTCATTCAATAAACTGCGACTATCTAAAATTCTTATATAAGCCTCAAATAAAGATTGTTCGGTTGCTGAAAGTAAGGATTGAGCTCTTATTTGCAGCTGGCCAATTTCCTCCTTTGCTCCTTCTAACGCTGACTCAAAGAGAGCCCACTCTTTTTCAATGTCTTCTGTGGTTTGATCAGGCACTGTATTTAAATCTGCCGGCGAATAAAGAATGACGGCACGACCAATTGCTACTCCCGGCGCTCCAGGTAGTCCACGAAATTGTTTAAGGATTTTTCTTCCACGAGTTTGCATTGCGGCTTGCAATGCTCCTTTATCTAAGGCTTGAGCAATTTCGCCAGCTAGTTGAACACTTAAAGTCACTAATAAGGCTACTTGTTCAGCAGAAAAAGGAGCGCGCCGATATTGTTGAGCAGTTAAAACACCCAACAAGTCTCCTTGGTACATTATAGGGATCCCTAAAAAACCATGAAAATTCGTTTCATCTAAAGAAGGAATGACTTGATAATGAGAATGAGCCATGGCATCGGCTAGATTGATGGGTTCCTCTCGCTCTCCAACTAAACCAATAAGGCCTTCGCCTAATTTAATACGTATTTTATCTTGCAGATTTGCATCTAAACCCGAGGAGGCCATTAAGACATATTCGACTTGGTCTTCATCAAGCAAAAAAATACTACTTGCTTGAACAGCTAATTCTTCGCGCACGTAATTTACTAAGATAGATAAAGCTGCCGGCAGTTCGGTTACTAAATCCATCTCTCGAAAAATACGACGCACAGTAGCTAACATTAAATTTCCCTCAATAAGAGGTGTGCAGCTGTTTTAAAAAAACCCACTTAAATGGTCTTTCTCTTTTGAAATTATTGTTTCATAAAATTCAACGGTTTACTACTACAACAGGACTAAAGGACGTTAATTGCTTCTTTTTTTTTATCTCATCAACCCGATATGAAATAGAAATTATCAGTTATGAATAATGCCCTACCGAAAAAAACTTTATATGGCAAAAATACCTTAATTTGAGTAATATGAGGCTTCGTGGAATTGCTCGAAATATATTTGTTAATAAATGCAAAATTTAAGCAATTCATGAGAAAGCAAGTTTATTTTATTTGAAACCTTTATTTCGGCATAAATTTTTGTTTAATGATCATTAGGAATGAGGCGATTAGCAATGAAAAAATTCGAAAATACCCTTGACAATTTAGATTCATTTTCTGAAACCTTATTGTCATCTGATCCTATAGCTAATCTTCGGGTTATTCGCCGTAATGGTTCAGTTACTGAATTTGATGCTAATCGTATTACCGTCGCTATGAAAAAAGCCTTCCTGGCCGTGGAGGGAGACGATGTAGCACATGCGCACCGCATTCAAAAAACGGTAGAGCAATTAACGCAGCACATCATCGAGCGTCTTAAAATTCGTCGACCAACGGGTGGAACGATCCATATTGAATCAATTCAAGATCAGGTCGAATTAGCCTTGATGCGCGCTGGTGAACAAAAAGTGGCTCATGCGTATGTATGGTGGCGAGAAATGCGCAACCAAGAACGCAGTGCTAAAAATACTCAACAAACCCATTACCAATGTGTTACATATTACCGTATCTAACGGAGAGCGCATCCCACTTGACGAACACTGGCTGCAACAAATTATCGAACAAGCTTGTACAGAAGTAACCGATGTTTCTTCACAACCCATTTTAGCGGAAGCCAAAAACAATTTGTTCGACGGTATCACACTCAAAGATCTTTACAAAGCTCTAATCATGAGTGCTCGGACTCTTATAGAAACCGAGCCCAATTATAGTTATGTTACCGCTCGGCTACTCCTGCAAGATCTTTATGAAGAAACCGCTAATGCTTTGAAAGTTGCTTATCAACCAACCCAGTCGGCATTCGGTAACTGGTACACAGATTGCTTCTACAAATTTATAGAACAAGGCATCGTTCATGGTTTGTTAAACCCTCAGTTACGTGATTTCGATTTGGTGCAGTTGAGTCAGGCACTTGCTTTAGAACGCGATCGCAACTTTAGTTATTTGGGATTGCAGACTTTATATGATCGATATTTTATCCATCAAGGTGGCCAGCGGATTGAATTACCGCAAGTATTTTTTATGCGCGTCGCTATGGGTCTTGCCCATTGTGAAGGCGACCAACGCAATGAAAAAGCCATTGAATTTTATGAGCTTCTCTCTTCTTTTGATTTTATGAGCTCTACTCCTACCCTGTTTAATTCAGGCACCCCACGCTCACAATTATCCAGTTGCTTTTTAACTACGGTACCAGATGATTTAGATGGGATTTACAGTGCAATAAAAGACAATGCCTTACTGTCTAAATATGCAGGGGGGTTAGGCAATGACTGGACGCCAGTACGAGCAATGGGGGCGCATATCAAAGGCACTAATGGCAAATCATTAGGAGTTGTTCCCTTTTTAAATGTAGCCGATGCGACTGCAGTAGCGGTTAATCAAGGAGGAAAACGCAAAGGCGCGGTATGCGCCTATTTAGAAACCTGGCATATGGATATCGAAGAATTTTTAGAATTACGTAAAAATACAGGGGATGAGCGACGTCGAACTCATGATATGAATACGGCCAACTGGATCCCTGATTTGTTCATGAAACGCGTTTTCGAAAAAGAAAATTGGACTTTATTTTCTCCGAATGAAACTTCTGAGCTGCACGAACTTTATGGGGAAAAATTTGAGCAAGCTTATTTAGCATACGAAGAAAAAGCGAAGCGAGGCGAAGTTCGCAGCCGTACCGTTTCTGCTAACAATTTATGGCGTAAAATGCTAAGTCTATTATTTGAAACCGGACATCCTTGGGTAACCTTCAAAGATCCTTGTAATTTGCGTTCCCCCCAACAGCATATGGGAGTGGTGCATAGTTCTAATTTGTGCACAGAAATCACCCTCAATACTTCCGCTACTGAAATTGCAGTGTGTAATTTAGGTAGTATTAATTTAGCACGGCATTTCAAGAAGGGTCAGTTAGATACAGCAAAACTTGCCAAAACCATAAAAACTGCTGTGCGTATGTTGGACAATGTGATTGATATTAATTATTACAGCGTTCCTCAAGCAAAAACTTCCAATTTACGTCATCGTCCTATCGGATTAGGACTGATGGGCTTTCAAGATGCTTTGTATGAGCAACGCATCCCTTATGCCTCAAAAGAGGCGGTTGCGTTTGCAGATCGTTGTATGGAGCAGATTAGTTATCATGCGATTGAGGCTTCCTGTGAATTGGCTCAAGAACGGGGTAGTTATGAAAGTTATACAGGCTCATTATGGAGCCAAGGAATTCTGCCTATTGATTCCATCCGGCTGCTAAAAAACTATCGGGGTAAATATTGCGAACAAAATGAAAATCAAATATTAAATTGGGAACCACTGCGCCAAAAAATAAAGCAATTTGGTATGCGTAATTCCAATGTAATGGCCATCGCTCCTACTGCAACGATTGCCAATATTTGTAATGTTACTCAATCTATAGAACCCACTTATCAAAATTTATTTGTTAAATCAAATTTATCCGGTGAGTTTACGGTTATTAACCCTTATCTCGTCAATGATCTAAAAAAAGCGGGCTTATGGGATAAAGTCATGGTGCATGATTTAAAATATTACAACGGCAGCTTATCTCCTATTGCTCGCATTCCACATCAATTAAAAGCCTTATATGCTACTGCCTTTGAGATCGAGCCTCGTTGGCTGGTGGAAGCTGCGTCTAGACGCCAAAAATGGATTGATCAAGCGCAATCCTTAAACTTATATATGGCGGAGCCTTCCGGAAAGAGACTAGATGTCCTTTATCGTATGGCCTGGCTACTTGGCTTAAAAACCACTTATTATCTACGGAGTTTAGGCGCAACTAGTACCGAAAAGGCCACTATTGCAGATGGAGCGCTGAATGCTGTAGATATTACACCTAAAGCCTGTGCCATTGACGATCCTAGCTGCGAAGCTTGTCAGTAATTACCAAATTTATCGGAGAATAAAATTATGTCTACTACCAACCCCCAACCCTATATTAAATTGGGATGATTACGAGAATGAATCTAATCTTCTAAGTACTGACATTTTTCCGTGGGGTAAAGATATTGAGATGAAGATGAAGAATATGCGAAGGCATTACGGGTTTGGAAGAATTGGAAATGGGCGCCGCACGGGTTCGCGTGGACGACAAGCGCATTATTAACTGCCGAGCCGACTTAAATCAACTTGTACCCTTTAAATACAAATGGGCTTGGGATAAATATTTGGCCAGCTGCGCCAATCACTGGATGCCCAATGAGATCAATATGTCTGCCGATATCGCTTTATGGAAAGATCCAAATGGGCTTACCACTGACGAACGCACTATTATAAAACGTAGCTTAGGATTTTTTTCCACCGCCGATTCTTTAGTGGCCAACAATTTAGTATTAGCGGTTTATCGACATATTACTAACCCAGAATGTCGACAGTATTTATTGCGTCAAGCTTTTGAAGAAGCGATTCATACCCATTCTTATCAACACATTATCGAAAGCTTAGGCTTAGATGAGGCAGAAGTGTTTAATATGTATCGTGAAGTTCCAGCTGTTGCTAAAAAAGCGGCTTGGGCAATTCCCTTCACACGTAGCCTGAGCGATCGGAAATTTTCTACCGGCACTCCTGAAAAGGACCAACGGTTGCTACGTGATCTCATTGCTTTTTACATTGTATTTGAAGGAATTTTCTTTTATGTCGGATTTACGCAAATTTTTGCCATGGGCCGCCGCGGATAAAATGACCGGAACTTCTGAACAATTGCAATATATTTTGCGTGATGAATCGATGCACGCCAACTTTGGTATTGATGTAATCAATCAGATTAAATTTGAAAATCCGGATTTGTGGACCAAGAATTTTCAGCAAGAAGTGATTGAGATGATTCGTGGCGGAACCGATTTGGAATATCAGTACGCCAAAGACACCATGCCGCGCGGCATTTTAGGCTTAAACGCCACTATGTTTAAAGATTATTTACATTACATCGCCAATCGTCGCTGCACCCAAATCGGCTTAAGCGAGCAATATCCAGGAGTAAACAATCCTTTCCCGTGGATGAGTGAAATGTTCGACCTCAACAAAGAAAAAAACTTCTTCGAAACCCGCGTCATCGAATACCAATCTGGCGGCACATTGAAGTGGGAGGAAGAAGGAAGTTTGTAAGTATAAGAAAAAATATTTTTTACCTTCGGCTACATCATGTTTGAAAAAAATACCGTATTGATTCTTGGTGCAGGCGCAAGTTGTGATTTTGGTTACCCAACGGGAGCAGGCCTCATTGAAAGAATAAAAGAAACTATAAAAAAAGAAAAAGTGTATAAGAATCACTATAAAAAATCATTATCTATAATATCCGAGCACAGTAGAATAACAGACTTATTTTATAATCAACATTCTGTATTATTTAATGAGGATGAGGATTTACGACTACTACTCAAAGCTCTTGAGAAAGTACCGCCTTGTACTATAGATTCATTTTTAAAGAACAATTCTAGTCATAAAATCGGCAAGCAAATGGTTGCTTATCAAATATTGAAATATGAAATTTTAAATTCCAATAATGGATCTTTGTTACCCGCTAATAATTGGCATATTTTTTTAGCTGATGTTATTAGCAAATGTAATCCCCAGGATATATTGAATAAACTAACAATCATAACTTTTAATTATGATCACTCACTAGAATATGGCTTATATCACATATTAAAGAACAGTGATTATAACGACCATGATGCACAAACTTTCTGTGAAAAATTTTGCAAAGAAAACATTATTCACGTCTACGGCAAAATTAGAACTGACACAATTGATATATATACTAAGTATGGGAAACTACCTCTTATTGATGATAATCATAATGATAACATTGCAAAGAATACTATACGATGGATCTTGGCTGAAGAGTGCGCTCAAAGAATTTTAGTTATTAGAGAACGAGAACAACTGCCTTATACAGATCATATAAAAAAAGCACGAAAATCATTACAAAATGCTGACAGAATAATCATCCTAGGTTTCGGATTTGACAATGACAATATAGATCTACTAGATTTAAAAAACTTGAAAAACTTGATAGAAACCCAGAAATTTGTTATACAAACTACTCCTTCTAATCAAAAAATAACAAAAAAGCACGTGAACTTTTTAATTCCCCGAGAGAATCACATAATAAAATATACATGATGCATTTTTAAAAAACAATTTTGATTTATCATATTAGTCCAGCTCTTTTCACATCTCTGCCCATAAATGTAAATCGCAGCGGGTGAGGAATGATTCGTACTCGCTGTCGCTGTGCGCATAAATCCGTAATTTTGTCACCGTTTTTCCGCCCAGGCGCAAGAAACGCGATGTCATCCGGGAAAGCGCAGATTTAGCGCGCATCCAGGAAAATATCAGCTTTTAATGAAACAACAGGGTCTGTTACAATTGTCATTGCGACCCCGGGCGGAGCGACGGGGCGGCATCCGAAATTGTCCAAAGTACTAACTGGATTGCTTCGCTCGCAAGATCGTCGCATGCCAGAAATTCCAGCTTCTTGCAAAAAAAACAAAAGAGGAGTAATTTTAATCAACTACCAATAAATACACATACAAATATCATGTACACCGGCATCACTCAAGGCTTATTTCCCGTTTCTCGGGTAGACAAAAAACCCGGCAGAATTGACTATTCTGTAACTTTCACCCCCACTTGGCTGCAGGGCTTACAAATTGGGAACAGTGTTAATATCGACGGCGTTTGTCAAACCGTTACCGCTATTGAAAATCTTCAAGTAAGTTTTACCGCCATAGCCGAAACTTTACAGTTAACCACCCTGAATGAATTATACATTGGCAGAAAAATTAGCGCTGAGCGTAGCCTCCGCTATGGCGATGAAATGGGTGGACATGAGATAGCTGGACATGTAACCGGTACAGCAACAGTAGAAAATATTCATAACACTCCCAATAATCTTAGCCTAACACTTCGTTGTGCTCCTGAATGGATGAAATGTATTCTTCCCAAAGGCTTTATTGCTGTGGATGGTTCCAGTCTCACTGTTGGCAACACCGATCCTGCCGGTTATTTTGATATTCACTTGATCCCTGAAACTCTGCGTTTAACTCATTTCGGCAACAAACAAAACGGTGATCGGGTAAATATTGAGCTTGACCGTCTTACGCAAGTTATTGTTACCACCGTTGAGCGGCACTTAGCAGAAGTTAACGGGGTATAGTATAAAGAAGTCGCAAGCCAGATGACATTCCGGCTTTTTGCCGATGATTAAATTAAAGAAACATAAATCAGCGCGGCCCATTAACTATAAATTGACGATCGGGTTCTATTAAAAAGCTTATTAATTTAAAAATATAAAATTGAATGAAATCGGGTGGCCGGGAGTTTAACACCGCAAGCAGGCAGCTGGTTTATTTCTCTTTCGAGTCTTGTATTACACCATCTCCCGACCATTTAGCCAAAAAACCGTTTGACGGGAGACGGCGCCGCTGCTTGGGTGTGTTAAGCACCTTTAATTAAGAGTAAATGACAGACACATACATGTCAAATACCCATGTATATTTTACTTATTATAATTTCCAAATACAATACTCATTTAACAAAAAGAAGATTTTGCATTTAGAAAGATAATTATATATTAATCATAGGCTTCAAAGATCTTTAACTTTATCAGCAAAGATTTTTGTGCTATAATTTTTGAAGATAATTTTTCGTTTTCCTATCCCTTTCAATTAAAATATGAAAAAAGTTCAAACCAGGAGTAAAAAAAATGCCACTATATGAATATTTTTGCTCATATTGTGAACGTTCCTATGAAATACTGCATAAATATGACGTCAAGTATGAGGAAGCATGTTCTAACTGCGGACATAACCAATGGAAACGTCAAGTAACAGCGGCCAGCTTTCAATTGAAGGGATCGGGTTGGTACGCTACCGATTTCAAAAAAAAATCTGAAGAAGTTAAAGCAGCTCCTACTACAACGAATTCTGAAAAAAAGACTGAGGAAATAGCTAAACCTTCCAGCACGGAGGGTAACCAGTGAGTTTTAATACTCACATCTCTAAAGCTTTAAGACGCTATTTTATTGCCGGCTTATTAGTCTGGTTACCTATTGTGGTAACTTATTTTGTAGTACGTTTTATTATTGAATTACTCGATAAAAGCTTAGCCCTACTCCCCAAAAACTATCAACCCGATCAATTAATCGGCTATCATATACCAGGAATTGGTTTAATATTTACATTCATTATTTTATTCCTTACGGGTTTACTTATTACCAGTTTTGTTGGTCATCGTCTTGTTACTGCATGGGAAAAACTCGTCTCCAGCATTCCACTCATTCGCAATGTCCACTCTGCTGCAAAACAAGTAGTTCATGCTGTCGTAGAACCCGGTGGCGCTGCTTTTCGTAAAGTATTGTTAATTGAATTTCCTCGCCATGGCATCTGGAGTATTGCTTTTCAAACCTCGGGGCATCTAGAAAATGATTGGAGCAATAAACCGATGTTAACCGTTTTTGTGCCTACTACCCCCAACCCTACTTCCGGTTTCTTAATGTTTATCCCCGCTGGAGATGCCATTGAGCTAGATATTTCTATTGAAGAAGCTTTACGCATGATTATCTCTATTGGAGTTGTGGTACCTCCTCATCTTAAAAAAACACAAAATTCGCAGTAGCTGGACGTTACAAGCTACGGATTGAGCTGTTTCCATCTTTGTTAGTTTAATCTACTATGATATTATCAACAAATTACGAAAATCTTTCAGGAAAACGCTAGGGTCGGTTGACAATTGTCATTGCGAGCGTTAGCGAAGCAATCCAGTTCGTACTTTGGACAATGCTCTGTACTGGATTGCTTCCCCCTCGCTCGGGGTCGCAATGACCGTATTTTAGTGAACAAACCAGTTTTGATATGAGTAATTAATGAATTGTCAACAGACCCTAGTAGCTCCTAAAAGATTTTCAATTCCAATTCAAATAGATTTTTTGTGAACCCGGTATTTTGGTCTATATCTGACTAATAAAAGGTAAGCGACGCAGGTAGAACCAAAGACGAAGGTTTGACAAGAAGTTAATTGTAACAAGTTATCAGAGAATAAAATTATGCGTAGCCACATGTGCCACCAAATTAATGCATCACTTATAGATCAAACCGTTACTGTGTGCGGCTGGGTCCATCGCCGTAGAGATCATGGTGGGTTAATTTTTATTGATTTACGTGATGGCAGCGATATAGTGCAGGTAGTATGCTCTCCTGAGCAGTCAAATTTGTTTGCCACAGCCCACCAATTACGCAATGAATATGTGGTACAAATTATAGGCCAAGTACGCCATCGCCCAGTTGGAACTGTGAATCCAGCCTTGGCTTCAGGCGAAGTGGAAATCGCCGCAGAACAAATCAATATTTTAAACACTGCTAACAGTTTGCCTTTTAATATTGACGCCTACCAAGAAGTAGGGGAAGACGTACGTTTGCATTATCGCTATTTAGATTTGCGTCGCCCAGAAGTGGCTAAAAAAATTAAAATGCGTAATCAAATTACTCAATACTTACGCCAATTCATGCACCAACATAACTTCTTAGAAATAGAAACTCCTATGCTTACTAAATCTACCCCGGAAGGCGCGCGCGACTATTTGGTTCCTAGCCGCACCCAGCCTGGGAAATTTTTTGCTTTGCCTCAATCTCCACAAATTTTCAAGCAATTACTTATGATTTCTGGATTTGAGCGCTACTATCAAATCGTTCGCTGTTTTCGTGATGAAGACTTGCGTGCAGATCGCCAACCAGAGTTTACTCAGCTCGATGTGGAAATGTCTTTTGTTGACGAAACTACAATCCAAAATTTTGTCGAAAAGATGCTGCATGGACTCTTTCAACACGTGTTAGATATTACATTGCCTCAACCTTTTCCACGCATTACCTATCACGATGCCATGCTGCGTTTTGGGAGCGATCGACCCGACTTACGCATCCCAATGGAACTTACCGAGCTAACTGACTTAATGCATGATGTGGAATTTAAAGTTTTTCGTGATGCAGCAAATGACATAGCGGGACGAGTGGCAGCATTATGCGTACCCAACGGAGCTAGCTTAACTCGCAAAAATATAGAGGAGTATACTCAATTCGTTGCAGTATATGGAGCAAACGGTTTGGCCTATATGAAGGTTAATGATTGTCAAGCAGGAATGGCTGGCTTGCAATCACCCATTTTAAAATTTCTCACAGAAGAAGTTTGTAATGCTATTATCGATCGTTGTGATGCTAAAGATGGCGATATTATTTTCTTTAGCGCTGATCGTTTTAATATCGTTTGCCATGCCTTAGGAGCTTTACGTCAACGAATCGGGTTTGACTTAAATTTAAATCAAGGTGGGTGGCGTCCTTTGTGGGTAGTTGATTTTCCAATGTTTGAGAAAGCGGATGCGGGTCACTGGCAAGCACTACATCACCCTTTTACTGCTCCCAAAGGAGTCGATACCGAAATGTTATTGGCTAATCCAGGAGATGCATTATCACGTGCTTATGATGTGGTTCTTAATGGCATTGAAATATTAGGAGGTTCTATTCGTATTCACAATAATGAAATGCAACAAGCCGTATTTGATATCTTAGGCATTTCCCCAGAAGAAGCCAAAGCTAAATTTGGTCATCTATTGGATGCTCTACAATATGGCTGCCCACCTCATGGTGGTTTTGCAATGGGATTTGATCGTGCAGTAATGCTAATGACTGATTCTCCCTCCATTCGAGACGTTATTGCTTTCCCCAAAACACAAACCGCTACTTGCCCACTAACTAATGCACCCGCGGAAGTCACTCCCGAACAACTGCGCGAATTGGGCATTAAAATAGCGACGTCGTCAATTTCTTCAAATTGAGAATCAACTATGGCTGGACATAGCAAGTGGAAAAATATCCAACATCGTAAATCAGGTCAGGATGCCAAGCGCGGTAAAATCTTCACCAAATTAATACGTGAAATCACCAGTGCTGCACGTCAAAGTGGTACAGACCCCAATACTAACCCACGTTTACGCACGGCTATTGATAAAGCATTTGTCAATAACATGACTAAAGATACGGTTCAGCGCGCTATTAAGCGAGGAAGCGGAGATGCTGATGATGATCATCTCATGGAGGTACGCTACGAAGGCTACGGTCCCAATGGTGTAGCCGTAATTGTGGATTGCTTAACTGATAACAAAAATCGCACAGTAGGAGAAGTCCGCCATGCCTTTACCAAACACGGTGGTAATCTAGGCACAGCGGGTTCTGTAGCCTATTTATTTCATCAGATGGGAATCATCACTTTTGCCCCCGGTTGTCCGGAAGATAAAATTTTGGAAGTTGCTTTAGAAGCCGGTGCAGAAGATATAGTTCATAACGAAGACGCTTCTGTAGATGTCATGACCTCACCGGATCAATTCGTTCCGGTGAAAGAAAGTCTCAACAATGCTCAATTTGAGCCTCAGGAAGCTGAAATAACTTGGATTGCAAAAACCGAAGTCACTTTAAACGAAGAACAAGCACAACAATTCACACAGTTAATCGATGCCTTGGAAGATCTAGACGACGTACAGCAAGTTTATACTAATGTGAATATTCCGGATGCTATTTTAGCAAAGCTGTAAAAACATACAAGAGATGTCAGTCGATTCTTGTCTTTTAATGTAGAACTTATTTCTTGAATAGTTTTTTTGAGGTCATTCTCTCGAATAAAATTTCTGAAATCAATAATAGCCTTCGCAGAGTCCTCGGGGTCAAGAGTTTTAGACGCATCCATTTTATTTAATACGACTAATTTGTTATCTTCTTGTAAGAAAATTGTCATATTTGAAGAAGCTATAGGTAAGTGTAACAACAATTGGCGCTGAAGTAGCATTGCTGCTATCTACTAGCTATTATCCATTATCTAGAGAATAATTTTTTTGCAAAGACGTACTATTCGATAATTCTTGTGTGGGGCTATTATTTGTTGTTTTCTCCGTAAAAATACTTGTGGATTGTTCTCGGCTGATTATTTTTTCTTTACTGAGAAACTTTGTCTTCAAGTCATTTAATACACTTCTTATTTCCTGCCTTAATTTTTCGTTATAATATTCATCTGGGCTGGAAAATTGTCCTTTTTCCTCATCCCCATAAAGGCAACAGGTTTCTAGCTGCTCTATAGTCATAGCTGTAATCTTTTCTTTAGCTTTTAAACTGCTTTTATCTCGAAGATAGCTAACACAAAGTTCTCTCCACATACCTACTATTTGGCTGTCATTAAAATTCATTTTTCTTAACAGAGAGGGAGCATTGGAATACTCTACAATCGGTAAAGCCTGACCCTCTTTTTCAAATAGCTTCTGCACGTAAATAGCTAACAGTATTCGAGCGTATGGATGAGATGCAGGCTCTTTTTCAATATAAGCGCGAGTAAAATAAATGGCCTTAACATTGGCAAGTTTCGCCGTTAGGATAACTTCGGTATGGGAAGATGGACCTTTTTTTCGTTCTGAATCAAAGCCTGTCTTTAAATATTTAACTAAATTTTTATGCTTTTCAACAAGCTGATCCAGCTCCGGTTTATGCTCTCCCAGCTGCTTTTTATATTTTTCTTTTTTACCAAATCCCGAATTCATATTATGAGTACTAATATCGACTATATCGTTCAATTCCATCTCATAAATTAATCCCACTCCGCCAAATAGCTGACCAGTATACCCAATCATCGATCCTGAGCGTAAATCAAATCCATGTTTTCCGGTAACTCCTGAACGCGTGGGTTTTTCACGGGTGCGACTAATTTTACGTTTTTCAAAATTACAACGGGTTTCCGCTGGCTTAGGTTGTTTAGTACGCTTGCTAATCTTAGGATCTATAAACTGAGTAGGACGAACCAATGCTCGAGCATATAACCTTCCTTGACGCATTTTTTCTTCTTCTATGCTCTTTACTTGCAATAGCTCCTCGGTTGGTAATTTTTCAATTGACATCGATTCGTTAAAACCATCTTTATTATACAGCTTGGAGATAACTGGGAAGGTATGTGAATGCCTGAAGGAAAGTGATTCTTCCTTTTTTTTCTCTTCCAAATCAGTTTGTGAAAAATAAATATCCTTGATTGATTCGTAGACCCCAGCATGATGAAATGCTTTTTTAAGTGCAAAATTTCTTTTTTTATAAGCTTCACCTCTTGCTTCAATCCCTCCTTTAACTTCCGTAATTAATTGAGCCAACTCATTGAGTGCATTCTCCTTATTTTCAATCGGTTTTAAGATATGCAAATGGGAGGCATCAAATCTTTCCCGTACCCGTTGCACCTCTGAGCAATCTACTGCATGCAATATCTCACGTTCTATAGTTAATTCAGGAATAACAGTGGTCTTGCGCCAATGTAAACTTCCATTTATACCTTCTAATTGACGGTAAAACCAGATTTAAAGAACGCTTTGATACTTCGCAATAGGTTTCCTTTTCTTTCTTAGTCAGAAAATCTAAAAATTTTCCGCGTATTAATAAATTATCTACTGATACAGGCTTTATCGAAGGTAACTCGCTTTCTGGTATCCTTAAAAAATTCTTTTTTTGAAGGTTAGTTTCTTTCAATACACTACCAAATTTCTTCAAAGCATTTCCTAATCTATAAAGTTCATTACAATAGGGGGGGTGAAAATTCATATTACAGAAAAATCCAAAAGCATTCATCACAAAACTATTTACGCATCTTTCGTATTTCTTTTCATCACCAAGTGTAGCAATACGCTTGACAAACCCTTCTAATAGCATACATTGAAAAATAGAAAGTTTATTGCTCGTAAATCGTTGATGTTGACTTACTGCTAAACTAAATTTAGAAAGTACTAACAACCGCTGAAGATCGGTAAATTTTTCAGAATGAGAAATGTATTGCTTAGCAAGAATTTCCCAATATCTGTAATTAAAATTATATGTCACATATAAACGGTCAAAAAATACTTTTAAAAATCCAAGAACTAAGTTTTTTTCTTGGTTGGAAAGTTCCTTATCACGAACATATTCTTTATTGCTATCGACCTGAAAATCATTTTTTTCTTTTTTCTTTTTACTGCTTCGATAGCTATTTTTTGTATCTACAGAAAAGTAAAATTCTTTTGTTGAATTGTCAAATGCAACCAATGCGTAAATTCGAGTAATCTTCTATATCATTACCTAAAAATTCTTGCAGAACAAAAGGATAAAAATCATTGCAAACCTTAATCTCCTCCTTCTCTCGAGTGATAAGGCAGGTGTTTAGCTTTTTTCTTAATGTATCAAAGTCTTTCATATCCTCTGATGAAAATAATTGAATACCTATCCCTAATGAACTATCTGCAGGCTTAAATAAGGGAGTTATATTTAACTCCTTAATGTCAAAACTTTCTAATCCTGATAAAGTAGGGATATTAGTTTTGGGAATATATGCTTTTAACTCAGGATGTTGGTTACAAAAAGAATAGAAATTCCATTTGCCTTGTGAAAAGGCATCCAAGCCTATGTCTTAATCCTTCCTTCTGTTTTTTCGAGGCTGGATGTTCTTGCGTAGTTAGTATAATTATTTGGATCCTCATCAAAAACAGGAAGATCAAGTTTCAATTGATATCGATTTTTTATTTCTGAACGGAATTCCTCAACCGCTTTCCGAAGTCCATCTCTCAGATAACAATTATATATTGTCTGCATCTCCAATATTTTTAGCTTATTTACATTTTCACTTTTATCTTCATTGCTAAAAATTGCATCTAAACCAATAATGAATATTCTGTATCTCATATTAAAAACCTCGAATTTTTATAAAATACTTCGGGCTTACGCCTCCGGTTTATGATTATTTAATTTATTGCAAAAATCATTATAATATGCATTAAGAAATCTCTTTTAAAGTTTCAACCCACACCAAATTGCCACTTGGTCTAAAGTTGTTTTTGATACCGCGCAATATTTTTCCTTTTCTTTGTTAGTCATAAAATCTAAAAAGAATCCGAATCGATTTAATCTTACAGGGTATAATACCACTGACGATTTTGCTGGAATTTTCAAAAAAGTCTCTTTATCAGAATCGGTTTCTGGCAATATACGGGCAAAGTTATTAAAAACTATGCCTAATCGAGAATATTGGTTTTGTTCAACATACGGCAGATAATTATGTATTAATAAATGGGAAAAAGCATTTTTTACAAAGCTATTCACGCATTTTTCGTACTTCTTCGCATTGCCACTTTCAACAAGTCTTTTTACAAAACCTTCCAACAGCATACATTGAAAAAAAGAAAGTTTATTGCTCGTAAAACGTTGATGTCGACTAACTGCTAGACTAAATTTAGAAAATAATAATAACCGCTGAGAATCGTTAAATTCTTGAGAATGAGAAATATATTGCTTAGCAAGAATTTCCCAATATCGATAATTGAAATTATATGTGGTTTTTAGCCGGGAAAAAAAGTTATCTAAAAAAGTATGAATTTCGTTCTGTTCCTGAGGGGAGATGTACCTTAACAAAAGAGTCCTTATTGCTCTCAACTGCGAAGTCATTTTTCTCTTTTTCTACTTTTTATACATCGAAAGCTATTTTTTTCATCTATAAAAAATTTAAACTGGTTTTGTACAGAGTCAAATACTACTGCTGCGTAAATTCGAGTAACTTCTATATTGTGTCCTAAAAATTCTTGCAGGATGAAAGGATAAAAATCATTGACAAGAGCAGTCCACCCTTGAGTAATAGAACAGGTTTCTAGCTTTTCTCTTAATACTTTCAAGTTTTTCATTTTCGTTTTAGATATTAATTGCACACCTATTCCGTTTGACATATCTGCAGGCTTAAACAAGGGAGTTTTTTTTTAGTTCATTGATGCCATAACTTTCCAATCCTGATAAAGACAGAATATTGGTTTCAGGAATATATTTTTTTAATTCGGAGTGTTGATTACAAAAAGAATAAAAATACCATTTCCCTACTGAAAAAGGATCCAAGCCTATGTTAATCATCCCTTCTGTTTTTTCGAGGCTGGCTATTTTTGCGTAGTTATCATACCATTTTGAATCCTCATCAAATTTTGGCATCTCCAGTTTCAATTGAGGATAGTTATTTTTAATTGCCAAAGTTAATCTTTTAACTGCTTTTTGATGAACCGGTCCTGCCGTACAACTTTCTATTGTCTGCATCTCCAATACTTTTTTAACTTTTTTCTTTCGCTGTTTTCTTCATCGCTAAATACCGCATCCAACCCAATAATGAATATTCTGTATCTCATATTAAAACCCTCAACATTTTTTTAAAAAATTATACTAGACCTCTTGCATAACTTGACAAAATGATTAACAATTTTTTCTTTTGTTAAGGAAGGCAATGAAGAACGAGCAATTAAAGAAAGAGTCTGAGGAAAATTTTCGCAGGCTGACGGGGATCAAAAAAGCGACATTTGTGGCTATGTTAAGTTTACTGAACGAAGCAGAGGCGATTCAAAAGTCCAGTGGAGGCAAGCCGAATAAATTGAGTTTAGAGGATCGATTGCTGATGACGTTAGAGTATTGGCGGGAGTATAGAACTTATTTTCACATTTCTCGTTGCTACGGAATCAGCGAAAGCAGCTGTTATCGGACTATCCGTTGGGAGGAAGACCACTTAATAAAAGAGGGAACCTTTTCTTTGCCTGGTAAAAAAGAGCTATTAAAAAATGATGTTGAATATGAAGTAGTATTAATAGACGCGACAGGAACACCGATAGAAAGGCCGAAAAAAAGCAAAAATCTTTCTATTCAGGGAAAAAGAAACGGCATACTTTAAAGACACAATTAATTGTGGATAAGAAGAAAAAAAAGATCATCTGTACTTGTTTTTCAAATGGAAGACGGCATGATTTTAGGATTTTTAAAGAATCTCATACTCACATTCATCCAAAGATTAAGAGCGTGACAGACACAGGGTATCAAGGAATTTCTAGATTGCACGCTAACTCGGAATTACCGAAGAAAAGGACGAAACACAAGCCTCTCACTCAAGAAGATAAGCAGACAAACAGAGTTATCTCTAGAGAGCATGTTTTAAGTGAAAACGTGATTGGGACATTAAAGAGATTTAAAATCATCTCCGATCGTTATCGAAACCGTAGAAGACGATTCGGTCTACGATTCAATTTGATCGCGGGTATTTACAATTTTGAGCTTTAGAAGGTTATGCAAGAGGTCTACTATATGATAAAAAATAGAGCAACTCTTTTAAAAGTATTAGCAATCCACTTTTGCCGGAAAAATAGTATTCTTAACACAAGCGAGGGTCATGCCTGTGACTTGTCACTTTAAAAGTAACAAGTCACAGGCATGACCCTCTTTTTTTCTAAGCTGTTGCGGAATGCTATCGGTAACCGCTTGAAGTTGTTGTTGCAGCTTTTGAACTGTCTGTTGAAATTCAGCAGGCGTCACGGCGTTAGGGTTGGTAGGATTGTCAGCAGGAATTACCTTAGGCTTTGCCGCAAAAGCTACCGTAAACAACAAAACAGAAGATAATAAAAACAGATTAACAGTTTTTAACAACATAGCTTACCTCGTTTCAATATATAAAATTTCTCTGTACATGACAAAATTTATTTTGACGTTCTGTTGAATAAATATTTTCGTCATTGCGAGCTGAAATATCCCCCCAAATTTGATGACATTTAACGAAAAATTAATTACAAAGGAGGAAGTTTTTTTATATAAGGGATAAGGAATGTCAATCAATGAGCTTTTATTTTTTCATTTGGAGGATTTCTGCCCAGAAATTCACGCTAAAAGGCTACAAGCTGTCATGGATGTGGCGACTGCAATACAACAAAGTCAGCAACTCTCGATTTCAGCCATAGGAAGGTATCTGAAAAGTGACACTTAATTAAAACATCGAATCAAGAAAGTGGATCGTTTGGTGGGGAATCAACATTTATATTCGGAATTAGGCAGTATCTATATGGGACTGTCTCAAATACGTATTTAAATATATTGCTCAAGATAAAGTTTCACCTGTTATTATTGATCTTTGTTTTTTAAAAGATAACCAGGATATTCAGATGCTCAGTGCAGAAGTGGCTACCCAGGGTCGAACCCTTCCGCTCTATAGAGACGTGTTTGAAGAGCGAACTCAAAGGTCGGGAAAAAGAATTTATAGCCAAACTATCCGCCTGTCTACCCGAAGGACGGGGATATCGTTAATCATCATGGATGCCGCCTTTGGTGATAATTGGTTTGAGGCTATCGAGTCACAAAAGTGGTATTGGCTGGTAAGAGCCCGGGGCGGCAAATATATTAAATTGTCCGACGGGGCACAATGGCAAGAGGCCAGTGAATTGTTCAACCCGATTGGCACACGCGCTAAATGTTATGAAGTCGTGTCATAACAAAGAAAGGCACTACCCTAAGCAAAAGGAAAAAGCCGGCAAAATTACCTCGAAATTACAACGCAGCCAATGGGAATTATCAGCGTTTAGCCAAAGAGCCTTGGATATTAGCGACGAACTTACCAAAGAATTATACTACGACACAGGTTCTCAATGCGTATAAAAAAAGAATGCAGATAGAAGAGAGATTTAGGGATATCAAGAATACGCGATATGGATTGGGTGGTAGGCAGATTGAAACATGTTGTATTTATAGATGGGGTACCTTCATGTTATTAGCGGCGATTGCCCAGATTACACTTTGGATTATAGGGGTTATTGGGCATAGCCAGGGATTTCAAAGAGTATTTCAGTCTAATACCATTAAGGATAAAAAAGTATTTTCATCCTTCTATTTAGGTCAATTAATTGTTGAGTTTAACAAGCTTAATGAACTCATTATAGATTACAAAAATTTACCACAACTTATTCAATCCGAGTTGGATAGAGTGTGGTAAAATTCGTGGGGATATTTCAGATTGCGACTGCGAGCGTAGCGTGGCAGGAAGCAATCCAGTATAAAATTTCGACAAAATGTGAGCTGGATTGCTTCACTCGCAAGCTCGTTCGCAATGACAAATAAATTTTATCGTGTACAGAGATAAAATTTTTTGAAAGCTTGACGCTTGATTAAATATTAAATAGGCTGTAGATAAATATTATAAAAAAGGGAAGCGAATGAATCAAAATAACTCTTCTGAAGATAAGCAAATCCATCTTTTCGAAGAATCCTTTTCTGCACTGTCGACGCATAAAAAATGGCCTAGCATTTTTAGTAATCAAACACATACTTCGTCATACAATTGCGGAAAAGAACTTGTGACATTCATTGAAACACCCTCTAATTTACCACACCATTTAATTAACCTTATTATAGAATAATATCTAATTTCTAACATTAATATTATCTTACCTTGGGCAACCGAAAGCAGTATCCGTGCTAAACAAGTAGCTTGGTCTCTGATTAATCGTCATTATGATCTGTTAGAACAAGAAACGAAGGCCTGTGATCAGTCAAACGCTGCAATAGAAGATAATCTTTTCGAAGCTATCGATTTGTCTGTTGAAAATTGTCTTAAAGAAATGAAATCTCCTAATACACAGGAACTTACTATTCCAATAAAAGATCTAAGAACCAGCATGCTGCAAATTCGGCAAAGAAATGGTTATCACATAATTAGGAGAAAATCGTTTATAGAAAATTTTTGCACAGAAGATAAAAATTATTTCAAACACTTACTAACTGTATTACTGAACCAAAATTCCTCATTATTACTGATAATCCGAACGTTGTTTCGACAGATTCAAGATTATTTGGATGGTTATAATATTGCTCATACTATCACTTACATTCACTATACATTTCTAATACCAAAAAACATAATTCCTATTTTAACTAGATCATTTACACGTGATACTAACAAAAAAATAGAACTTAATAATCTGAATCAGGAGACTCAGCTAGTCTCATTTCGCAAGCTTTTAAAAAATTTAAAAATTAGCGTATATCAAGTAGCTTTTTCGACTAGCAATGATTATTTGACGAAGATGAATCGGTTTAATTACATCCGCTTATATAACTATTGTCTCTATGAGAATATCCTCAATTTACTGCAAAATTATATAAATTCTGTATCTTTTCTTGCAATATTTAATATAATGAGAAAGAAGTGACCAATCTTAAGAAAAAATTTTTACTAATACCTTACTGTTTCAAAAGCAGATGTGAAGCTAAGCACTTATTTGTCAAATCTATACCACAGTCCTAAAGTGCAAGAAGATGAACTCTTCAAAACTACCATGAAAATCAAATTATTTCTGTTCATAAAACAATTCAAAAAAAATCTCAAGACTATTACCAAACAAAAGGTCTACAATTAATTTAATGGACTACAACACTACGTCCTATCTCTAATTGATTATTGATATAAGTTTCGAATTCATGGAGCAACTTGCAGGTATCTGTTTTGGACTTCGAGAAAAATAAGGAAGATGAAGCTGTGCCAAAAGCATAACAAAAAGTATTCATCACAGGGTCGTCATTGTGTTTTTTGATAGCGGACGATAATTTTTCCAATTTGGGTTGAATAGATAAAATTTTTTCTGACGTTATTACATTTTTTAATTCTTGATACAACCCTACTAAACCATCCCTTTTTTTCTTAAAATATCTCGAGTTCTAGACACGTTCCAACGGTAGCTGCGATCATCAAGGTCAATAATTTTACGACCTAATTTCAATAAAAAGAGTTGATATCTCTGGCTGGTGAATTTCTTTCTGTACTCAAAATCATCTCGGACTTGTCTTACCGTAAGAGGCTGAGCTTGAGGTAATCTAGAGGTGATTTGATTTGGTTTTTTGTCTTGGGTTTCCATTTTTATATTTTTGTTTTCTTTTAGAACAACAGGAGTTAGCTCTATAAGAGGAGTTGTTTCTGTTATTTTTGACTCCTGTTGTTCTTCTAATAAAGCTTTATCATCTTGTTTAGAAAAAGTGGCAAATAAATTATGATATGTTTCCAAATTTTCTTCTGGTTTAGGCAAAATTTGACCTTCATATTTCACAACAAGCGTATTTACTACATGTTCATTTTCTTTTTTACTCACTTTTGCAAATCTTAGCTTTGAGCTTTCTTCTGGATGTTTCTTTATTAACTCACAAAACCCCTTATAACGGTTTTTTAATGAATGCTTTTTTAGACTAAGATAGATCATGGATTTTAAGAACTTTTAATTGGGGAGGATCCTCTTTAAAACTGGTAGAAATTCCTTTAATAAAATTAAAATATTCTTTAATCGGCGTTGTTAGTTTTTTAAAATTTATTCCAAGCGCTCGCCATTCATCAGGATTTTCTAGCATATGCAAAATAAGAATGATGCCAGTTAAGTCTATAACGTACTTTCCAACTAATGAATTACTTTCCTCATTTGGAGTAAATACATGGCTTCCATATGCTAAGTGTGAATTGTCAGTATTAAATAAAATTTTACAAAAACGAGCAGTAAGATTAGAGATAGTTAATGTGGATACACTAAAATGATCACGATCAGTAAGGTCCCAAATTTCTCGACTCATTTCTATTCCGTGCAGGCAATAATTGCTTTAATAAATTGATTGTAAAGAGCATTTAAACTGCGACCTAAGGACGACATTCTTAGCAGATGATAGTAGTCATGGCGAGTCACCACCCATCGAGTTGCCCAGTAATCTCCATGCACCTGTACGGAACGAGCGACTTCCTTTTATAAAAATAGAGGCAGGGCGTAGGTTTTCAATAATTGCATTTTTAAGGGTTCTTACATCAATTTCACCAATTAATAATCGGGACGGACAAAAATCTTCACCATAAACTGTAATTCCAAAAGCATCTTGAACGCCTGCCGAAAGATGAAGATCTACCTGTTTAGAATCAATTTGTATCTTGCAATATTGCCCCTTGCTGATACAACTGCTGATAAAAAGAACAATTATCTTTATAGCTAGTAAAAAATACTTGTTCTGACAATGGCAAGCTGGCGATTAATAGTTTAAAAAATGGCAAGCTCTCCTCCTTTAAATAAGTTCCAATTACATCATCTTTCATCGCTTTTAGCTTTGGTAATAATATGTTATTAGCTTCTTTTGTAAATTCTCCTTTTTCATCTAAAATTGCATAAGTTTTATGTAAAGATTTAACCAATTTTATACATTTCTGCATTTTTTCGTTATATATATCCTCTGTATTAATTACTGATCGCATTAATAAAGTATAAAATTGGTGTCTAGTGATTTGCTGACGTATATATAAAGTAATTGCAAGTTGTTCAACTTCAGGGTCTGCCATAATCGGATGCTTCCAACCTTGTCGATCTTGTAATGCTTCTTTTAATAGAGCTAGTTTTTCAGGATGTAGAGAGCGACTAAAATTTTTTAAACGATGGGTTTTTTTATCTAGAAGTTGTGCAGAAACATTTAAAAAATAGTAAAATTCTGCGTGTCCACGCCAATGGTTGGGATTAATATGAATAGGTTTTCTAATGCGTTTAAACCAAAACTTCTGGATTTTAATGGCGGCTTCATCCTCACTGATAGCAACCTTTGGTAAAATGCCAGATTTTTTTGTTAAAGCAGAGCGCTTAACGTCAAGTAGTATAGGCTTTTTGCTTGATTTTATGAAAATATTTTTTAAACTCTCAGAACCTCTGAATTGAAAATTAGACCATGCTTCTTTCGCTTTGGTTTCTAATTCTTGGGTTGGATCCGCTATACGCTTTAAACGACTCATAATTTTATTTCTCTCTTAATTGAGCTTTTAGATATAATCAAATTAGACATTCCGCGCCCGCGGTATGAAACCGCGGGCTTGACCAAAGGGAGAAAGCTTTGCTTTCCCCCTTTGGAAACCCCTGGCTTTGCCTATGCGGCAAACTGCGCGGTAATTTTTTTAATATACTTTAAAAAAATTAAAATAGTATTAGGTCTGTTCCTTCTTACTACCTACTTATCCTACCAGGATGGAGAAACACGTTTATAAGGGTATCTTGCCTGCCCCGATAATACGAGCCCGCATCCATTACTACTTATCTCTCTCAAACTTGGAGTGGACGAGATGATTTTGTCATTTCCAAAGCCCAAGCAATAGCAAAATTAGGCTATGCCGGCTTTGCCTTGGATATGTACGGATAAGGCATACTGGGCAGAGTGTAGAAGAAAACTCTCGATTAATTCAGCCTTTTATGCAAAATCGAGCTTATTTATTGCAAAGAATTGATGCTGCGTTTCACTTTACCAAAAGCCTACCGCAAACACGCTGCCCGACGCTCTTGGAAAACCAGACAGTTACTGAGCTTAATGGTTTGGCAAAGCAATTGCTGGAAGACTCACTCGGATTAATTGGATAACTGGAGAAATCTCAAATCTGATGCAACCCAGTTCAGGACATTGGTGGTGATGGGGAACATTAGAAATAGCCGATGCATTGCAAACAGCAAATCTTCGTGCCGAATGTGATGTCATTATTCTAGCTAGAGGTGGAGGCTCACTAGAAGGATTCGTGGCCTTTCAATGAAAAGATTGTCGCCAGAGCCATTTATGCCAGTAAAATTCCTATCATTACTGGCATTGGCCATGAGGTAGATTTTACTATTGCCGATTTAGTCGCCGATGAAAGAGCGGCCACACCTTCTGCCGCGTGCTTTACGACTTGTCAAATAGAATATACTTCCTTATAAGTATCTATGAAGATCCCCTGATAGGAAGAAATATCGTTTTGGGCGTTAATTTTATATTCGTTAGTAAGTTTAAAGAGAGGTATAATTATCTTTTATTAATTCAGGTATTTCCTCTATTAAGGTTAGGAGGGACGTGACATCCATTAATTCCAAAAACTTCGATTTGTTATTAGCTTCTATTACCAATGTTTTGAAATCCTCTTGATGCTCAATGACTAGGTGTTCTAATGCTTTCTTGCAGCCCTGATGCGCACTGGATCACTAACAATTTTATCTTCATCTTGTTGCATTTGTATTTGAACTCCAATTTTAATTTTCACTAAATTTGCCTTGCCACCTCTTGTAGTTAATTTATTGCAAGAAGCACCTTTGAAGTATCAGTAGAAGGAATTTCAAGTTCCCAATCCTTATTTTTTTGTTCCTTGAGAAAGAGTATCTAACTTACAGGTTCCGCAGAAAAGCTACTATACCTATTTTTTCCAATTGAATCTTCCACTTGCCGAGGAAATAAAATTGACCATTGCGAGGCTATAATACCCAGTAAGCATGAAAAACTAACTTCCAAAAGCTATATTCGATTTTTCAGTCTTGCTATATAGGAGTGAAACTAAAGCAAAAAATAGCACCGCTACCCTAAAGATGACAGCCATTACCCGAGTACAACCACTTAAATACACCCCTTGGTTTTTTCTGGGATGCGAGCGTGATGATTTTCGTTCTTGAAGTTCTAGTTGCTGAGGTTCTTCGGCTCTAATGAAACTAGTGCGCCTTCTTGTCCTTTAAATTCTAATTGTGAGAGCTCTAATTCAGATGAGGAAATTTGAGTATCTAATAACGTAACCTCTGGCTGTTCTCGCATCAACAACTTGGTGGTTTTTTTTCCCAGCTCTTGATGAGAAAAAATAAACCGGAAGGGATAATAAAACAGTCCAGTAGTTATACAAAGTCCTTTATTTAATGGACTCGTATCAATTAGTCCAAGGCGCTTATCAATAAATTCCATCTGCAACCCAACATTGTTTAAATCGTTCCAATAGAGAGCTGCATTAGCTATGTTAGAAATGAAAGTAGTAGCATGCGATACCCGCGCGCATTTTTTGCAGACAGAAAACCTGCCTTCCATCCCAAATATTCAGCTTGAATGGCTATTTGTCCCAATATGTTAGAGCAGAATAGCTGAAATAGCAAAAGAGCTCCAAGGCAATACCCACCTTTGTCGCATATTTTTTGTATAATCATGCACTAAGGCGAATAAAGAAGAAGAAGTTATAACTCCTTTAGTGGCTCCAGTAATTATAGCCAAAATTTTCCACCATACAGAGTTTGCAGTGGGCTCAAAATCCACAAACAATTTTTTAATATTTTTATAATACGCTTGATGGTTAGAAATCAACATAAAAAAACAAAGTGTAGCCAGTGGAATAACGCAGTAATATTGCCAATCGTCACGAACATTGGTGAGCTGGCGGTCCATCACCCCTAAATGCCATAAAAAATTATCTGCGGAATTAAAATACAGAGGTACATTACCGGCATTGAACATGGTGGTTAATGTGTGATAGCTCGCCTCACTCAAAAAACTTTTCATCTATTTTCACCCCTTAAAATTTTAAATAAATTTATCTTATTCGCTTTATGTGACAATATTATGACAAAATAGTGTTCATTGAAAAGAGGTACAAATGCGCATTTTAGGTATCGATCCCGGATCACTTTCAACCGGTTATGGTCTTATTGATACCCCCGACTTACAGTCAACTCATTGTTTGGCCTATGGTCATATTAAAACTACCGGGAAGGAAGTAAGCCAGCGACTTCTTAAAATTTATCAACAATTGAGCCAACTTATTCAAACCTATCGACCCGATGCCGTAGCTGTGGAACAAGTTTTTATCCATCGCAACCCTCAATCCGCGCTCAAATTAGGACAAGCACGCGGCGCGGCCTTAGTTGCTATTGCCAGCTGCAAATTGGCATTAGTAGAATATGCTCCTCGACAAATTAAGCAAGCTGTGGTTGGTTATGGTGCAGCCAGCAAAAACCAAGTCCAACAAATGATTAAAGCTTTATTGAAAATGGACTGCCTCCCCTCACCTGACGCAGCCGATGCGCTGGCCATAGCTTTATGTCATTGCCATAACCTGCATTTTTCTCGTAAACTAGTTCAGTTTGGAGTAAAACTCCAGGAGTAACGTATGATTGGTCGTTTACACGGTATCATTGTAGAAAAACAACCGCCTTTATTAATTCTTGAAGTCTCAGGTGTGGGTTATGAAGTGAATGCCCCCATGAGCACTTTTTATCATTTACCCGAACTCAATCAAAAAGTTATATTACTTACACATTTAATTATTCGTGAAGATGCCCATTGCCTTTACGGTTTTTTACATGCAACTGAACGTCAACTATTTCGAGCTTTAATTAAAGTTAATGGAGTCGGTCCTAAGTTAGCATTGAGTATTCTTTCAAGCATAACACCCGAAGAATTTGTCCAATGCATTTATCATCAAGATACTTCACGTTTAATCCACATTCCTGGTATTGGAAAAAAAACTGCTGAGAGACTCATCATAGAGATCCGTGATTCATTAGCACATTGGGGCCATACCTTAGAATTGAACTCTTCGAACCAGCCGCAAAAACCAGTTTTAACTCCCGAGCAACAATGTATTCAAGATGCAATAAGTGCTCTAATCACATTAGGGTATAAATCTCAGGAAGCACAGCGAGTCATAAGACAAGTAGACACCCAAGGATGCAATAGCGAAGAAATAATTCGCATGGCTCTACAAAAAATGCTCCCAGGCAGCTCACAATGAAAGAACGTTTTCTAATTGATGGCAAACAAAAAGGGGATGAGACCTGGTTGGAGAGTTCTATTCGGCCGCGCCGACTAGTTAACTACATTGGGCAAACAGCCGTTCGCGAGCAAATGGAAATATTTGTGCAAGCGGCCACCCTACGTCAAGAATCTCTAGATCATGTACTCATTTTTGGTCCCCCAGGTTTGGGAAAAACAACATTAGCTCATATTATCGCTAACGAAATGAATGCCGGCCTTAAACAAACTTCGGGTCCAGTTTTAGAAAAAGCGGGAGATTTAGCAGCTTTATTAACTAATTTACAAGCCCACGATGTGTTATTTATTGATGAAATTCATCGACTCAGTCCGATCATCGAAGAAATGTTGTATCCTGCTATGGAGGATTATCAACTGGATATTATGATCGGTGAAGGACCTTCAGCACGGTCCATCAAGCTCGATCTGCCACCCTTTACCCTGATTGGCGCAACTACCCGTGCAGGTTTATTAACTTCGCCCCTACGAGACCGATTTGGTATCATTCAGCGCTTAGAATTTTACAAGTCTCTGAATTGACGCAAATTGTATTGCGTTCAGCCAATATTTTGCAAATTTCGCTAGAGCCCACAGGAGCAACTGAAATAGCTCGCCGTTCCCGAGGTACACCACGCATCGCCAATCGGCTTTTACGTCGAGTACGAGACTATGCACAGGTCAAAGCCAGTAATCACGTCAATCAAATTATTGCTGAGGAAGCATTAGACTTATTAAAAGTGGATAAACTGGGTTTTGACGCTATGGATAGAAAATTCTTATATACACTGATTGATAAATTTCAAGGAGGACCTGTGGGCTTGGAAACCCTGGCCGCAGCTATTAGCGAAGACCGGGGAACTATTGAAGATGTCATCGAACCTTATCTTCTGCAAGAAGGATATATTATTCGCACTCCGCGAGGCCGAATAGCAGCCCCCACAGCTTATATGCATTTTAATTTGCCCGTACCGTCCATTCACTTAAAAACCGAGGGCTGAGCTATTACCGCTAGACCTTCTTCCATTACCCTCGTATAATAAGTAACATCAAAATTGTATGGAGCCTATGATGAGTCCTGAAACTTCATTGTGGACCTTTATTAGCAACGCGAGTTTAGTCGTGAAAAGCGTTTTATTTATTTTATTTTGTGCCTCTATAGTCGTGGTCGATCATAATTCAACGAGCCTGGTTAATCAAACGCTAAAAAACCAATTTACGTCATTTTGATGAACGGTTTTGGTCTGGAGTGGATCTTAATGAGCTCTTTAAACAAATCTCTCGACAACCCCATGCGATCGGTCTTGCGGCACTATTCCACACAGGATTTCAAGAATTTCGTCGTTTATGTCATACCTCTTTCATAGTCCTCAAGCTGTTATTGAAGGCACTCAGCGAGTTATGCGTATTGCACAAGCTAAGGAAATTGGACGTTTAGAGCAACATATCACCTTTTTAGCCACAGTGGGTTCAACCAGCCCTTATGTTGGATTATTTGGTACGGTGTGGGGAATAATGACTTCTTTCCGTGCTTTAGGTGCGGTTCAACAAGCAACTATTGCTATGGTGGCTCCAGGAATTTCAGAAGCACTAATTGCCACTGCGGTTGGGCTTTTTGCCGCTATTCCTGCAGTGATAGCTTACAATCGCTTTAGTTATAATCTTGAATATTGCAATCAACAATATGAGATTTTTCAAGAAGAACTAGTAACGATTTTACAGCGTAACCTTTTAATAGCTCGAGAAACCTCTCATGCGGCGACCGTATAAATCGAAGCGGCCTATGGCCGAGATCAATGTAGTTCCTTATATTGATGTTATGCTTGTATTGCTGGTAATTTTCATGATAGCTGCCCCTCTCTTGTCACAAGGGGTTAATGTCGCCTTACCTGAAGCGGCTGCAAAAACTTTGCCTTCCAAAAGTGACTTGCCCATTATTGTTAGCGTAGATCAAGGAGGCAAATTCTATTTAAACGTTGCTGAAAAACCGCAACTCGCAATTTCAGCACAAAACTTACTGACACAAATAGCCGCCCAATTACAACTGGCTAAACAAAAACATCAATCTCGTGACGTCTATGTAAAAGGCGATCGTGCTGTAGATTATGGCAAAGTAATTGAAGCAATGGTTTTATTGCAAAGAGCAGGAGTAGAGAATGTTGGGTTGATTACTCAACCCCCTAACTAACAATAGCTGTAATAATTCACTCTATAACTTGAAACGACATTTGACATCATTGTGGAAACCACGTAATGGTGGCATCGTTAATCTCAACACCTGGATTGTGATCCCCTTTTTAGAAATTCTATATTCATTTTTTTTAGACCCACTCTGATGCCATTTTACGTCACAAAATGGCATCTTCGATGCCATTTTGCTTGAACTCCTAGCTTTTTTCTGCAAAATAAGACTCAAATGATAAACTTATAAACAAATGAACTTACCTGCCAAATAAGTTTGGTTAAAGCTCGCCTGGCACAGAAGGACTACCCTTTTACAGGTAAAATACCCTGCAGCCCTGCGGTTAGATTTTTTAAATCCGGCTGTTGAACGAACCTATAGTAGCCGTCCTGAGCATCGTTATGGTCTTCTTAACACGCAGAGAAGACAAACCGGTAGTGACGATATCTAAAACAGACCCTCGCTTGTGCCTATAGTTTTGAAAAATGTAAAAAATCCTGGATTGTGATTACTTACCACTCTAATGCCGAAATTAAAGCGCCATGATGCAGATTTACTGGCAGGCCGTGCATTAAAGTCTTTACTCCATCCTTTTATGGCTTCGGAATTAGAATCAGAGTTTAATTTTTTGCAAGCCTTACAATATGGCATGTTACCAATCTTGTTGACTTCTACGGATCCGATGGCTACGTTGCAAACTTATGTAGGTTTGTATTTAAAAGAAGAAATTCAGATGGAGGGGTTAGTGCGTAGCCTTGACAGTTTTTCTCGATTTTTAGAGGTAATTTCTTTTGTCATTCCGCCCAATTAAATGTAACCAATATCGCTAGAGAGTGCGAAGTAAAGCGTAAAACCTTGAATATCCTGGCATTTTAGAAGATTTATTGTTGGCTTATCGATTCCAGTATTTACCTGCAAGGCAAAGCGTGAGCTTGCACATCATGCCAAATTCTTTTTATTTGATACCGGTGTGTTTCGTGCTTTGCGGCCAACAGGACCACTCGATCGTGGGTCTGATATAGAAGGAGCGGCATTGGAAGGATTAGTTGCTCAACATTTATCAGCTTGGAGAGATTATACTGCTGGTCAACATCAGCTTTATTATTGGCGTACTCGTTCTGGAATTGAGGTTGATTTTATAGTCTATGGAGCTTTAGGCTTATGGGCCATTGAAATTAAAATTTCGGTGCGCATTCATCCACCTGATTTAAAACCTTTAATACATTTTCTACAAGATTATCCTTCAGCTATCGCTATTTTACTCTATAGAGGCACTGAAACTTTACAGCAGGATAATGTAATAATAATGCCTTGTGAAATATTTTTAAGTTCATTGAAACAAATAATCTAATCAGCGAGTTTTATTCAGCATATGTGCGCCTATTACCTTAACTAGGGTTATTTTTAGGTATACCATTCGTCAAAACATTACATACCACAGCACCTACCAAAATCACTACCCAAGTCAAATAAATCCACAATAAAAAAATAGGGATAGTCGCTAACGCACCATATATAAGCTTATAAGGTGAAAGATAGCTTAAATAGAAAGTAAAAGCATATTTGGCACATTCAAAAAGAAACGTAGTAACAAAACCTGCCATTGCGGCATTACGCAATGGGACTGTGCAAGAGGGTAATGCCCAGTTAAAAAAAGTGAAGGTGACAAAAGCCACTAGATAAGGTAAAGCGTATAACAAAATTACTTCCCAGAAACTAATATGGATTATTTGAGCAATATAAGGGACCGAGGCTAAATGAGAACTGACAACAACTAACACACCCAATAATATTGGGGTAAATAATACAGCTATCACATAAAAAAAGAATGAAAGTGCAAAATTACCGGTAACTTTGACATGCCAAATTCCATTGAAGGCACGCACCATATCAAAAATCATTAGAGTGCCTATCACTGTTAAAAACATTAGATTGGTCCAGGATAAAACGCTAATTTGTTCTAAAAAATAATTTAAATGCTTGGCAATTACAGTAGCAGAATCAGCCACAAAATTAGTTAGAACAAAATTTTGTAAAGCTTGTTCGGTGCCTGCAAAAATAGGAAACAACGATAAAATCCAAAAACTCATCATCATTACTGGAACTAACGATAGCAATGCAGTATACGCAAGTGAAGGAGTACGATTTGCACAATCGTCAGCAAAAAAACGCTGGCCAATATAATAAAAAGTGTGCCAAATTTTCATACTAACTTAAGTGCTAATTCCGCTAAACGTTTGCCTAAAGCTCTACTTAACTGACACTCCTCCACACTCAAAGGATAGTTACTATCTGTTCCAGCCACATGTGAAGGACCGTATGGAGTTCCTCCGGTTTGGGTGGTAAAAAGGATTGTTTCATTATACGGGACACCAACAATTACCATCCCGTGATGAATAAGAGGCAACATCATACTAAGTAAAGTGGTTTCCTGTCCCCCATGAGGGCTAGAGGTGGAAGTAAAACAACCCGCAGGTTTATTAATCAAAGCCCCAGATTGCCATATGCCACCGGTCGTATCCAAAAAATATTTAAGTGGCGCGGCCATATTACCAAATCGAGTAGGGCTGCCTAAAGCTAATCCTGAACAATTGGTAAGATCATCTAAGGTTACGTAGGGGGGGCCGGAAGCAGGGATGATATCTTCTGTCGCTTGTATAGTTGGAGAAACAGCCGGAACAGTACGTATTCTTGCTTCAATACCAGATATTGATCCACTCCGCGAGCTACTTCTTGCGCCATTTGCGCAGTCGCACCACGTCGACTGTAATACAAAACTAAAACATAGTGCATGGAATTTCCTTTTAAAAACTCGAAACGAATAATCCTTAATGCAGCTGCCCATGACATTGTTTATATTTTTTCCCCGAACCACAAGGACAGGGATCATTTCGCCCTACTTTAGGGGCTTCACGTATATAGGGAGTAGTAGTGGTTTCAGTAACTTCCTCTCCGCCCGGAAGACTCGTTATTTCCGCATGTTGAAAATGCAACTCTGGCAGCTGAGGTCGAGAGAGAACCACAGGCTCAACTTGATCAACTAATTGTAATTTGCTTAACGTGGCTATTACTTCATATTTGATACTGACTAACATTTCAGTAAATAAATTAAAAGATTCGCGTTTAAACTCCTGGGCAGGGTTTTTTTGTGCATAACCTCGCAAATGAATCCCTTGACGTAAATAATCCATTGCCGCCAAATGATCTCGCCAATGTGAATCTAATACTTGCAATAAAACCGACTTTTGGATTTGCTGAACATTTGCAAGATCTACCTCAGTCATCTTTTCTGTATAAGCATTCGCAATTTCCGCAACAATTTTTTCACGTAAGGTTTCTTCGTGCAAAGTGTCATCTTGGGCTAGCCAACCATTGATATCTAACTTCAAAGAAAAATCTTGCTGAATTTGTTGTTCTAAACCGCTGATATCCCACTGTTCCTCTAGGCTTTGAGGAGGAATATAATTACTGATAATATTATCGAGCGCCTCTTCCCGAATATGCGCAATAGTCCCGCTAATATCTTCAGATTGTAATAGTTCTAATCTCTGTTGATAGATGACCTTACGTTGATCATTGGCTACATCATCGTATTCCAACAAATTCTTGCGAATATCAAAATTAATTCCTTCTACACGACGTTGCGCTCTTTCAATAGCCCGTGTGATCATAGGATGCTCAATAACATCCTCTTCTTTCACACCCAAACGACGCATAATATTTGTCATACGTTCTGCGGCAAAAATACGTAATAGATTATCTTCCATTGATAAATAAAATTGTGAACTTCCTGGATCTCCTTGACGTCCTGCTCGGCCACGCAATTGATTGTCAATACGGCGGGATTCTGTGCCGTTCCGTTCCCAAAACATGCAAGCCGCCTGATTTCACTACCAATTCATGTCGCTGTTGCCAATCGGTTTTATGTCTTTCAATTTCTTCAACAGATGCGCTTTCAAGCTCCCTTAATTCTGCTTCTAAGTTTCCTCCCAATACAATATCTGTACCCCTTCCAGCCATATTGGTAGCAATGGTGATAGTGCCTGGTCGTCCTGCTTCGGCAATAATATGGGCTTCATTTTCATGATTTTTAGCGTTAAGCACTTGATGGGGAATTTTTTCCTTCTGAAGTAATTTAGATAGTAATTCCGAATTTTCAATAGATGCGGTTCCCACTAAAACAGGTTGTTGACGCTCACAGCATTGTTGAATATTGTTAATAACGGATTTAAATTTTTCTTTTTGAGTTAAAAAAACTTTGTCCCCCAAATCCTTGCGCACCGTAGGCCGGTTGGGAGGAATGACCACTACCTCTAAGCCATAGATTTTTTGAAACTCATATGCCTCGGTGTCGGCAGTTCCAGTCATCCCCGCTATTTTTTCATACAAACGAAAATAATTTTGTAGGGTAATAGTGGCCAGAGTTTGGTTTTCCAGTTGCACGTCCACCCCTTCTTTAGCTTCTACTGCTTGATGCAAGCCTTCAGACCAACGTCTTCCTTCCATTAAGCGTCCGGTATGCTCATCCACAATAATTACTTGATTGTTTTTAACTACATAATGAACATCACGTTGATATAAAGTATGGCCCCGCAAAGTAGCATTGATATAATGCATCAAGCTAATATGATTCACATCATATAAACTGCTTCCTGGCGCTAACAAGCCCATTTGAATTAGTAAAGCCTCAACCTTTTCATGACCCCGATCCGTTAAAAATGCTTGGCGATTTTTTTCATCCAGATAATAATCACCCCAATCAGCTTCTGCAATTTCCTCTTCCTTTTGTCCCTCAACCATTTTTTGTTCTTTTAGATGTGGAATGAGTTGTTTAATTTTGAGATATAAATCTGAAGAAGCTTCTGCTTGACCGGAAATAATTAACGGTGTACGAGCCTCATCCACTAAAATAGAATCTACTTCATCCACAATAGCATAATGTAAGGGTCGTTGGACTCGATCTTCAAGATTAAAAATCATATTATCTCGTAAGTAATCGAAGCCAAATTCGTTATTGGTACCATAAAGAATATCTGCTGCATAAGCCTCTTTTTTTTGTAAAAGGCCCATGCTTGCTAGATTAGAAGCAACAGTTAATCCCAAATATTGGTAAATGGGTCTCATCCATTCCGCATCACGTTTTGCTAAGTAGTCATTGACTGTTACCACATGAACGCCTTTTCCAGTTAGAGCGTTTAAATATGCAGCCAAAGTAGCACTTAGAGTTTTTCCTTCTCCGGTTCTCATCTCCGCAATCTTACCATCGTGTAAAACCATACCCCCAATTAGCTGCACATCAAAATGGCGCATACCTAAGGTTCGACGGCTTGCTTCACGTACCACTGCAAAAGCTTCCGGAAGAAGTGCATTTAAGCTAGCGCCTTTTTGCAAACGCTCCTTAAATTCTGCAGTTTTTGCTTGTAACTGAGCGTCACTTAATTTGCTTATGTCTGGCTCTAACTCATTTATTTTTTTTACTTCTCTCCATAACACACGCAAAATACGTTCATTTCGCGTTCCAAAAATTTTCTTCAAAATATTAATCATTTTATGCCGTACTAACAATAAAGATGAAAAAAGAATTAACAATTTTAAGGGGTAAGGCAATAACCATTCGGAACGTTCATCTGAACGTTCACATATAGACCAGAGCCCCGACCCCACTTAACTATTAGACTTCTTTCGAAACTCTACTGCTTTCGAAAGAAGTCTATTACTAATTTTCGCACAATTTAAGATGAATGAAAACCTTATATAAAATACTCCATGCTGATCAAAGATGCGCAAAGCTATGGACTCACTGTCCCTGAGGCTTTGCCTTATAACTGCCAAAAATAAACATGTTCATTTGCACGTCTGAAGCTCACTAGACCCTGAGAAGAAATATGTAAACTAACAGCACCATCTATACTGGTAAAAAAGGTTTTAACACCCATCGCTTGATAACGCGCCACCACTTCAGCAGCTGGGAAATGGTAACGATTGGCAAATCCTAGAGAGAATAAAGCATAATGAGGATATACTGCTTTTAAAAAAGACATTGTTGATGAAGTTCTACTGCCATGATGAGGAACTATCATTACATAAGAATGTAGTTTAGCTCCGTATTTGGTAACTAAGACCTCCTCAGCAGAAGCTTCAATATCACCCACTAACAAGATTTCATGACCTGATGTGCCAATTTGCATTACGCATGAGCTATTGTTTTTTCTATACCGCGTTCTTTTTTCAGGAGCTAACATACGAAAAGGCACTGCATCCCATTGCCATTGTTGTCCAGCATGGCAAAATTGTGCTCGAGAAGAAAATTGTTTAGGAACACTGCTGATAATCTGAAATACAGGCCAGGCTTTTAATAAACTAAATGCTCCACCGCTATGATCATTATCTCCATGACTGATTATCAAACTATTTATTTGTTTAATTCCTGATTTTTGTAAAAAGGGAGAGATGATGTCTCGTCCCGCATCAAACCCCTCTATAATATGAGCACCTGTATCATAGATCATAACATGATGGGTAGTCTGCACTACTACAGCTAATCCTTGCCCAACATCTAAGAGGGTAATCCATACAGCTCCCAATTCAGGTTGAGAAGGTCGTATTAGGCAAAGGGGCATAACTCCCAAAAAACCTAACCAACGGACAAGAATAGGTAGAGGTGAAAAGAACCATGCCACTCCCAATAAAGCGCTTAACATCCAAATCGGTGACACAGATTGATGCCAGGTAGAAAAAGGTAAATAGGCTATCCAATGTAACCCATGCCAAAGCGGTAAAAATAAAAATCCTGCCTCTTTAAAAAGCCATTGCCCGAGTGGCAAATAAAAAATACTAACTACTGCAGCTAAAAAACAAAGCGGTACAATTATCCATGCAATCCATGGAATAGCTAAACAATTAGCAAAAATACTAACTAGAGAAAACTGCTGAAAATAATATAAGCTTAAAGGCATTAAGCCGAAAAATACGATCAATTGCATTCTCAGCCATTGCCGCCACCGTGAAGATTGCAGCACCGTATCATTCATCCCATAAGCAATCCAACCCACAGCAGTAAAGCTCAACCAAAATCCCGCCGCAAATAATGCCCATGGCTGACAAAAAAGTATTAATCCAAATGCACTCAATAATCTTTGCCAAAGTGTAGTTGAGCGATACAATAATTGACTCATCATCAAAATGAGAATCATGATTACCGCTCGTTGAGTCGCTAAACTCAAACCAGCAAGAGTACCGTATGCGATTGCAACTATTATGCTGCCAATTGCTCCTGCTTGTTGTGCAGGCAAGCGCAGTAATAAATAAGAAGAGCAACTCCAGCCCCATCGTACTAAGTAATAAATTACCATAGCTATTAAACCTACGTGTAAACCAGAAATAGCCAGTAGATGAGTAGTTCCCGTTCGACGCAGTATTTCCCAATCTTCTATCCTTAAAGTATTTTGCACTCCAATGGTTAAAGCATTGAGTACCGCAGCAGCTGTATAATCCAAGACAGCTTGTTGAATAATGCGTTGCAGAGATTGTCGCCATTTATCTACAACATACCATAGGGGAAAATGGTTTGGTAAAAGAGAAAAAGGTTGATTTAGTGCTACATATCCGGTTGCGTGGATTCCTTCAATCAAAAACTTACGCGGACGGTAAAAATCATTTGGGTTACTTAGCGCATGAGGTGGTTTTAAACGCACGAAAACGGCCCACCTCTCTCCCACTTGTAACATTGGATGGGGATTCCCCCAAGTAAGTTGTAGAAGTTTACGCTCAGCTTTCCCATTAAATTGTTCTGTAGCTAGGCGAAAACTAGAATACAGAGCTTGATCTGTTGGTATAGAAACAATAGTTCCTGTTACTTTAATATTTTTTCCTATCCATCGGGATGATAATTGGTCACTTAACCAGCGATTAGCTTGATAATCTCCAAAACTTAAACCTAATAAATAAATAATTATTAAATGTCCAATCGGTTTCAAATAAGAAGATAATAAAGGCCACCCAACTAAGCATATTAATACTATTTCTAAACACAACATAAACGGAGGGACTAACCGCAAATGTGCTACGCTCCAAATCCCTAATGCAAAGCTTGTAATACGCAAAATTTTAAAATCTAAATGAACAGCCCACATAAGCTTATATAAACAAAAAAGTTGCTTAGGAAATACTCGGAAATTTTGTAATAGATGGGCGTTCCAAGCTATAGGGTAAGCGCTATTACGATTTAGTTACGATTTATTAGGGGGCAAAATGACCATGCTCTATAAAGTATAGAGTTTGCTGGATAACGATGGAGTAACTTGGAAAGGATACATGATTAACTGGTAAGGTCAGGTGATCACGACAACCAACTAATTGAGTACTGGCTACTGTCACCTTACCGTCATTTGGTGAGTCCAAACAATATTTAGAAAAAAAATAATCATAAAATATGTATTGATTTCCCGCTATTATTCCCAATTCATAGTTGGCAATTCCTATTTGATGGCAAATACCCTTTTTTTAGTCCCCAGTTGCAGGGCAGCGGGTCCATGTATTTTGCGATATAACCAATACTTCCCAAGATGGTCAATAATAGCAGAACCATGGTAAGGTGGCCCTAATGCAACGATCCGACCTAAATTTATCGGACGATATTTTTGTAGAATGTTGTGAATCAGAATGGCTCCCAAAGAGTGACCCACAAAATGGACAGTTTTAGATTTATCAGGGCATTCATTTGCTATCTGTGGGATCAGTTGATCAACCAGACTTTCAACAGAATAACGAGTTGAAGAATAATTTAAACTTTTTGCTTCATAACCATTTTTGGTAAGAAATTCAGTCAGCATTCTCATGGAGCGTGAAGTGCGCCCTAATCCATGTAATAAAAATACATAACTCATTTAATAAGATCCGATAACATGGCAATCGCATTGAACCTCGTAACGTTATTACGAGTGACCCAAAGCCGTCATTGCGAGAAGCGTTTAGCGACGCGGCAATCCAGTTTTTCTATCTGGATCGCCACGCTCACTGTGTGAGCTCGCGATGACGAACTGTAGCCCCACAATAAATCATGCTGGCACTTCTTTCATGCTTAAACGCACCCGACCTTGACGATCGATCTCTATAACTTTTACCCGAACTGTTTGTCCTTCGGTAAGAAAGTCACGCACGTCACGTACATGTTCATGGCAAATTTGCGAAATATGCAACAAACCTTGGCGACCTGGAAGAATTTCGACAAAGGCGCCAAAATCAGCTAATTTGACTACAGTTCCTGGATAAATCTTATTTAATTCTACATCAGCGGTTAATGCTTCAATCCTTCGCTGGACTTCTGCACTGTCTTTTGCATTAACAGCAGCAATTTTGATAACGCCATCATCACTAATATCAATAGTAGTTCCCGTTGATTCTGTTAATCCCCTAATGGTAGCACCACCTTTACCAATAACTTCACGTACTTTATCTGGATTAATTTTCATCATAGTAATACGAGGTGCAAAAGCAGATAAATCAGATCGAGGCTGCGTAATGGCATTATTCATTTCTTGTAAAATATGCATCCGTCCTTGACGAGCTTGTTCCAGAGCACGCTGCATAATTTCTTTAGAAATTCCTAAAATTTTGATATCCATTTGTAATGCCGTTACCCCAAATAAGGTTCCAGCTACTTTAAAATCCATATCGCCAAGATGATCCTCATCTCCAAGAATATCGGTTAAAATAGCAAATTGATGCCCTTCCTTAATCAAACCCATAGCAATTCCAGCAACTGCCGCTTTTATAGGCACCCCAGCATCCATTAATGCTAAACTGGCTCCACAAACACTTGCCATAGAACTCGATCCGTTTGACTCCGTAATTTCAGATACTACTCTGATTACATAAGGGAATTGTTCCATAGAGGGAATAACTGCAGCTAATGCTCTACGAGCTAAACGACCATGGCCAATTTCGCGGCGCTTTGGACCACTTAGCAGACCAATCTCGCCAACAGAATAAGGAGGAAAGTTGTAATGGAAAATAAAGGTTTCTTTGCGATCACCCTCTAAATCATCCAGCATTTGCGCGTCACGTTCAGTTCCCAAAGTGCTAATCACTAACGCTTGGGTTTCTCCACGGGTAAATAAAGCTGAACCGTGTGTACGTGATAAAATACTGGTTTGGATTGTAATGGGTCTTACTGTAATAGTATCTCGCCCATCTATACGCCGCTCTCCAGCTAAAATACGTTGGCGTACAATTTGGCCTTCTAAATTTGAAAGTAATGTCGTTATTCGCCCTACACTAGGAGCCTCTGCGTTCTCCGAATTGCATAGTTTAGCAATGATTTCGGCTCGTACTTCCGCTAATTTATTTTTACGTGCGCCTTGTTCCTGGATGCGATAAGCTACTTCCAATACGGGTTTACCTAATTCAACAATAACTTGTTCAAGTGCTTGATCACGTTTAGGTGGTTGCCACGTCCATGGCGCCTTAGCAGCCTCAAGTATCAATTCTTCAATTGCGCGTATAGCCACTTGCATTTGTTCGTGGCCAAATAGTACAGCACCTAGCATGACTTCTTCAGATAATTGATCTGCCTCTGATTCCACCATGATTACTGCATCTTTAGTTCCTGCAACTACTAAATTAAGCTGCGAATTTTCCAATTCACTAAAGGATGGATTTAATAAATATTGACCATCTCGATAACCCACTCGAGCGGCTCCCAGAGGTCCATTAAAGGGTATTCCAGACAAACCTAATGCTGCTGCAGTTCCAATTATAGCTGGAATATCAGTGGGTTCATGAGGATCCACGGACAATACAGTGGCCACTACTTGAACTTCATGATTAAAACCTTCAGGAAACAAGGGGCGTAAAGGTCGATCGATTAGACGAGATGTGAGTGTTTCTTTTTCAGTAGGCCGTCCTTCACGTTTAAAATATCCTCCAGGAACCTTCCCTACTGCATAACTTTTTTCTTGGTAATTTACTGTCAACGGGAAAAAATCACGTTCCTCATTAACGTTTTTTTGACCAACTACTGTTACCAATAATACTGTTTCATCCATTCGGATCAGAACAGCGCCATCAGCTTGACGGGCGATACGGCCTGTTTCTATAGTGACTTGGTGATCACCAAATTGAAATGTTTTAGTTACTACTTTCACAAATTTATTTTCCTCATCGGTAATTTTTAGCTATCCTCTTAGACCCAAACGCTGCACTAATTTACGATATCTCACTAAATCTTTACGTTTAACATAATCTAGTAAAGTACGACGTAAACTCACTAGTCGGAGTAGACCGCGGCGTGAATGATGATCATGTTTATGGATATTAAAATGCTCAGTTAAGCCTTTAATCCTGGCTGTCAATAGTGCTACTTGCACCTCTGGAGAACCTGTATCTCCAGGAATGGCTTGATATTCTTGAATAATTTTGGTTTTATCAGTTGCAGTCAATGACATCTTGATTTCCTCACAGTTAACAGATTAAATAACCTCCTGTTAAAATATCCGCTGTCATTGACAGACATATCACAGGAGACGACGAGCTATTCACTAGCAATCTGCGGGTTACAGTGTTTAAACGAAAAACTCCCTAATTTGTAACCTACTCTTTAAGTAAGCTACGGTTCCTTGCTACACGACTGTTACCTTTTTATCAGAGACGGCGATTGTAGCTCAGTCAAGTTAATTTGTATAGTATTTATTTGTAATAACTCAGGTGTGGAAAATACCCTGCCTGCATGTGAACATTCAGCTGTTAAATAAGTTCGAAGAAGCATCACTAAAAATAGACTTCTTGCAAAACCCAGTATTTTGGACTCGTCTTGTTATAAACAAAGGCAAGGCGTGTTGCTTTCGAGGAGCGGAGTTTACATGCGAGTAAATGGGCCTCAAAAGATGAAGGTTTTGCAAGAAGTCTAATAACTTACTTCGCATCGATAGTATCTTCTTCTAATAAGTCCCTCAGACGCTCTTGTAGAAGGGGTCCTAAATCGGGACGTCGTAACGCATAAGCAATCATAGCCTCTAAAAACCCCAATTTATTACCGCAATCATAACGTTTGCCTTTAAAAGGAAATGCTGTAACAGCCTCTTCCTTTATAAGAGCGGCTATGGCGTCAGTTAATTGAATTTCACCGCCAACTCCATGAGTTGTACATTCTAGTAAGCCAAAAATGCGTGGTGTCAATATATAACGGCCCACCACACCATATTGAGAGGGAGCAACGGCGGGTTTGGGTTTTTCTACAATTCCATTGATACGAAAACGAGCAGTGGAAATTTCACTTTGAGCTAAAGATACAATGCCATATTGATCGGTTTCATCACTAGGAACATGCTCTACGGCTATTACGCTGGATTGAGTTCGATTAAAGACTTGCATCATTGCATACAAACATCCGCGTGGTTCACAATCAATAATGTCATCTGCTAACAATACTGCAAATGGCTTTTCTCCTACAATTTGTTTCGCTCGTAATACTGCATCGCCTAATCCAGCTGGATTAGGTTGACGTACATAAACGACACTCACTGATGGAGGAACAATATTCCTTATCATTTCCAGTTCTGCTTGCTTGCCTTGCTGTTCCAGGCGGCTTTCAAATTCATAATGTCGATCAAAATAATCTTCAATGGCATATTTACTATTACTGGTAACAAAAATAAGTTGTTCTATACCTGCTTCGATTGCCTCTTCAACAACATATTGAATCAAAGGCTTATCCACAATAGGGAGCATTTCTTTCGGACCTGCTTTTGTAATTGGTAAAAACCGTGTGCCTAAACCAGCTACGGGAAAAACTGCTGTCTTAATTGCTTGTGTCAAAGGATTATCTCCTATCTTGTTGTTGGATCCATGTGATGAGCCCTGCTGTTGAGCTATCGTAATGATCATTTTGAAATTTTGTACTTAACTCACCAGAAATTTGCTTGGCTAAATTTTTTCCACGTTCAACACCCCATTGATCAAAGGCATTAACTCCCCAAATAACGCTATTCACAAATACCCGATGTTCATATAACGCCAACAATGCGCCTAGCGCATAGGGTGTAACTTTAGGAAATAAAAGCATATTATTTGGACAATTACCTGGAATAACTTGCTGTGCAACGAACCCTGGTGGCAATCCGGATTCTTGTTTTTGGTTCAATTCCTTTTGCACTTGGTTCTCTGTATATCCCACCATCAATACCTGACTTTGTGCTAAACAATATGCTATTAAAGCAGGATTATCTAACGGCAAAATAAAATCAATAGCCACCGGTTGATTTCCTTGCATCAATAATTGGTGAAAGCTATGTTGACTATTGGAACCAGAACCACCCCATACTATAAAACCGGTCTCACATTCTGCCGGCTTACCTAATTCGTCTACTCGTTTTCCTAAGCTTTCCATATATACCTGTTGAAGATGATCAGGTAAATAACGCAGTGACCGACCATATGAAATAACAGCTCGGTTGGGAATGCTTAAAAAATTATTATACCATACATCGAGTAAGCCTAAGATCACCGGAATATTATTTTTAAAATCACTATTCCTAAAATGAAGGTCCATCGCATGTGCTCCAGCCAGGAATTCGTTAAATTTCTCCATTCCTATGGCGATGGCAATAATTAAACCTACAGCCGACCATACAGAAAATCTTCCACCAACCCATTCCCAAAGATGGAGTACTTGTTCTGGGGAGATGCCAAATTTTATGGCACGTTCTGGCTTTGCGGTTACTGCAATGAAATGTACGGCAGCCGCTTCTGCATTGGGAGCAGCTGCTAACACCCAAGCCTTTGCTACTTCAGCATTGGCTAAGGTTTCGCCCGTGGTAAATGATTTTGAAGCGATAATCAATAAAGTGGTGGAAGGGTTCAGTGTTGATAAAACCTGCTGTACATGGTCCGCATCTTGATGCGAAATAAAATGATAAGCTATTTTTGAGTCCACGTAAGATTCAAGAGCATTAAATGCCATTACCGGTCCTAAATCCGAACCTCCAATACCGAAATGGATTATAGTATCTATTGGCTGACCACTAAATCCTAAATAATGACGCTGGCGGATCTGGGTGACTATTTTATTCATGGTTGCCAAGGTAGCTTGCACCGCGAGAACAATATTTTCCCCGTCAACTATAATAGGATCTGTTTGTAAATGGCGTAAGGCGGTATGAAGAGCGGGCCTATTTTCACTAATATTAACAATAGCCCCAGAGAATAATTGCTCAATCCGATCTTCTAATTTCCGCGTTTGCGCTAAATGGCACAGAAGATCAATCGTTTTTTGCGTAATACGATTTTTAGAATAATCCAATAAAAAACCCAAGCTTTCTAAGGAGAAACGACGAAATCTTTGTGAATCCTCAGCAAACCAAACACCCATATGGGTGCCTTCTATATCGCGCTGATGCTCTTGTAAATTTCGCCATGCGGTAGTTTTTATTAAATAAGGCATATTATTATTATAATAAGGTTAAAATAAAAAACCCAGATTATTTAGTAGATTTTCTCTGTTTACTCGGTGCGCGCGATGCATGGGCGTCAGTTCAAAACATTCGTCATTAACGGGCTTGCGAGTGACAATCCAGTCCAATGTGGGTACAAAGTAAATCAGTTAATACATGCATTGTACTGGATTGCTTCCCCCGCTGCGCTCGGGGTCGTAATGACGACAGCATTAATATTTATAAATTAAAACACTGTCCACGCCTCACAAAGCCCGCGAATCCATCGGCTTTGGCAAAAGAGAATGTACGATCACAATGATATAACCACATTTTTGCTTTAATATTTGAGTCTAAGGTTTTTAATTCTTCATAATGTGCATGAACTTTTGAAGGAATAGCAGTAGTTTCACAATCATGAAAAATTAAATCGGAATTCAGATAGTAAGTTAGCATATGGCTGGGATTAAATTGAGCATCAGTGGTTATATATACTGTGCGAGAGCCAACACTGAAATATAACCCAAAGCTGGGCATATTTGCATAAGGAGAACAAACATGTAAATTTTGAATAACTTGAAAAGTAATTCCCTGCCAAACAAAACTTCCATTGATAGGAACAGGATGAACTTGAAAATAGGCCGATAGTGTGGCAGGTTCATTGGAAAGGGAAGTTAATCCCCCAGATAAAGTGTGTTCCCACAAAGAATCTACCATGGTTTCACTTAGAAAAAGATTAGGCTTTGACAATTGAAGTACATCAAATTTCCGTGCAAAAGCTAACCATTCCAACCCTCCAGCATGATCTGCATGAGCATGACTTACGTAAACATTTTTTATATCCCGGTAGCTAAGCCCCAAAGCATGTAGGGAACGACGCGCATCTGAACCACAATCGATAAGCAACATCTCGCCTGAATCTGCTTTTAGCAGCATATTTGAATGGAAATTACTCTTATCTACAATAAAGGAAGAACCTGTCCCGAGGAAAATTAATTGCATAGATGCGAACTCACCATTTCAGCCAAAGATTCAGCAACTTGTTGAACTCGACCTGCATCATTACCTTCCACCATTACTCGGACAACAGGTTCCGTTCCTGAAGCACGCAATAATACTCTACCATCGCCAGCTAAATCTTTCTCTACTTGTATGACCGCTTGACCAATTGCAGAATGAGGACCTAAATCTAAATTTTGGAGCGAATTATTCAGCGGTATATTAATTAATACCTGGGGTCGCTTGAGAACAACTTTCTTTAAGGTATCTAAGCTTTCTCCCAATCGCTGCATAATGGCTAATATTTGCAACGCGGTAATGATTCCATCACCTGTAGTTGTATATTGTAAATTAACAATATGACCTGAAGATTCCCCTCCCAATGACCACTTTTGTGTTTGCAACTCTTCTAGTACGTAGCGATCTCCTACAGCTGTACGCACAAACTTCATCTTGCGCTGAGTAATAGCTTGCTCCAAACCCAAATTACTCATAATCGTACCAACCACCCCCGAATAGTGTATTTCTTTAGGGGGATAGCAAGCAAGAATACCTAAGATCTCATCTCCATCCACTCGCTCGCCCTGATGATCCACCATAATAAGACGATCACCATCACCATCTAGTGCAATTCCTGCATCGGCTTTATATTGTTTTACTGCTTGTTGTAACTCGGATACATCCGTTGCGCCATATCCAAGATTAATATTTACTCCATCCGGTTTATTTCCTATGACAAACACCTCAGCATCCAATTCACTAAAAACCAAAGGAGCGATATGGTATGCGGCGCCATGTGCACAATCAATTACCAAGCGTAGACCATGCAAAGTCAACCTAGAGGGAAAAATACTTTTACAAAAGGTAATATACCGCCCACCCGCATCATTGATTCGAGTTAATTTTCCCAGTTCATGAGCCGGCACCATTTGTAAAGAGGATTCTAATTCCGCTTCAATAGCCAATTCATGTGCATCAGAGAGTTTCATTCCATAACGATCAAAGAACTTAACACCATTATCTTGATAGTTATTATGCGATGCACTAATCACAATCCCTGCGGTCGCACGTAAGGAGTGGGTTAAATGAGCCACCGCAGGCGTTGGCATGGGTCCCAATAAATGCACATGAATTCCAGCGGCTGATAATCCTGCTTGTAAGGCGGATTCCAATACGTAACCAGAGATCCGCGTATCTTTACCGATCAGCACTTTGGCCGATTCATAGCGCCCCAACACTTTCCCCACTGCCCACCCTAACCTAAGCATAAATTCTGGATGAATCAAAGCGCTACCTACTTGACCACGTATCCCGTCTGTACCAAAATATTTTTTTACTTTCATTTAATTATAATTCCGGTGGATAGCTCGAGTAACTTTAATGGCATCCATACTCTCTAATACATCGTGAACCCTTATAATGGATGCACCTTGCATAGCTGCCAAAACAGTTGCCGCAATACTTCCATAAAGACGGTGCAAAGGAGGCGCTCCTAAAATATCACCTAGCATAGATTTGCGTGACCAGCCAATTAACACCGGATATCCTAGGGTAGTTAATTCTGTTAAACGCGAAAGAAGATAACAATTTTCTTCAGTATTTTTGCCATAATGGCCCTGGCCAAAACCAGGATCAATAATAATCCGTTCTGCGCGAATACCAGCAGTTAAGCTACGCTCTACGGTACTTTTTAAATCACTTTTAATTTGCGTGAATAAGTCATTAAGACTATTTGATGCAGGGGTACGTGGCTGATTAAAAAAATGCATTAAACAGACAGGCACAGATAATTCGGCTACTGTCTCTATAGCCCCAGGAATTTGCAAGCAGCGCTGATCATTTATCATATGTGCTCCATGAGACACTGCCTCACGCATTACTTGAGGATAGCTAGTGTCCACCGAAATAAGCACTTCAAATCGCTTGGCAACTATTTCTATTAATGGAATTACCCGATCCAGCTGCTCTTGTATAGAAAGATCTGAAGTTAAGTTTACACTGGGATTGGTTGCTTCCCCTCCAATATCAATAATAGCAGCTCCTGCTTGCACCATGTTCTCGATTGTTATCAATATGTCATCTAGATGCGAATAGGGACGGTAAAATGAATCAGGGGAGGCATTGATGATACCCATGATACTTGGCTTTAATAAAGACACCTTCCTATTATTTGCCAAACACAAATTAAAGGAATTCTCAATATCCGCCATCATCTAAATTACTCTTCAGAAAGAGCTGGAGGTTCCGGTGGTTGAATTACTTTACCTTTTTTAGGTGGTGAAGCATATACAGTAGTGGGTGTGTCATTTTCCTCATGCCAATCCTGAGGGGGATGAGGAGGATTACCCTCCATTATTTCTTTAATCTGTCCTTCATCAATTGTTTCGTACTTAATAAGCGCTTCAGCCATTAAATGCAATTTATCTAGATTCGCTTGCAGTAATTCTTTCGCATGCTGGTAATTTTTATCCACAATTTTTCTTACTTCGGCATCGATTACACTGTTGGTGGTTTCTGAGACTTCTTTACGCTGAGTTACTGACCGACCCAAAAATACTTCGCCTTGTTCTTCTCCATACGTTAAAGGGCCCAGTTTCTCTGACAATCCCCATTTCGTGACCATATTCCGAGCAATTTCTGTAGCTCTTTCAATATCGTTCGAAGCTCCTGTGGTTACATGGTCAAATCCGAAAATCAGCTCCTCTGCAATACGCCCACCAAATAAACTGGCTATCTGACTCTCCAGCCTTCTCCTGCTGTAGCTATATCGATCTTCTTCTGGTAAATACATAGTGACACCCAGAGCTCTGCCACGTGGAATAATGCTCACCTTGTATACTGGATCATGATCCATAACTGATAAACCTACTATGGCATGACCCGACTCGTGATACGCGGTTAGTTTTTTCTCTTGTTCGCTCATTACCATAGAACGCCGCTCTGCTCCCATCATGATTTTATCTTTTGCTTTTTCAAACTCAAGCACGCCGACTGAACGCCTGTTAACGCGTGCAGCAAACAAGGCAGCCTCATTCACTAAATTGGCTAAATCCGCTCCAGAAAAACCAGGGGTTCCACGAGCTATGACTGAAGCTTTCACATCTTTGGCAGTTGGCACCTTACGCATATGTACTTTTAAAATAGCTTCACGACCTTTTATATCAGGTAACGGAACGACCACTTGCCGATCAAATCGCCCTGGGCGCAGTAAAGCAGGATCTAACACATCAGGGCGATTGGTAGCTGCCATGACAATAATCCCCTCTTTACCTTCAAAGCCATCCATTTCCACCAGTAACTGATTTAAAGTTTGTTCACGTTCATCGTGTCCCCCACCTAAACCTGCGCCACGATGTCGTCCCACTGCATCAATTTCATCAATAAAAATAATACACGGGGCACGTTTTTTAGCTTGATCGAACATATCTCGTACACGAGAAGCCCCGACCCCCACAAACATTTCTACAAAATCGGAACCTGAGATAGTAAAAAAAGGAACCTTAGCTTCTCCCGCTACTGCTTTAGCTAGTAAAGTTTTACCTGTGCCAGGAGCTCCCATCAATAAGACCCCACAGGGCATTTTCCCCCCAACTTTTGAAATTTAGCCGGATCTCGGAGAAACTCTACGAGTTCAGAAACCTCGTCTTTTGCTTCTTCAACACCCGCAACATCCTCAAAAGTCACTTTAACTTGATCTTCCCCTAATAATCGGGCCTTACTGCGTCCAAAGGATAACGGGCCGCCTTTCCCGCCAGCTGATTGCATTTGGCGCATAAAAAAGACCCAAACTCCAATCAACAATAAAAAAGGTCCCCAACTAAGTAAGAAATGCACCAATAGACTTTGTTGTTTGGGAGGCAAACCTTTAACCCCTACCCCCTCCTTCATTAGAGTGCCTAACAGATAATGGTCTTCCATGGGTAAGTAGGTAGCAAAATGCTGATTGTTCTTAGTCGTACCTTCTATATTGCGATCTTGAATAGTGACATTAGTTACCTCTCCTTTATTCACCGCAGAAAGAAATTGGGAATAGGCATATTGCTGCACATCAGAGCGTTGCGGACTAAAATTACTAAATACCGTAATCAAAACGATTGCGATGACCAGCCATAGAAGTAAATTTTTAAGCATGTTATTCAATCTGAGATCCTCTTACACAATTCATAAGCAACTGTTTATTTCTAGATCAATATGTATTGTAATGTTTCCTGCCCTTTGAAAGGGAATATTGTAATTATAACTACTTGTGATTTCTTTATCAGTAGTTGATTATCTTAAGGTCACTATGCTTACAAAAGTTCAATAATTGATTCAAATTGGACGAAAAACAACCAATGAAGCTATTTTCTCGTTCAATATGAGTAAAAATTGGACATATCCATTCATTATGCATAGCTCTTATCCATTATCGCCTAAAACCTTGACATAGTACATAGATTTCTGCTGAGCGTGAACGTGAAGCCAGTGGTTTACGTATTTTAATTTTTTGAAAACTTATTTTTAACTGGGTAATGAATTGATCCACACCTTTGCCCTGAAATAATTTAATCAATAACGTACCCCTGGGCCTTAAGACTTGTTGCGCAAACTCCCAAGCTAATTCGGCCAAATACATAACACGCGGTTGATCAATACTTTTTTGTCCCGTAATATTCGGCGCCATGTCAGAAATTACTATATCCACCGGCTTATTGCCTAAATAATTCAATAATTCGCTCAAAATAGCACTTTCGGTAAAATCACCTTGAATAAAATGAACCCCTGATGGGGGAGACATCGCCAAACAATCCACCGCCAAAACTTGGCCACTTGAGCCTACCAACTCGTTAGCGACCATTGACCACCCGCCAGGCGCCGCACCCAAGTCTACTACACGCATACCCTTGGTTAGCAATTGATCTTTAGTTTGCAGCTCTAAGAGTTTGTAAGCGGCGCGTGAAGGGTAACCGTCGCGCTTAGCTTGTTTCACATAACAATCGGCTAAATGTTCACGCATCCAATAATTATTTGACATGACTTAAATTATATCATAACGAGCCAAGCTAAGAAATTGTTCAGCTATTGACTGCTTGCAAACCCAGTATTTCGGACTGTCTTGTTATAAACAAAGGAAAGGCGTGTTGCTTTCGAGGAGCGGAGTTTACATGCGAGTAAATGGGCCTCAAAAGACGAAGGTTTTGCAAGAAGTCTATTGCAGTCATCGCCTCTAATTAAGTTTGCCTTAAGCCTATTTCTGTATAATAAAAATTCAAACGCAAAAAATTAGAACTAATTAGGGTAAAGATAATGAGTAGGCAAAAAAGAAAATCCGTACTGTCCATTCTTAAAGAGAATTTAAAAAAGCATAAAGATAACAAACAATCATCGGAGAACTTACCAACTCTCAATACTTATATTCAATTACAAAACGACAAATTGTATCGGCTAAGAAATGGAGAGAACTCTAGCCAAGGAATTGATACGCTTAGAGTGGATTTTTCTAGAGACGTAGTTATAAACAGTAAAACTAAAGATAGCTATCTCATGTGGTTACGATGGCTTAAAGCTTTACCGGAAACAGAAATTAAAAAATTATCTACAGGAAGATAAAGCTATAAAAGCACAACTCGAACTCAAATCAGTTGATTTGAACAAAACGAAGAAAAATTGGTGGGTAAAAGCGCAATCCCAGTGATGGCTGAAATATTTGAACTTTTTTTACACAGAGAATTAGATTCTCCGGGTGCAGCCAGATTTAGACAAGGTCAAGCAAAAATATACTCAGGGAGTGGGGGGTGCTTGTTTTAGGGGTATTTTGGATGCACAACTTAAAATGGCCGCTTTACAAGAGGGTCGTACATACGATCTTAATACCACTAAATCTCTTAGCACCCCTAAATCTTATCGCCACTGCCTAATTAACAATGAATACCATGTAATCGGCTTAGCAGGTGAATTTCGCTGCGAAGAAATGGCTATGGAAGGGGACATATCTGAAGATTCAGATGAAGATAGACCCGCAGAGAGTAAAACCGATACGACAAACCATGTAGACATGCCTAAAAATAACGTAGAACTGAAAAAACGGATGCAACAGGTGAAGTGGTATTCACGAAAGAAGGTTATGAAATCGTTAGTTCGGAAGGAATATTTCGCCCTCTTCTTGTGAGTTTGTTCACAGCCCCTTCGGAAGATAAATTTATAGAACGGAATTGCTTCCGAAGCAAAGAAATCTTAAAAAAAGCACCCATGATGTTGTTTTCTCTGAGATAGGTAAAGAAAAAAAATCCCAAGAAGATCGTTTTAAAACAGCCGTTGCCAATTTAAAAAATTGTAAAACACCCACTTTCCAGAGGCTCGGCTAATCCTTGAAAATATGCGAACAACATGCGGAAAAAATAAGTAAATTACCCGATGTTATTCTTGCCGACTTTACCGATGCACTGGAAAAAATAACGGAATTTCTTAACAAAAATCCTCAAAAAATCACCAAAGAAATTGATGACTTGGCCAACAAATATTATGGCCTACTTGTAATTAATGAACAAGAAAAACTCAACGAAACCGTGCAAAAAATTTACAATGAAACAAAGGATGAAGGTATCAAAACAAAACTAGGCGAGCTCCTGTTCATCCATTTAGATCATTTAAGCAAATTACCCAATCCAATGCATTATCATTTAGCGGAAAACATTGAAAAATTGCATATTGCGATTAACCAACAAAAAAATAATGAAAAAAATTTAGAAAAATTATTGGATCAAGCAATTATAGCTTTCTCAAAATTAGACCAGCCAACGGTGCAAAACTCGTCTTCCTCAGTTCAATCATCAGAATCGAAAACGGAAAAAAAGGATACTCCAAACACCATAACTGAAACTAAAATCACTCAAAATAAACGACCACCACCTGATCCTCACCCTAAAGCAGCAGCTAAATCCAGACAAGAAAGATTGGCTGCTCTGACTTCAAGGGTAACTGCCGCTAATCCCCAGCAACTACGACAAATTTCAAAAAGCAACATCTCGAATGGAGAAATACCACAACAAAATGCTCAGCGTCTAGCTGCTGCCCAATCACCTAGAGTAAATCCTCAAACGAGTACGCATGTTGATGAAGCCGTTGAATTGGTAGCAAAGAACATTGATTTCTTTACTCCCCCACTTATGAGTAGAGTAAATATGGAATGGGCTAGTAAACATAGAGATCTTATTAGGGGGCCATTAGCTCAATTCCAGAAAACTTTGCAAGAATTACAAGAAAAACGTAGTTTATATAACTATATTGATGCTCTGTGGGGATCCCAAAATCTCTTAAGAGAAAAACTAGAAAAATATAGGGAAATGGATGAAAAAGAAGTTGCAAAAGAATTAAAACCAGAAATGTTCCAAGCGTTTTTAAAATATAAGAAGGAAAGCTGTCTGCGTAATAACGATCCTAGCAAATTAAAAGCGCTTTTAAGTGAAAATCCCCAAATGCTGGACGCAATCTTAGCCTTTAAAAGATATTTTGGTAGTGGATAAGTCTGCAAAAAATGAGTCAAAGGAATCTAAAACAGAAGATAAAGAACAAGTAAAATCAGTGTCAACTTCTTCTGGAACAGTAACTCAAGCTACAAGAATTATATTCAATCAAAAATCATAACACAAATTCTGGTTGAGCTTAATGAAAGAAGTGATAGTTACAACAATTGTACCCTACTTGGAAGATTTGAAAAAACTAAAGAGAAACATACAATAATACGAGAACTTATCGAATTTGCTGAAGAAATTTCAAATAATTTAACAGCTAACGTAAAATCAATAACAACTCTTAACCAGACATACGAGACATAAAAGCTTTCGAAAACTATTTAAAGACCTTTTTTGCATTGACCGATTCAGATAGATCAGGCCGCTTGACTTCATTTTGGGATTCCTCAAACCGGACAAACAAGAAAAGAAAAAAAGTTTTTTGAAAATATAACCAATCTTGTGGAGCAATTAAGAAGTAATTTAGGAATACCAAACAGTGATCCAAAAAGTGATCTAAGAAACTTTATACGCATAAGTACTGCCGCAAAAGAAAAGCATCCTGATAGTCAAAATCCAAACCGAGTATTTAAGCAACCCAGGTCTAATCCAAAAAACGCAAATAAACCGCACCCCCAAAAAGGTAATACTTCGGATTTAGGTAAAATGAAAAGATAAAGACTCTGCTGTTTGATCACTTTCAAACTCTACTAAATATTCAGCGGAATGATATGCACACAGTGTACAGGATACAATTTTTAGATTTAAGATTTTTTTAACATTACCACTGTATATTAAAATTATTATAAGAAAATTTAATGACATAAGAATAAAAAACATATGAAAACTGAAGCAAAAAAAGATTTATCAAAACGGTTTCGACAAGCAGTTAACTCTTTACAAGAATGTACAGCGCCAAAAAAAATCGAGGCGGCCCAGTACTTGCTTAAGAATATGCAAAAATATGCTGAAGAGATAAGTCAATTACCCGGTGTTAATCTTGAAGATTTTACTGCTGCATTGGAAAAAGTAATTAATTTATATAACAGTCCAACAGACAAAGTCACTCAAAAGCAAGTTGAAGAAGTATGTGACTTAGCCACCAAGTATTATAATTTTCTTATTATTAAAGAAATGAAACGATTTGAAATAATATTTACTGGTTTTTACAATAAAGAAAAAGATCCCGCTCTCAAGGCAAAAATGGAGAAATTCTATTTTCGTTTGCATGCCTTAAGTAACCTATCCTCAGCAATAACTTTCTCTTTGGTTGAATGGATTACGGATTATTGCACTAGGATAATACCTACTTTCAATAATCATCAATATGTAGAACAATTTCTGGATCGTGAAATTCAAAGATTATCAGATAAGAGGAAGGCTATTTCTACTAGTCGGTCCCGACAGACTCATGAAATTAAAGAACTTCATTCAAATACAAATTCTGAAGAAAAATATTCACTTCTGGTAGAGGAGGATAATTCAGATCCAACACAAGAAATGAGTTTTGTTCAAGCGGCTTCTTACGTCAGAGATCACATTGATTTCTTTATCGAGCAAATTATTGAGGAGAAAAATTTTACTCAATGGCTGACAAAGCAAGAAACAAAATCTCATGAACCTTTTGACCAACTGAACGGATTACTAAGAACAAATAAAGAACTAAAAAAACAATATAAACAAGCTCTATATTATTGCTCTATCGCTAGAAATACCCTGCTACTACAAGATTTATTTATAAAAAACCCGAAGCTGTTAGAAGCGATTAATGCACAGAAAAATTCTTCATTTGTGGATTTATGGTATCAAACTAAAAGCAATTTAGAAGAATCTAAGAAAGATAAAAATCAATCAGGAGAAGCAATTGTGAAAAAAAACGAAAATTTAACTACCATCCAAGATAATTTGAAAAAACACAAAAAAGAAAATACAACAAAATTAAAAGAAGAGAAGCATCAGCAAACTCAAAATGGCAGATCTAAGGCTTCTTCTTCAGAATCTTACGTAGGAGCAAGCTATTTAAAAATTGAAGCAGATGGCGAAGTCTACCAATTAGCAGGTGACGGCAAAGATGCTAAAAATGGCCTATCTATAACGGAAAGAGATTATAGTGGTGGCTTGGTCATAAATAATAAAACTAATAAAATGTATGTAATGTGGCTAAAATGGTTAAGAAATCTAGATGAAACACAAGCTGAACTCCTTTCGCCTATAGATGAAAAGGTTAGAACTAAACTTAAAGATATTGATTTACAGCCTAGCGAATATACTGCTCCGAATTTAATTAATACCAAAAATCTTGAGCTATCCAACATTTTTCAAATTTTTTTAAAAAGAGAGCTTAATATATCCGATGAGAATTTCGATGAGACTTCTTCAAATATAAATAAAAAATATACTCAGGGTGTTGGTTCCAGTGATGGTTTGCTTAATGGATTTTTTTCTCAGTTTCTGTCTGTTTACTCCCATAATCTTAAAATTACAAACGATGAAAAAATTTCTGATTCACAAGATCATAAAGAGAGATTTTCTAAAGCCTGGCGTCATTATTCAATCCATGGCATATATAAGGTGCGTGGATTAAAGGGTAATTTGGTTTTGCAAAAAAATGGTACTACATTACAATCTATAGAGATAGATGCTTCGGGCTATTGCACTTTTACAAACAATGGTTACAAGGTACAAAGCCTTGGCGGCTCCATTCACCCATTATTGATGCCCATCTTTCAATCAACCACAGACCAAGAGATTCGGAAAAACCTCTTTTTGAGAGTACTTAAAGCTATTCCTCAAAGAAAAATTAGAAGGGTTTCTCAAGACATTAGAAATAAATTCTACTCAGCAACTCTTTACGCTGATTCAAGGTACCTTAATTCAAATGATAACGATCCTAAAGATTTTGAAAAGCAAAAAGAAATTTTCCAAGAAGAATTCATTAAAGCCTTTTGGAAAATAGTCTCCACTGAAATAAACGAAGAAAAAAATCTTCAACAAAAACGCTTTAAACAAGCGCTTAAAAACTTTAAAAGATGTCCAACACCCATTAGCAAAATTGTTAAAAAACCAGGAAAATACATCAAAGGTATTGGATCTACGGAAGGAAGAGGGCCTGAGGATCAAAAAAATAACATATCCACATTATCCACAATTCTTATTCATATGAAGAGACATGCAGAAGAAATCGGTCAATTACCTGATGTTATTCTTGCTGATTTCACCGACGCTTTGGCAAAAATTACTGCAATTCTTCAAAAAAATACTCAAGATATTACTCAAGAAGAAGTTAAAGAAATCCAGGACTTAGCCGCAGAATACTACGGATTACTGGTAATCAATGAACAAGAAAAATTAAATGAAACAGTTTTAAAAATTTATAACGAAGAGAAGAATGATGGCATTAAAGCAAAATTAGGTGAAATCTTATTTGTACATTTAGATCGTCTAAGTAAGTTACCTAATCCAATGGTTTACCGTCTAGTAGAAAAAATACGCGAGGTGCATACTGAAATAAGCGATGCTGCAAAAAATAACAATTTAAATGAAACTTTGGATTTTGTGATTAATGACCTGTCAGTTATAGCTCAACCCGTAATGCGATCGGTTAAAGCCTATAAAACTCCAAGTAAACCACAAACACCTACATTGGATACCAAGCATACACCCATTACTATGATTAATGGAGGGGACCTAGGTAACGGAGTTGAACTTGGCTTAGAAGCTGGATCTCGCCCGGCAAGCTCAACATCTAACCACCCAAATTCATCCAACTCCATGCAGCGACGGCCAAGTATGCAAATTAGTCCGGTGCAAAATCGTAAAGGAGCAGTTAATCCTGAAATGCAATCTTTATTGAGTCAGTCAACTAATGGAACCCATTCCCATGACAGTAAAAGAATATCAACCCCAGCAGCTGATATGACATCACCACCACGACCGCAACCACCCGCACCCGTTGAGATAGAATCTGTAGAAATCAAAGAACTTAAAAAAGAACTAACTCCAAATTCGAATGTTGATGAAGCCATTAAATTTGTGGAAAAGAATCTTAACTTTTTTGCCGCTTTATTCCTAGGAAAGGAAAATTTCCAAGAGTTTGGAAGCCAAATTAGTTCATTATACGATGAATTGCAGCAAACCATGACACATTATACTCACGGCAAGACAACTGTTATAAAAGAACCATACATAGATGCGCTGATAGGATCAAATAATCTCCTTAGTAAAAAAATTGCAGAATATAAAAAAATGAGTCCATCAGAGCTTGCCAAAAAATTAAAAAATCAACCCACTATGTTAAAGCTAGTTTCGGAATATAAAGGTGAAAACTGTCTGCGTAATGGCAATCCTAGCAAATTAAGAGCTCTTTTAAATGAAAATTCGCAAATGGTAAAAGTCATTTTAGATTATAAAAGAAATGTGAAAATGGATGTGGATAGACAGACATCAAATGAAACAAAGGCCACTAGTAAGCAGCAAACAGAAGAAAATGAAAGACCCACAGAATTAGCATCAACTTCAAGAACAGTACCTCAAATAAATACTGTGCCACATGAGAAAAAAAGGATACACCAAAATAATGATGAATCGCAAATAATCATAAAAAATATTCAGAATGAGCTTCGTGATCGAGGGGATAGTTATATCAGTCTTGGACCAAGATTTAATAAAACTCAAGATAAATTTGCTAAAATAATACGACTTTCAGAACTTTGTAGCCACCTTTCAGAAGAAAAAAATCCAGGCCAATCTATAACTCATTTCGAAACAGAGTTACTTAGTTTTTATGAACTTACCATGCAAAACAGGTCTGATTGTTTTACTTTTTTCTGGGATTCCCAAGTCGGACAAACAACAAACGAAGAGGAATTTTTCGAAAGGATGATAAACCTTGTAGAAACATTAAGAGTGAATTTAGGAATTCCAAGCCAAGAGCTAAGAGAAAAAATAAACGCTGTACAGGATAAGACCGAGAAAAGGATGATAAATGCATTAGGAGAAACCTGTGGACCAAGCATTAAGCTAGGAAACTCTTCTGTTCGAAACACAAATGGACTATTTAATAAGAAACCCAAACCGCCATCATCTACACGGGTTGTAAAAAATCACAAGTATCATAGCCTTCAACCTAATGGTGATACGGATTAAAGGCATGGTTTACTGAAGTCGCTGTTGTGAGTGGCTTCAGTCCGCCCTCGGCGTCATCTATCGGAAATGAAGCATTGAGCACTGCAGAATCCAGTTTTTCGCCTTTAAAAAATTTGTGGGGATATTTCAGGTCGCAATGACCGTATTTTAGTGAAAACCAGTGTTGATATGAGTAATTAATGAATTGTCAATAGATCCTAAATTAAGTTTATTTTAATATTTATAATTTATACTAATTAATAGAATTCCTAAAAATTATTAAAGGTGAACCATGAGCAAGCAAGTGTTTGATAAGCTAAAAGAAATTGTAAAAATAAAAGACAGTTATGATCTTCTTTTAGTCTCGATAGATGAAAAAGCGGATATTGAAACAACCTTAAAAACAAATGGTATCAATCAAATACCTGTTTTAATTAAACACGGTAAAGAATATTTTATTTTCGGATATTCCGTAATAGGCGAGCGACAACTAATTGAATTAGATGCAAAAAAATGTCGGCGTTTAAAACGTAAATTCACCAAACTTTCCACTTCCATTTTACCTACTTCCCCGATTAAACCGAATCTACTGAAAGCGGATCAAGTACCACCAGCTTTATATGCAGAAATCACTGCTAAAAAAGGACATTTTCCTAATGGTATATATTTTGTGCTTCAAAATTTTTATAAATTGGACGAAAAAGGTCAATTGTATTATTCAATGGGAAATGAACTTAAAGCTGATTTAGGTCTAACAACTGTATTAAAAGACTTTGAGAGAGATCTAGTTATAACCAACAAAACCTACAAACTTTACATTATGTGGCAGGAGTGGTTACTGAACCTGACCCATCAAGATGCACGTTCTCTTACTCCATTAGATCAGGAAGCTAGGGGTTATGTCCGTAAGTCATACAATAAGGATAAGCCAATATCACAACAACAGGGTCATGTGCATTTTGACTTAAGCATATTCAGACTTTTTTTGCGAAGGGAATTAAATCTTTCTAAAGATGATGTAGAAATTTTAGGTGAAAATTACATACAAGGTGCTGTAACTTGTCTAAGAGCTTCCAATTTTTTACTTGGCGCGATTTTACTACAACATGATTTATTATCCGATGTCGTTTATAACTCTAATACTAAACCTGTGTCTTATCGTCACTTTGCGTTAGGAGGACAATATCGAGTTAACAATCTAGGTGGCGGCGCCCTTACATTTAAAGCAAAAGAGTCTACGGAAGATTTTGATATACGTTCTAAATTAGGAAGTTCAGGAACAGGTCGATTAACTCAGGAAGGTTATGAAATAACTAGTGTAGGAGCCAATCTTACTTTTATTGAGAAAACTTTAAGATCTTCAGAAGAAATTAAAAGCGAAATTGCCTCGGATCCGCAAAAGTTTTGCACCGATTTAGTTAAAGAGATGGATGCTGAGAGTAAAAATCATCAAGAGCATTTCGCAAAAGCTTTAGAAGAGTTGAAAGGTTGTGAAACTAATAATCCTACTATTCAAGCAATGCAAAGATATGCGCAGGCAATTAGTGAAACACCTGATGTCATTTTACCCGATTTTACAGACGCTATAGAAAAAATGGTATCTTTTGCTCGTGGAGAATCTGCAATAAGCACTGAAGTTCATTCCTTAGCCACTAAATATTATTCCTTACTGATGTTATCTGAGATGGATCAAATTGGCGAAACGATATATAAATTTTCCAGTGAAGAAAAAGATCCAAATGTTAAATACCAACTTGGTAATATCTTATTTTTGCAAATTGATAAAATTGCAAACGCCTCCAATCCTATTCGTTACGATTTAATAGAAGTCATAAGGGCAACCCATCAAAAAATCCATGAAATCTTTGATGATAAAAATGCATTTCTTGTCGCTTGGTTCACCGAAAATATGCAAGTCAATAGTAAAGACTTGCCTGAATTAAAAGAAATTCAATCTCTCTTTAATGATATGAAAAAATATCATATTGATTCATTGAAAAAATCAGCAGTGAATCAAGAACCAAAATTTGGCGTTGCCGATATTATTGAAGGTACGCATCCTAACTCCGTGGAAATACTACTGCAGAAAATCATCAACTATGAATTAAATAAAAAAATTCAGCAGTTGCAGGTAATAGGTAACAAAATCGAATCATTTCAGCCGGTGAAAAATGATACTATTGCCCCTTCCCCTTCTGAAGAGGAACAAATTGATGAATTGCCTCCTCCACCATATGAATTAAATGATGAATCACCTCCCCCTTATGAGTTTTCTCTCGTTACTCCAAGTGGAGCATCTATACCTCTTTTTACGAAGGAGAAGGAAAAAGAAGAAGATCTACCTCCAGCATATAGACCTTCTCAACCAGACTCAAAGCGACCATCAAAAAACAAACCGGATGCAAGTTCGCGTAAAGAAACTAAAATTTCTGCAGATCCCCCATCTATTGCTAAGCCTGTTGAACAAACAAAAATTCCAGAGAACACTAAAGATTGGGAAGCTTTTTTTGGGGTATTACAAGTAAAAAGAAACGTTACACCACCAAATACGATAGAAACAAAACTAATCTCGCCAGTAGAAACCAAAACTTTCGAACCACGTAAAAAGAAACAGGAAACACATTTAAAGAAGAAGACTAAAGAAGAAAAAGAGTCTAAATTACCAAAAGAATTGATTAAGAGCAATCCAAAAGATATTGATACAGCAGTTAGATTCATCCAACGAAACTTAACTTTTTTTGCTGCGCATTTTTTATCAGAGGAAAAAGAACATAAACTTTCTTCAGATATTTCGTTTATAAATAATTCATTCAGAGACATGCGAGCAATTGAAGAAGCGGATAAATTATTATTTAACGCTGCTCTCCAAGGTCTACGAGAAAATGGTAATCCTCAGACATTAAAAGATTTGCTGGCGAAGAAACCAAAATTATTGCAGGCAATTTTTCCGATTCAAAAAGCGCCGATGTTTTTGTGGTACCAGCAGACAGGTGAAAAACTCGACCTGCTGCCCAAAGAAAAAGTTCAAGACAAATAAACAAAATCATCAAAAATAATGGAATTATATCTGCAAAAAATCAATCAATTTTAACCGATGGAGAAAAACTTTTATTAAAATTAGGCAAAAAGATCGAGGAGCTGAATAATAGTGTTAACAGCACATATCAATGTTTAGGTGGCACATTAGCTGCCAAACGTAAAAAGATAATAGATATATTAACTATTAAGCGCGATAAATTAGTAGAAGTATATGGAATTCTCCAAGCCTTTATAGCTAATCCTCATCAAATGGATGGAACTAAAATAATACAGAGTATTTTAGAGGATCAAAATCTACTATCTAAAATTAATACCTTCTGTTATGGCTTCTTCTCTACAAAAAGTTCCGTCTTTTCTGATGAAACAGGAACTAGACAATTACTCTCGGAAGTAACCAAGTTTGTTAGTGATAAACAGGACATGGGAAGAAATATTCGTTATATGTCATAGAGAGCTTAAACTACCTACTAATGTCATACCGCGGCTTTGACAACTTTGACCGCGATATCCAAGTGGAAGGGGTAATCAAGGTCACTTCATGAAAGGATGTGAGATAATTCTGTCCAAATGGCTAATTTTCTTGCTAAACTGTAAAATATACGGTAAATTTTACAGGTATCCAATCAATTTTGATCAAACATCATGCAAGAGAAACATTTTCAAAGACAGCTCCAAAAGCCTATACGCTCTTTTTTTCTGTTTGGCCCACGCGCCGACGGGCAAAAGTACCTGGTTGAAGGAGAATTTTTCCAACCATTACTATCTGGATTTACTGCGAAACGACGTCTACTTTACATTAAGTAGCTCCCCATCTGCTTTCCGGGAGCGTGTGTTGGCACAGGATCCCCATAAAACTTGGATTATTGTTGGTGAGGTGCAAAGAATCCCGAGCTTACTCAATGATGTGCATTCTTTAATGGAAGAACACCATTACCGGTTTGCTTTAAGTGGATCAAGCGCAAGAAAATTGAAAAGAGGTCAAGCTAACTTATTAGCAGGACGCGCCTTAGTTAAACATTTATTTCCGCTGACAGGTAGGGAATATGGTGAAGAGGTGATATTAGAAGAAGCCCTGGCTTTTGGCACATTACCTAGTATCATAACTGATCCGTCCACTCGAGTTGAGCAATTAGAAGCTTATGTAGGCACATATTTGCGGGAAGAAATCAAAGCCGAAGCGCTCACTCGCAATGTTCCTGCTTTCGGACACTTTTTGGAAGTGGCGGCGATTATGAATGGCCAAGTAACAAATTTAGCGAATATTGCCCGAGACGCTGGAATCTCTCGTTCAACAGTTTCAGTTTACTTCGAAATTTTAGTCGATACCTTATTGGGACGTTGGCTGCCAGCTTGGACACCTAGAGCAAAAGTGAAAGAGGTGTCTCATCCTAAGTTTTATTTTTTTGACAGTGGAGTAGTTCATGCAATTCAAAAAGGGTTACGCGACAAACCAGGAGCGGCCGAGCGTGGAATTTTATTCGAAACGCTGATTTTTCACGAACTAATCGCTCATCGTGACTATGCGAATATCGGCGGCGATTTTTTTTACTGGCGCACAGTTGGAGGAATTGAAGTAGACTTTATCTGGAAACGAGCTGCTACAACTGTGGCCATTGAAGTCAAAAGTGTTTCTCAATGGAAAGGAGAGTACGAGGGAGGTTTTCGAAGTTTGCAGTTTTCATCCTCTAAACCCACGGCTTGCTATGCAGTGTATACAGGTATGGATATTTTAAAAAGAGAGTTTGGTTTAGTATTGCCTTGGAAAGAATTTTTGCAAAGATTATATGCCGGTCAGATTATTGGGTGCGATTAGCTATTATTTTGATAAAATAGACTTCTTTCCAAACCCAGCATTTTGGTCCCATCTTGTTATAACCTGCGGAGTTTACATGGAGTAAATGAGCACCGAAGAAAACAACACAACGCAGCAGTAGGCCAAAAGACGAAGTTTGGAAAGAAGTCTAATGAATTGCTTCAGTGTCTTGCGCTAACCACAGTTTTAATCCCCTCACATTAAAAAAAACCAGCCAAAAACTCTGCTATAATTCTCTATCATCACTAGGAAGGTGAACTCCCCATGTCAGAAACATGCCCTCGCTGGTATCAAGAAGCCATAATTTATGAATTGCATGTGCGCGCTTTTTTTGATAGCAACGAAGACGGCAGTGGTGATTTCCGTGGGCTCGTGCAGAAATTAGATTATTTACAAGATTTAGGCGTCACTGCAGTTTGGCTACTCCCATTTTACCCTTCTCCCCTAAAAGACGACGGCTATGATATCGCCGAATATACTAATGTCCACAACACCTATGGCAATTTAAAAGATTTCAAATGGTTTTTGCGTGAAGCGCATCGCCGCAATATTCGCGTTATTACCGAAATTGTTATGAATCATACTTCTGACCAACACACTTGGTTTCAACGTTCCCGACGAGCTAAACCCGGAGACAAATGGCGCAATTTTTACGTTTGGAGCGATAATCCCGATCGTTACAAAGATGCACGGATTATTTTTAAAGATTTTGAGCCTTCTAACTGGACTTGGGATCCAGTCGCCCAAGCCTATTATTGGCATCGTTTTTATTCCCACCAACCCGACCTTAATTTTGATAGCCCTCATGTGCAAAAGGCTGTCCAACAGTGTTTTGACTTTTGGTTGCAATTAGGCGTAGATGGGCTGCGTCTTGACGCGGTTCCTTATCTTTACGAACGAGAAGGCACACACTGTGAAAACTTACCCGAAACCCATCAATTCCTTAAAAAACTTCGTCACCACATAGATGAAAAATTTCCTAACCGCATGCTGCTCGCCGAAGCAAATCAATGGCCAGAAGATGCCGCGGCGTATTTTGGTAAGGGTGATGAATGCCATATGGCTTTTCATTTTCCCCTCATGCCGCGCATGTTTATGTCCTTGCACATGGAAGATCGCTTTCCTTTAATCGATATTTTGCAACAAACCCCGCACATTCCTCCTTCATGTCAATGGTCCATTTTTTTACGTAATCATGACGAGTTAACCTTAGAAATGGTTACCGACGAAGAGCGCGATTATATGTATCGGGTTTATGCGCAAGATCCTCAAGCCCGCATTAATTTAGGTATTCGGCGTCGTTTAGCGCCTTTATTGAATAATAATCGCAAAAAAATTGAATTGATGAACGGGCTGTTATTTTCTATTCCAGGAACTCCGGTAATCTATTATGGTGATGAAATAGGCATGGGAGATAATTATTATTTGGGAGACCGCAACGCGGTACGTACACCCATGCAGTGGAGCGCAGATCGCAATGCTGGCTTTTCTCGATCTCACCCTCATCGGCTTTATCTACCGATTATCATTGACCCTGAATATCATTACGAAGCAATTAACGTTGCCACCCAACAAAACAACGCAGAATCTTTATTATGGTGGATGAAAAAAATCATTGCCCTGCGTAAACGTTATCATGCTTTAGCCATGGGTAGTTTAAATTTTTTATATCCAGACAACCCCGAGTGCTAGCCTTTGTAACCAGTTATAAAGATCAGCAAATTTTAGTAGTGGCTAATTTATCGCGTTTTCCAGAATATGCCGAATTAGATTTAACTCCCTGGAAAGGAATGAGCTTACTGGAATTATTTGGTCAAAACACGTTTCCAACGATTGATAATCGCCCCTACTTTCTTTCCTTAGCTCCCTATTTATTTTATTGGTTTTTACTGCAGCCACCAACTGTAGCCACCGCCAGTGATTTACAGATAAAAAAAGATTTGCCCGTTTTATCCATAACAAATGGTTGGGAAATGATCTTAAAAAATGCGAGCAAGTCGAAATTTGAAGCTATTTTACCCCATTATTTATCGCAACAACGTTGGTTTGGAAAAAAATCACAGCAAATCAAAGAAGCAAAAATTATAGAAATAATCCCTATCAATAATGGTCCCGAAAAAATCTATTTATTGCTAATCGAAAGTATTGATATCCGAGAATGGCAAGATCTTTATTTTTTACCTATTACTTTTCTTAAAATGGAAGCCGCTGTAGAATTTCAAAGCCAATATCCCCACGCACTTATTGCTAAACTTTCCAACCAGGAAGGATACTTGCTAGATGCTTGCTATCTTACTGAATTCCCCTTACGAATCATCAAATACATAGCCCATAGCCAAAAAATAAAAGGACAACGTGGCACTTTAGTGGCACAACACACTTCGGCATTTCGTTCTTTATATCCAGCTGTCCCTATAAAGCCTTTGCCTTTAAAAGGAGAACAAAGCAACACTTCTATCGTTTGTGATAATACTTTTGTTTTGAAATGTTTTCGCCACTGTGAAATGGGCATTAATCCAGACTTTGAAATCAGCGAGTTTTTAACCGAACAAGCTCACTTCCCTCATTCTCCAGCTCTTGCTGGATCCTTACAGTATCATACTAAACAGAATCAAGTTGTATCCTTGGCTTTATTGCATCAATTTATTCCACATGAAACCGATGGATGGCAATACACTTTAGATTCAATAAATCGTTTTTTTGAGCACATATTAGCTGGATCGAATAAAGAGCTATTAAAAAAATTCTCCTTACCCACATCTGAACATCTAATCAACCCAGATCTGGGCATTCCCATGGAAGTGCAAACTTTGCTTAGCAATTATATTCAATCTATTCAATTATTAGGACAACGTACCGGTGAACTGCATATTGCCTTAACAACTAATGGCAATGCGGATTTTGCTCCTGAACCCTTTTCTACTTTGCAGCAGCGTGCTGTTTATCAATCGATTCGTACTTTAATGGGTCGAACTTTTACCCAACTCAGTAAAAATCTGACCAATTTGCCTGCAGATGTTCAGGTATATGCTGATAAAGTCTTACAATCTGGCCAAGCTATTCAGTCCCATTTACATAAGCTGATCGAACACAAATTGACCGGCTTACGAATTCGTTGCCATGGCGACTTTCACTTAGGCCAAGTACTTTATACTGGAAAAGATTTTATCCTTGTCGATTTCGAAGGGGAGCCTGCACGAGCCATTTCTGAGCGACGTATTAAGCGTTCACCTCTTTTCGATATAGCCGGTATGTTACGCTCTTTCAATTATGCCGCACAAACTGCCCTCTTTGGACAAACTCGAGTAATACGTGAAGAAGATATTAAAATTCTCGAGCACTGGGCACATTTCTGGGAAAAATGGGTTGGCGTGGCTTTTTTACAAGGATATTTACTGACTGTCCGCCATCAAGAATTTTTGCCGCAAACTCATACCGATTTTAAAATTTTTCTTGAAGCGATGTTATTAGAAAAAGCAATTTATGAGATTAATTACGAACTAAATAATCGTCCCGATTGGTTGTTTATTCCTTGTCGGGGTTTAATTGAGTTATTATGTTGCGGCAATTAGCTAAAGCGTATGGAATACAAACAGCTTATTCCGATGCCGCTGGTCAACGACGAGTTATTTCCGCAGAAACCTTACTTGCCACTTTGCAGGCTTTAGATCCACTGATTAGAAATTCAAGTGATCTGAGTAAGGCCTATCAGCAGTTCCAAATTAATTGGTGGCGACAAGGTTTAGAACCCATTATCCTTGCTTGGCAAGGGAAATTTAATCAACTGGCGCTACGCATTCCACAACTTCAAGCGCAACAGCATATCCAATGCCAACTGACGACCCAAGAGGGCAAAATCCATTGCTGGCAAATGAATTTAAAAAAAGCCTCTACGCTCAATAAAGAATCGGTAGCAGGAAGTAAATATATTCTTAAACAATGGAATCCACATCAACAGTTGCCATTAGGTTATCATCGATTAACTATCGAAACTGCTCACCAATGCTTTAACACCACCCTTATCGCGGCCCCTAAACATGCTTATTCCCCTCTAAAATCGCCCAATTCACGAGTGTGGGGAGTTTTTATTCCTCTGTATGCATTACACTCGGCAAATAGTTTTGGTTCTGGTGATTTGTCAGATTTGTCCGAGCTTATTGACTGGGTAGCCTCACAAAAAGGACGTTTAGTAGGAACCTTACCTTTATTTGCTAATTTCTTTGCTCATCCGTATGAGCCGAGTCCTTATTCACCTGCAAGCCGACTTTTTTTCAGCGAATTTTATTTAGATGTGACCCAAATCGAAGAATTTCACCAAAGTTTACCAGCGCAACGTTTTCTAGCCTCTGCTGATGTTCAGCTTCAACTTGATACACTCAGGCGGTCACCCTTGGTTGATTATAAAGAAACCCTGGCTTTGAAACGCACCATCTTGGAAATATTAACTAAAAATTTCTTTACGCATGCGAGTGCGGATAGAAAAAATGCTTTTCAGCAATTTCTAATAAAAACTCCGCGTGTGGAAGATTATGCGGCTTTTCGTGCTGTTCAAGAAAAAAATGGCCAACCTTGGATAAAATGGCCAATTAAGCAACGTAACGGCCAAATTAGTAGCGAAGATTACGATCCCCAAGTAAAAAATTATTACCTGTACACTCAATGGCAAATACAAGAACAACTGCAAAAAGTGGCTGAGCACGCAAAAAATCACCAAGCATTTCTTTACCTTGATATGCCGTTAGGGGTACACCCTTTTAGTTATGACGTTTGGCGTGAACGTTCACTATTTGCTACAAATTTAGCAGTAGGTGCTGCCCCAGATCCTGGTTTTCCCCAAGGCCAAAATTGGAATTTCCCTCCACTTATACCGCATCAATTGCGTCAAAGTGGCTACCAATACTTCATTGAAAATTTACGACAAGTGTTACCCTACGTAGGATTATTGCGTCTAGATCATGTTATGGGGTTGCATCGATTATATTGTATCCCTCAAGGCTTTACTCCCCATCAAGGCGCCTACATTCGTTATGCCGCCGAAGAATTGTATGCAATTTTATGTTTGGAATCGCATCAGTATAAGACTGGGATAGTGGGAGAAAATTTGGGGACTGTGCCAAATTACGTTAATAAGGCCATGATCAAACACCATCTACAACGTATGTATGTTCTGCAATATGAATTAGATTCAAAACATCCCATTATGCAAAGATCTATTCCTTTGCATAGTATTACTAGCCTGAATACTCATGATATGCCTACTTTTGCAACTTACATACAGAAAAAAGATCCTATAGAAAAAAAATTACCGCCTTTACCTCAAGTTAATAAATCTCGCTCTAGACTACAACAATTACTTCAAGGATGCTTAAATTTATTAAGCATTAGCCGTAGTCAATTTCTTTTAATTAATCTGGAAGATCTTTGGTATGAAACTCAACCACAGAATATTCCTTCTTCTCAACAAAATTCGAACTGGCGACACAAGGCTCGTCACAGCCTGGAGAAGTGCCGTCAAAATTCAACATTGTGTGCTATACTCAAAAATATCACTAAACTCCGCAGTAATAGTCAAGGACTAGGAAATGAAGACTGAAACCAGGAATTTTATTAGTGAGGAAGATGTTTATTTATTCAATGAAGGCAATCATTTCCGTTTATATCAACTTTTAGGGGCGCATTTCCACACGGTAGACGGAGTTCCAGGTATTCATTTCGCAGTTTGGGCTCCCAATGCTAAACAAGTAAGTGTCATTGGTGATTTTAACCATTGGCAAAAGCACAGCCATTTACTCTATCCTTCTGCAAGCGGTATTTGGACCGGCTTTATCAGTAACCTTACTCCCGGGATACGTTACAAATATCACATTGTCTCCCATCACCACAGTCAATTTGAAAAGGCTGACCCCTTTGCTTTCTATGCTGAAACGCCCCCCCTCACTGCCTCTATTGCATGGGAACCACAGTATTCTTGGCACGACCAGACCTGGATGCAAAATCGCATCAAGACCCATGATCATCATAAACCCATGTCCATTTATGAAATCCACTTAGGATCTTGGCGGCGTGTCCCTGAGGAAGGAAATCGCTTTCTCACTTATCGGGAAATAGCACCATTGCTGGCAAGTTACGTCAAAGAGTTGGGTTTTACTCACGTCGAGTTTTTACCTTTAATGGAACACCCCTTTTATGGTTCCTGGGGTTACCAAGTTACGGGTTATTTTGCTCCCACTAGCCGCTACGGCACCCCCGAAGATTTAATGTTTCTCATTGATTACCTGCACCAGCAGAATGTGGGTGTTATTCTTGACTGGGCGCCTTCCCATTTTCCCTGCGACCCTCATAGTTTAGCTTTATTTGATGGCACACATTTATATGAACATGCCGATCCGCGTTTAGGTCTTCATCCAGATTGGAATAGTGCTATCTTTAATTATGGTCGGCATGAAGTACGCAGTTTTCTTTACAGCAGTGCATTTTTTTGGCTTGAGAAGTATCATGCGGATGGATTGCGAGTGGACGCAGTGGCTTCAATGTTATATTTAGATTACTCACGCAAACCTGGAGAGTGGATTCCTAATCCTTTAGGCGGCAGAGAAAATTTAGATGCCTTACATTTTATTCGTCGCTTAAATGAAGAAGTCTATAAACATTTTCCAGATACACATATGATTGCCGAAGAGTCCACTTCATGGCCAATGGTTTCAAGACCGACTTTCGTAGGAGGACTCGGTTTTGGTTTTAAATGGGACATGGGATGGATGCACGACACCCTATCCTACCTCAGTAACGACCCGATATATCGTAGTTACCATCACAATCAGCTTACTTTTCGTATGTTATACGCCTTTACTGAAAATTTCGTTTTGCCCTTATCACACGATGAAGTGGTTCATGGCAAAGGCTCTTTGATTAACAAAATGCCCGGAGATGACTGGCAAAAATTTGCCAATTTACGTTTGTTACTGGGTTACTTATATGCGCAACCAGGAAAAAAATTACTTTTCATGGGTGGCGAATTTGCGCAATGGAAAGAATGGTATCACGAAGAAAGCTTAGAATGGCATTTATTACAATACACACGTCATCAAGGAATACAACTCTGGATTAAAGACCTCAATCATTTATATCGTCAAGAAAGTGCAATGCATTTATTGGATACAGAACCCAGCGGATTTGAGTGGATAGATGGCTCTGACTATTATCACAGCGTCATCAGTTTTCTCCGTTGTTCTGCTACTGGGCCCGCTATTTTAATAGTCATGAACTGCACTCCACTCACCCATCATCATTATCGAATTGGTGTACCTAGTGGTGGAATTTGGCAAGAAATAGCCAATAGCGATGATCCTAAATACGGCGGGAGTGGCCAGCATAATCCAGGCTTTTTAGAGGCCGAGGCAATTCCTTTTCATGGCAGACCTCATTCTTTAAGTCTTACTTTACCACCCTTGGCCATTACTTTTTATAAAAAATTTCAAACAGTACATGCTTATGAATAAAATATCCTCATTAGGGGCCACTTTTTTAGGAGAACAAGGCACTGAATTCCTGGTTTTTGCGCCTTTTGCAGATCAAATTGAACTGCACGTAAAAGGTCTACAAGAAGAAAATTTTTTCATGACTCGCGAAGCATTGGGTTATCACCATTATTTAGCTGCAGAAGTTGTTCCAGGTAATCTCTATCAATTTCATTTCAATCAACAAGATTACCCAGACCCCGCATCACGTTATCAACCAAATGGGGTGTGGGGTCCTTCTGAAGTAGTCAATAGCGCTTATCCATGGACCGATTCTGCTTGGCAAGGTTTAATCCTGGCAAATTACATTGTATACGAACTTCATGTCGGAACTTATACTCAAGAAGGCACACTTGCCGCTATTATTCCTACTTTAGACCGGCTGTGTGAATTAGGTATAACCGCAATTGAATTGATGCCGGTGAGTCAATTTCCTGGCGAACGTAATTGGGGTTATGACGGCGTATTTCCCTTTGCCGTTCAAAACAGCTACGGCACTCCATATCAACTAAAGGAATTAATTAATGCCTGCCACCAGCGAGGGCTAGCAGTGGTTTTAGATGTTGTTTATAACCATCTGGGGCCCGAAGGTAACGTATTACCCGCTTTTGGCCCTTATTTTACTAATCGGTACCGCACGCCATGGGGCTCAGCGATTAACTTTGACGGACCTTATAGTGACGAGGTACGACGCTACTTTTTAGAAAATGCATTAATGTGGGTACAAGAATACCACATAGATGCTTTACGCTTAGATGCCCTGCATGCTGTTTTTGATTATTCTGCTTATCCTTTCTTAACTGAACTCAGCGACAAAATTCATGCTTTTGCTAAACAGGTTAGTCGGCATATTTATCTTATCGCTGAAAGCGACTTAAACGACACTAAATTCATTCGTCCTAAAGAATTAGGTGGTTATGGCCTAGATGCACAATGGAATGACGACTTTCATCACGTCAGTCATACTCTTTTAACAGAAGAACGCCATGGTTATTATCAAGACTTTGGAAAATTTGAGCAATTGAGTAAAGCTTTTTCTGAAGGATATGTTTACAGTGGTCAATATTCTCTTTATAGAAAACGTCGTCATGGCCATTATTCCCGAGTAATCCCTGCAGAAAAATTTGTGGTCTTTACCCAAAATCATGATCAGATTGGTAACCGTTTACTAGGTGAGCGTCTCACTCAATTAGTAAATTTTTCGCAATTAAAATTAGCCGCTGGATTATTGCTACTTGCACCCTTTGTTCCTTTACTATTTATGGGAGAAGAATATGCTGAAGATGCTCCTTTTTATTACTTTACGAGCCATACCGATCCCAAGCTAATTGCTGCCGTTCAAGAAGGGCGTCAAGCGGAGCATGCGTGGCATGGTTTAGGAGAAATTCCCGACCCGCAAGCGTTAAATACTTTCATACGTAGTAAATTGAATCCCAATTTACGCACGATAGGTCACCACCAAATATTGAATCGCTTCTACCAAGAATTAATTCGCCTACGCAAAACTATTCCTGCCCTCAAGCAGTTAAATAAAGATAACTTAATCGTTGAACAAAAAACCGAACAAGAAGTTTTAATGATCCATCGATGGCATGAAGACGATGAAGTATTAATCTTTTTGCATCTATCAAACCTAACCCAGGAAGTAAAGTTACCTATACCCTCGGGAAAATGGGAAAAACAGCTTGACGCAGCTGCAGAACAATGGGACGGGGAAGGTGATTTATTGCCTGATAAAATTGTTGTCAAACAACCCATGACTATAAAATTAGGGCCCTATGCATTAGGGGTCTACCGACTGGTAACAAGAATCTAAAGGGATAAGTGCTCAATGGACCGTTATATTTGCATCCACGGACATTTTTACCAACCACCTCGAGAAAACCCTTGGTTAGAGGCAGTCGAAGCACAGGATTCTGCTTATCCCTTTCATGATTGGAATGAGCGGATTACCGAAGAGTGCTACGCACCAAACGCTACTTCACGCATTTTAAACGACAAAAAACAAATCACTCAAATCGTCAATAATTACACGAAAATCAATTTTGATTTCGGACCCACTCTTTTATCTTGGCTACAAGAAAAACAACCCGAAGTTTATAGAGCAATTCTGAAGGCGGATCAAGAAAGTCAAAAATGTTTTGGCGGTCACGGCAATGCAATTGCTCAAGCCTATAATCATATGATCCTACCACTTTCCAATCGCCGTGATAAATATACACAAATTTTGTGGGGGATCCGGGATTTTGAACATCGGTTCCAACGTCAAACAGAAGGAATGTGGCTACCCGAAACTGCTGTTGATTTAGAATCCTTAGATATTATGTCTGAATTAGGCATTTCATATACTATTTTAGCCCAACATCAAGCCAAACAAGTTCGCATTATTAATTACGGAGCCTGGCATGATGTGAGTCGTGGCAGAATCGATCCTACCATGCCTTACTTACTGCATTTACCCTCTGGGCGTACTATTTCTGTTTTCTTTTATGACGGGCCGGTATCACAAGCAGTTGCCTTCGCAGAATTATTACAAAGAGGCGAAAAATTTGCTGATAGCATTTTGCATATTTTTTCTGACAAACGCCACCGAGCACAACTCGCTCACATTGCCACAGATGGTGAAACGTATGGGCACCATCATCGCTTTGGTGATATGGCTTTAGCTTATGCATTAAGCCATATTGCTACTAACAATCTTGCCAATATTACTAATTATGGATATTTTCTAGAGTTATTCCCACCCACCCATGAAGTTGAGATTTTCGAAAACAGTTCCTGGAGTTGTATACACGGGGTGGAACGTTGGAAATCAGCTTGCGGTTGCAGCTCAGGGGGACATCCAAACTGGAATCAAAATTGGCGTGCGCCCCTCCGCAACGCTTTAGATTGGCTGCGAGATACTATCGCATCTCTTTATGAGGAAAAAGCTAAAACTTTATTTAAATCTCCCTGGGCAGCAAGAGATGAGTACATTGATGTAATATTAAATCGCTCTGCCGAATCCATTAATCATTTTTTCATCCATCATAGTTTACATTTATTAACTGAAGAACAAAAACAAACTGCCTTAAATTTACTAGAAATGCAGCGTCATGCCATGTTAATGTATACCAGTTGTGGTTGGTTTTTTGATGAGTTATCAGGAATTGAAACGGTCCAGGTTATCAGCTATGCCGGTAGGGCTGCTCAATTAGCAGAAAGATTGTTTGCAACAGGCATTGAAAATCAATTTTTAGAACGTCTTTCACAGGCTAAGTCTAATCTTCCCCAATATCCTGATGGTCGTTTCATCTATGATATATGGGTAAAACCCAGCATGGTATCCTGGCCACGAATCGCAGCCCATTATGCTATCAGTTCGCTTTTTACTACTTATGAAAAACAAGCCAAAATTCATTGTTATCTAGTTAATTGCGATAATTTCGAACAACTTACTTCGGGAAACTCTAAATTAATTGTGGGACGTGGGTTATTTAAATCAATCATTACCCATGAAGCTAGCATTCTTTCTTTTATTGCCGCTCATTTTGGCGAGCAAAATATCACTTGTGGAGTACGTGAGTTTAACAATGAAGGTGACCATAAAAAAATGGCCGAAGAAATCATTGCTATATTTAATCGAGCAGATTTTTCTGGAGTCATCAGTCTCTTCAACAAATATTTAGGCCAATCTGTTTATTCGATTAATTCTCTATTTCGTGATGAGCAACGCTGGGTATTGAATCAAATTCTAGAAAATACATTAAAAGAAGCGGAACTAACCTATCGACAACTTTATCAACGTCATGCTCCTTTAATGCGTTTTATAGAAGAATTAAATATTCCCTTACCAGAAGCTTTTCAAACTACTGCCAAACATGTGGTAAATGCAGAATTAAAAGAAGCCCTTACTAAAGAAAAATTAAAAATAAAGCATATTAATAAATTAATCGATGAAGCGGAACGTGGCCGTATTTCTCTAGATGGGGTGGCTTTGGGATTTGCCTTGCAAAAAACTATAGAAAATATGATGGAAAAATTCCGCGAGGAACCTAATTCATTAACTAAATTAGAACACCTAACTCAAGTGATGAACATCACACGGCGGCTTCCTTTCTATATCAATTTGCGCCAGGTACAAAACACTTTTTATGAACTACTACAGATTGTTTACTTGAAAAATAAAAAACTAGCTGAACAAGGTGATCCCACTGCGAAGGCCTGGGTAGATTTTTTTTCAACTTTAGGTAATCAGCTTTCCATTAATGTAGCATAGGAATAAGACGTTGTATTTTAAAAATTTACTGCGCGGAACAAAATCTAACAGGAAAAATCCCGAACACTATTTATCGAATCCAGTTTAACGCAAATTTTCCGTTAACCAATTTGCATCACATTATTCCTTACTTACATTTACTAGGAATTACTGATATATATGCTTCACCTCTTACTCGAGCTAATTCCGGCAGCAGCCACGGCTATGATGTGACTAATCCCAATCAAATCAACCCAGAAATTGGCGATGAAAAAATTTTCAAAAAAATAATCAAGACTCTAGCTAAATATAAGATGAGTTTGATTTTGGATTTTGTTCCCAATCATATGGCTGCAACTAGAGAAAATCCATGGTGGCAAGATGTGCTCATTCAAAAAAAGCAATCAGATTTTGCTAACTATTTCGATATCAATTGGCAAACCGAAGAAAAATTTTCATTTCGTCGTTTTTTTGATATCAACGAATTAGTGTGTCTTAAAGTAGAAAATCCTTCAGTCTTCAATGCAGTACATCAATTATTATTGCATTTAGTTCAGTCACGGATGATTAATGGTATCCGCATTGATCATATCGATGGCCTTTACGACCCAAGTGCTTATTTACAACGCCTACAAAAAAATATCATCCAACTCATTGGAGAACCCTTATTTATTGTGGTAGAAAAAGTTTTAGGCAAGGAGGAGGCACTCTCTTCTGATTGGCCAATCATGGGAACCTCAGGTTATGAATTTCTCAATGTCGTCAATGCGGTTTTTATTAATAACAATGGTTACAAAAATTTGTCGCGGTTTTATCAGCATTTTACCAAAAAAAAATTAAACTGGAGTGAAGTACGTTATCAACAAAAAAAGAAAGTTATCCAAAGCTTGTTTTTTCATGAAACTCAGCAATTAAGCAAATCATTATTAAAATTAGCTAAAAAGGACGATACAGGTAATACACATCGAGAAGAAGATTTATTCCAGGCTATTGTCGAAATAACTGCACATTTACCTATTTACCGGACCTATATTAATTATCAAAAAATTGTTGCGCCTCAAGATCGAGCTTTTTTATCTCAAGCCTTATACTTAAGTCGAATAAATAAGAAAAAGCCGTTTATAAAAACTTTACAGTTTCTCCAGCGCATTTTGTTGCTTAAATTTCCTGATAACATAACCAAATCGCAACAAAAATCATGGCTCCATTGGGTCATGCAATGGCAGCAATACACCGGGCCAGTAATGGCAAAGGGTTTTGAAGATACCACGTGCTATGTCTACAATCCTCTTGTATCTTTGAATGAGGTTGGTAGTGACCCAAGTTGGGAAACAGGTCTGGAAGATTTACACATTTTTCATCAATTTCTGCGCAAAAGGCAACGCTTATGGCCAGGCTCATTAAATACTATCTCAACTCATGATACAAAACGCAGTGAAGATGTTCGCGCTCGCTTAAATGTCTTAAGCGAAATCTCGCTGGAATGGGCAGTTTGTCTAAATCGTTGGCATGAGATAGTAAAATCGAACCTTAGCACAAATACGGAAATATTTTTATACCAAAATCTTTTGGGAGTCTGGCCGCTTGATCCAGATTACTCCCTAACCGAATTAACTCAGCGTTTCAAAGAGTATATGCTGAAAGCCTCCCGCGAAGCTAAAACGGATACTTCATGGCAAAAACCCGATGAAAAATATGAACAGGGCTTGGTAGATTTTATCCATCAACTGCTCAATCCCGCTGATAATTCGTTTCTCCAAGAATTCCTGCCCCTACAAAAAAAAGTAGCTTTTCACGGTGCACTGAATTCCCTTAGTCAAGTATTATTAAAAATAACTGCCCCCGGAATACCTGATACGTATCAGGGTAATGAATTTTGGAATTTTAGTTTAGTAGATCCGGATAATCGCCGGCCAGTAGAATTTGCTCAACACATACATTCACTTGAAGAACTTTTGCACGCTGAAAAAGAGGATTTATCGGCTTTACTAAAAAATTTATGTGATTCATGGACAGATGGGCGCATTAAACTGTATCTAACTTATCAAGCATTACAATTTCGCCAAAAATTCTCCACATTATTTCTTCGTGGACAATATCTTCCATTACAAAGTAGCGGCAAACAACAACATTGTGTTATTAGTTTTGCTCGACGTATTGGTAAAGAATGGATTATCATTATTGTGCCACGCTTCACTACCCATTTAGTCCCAGAAAATCAATTCCCATTTGGCAAAACTATTTGGAATAATACTCGAGTGTTACTTCCAGCTCGCGCCCCGATACATTGGAAAAACATTTTCACTCAGGAAACCTTTTCTCTATCTGCAACTTCTACTAAAGCTTTACCACTAGCAAATATTTTTTTACAATTTCCCGTAGCATTGCTACAAGGATACGTGCATGAATAATGATAACCAACTGAACATTAATGGTCATCGACGAATTGTTATTGAGCAAGTTTCACCTGAAATCGACGGTGGACGTTTTCCAGCTAAGCGCTGTGTGAATGATTTAATTACCGTGAAGGCAACCATTTTTGCGGATGGTCACGATGAAATAGGTGCTGCCTTAAAATACCGCGCTGAAGACAGCAGCAATTGGCAAATTATTCCTTGTCAATTTTTAGGGAATGATCAATGGCAAGCTTCTTTTTTAGCAACACGTCTGGGCTACTACACATACACTTTGACCGCATGGATAGATCAGTTTCGCTCTTGGCGACATAATCTGGAAAGATGGGTAAAGGCAAATGAAGATGTTTCAATCCAATTGCTGATAGGTGCAAATTTAATTGAAACCACTGTTCCCTATGCCAACACAGAAGATGCGATGCGTTTGCAAGGCTTTGCTTTGGCATTAAAAAATACTCAGGACACAGCATCTGCTATAGAACGGGCGCTGGATGAAGAACTGCTATTTTTAATGACGCAATATGTAAATACAGAAACCGCGGTCAGTTATGAAAAAGAACTTAAAATAATGATCGACCGGGAAAAGGCTCGCTTCAGCAGCTGGTATGAAATTTTTCCCCGCTCATTAAATCCTAGTAAAAGACATGGCACATTTACCGACCTTATTTCCCACCTACCCTATATTGCCGAAATGGGCTTTGACGTAATTTATTTGCCACCTATTCATCCGATTGGCACAACTTTCCGCAAAGGAAAAAATAACTTACTTGAGGCAAAGCTTGATGAACCAGGCAGCCCGTGGGGAATTGGCTCTGAAGAAGGCGGTCATCTTTCTGTTCATCCCCAGTTAGGAAATCTACAAGAGTTTCAATTATTAGTAACTAAAGCGCAGGAATATGGCATGGAAATTGCCTTAGACTTTGCTCTCCAATGCAGTCCTGAGCATCCGTATGTATACCAGCACCCTAATTGGTTTAACAACCGCCCCGATGGCACTATTCAATATGCAGAAAATCCACCCAAAAAATATCAGGATATTTATCCGCTTAATTTTCAATCGGAACAATGGCAAAGTTTATGGAAAGAATGTAAAAATATTTTATTGTTTTGGATAAAACAAGGCATTCGCATTTTTCGCGTTGACAATCCTCATACCAAACCCTTCGTTTTTTGGGAATGGTTAATTCGAGAAATTAAAAAGGCTTATCCAGAAGTTATTTTTTTAGCCGAGGCCTTTACTCGTCCGGCAGTGATGTATTATTTAGCAAAACTAGGCTTTACTCAATCTTATACTTATTTTACTTGGCGTAATACTAAAGCTGAACTTACGCACTATTTCACCGAGCTTAACCAACCACCTATCTGCGAATTTTTTCGCCCACATCTTTGGCCTAATACCCCAGATATTTTGCATGAATATTTGCAAACTGGAGGACGGCCAGCTTTCATTGTTCGTCTGATTCTAGCCGCAACCTTAGCCGGGAACTATGGAATTTATGGTCCAGCTTTTGAGCTATGTGTTGCAACACCGCGCGAAGCCGAAAGTGAAGAATATTTAGATTCTGAAAAATATGAAATTAAACATTGGGATTTGGACGATCCCGCTAGTTTAAAACCAATTATTACCCTAGTTAATAAAATTCGTAAAGAAAACTCTAGTTTACATCAAAACAACCTACACTTTCATTCCATCGATAACCCTCAACTTATAAGCTATAGCAAGGCAACTCCTGATTTTTCCAATATAATTGTTGTGGTGGTAAATTTAGATCCGAAATATACCCAATCTGGATGGCTAGAATTGCCTATTCATACTTTTGGAATCCAAGCTCAAGAATCTTATTCTATGCACGATTTATTGAATAATACCCAATATATATGGCAGGGACCGCGTAATTACATCGAATTAAACCCGCAAAAATTCCCTGCACACATTTTTCGCTTAAATTTGCATCACCATCGTGAACAGAATTTTGATAAATATTAATCGCAGTCATTACGAATTGCATTCTGCGACGATGCCTAGAGAGAAATTAAAAGCGGTCATCACATGCAATCCTAATATCCGAGATACAAATCTTTAATTCGATTATGATTCATGAGCATAGTAGCATCGCCGCTAAGAGCAATATTTCCATTCTCCAAAACGTAAGCACGTTGCGCTAGATTCAATGCCAGATGCGCATTTTGTTCTACCAACAAAATACTAACACCTTCAGCATGAATTTTTTTCAGTGCCGCGAAAACTTCAAGCATCAGTTTAGGAGCCAACCCCATTGAAGGCTCGTCTAATAATAATAGTTCAGGCTTGCGTAATAGCGCACGCGCAATAGCTAACATTTGTTGTTCACCACCAGATAAGGTTCCGGCAGCTTGTTTTTGCCGCTCCCGCAATCGCGGAAATAATTCATAAACTGAGTTAAAATCAATGGCACGCCCTCCCCAACCAGCGAGACGCAAATTCTCCATAACTGTTAAGTCACTGAAAATACCCCTGCCTTCAGGCACATGGGCAATACCCAGTTGAATACGTTTATAGGCTGCGATCTTAGCTAAATCCTGACCATGATATTTAATATTGCCTCGATAGTGCACTAAACCTGAAATTGCCCGCAAAGTTGAGGTTTTACCTGCACCGTTACCACCTAGTAAAGCCACGATCTCGTTATTTGCTACCTGCAGGGAAATATCATGTAGTGCAGGGATAGTTCCATATTTTAAATTAAGTTGTGAAATGTTTAACACGGGCCGCCTAAATAAGATTTTATAACTTCTGGGTGATTACGAATCATTTCCTGGTCACCTTCGGCGATAATTTTACCAAAATTTAACACTATGATACGCTGACATAATGACATCACAAAACGCATTTGATGATCGATTAATATAATCGCTAATGCTCTTTCCTGCTGTATTTCCCGAATTAAAAGACTCAACTGTTTGGTTTCTTGAGGATTCATACCACAAGCAGGTTCATCCAGTAACAAAACTTTCGGATTGGTCGCTAATGCCCGAGCAATTTCAAGTCGTCGTTGCAAACCATAAGGTAAATCAGCTGCCCTTGATTCAGCGTATTGGGCTAATCCAAAGTACTGCAGCAGATTATAAGCTTCATCAAAAATGACTTTCTCCCCCTTTCGAAATGAAGATTGACGAGTGAACACAGAGATTAAGCCATAATAACCACCGATCGCAATTTTGATGTTGTCCAATACTGAAAGTTTTTTAAATAACCGAATGTTCTGAAAAGTACGCCCAATACCCGCACGAGTAATTTGATCAGTGGACAAACCATTTAACAGTTGTTCATCCAAAATTATCTTGCCATGCTGTAATCGATAAATACCACATAATAAATTAAATAGTGTGGTTTTACCTGCACCATTAGGGCCGATAACCCCAACAATCTCACCAGAATGGATGGTAAGGTTAAAGTCAGTGATCGCTTTCAGACCTTTAAAAGCATGTGACAAATTTTGCACCGTTAATGAACTCATGTTTTAATGGCGCTTTTGGAGCGAAGATATTTTCCATAGGGACGAAAGAAGAAAAATTCTTTATATCCCATAATACCCGATGGACGAAAAATCATTAACAATATTAAAACAACAGGCATTATTACCATACGCCATGCACCTAGCGGTCGCAAAGCTTCCATTAAAAGAGTATAAACTGTACCACTAATAATCGAACCACTTAATGACCCTGCACCACCTAAATAAACCATGATTAATATGTCCGTAGATTTAGAAAGATTAAATATTGCCGGATTAATAAACTGCAGTAGATGAGCATAAAGTCCTCCAGCAATACCGGTAAAGAAAGCTGAAATGGCAAATGCTAAGATTTTAGCTTGCCTGGTATTTACTCCCATTAATCTAGCGACCATTTCATCTTCGCGTATAGCTAAAATATTACGCCCAAAACGTGAGTAAATTAGATTGCGCATTAATAATAATGTCATCACCAACCAGAAAAATACCCATGATAAAGATGTGAGGTGGCTAATGCCTGACAAACCACGTGCACCTCCAATACTTTGTATATTTTCAATAACAGATTTGACAATCATCAAAAATGCCAATGTTAAAATTGCTAAATAATCTCCGCGTGTTCTAAATGACAATAAAGCAATTACCACACCCGCAATTGCAGCAGCAATTCCACCAGACAAAATGCTCACTATAAAAAAACTGGATGAAAAAGCGTGCAGGGTTAATAAACTGGCTACATAAGCACCAATAGACATAAAACCAGCATGCCCGACTGAAAACTCACCCATGAATCCATTTACTACATTTAAACTTAAAGTGAGGATGATATTAATTCCGACCATCATCAGCAGCAATTGATAGTAATTACTTAACCAATGAAATTGTGATACTAGAAAACTTAATAGCCCAAAAACCATAACAATGGCTATTAAAATATATTTGCGCATGCTACACTTTTTCCATTAACATGCCCCCAAATAAACCACGGGGGCGGAAAATCAAAAACAGCACTAACAAACCAAATGCAGCGAAGTCACGATAGCTTGACGGAAAAAAGGAGACCATATAAATTTCTATCCCGCCTAATACGAATCCCCCCACCATGGCGCCACGAATATTACCAATACCACCCACTACCGCCGCTACAAACGCCTTCCAGCCAAGACTTATACCCATATAAGGATCAATGACCGGATAAGATTGTGCATACAAAACGCCGGCTGCTCCGGCTAGAGCACCACTAATAGCAAATGTATACATAACAATACGGTTCAGAGGCACACCAATTAAGATCAATTCTTGACTATTATTTGCGATCGCTCGTTGCGCCAAACCTAGCAGAGTATGACGAGACTGCCAATCCAGCATGAACATCAAAACCACACTAATGGCAATAATAAGAATCTGCAACAAAGAAACAGTAATGTCTGTAATATGCCAAATATAATTAGGGATTAAAGTAGGAACAAATTGGGGATAAGGATTTTGTATCAGAAATAAATGCTCAATGATTAAACCACAGGCTAATGCGGTAATCAGCATAGAAACTTTAGGTGCTTTGCGTAGTGGTCTATAAGCAAGTTGTTCCACACAAACTGAAATTAAAGCGCCGCCAAGCATGCCTAGGATTAAACTAAACCCAAAACCAAAATGTAGACCAATGGCGCTATACAATCCAATAAATGCACCAGCCATGAAAATATCGCCATGGGCAAAATTAAATAAGCGTAAAATGCCATACACTAAGCTATAACCGAGTGCTATCAATGCATAAATACTGCCAAGCTGAATGGCATTTAATGATTGTTGTAAAAAATAATTCATCAGTCAGACTTGGCGCTAGAAACCCAAATAAATTGGTTACCTTTAACCTGCATAATAACTGCGCTTTTTATCGGATCACCTGAGCCAGCACTATATTTAATGACGCCGGTTACGCCTGTAAAGGCAGGTAATATTGGGATAGTGTCACGAATAGTTTGACGGTCTAATGTCCCAGCCGCTGCAATTGCTTTAAGCAAAACCTGAGCAGCATCATAACTCAAAGCAGCTACATCGTCAGGGATCTTACCATAAGCTTTTTTATAATCTGCAACAAACTTACGAGTCGCTTCAGTTTTCGCATCAGGAGAATAATGATTGGCAAAATAAGCACCTTCCACAGCACCATTGGAAAGTTTCAGCAATTCTGGGCTGCTCCAGGCATCGCTACCCAACAAAGGCACCCCCACCCCTAAACGCTTAGCCTGTTGCGCAATAAGAGGAACATCATTGTAATAGGCCGGCAAAAACAGAACCTCAGGGTGTGCTGCTTTAATCTTGGTTAACTGTGCTGAAAAATCTTTATCGTTAGTGGTATAGCTTTCAAAGGCCACCACTTTACCACTCAGCTTTTCAAAATACTTTTTAAATATATCTGCCTGGCTGGTGGGTGCTTCAGAAGAAACATCGTATAAAATTGCGGCAGTTTTGTACTTTAGGTCTTTACGAGCAAAATTGGCTAACACTCGACCTTCAAATGGATCAGTAAAACAGGCGCGAAATACATACTGTTTAGGTTGACCCGTCTTAGAATTGATTGTGGCTTTAGGATTAGTAGACCATGGCGTAATTAGTACTGTTTTTCTAACTTCAGCTATTTCTGCAGCCGGAATAGCGCCCAAACTGGCATTTGGCCCAATAATAGCCACCACATTATCTTGCGAAATTAATTCTTGAGCCGCTGACGCCGATTGATCTGCTTGTCCTCCGTTATCCTGAATAAAAAGTTTGACCGGCATTTTCTTACCATCGATAGCAATACCCCCTTGGTCATTAATTTCTTTAACAGCCAATTCAATACCATTTTTACTTGAAGCTCCTACTGCTGGGATGCTACCGGTTAATTCGGCAATTGCACCGATATTAATGCTATTGCTTGCTGACTTGTGTTTTTCGCAACCACCAATCATTAAACCCAAAATAACCAATAATGAAATTATGAGTTTTTTCATAACCACTCTTTTATTCCTCGAAACAAAGCTAACAAAAGATAAAGTACGTTTAAAGTCCATGACAATTCATCAATTGGACAAAAAAACTGTATCACAAACAATGTATTTAAGGGAAGCCCCCCATTAAGATCAAGTAAATTTTAATCTTCCCTTAAGGCTAATCCGATAAACTGTATCTCAAGCTAGTCATTGCCAGGCCTCATAAGTGGCCGTGGTAATACAGGAAATATCCAAACTAAATGCCTTCCTTGTCATTGATTCAAATTGAACCCCCTGGTTATTTTTAAGTCTCCCTTAAGGTTAATCATATAAACTATACACTGAACTTAAAAACTGTAAATAAATAATAAAGATTAAGTAATTGAAAAATAAAAATTAAAAAAACAGGTAAAGATATGAGTAAAAGATTATTTTCTAACCTATCCACCATCGTTGCTACCCTAGCCCTTTCTTTGGGATTGATAGCCCAACCCACTTGGGCTGCCGCTCCAAATGGTGAGTTACAGAACGATGCCCAATTTACCTGTGCGTCCGCCATTGACCTTATGGAATGTATCCAAAGAACGAATTCTTCGGCTACAGCTACTCAGCCTGCTGACATTAAAAACATGTCTATTAATACCAGTAGCCTAAATATCAGCAGCCCACTTACTGCGGGAGTCCGTTATGATAACGATTTGGGCTGGATTTTAGATGCAGCTTATGCCCAAGCGTTTTATAACGCTGCTGTTGGCTTAAAAATGAGCGTAGGCCCCAATGAACATCGCGCTAACGTTACCTTAGGTACAGCGCTTACCGACAAGCAGCAAATTAAATTAACTTACGAATATTTAAGCCAAAATCTTCCCTTTGATTTTGTTACCGGCGCCGTCAATGAATGGGTCAGCCAAAATGCTTTCGGCGCAGCTTACCGTTATCTATTTAATTACAAATTATTACATAGTTTTGATTTAAGCGGTACTTATATTAAAGCCAATAGTAAAAAATTGTCGCAAGTGGATATGGGCGAAGATGAATTATCTGACGTCAATAAACGTCATATCGCTGGCGGCGAAGAAAGAACCGTTATGGGTTCCCTCACCTTAACTCCTTTTACTCATACCTCGCTTAAAATTGGTGCAGGTTATAGTCAAATCGCCTATAACACTCTTTATGAAGATAATCAGAAAAATACCACTCTTGCTTATACCGCTGATTTATCGCAATTACTTACTAGTACCACCAAGATCACCGCATCTATTAACAACACTGCAGCCAGCCGTAACCATTCCGCTAAAATCAGTCAAATTTTACCCGGTAGTCTAGAAGCCAGCGTTTCCGGACAATATGCCGTCGGCGCCGGTGAATTAGCCGACAGTAGCAGCCTCACCGCCAGCTTATCTTACCCTGCACCTAAGAATTATTCCGAAGGTGGCATGGCCAAAGTTCTAGGCGCTTTAAAAGAATGGGTTAAAACTCCAGTGGTCACTTCCACTCGCGTATTAGCTATTAAAGATGAACAAATAGCTAGATTAGTCATTGATAAAAACAACCCTATGCCTAATCAGATTGTGATTATTGGAAAAAAGCTCTCCCCAATCGAGACCCAACGTTATTTTAAATTTGATCCAGAAATTTTTGATAAAGTCAGCTACCAAGTGACTATTCTACCTACTGCTGATTCGAATGCTCAGCCCGTTCCCCTTAGCCAGCTCAAGTTGGCATTAACCAGTGATGCGTACCACGCTACCTTATCCTCTACAGAAGGCATGCCTGTTAGGGCTTTAACTCCAGGATCTTACAACGTTACTTTCACTGCAAATGGTGTTCGTAAAAATCAAACGGTTGCCTCAACCAACAGTTCTTTTCAACTTGAAGTAAGACAAGATACCAGTCTACCGGCTCCTACTTGGAAAAATAACTACAAGCTCCCCACTGCAAAAGGGGACACAGCCTACGAATTTCTTTTAAGAAATTTAATTCAGGACAATACTGGATTACCCGAAGGAGATAATTACACCTTCACTCTAAAAAGCTCTAATGAAGATGGGTCCACCCCACCCAATTGGATTCGATTAAGCGAAGATAAGCAGTCTTTAATTAGCGATAAAGTTCCTCTCGATGCACAATCTAGTGCACCTATAACCTTAGGGGTTAAGAGTAATGTCAGCGGTAATTCAGCAGAAGATCAACCATTCACCATTACCGTAACAAACATTGGAACACCTCCGGAATGGAATGGGCAACAAGAGTTAGCCGGTGCTAAATATTTTGATGATTCTTATAGAATAGATTTAAAAAACAACATCACTTCGGACGGCTACGATGGTAGTAACTCTTTAGAATTTAGTTTAGTCAATGGCAATACTGCACCTCTACCAACAGGATTTACCTTATCTAAAGAGGGAATTATTACGGGTAAAGGCGTATTAAACGACGTAAATAAGACTTTTTACTTTACCGTACAAGCTAAGAATACAAAAACAACCTTCACCAAAGATCAGGTATTTAACATTACCGTGATACCTAATCCTAGATTAGAACAATTACAACCAATTTGGAAGAGTGAAAATGGTGCCGAAAAAAGGTTACCTGCAGCTTCAGTGCGCAGCCGCTATTCCGAGCCCAATACCCTTGAACCTGTTAAATTAACCAGCTATGTCATCCCTACCAACAATGTCAACAGCATTCCAGACGAAATTAAATTCGAAGTTACACCAGGAACTTGTAGCGTTTGGTTATCTTGGGATGCAACAGGGCTCTCAGGGTCACAACCACCTGGCGATCCAGATGCCGGCACTTGTACAGTGGGCACAATTAAAGCTACTAGTGTAGGTAGCAACTTATCTAGTGAATTCACAGGGAAAAGCATAAATGTCGGTTACGAAATAAGGTGGAATACTGAAGCTCAATTAGTAAACCCAATCTATAAATCAACTGATCCTTATCAAATAGATCTAAATGGCGTTGACAATCAAGTTAAGCCCTATTTCAAAAATGGCATTCAAGGTGATGTTTTTACTTTCAAAAATATCCGCACTGGAAATATCTTGAATTTAGTAACCAATGGCTCAATCAACAGCTAATAGTAGCACTACTGTAAGATGACTGAATGGTACTATAAAATGGTTACCATGGATGTGGAAAGCCAGGTACCGGCATCGGCACAAAATGAAAATTTTGCTCTCAATTTGGAAATAAAACCCAATGCTGCCTCTGCCATTTAATGTGGAATTCATTCCAAACCCTCCCACCTGCTGCTACAAAAATGTGCTCATCAAGTAAATGGGCGAAGTCGATTTGAATACACTATATCAAGAGATTAAATTGGGACTGACCACCGGGGCCAATAACGAAAAATCTAAAGAGTATCTAAAAGATCTCCTTTCAACTTGTGCTTGGGTTAATGTCTCAATCCGATGGTGAAGTGTCTGAATATTCACAATCCCAAGGGAGTCCAATTTTAAAAGTTAAACTCAAAGAGTAAAGCCTCTTGGCAACTGGGAGACTTCTTCATCACAAACAATGAATGTGAACCCAAGTGTCACCTGGACCTGAGAAGCCCATTCCAAATCCCACTTATATCACCGAAAACTGGGTGGCCGTCTAAAAACCGATCAAAATGATGAAAATAAGTCAACAAGTTATCTGCTACAAATTCATCCTCCTTATTGGTTCGATTTCTTTAAAACAGGCAATGGAATCACCAGTCCCGCTAGTTTGGCCACTCCTTAGATACAAATGAGATTTCACATTAAGTAGCCAATACAAATCAATCAAAGCCAAATTGGATTAGTTGGTGATAATTGTGATAATACCAGACAGATCTGCAATTAACTGCATAGAGCCAAGACAAACACCAAATATCAGCAACCAAAGCTTTTAAAGTTTGTTTGCAACCTAATTTACATTGAAATCACCTACTTGGGAAAAACCCTATACCTAACCTTAAAGTAGGCACTGAATATAACTTTACCCTAGTACCTTATATTAATAGTGAAGCCACACATATTTCTAAGACTGTCAAAACTGATGCTGGCAGTTGACCTGGGTTGAGATACATTAACCTTCTCAAAGGTGACTTAGAATACCCCAACGACTGGTTGGACAATAAATGGAACAGGTAATCTTTCAGGGATACTCAATTCAATAAGGAATTGTTTAGCTCACCATAAATGTAAAGAGTCAAGCTCGAGTAGTTTAACTTCGACATTTACTACTGTATTTTCTGTAACTGGACAACTTGAAATGTGGAAAAATATGATTATCTAAAAACATCTTTAAATTTGGTGAAGTGGTGCTCGATCCTTCTCAAAGGTGAACTTCCAGAAAATCCAATATTATTAAATAATTATGTTCAAGACTTCTGGAAAAGGCAGTACAGAAGAGTTTTGTGACTGGCTTTGCCGATACTAACCACGCAGGATGGGCCATGATTCGCAAAGGTACAGGCACCGTACATGGGGTTTCTAAATGATTGTAGTCAATAACTCCTATACAATCCAATAACAATCCTTACATAGATGCTAACGATATAAAGAGTAGTATACTATTAATCTTAGTATTGCCAAAATCAAAGTTGGTTCACAAAAACGGAAATTTTAAAATTAATTTAGAAGAAGATACGCAAATATTATATACAAATGGAAGAAGAAGGGATTCATGGAATTCTTTTGGTATCCAACAAAATTCACTGGTTGTAGCCGGAGATAAAGATCATGGGGGATGGGAATATTATAATACCTTTGTACGGCAATCAGGGAGCGATCGAAACCTAAACAAAAATGGTATTCCAGTTATTAATGAACGATATCCAGTATGGACTTCTGGACAGGCTCAGGGCCAATGAAAGGAGTCGTTTATTCATTACAAAAAAGGAATAACTATAAAGACGCAATATGCCTGGCCTACCTTGGACTCTTTATATAGTGAAAAGAAAAATGATGTATACACTCTCTGCGTTGCTAAAAATTCGATAATCTCCCAAATAAAATTATGAAAGAAAAAGAAATAAGCAAAGACTCAATGAATAATAAATCGGTACGAATCCTTACTATAACAAGTAATAGTAACTCGTGGATCAGTCGCATATACCTTCGGTCCAATTTGAAATATGAAAACCATGTTAAGATGGAACCCTGACAAATTTCATCCTCTGAAACTACAGAAAAAATGAAGTTGAATAACAAAACAGGAATCCCTTTAAATGACCTGTCACATAACTGGTAACAAGCACCTAATAACCTAATCATTGGGTTGGGGAAAAGGTGAACTTACACTCTACATCAAATTTGCAAATGGTCAGCCATTGATGGAAACTGGAAAAGTAACAACAAAGGACGGTGAAACAGACATTTCGTTTAGCCAAAATAGTAGGCAAATAATCACTGCAGCAGGAAAATACATTATATTAATACAACCGCTGGTGATACTAAACACTAGAAAACTCTCAATTTATGTTTTTAATAAGTGAAAACCTTGGGGCTCTTGAGCAATCAAGTTTAAATAAATTACAAGACACAAAGTTTCAAGCCTGTAAAATATGAAATCTGCATGGCTCTGATACTTTACAAAAACAAAAACAGATAAATCTAAAGACCACAGTAGCAACAACAAAAGTAAATGGGCCGGAGATGATGCGGCTTTTCATCGGTGGAGGTAAAGCGTCTAAGAACCTGTTTAAATGCAGAGATCGCTCAACCACTCGCTGAAAAAATGAAAAATCATTTTAAAGAAGAGCAAGGAGCAGGCTGCTGGGCAACCGTTCTCACTCTATGAAAAGTCGCGCCGGTGTATGTATCCTGTAAATGATGGCACTTGGGGCTACTACTCCGCACATTATTGTGAGAGAATCTACTGATGACGACTGGAATTACTATGGAAGTAACTTAACGAAACTTTATGCTCTTTTTAAACTAGAGAGTACAAGTACCAGTAAAATATTCCAATAGAGAAGAAAATAGCAAAATATTAGTTTGTATTAAAAAAGGTAATGAAGAAAAATGCGGCTAAGATCGATTGATAGAAACCAGCCAGTTAAGGAAAACTGGCTTGGGATGTGGTTAATAAGGGTTGATTACCGTTTTTGGATTTAACCCAAGTTAACCATGACCAAAGCAGCAGACCCGGGATCGCTATTAAGGCACAGAAAATAAAATAATATTCCCAACCTAGATGTTTCGCTAAAAAACCACTGCTAGAACCAAAAAAAACTCGGGATAGGCCAAATAAACTGGATAGCAAGGCATACTGAGTAGCTGTAAAACGTTTATCACAAAGGCTAGCCATATAGGCAGAAAGAGCCGCAGTAGCCATGCCACTGGTAAAATTTTCCGCTGTAACCACGGCAGATAAAAGTGGCAAATTCTTTCCAGTATATGCTAATAAAGAGAAACCTAATAAAGCGATGGTCTGCAATATGCCAAAAATCAACAAACAGCGGGAAAGACTCCATTTTAATAATATCAATCCTCCAACTAGCCCCCCTACTAACATACTGCCAATTCCAAAAGATTTCACTATTAAACCAATTTGAGTCTTGCTGAAACCCAAAGATAAATAAAAAGGGTTGAGCATCTCGCTGGCTAATTCCTCACCAATTTTAAATAATAATATAAACAATAAGATATAGCAGGCGCCGCTACGGCGAAAAAATTCAATAAAGGGATTTATCACTGCCTCACGTAACGAGGCAGGTGCGGGAATGGTTGGATCTACAGTAGGCGCCCATAGGGTTGTCAGCATTCCTAGCAGCATGACCCCAGCCATACCTAAATAAGCGATAGACCAACCATATTGATCTGCTAAAGGCAGAGCACCGGCGCTAGCTATGAGCATGCCAATACGATAGCCATTGATTGCTAATGAAAATCCAAAGCCTAACTCTTCTTCGGTCAAAATTTCGCGACGATAGGCATCAATCACAATGTCTTGGCTTGCACTAAAAAAAGCAATTAACACTGCCCAACCTGCTAATAGTAGAGTATGTTGAGCAGGGTGCATGAATGCCATTACTGCCAAGCTAACTAATAACAGCATTTGATAGACCAACATCCAGCCACGGCGTCGATCTAAAAAGGGCGGGACGAAGCGATCCATAATTGGCGCCCATAAAAACTTCAAACTATAGGGTAACCCTACCAAAGCAAACAAGCCAATGGTGGTTAAATCCACACCTTCATCATGCAACCAAGCCTTTAAAGTGGCGCCAATTAATAACAACGGCAAGCCAGAAACTATTCCCAAAATAAATACCGCTACCATGCGGCGACTACAAATGCTTCGTAAAATATTATTCATTTTTTGACCTATTTGAGTTATCCTTTTATTACAAGGCAGCGTTAGCAGCCGCGACAATCCAGCTTTATTTCATATTTGAACAATTCTGGGACCATGCACTCAATGTTATGCTCTTAAAACTTTGGATCGCCACGCTCACGGTGTGAGCTCGCGATGACGAATCACAGTCATTGCGAGGCAGCGTAGCAGCCGCGACAATCCAGAAAATATCGAAAACTATAATACCATTGCTAATCACGACGACCAATAGCTATTTTGCTCACTATTTATCTATAATTAGCTCATCCGCATCAAAAAATTAAGGAAAAAATATGAATTACCCTCTTCAATTCCAATTGCCCGAAGGTAAAAACAGGTTATTGATGCATTCTTGCTGCGCACCTTGCTCAGGAGAAATTATGGAGCGGCTATTAGATGCTCAAATTACTTATACTATCTTTTTTTATAACCCTAATATCCACCCTATAGAGGAATATAATATCCGCAAGGAGGAAAATATCCGCTTTGCGCAAAAACATCAGGTACCTTTTATTGATGCCGATTATGATCAAAACGAATGGTTTCGCCGTGCCAAAGGCATGGAAAACGAACCCGAGCGCGGCATTCGTTGCACCATGTGTTTTGATATGCGCTTTGAACGCACGGCTTTGTATGCTTATGAACATGGGTTTGATGTTTTTACTAGCTCCTTAGGCATTTCCCGCTGGAAAAATTTAGAACAAATTAATACCTGCGGAGAGCGGGCAGCTTCTCATTATCCAGAAATGACTTATTGGACGTTCAATTGGCGAAAAGAGGGTGGCTCGCAACGAATGATTGAAATTTCCAAAAGAGAAGAATTTTATCAACAAGAATATTGCGGATGCGTTTATTCTCTAAGAGATACTAATCGCTGGCGGTTAAAAAAGGGTCGTGAACGGATCAAAATTGGTCTAAAATACTACAATTTTAAGCAGGAAGATGAGAAATAATACAAATTTTGATCTATTATTATTCTAGAAACCCATTTTTAAAAGGAGGTCATTATGATGAAGAAATGCAATACAGGCTTCGGAATTGCAGCCTGGGTAAGTTTCGCATTAGTAGTAATAGGCGGAATAAATTGGGGATTGATAGGTTTATTTAACTATAATTTCGTGGAATCACTATTAGGTGCATGGCCAGTAATTGTACGGATAATTTACTTGCTCGTAGGATTAGGTGCGTTATGGATGCTTTATGTAGCCTCAAAATGCTGTAAACAGTGTTGTTCATGTGGCTCATGTGGAACTACTAATACAACCACGACTCCCCCTACAGTGCCTCCGACTAATACGAACTTTACTCCTAGGCCCTAAATATTAGATAGTTCTGCGGAAAGATCATAATGATCCGCATCTATTATCTTAACTTTAGCGAAATCGCCAACAGCCAAGGAAGGGCTGTTTTGGCCTGGCTTTTTTTTCTTTTTAATAATAACCAAACCGTCAATTTCAGGGGCATCAGCTGGAGATCGAGCAATAATCTCCTGTTTATTCACCTGATCCACTAATACCTGCATTGTAGAACCAATTTTCTGACGCATTTTATTATAACTAATAGCTGCTTGGCATTGCATAAATCTTTCATAGCGCTCTTGTTTGAGAGCTTCGGGAACTGGATCCGGTAAATCGTTTGCCTTTGCCCCTGCTACTGCCGAATAGGTAAAGCAACCCACTCGATCTAACTGAGCCGCTTCTAAGAAAGTCAGTAATTCTTGAAATTCCGCTTCCGTTTCTCCTGGAAAACCCACAATAAAGGTACTGCGAATTGTCAATTCAGGGCATAGTTTCCGCCAATTTTGTATCCGTTGCAGGATATTTTCACTACTAGCTGGTCTTTTCATTAAACGCAAGATACGAGAACTGGCATGTTGAAAAGGTATGTCTAAATAGGGCAATATCTTACCCGCTTGCATCAATGGCAGCACGTGATCCACATGTGGATAAGGATAAACATAATGCAACCGCACCCAAACTCCTAATTCACCCATTGCTTCACATAAGCGAATAAAACTCATGTTATTTTGATAACTCACATCGACCCCGTAAGCACTGGTATCTTGAGAGATGATCAACAACTCTTTTACCCCTGCGGCAACCAATTTTTGGGCTTCTACGATTAGCTCTTGGAGCGGACGACTGACTAATTTCCCCCGCATTGAAGGAATAATGCAAAAGCTACAGCGATGATTACAGCCTTCTGAAATTTTCAGATAAGCATAATGTCGCGGAGTAAGTTTAATTCCTTGTGGAGGGATAAGACTGATAAAAGGATCTTGTAGAGGGGGCAAATGCTGTTGTACTGCATTCACCACTGCTTCATAGGCTTGTGGACCTGTAATATGTAATACTTCTGGACAATGCTGGCGAATCAATTCCGCTCTCGCCCCTAAACAACCGGTCACAATGACTTTGCCGTTTTGCTTCAAAGCTTCTTGAATACTACTTAAAGATTCTTCAATGGCAGCATCAACAAACCCACAGGTATTAACCACCACCAGATCAGCTACTTCATAGCGCGGCACCAGTTCATATCCCTTGGCACGCAACTGAGTAATAATTCGTTCCGAATCAACTAAGGCCTTAGGACAGCCTAAACTTATAAAACCAACTTTTGGATGATGCATTACAGCTGCCCCAAGTTTTTACATTTACGACAACCGTCATACCGCGGTATGACAACAGCCAGTGGATGATACATAGTTTCATATTGTATCATATTTTGCCTGCATGCTAATATAAAACTTGCGTTCACGCTGGTATTTTCTGTTTGATTTTCCGTTACCGAGCGAGGTATTTCATGAATTATCCAAAACCATCAGTAACAGTAGATATTGTTTGCTTACGTCCTGTAAAGGATCCGTATGAAATAGCATTAATTCGTCGCGCTTATCCCCCTTTTGTCGGGGAATGGGCCTTGCCAGGTGGATTCGTTGAAATAGATGAGGATTTGGAACCTGCTGCACGTCGTGAATTAGCAGAAGAAACGCAGTTGACTCCCGTTTTTATTGAGCAATTCTATTGTTTTGGAACGCCCATAGAGATCCGCGCGGTCGAACCATTTCTATAGGCTACCTAGCACTTATTGATCACACCCAGACAGGACAAGCCGGCGATGACGCAAAAGAATTAGCCTGGTTTAACTTCAATCAATTACCATCCCTAGCTTTTGACCACGCAAATGTTATCCGCAAAGCTTTTCAAGTTCTGCAAGATTGGCAGAAGCTAGGCCGGTTGTGACTTGAGGAGGAAAAAATTATGGATTGGCAACCTTTATCAAAATCAGACTACATCAATATCGTTTGGCCTTCCGCCGCATCATTCTTAGAAGAAGGCATATCTTTGCAGCAGTTCATGACAAAGTTAAATGAAGTGGTAAAAATGTATCGGCTTAGCTGGAATTAATTATAATTTAACTGATGTCGACCCCACCGCTTCCTTTGGCGGTTACTATGCAAATAGCGATCAAAACCGAGCAGACCTACTTCGTCAAGCTCTGTTGGACCCCAACACCAAAGCAATTTGGGCCGGCCGTGGCGGTTATGGTGCTGCAGAGATAATACAAATTTACGAGCAAACGGGCTTTACCTTGCCAACCGATAGAGTAGTGCCTCTCATCGGCTTTAGTGACTTCACCGCTTTTCATTCCCTTGCCTCTAAGTGTCAATGGCCTACTTTGCATGGAATATTGGCAAACTTTAATCTGGAGATGAGTGGATTATCCGGTGATGACACGAATGATAAGACCTCTATTAAATCGCTTATCGATATCTTGAAAGGTGATGTTCAAGAGGTAACCTATTCTTTAAAAAATATCAATTCTAGCGCCTTACAAAATCACCGGTACCAAAGCTCTATCACCACAAAAATAGTGGGAAGCAATTTTTCAGTTGTGCAAAGAAGCGATGGTACGGCCACTCAACTCAATGCGGATGGCTCTATTCTATTCTTCGAAGATACTAAAGAGAATATTTATAGGCTACGTAGCCTATTAGTGGGTGTAGCGCGTACAGGTATGTTTGATAAGGTGGTGGCTATTTTTTTCGGCTCTTTACCCGTAGACGGAGGAACACTAGAAGAGCTGCTGGTCGATTTTGCAAACATCTTGCAGGAAGTGAGAGGAGTGAATATACCCATCCTGCTGAATCCAGAATTTGGACATGGTTCAGTGAATCGAGTTTTACCACTGGGAACCATTACCACTTTAGAGTTTCAACCTGATGGCAATGCCGTTATTACAGCCAGCACCAACCAATCGGCTTACTCCATCAATACTGGCATACCGCTGACCATTGATTAAATAGTTTTTTAGAGAAGATTTGATTAGGCGATTCTGAGCTTGCATCAATTTTTTCGGCAAGGTCCTGCGGATTTACAATCCTCTTGCATCAAAAGAACGATTCTATTTTAATTAATGTTTTGAAAGTTCTAATATTGTCATGCTAATTATAAAAACAGGAGCTTAATATGCGACAAGCTAAGATAATAACGGGTAGTTTGGCTGCCACTATTTTCACTTTGGGAGGTTATGGTTATTTTGAGGTAAGAACAGCCCAGGCTGATCCCAAAAAATTTTATAGAGGTCTTTATATTTCGGGTGGAGAAAAGAATAGAATCCCTACAGATGTTACAGTTACGACACCTACTGGTTTAAGGCTCCGACCTGCCGGGGTCAAAGACTTAGACACTTATGATGGTATTTTGGGCGATCAAAAAACTATGGCAATGTATTTAAATGGCGCTCAATCAAGAGAGAACATTCTAAAGCGCCTAAAAATGTATCAGGATCGTGTGGAGAAAGGGTATGTTTGGACAGGATATGCTATCGAACGATATAGCTTTATGATGACTTGTATAATTGGGTTATTAGGCTCACAATCATTTGAAAACGTGGTTTCACATTTGCCTATCCAGCCTAATCGTGAATTAATAGGGCTTTTCGCTATTGGTAATGGGGATAGAAAAGGGGAAGTACAAGCAGCAGTTGTTATTGGAAAAAGAAATCAAGGGAAGGGCTATGGAAGAGACACTTCACGAGCTGGGATTGCACTTACTGTTTACTTAGCAGATAAAGGCCACGATGTTTTATTTGATGGTAAACTTGATCCAGTTACATCTGTGGGTGCTACTGCTCTCGATAGCAACAATCCATCTATAGCACTTTTAAAGAAAGCAGGAGCAGAAGTAGTACCGGATAGAACATCCCTAGATGGGCGTAAATTTTGGTCAACTTCCATATTCGAGCTAAGAAAATGCATATCAAAAGAACCTATATCAGATGAGGATATAACAACCCATTCTTGTTCACCTACAAAATAGATCCACAACGGAACAGTAGACCAAAAGACGTAGGTTTTGAAAGAGTAAAATAACAGCCACGAGAAATGTTAATTATTTATATTAATTAAGTTATTGATTAAAATTAATTTTTAAAGGACGCCCAGCTCTAGTTTGGCAGCATCGGACATTTTATCCTGACTCCAGGGAGGGTCAAAGACGATACTAACGGTAGCATCGATTACACTGGGAATACATCGCAATTTGCGTTGCGCATCTTCAGCAATGACAGGCCCCATTCCACAACCCGGAGCGGTTAACGTCATTGTGACTTCTATTTGATATTGGTCAGCATTAAAGCTCTTTACTATACAATCGTAAACTAAGCCTAAATCTACAATATTTACCGGAATTTCGGGGTCATATACGGTTTTTAACATCGCCCAAACTTGATCTTGAATACTCGCATTCGCCGGTAAACTAGCTAGCGGATCCGCAGTTTCTTTGCCTAACGCATCTGCATCGCGCTCTTCAATTCGAGCTAAATTGCCAAATACCTCTATGGTAAAGCTATTACCTAACTGCTGAGTAATCCTCACTTCAGTGCCTTTATGCAGTTTCATTTTTGCCCCTGAAGGAACCATAGCGGCGTAGCAATCACGAAACAAATATATAATTTCATGGCTCATAGGTCTGATTCTTTCTTAATAAAAAAGCTTTCACCACAGCCACATTCACCTTGAACATTGGGATTATTAAATTGTAATTGTTGCTGACCTAGACCCTTTTCTATTAAATCAACTTGAGTGCCTTTAATAATATTTAACCATGCCGAATCGATAAATATATTTAGGCCTTGAATAGTTATTTCTACATCCCCCTGCAGAGGAGATTCAGTGATTTCGGGTACATATTTATAACCAGTGCAACCTGCTTGTTTAACAGACAAACGAAATCCTTTAGCATGGGGAGATCGTGCCATCATTTTTTGAATATGCGCCAAGGCTGTGGAGGAAAATTTTAAAATAGGAATAGGCTGGTTTTCGCGTAAAGCGGCTAATGCAGTATGCCAAGGCAAAGTAGCGCATTTTACCCGCATAGGATATTCAGCAACGCCTGCCAAAGCTAATAATTTTTCTAAATGGTGTTGATTATCTGGAGGAGAACCCGTAGTCACTAAATGATGAAAGTCTGCAAATAGAGTGTCAATTTCCACTCGAGTTTTGCCAATCAATGCTTCTGTCATGAGAGAAGCAGAGGCCATAGAGATAGCACAGCCGGTTCCTTCAAACTGTACTTGATGAATTTGGTCGGTGTGCTCACAAAAATAAATAACCACTTTATCACCACATAAAGGATTGTAGCCCTCTTTGCTGTAATCTGCTGTCTCCAATTTACCAAAATGGCGAGGATTACGACTGTGGTCGATTATTAAATCTTGATATAAATCTCGTAAATCTGACATAAATTCTATCCAAATAAATCAACGACTCTATGCAAAGACTGCACTAACCGGTCTATATCCTCTAATTTATTATATAAACCAAAAGAAACGCGCAATGTTGCCGGTACACCAAACCTTTCTAATAAGGGCGTCGCAGTGATGTCCTGCCCGCACGGCTATGCCGTCATCATCCAAAATTGTAGCCACATCATGTGCGTGGGCTTGGGACATAGTAAAGAAAATAAACCAATTCTTTCAGCAGGGCTACCTAATACACGTAATCCTGGAATTTCACTAATTGCTCTGCGGCATACCTTATTAATTGTTGTTCATGTTGCACAATTGTGTCGAAACCAATTTGTTGCAAATAATTTATAGCAGCGCGTAACCCCACCGCAGCTGCAATTGGAGGTGTTCCCGCCTCAAATTTGTAAGGCAAATCAGCGTATTCGGTTTTTTTAAAAACTAACCTGCTTAATCATGCTGCCTCCAGTCTGATAGGGAGGCATTTGTTCCAACCAATTGGTTTTGCCATACAACACGCCAATGCCAGTTGGACCATACAATTTATGACTGGAAAAAGCGTAAAAATCACAATCTAAGTCTTGTACATCCACCGGTAAATGGGCAACTGCTTGAGCTCCATCTAATAGTACGGGTATCTTTTGTTGATGAGCTATACTAATCAAAGACTTAACTGGATTAATAGTGCCTAATACATTGGAGACATGAATTAAAGCGACTAGCTTAGTACGATTGTTTAATAATGCGTTAAAAGAAGATATGTTTAAAGTACCATCCTCCTCCACTTCGATTACCCGTAGCTTAGCTCCAGTTTGTTCGCAACAAACTTGCCATGGCACAATGTTAGCATGATGCTCCATGACAGAAACGATTATTTCATCTCCTTCTCGAACTCTTAAACGGCCAAAACAATTTGCTACTAAATTAATAGATTCCGTGGTACCCGAGTAAAAATAATTTCTCGTTCATGGGCGGCATTATGTAATGTTGTACTGTTTTCCTTGCGGTTTCATACGCACAAGTAGCCCGCTCACTTAAAGTGTATGCGCCACGATGAACGTTAGCATGATCTCGGTAATAATATTTTTGTATACTTTCCACTACAACTTGTGGCTTTTGGCTACCGGATCCACTGTCTAAATATACTAATGGCTTGCCACGAATCTCTTGTTGTAATAAAGGAAAATCATTCGCATAGATGGGCACAGCTTCCAACTCCAATGGTTACTTCAGGACAGTTATGACTAGCTAATTGTTGAGTGACTCGTTTGCGAATCATTGTTGCAATGATCGGGTCTGGTAAACGGTCAAACATTTCGTTAGCAAATCCACATAATAATAAATGGCGCGCCATTTCTTGAGGGATGCCACGACTCTGCAAATAAAATAAAGCATTTTGATCTATGTTGCCTATAGTAGCACCGTGTGTACAACGAATATTATCTGCATATATTTCTAACTGCGGTTGAGTATTTATTTCAGCAGATTTTTCTAGTAATAAATTATGGTTCATTTGTGCTGCACTAATTTGTTGTACATTGGGATGTACTACCACTTTGCCATTAAATACAGCATTGGAGTGTCCTCCCAAAATTCCCTTATAATATTGCAGGCTTTGAGTATGCGATTGGTAATGATGAATAGCAGTATGATAATCCAAATGTTGTTTTTTTTGCGGATAATAAAAACCCAGCAATTCACATTGAGCACCAGGCGCATCTAACATTACTTGCAAATCTTCTCGATATAAAGCACTGCCACTAGCAAAATGATAGGTTTTAATTTGGCTATCGCGGGCTTGATGAATGCGAGTATTAGCCAAATGAAAAGCTGAATAACTTTCATCCTGAAATTTATAATAATTTAAAGTACTATTTGACTCCACAAGAATTTGTGTCACTACATTGTTGAAATAACTGCTACCCGTTGATCCAGAATATTCTTCTAAAATAGTTACATTACTTTGTGCGCCTAATATTATGTGATGACGCGGATGATGCATGGGTACCGGATCGCTCTGGGTCATAGTCAAATATAAAATATGAATAGGTTGAGTCAAAATCGTTGCGGCTGGCACTACTAAGAAAATGCCGTCACTTAAAAGTGCGGCATTTAGCAACACGAAAGAGGAAACACCATCTTCTTTCTGCAAGCTCGTATTCAGTTTTTTAAATGTTTCAAAATAAAGTTCCGGAACCTCCTGTAATGCTTGAGCCGTAGTCATTAAAATAACATTGGATGGCAAATCATTTAATTTTGACAATGCAGGAATGAAAACTCCATCTACAAATACCAATCGATAGGTATTTTCTAAATTAAAAGCAGCCATATCGAGATTCACGCTATTATTATTTGTAATCCCTAAGCTAAAATTCTTTTCAGCTATTGCAGCAACAGAAGTGTAACGCCATGCTTCTTGGCTACGTTGAGGAAAGCCCTGTTGCAAAAAAATTTCACCTTGGGCAGCACAATATTGCTGCAACCAAGAGGGTTGCTTTGCTAGAGTATACTGTTGAGCTTGTTGAAGCGATTCTTTGCTCCAAGCAGAAATACAGTGACTCATTTTACTTTCTCCGCTGCCGCGTCATTTATAAAATCTTGATAACCCTTTTCTTCCAAAACTTGGGCCAAATTCTTATCTCCGGATTTAAGTATGCTACCGTTCGCTAATATATGCACATAATGAGGTTCTATATACCTTAATAACCGCTGATAATGTGTAACTACGATAATCGCTCGATTTGTGCTACGTAAACTATTTACGCCTTTGGCAACAATTTGCAAAGCATCAATATCTAAGCCTGAATCCGTTTCATCTAAAATGGTTAATTGAGGAGCTAACATCAACATTTGCAAAATTTCATTACGTTTTTTCTCACCGCCTGAAAAGCCTTCATTAACTGAACGATTGAGAAATTTTTCATCCATACCCAGCATGATGCATTTTTTCTTTCACTAACTTCATAAATTCAAATGCATCTAGTAGAGTTTCACCTCGCTGTTTACGCACACTATTAACTGCGGTTTTAAGAAAGTAACAGATTGTTCACTCCAGGAATTTCTACCGGATATTGAAAAGCTAAAAACAAACCGGCAACAGCTCGTTGTTCTGGAGTTAATGGTAAAATGGATGGGTTAAAAATTTTATCTCGCCCTGGGTTACTTTATAATCTGAATGGCCAGCTAATACGTTGGCTAATGTGCTCTTACCTGAACCATTAGGTCCCATAATGGCATGCACTTCTCCTGCATTAACCTGTAAATTAATGCCTTTTAAAATTTCTATTTCACCTATAGATACGTGTAAATTTTCAATGCTTAACATTTTTTTCCTCAAAAGTAATAACTGAGCAGTTAAAAAAATTTAGGTTTCGATTTCTATCAAGAACTACTAGCCTTTTTAACCAACACTTCCTTCTAAACTCACAGCCATCAATTTTTGTGCTTCTACTGCAAATTCCATGGGTAATTCTTTAAATACTGCCTTACAAAAACCATTCACGATCATTGATACCGCATCTTCTTCAGTTAAACCACGCTGGCGGCAATAAAATAATTGCTCGTCACCGATACGCGAAGTAGATGCTTCATGTTCAACACGTGCTGTGGAATTTTTGACTTCAATATAAGGAAAAGTGTGCGCCCCGTGTAGAACCAATAATAGAGAATCACATTGAGTATAATTACGCGCTTGTCGCAGTCGGGCTAATACGCACTAAACCACGATAAGTATTTTGGCCGTGACCCGCAGAAATTCCTTTGGCAATAATAGTACTACGAAGTATTTTTACCAAGGTGGATCATTTTGGTACCCGTATCTGCCTGTTGATAGTGATGGGTCAATGCGACAGAATAAAATTCTCCAGTGAATGGTCTCCTTGTAAAATTACGCTGGGATATTTCCAGGTAATCGCAGAACCCGTTTCAATTTGAGTCCAGGCGATTTTTGAATGTACTCCACGACATGCTCCTCGCTTCGTTACAAAATTATATATACCACCACGGCCTTGTTCATCACCCGGATACCAATTCTGCACTGTGGAATATTTAATTTGAGCATTATCTAATGCAACTAACTCAACTACTGCCGCATGCAGTTGATTCTCGTCACGCATAGGCGCTGTACAGCCTTCCAAATAACTCACATAGCTTCCTTCATCGGCAATGATTAATGTTCTTTCAAATTGACCGGTATTGGCACTATTAATACGAAAATAAGTTGATAATTCCATTGGGCAACGTACCCCTTTGGGAATATAAACAAAAGAACCATCACTAAATACAGCAGAATTTAATGCAGCAAAAAAATTATCCCGATAAGGAACGACTGTGCCTAAATATTTTTGTATCAATTCCGGATGCTGTTTTACCGCTTCGGAAAACGGACAAAATATAACACCAGACTTCAGCCAATTTTGCTTTGAACGTGGTAGCCACTGAAACACTATCAAAAACCGCATCCACGGCAACACCAGCTAAACGAGCGCGCTCATGCAAAGGAATGCCCAATTTTTCATAAGTTTCTAGTAATTTGGGATCGACTTCTTCCAAACTTTTTGGGCGCATTGGCCTGGATTTAGGTGCGGAATAATAAATAATAGATTGATAATCAATAGGTGAAATACGCAATTTAGCCCATTGCGGCGGTGTCATCGTTAGCCAGTGGCGATAGGCTTGTAACCGCCATTGTAACAAAAAGTCCGGCTCATTTTTTTTTGCGAAATTAATCTTATCACTTCTTCATTTAAGCCAGGAGGAATCTGATCCGCATCAATATCAGTAACAAAACCATGCTGATACGCTTTGTTTACTATTTCATTGAGATATTTTTCTTCATCCAACATGGAATGCCCTTAATGCTGAATGGCTGTTGCATATCAGCCAAGGTATATTGATTTAGCAAACGCAAAATAAGACGATTAATAAATTGCCAGTTATCTCGCAATCGACAACGAGAATCATGCACACAACTATTTTTTATTTGACAACACTCAGTTAGTGCAGGAACACCATCTATAGCGGCAATTACTTCAGCTAAACTAATTCGCCGCAAAATCTTTCGCTAACCGGTACCCGCCCTTAACACCACGTACAGAAACCACTAATTGAGCTTCATTTAACAATTTTAAAACATTAATACTGGTAGGTAATGAAACTCTTATAATGAACCTGCTTAGCAAACAGCTGCAGAACTGTGACAACATATCTACTGACTCACCCAAACAACTCAACACCAGCAACCCATAATCGGCATAATCTACTAATTTTAAACATAAAATTTACAAAAATTAAAATCCATTAAATATAGTACCGATATTGTACTATATAATGTTTGAGTATTCCAGAATAGATTTCTGTCAAGAAAGTCATTGACAGTTTTTTTAAGGATTGGTACAGTTACTTTAATTATTAAATACAAATTTTTTTTCAGGAATAAATGGATCAAGCATTTGTAAAACTCGATTTAACTAATGAGGATATCTTGAACAAAGGATTATCCTTAGAGGATGCAAAAGCCTATATCAATGCAATTGATTTTTCCATGATCACAAAAAAAATGGTTGAACATCAAGGTTGGTTACAAGAAGAAGCCGAAAATTAAATTATACTGCACTAGCAGCAACCCACCCTGAAATTTTTAAATTTAGCGAACGACTATAAAAAGGCGCAATAAATGAATTCGTAAATAATATATAGGTATGTATAGTTAGTTAAATATTTGGCTTTTTTTCTTTTTTATTCTATCTAACCATTTTGTACACTCTATTTGATTGGCGGATGAAGCTTTACCTATTATGGTTTTAAAAATTCTTTGTTGAATATTTTTATCGTCTGTTCTGTTTAGATCACAAAAACCTTCGTATATCTCTTTATGAAGTTTATTGGGGATCTTCATTTTACCATTTTTAATTATAACTCCAGTAATTTTTTTTACATCCTCTTTTTTATAATGTTTTTCCTTGGATTTTTTATTTCTGAGTCCGGCATTTTTTATGCTGGTATTTATTAAGTTCTTAATTTTTTTTGTTATTTTTATTCCTGTAATACATATGTCATCTGCGTACAATGTCATCGCAAAATTATTTTCTTTGGCTATCTGATGAATTCTATCAAACATTTTTCTATGTGTGCAGAAAGCCAGTATTGGACTATGAGGTCCACCTGTAGGGAGGTGCCCTTCATAAGTACAAATTTTTGCAAGGATGGTCGCGACCCTCAAACTGCAACGCATTTCTTTTATAAAAAAAGATAGTATATGCTTTGTAGTCACTGATGGGAAAAATTTTTTTATATCTACTTTAAACGTTTCTCCTTCATTTACATGCTGAGAAGCATTTGTAACATAAGAACGCATTTTAGTGCTAGAGTGTAAATAACTTGGAGGCTCTATTTTAGATAATAACTTATGTATTCTACTTTGAACTCTTTTTAAACGAGGAGAAGGGTTTTCAATAGATCTTATTTTACCTCCATTTCTTTTATTAAATACTTTATAATCATTCGGATTTTCTAATAATTTTTTTATCTCAGCGAAAGAGCACAAAAGAAATTTTGCTAATTTTTTTTCGCACTTAAGTTTATAAAGACAAGATTGATCTAAAGAATGATGTTCATTTTTTTCAACTTTCACGCCAAATAAATCCATGGACAATATGGGTAAACTATCCTTTTAAAAAAATCAATAAATCAGAAATATAATTTGAAAAGCATCTTGGACACTCTTCCTCAATTTACTTGATTATTTCATTATAAATTTTATTTTTTTAAGGGTCATTGAAAAGTTTTCAAAATTTCATTAATGATCTTAAATATCTTAACTATATAATAAACAAATTTTACAATATTAATCCAATCTGGCTTTCTTAACTTTCTTTTCAATGAACGCTGTCGATGGAAAAAAACATTTATTATCATAAATAAATTCCTCTTAGGTTAACAATGACACAAAATTATGACATTGCTCTCTCGTACTAAGAGGTTTGGAGGGCGATTCAGCGCTTTACCCTTAATAAATAAACATGTCGCTTCTCTCGGCGACATGTGCCTGGGTCTCTTTCTCCGTATGTAATATTGATTATTGACGAATGATTACGAGCCCAATAAAGTAGGAGATCTTATTACTCCCGTGAACTAATTCTTAAATCAGTCCACATTTCAAATTGAGAGACTTCTCCATTTTTTCCAATTTGGAAATTTTAAAATAAAATTTCAGATTTGTCTACCATTCTAATAAGCCAGAAACTGAAATAAATGAATTTAAAATACTTTACTAAGGGGGTTTTCGTACTTATTATATGCATTTTAATACTTATTTGTAACGTCCAGCAGTTAGCAAGTAGTATGTTAGTAGCGAAGCAGTTGTGGAGCTGCCGACGGAGCCTATGATACGGAAAAATTTTATCAGATCATTCATGAGGGAAGCTCAGGCACTCATACTGCTGCCTTGTACGAGAAAAGCACAAAATGAATTAAAACGGTGGAAAAAGATAAAGAAAAAGCTCATTTGGATCAAAGAAATGAGATTATCCAAGTGATTAGGCAGTATAAACACTTTGAAAAGGGTCTAAGGCATTGAAAAATCCAAGCGACTATCCTCATTGCTCATTAGTAGCTGGTATATATAGATTGAAAAGGACTTTGGTTTTATTTATAACAGAAAACAGAACAAAGACAAAAAATGAAATCACCATTAAAATAAATATATTCAATAGGATAGCTGTATTATGAAGAACGGAATATGCTTATTAAAACAGACGAACTGTAGATACTCAGTTGTCACTTTCTTCGGGTTTTTTATCCACACAACAATGCCCACTCAAGATCAATCCGTCTTCAAATACCTGATTGATGCCTGCTTGCTGCGGCTTCGCAAATAAAATGTTAGCCTAAAAAATGACTACTCACCGCTATGAAACTGCAAAATGTGTTACATTTAAGTTTCTTTAAAATTTTGGTGGGCTATTTTGGACATTCACATGCATTAGAGGTCTATCTCGATCTGGGAAAGGACCGTTCCCCAAAGTAACCTACCAAATTGATGATCGGTCTTTTCATCACTCCTCACTCCATCCTCTTTTTTTATTGATAAATTTATATTTCAGTTTCGACTATTTTAAATCAATTGGGACAAAAAAAGATAAATTTTGTAATATAGTCTAGTTCCAACTATTTCAGAAATTTATATTGCATTTCGATAACATCATTGCTATCATTATGATATCATTTTAAAGAAAAACATTTTGAGGTTATGATGACACAATTATTGATCCGCAATCTAAAAATTGAAACTATTAAGTGCTTAAAACGCCGCGCCAAATTACATCATCGGTCTTTACAAGGTGAACTAAAATGTATCGTGGAAGCAGCAACCTCCAGCATGAGCATCGAAGAAATGAAAGAAGTGAGCCAGGCTTGGCAAAAACGTCTGAAGTCAAAATCGTTTACTGATAGCGCAGCCATGCTACGTGAGGATAGAGATAGTTGAAAAAAATAGTTGTTGACGCAAGTATAGTAGTGAAATGGTTTATACCCGAAATCCACAGTGAACATGCCATTCGTCTGCTAAATAAGCCAATTAAATTTTTAGCACCCAATCTTATTTATGCCGAAGTAGGAAATATTTTATGGAAAAAATTACGGTTAAAAGAATTAACGCAGGAGTCCGCTCAAGACATCTTAAATGATTTCAAAAAAATACCACTGGAAGTCATTGATAATCACATATTACTTGAAACAGCCTGGCAGATTGCCACTAAATATCAACGTACCTTTTATGATAGTTTATATTTGGCGTTAGCATACATAGAAAACTGTCTATTTGTCACAGCTGATCAGGTATTTATCAATGCTTTAAAATCTACTGATTTATCATCCTCGCTGCTTTGGGTGGAAAATATAAAATAGACTTCTTTTCAAACTTCGTCTTTTGGCCTACTGCGGCGTTGTGTTGTTTTCTCCGGTGCTCATTTGCTCTCGTGTAAACTCCGCTTCTCGAAAGCAACACGCCTTGCATTAGGTTATAACAAGATGGGACCAAAATACTAGGTTTTGCAAGAAGTCTAGTGTCAGAATATTCCTACTGCAGCTTTGAAAATAAAATGTTAACCTAAATAAATGACTACTCACCGCTATGAAGTTGCAAAACGTGTTACATTCGTTAACGCCGGAATCAACACGGTTTTAAGTTTCTTTAAAATTTTGGTGGGCTATTTTGGACATTCGCATGCCTTATTGGCAGATGGCTTGCACTCTCTTTCGGATTTAATTTGTGACGCGTTGGTGTTAATTGCTGCCAAAATTGGCGGTCGTGTGCCGGATAAGGAACACCCTTACGGGCATCAACGAGTTGAGACTATCGCTGCCATGATGATTGCTTTGCTGCTATTAGCAGTAGGCCTTAGCATTATTTATGATGCTGCTGTTAATGCCGTTCATCACCCCGCATCTTTGTTAATTCATGCCCCACTAGTTATTGCTGCGGCTGTTTTCTCGATGGCCATTAAAGAATGGCTGTATCGTTATACTTTATCGGCAGGAAAAAAAATTCACTCTAACCTGTTAATTACTAATGCTTACCATAATCGCAGTGATGTTTTTGTTTCTTTATTAGTATTAGTTAGTGTTACTGCCGCCTGGGGAGGAGTGCCTTACGCGGATAACATAAGCGCTGCCATAATTGCTCTTTTGATTATCAAAACGAGCATTCAACTATTCGCAAATGGAATTCGCGAACTCATTGATACGGGTGTGAGTGAAAATACGCTGCGAGAAATTCATCAGGTGATTATCCAACAACCTGGCGTCATCTCAATTCATCAACTGCGAACACGGTTACATGGTGGTAATATTTTTATCGATGCACATATCATTGTAAGTCCTTATATTAGTGTGTCTGAGGGGCACCACATTGGGGAGTTGGTTCATGCTCAATTGATAAAAAATTTTCCTGAAATAGCGGATGTCACGGTTCATATTGATCATGAAAATGACGAAATTAGCAAACCTAGCCTTAATCTCCCTACCCGTTTAGAATTAACCAAACAATTACAACAATGTTGGGAGCATTTACCCGGTTATAAGCAGATTGAGGATATGCGTTTACATTTTATCAATGGACAAATTTATGTTGAAATTTATTGGCCAGCGAATATTATGGAAAATGCGAATTGGCCGGCTACTCTTGAATCTTACCAACGCGAGGCTAAGCAAATTGATCACATAGCCAAGCTTGATTTCTTCGTAAGAATTTAAATGACTATAAAAAACACTTACCTTTTTTATGATATTGAAACAACAGGACTTAACCCTTGTTTCGATCAAATCCTGCAGTTTGCGGCTATTCGCACCGATTTAGAACTGCAAGAACTGGAACGTTATGAAATTTTTGTCCGGTTAAATTGTGATGTTATCCCATCGCCACAAGCGATCATTACTCATCGTATTGGAATTGCTCAAAGTCAAAGTGGACAAGCAGAAATTGACGCGATTACTCAAATCCATGGTTTGGTAAATACTCCCGGTACTATCAGTATAGGATACAATTCACTCGGCTTCGATGATGATTTTTTACGTTTTTCTTTTTATCGTAATTTATTGCCGCCTTACACTCATCAATATACCAATCAATGTGGACGTATGGATTTATACCCGTTTACAGCTATGTATTGTTTATATAAACCCAACATATTAACTCAGTGGCCACGAACTAATCAGCAAATAAATCTAAAATTGGAGCAATTAAACACTTTGAATCAATTAGCCAGTGGTAATGCACATAATGCTCTGGTAGACGTAGAAGCCACACTGGCTCTAGCTAGAAAATTTATTCAAGATCGCAACATGTGGAATTACTTAATCGGTTATTTCGATAAAGATAGTGATGCGCGCCGTATGGCACAACTAACTACCTGTTGCATCAATCAACAATTGTTCCAAGAAGCTTTAATGATCAATGGTAAATTTGGCTCTTCCTGCCATTATCAAGCTCCGGTTTTGTATTTAGGCCAACATCTTCACTATAAAAACCAATCTTTATGGTTGCGCTTAGACACAGAAAATTTAAGCCTCACCACTACAGAGAACATTCCACCAACTACTTATGTTATTCGCAAAAAAATGGGCGAAGGTGAATTACTATTACCCTTTGCAACTCGATTTCTTACCTATATAGATTCAGAGCGTTTACAGCTAACAAAAGAAAACAAATTATGGCTGGAACAAAATCCTGCTGTGTTTCAAGCTATTCGCGATTATCATCGGCAGTATACTTATCCAAAAATTCCTAATCTGGATATAGATGCATCACTATACGACATCTCTTTTCCTTCGATGGGGGAAGAAATGCTGTTTAAACAGTTCCATCAAATACAACCGCAGCAAAAAATGGCCCTGGCCTCTCGTTTCCCCTCACCAATTCGCCAGCAGCATGCCTTGCGTATTATGGGTCGTCATTATCGTGAATATTTAACTCCCAAGGAGCAAGATTTATTTAACGATTATCTAAACCATACTACAGACCTAATGGATTATCGCGGCCAACCTAAACTAACCAAGGCAAATGCGCTTGATGAAATAGACGTCTTAGAATCCATGCCACAGCTTTCGGCAGAGCAGAAGAGGTTACTAATTGAACTTAAATCTTATCTTTCCTAAGAAAATAGAGCCAATTTATGAATTATAGACAACAAATAAATACATCTTCCTTTAGTAATTTTGAAAATACGTCATACAGTTTCTTTACTCATCAATGTAATTTTGAAGAAAATACAAATAAAGTTTTAACTATTTCTTTTTCTTTAAAAAGTAATAAACCTACATATAGTGATTACAACGATCCTTTTACTGGTCAACTTAAAATGGCTAGAGCTGATGACCTGAAACAAAAACTCCTTATCATTAGTCAACGTTGTGCTGCTCTTCCAGATATAGATACACGTTCACCAGATGAAATTCTTGGCTATAACGATTTTGGATTACCAGAGTAAAACTTCATGGTTATAGATACTTCGGCAATCATTGCCATCTTATTAGGAGAGCCAGAAGCAACAAATTTTATTGAATTAATTAATAATGACCCGATTAGACTCATGTCCGCTGTCAGTGCCGTTGAAGCTTCCATTGTAATGATGAACCGCAAAGGTCGGAGGGGTTTAGAAGAGCTTAAAAATATGATCGATGAGGCAGAAATTAAAATAGTGGAATTCAATAAAGAGCAATACCGATACGCAACAGATGCGATGTGGAATTATGGTAAAGGTAGACATCCCGCTGGATTAAATTTTGATGATTGCTTTACCTATGCTTTAGCTAAGAGCACTCAACAACCAGTACTATTCAAAGGCAATGACTTTTCTCAAACCGATGTAGCTAATAAAACTAAATATTTTTCAAACACCAAAATAGAAATCACAGTAGACAGCTAGTCACTATTTTTTACTTTGCAAATCCTGAATTTGTTTTTGCAAGTGAGTTAAATTTTTGCTTGCTTCTGCTTGCACTTGTTGAATTTGTTGTTGGATTTTAACAATGTCGGCTTGCAATTTTTTTTGAACTTGCAAAATTTGCTGCTGAATGACTTCTTGTTGCTTATCTAGTTGGTGGGGAATGTTATCAGCCACAACTTGAATCTGTTGTTGCAATTTTTGGACTGCTTGTTGCAAATCTGCAGCAGTCACTGTGTTTGCTGTATTACCAATTGGGGGATTTATTACAGAGAGAGTAACAGGCTTACCTGCTGCAAAAGCTGTAGAAACAAGCCAAACAGCACTAAACAATATAATTTTAAAACTATTCATATTTTCCTCACAGAAGTTTCAACTTGATGATTATTACCTCCTATGCCAAAATGTCAATAGCTCAGGGACTGGATTACCGCGACAGCTACGCATGCGTCAGCCACGCTGCTACATAATGACCAAAATTTAATGGACGTTATTTCCGGTGAGCTGTTTCTATTTCAGGAGCTTAACTATGTACACCACACATTTACCATACCAGGATGGAGAAACACGTTTAGAAGGTTATCTTACCTGCCCGGATAATACGGGTACTCACCCTTTAGTACTCATTGCGCATACATGGCGGGGACGTGATGAATTTGTTATTTCCAAAGCTCAAGCTCTGGCGCAGTTAGGTTATGCTGGTTTTGCACTGGATATGTTTGGACAAGGTATTCTGGGAGAGAGTGTAGAAGAAAACAGTCGTCTCATTCAGCCTTTTTTAGAGAATCGGCAGTATCTATTACAACGTATTCAAGCGGCTCTTAATTTTACCAAAAGCCTTCCGGTTGTTAACACGCAACATATAGCGGCAATAGGCTTTTGTTTCGGAGGCCTGTGTGTGCTAGATTTGGCTCGCTCTGGAGTAGATATTCAGGGGGTAGTCAGTTTTCATGGCCTTTTAAACCGCCCAGAAAAAAAACCCATACAAAAAATTCGTTCGAAAGTTCTTGTACTCCATGGCTATAATGACCCGATGGCGTCTCACACACAGATTCTTGAGTTTCAAAAAGAAATGGATGCATCTCAAGCAGATTGGCAGATGCATATCTATGGTCAAGCCATGCATGGCTTCACTAATCCACAAGCTAACGATACAAACTTAGGGATAGTTTATAATAAACAAGCGGCACAACGTTCATGGCAGGCGATGAAAACCTTTCTTGCTGAAATCTTTCAATCCAATAAAATCCAGTGATTTAGTAATAGATCAGGTGATATAGTTGGCATTCCTATCTACGAAGTGAGTTATTACATGATTTGTAGCGAAAAACCCCACATTTATACAGTAGCTGAGCTCAACAGCTTAGCTCGACAACTGTTAGAGGGTTCGTTAGGACAAATCTGGATTACGGGAGAAATATCTAATTTAGTGCAACCCAGTTCCGGACATTGGTATTTTTCTTTAAAAGACGCCCAAGCTCAAGTTCGCTGTGCGCTATTTCGCATGACCACTCTTAAATTGAAATTTCTCCCCCAAAATGGCCAACAAGTAACCGTCTTGGCTCAAGTAAGCCTATATGAAAATCGGGGCGATTTTCAATTAATTGTTCAACAGATGGAACCCTCGGGCGATGGTATTTTACAAAAAGCTTTTGAAGTTTTAAAAAAACGCTTAGAAGCGGCAGGATTATTTGCTAGAGAACGCAAAAAACCATTGCCATTCTTGCCTAAAATTATTGGTGTAATCACTTCCCAGCACGGAGCAGCAATTCATGATATTTTAACTGTTTTAAAGCGACGTTTTCCGGCTATTCCTATCATTATTTATCCAACTTTAGTGCAAGGAGCCCTTGCTGCAAGTCAAATAGTCGAAGCAATCCAAACAGCTAATCACCGTGCAGAATGCAATGTGATCATTTTGGCTCGAGGAGGAGGTTCACTTGAAGATTTATGGCCTTTTAATGAGGAGATAGTAGCAAAAGCCATTTATGCGAGCACCATTCCTATCATCACAGGTATCGGCCATGAAGTAGATTTTACGATAGCAGATCTCGTTGCTGATGAACGTGCTGCCACTCCCTCAGTTGCTGCCGAACGTGTGTGCCCCGATTTTCGGGAATGGCAACAAAGGTTGAACCAAGAACAAAAGCGGTTAACCCACTTAATAACAACACAGCTTTCCCAGTATAAAACGCATTTATTGCATATAAAAAAACGCTTACGCCATCCAGGACAACGTTTACAAGAGCAAGCACAACGACTCGATCATTTAGAATATCAATTGCTCATGCTGCAAAAACATTTTTTCGCTCATTGTAAGAATCAGTTTTATCAATTACTAACAAGATGGCAACATATTCATCCGGGCAACATTTTACCCAGGATCATGAATTTTTACGCATTTCACAACAACGCTTAATTACCGCAATCCGCCATTCTTTAAGCCAGAAACAACAACAGTTACAACAAACGGTGCATATTCTCCAAGCTTTTAATCCGCTTGAGATTTTAGAACGAGGCTATGCAATGGTGCGCCAAACCAGCACCCAGCAAATTATTTCCCGGGCGAGCCAATTGCAAACAGACGACGAAATTTTAGTAACATTAGCTGAAGGCTTTTGTTTAGCCGTAGTATCCCATACTTCAGATTAAATTTTTCCATTAATAGATAAAACACAGGAGTTACATACAAAGTTAATAGTTGCGAAAATAATAAACCTCCTGCAACAGCCATTCCCAGCGGACGCCTAGCTTCTGAACCACTCCCTACCCCTAACGCCAAAGGCAATGTCGCCAAAATAGCGGTTAAGGTAGTCATCATAATAGGTCTAAATCGTGTTAGACAAGCTTGAATAATAGCTTCATGTGCAGTTATAGTTTCTGAACGGCGGCGGGCTTCTATAGCAAAATCTATCATCATAATGCCATTTTTCTTCACCAACCCCACTAACAAAATAATTCCAATAAAACTAAATATATCCAGTTCCAAATGAAATAAAAATAACATTAATAAAGCCCCAAAACTTGCAAAAGGTAATGCGGTTAGGATGGTAAATGGGTGGAGAAAGTGCTCATACAAAATAGCTAAAACCACATAGATAATAAAAATAGTGATAACCAATAATATAGGAAAGGTAAAACCAGACGACTTGAATACTTGAGCAGAGCCAGAAAACGCCCCACTTACTCCCATTGGTAAAATATTTTTAGCAAGAGTTTCTACTTTTTCACTGGCTGTACCTAATGATGTTCCTGATTCTAAATTAAATGAAACTACCACGGCAGGTATTTGCCCATAATGGCTAATGCTCAGTGGACCCACTCCTTCTTCTAATTGCGCAACAACATTGAGTGGGATAAGCTGACCTTTATTACTGGGCACATAGATATCATTTATGTTATTTATATTTTGCTGATGCTGGGGATCGATCCCAATAATAACAGGATATTCATTAGTAGCGGTGTAAATAGTACTAATCTGTTGTTCTCCATAAGCACTGTATAATGCATTCCCTATAGCCGTAGCAGTAACACCTAATGCAGCGGCTCGATCTGGTAAAATCTTTACCCGTAACTCGGGATTAGTTAAATTTAAATTGGTATCGACGTCTTTAATACCTGGGATTTTTTCTAATTTTTGCGCAAAAATTTGTGATACGGATTCCAGCTGTTTTAAATCACTACCTTGTAAGACATACTGATACATACTGCGACTAGAGATACTGCCTAACTGAAAACCTGCAGGATTCTGCAATGTCACTTTTATTCCCGAAACAGTACGCAACTCTTGGCGTAATTGCTCTATAATCTGATCAATACTTTGCTTTCGCTCTGTTTTTGGCTTCAAACGAATCACTACATCGCCATTGTTGCTGGCATTTCCACCCCCTTTTGGTCCAATACTAGAAATCACTTCCTCAACATTCGGGTTGGTACGAATTTTATTTGCTATAAGCTGTTGCCGTTCTACAAAATCTTGAAATGGCAAACCTACTGGGACAACTGTCGAACCGGAAATAATGCCCGCATCTTCAGTAGGCATAAACCCTTTAGGAACCAATTTAAATAAACCCATAGTTAACAATAAAATAATGATAGTCATTAATATGACATATTTTTTATGATTTAATGACCAACGTAAAGTGCATTCATAGTATTGTTTTACTTGAGCAAACCCGCTTTCAAACCAGGGAAAAAGTGAAGTGCGCTTAGGTTGACGCAACAGCTGAGCACACATCATGGGAGTGAGAGTCAAAGCAATAATACCTGACACTAGAATAGAAATACTCACTACAACTGCAAACTCTCTAAATAATCTACCTATCAAACCATCCATAAATAATAGTGGAATAAAAACCGCAACTAAAGATAAGGTCATAGAAATGACAGTAAAGAAAATCTCTCGGCTTCCCTTTAAGGCTGCTTCCAATCGACTATATCCTTGCTCCACATAGCGAATAATATTTTCTAATACCACAATGGCATCATCTACAATAAATCCCACTGCTAAAACTAAACCTACTAAAGATAAAGTATCTAAACTGTAGTCCAGCAAAAACATCAGGCCAAAGGTAGCCAATAAAGCAACGGGCAATGAGATGGTGGCAATTAGTGTGGAAGAAATATTACCTAAAAATAGCCACACTACCCCTGCAACAAGAACGATAGCTAGAATCAGAGTAAATTTCATTTCCTTCAAAGTAGAGACAATAAAGTTAGAGCGGTCATAGATAACATGTAATTGAGCTCCACCTGGTAATTTTTGGGTTAATTCCGGTAAGAGTTGATGAACCGCGTTGGCTACTGCCACAGTATTAGAACCAGGTTGACGTTGTACGGCTAAAATCACCGCACGATGTTGATTATACCAAGAAGCAATTTGCTCATTGGCCACACTATCTTTCACAGTTGCTATATCTTGTAAGCGTACTGAAGAATTTTCGTTATTGCCTATAATTATAGAATTAAAGCTGGCAGCGTTGGTAAAGGGATTGCTAGTCTTTACCATATAGTTTCTTTCCGCAGTTTGTAACGTTCCCCCTGGCTGAGTATTATTAGCCGCTTGAACTGCTGTTACTACATCCTTACCGCTTATACCTCGTGCAGTCATTGCTCGTGGATTTAAATGAATACGTACCGCGTACTTCTGACTACCGTAAATTTGAACTTGAGCAACTCCCGATACCATCGACAGCCGCTGAGCGATATTTGTTTGCGCATAATCGTCCAAAGTAGTCATAGATATATTATCACCCGTCAAAGCCAAGAAAATAATAGGAGCAGCTGACGGATTGAGCTTGCGCATCAAAGGGGATTAGGCATAGCAGAGGGTAATGATCGTGCTGTTTGCGCGATAGCAGTTTGAACATCTTGGGCCGCAGCATCAATGTCGCGTTTTAAATTAAATTGCAAAACAATTGAAGTCTGTCCTGCTGAACTGGTAGAGTTCATTGAATCTAAACCACCAATAGCACTAAATTGCTTTTCTAAAGGTGTCGCTACCGAATTTGCCATAGTTTCAGGATCAGCCCCAGGTAAACTAGCAGTCACTAGAATAGTGGCAAAATCCACCTCAGGTAATTCACTAATTGGCAAAGACCGATATCCTAACCATCCAAAAATAACCAATGCTACTGTGAGCATAACAGTAGCTACTGGCCGTTGAATAAATAATTTGGAGATATTCATTTAACTGTGCTCTGCTGCGGTAAAGAGTTTTCAATTTTAACTGCCGAGTTTTCCTCTAATCCCGGTGGAATAGGTTCAATAATCTCTTCATTACCTTGCAACCCTTCAGCCACAACTACTTCCTTATCTAACTGGCTGGAAATCTTCACTGGTTGGATCAATGCTTTTCCATCTTTTATTAAATAAACAAAATGGCCCTGTTGACCAAGTTGCACGCTACTATTAGAAATCACTATAGCATTGGGTTGCATGGTCAAAATGAGTCGAACCATGACTAACTGTCCTGGCCAAAGGGTCAAATTTGCATTCGCAACTCTTGCTTTTAACTGAAGCATTCCAGTGACCGGACTCACACTATTATTAATAAAATTAACTTCACCCACACCCAACAACTGTCCGCCATTCTCAGTTAAAACTTCAACTTTTAAAGCGCCTTTTTGTTGATAATGAAATAAGTCCGCTAGACGATCCTGGGGAACATTAAAATTAACTAAGACACTATCTAGCTGATTGATAATTACTAAAGGTGTAGCACTATTAGCGGTAATCAAATCACCCGGGTTAGCATTTATGTCCCCCGCTTTACCTGAAAAAGGCGCACGAATTTTCGTATAACTTAACTGAATAAGTTGTTGTTTAAGTTGAGCTTTATTAGACAATACCACTGCTTCCTGGGCTAAAGCAGCTGCCTGTGCCTCACTCTGCTGGCGTGTGACATATTCTAGTTTAGCCAGTGAAGCGTATCGCCGTGCTGTTATCTTTAAAATATTCAGCTGCGCCTCGTCACGTTGTAAGTTAGCTTTAGCTTGATCAACCTGAGAGCTATAAACTTCTGGATTAATTTCAAATAAAAGTTGACCTTTGGTAACCTTTTGCCCTGCTGAAAAATGAATTTTTTTTAAAATACCCGTTACTTGAGGAATGATTTTAATCTCATTTTGAGCTTGCACATTCCCTACTTCAACAATCATTTTGGGTACGGATTTAATTTTCGGTTTTACTGCCGTTACCAAGTAAATCGCACTTTCTTTTATTTGTGGTTTTTTTGCAGACACAGGTTGGGTAAATTTCCAGGCGCCTATGCCCAGAATAATTAAAATAGTAGCTACTATCGTGATACGCATTATCTTTTTCATAAAGGAATTTCCGCAGATGAGCTATTAAGTGTACCAATTGCAGATGCCAGTTGAGCTAAAGCCATGTACCAGTTGATTTTAGCTTGAATACTTTGTACTCGAGCGTTTGCCAACGCCGACTGAGTAGTTAATACCGTTAAAATATTGCCTACTCCTCCTTTGTATTGACCTACCGCCTGTTGATGCGCTTGTGAACTGCTTTTTAATAGCACTTCAATACTTGCTAAATTTTCCACCGCTGTTTTTAACGTAAAATACGCTTGCCAAACTTGATATTGCACTTGCTGATCCAATTGATCTCGTGTCGCTTCGGCCACCGCAATTTCTGCCTGCGCTTGTTTCACCTTATTGGTCTGAGAAAAGCCCGTGAATAAAGGAAAAGAAAGCGATAACGTCGCCGATGCGGTATTCGAAACCATCTGCATATTGCCACTAAAAAAGGGCGCAACATTCGCATTAATTTCCAAAGTAGGCCAGCCTGATGCTTTGGTAGCCGCCAACTGCGATTGACGAGCCTGTACTAGCGTTTCCGCGGCTACTAAATCGGGTCGTTGACGTTTAGCTGCATTCAAATAGAGCGCAACTTCCTTATCCGTTTGAATTACGTGGGTTGGCTCAGCTAAAGGCGCCAGTTGCAGGGGAGTACTTGTTGGCAGCCCCATGGCGGTTGCCAACTGTCCCACCGCAATCTGATAATTTCCTCTACTTTTTTGCAAATTAAGGCTACTTTGAGCTAATGAGGATTCAGCTTGGTAAACATCACCAATCGTTGCTAAGCCTTGTTGATGCAGGGCATTTGCTGCTTCCAAATTGGTTTTAGCCTCTAAAACATTTTTTTGATTGGCAGCTAATAAAGCTTGTTCTCCCAATACTGAATAATATGCAGTTTGCACTTGCAAGATTATCTGTTGAATGGCGCTATCTCTATCCAGATGGCTGGCTATAAGAGCATAACGCGAGGCAAGCACAGAGTTAGAGCGATAACCAAAATCCCACAATAAATAGCTAAGGCTGATATTGGGACCATAAGCAGTTTCTCCCGAGTACTGGACTGCTCCTCCGGCATTAATTTGCGGTAGATAAGAACTTTTAGCAATCCCTAACTTAGCATCTGCTACTTGAATTTGAGCCCAAACGCGCGAGGTGGTAGGATTGTGACGTAATGCGAAATCTGTCACCTCTATTAATGTAAGTAGCCTTGTGGGCAGATCAGGCCTTTGAATAATCAAGCTTTCAGCGCCACTACTTATGGTAGAAATGAGTAATGAACTGATTAAAAACACTATTAATTTTATCTTCACAATCCCACTACCTTTTTTATTATTTATTATAAATTTAAATGTATATATTATACCATAATTTAATAGAAATGGCATACCGTAGATTTGTGAAAAACTAGCTAGACTCCCACAGCAGGAATTTTTTGACTTAAAAATTGACATAATTGATTAAATATTGTTTTTTTGATCAAACTATTTAGTCAATTTTTTACTCAAGACGAAAAAATAATAGACTTCTTTCCAAACCCAGTATTTTGGACTAATGCAAGGCGTGTTGCTTTCGAGGAGCAGAGAAAACAACACAACGCAGTAGTATGCCAAAAACTGAGCATACACGTAGGATATGACAATATGGAACAAAGGGGAGGCTTTTCCTTCTACCCCCCTGAGCAGTTACTTTTTAAGGCATTAAGGGCAGCAGCACCTGCCGCATTGGAGATAGATTGCCCTGTCTGTTGTATATCTTCACCGGCTCCCTTCACGGTATTACACCCCGATATGAAAGCGACCAATAGCAAAGGAGATATTAAAAGTAGAATTCTTTTTATAATTTGCATGATTTCCCCCGTAATTAAATAAACAAATATTTGACAAATCAAAATTACTAAATTGTGAGTTGCGCCTTTAATTTAGATATCAATCTGAATAAATCCAGATTAATCTAACACTCTGATCCACGCTAACATAATTTATCAAATACTACTATTAAGCTTATAAGGATTTGAATCATTTTTCAAAATAATCTGCACAGGAACTCCTACCAAATTAAAAGATTGGCGAAAATAGTTGGCCAAATAACGACGATAAGAACCCGGTAATAATACTGCTTGCTTACCGTGAACAACAATGGTTAAGGGATTATGCTTACCTAAATGCGCATAGCGTAAGCGAATCCGCCTCCCTTTGGATAACGGCGGCTGATGATCAGTCACAGCTTGTTGTAATACTTCTGTTAATAGAGACGTAGATAAGGATTTTGTAGCTGAAGCATAGGCTTCATCTATTGCACGATACAAATCTCCTACCCCAGTTCCATATAAAGCAGAAATAAGATAACGACGAGCGAAATCTACAAACTGTAAGCGACGCTCCATCTCCTGCTTTATTCTCTTCGTTCATATTCACTCAAGCCATCCCATTTATTAATAGCTATAATCATTCCTCTTCCCGATGCTAGAATGAGGCCCAGCAAATGCAAATCTTGATCTGTTAAGCCTTCACGGGCATTAACAACAAGAATTGCGACATGAGCTTTTTCCAATGCTTGCAAGGTTTTTATGACGGAAAATTTTTCTATAGCCACTTCAATTTTAGAACGGCGACGCACCCCCGCCGTATCAATTAAGGTATAACATTGTCCACGTCGCTCAAAGGGAATAAAAATACTATCTCGAGTTGTTCCAGGTTGATCAAAAACCACAACCCTTTCTTCTCCTAATATGCGATTAATTAATGTAGATTTTCCCACATTTGGACGTCCCATCACGATCACATGGATGCTTGTTCCAATCAACTCTTGTTCTGCTGCTTCTTCAGAAGGAAAGGATGTCAGTATTTTTTCCATTAGTTCCTCAACACCTCTGCCATTTTTTGCGGCAATGGCGTAGGGGGTCCCCATCCCTATGGGATAAAACTCTGCGGTTATTTCAGCTGCATCCAGGCGGTCTACTTTATTTACTACCAAAAATATTTTTTCTCGATAAGGGCGCAATTGCCCAGCAATGATTTGATCTGCTGCCATCAAGCCGTCTTTTCCATCTACTAAGAATAATAAATAATCTGCTTCTTCAATTGCTTGCCATACTTGTTTATCGATAGGTTTAGAGATAGCCAATTCATCCATTTCAGCAATGCCACCGGTATCGACTATCCAGTAAGAGTGCTCCCCAATAACCCCACGGCCATATTGACGATCTCTGGTCACGCCTGGGAAATCAGCTACTAGTGCATTTCTGGTTTGGGTTAAATAGTTAAATAAAGTAGATTTGCCGACATTGGGTCGACCAATAATTGCAATAACAGGAAGCATGTATGGGTTTCCTAGCGAAAATTTTTATTTATTATATCTTACTTATGGTACTGTGCAAAATTTATAAAGGCTGCGCTAATTTCATTGCTGTTAATAAATCTTGACCCACTAGAGAAGATAACCCTATTTGTGCCGTTTGGTAAACTTGTTGCGCTTTTTCTCTTTCGCCTAAAGCTAAGTAAATATCACCTTTGACGCTATCAATTAGAGGTTGATAGCTACTATCATAAACTTTAGCTAATATATCTAAGGCGGCTTGCATTTTCTTTTGCTCTAATAAGATTCGCGCTATACGCAAACGTGCTATTTGCTGAATACTAGGTACGTGAGTTTTATCTTTTACCCATTCTAATTTCTGTAAGGCCATATTGTACTGATTTTTTTCAATTGCTATTTTAGCCATTAGCAAATTACTCATACTGGCATAGATAGTATCGGAATAATTACGCTGCATTTCTTGAATCATATTTTCAACCAGCTCTGGTTTTTTATTATTATTTTCAACTAATATTTGCTGATACAAAGAAGAAGCCTTCTGGATATGAGAGTCTTGTTGTTGATGCCAATAACGCCAGCTAAGACCCGCTGCTGCTCCAACAATTATGGCAATTAATAAAAACTTACCATAATCTCTCCACCACCTTTTCAATACTTCTATTTGTTCCTGATCAGTTGGATATGCAGACATCTTCCTCACTCCTGATTACGAAAAAAATCAACAACTGCTGAAAGGGAAATGCTTTGCTGCGCCCCCTCTGCTCGCAAATTCTTAACTAGTACAGTGCCAGTAGCTATTTCCTGGTCACCTATAATAAGCGCCCAGTGGGCCTTACTTTTATCCGCGGATTTCAACTGGCTTTTTAGACTACCACCACCCAGATGATTTATCACTTCTAGATGAGGCAAAGCACTACGTAATTCCTCGCTTAACACTATACCTGCTTCTACGGCAGGAATACCTAACAATACTAAATAAACATCCGGATTGGATTGATAAGAACGATTTGCGGATAACAACAATATTAATCGTTCTAAGCCGATCGCAAAGCCAATGGCGGGTGTGGCTCTACCATTTAATTGCTCAACTAGATTATTATAACGCCCACCTGCACAAACGGTTCCTTGCGCACCTAATTCATTTGTTACCCATTCAAAGACGGTTAAACCATAATAGTCCAAGCCACGAACAATGCGGGGATTTATCACATAAGGAATGTGAGCTGCATCTAATAAACGGAGTAATCCATTGAAATGAGTTTGAGAAGGAGGATCTAAGTGATCTAATAAATTGGGAGCTTCGCGGTTTAGTTCTTGTACCACTGGATTTTTACTATCAAGAATTCTAAGGGGATTAGAAGCTAAACGACGCTGACAATCTTCATCTAATAGATCGTAATGCCGTTGATAAAAAGCGACTAACCGCTCACGATAAAGGGCTCGGGAAGCCGATGTTCCTAAGCTATTAATTTGTAGCTCGATATGTTTGTCTAATCCTAACTCAGCCCATAAACGCTGGCCAATTAAAATAAGCTCTGCGTCTATGTCAGGCCCATCCATACCATAGGCTTCTATACCAAAATGATGAAATTGACGGTAACGCCCTTTTTGCGGTCTTTCATGGCGAAACATGGGGCCTAGATACCACCAACGCTGTATTTGATTATATAATAATCCATGTTCAATCCCTGCTCTTACACAACCTGCTGTTCCTTCAGGACGTAAACTTAAACTATCACCATTACGATCGTTAAAAGTATACATTTCCTTTTCAACAATATCGGTGACATCACCTATAGAACGGGTAAATAATTTAGTTTGTTCCAATAATGGAAAACGGATTTCACGATAACCATAACGGTTAGCAAGATTTCGACATGCAGATTCTACTACTTGCCAAAAGGTGTTTCATCAGGAAGGATATCATTCATGCCCCTCACTGCTTGAACAATTTGCGCCAAAACTCACCTCATTTTATTCAGTCGTCAACGGCCTAGTTATTGTTTGCTTAGGAGCAGGTAGAGAAGCTTCTTTAGAAGTTCTGTTATGCGATTGCGATACAGAAGGTTTAGGTGCTACTGACGGATCTGAAATAACTCTGGGAGCAGCTGAAACAGTTCTAGATTGATAATTCACCGAGGGTTCACTACCCATAGAAAGAGGGGTATTAGTAGTTGGTGTTGGGGGTGGAGTTGGAATCGATTGAGAACTAGTGCTAACATTCTGATCACTTAAAGGTTTAATTTGCGTAGTAGTAAGTTGGCGGCGAATTGGAAGAAGTAGATGGAATCGATACAGCAGTAGCAGTGGCAGCCGGAGTTGAAGTAGAAGAAGTAACACCTACTTGATGAACCTTTTGACCTTGCCACCACATCATAACTAAAGCTACTAAAGTTATTAGTATTAAAAAACTAACCCAAAACAAAAAACCAGAACGGCGCCCTTCACTTCGTGGTTGGTAGATTGGAATGCCTTGATGACTAGCAATTGGCAAATGAATTTCTGCTGTTCCTACTGAGTCAGCAACAATCTCAAAGGCCTGCAAAATATCTGCATCTGCAACACCTACTAACCTTGCATATAGCAATAAATAACCACGGGCATAAGTTCTTGCTGATATGTGGGGATAATCATCTTTTTCGATATTCTTAATTGCTTGTGCACTTAAGCATAATTTACTTGCTACATCAGATTCAGTGAAACCCTTAGCTTCACGAGCAGGTCTCAGTAGCTCTCCTGGGGTTACTTGTAAAGAAACCGGTTTCAGTTCAGTTTCAGTCATATGGGATACCTTTATTTTATCAATTAGATAACAAGAGTAAGTATCAACTCATTCCTGAGTCAAGAGACGAAATCTCTCTATTTATAAAAGTAGACACTTCTCTATATCTTTAAAAAGATATCACATTTATTACTGAGATTCATCTTTTTATCTCGGACCTGCGAAGCCGACTTACGATTCCCTCTGTTGCTTGCCCTTTCGACCAGTACGATCTGCAAATTTGCCTGCTAATTGACCACAAGCAGCTGCAATATCCCTCCCCGGGTACGACGCACCCAAGTTGGAATTCCCTGGCTGGTCAAATATTCTTGAAAATATTCAATACTATCAGAATGCGAACAATTAAATTGAGAGCCTGGAAAAGGGTTAAACGGGATCAAGTTCACTTTACACCGTATACCTTGCAACAAATTAGCCAATTCCTGAGCATGTCCTTTTTGATCATTAACTTGTGCCAACATGACATATTCGAATAATATTTTTTGCTTAGAAGTTTCCGGAAAATAATCACGACATATGGGCATTAAAACTTCTAGAGGGTATTTTTTATTCAACGGCACTAATTGAGAACGCAAAGTGTTATTAGGAGCATGCAATGACACAGCTAAGGAAACAGGACTCTCTTGTCGTAAGCGCTGCATTGCGGGAACCAACCCAGCGGTACTTAAAGTAACTCGGTATTTAGACAACCCATAAGCAAAATCATCAAGCATCAATTCCATCGCGGCCACAACCGCCGAGTAATTTAACAAAGGTTCTCCCATACCCATCATCACTACGTTCTTAATTATCAAGCTCGCTTGTTCTTGATCAGAAATTTGTCCAAGACGAAAACTAGCCCACCAAACTTGACCAATAATTTCATCCAGAGAGAGATTACGATTAAACCCTGCCTGAGCAGTAGCGCAAAAACTGCAATTTAAACTACAGCCGGCCTGTGAAGATACACAGAGAGTTCCACGATTGAGTTCGGGAATAAAAACCGTTTCTATGGCATTACCATCTCTTAAACGCAACAACCATTTGTAGGTACCATCTACGGATAGCTGTTCTTGCAACAATTGCGGCACTTGGATGGTTGAATAGGCCTGTAATTTAACGCGTAATGCCTGCTTTAAATTTTGCATTTGGTTAAAATTTGTAACCTTGCGTTGATGAATCCATTTGGTAAGGACTGCGGCTCGTTGTGGAGATTCACCTATGCTTGCCAGAAAATTAGCCAAAGAACTTCGATTTAAATTAAGTAAATTTTGCTGAGGAATTAATTCTTGATGCATAATGGTTGGCTATTATTAAGGCTTAAGCAGAAAAGATTTCCTCAGGTTTAAAAAAGAAATTAATTTCTTGAATTGCGGTATCGACTCCATCCGAACCATGAACGGCATTGGCATCAATAGAATCGGCATAATCCCCACGAATTGTACCCGGAGCCGCTTGCTTTGGATCAGTATGTCCCATAACTTCGCGGTTCTTAGCAATAGCACTCTCTCCCTGAAGTACTTGAATCATAATAGGACCTTGAATCATAAATTGCACTAAGCTTTTAAAAAAAGGCCTTTCCCGATGGACAGCATAAAATTGTTCAGCTTGATCTTTATTCAGCCATTGCATTCTTGCCGCCACAATTTTCAATCCTGCCTTCTCAAATCGAGAATAAATATTTCCAATAATATTTTTTGCTACCGCATCTGGTTTAATTATTGATAGGGTTTTTTCAATAGCCATGAAGTTTTGCTCCTCTTTGCATAAAATCGACATAATAATTGAAATTTAACTGTTCAGCAATTGCAATCATTAGACTGCTTGCAAAATCAGTGTTTTGGGCTTTGGGCTGACAGGTCTTTTGGATCCCAATTGGGGAGCTTCGTTTACTCGTATTTTCTTAGTAACGTTTGCTGAGCTTTTTTATAGAAAAATTACATGTGAACCTATACAACTAGTATATGAATGTCAAGATGCAACCATCATACAAAACTTTATTAATAAGATTGATTCTTTTCTTCAGTTTGTTGAGCCAAATGAAAATAAAATCGAGTTCCAACAATTGAGTTCGTCATTAGCGGAACAAAAGAGGATACCCCTTTCTACTCCACCAGAATCCATTATTGCGTTCAAACAACCCTCATAGAGAATCCCATTTCTTTAAGCGACGAGTCAGCGAATCCAGTGAACCCATCACATCCGATTCTAACACGCACAGAAGAGTTAGTTGCCGGTTAAACTGTATAATTCTTTAGTAATAATTAAAAAGTGTCCGCCTCAATAGACTTCTTTCGAAACTCTACTGCTGATGCAAATTGCTGCGTTGCTTCGGTGCTCAAATCCTCACATACTTGCGTGTATGCTCTGGTTTTGCGCTCCGATGCGCTTTGCACTTTGCTACCAGCAGCGGGTTTTCGAAAGATATCCGCATAAATCGTTGATGCACTTTCGTGGCGCACCAGAATTTAGGTTTAAGTAGCTGCAGGTTCAAAATTATGCTAACATTGCCAACCATCTAGTTCTCTATTTGAGGTTATAATATGCAATTATTACGTCGTAGCGTTAAGCTGATAGGTGGAGCTCTTTGTACTATTTATTTGATTTTATGGGTCCTCACTACTAGTGCTGCTCCCGGAGCATCACCCAATTCTCCAATTCCAAATAATAACTTGCCAACTATTACACCTCAACCACCTAATACCAGCTCTAAAGCTTTCGTATTAATGGATGCAAATTCCGGAATCGTTTTAGCTTCAAAAAATATGCATGGAAAACTACCTCCGGCAAGCCTTACTAAATTAATGACTTTATATGTAGCATCACAAGCTCTAAGAGAGGGTCGAATTAAATTGAACGATTCCATCCGGATCAGTGAAAAAGCTTGGCGAATGGATGGCTCACGAATGTTTCTCAATGTTAATACACAAACCACTACTCAAGATTTATTAAATGGTATTATTGTAGCGTCAGGGAATGATGCCTGTGTTGCTTTAGCGGAGCATATTGCGGGTTCAGAGGATGTTTTTGCTCAGCTCATGAATCAAAATGCAAGTCGCTTAGGAATGCAAAATAGTCACTATATTGATTCTACCGGGTTACCAAGCCCACAACATTATTCCAGCGCTTATGATCTTGCGGTTTTAACCCGCGCTATTATTAATGATTTCCCCGACGATTATGTACGTTACAAACAAAAATGGATTTCCTTTAACCACATTCGGCAGCCCAATCGTAACCGCTTGCTTTGGCGCGACCCTTCCGTGGATGGTCTCAAAACTGGCCATACTTCCGACGCCGGTTACTGTTTAGTTTCATCAGCTTTACGCAGCAATATGCGCTTGATCGCTGTTGTAATGGGCTCTTCCAGCGATGAAGCTCGTACTGTAGATTCCGAAGCACTATTAAACTGGGGATTTCGTTTCTTCGAGACTCATAAACTTTTCAGCGCAAACCAAAAATTAGATAAATCTAATCAACCTCGTGTTTGGTTGGGCAAAAATAAACACGGTGTAATCGGTTTTGGGCAGGATGTTTATGCCACAATTCCTGTAAATGAATATAAAAAATTACAAGCAAATATTCAATTAGCAAACCGACTCTCTGCTCCCCTCATAAAGGGCCATCCCTATGGAACTTTACACATCGTTTTTGATAATAAGGAAATTAGCACTGTTCCCTTAGTTGCTTTAGATGATAATCCGAAAGGAGGATTATGGACTCGGTTCATAGATTCAATCACCATGCTGTTTGTCGGGTGGCTTTGGCACAGTGATAAATAAAAATCTTTCGTCTATCGATTTTCCTTGTGATTTTGTTATCAAAGTAGTGGGAAAAAATACAGATAAATTTGAAGAAGTGGTCTTGGGAATTGTGAAAAAACATTTCCCAAAATATGGTAATGGGCATCTTAATAAGCGACTAAGCAGAAATGCCAGCTACCAGTCTTTAACTATTACGGTTTATGCAGAAAACAAAGCACAGCTGGATTCTTTGTATCAAGATTTATCGAGCGCCCCCGAAATTTTGATGGCCTTATGACGCTTTGCATGAACGGTTACATTACACAAATTCATTTAGTTCTTGATCAATTTGCTCATATAAAGACGAAATCCATTGAGGCTGAGGATGAGCTGCAAGTAAAGCTGACTTATGTGAACGATCATCATTTGGAGCAATAATTACCTTAACTCGGTGTAAACCCACTAAAGAAACTAAAGGAAACAATTGTTCAATTGCCTCATCCCCAATAGCAATACATCCAGCTGAACTTTTGCCTCCATGAATAAAAATATCTCCTCCCAATTGTTGCCGTCCGTCATACTTAGCAACTTGTCTATCAAATTGATTTGGATAATTGAGTCCCATTGACAAATGAAAATGACTGTTTGGATTTAAGCGATTAATTTGGTAAATTCCTTCTGGAACTTGATAATCTCCTTGTCGCAATTTAGGCCCTAAATTGCCACTAGCAGCCAATATTGGAAAAGCGGTAATCTCAATCCAATGAGAATGACTTTTATCTTTAGCCCAAAGTTCCAGCCGATGATTTTTTTTAAAAACGAGTAAAGCTAATCGTTGCGGTGGATATTCCATTGCCGCATGTTGAAAAAACGGCAGTAATCTATTCTTTGCTAAATTTTGATCCCAAATACTCGATGCTTTCCTGGTCTCTGCCTTAGCTATGCAAAAAAAATTACTAGCAGAGGTCAATACAAGAAAGAAATAGAAAAATACTTTACCTAGGTGCATAAACAACTAGCCTCCATTGTTCATTGATAAACACTCCTTTTGGATCACTTCCTTTTGCTTATGCAACTTAATCCTTAGGAACACTTATCTTTGTTGTTTTCCATAAGAAAAATGCAGGACAATATATCCTAACAAACCAGAAAATAAAGATCCAATCAAAACACCTGTCCTTACCAAAGTAATATATAATTGACTTTGAGAATTATGTTCAAAAGCTAAAGTGCCCATAAATAAACTCATGGTAAAACCCACACCAGCAACTAAAGCAATACCATATATACCTCGACTAGAAATTCCTTTAGGCATTTTTACTATACCTAGCTTTACGGCTAATAGCGTGATGCCCCAAATACCTAACTGTTTACCCAAGAATAAACCCAAAGCAATTCCTACAGAAATGGTGTCAATAAAATGGGAAAAATTCACATTTAGAAATGAAATACCCGCATTTGCAAAAGCAAATAATGGCAAAATAATAAATGCCACCCAGGGATGTAATTTCTCTTCTAGGCTATATTTATGTCTATGTAGCTCATCTTTTCGATGCATTGGGATGACAAATGCTAAAATAATCCCGGATAAAGTAGCATGAACACCTGATTTTAAAACGCAAAGCCATAATAAAATACCCACAAAAAAATAAGGCCAACGTTGCCTAACCCGGAAACGGTTCATACCGATTAATATCAGCGTCAAACCCAATGCCAACAGCAATAACATATGCGAAAGGTCTTGCGTATAAAATAACGCGATAATAATGATGCCGCCCATATCATCAAAAATTGCTAATGCCATTAAAAAAATCTTTAGCCCAGAAGGAACACGAGGACCTAATAAAGATACAATTCCTAATGAAAAAGCAATATCTGTAGCAGTGGGGATAGCCCAGCCTGACAAAGCTTCAGGATTTTTCCAATTTATTACACTGTAAATAACTGCAGGCAGTAACATGCCACCTAAGGCAGCTACAGCGGGCAGGCTGGCTTTAGAAAAATTATTTAGCTCACCTTCTAACATTTCTCGCTTTATTTCTAAACCAATGACCAAAAAGAAAATGGTCATTAATCCCTCATTAATCCACAGTAAGACAGGCTTAACTAAAATCAAAGGACCTATTTGAATGGTAAAGTTCAATTCCAATAAGTTATGGTAATAATGACGTATTGGAGAGTTATCTATTATTAATGCAAAGACAGCCATAGCGAACAAAACAATGCCGCTGCTAGACTCTAAATGCATAAATTTTTTGATGGTTTTGCCTATTTGCATTTTTCCTTGGCTCCGCCACTTAATGTATAGTTAGTAGACTTCAGCAAAATCTTATTAAGTCTACATAACCTTGCAAAACCCCTATCATAAAATAAAAAACCTTAGGACTCTATATGCATCTAGACTTTTCGAGCAAATTTTAGTATACACATTCGATGAATGCCTATACCCTAGCTTCTATTATTTTAAGCCTCGCAGTTTTACTCAGCTATATCAATTACCATTTTATTAAGATACAAGGATCTATCACCAGTATGATAGCTTCCCTGCTCATATCCCTTGTTTTAATTGTTCTACAACATACTGGCTTATCAAACCTTAGTATTCAAACCAAGGCTATATTGCTTCAAACTGATTTCCATAGCCTATTAATCAACGGCATGCTGAGTTTTTTGTTATTTGCTGGCGCTTTAACTATTGATTTCAATGACCTAAAAGTGCACGGATGGGAAATAGGAACATTGGCCTCAATCAGCACCCTGGTATCTGCATTCATTATTGGTTCAATAATTTTTTATTTATTTCCCGTAATAGGTTTACCTATACCCTTTTTATACTGTCTCTTATTCGGCGCATTGATTTCCCCAACTGACCCCATTGCAGTTTTAACTACCTTTAAACATTTAAATGTCCCTAATGATGTAACTATTTGCGTAGAAGGAGAAGCCTTATTCAATGATGGTGTAGGAATAATTATTTTTATCACTTTTTTTCAATTAATATTTCAAGATCATTCTCGTGGCTGGCAAGGAACGGGTCTACTTTTTATACAACAAGCACTCGGTGGCATCACTTACGGTGCATTATTAGGCAAAATTACTCACTATCTCATTAAACATACCAATAATTCAAAAAACGCTATTTTGATAACTTTAATGGTGGCTACCGGTGGTTATAGTCTAGCACTCGCGTTAAATCTTTCTGGAGCTTTAGCAATGGTGGTTGCAGGAATTTTTATTGGCAATAGCGTGCGAAAAAATAAATTACAAACTCAAATTCGACGAGATTTGGATATTTTTTGGGAGGTTATTGATGAAGTACTTAATGCAGTTCTCTTTTTGTTGATCGGTTTTGAGTTATTGTTAATTCATGCTACCTATCGAGAATTGGTTGCAGCAGTTATTACAATTCCAATTGTTCTTTTAGTGCGCTTAGGTACAGTTGCCTTACCCATGAAAATGTTGCAACTAAAACGTCATCATAATCCTTATCTTATTCACATCCTTACCTGGGGTGGGTTACGCGGCGGCTTAGCTGTCGCCCTAGCATTGTCTTTACCTTCTAATCAATATCGAGAATTAATTCTAGTTATTACTTATGCGGTGGTGACCTTTTCTATACTCATTCAAGGAACCACTATTAAACCATTAGCTAAACTTGCTTTGCACTATTCCCCAACCAACCACCACAAATAAAATTCAATAGAGGAAAACATCCTCGATACCAAGAGTTAAATTTCCTCTTACTCGAGCTCAACAGTCCAATCTCAGATACCGGAGAAAAAACAACACAACGCAGCAGTAGGCCAAAATTGGATTACTTGTGGTCTTGCATCTGGCTATAAAAAATAATATGATTAAAGTTTAATTTTTGACAGTTAAATGAGGTGTTCAATTTTATGCCCACTGTAGAGATCACAGATAGAAGCTCTTTTGATTTGCAAATGCGTCGCTTTAAACGCGCTTGTGAGAAAGCTGGAATCATGAGTAAGTTAAGGCAAAAGGAAAGCTATGAAAAACCCACCACTGAACGCAAACGTAAAAGAGCTGCGGCAATTAAACGTTACGCAAAAAAGCTACAAAAAGAACAGGAATTATTAGAACGTGAACGTACTCGATATTAAAGTTCGATATATTTTATGACTAGCCAGAGCCAGCTCAAGAACCGCATTCAAGAAGATATGAAAACTTTTATGCGTGCTAAGGATAGTGAGCGCTTAGGAACTATTCGTATGCTTTTGGCAGCGATGAAACAGCGTGAAGTTGACGAACGAATAACGTTAACTGATGTTGATATTATCAATATCGTTAATAAAATGATTAAGCAACGTCAAGATGCTGGCAGTCAGTTTGAGGCTGCTGGACGACCTGAGCTCGCCGCTAAAGAACAAAAAGAAATCGAGATACTTAGTACTTATCTTCCCCAGCCTTTAAGTGCAGAAGAAATTGAATCTGCCATTCAAGCAGCTATTAGCCTGACTCAAGCAAAATCAATGCAAGAAATGGGGAAAGTGATGGCCATTCTTAAAGAGCAGCTGGCTGGCCGTGCAGACCTTGCAAAAGTAAGCGGAAAAGTAAAAAACCTTTTATCTTAAGATGACATGTAACAGATCACGTGGGAACCTGTCTACACATGAATGTTCAGCTGTTAGACAAGGTTTAAAGAAAAATTAACGAAAAATGCGGAGTACATATTTAAATCACATTCCATTACCGTCATTGCGAACAGCGCTAGCTGTGAAGCAATCCAGTGCAGAGCATTGTCCAAAGTACGAACTGGATTGCTTCGCTAACGCTCGCAATGACACGAAATAGCGTTCCAAGTTACAGGGTGAGCTATTACGATGACACAATATATCCCGCCATCATTCATTAAAGAAGTGTTGGCCAAAAGCGATATTGTGGAAGTGATCCAAAGCCGATTACCACTTACTCGCCGAGGTAATAATTATCTTGCCCTCTGCCCATTTCATCAGGAAAAAACTCCCTCTTTTACAGTTAATAAAACGAATCAATTTTACTATTGCTTTGGTTGTAGCGCGAACGGAAACGTAATCGGATTTTTAATGGATGTAGATCATCTCCCGTTCCGCGAAGCAGTTACTTATTTAGCTAATCAACTCGGTTTACAAATTCCATCGACCGACGCAGAACCGTCCCCAAATCAACTTTTTTATCCCTTATTAGAAAAAGCCGCCCAATTCTATCAAAGGAATATTCGTCAATATCCAAATGCAATTGATTATTTAAAATCGCGTGGTTTATCCGGTCAAATAGCCAAAACCTTTGCTATCGGCTATGCGTCACCACAATGGGAGCAATTACACCATCAATTTGCTGGAGATCCGCAGCAAATTTCTGCATTAGTTACGAATGGCTTGTTAATCCAGAAAAATTCTCGAATTTTTGATCGCTTTCGTCATCGCATCATGTTTCCAATCCGCAACTCACAAGGACAAATTATTGGATTTGGAGGACGAGCTTTGGGTGAAGATTTACCTAAATACTTAAACTCTCCCGAAACACCTATTTTTCACAAAGGTTCAGAACTCTACGGCCTTTATGAATGCCGCCAACAGCAGAAAAATTCTTCTTGGGTTGAATTAATAATCGTAGAAGGTTACATGGATGTCATCTCCTTACATCAACATGGCATCTCCAATGCAGTTGCTACCTTAGGAACCGCGATCACTAAGAAACAAATACAAAAATTATTGCATCATAGCAATCGACTCGTTTTTTGTTTTGATGGTGATACTGCTGGAAGGCAAGCTGCATGGAAAGCCTTATTAATTAGCTTGCCATTACTGCATGAAGGAATATATATTCGGTTTTTGTATTTGCCTGAAAAAGAAGATCCAGATAGTTTTATTCGTAAAATTGGCCCCGAAGCCTTTGCGCAAAGGATAAATCAAGCACCCGGAATAAGTGAAGTTTTTTTTGCTGAACTAAAAAAACAAATCCCTTATTATTCTCAGGAAGGAAAGGCTCATTTCGCCCATCAAGCAGCCCAATATCTGAATACCATGCCACAAGGAATATTTCGTCAATTACTCTATGCACAACTCGCCCAAGAATTAAGGATGGATTCCACTGGACTAGAGCTTTTGTTAAATGCAAACCCACAAATAACCAAAACTTATGAAACTTCTAGCATCCCGACTCGTCAACTTCCTCCTCCTCTTCATTTAGCTATTTCCATATTACTGCAACATCCTTCGCTCATAGAATCAATTGAAGACATCCATTTAACTTCAATTCATTCGCTTGAAATACCCCATAAAAATTTTTTTATTGACTTGCTACAAGCTTTTCAACAACAGCCCATATTAACCGTAGCAGAATTATTATCCACCCGCGAATCCAAGGAAGAACGGGAATTAATTGCTACTCTAGCTGCTCGGCCATTAACCATACCTTTAGAGGGTCTTCAAGCTGAGTTCCTAGGAGCTATAGCCTACTTATTACAGCAAGCAGATGAGCAAAAAATATCCAAATTAATCATGAAAGCTAAAAATACTCCATTAAGCTCAGAAGAAAAAAAGTCTTTTGCAAAATTTATTAGCCAGAGTCAAAAAAGAGGCAACTACACGGTAAAAAAATTTCAATTTTTTATCAACAGAAAACTGTTATAATATTATTGTATAGGATTTGACTATCTAAAATTGGTCATATAGATTGTTTTATACTTTAATGATAAAATTACAGGTTTTGCGAATAGAGAAATAACCATGGCAGATGAACAAAAATTAGGTTTTAGCGCCCTCTTAGAAGAGGCAAAACATAAAGGATATTTGCTGCATGAAGACTTATTAAATTTGCTACCTAGTGACTACGTCGATCCTCAGCAAATGGAAGGGATTATCGATCGCTTGAATGAAATGGGAATAAAGGTATTTGAATTTCCCCCAGACGCGGATCAACTCTTATTAAGCGAAACCAGTGCAGAAGAAGAAATAAGTGAAGCAATCGATGTACTAGTTACCGAAACTCGTACCACCGATCCAGTACGCTTATATATGCGAGAAATGGGCAGAGTGGAGTTACTTACTCGAGAAGACGAAATTAATATAGCCAAACGGATTGAAGAAGGTACTCGTCAAGTACTTTCCGCCATTGCTGTATATCCTAAAATCGTTTCCTCTGTAATAGAAGAATATCAAAGAATTGTTGATGAACATGGGCGGCTTAGCGATATCGTAACTGGCTTTTACCATCCAGGACTAGAAGAAGGTGAAGAAGTTGAAGTTGTCCCTGAAGCTAGCAGCGAAGATATCATTGATGAATTAAAAATAAGTGGTGAAGCGAGCAGCGAAGATTTTCGCGAAAGTGGTCCTGACCCTTCCGAAACCGCTCGCTACATATGCGGAATTACAAAATTTACACCAGTTATATGTAAATGCCATTAAACGCAATGGCATCAAACATACGAGTACACTAAAACATCAAAAAAATTTAATTGATCATTTCTCATTGTGCAAACTCTCCGTTAAACAATTTAATCGTCAGACTAACCGACTACGTAAGCTCTTGGAAAAAGTGCGTTTTCAAGAACGGATTATTATGAGATATTGTGTTAATAAAGCAGAAACTCCTCGTAAAAGTTTCGTCAATTCTTTTCCAAATAATGAAACTAATTTAGACTGGTTAAAAAACTACAAAAAAGACAACCCACAGCATGCAGAGCAATTGCAAATTTATGCCAAGGAGATAAAGCGTGCACAAAAAAGTTTAATTGATTTAGTAGAAAGTAGTCATTTAACCGTTAATGAAATCAAAGAAATCAATCGTCGCATGTCCATTGGCGAAGCCAAAGCACGTCGTGCTAAAAAAGAAATGGTTGAAGCCAATTTACGCTTGGTCATTTCTATTGCCAAAAAATATACCAATCGCGGCTTACAATTTTTAGATTTCATTCAAGAAGGCAATATTGGACTAATGAAAGCCGTAGATAAATTTGAATATCGACGTGGTTATAAATTTTCAACCTATGCCACTTGGTGGATTCGACAAGCCATCACCCGCTCTATTGCCGATCAAGCCCGCACGATTCGTATTCCCGTGCATATGATCGAAACCATCAATAAATTAAATCGAATTTCACGGCAAATGTTACAAGAAATGGGTCGTGAACCCACACCTGAAGAATTGGCAAACGCATGGAAATGCCCGAAGAAAAAATTCGCAAAGTATTGAAGATTGCTAAAGAACCCATTTCCATGGAAACACCCATTGGCGAAGACGAAGATTCTCATTTAGGCGATTTTATCGAAGATGTCACAATATGATATCACCAGTTGATCTGCGCAACTGCATCCGGTTTAGCAGAAGCCACTACAAGAAATTTTAGCTACCTTAACTCCCCGTGAAGCCAAAGTATTGCGCATGCGTTTTGGTATCGAAATGAATACTGACCATACTTTAGAAGAAGTAGGTAAACAATTTGACGTAACCCGCGAACGTATTCGTCAAATCGAAGCAAAAGCTTTACGCAAACTCCGTCATCCCAGCTCGCTCAGAAAAATTACAAAGCTTCTTAGAAGAGCAGATGAAGTAAGGACAATATATAATCGGACCAGCCTAATCCAAAGATTGGCAAATTCACCAATCTTTAATATATCTGTTCGTTATCGGGCCCATAGCTCAGTTGGTTAGAGCAGGGGACTCATAATCCCTTGGTCCTAGGTTCGAGTCCTAGTGGGCCCACCAATTAAATCAATAGGTTACAATAATATTGGAAGATTAGGGTTTAAAATGGTGCACTGGTGGTGCAGTTGATGGCAACAAAAACACAAAAACGTGTTTGGTCTTCTGCTCTAAATCCGATGAAAAAAACTTCAACCTTCCTTTCGAGCTCTAGAAATAAATGAATAAAATATCCATTTATAAATCCATGGCAGAAAAAATCTCTTTAACTTAACTCACAATTTTTATCCAGCTATAAACCAAATTTAAATTTTAATGCACCATCCTTGCACTATTCTCTCACCACTAACCTATTAGTCCATTGAAAATAAATAATAAAAAATCAATTGTAAATAGGATTGCTAATCACCTGTTGTCTTTTTTTCTCAGTTATGGTAGTTTATTTGCATATACCATACAGATATTTTTATGGCCAATATTGAAGAACGAAAAACTAAAGAGGGGGAAACCCGCTATCGAGTGTTAATTCGACTAAAAGGTTATCCCACTCAAACTGCAACTTTTAAACGCAAAACAGATGCTAAGCTTTGGGCGCAGCAAACCGAGGCTGCCATTCGCGAAGGCAGGCATTTTAAAACCACAGAAGCCAAAAAACATACTCTCGCTCAATTAATTAATCGCTATATAGCAACTGCCCTTCCTCGCAAACCCAAAAGCCAAAAGAAACAAGCGGGACAATTAGCTTGGTGGAAAAATCAGCTGGGTAGTTATTGCTTAGCCGATATCACCCCCGCCTTAATCGCAGAACATCGCGATAAATTACTCAATGAAAACACCATCAGAAATGATAAACGCTCTCCCGCCACTACTAATCGTTATCTTGCAGCCCTGTCTCATACGTTTACCACTGCAGTTAAAGAATATGGCTGGATAGAAAGCAATCCTGTGCTTAAAATTAACAAACCTAAAGAACCGCGAGGACGCACACGCTTTCTCTCAGAAGAAGAACGTAAAAGGCTGTTAATAGAATGTCAGCAAAGTGAAAATCCATACCTTTACCTGGTAGTTGTTTTATTACTTTCGACCGGTGCACGTAAGATGGAGATTCTAGGGCTGCAATGGTCAGACATTGATTTTATACGCAACGTCATTACCCTGCATCAAACTAAGAATGGCGAACGAAGATTATTACCGCTTACTGGACATGCATTATTGCTCATGAAACAACACCAACAAAATACCACTATCCGACGCTTAAATAACGATTGGGTGTTCCCTAGCCATGATGGCAAAAAACCCATGGATATTCGCACTCCTTGGGAAATTGCGCTCAAACGAGCTGAAATTACAGAGTTTCGCTTCCATGATTTACGTCACTCAGCTGCTTCTTATCTGGCGATGAATGGCGCGTCAATGGCCGAAATTGCGGAAGTCTTAGGTCATAAAACGCTGCAGATGGTTAAACGCTACGCCCACCTTTCTGAAGCCCATACCGCTTCCGTGGTGGCGAAGATGAATGAGAAAATTTTTGGATCATAGGAAACCATTAAGATGAATAATTTTACTATTGAAAAATTTAAAGAACTTGCACAAAGAATCATTGAAAAAAATAGTAATGAGATTGAAATAAATCATGGCAGTGATCTGTCTTTACTTCCAGAACTGCCTAAAGTACCTAATGAAATCGCAAAAGAAATGGAAAATATTTTGCGTGATACAATCAACTTGCCAGAATGGTCGCTTGAACATTTTCTATCTTTGATTAGTGGTTTTTTATATGATGATATACTAGACAGCAATATGACGACCTTTAAAATTTGTTACGTCATTTGTTTAATGCCTGACGATTTAAAACCAGAAAAAGGGACAATTTATATTAAAGTCACTGATAATTCCATTAAATATGTTGTCCTCCATGGCGCTACAGGGAATGAAGAAGAAAAAAAAGGGGAAATAACGTTTGATGAGCTTGGAGAGACTATCTCTAACCCCTGGGACGTAAAGAAATTAGTTTCTATTTTACCAAAAATCTTAAGCATTACTTCAAAAAAAGGGCATACATTTCCACCACCAGATAGCGCATGTCAGCCAAGATTTGCCTATCACCAATATTTAAAAGAAACAATAGAAGATGTTAAAAAATATTACGATGACGGATTAAAAATTTTGGCCAATAATCAAATAAATATTTCGGAAAATAGAAAACCAATGGAATGGCTTATGCTTATTCAAAATAGCCACTCACTACGGTCTCACACTACTGAACCCCGATTTAGCGATGATTCAAAAGAAACATTTATAAATTTCCATCTTAAAGGAATAAAAATACATGAATTAATTCAAAAAGTAATTATTTATAATTCTTTTGGCATAAATGAAGATGAAGCAGAAAAAGGAAAATTAACTAATAGCTTGCCCCTTACACCTGAAAAGGCTGCTGCCTTTTTAAATGAGAAATTAGAGACAGAAAGATATGAAAGCAATGATATGCCTGCGTTGTGTATGAAAAGCAGTTTTAATGCTTATGTTAAACTTCCATCTAAGCCTGCCTCTAAAAGAAAAATTGTAGATACAACTATTGCAAATATTGCAAAGATAGGATCGGCTATAGAAAATGATACGATTGATAAAAATTATAAATACCACTATGACGGACTATTTAGACTTAACAAAGAAATATTGGAAAATTCTGACGGACCAATAAGATATTTTGATCATCATTCTGAAAATGATAGATGGATTTCTCAGCAAACAGTAAAATATCTTCGTGATGGAGGAAAAATTCAAATAAATAGAAGAAATAACCGTTTCTATTTTCAGCGCTCGCTAAGCCAATATATTTTAGAAGCTAATCCTTACTTTGAGCCTGACCTTCCTTCCGGTGGAGGATTAACGATTACAGCTGAAGGATTAACGATTACAGCTAATGAATTGTTTTACTTAGAAGAAGAGCTGCTCAAGCTCTATTGAAGAAAAAGAAAAAAAATTAACCCCTAAAGAGAAGAAAGCCTCTACAGAAAGACTAAAAATAAATAATCTTTATAAAATGTCAGTCTGCGTCATCTCGACAATTGGAGAAAATCTAATACATAAAGATGTCTCTTTTTTTGCTAATAAAGTTTTTTCTAAATTAGAAGAAGATATTACAAACGGTACTGATTTCTATAATCATCAAGGATGGATATCTGAAATTAATGGAGATAAAATTAAATATTATGTAAATGAAGGTAAACATGACAAGAAAAATACTACTGTTACTGTTTATAAAAAAAATTATCTCGCAAGATTGAAAACATATATCAATGAATATAAAAATGACCCTGACAAATTTGAAAAAAAATACAGAAAATTTTAGATAATTCAGCATTAAAGCTCTCCTGACATCTACAATTCTTCAAAATAAGAATATGGCTTATCGCAATTTTTTACCTACCTTAGCCTCTACCCCTATGGCTCTACAACACTGCTGCGTAAAGATTAAATTGATGCGTCAAGCGCTTGACGCATCAAAATGAAATATAACTTATTGATTTTAATTATATATTTTTTATACAAACATTATGCTGCGTCAAGCGCTACACGCAGAAACGATATGTTTTAATAATAGCTGTCATGTAATCATGTTTGGTTACATTGAGGAATTAATAATTATTACTAAAGAAAGAGAACTACAATGGTGTTAGAAAAATTTAATCAGATTTTATCCCCACGACGTTTTGCAACAGTTAAACAAGTTGCTGAACTTTACTCCAAGGCTCTCACAGAACCAGCAATAAGATGGCTCATTTTTAATGAAAAGAAAAATGGGTTTTCATCTTGTATCAGGAGGATAGGTCGAAAAATCTTAATTGATCTTGATTCCTTTGAAAATTGGATTGATACGCAAGGTCAAAACACAGGAGGTCAATAATGACTAAATCAAATTTAAAAGATGCCAGCTCGTCAGCTCAGCGTCAAAGACTACTAAAATACCTTCAAGAAAAAGGTAGTGCAACAACTTTAGAAGCACGAAGAAATTTAGACATTATGCATCCTGCAGCTCGAATTTCTGAATTGAGACACATTGAAGGTTACAACATCGACCTACATTGGGTAGTTGAGCAAACAAGTCAAGGGATTGATCATCGTATAGGGAAGTATATTTTACGTGGAAATCAAACAAATGGAGACGGTATGAATATCTGTGATGAAATTGAAAAATTAATTGATGAAGCTAGCTTATTGGCCACTAACACCAAGAATAATTTATCTTTACCTTTGAAATTTAGAGATGAAGCTGCTGAGCACTTATATTTTTACTGATCAATCACATATCTAGAGGTTCCCATGGCTAAAATACGTTCTATAAAACCTGAATTTTTTATTTCTGAACAGGTGGCTACTTGTTCTCGTGATGCACGTTTGCTTTTCATCGGGTTATGGGTATTTGCGGATGATGCTGGCGTTCACCCAGCATCACCTCATACTTTAAGACTAGAGGTTTTTCCCGGTGATAATGACATGACTACCGAAAGAACCGCTGAATACATAAAAGAACTTATCACAAATAAGTTAGTTGCGGAATATGAAGTTGGTGATGAACGATATTGGAAAATCATCAATTTCGAAAAACATCAAAAAATAAATCGTCCTTATTATAAACACCCGTTACCTTCTGATGACAAAAATATTTCTAAACCGATACAAACACATCATTTCAGTGATGAAGATATGGCTCAACAAGAAGATCAATCACTACCTAAATATAGCTCCGATACTGCTCAAGCACTGTCTGAACAGTGCCCAAACACCCCTGGTAATGGAAATGGTAATGTAAATGGAAATGGAAATGGAAATGGAATAAATATACGTCGAGTTGCTAAAACGATATTGACCGGACTCTTCTGATAAAATTTCTTGTAAACAGGCCCACGCTAATAGTGATGTAGATGAGCTCTTTTCTTATTGGCAACAAGTAATGAATCATCCTAAAGCAAAGTTAGATACAAAGCGCAGGCGTATCATCAAGAAAGCTTTAGAAAATTATTCCATAACCGATTTGAAGAAAGCAATTGATGGCTGCGTCAAGAGTGATTTCCATCGCGGACAGAATAAGCAACACAAGTGTTTTGACGACATCGAATTAATCTTGCGTGATTCCTCTAAAATTGAACAATTTATAGGGTACGCGGATAATCCTACTACCAACAATTTACCTCCATCTTCATCTGGACCTATCAACAACGATATCTTTGCGGGGGCGTTATGATAAAAAATCATTTAAACGCCAGTGCAATCTCTGAGAAATTATCGGGAAAAAGCAGAGGCGGTTGTAAAACAGCTTTTGCCGCAAGGGAAACGTCACGGTAAAGAATGGTGTGTCGGATCGATAATGGGTGAACCAGGGCAATCTCTGAAAATTTGTTTAGAAGGCGAAAAGAAAGGGCGGTGGTCCGACTTTGCGACAAAGGAAGGCGGAGACCTACTGGATTTATGGGCTCTCTCACTGCGTAGGACCTCTGAGCGATGACAGAAGCTAAGTAATGGATGGGTATAGCTTCGCCTCACTTCCTCACTCCTAGAGCAAATGCATTTGTTCTTCCTGATGCCACTAAACTTCCTGCTTCTGTTGCATCGATACCCGCCATCCTAAAATATTTAACTCAAGGTCGAAAGTTAACTCTAGATCTTTAGAAAAATTTGATCTGCGCGCCACGGAGAAAGAAATCGTTTTCCCTTATTGGCGAGAGGGTAAATTGATTCAAGTAAAATATTTGGGTTTACAGCGTCCCCAAGGTAAAAAACACATTCGTGTGGAAAAAATGCCGAGCCGGGTCTATTTGGTTGGCAAGCTTTACCCGATAAGATACGTGAAATCACTTTAACGGAAGGTGAAATAGATGCGATGACTTTATCTCAGTATGGCATTTCTGCCTTATCTCTCCCTTTTGGGGGAGGTGCTCGTGATAAACATCGCTGGTTGGAATGGGAGTTTGATCGGTTAAGTATTTTTGACACCCTCTCTATCTTTGTTTGGATCAAGATGAGGTAGGTCAAGCAACTGTTAAAAACTTAGTGGATCGTTTAGGTCGCTCTCGATGTCGATTGGTGACTCTACCTTTCAAAAGATGCTAACGACTGTTTACAACATGGAATCACTGCAGAAGTATATGCAGCAATTGTTTGCTCAAGCTCCTTCACTAGACCCCGTTGAATTAAAACCGGCTGATACTTTTGTTGATGCCGTCATAAACCAATTTTATCCTCCCGAAGGACAAGAGTTAGGAATCAATCCCCCCTGGTCTAAAGCCATAGGAAACATCCTCTTCCGCTCCAGTGACATCTCCGTCTGGACCGGAATTAATGGTCACGGTAAATCACAACTTCTTCGGCCACATCATCCTCGCTTCTCTGAAACAAGGGGCCAAAGTTTGTATTGCCAGTTTAGAGTTAAAACCAGCTCGATTGCTATTGCGTTTAACTCGACAAGCTGCTGCACTTGAAACCCCCTCACCGGAATATATCCGCGCGATTCACGAATGGTATCAAGATAAGCTGTGGATTTTTGATCTAGTGGGTACAGCCAAAGTAGACCAGTTACTCAGTGTGTTTGAGTATGCTCGACAACGGTATGGGATTGAT
>CAVQTK010000014.1:0-58834 GCA_963716455.1 uncultured Pseudomonadota bacterium
GATCCTCAATCTTATTTAAGTATGGTATTGCATTTGAGATCGTGGTGATAAAATTGATCAACGTGGATTTTACGGCGTTTAGCAGAATTACAATATACTCGCAATGATATTGAGTTACGGCGTGCAACTTATCGTGTGCGTGGCGATGTGATTGATATTTTTCCTGCAGAATCTGAAAAAGAGGCTGTCCGTATTGAATTATTTGACGATGAAATAGAAAATCTTAGCTTATTTTGATCCTTAACAGGCGAAATCATACGCAACGTTACCGCGGATTAACCATTTATCCTAAAAACGCATTATGTACACCACGAGAAAAAATTTTAAAAACGATGGATCAAATTAAAATAGATTTAAAGATCGTTTGAAGAATTTAGTCGGAAAATAAATTAGTCGAAGCACAGCGTTTAGAACAACGTAAATATTTGATCTCGAAATGATGTTGGAACTGGGTTATTGTTCAGGTATTGAAAATTATTCGCGTTATTTATCCGGTACGTAAAGCGGGTGAGCCGCCACCCACCTTATTTGATTATTTCCGCGATGCATTATTGATTATAGATGAGTCGCATGTGACTATTCCGCAAATTGGTGGGATGTATCAAGGCGATCGATCGCGTAAAGAAACCTTAGTGCAATATGGTTTTCGTTTGCCTTCGGCATTAGATAATCGTCCTTTGCGTTTTGATGAATTTGAGCACTTATCACCACAAACTATTTATGTTTCTGCAACCCCAGGTCAATATGAATTAGAAATTCAGACGATATTGCAGAACAAGTTGTTCGTCCAACAGGATTAATTGATCCAGAAATAGAAGTGCGTCCGCTACTACACAAGTTGATGATTTACTTATCCGAAATAAAAAACGAGTTGATCAAAATGAGCGTGTATTAGTAACAACATTAACAAAGCGAATGGCAGAAGATTTAACGGAATATTTAGATGAGCATAGTGTTAAAGTGCGTTATTTGCATTCAGATATTGATACGGTTGAACGTGTAGAAATTATTCGTGATTTGCGTCTAGGGGAATTTGATGTATTAGTCGGAATTAATTTATTGCGTGAAGGTTTGGATATTCCTGAAGTCTCATTAGTGGCTATTTTAGATGCAGATAAAGAAGGTTTTTTACGTTCAGAGCGTTCCTTAATTCAAACGATAGGCCGTGCTGCGCGTCATATTAATGGAAAGCGATTTTATATGCAGATAAGATAACGGCTCTATGCAACGAGCTATAGAAGAAACAGATCGCCGACGTGAAAAACAAAGTGCATATAATAAAGCCCATGGCATAACTCCACAAGGCATTAAAAAAGCGGTAAATGATATTATGGAAGGTGCCCGTGAGCGTCTTCCTTCTGGAGGAGGGTGGGGGGAAAGCGCAACCTGATTGCTGAAGAATCTGCACAGTATCTCGCTTTGTCCCCCAAGTCAATTGGGTAAATATCTATTAAACAACTAGAAGAAGAAATGTTGGAATGCGCTAAGAATTTAGAGTTTGAGAAAGCAGCGCAAATTCGTGATAGAATTTTACATATTAGAAAAGGTACTTTAGCTATTGAAGAGTAATTGCTAGTAAAGTTAAGCTGAAAGTTGCTTTCAGTTTTTAAGTGTAACCTGGCTAGAAATTGATTTTACATTCAGGAGAAATTTATGTCAGTAAGGATAATGGCCCGACTAATAAATCCCTTTTTAAAATTGTTAGATATGTTAACTCCGGTCGGAGATTTAGTAGCGCGAGTCTGGGTGGCGCAAATTTTTTTGCAGGCCGGGGTCTGATTAAGCTTCAGAGTTGGTCCACCACACTGACTTTATTTCGTCAAAACTATGTAATTCCTTTTTTATCCTCTGACCACGGCGGCTATTTGTGCTACAGCCGCTGAATTAATATTACCCATTTTACTGATTTTAGGTTTAGCGGGGAGGGCGTATCATGGTATTTATTTTTTTTATTTATAAGTGCTTTTACCATTTATTTTTATAATTATTTCTGGACCCCCGAAGGGGACTATGATTTAAATCAATATATTGGTTGGATACTGCTATTAGTTTTAATAATGCTGCATGGTCCAGGTAAATTATCAGTTGATCATTGGCTGCGTAAACGTCATATTCATCATTTGAAAAAAAGACCAAAGGAAAATTATAAATTTATGTCTATTTTCTTGAAAATGCACCAAAAGAACCACGTGGTGAACTAGAAATTGGTACGTTGGCTATGCCTGCGGTACTAACCCTAATGGGGATGTATTTGGGGGCTGGGTAGTTTCGCAAATGGATCTGGCAGGTATGAGTTTAGCAGTGAAGCTAGCTCGTGGTCGAGTAACAACGGCCGCCATTGAGGCCATGAGTTTTATTGCACCAGTAAAGGTAGGAGACTTTATTTGTTGCTATGCTGAAGTTATTAAAACTGGTAATACTTCAGTGCAGGTAAAAGTAGAAACTTGGGCCATTGGGCCGTTTGATGAAAAACGTCGTCAAGTTACTCAAGGTATTTTTATTTATGTGGCTATTAATGAAGAGGGGAGACCCCGTCCAATTCGGATGTTATAGCTCACACGTAGGCTGGAACGGTCATTTTGTGCCATTGCGAGGCAATATTAAGTGAGTTATTACCTATTCTTTGCGTAAAATTACTAAATACCCATTAACCGGTTCATCTTTTTGCATTCGTAATTGAATGTTATCAAAACGCAGAATATTAAAATGTGAAATCTTGGCTATAGATTCGATATATTGACGTGAATGGGCATAGCGAATTGAAGGCTGTAATTCATAAGTTGTTTTTTCACTTTTTTCTACTGAAAAAGCAAATAAGCCTTTTGGTTTAAGACAATAATGACAATGAATAAAAATATTGCTCAGATCGCCTATGTAAGTAAAGACATCTGCTGCTAAAATTAAATCTATCTCTTGATATTCTGACAAAGCTTTCTCGATGTCAGCTATTTTTAATTCATCATAAATATTTTTGTTTTTGGCAGCGGAGACCATTTCTGAAGAAATATCGATGCCAATTAATTTTTCTGCAAATTCTTTAAATAATTCTCCGCACAGTCCAGTGCCGCAGCCTAAATCAAGGATGTTCCAACCAGGTTGTTCAATTTTAGTCTCATTCCAAACTGCTGTGTGCAGTAATTGAGGAACTCGATAATGCAAATGTTCAGTAAGATGTTTGTCATAATAAGAAGCATATTGATTAAATAAATTTTGTAAATATTCAGCAGGTGCCCGATCAGGTACTTGATTTTGCGTCAAAGCATGCAAAATGTATTGGATTTCTGGATCGTCTGGTTTTATTTTGGTAGCTTGTTCATAATGATAACGAGCTTGCTGTAACTGCTGAAGCTTTAAATATTCAACACCCAGATTAAGGTGCGCTGGTAAATGATTGGGTTCTAGACTGAGGACTTGTTTAAGGTATTCTATGGCATCTTGACGACGGCCTTTTTCGATAAGCAGAACCCCAATATTGTAATAACTAAATGCAGTTGCTTGCACTTCCAACTGACGCAGATAGTAAGTCAAGGCTTTCTCGTTATCTTTTTGCTTTAAATAAGCCGTGGCTAAGTGTTCATAGCACTGCGGATGACGATAGGTCAATTGTAAGATTTTTTCAAAACAAGTAATTGCAGCAGCATTTTGCTCAGTAGCCAAATACGCAATTCCTAAATAATGCAGTGACTCTACATGTTCAGGCTGATAAGCCAGACGTTTTTGCAAATGTTTGATGGCTTCAGCATAATTACTTTCTTGGAGATATATTTGTGCAATTTGTCCATCAATGGCTGGGTTTTTAGGGGTATAGGTCAGTGCTTTTTGCAAGCTTTCCATAGCTAAGGAATATTCCCCTAATTTCAGCAGCAAAACGCCCTGGTTATAGTAAGCATCACCAAAACGGGGGTTGAGTTGAATGGCTTTGGCGTATGACTTTTTTGCAGCAATCAATTTCTCTTGAAGATAAAAGCAACGGCCTAGGCTATTGTGTGCAATAGCATAATGTGGGTCACACTTGATTGCTTGGCGGTACTCCTCTTCACCGGCCTTTAAGGCTCCTTGACGTAATAATATATTGCCTTTGCTATTATGAAATGGTGCTGAACGGGGTTGATATTGAATGGCTTGGTTTAAGTAATCCAAGGCATCTTGATAGTTGTACTGTTGGGCAAACAAAATTCCTAAACGATGCAAAATATCCACTTCATTAGGATTTTCAGTAAGAAGTTGTTGATAAATGTCAATGGCGCTTACTAAATCACCGTTTTTTTGCAGTTCTTCGGCGCGCTTGAGAAGTTCCTTTTTCATATTCTTTTTTAATTGCTTCACTAAATAAATAGGCTGCTAATGTATAAGTAGTACGCGGATTGTAATGCATCAATGCATCAAAGTTATTAAAGGTTAGCCAGTATTCAATGGATCCAAGACTGTCCATGGCAATAACAGTCCCTTTGATATTTTTGGGTAATTTTTGTGAACTTTTAATTCCAAATTTAGATAAAGTAGAAACACGATAAATGGGTTTGGTTGTATTAGAAATTAGCCATTGATATTTTTTACCCTTCATCCGAGCTGGGACAGCTACTAATTCTCCCCTTCTCCAACCGCTTTTTTGAAGGAAAAGTGCAATACTAAAAATAGCATCGTTATGGTTTTGCAGTAAATTTATTTGTTTTTTTCCATCATAACTTACAGCATATTGTCGATAACTGCTAGGCATAAACTGAGGTATACCCAGAGCGCCGGCGTAAGAACCTTGTAATGTTAAAGGTTGTAGCTGGTATTCACGAGTGAGTAACAAATAGTGTTCTAATTCCTTTTGAAAAAAATCTGCTCGCTGGGGATAATGACAGGCAATGGTAACTAGCGTGCTCAACTCGGGAAAGTGACCCATATTCCCTCCGTAATCCGTTTCCATACCTATAATGGCTACTATAATGTGAGGAGGAATCCCATACCTCTCTTCAGCCTGATTTAAGGCGTCAACGTGTTTTTTCCAATAAGAGACTCCGCGGTGGACGCGATCGGCTCTAACAAAAAAATGCTGGTAAAAATTCCATGGCTTTTTTTCAAAGGGTTGATTTAGTTTATTAATAACCTCAGGTTGAAACTCAGTTTGTCGTAAAAGTTCAATGAGTTGTTGGCGATTGAAGTGGTGGATGGTAGCCATTTTATCAATAAAGATTTGCATGCAAGGTTCTGGTGGTGGAGGAGGTGGTAAGACAGGGTGATTGTGTAAGGCACAACCGCTCACTCCGAGAAGCATAAGCATATTGATTATTAAATAACGCATCGATTTATTATAACTGTTCACGGGGTAGAAGGAAAGCCCCTTGCAATAAAATGCAAAAATATTACTCGGAATACTCACATACTATGTGTATGCTCCGTTTCCTCGTCATTTTTTCGTCCAATCTGAATCAAAATTGGGCTTTCTGCGTCGGAAAATTAAACCTCGTGAACGTTTACGATTTATTTCCCCATAGTTTACGATGAGTACGGATAGACATAATAATACCAAATCCTGCCATTATGGTGAGCATTGAACTTCCACCATAACTTACCAAAGGCAAAGGAATTCCTACTACCGGTAAAATACCAATTACCATTCCAATATTCACCAAGGCAGAAAAAATAAATGTTAAACTTAAACTTCCAGCCAAAAGTCGGCTATAAGTATTTTGTGCATGCATACTAATGTATAAACAGCGGGCTAAAATGAAAATGAAAATGATTAAAATGAGTGAACTACCAACTAATCCAAATTCTTCACCATTAACGGCAAAAATGAAATCTGTAGTGTGAGCAGGTAAAAATGAAAGATGTGACTGTGAACCATTCAGCCAACCTTTTCCCCAAACTCCCCCAGAACCAATGGCGATTTTGGATTGAATAATATGATAACCACTGCCTAATGGGTCACGTTCAGGGTTAAGTAAAGTAAGGATTCGTTGTTTTTGATAACCATGCATATGATGCCATAAAAAGGGAGCTGCTGCCGTTATAGCTACAATCGTAGCAGCGATTAGTTTCCAACTCATGCCAGCTAAAACTAAAACACATAAGCCTGATAAAGCAATCATAATTGCCGTACCTAAATCGGGTTGTTTAGCTGTAAGTATAACGGGAATAAATAACATAATGCTGCTGATTAACATTATAGATAATTTGGGTGGTAAAGGACGTTCGCTGAGGTACCAGGCTAACATCATAGGCATAGCCAATTTCATTATTTCCGAAGGTTGAAAGTTTATTATTTTAAGATCAAACCAACGTCTCGCTCCTTGTTGTACTTGGCCTATAAATAATACTGCTACAAGGAGTATTAAGGCTACGCTAAAAACCCAGGGTGTCCATTGATAGTAGCGGTTTGGAGGGATTTGAGCAAAAACTAACATAATAATAAATGCCAAACCTAAACGGATGGCTTGTTTTTCGATTATCGCTATACTGTTATTGCTGGCGCTATATAAGATTAATATACCAAAGCTAATTAAAGCCAATAGACCAAGCAAGAGAAGTGGATCTAAATGTAAAGTATTCCATTTAGCCCTTCGGAGCCGATATTTAAGGCGGTTTTGATAAGAATCATCGAATAGGTCAGAATTCTCCATAGCATATGTTTTTTTAAAAGCGGGTTGGCTCCGTGGTTAGTTAAGTTACCGTATTATAGCAGATAAAAAATTTAATTTGTAAGCGTTCACGAGGTTTAATTTTCCGACGCAGAAAGCCCAATTTTGATTCAGATTGGACGAAAAAATGACGAGGAAACGGGGCCCATGCGGCGAACGCCCCCTAAGGACTTTCGTCATACCGCGATCAAGTCGCGGTTAATGACAGTGACGCGACGCTCTCCAGCCCCTCAGCCAAATTTAGCTAATCTAGAACAGAAATTATTTATTTTCAAGCAGAGAAAATTGATTCAGCGGGATTTGCTGTAGTTAAGGTACGTTAGGCAAAAATTTTCCTTACTATTTTGAGGTTGTAGGTTACTAGTAGGTAAGTTTTTATTTTGATTAGCAGGTTTATAAAAAGCAAAGTAATTTTCAAATATGAAAGTTTTTTCGAGCCCCTTTTCCAGTTCAAAAGCTGGCACTTGTTCAGTGGAGATTGATGTAGTGATTCTAGACTCTGCTGATTTGGCTTGCTCATATAATAAAGTTAATTTTGAAAACACTACTATCTGCACTAGGACGATCTTTTGGGTCAGCTGCACAACACTCTTTAATTAAATTAGCTAGTTCAGGATGACAACTTAATGGTGACCAATCCCAAGGTCGCCTTCCCTCTAAAACCCATTCTCTGACTTGTTGGGGTGAAGGCTTTTCAATAGGCTCATTGGGCATGTAGTAATAAGGCACCTTCTTGGTCACCAACTCATAGATCACCATCCCCAAACTGTAGACATCGGAAGATTCGCTATATTTACGGGTTTCATTTGATTTTAAAATTTCCGGTGCTAGCCATGGAATTGAACCAACTAGCATATCATCATCTTGAATCTTATATCTTTTTAAAACAGCGAGTCCGAAATCAGTTATCTTGGCACACAGCTCGCCATTGGCTTCAAATAGCAATACATTAAGACTTTTTAAATCACGATGGATAATTCCTCCTCTATGCAGTATGGATAGCCCATAAGCTATGTCAGCTGCTAACCGATAGGTTTGCGATTCATTTAAAGATTTGTTTTGTTCCAGCCATTGGTGAAGATCACCAGCGGGCACATACTCCATCACTAAGCAATGTTTTTGCTCTTCCATACAAATCCCACGTAGTTGCACTACAAAATCAGACTGGACGCCAGCCATTACTGCACCTTCGGAGAGAATAGCGGCTTCTTGTTCCTGGTCAGAATCATCCACAGGAAACTCTTTAACGGCAACTTTTTTCCCTTGATAGACAGCAAGATAAACAGCTCCTTGAGTACCCTCGCCTAATGGTTTTCTAGGGTTTGAGAATTCAAGTCGCTATATGCTATTTTTAATTCCGTCCCATTTTCATGGAGAAAACTTTTAAATGACTGGGATTCCTCTAATGACTTTGACTGCTTTGATGACTTTGATTGCTCTAAAGACGGACTAGGGGATTCCTGTTGGTATAGCCTTGGTACTGGTCTATCGTAATAGTTAGGCGTAGTATAAAGACTCCCTACTTCAAAAACTCCATGCAAGTCAGGGCGCTCAAGACTTAAATCTTTTTCTTTGCCTTCTTTATTCATGCTTTTTCTCTATGTTGAAATTTTTTATCTAGTTAATTGATTCTTAATTATTCTCCTATTATTATCCCTGATTTTTGTTAATGTATTATTAAAAGAAAAAAATAGTAAATTAACGCGGGCGCCAGTCTTTTACCCGACAGGTTTTTTTAATTTAATGAAAAGGATGTTTAAATTTAGAGAATTTTGCAGGAAAAACAGTAGAGTTTCGAAAGAAGTCTAGTGGAATCCGTTAAACAAGACTTTCGGTCAACCTCGAGAGCACACAAGTTGGGCCAAGGATGGCGAGCTACTTTATAAAGCAAAAGGGGGGGCCCTTCTACCCCGTGAACAGTTACTTTAATTAGTGTTGCTTCTGTTTTTAGAATTAAAATAATAATCCATTACCTTTCGAGCTAACCCATCTGCGCCGGTGTTATGCTCATAAACAACAGCAATAGCAATTTCAGGGTTTTCAACAGGGGCAAATGCAATAAATAAATGGTTGTTACGGAGTTCTTTAGGGAGCTCAGATTGCTCTCGCTCTTCATCTGCTGGACGGCCAAATAGCTGAGCGGTTCCTGTTTTTCCCGCTGCAGTATAAGGTGCATCACGTCCAAAACGATGTGCAGTTCCGCGTGGGTTAGTAATGACTCCCTGCATAGCGGCGATGACTAAGGGCCAAATTTTAGGATCTTCTAAAGCTACTCTTTTTTCTGGTAAGTAATGCATGACCAGTGGAGCGCCATTTGCTTGAAGAGTTTTCTGGAGTAGATGAGGTTGATAGCGAATGCCGCGCATAGCTAAAATTCCAATCGCTTGCGCTAATTGTAGTGGAGTGGCTAACAGAAATCCTTGTCCAATACCGGTGATGACAGTATCTCCTGGGTACCAAGACTCTCCCTTTACTTTGCGTTTCCATACGGGAGAAGGGACTAATCCACTTAATTCATTAGGAACATCAATATCTGTCCTTTTTCCCAATCCAAAACTTTGTAAAATAGATTGTTGTTGTCGAACACCCAGCTTGGTAGCAAGATTATAAAAAAAGACGTCGCAAGAAACGATGATCGCCTTACTAATGTTTACTATGCCGTGGCCACCCTTATTTAGTTTCCACTTCCAATTCCAATCATGATAAAGATGAGAAGAATTGGGTAAAGAGAAAATTCCATCATCCTTAATTGATGTTTGTGGAGAAATAACTTTTTGTTTTAATCCGGCAATGGCGAAAAAAGGTTTCATAGTAGAGCCCGGAGCAAATACCCCGCGAATGACTCGATCGTAAAGTGGGTGTTGTGGTAATTTTAAAAGTTCTTTGTAGGCGGGGGCGCTGATTCCTAAAACAAATGGTTCAGGGTTATAGGTTGGTTTGCTTACCATAGCTAATACTTCGCCATTTCTAGGATTAAGAACAACAATAGCACCGCTTTCTTCACCCAATATATCACTTGCTGCTTGCTGTAAACGGCTGTCAATGGTGAGAAAAATATCTTTTCCTGGAACAGGTCTATGGCGTTTTAATACACGTACTATTCGACCGCTCGCATCTGTTTCTACTTCCTCATTACCTACTACACCATGTAGGGTATCTTCATAATATTTTTCAATTCCCAATTTGCCAATATAATCTGAAGCACTATAATTGACTTGATCAATTTGATTCAATTCTTTGGTATTTATTCTGCCTACATAACCTAAAACATGACTCATTAACTCTCCCAATGGATAAGTGCGAATCATGCGTGCTTGAATACTTACTCCAGGGAAGAAATACTGATTAACAGAAAATCGTGCCACTTCTGCTTCGGTGAGTTTTAATTTCAGGGGAATCGGCTGATGAGGAGGCAGTTGTCGTCGCCGACGTTGAAACATATGAATATCATGCGGAGTGATTTCTATAAACAATCGCAAACGATTAATCACTTCGTCTATATTTTTAACCCGACCTGGGGTAATAGTAAGATTGAACGCGGGGATATTCTTGGCTAATATAATTCCATTACGATCATAAATTAGTCCGCGGTTTGGCTCCGTTGGGATAATAGTCATTAAGTTTTGTTCTGAAAGAGTAGAATAAAAAGAATGTTGTAAAACTTGTAAATAGAACAAACGAGTCGACAATCCGATTATAAATAGGATTATCAAACAAAAACAGAGCAAAACCCTACGGTTAAAAAGCTTAGTTTCTTGTTTATGGTGTTTTATGGTTAATTGGCTTTTCATAATCTACCCAAAAACGTAATATCTCATCTGTAGCCTGGAACGCCCATCTATGATGGTTATGAAAATACGAATTTTAGTCAGAGCGATGATAAGGATGACGACTAATTATACTCCAAGCTCGATATATTTGTTCAGCAACAATGATGCGCACTAATGGATGAGGTAAAGTTAGCGCCGACAGTGACCAAATAGCCTGAGCACGTTTCAAGCAAGCCGTACCTAAACCTTCAGGACCACCAATTAAAATATGAGCATGATGATTTAAATCGTGCCATTGTTGCAAGATTGTTGCTAATTGCTCAGTATGAAGTGATTGCCCTTGACGGTCTAAGGCAATGACCGGGCCTGGTTTAGTTATTACATTTAATAATTTTTCTGCTTCAAGATCAAGAATTTGAATCTTGCTACGGGATTTGGTTCTTTTTTCGCTAGTTATTTCAATTAAATGTAAACAGTAGTCAGCAGGTAATCGTTTAGCATATTCATAGTAGCCAGTATTTACCCATTCAGGCATACGTTTACCTACAGCAATTAGGTTAATTTGCATGAGAATTGTCATTTTTCCGGATTGATTGCAGCGAGGATTCGGTAGCGCTCCAGAGTTTTTCGAGGCTATAGAATTCACGAACTTCAGCAAGCATAATGTGGACTACTATATTCAATAAGTCGATTAATACCCAACCACTGTCAGCTTGGCCTTCCAGGCTATTAAAAGGTTTAAAATTAATTTTTCGTAGTGCTCTTACTAACTTGTCTCCTACCGAATGTGCGTGCCGGGTGGATGTGGCAGTGCAAATAATCATGGCATCAGTAACATCGGTAAGGGGAGTTACATCCAATGTCCGAATGTCTAAGGCTTTAGAAGATTCTAATTCTTTTACTACAAACTCAACAAGATCTTGTGTCTCAATAGGTTTTGCTTCAATTTGTAAAGCATGAATTTCGTTTTTTAGCATGTCTCCTAGTACGGTATGGATTATACGGTGACACTCCAGCGACTTTTTTCCTGTAAAAGCCTGTGCTGTAATTTTGAGAATGTAATGGCCTTTGCCCTCCCCAATGTGGCCTATGTGAGCCTGGCTGTCATCAATAATAGCTAGATGGAGGGGATGTAAAGCACTTTGCAATAGACCCTCCATTTTTTCTATGGTGGTTTGATTATTAATTTTTTTATTATTCATGGTAATACTTTTTTAAATGGATGAACTGTTATGCGTTTAAAAACTTCTGCAGTGACATAAGGGTCAGCCGCTGCCCAGGATTTAGCAGCCTCGAGGTCAGAAAATTCCGCTACAATAAGGGATCCTTTTGCTTTGGCAAGATGCAGATCTTGGATGCCATCATGAAAGATTGGACCCGCCAATACCAGTCGATTTTCTTGGGTTAGAGTTTCAAGACGTTGTAAATGAGCGGCACGAACACTACGGCGTTTTTCCGCGCTATCGGTGCTATCCTCACCAATGATAACATAAAGCATCTAAGGCATCTCTTTTTTCTTATCTACGAACTGTGGATCTGAAAGCATGTGACGAACCATATAGACAGCTTGCGCCATAATAAAAAGAGCTGTCAGCCCTAAAGTCCCAAATAATTTAAAATTTACCCAAACGTTGGTATTGAAATGATAAATGACATAGATGTTCAATATGCCCAAGAGTAAAAAAAATAAAGCCCAGCTGAAATTTAACCGTTGCCAGATTTTTTTAGTGAGTTTTATTTTGTCACTCAACATTCTTTCTAAGACAGTTTTAGGACTAAAAAATTGACTGATGAATAAAATTATCGTAAAAATCCAATAAATCACACTTGGTTTCCACTTGATAAAAATTTCATTATGAAAAAACAAAGTTGAGCCACCAAGAATGACTACAAAAATAAAGGTTAAGGTATGTAAAGTTTCAAATCGCCGATGAATTAACCAATACATGCCAAGTTGCAAAAGCGATGCAGCGATAGTTACCTCAGTTGCTATATAAATATTGGAAAATTTATAAGCGATGAAAAAACATGCAATGGGAAAGTAATCAAATAAAAATTTCATAGTTTTGGTATGATATAATATTTAGGTATGGTACAGCAATTAACAATTCATCCTCTGAACCCCCAACCTCGACTTATTCAGCAAGTGGTGAAAGTAATTCAAGCGGGTGGGGTGATTGTTTATCCAACTGATTCTGCCTATGCTTTAGGATGTGGACTTGATAATAAGCCGGCTAGCGAACGTATCCGTCAGATTCGAGCTTTGGATAAACATCATCATTTTACCTTGATGTGTCACAACTTATCGCAATTAAGTGTTTACGCTCAGGTTAGTAATCCAACTTTCCGTTTACTTAAAGCTTACACTCCAGGGCCTTATACTTTTATATTATCAGCGACCCGTGATGTGCCACGTCGATTAATTCACCCCAAACGGAAAACTATTGGATTACGAGTTCCAGATCATCCAATTACGCAAGCGTTATTAACTACCTTAGGGGAACCGTTAATGAGTGTTACTCTTATTTTACCGGGTCAGGAAAATCCTTTAGTAGATGTAGAAGAAATTACATATGCAATTGGGGGGAAGGTAGATTTAATTATTGATGGAGGTCCTTGCAGTATCGATCCTACCAGCGTCATCGATTTAACTGGTGATGTCCCTAAAATATTACGGGCGGGAAAAGGAGATGTGAGTAAATTGGAGTAAATTTTTTGAACATACTCATTGCAAATTGCTCTTTCAGTAGGTATCATCAAAAAGTTTATGGTAATCGAGAATCCAATAACTGCAGTTAAAATACGTGGTGAATCCCTCATAAATTTGCCTCATGATCTGTATATTCCTCCAGATGCATTACGCGTTTTTTTGGAAGCTTTTGAAGGTCCACTGGATCTTTTACTTTATTTAATAAGAAAACAAGATTTTGATATTTTAGATATTCCGTTGGCAGAAATAACGCGACAATATATGCAATATATTGAGGTTATGCATGAGTTACATTTAGAACTTGCCGCAGAATATTTATTAATGGCAGCTATATTGGCAGAGATCAAGTCGCGTTGGCTTTTACCTAAGCCAGCTGCTTTAGAAACGGAAGAGGGCGATCCTCGCGTAGAATTGGTCAGGCGTTTACAAGAATATGAGCGCTACCAGCAGGCAGCGCAAGAATTGAATAAATTACCTCGGGTGGAACGCGATATTTTTGTGGTTGATGTGGATTATCCTTCTTTCCAAAAAGAAGTGCCTAAGCCGCTTATTTCTTTAGCAGATATCTTTAATGCTTTACAAGGGGTGAGGCAACGAGCAAGCCTCTATGTGCATCATCAAGTGGCGCTGGAAATGCTATCAGTGAGAGAGAGAATGAGCATAGTGTTAAGCCGACTCAATACCAATCAATTTGTAGCCTTTACTCAATTTTTTAAAGTCGCCGAGGGTAGGATGGGTGTGGCAGTAACCCTGTTAGCTATTTTGGAGTTAATTCGTCAAACTACTATCGAATTAGTACAAACTCAACCTTATGCTGCCATTTATATTAAAAGTAGAGAGTTATGAATCCTGAACATATTATTGAAGCTGTTTTATTTACTGCTGGAGAACCTGTTTCATTGGAGCGGCTGCAGCAATTATTAGATGGAGAACAAAAGTTCTCCATTAATGAAATTAAAGTTTTGATTCACTCTTTAAGCAAATACTATGAAGGGCGTGGTATTGAATTAATAGAAGTGGCAAGTGGTTATCGATTTCAAACCCAGGCAAGTTATTTGCCGTGGCTACAAAAATTACATGCGGGTAAAACCATGCGTTATTCCCGAGCTTTTTTAGAGACTTTGGCTTTAATCGTATATCGGCAACCGGTTACACGTGGAGAAATAGAAGGCATTCGTGGAGTGGCGGTGAGTAGTCAAATTATGAAATCACTTCAAGAATTAGAATGGATACGCGTTCTTGGGTATCGTGATGTGCCTGGGAAACCGGCTTTATACGGGACTACAAAAAAGTTTCTGGATGATTTTAATATAAGAGATTTAAGTGAATTGCCGCCTTTATCAGAGATAAAGAGTTTAACTCAATTAGAGAAGCAATTGGCAGAGCAATTAGAATTGATTGAATAGACTGCTCATGAAAAAAACAGCAAAAATTAAAGCAGGCTACTGCTTCGCTGGGGAAATGGTTAAGAGTGGAAACTGAAAAACTTCATAAAGTGTTGGCGCGTACTGGATTAGGCTCACGTCGAGAATTGGAAAAATGGATTACAGCTGGACGCATCACCGTTGATGGCAAATTGGCTAAGCTGGGCGAAAGAGTTAGTGCGAAAACGATTATTCGAATTGATGGTCGGATTTTTGATTGCAATGAAAAAAGGCCTACGGATATTCGTATCATATTATATAATAAACCAGCGGGAGAAATTTGTACTCGTCATGATGATGAAGATCGACCGACGGTTTACTCCGCCTTACCACTGTTGAAGCAAGGTAAATGGATCAGTATTGGTCGTTTAGATGTCAATACTTCCGGTCTTTTATTATTTACTAACAATGGTGACTTGGCCCACCGCTTAATGCATCCTCGATTTGACTTTGAGCGAGAATATGCTGTTCGGGTGTTAGGAGAGGTAAGTGAGCCTATTTTGCAACGTTTGCTGCAAGGGGTGCATTTAGAAGATGGTTGGGGGCGCTTTGAGCAGTTGCGTGATGCAGGTGGTGGTCAAGGCGCCAATCATTGGTATCATGTGGTGATGACAGAAGGTCGTAATCGTATAGTTAAACGATTATGGGAGTCACAAGGTATAACTGTAAGTCGTTTAATTCGAATTCGTTTTGGGCCTATACTGTTGCCACGCGATTTGCCGCCTTGTGGTTGGCAAGAATTATCCCCGCAAGCGGTGCAAAACATGGTTAAAGCTAAGCCAGGACAATCGCATTAAATTGTGGTAAGCGTTCACGAGGTTTAATTTGCCAACGCAGAAAGCCCAATTTTGATTCGTAATAGCTCACCTCGTAGATAGGAATGCTCATCTTTGGCCCATATCGAACGAAAAATTTCCTCAAAATACCGTTATTTCGCGATTATTTTTTCTTAAAAGCTGCATTGAATTTTTCACCCAACGAAGAATTACTTGGTTTTTCAGTTGTGGTTGCTAACTTCATGGTTAGATTGATTCTTTTGCGAGGTAAATCTACTTCCAATACTTTTACGGTTACAATATCACCTACTTTAATAGCTTTTTGAATATCCGTCACATATTGATTGGAAATTTGTGAAATATGAACCAAACCATCTTGATGCACTCCTACATTGACAAATGCACCAAAATTGGCAACATTAGTAACCACCCCCTCTAGAATTAATCCCGACTTTAATTGCTCTATGCTATCAATACCTTTTTTAAAAAGCACCGCTTTAAATTTAGGACGCGGATCGCGGCCTGGTTTTTTCAATTCGAGCAAGATGTCCTTTATGGTAGGCAGCCCATAGTTAGATGTTACCAATTGTTGTGGATCTAATGCATTTAATAATGCAGTATTACTCATGATTGCTTGAATGGGTTGTTTCACTAACTGTATAATCTGATCCACAAGGGGGTAACTTTCCGGATGTACCGCCGAAGCATCTAATGGATTTTCCCCACCGATAATGCGTAAAAACCCGATCGCTTGCTCGTAGGTCTTTTCACCTAACCGTGACACTTTTTTGATCTCGCTGCGATTTTTAAATGGGCCATGCGCTTCACGATATAACACAATCTGTTTCGCAACATTTTCATTTAATCCAGAAATACTTTTTAACAAAGGTACGGAAGCGCTATTTACATTAGCGCCTACAGCATTAACACAATCTTCTAGTACAGTCGATAAACTTTCTCCCAACTTTACTTGATTGACATCGTGTTGATATTGACCCACCCCTATTGATTTGGGATCAATTTTGACGAGTTCTGCCAACGGATCTTGCAATCTTCGAGCGATCGATACTGCGCCTCGAATCGTCACATCTAACTCAGGAAACTCTTCCGCTGCTAAAGCGGATGCTGAATAAACAGATGCACCGGCTTCGGACACAACTATTTTTTGCAAATTTAATTCAGGACAAAGTTGGATCAATTCCGATACCAACTGATCAGTTTCACGAGAAGCTGTACCATTTCCGATACTGATTAATTCGACTTGAAATGTTTTACATAGCTTTTCTAAAATTTGTAGAGACTCTTGCCATTGATCACGCGGAGCATGAGGAAAAATAGCGGTATAATTGAGTAATTTTCCAGTGCCATCTACAATTACAACTTTAACTCCTGTTTTAAACCCAGGATCTAAGCCCAGTGTGACGTATTGACCTGCAGGAGGCGCCATCAATAATTGTTTTAAATTATCTTTAAAAACACGAATCGCTTCGTTTTCAGCCTGCACTCTTAATTTGGCTAATAATTCCAATTCTAATTTTAATTGAATTTTAATTTTCCATGCTCGCTCCGCTACTTGCCATAACCATTCATTCGCGTTACGTTGTTTTCGTATAATCTTCAAATATTGTGCAATTAGATTCAGACAATGCTCCTCATTTTCAGCTTCCAAAAACACCAATTTCAATCGCAAAATTTTTTGATGCTCTCCACGAAATAACGCCAATGCTCGATGAGAAGGAACTTTATGAATCGGTTGAGAAAAATCAAAGTAATCGGAAAATTTAACGCCTGTTTCAGCTTGATCTTTATTTACTTTGCTACTCAAAGTACCATACTTCCAAAAATACTGGCGCAATTGCCCAAGTAAATCCGCTTGTTCAGAAAATTTTTCCATCAGAATCTCTTGCGCACCTGCTAATGCCGCTTTGACGTCAGCAACATTTTTTTTTGCGTCGACATAAGCACTGGCAACTTCTTCAGGCTGTAGTTGAGCGTTGTTCCATAACTCTATTGCCAACGGTTCCAAGCCTGCTTCACGGGCTATTTGCGCTTTAGTACGACGTTTTGGCTTATAGGGTAAATACAGATCTTCCAGCGTTGTTTTATCTGCGGCAGATAAAATTTGTTTCTGTAACGCTGGCGTTAATTTATCTTGCTCCTGAATAGATTTGATGATAACCGCACGTCTATTTTCCAATTCACGTAAATATTGAAGCCGTTCCACTAAATTACGCAATTGCGTATCATCGACGCCACCCGTAGCCTCTTTCCGGTAACGCGCGATGAAAGGCACCGTATCGCCCCCATCAAGCAATTGGATAATTACTTTAACCTGTGATACCTTTAAATTCGCTTCTTCTGCCAAAAATTGTTCAATATTCATAAAAAACCATATCTGTCATAAATAATAATTGTGACCAAATATTCTATATAATAGAAACATTAGAGAAGCTCTTCAATGTGGGCCGCGCAGCAACCCTTGACTAAACTTTAGAATTGGTAATATTTTATCCATGATATGAGAAAGGTAAAAACAATTAACTAAGGAATTTTTAGAAATTTAGCGATTATCTGATTAGCCCAAAACCACTATGCAACAGCCACAGGTTTATCAGCCCAGTTTTTTTTATAATTAAAATTTATTCGCGGCTTGCTGCCGCGGAACCTTACGCTATGGGGTTTCCCTCCCCTAAAGGGGGCAGGCAGGGCTTGCCATCCAGGTATCTCACGTGATCGGCCACCTATAATAAACGTTCAATATCATTAAGATTAATTTCAGCCAAACTATTTACACAACGATCTGCTAGTGAAAGTTTTTCGGGTGGATAACTTGTAGTAACTGCTATCACGCTCATTCCCGCTGCTTTTGCCGCAATGATGCCTACTGGAGAATCTTCGATTGCTAGACAATGTTGTGGGAGAGTGTTTAGAGAATTAGCCGCCATGCGATAGCCAGTAGGATCTGGTTTGCCAGCCGGGACATCTTCAATAGTTATGATATTTTGAAAATATTGTTGAAGGCTTCCTGCATCCAAATGCAATAAGGATGTTTTAACTGCTGAACGTTGACTACTAGTACAAATAGCTAATGGATAATGGGGGGCTAGATTTTTAATTAATGAGACAGCACCTTCACAAGGTTGCAAGTATGTTGAGGCAAGCTCTTGATATGATTTTATTTTTATCAATAAAAGCTCTTCTAATTGCTCTGGTTTTAATTCAATTTGATGTTTAGCGCATAAGCGCCGCAGTACTTCTTTACAGGGATAACCCACATATTCTTGTAGATGGGTTTTATAGTCGAAATGAATTCCTAAAGAAGCAACAGTAAATTTAGTAGCTTGGTAATGCACAGGCTCACTGTGAGCGATAGTGCCATCAAAATCAAAAATAATCGCTTGTAGCATAAGAATGCATTGTAACATAAATTTATTTGCCGCGGAAATCCTAAATCTCGCTTTGTTTCAAGTTTCAGCTGTTCGAAGTTCTGAGCTTAGGGAGATGTAGCCAAATTGAAAAGCTTTAATTTTTGGCTTGAGAACCAAATACATTAAATTTCAATAAAAAGACGAATTGTACTGCTGCGGCTATTTTACCTATAATTCTTTAAGAAGTTGATACAAAATTTCTAAACTTTGTTTAGGAGTCAATTCATCTGGATTAATACTAGAAAGCTTATCTAAAATGGGATGTCGTAAAGCACCTATGGGTAGCTCTTCTTGATAAGGTAAATTAGCGGAGTAGGGTGGGTGAAAGGCGTTAGCTTCTAATTCTTGCAGTTTGACTTTAGCTTTTTGTATTACCATGGGAGGTACTCCTGCTAATTGAGCCACCTGTAGTCCATAACTCCGGTTAGCAGGACCTTCTTGAACAGTATGTAAAAAAACGATTTGTTCACTGTATTCTATTGCCTTTAAATGAACATTGGCTACTTGGGGAAGAACTTCGGATAAAGTTGTCAATTCAAAATAGTGGGTAGCAAATAAAGTGAAGGCCTTAATCTCTGTTGCTAAGTAAGCAGCCGTTGCCCATGCTAACGATAAACCATCAAATGTACTTGTACCCCTACCAATTTCATCCATTAGGACTAAACTTTGATCGGTAGCATTATGTAATATATTGGCTGTTTCGGTCATTTCCACCATAAAGGTGGAACGCCCACTTGCCAAGTCATCCGCGGCACCAATTCGAGTAAAAATTCGGTCTATAGGTCCTATTTTAGCTGTGTTTGCTGGAACATAGCTTCCGATATAAGTTAATAAAACGATGAGTGCCACCTGGCGCATGTAGGTAGATTTTCCTCCCATATTGGGGCCAGTAATCATTAGCATTCGCCGATCATCATTCAATACAACATCATTTGGAATAAAAGGTTCAGCGCGGATATGCTCGACGATTGGATGTCTACCTCCTTTTATGTCTATTCCGGCATTAGGATCAAATTGTGGGGCTACCCAATTTAGTTCGGAAGCTCGCTGGGCAAGATTAGCTAATACATCTAACTCAGCAATCGCTTCGGCACAAGTTTGTAAGGGGGACAAATATTGATTAATTTCGACTAGCAATTCTTCATAAAGGTTCTTTTCACGAGTTAGTGCTCGTGATTGGCTGCTAAGAACTTGATCTTCAAATGACTTTAAATTGGGAGTGACATAGCGTTCAGCATTTTTTAATGTTTGACGACGAATAAAATCGGGAGGGGCAAGCTTAGCTTGTTGCCGTGAAATTTCTATATAATAGCCATGTATTCGATTATAGCCCACTTTGAGAGTATTTAAGCCAGTTCTTTCACGTTCTTTTTTTTCTAGATCAAGTAAAAATTGTTGGCTGTTTTTACTTAAATTACGCAAATCATCCAAAATTGAATCATACCCTGGAGCTATTACACCGCCCTCGCGAATAATGATTGGCGGTTGATCAACAATAGCTTTGCAAAGTAAATTGTATAAATGATCAAATTGACCTAAAGCTCGTTTTAGTTCTGCCAAACGATTAGTCTGTTTTTTTGCTAAATCCCGATGTAGAAGTGGCAGCAAACTTAAAGTTTGGCGTAAACTGGTTAGGTCTCGAGGTCTTGCAGATCTTAAAGCAATTCTAGCCAATATCCGCTCTAGATCACTGCAACCTTTTAAGGTCTCTCTTATTGAAGAGAAACTATCATTTAATAATGGAGATTGTAAAAATTCTTGAATACAAGATTGCCTTTCTTGCAAAGGCGTTTTATCTCGTAAAGGTTGATTAACCCAACGACGTAATAACCGTGCACCCATTGCAGTCATGGTTCGATCCAAAACACCGATTAGGCTATGATCATGACTACCACTGAAAGCATTAGTCAATTCCAAATTACGTCGGGTGGCTGCATCCAAAATAATGTGACGTCGTTGATGCTCTACTTTGATAGCAGTTAAATGAGGCAAGCTAGAGCGTTGGGTATATTGCAGATATTGCAGCAAACAACCTGCTGCGCTGATTGCCAAAGAAAGGTGAGCCATGCCGAAACCGGATAAATCTTTAGTTCGAAACTGCTGACAAAGTAAGGTTTGCGCACTGCTGATTTCAAACTCCCAAAGAGGACGACGTTGAATCGCGCACTGCAAATTATCTAAATCCGCATTCAAATACTCTTCACTAATGAGCAATTCGCGGGGATTTAATCGCTCTAATTCGGCCATTAAAATAGCTTTTCCGGATACTTCTTGAACAATAAATCGACCACTAGTAATGTCAAAGGTAGCAATACCAAATTGCTCACTTTGTTGTGCAATTGCCACTAAATGATTATCATTTTGTTCATCAAGCAAAGCCTCATCGCTTACGGTTCCAGGAGTGATTATTCTAGTGACTTCACGTGCTACGGGACCTTTGCTGGTAGCAACATTACCTACTTGTTCACAGATTACTACGGATTCGCCTAAACGAACCAGTTTGGCTAAATAATTTTCAACTGCATGATAGGGAACTCCAGCCATAGGAATCGGTTTTCCACCTGATTGACCACGCTGAGTCAAAGTAATATTTAATAATTTTGCTACCCGTTCGGCATCTTGATGAAACAATTCGTAAAAATCCCCCATACGGTAAAATAACAAAGTATTGGGATATTGTGTTTTAATTTGCAAATATTGTTGCATCATGGGGGTGTGTTGATTAAGTGATAAACTAACTGTAGTCATGGAGTTGAATTTCCTTAAATATCCTAGAGGCAAAAGCTGAGTATTTTTGTTATTGTGCTATTATCCTTTTAAAACCTCAATATCTTCTTTCGAAATCGTCTTTGGCATATGCTGTGTTAGCATTTGATTGGTTCCAATCTACTATTTTTACATTCATTTCTGGATCTCTATTTTATCTGATTAAATTGTTATATGATTTGATACCTGCTATGGAGAAAAAATCAAAAATGATTATACAACCAAAAATACGTGGGTTTATTTGTACGGCTGCTCATCCATTAGGTTGTTTTAAAGCAGTACAAGCCCAAGTCGATTATGTAAAAGCACAGGCTTTTCATTCTGGCCCCCAACATGTATTAATAATTGGAGCTTCTACAGGGTACGGATTAGCCAGTCGAATAGTAGCAGCTTTTGGAGCTAAAGCCGCTACCGTTGGAGTATCCTTAGAACGTCCCGCCGATGGTAGGCGTACTGCTTCAGCAGGATGGTACAATACAGCTGCGTTTGAAAAATTAGCTTTGCAAGAAGGTTATATCGCAAAAAGTATTAATGGCGATGCTTTTTCGACCGGTGTGAAGGAAGAAACCATAGATTGGATTAAAAAAAGTCATCACCTAATAGATTTAATTATTTACAGTTTAGCATCTCCACGTCGTATTCATCCTCAAACAGGGGAAGTTTTTAATTCAGTTTTAAAGCCCATTGGCAATAGTTACCATAGTAAAACAGTAGATCCTTTTACGGGAGTTGTAAAAGACATTACCATTGAAGCTGCTAGCGATGCAGAAATTATAGCTACAGATGCGGTTATGGGAGGAGAGGATTGGAGTTTATGGATAAATACCTTATTAGATGAAGGTTTATTAGCAAAAAATGCAAAAACTTTAGCTTATTCCTATATTGGTCCCTCCGTGACACACCCGATTTATAAAAACGGTACTATAGGTCATGCGAAACATCATTTATACTTAACAGCTAAAAAATTAGATCAACAATTGCAGTCAATAGGTGGTAGGGCGTTAATTTCTGTAAATAAAGCTCTAGTCACTCAGGCTAGTTCCGCCATACCCGTGGTACCTTTGTATATTTCTTTGCTTTATAAGCTAATGAAAGAGCAGGGAACTCATGAAGGTTGTATTGAACAAATGCAACGCTTGTTTTGTCAGCGATTATATACTAAAGAAGGTCCTATTATTGATGAAAAAGGGTACATTCGGATGGATGACTGGGAAATGGACTTCGCGATTCAAAAGAAAATTGAAGAAATATGGCCTAAAATTAACAATGAAAATTTAAATTATTTAGTTGATCTAAATGGCTATATTAATGACTTTTATAATTTATTTGGTTTCAACATCGCCGGCATAGATTATGCTGCTGAGGTAGAAGCAGAACTTAGTATTCCTTCTATTGAAAAAATAAAAGAGGGTAGCCTTTAAGATTCAGGGCTTTCTATTATAAATTTGATTGCATGAGAACATTCAGTAATGAGACAAGGTTGGGCAAAAAATCAACGAAAAAGCGGAGCATACACGCAGTATGTGAGCATTTTGAGAAGATTTTTTGCCCAAGATTGGCTTGTTAATGAATGTTCAATTGGTTTAATGTAGTAAACCCTGTTTTAAGATTATGTTAAGGTTAATTTTTTATACTCGTTTGCTATCATAGGAAATATTTAAGGGGGATTTTGTGTTTGGAACTAGTACAGTAATTATTGAGAAAGATAAGCGGTTTTCTCATTCCTGTTTGTGGGAACTGCAACGAGAGTATTTTCATACAGAAGGGATTGATGCTTGGGTCAACCAAGTACCATTTTATGTAACTAGTAATCCGTTTCTTGCTAATTGTTACGCACATATTATTATGCGTTTAGCAACGGATTGGATAAAAAAACATCCAGAAGCTATTGATCACCCTTTTTATATCATGGAATTAGGTACGGGTTCAGGACGTTTAAGTTATTACATTATGAAAAAACTTGATAAATTGCGTAAGCAATTAAAAATGGAAAATATCAAGTTTTGCTACATAATGACTGATTTTACTGAAAATAACGTAAAATACTGGGAGGCTCATCCTGCCTTGCAACGCTTTTTTGAAATGGGCATGTTAGATGTTGGCATCTTCAACATGGAAGAAGATAATGTCATTCATTTACGCAAAGCTGGGATTACTTTGGGGGAAGGTAGTATTGTTAATCCCTTAAGCGTATTAGCTAATTATATTTTCGATACCGTTTCACACGATGCATTTACCATTGAAAATGGTAAAGTAAAAGCCTCATTGGTAAATTTAACCACTTTTCATGAAAATATGAAAAACGGTAAGCCAGTAGATTGGGAGCAAGTTTCAATTGAACATAAGGCAGTAGATATTGATGAGCATTATTATGAAGACGAAAACTTCAATGCGGTAGTTAATCAATATAATAATCTTTTAACTAATAGTCATATTTTAGTTCCTATAGCCGGGTTACGTACTATACGCAATTTGAAAAAGTTAAGTAATGATAAGATGCTATTGCTTTCTACAGATAAAGGCTATAGCCATGTTGAAGAACTAGATCATCTGGATCATCCACATTTGGCATTTCATGGTAGTTTCTCTATGATGGTTAATTTTCATGCCATTGCTAAATATTTTGAACATGCAGGTGGAACAGCTATATTGCAAAGTTTGCGTACAGGTATTAAAACTGCTGCTTTTTGTTCGGGTTTTAAATTGGATGATTATCCTGAGTTAGCATTGGCTATTTATGAGCATGTTGAACGATTAAGCCCAAGTGACTACTTCATACTTCATCGTAATATTAGTGAAAACTTCCAACATTGTATTTTGAACACCCTCGCGGCTCACATGGCGTTTACTGACTGGGATCCCCATATTTATCAAAAGCTCAGTAAGCAAATCTGTGAGCAAATTACTGGTGCCGAAAGTGTAACTGTCGAATATTTAACTAGTCATATGCCCAATTTAGCAGATAATTTTTATTATTTACCTAAAGGCTATGACGTTATGTTTGATATTGGTATTTTATTTCATACCTTACGACGCTACGCTGACGCGGTTGTTTATTATAAACAGTCTGAGCATTTTTTTGGTGAGCAATTTGGCTTAACTTATAATATAGCACTTTGTTTATATAATAGTGGCGAATTGCAAGAGGCCTTATCATACTTTAGAAAAGCATTAAAACTTGATCCTAAATCTAAAGAAAGCAGAGAATGGATCGAATTTATTGAAAAAGAAAGGGCTGAGAATAGAAAGTAAGATAGTTGGTAGTGGCTATTAGCTTGTCATCAGATTACTGATTGCTCCACTACCGCTAATGCGGTCTTGCAATGAGATTCGACTAGCAAAGTGTAGTACCTATATTAAATCATGGTTTCTGGTTTGACTACTTGGTCAAATTCTTCTGCAGTTAGATATTTTAAATTTAAGCAGGCTTCTTTTAAACTAATTCCTTCAGTATAAGCCTTTTTAGCGATAGCAGCAGCCTTATCATATCCAATAACCGGATTTAATGCAGTTATTAACATTAATGAATGGTGTAAATAATAGTTAATTTTATCTAGATTAGCTGTGAGACCGAGGACGCAAAATTTGGTAAATGAGCGGCATGCATCTGTTAATAAATAAATAGATTGAATAAGATTGTAAATTATTAAAGGCTTATAAACGTTTAATTCAAAGTTTCCCTGAGAATTTGCAAAGCCAATAGCATTATCATTTCCCATTACTTGAACGCATACCATAGTCAATGCTTCACATTGAGTGGGATTAACCTTTCCGGGCATAATAGATGAACCTGGCTCATTAGCAGGAAGAATCAATTCTCCTAAACCACAGCGCGGACCTGAACCTAGCCATCTTATATCATTCGCAATTTTCATTAGAGCTGTGGCTAAAGTTTTTAAGACGCCACTTGTTAAGACTATTTCGTCATGCGCTGCCAGTGCTGCAAATTTGTTAGCGGCTGAGACAAAAGGCAAACCAGTTAATTCGGCAATATGGGCAGCAGCTTTTATAGCGAAATCAGGATGAGTATTGAGCCCGGTCCCAACAGCAGTACCTCCGATAGCTAAACGATATAAATAAGGCAGTACTTCCTCTAAAGCATTTAAATTGCAATTTAATTGCGCCACATAGCCCGAAAATTCTTGTCCTAAAGTAAGAGGAACGGCATCTTGCAAATGAGTACGGCCAACTTTAATAATTCCGGCAAATTCCTGTTGCTTTTCTTTAAGCGTATTGCGTAATGTAGTTACAGTGGGAATGAGTTGATTCGTCAGCATTTGAGCGGCTGCTATATTCATAGCAGTGGGGAAAGCATCATTGGAAGATTGTGACATATTGACGTCATCATTAGGATGAATGGGATTTTTGCTACCTAATTTCCCCCCAGCTAATTCAATTGCTCGATTGGCTATAACCTCATTAACATTCATGTTAGTTTGCGTGCCACTGCCGGTTTGCCAAATTTTTAAAGGAAAATGTTCGTCTAGTTCGCCGCGAATCACTTCTTCACTTGCTTTAATGATTAACTCGGTTTTTGCGGAGGGAAGCTTACCCAGTTCCATATTAGTTAAAGCAGCCGCTTTTTTTAAAATTCCAAGAGCATGAATAACTTCTGGTGGCATATTTTCCCTTCCAATAGCAAAATATTCTAAAGAGCGAGCCGTTTGGGCGCCGCCATATTGATTATTGGGGACTGCAATTGTACCCATGCTATCGGATTCTAAACGGGTAGATATGGTTGCCATTATTTCATCCTTATTAAAAAAGAAATATTATATTTAAATGAAATTGCCCCGGAGAGGATTTGAACCTCCGACCTGTCCCTTAGGAGGGGACTGCGCTATCCATCTGTGCCACCGGGGCTTGGGTTGAATTGTAGCGCAAAGAGTAAGCTATCAGCAATTCAAAAAAAGGAGAGGTAAAACCTCTCCTAATATTTTAGCTTAATATTGAGACATTAAGCTAAGTCATCTAACAGTTGCGCTTCACGATATCTACGACTGGCATATTTTTTAAACTCGCGTAATACTCGGCTAGCTTTTTGCCAATCCTGTTCAATTAAATGCTGCCATAGCTGATTTTGCCTGGCTTGTAAGTAAAAGTATGGCCCATGCTGATAAGCATATGAAAATATCACTGTTTGCGCAGCAGATGGTAATTGAGTGAATGGTATTCCACTAGATTGATTGTAGCGTTTAACTAACGGGATTAATACCCTATTTTTGGTAGCAAGATCTAATTCAGCTAATTCTGTTGGATTAATAGTGAGTGGATTTTTTACTAAAAAAGATTCAGCTCTTTTTTGTTTCATGCCTATATATGGCTTTAACTTATTTTTTAGGGAGGCACTAATTGGCATAGCACCTAATTCTTTTAAATTGATCTGTCCTAAATCTACACCATGACCAATAGTCACTCCACTTATGCTTTTATTAGAAAGTGGAACATAAGCTTTGAAAGACTTACCTTCCTCTTTACGGATAAAATTGACATCAATTAGTGTATCGTAAATACTGACCAATTTACTTTTTTTACTGGGCTCTTTCTCATTTTTCTTAGGCTCAGTGGAGTTCTTCCTTAACATACGCATAGATGTTAACCCTGAAACTGAAAATGAAACTGGAGTTATAGTTGGAGTGGTGGATGACGATGGCTGAGCTGCCGGTATCAATGCCGGTGTTTCTGTTTTTGTCTTCTTCGCCCTGAGCGTTTGAGTTCTTACTTCAGTTTTAGTTTTTTTCTTATGGGTGATTGTTTGAGGCCTAACTGTTTCAATAGTAGATTCAGGAACAGCAGGCACATAAACATCAGGGGTATAATCGAATTCAGGGTTTGCCTCTTTATTGGTTGCTGTTGAATCAGACGGAATTTCATTTTCGCTAGAAGAACTGGAGTTGGATTTAGAATCTGCTTTAGAATGAGAAAATGAAATTGGAGCTCTCACTTGATTAGGATTATTTCTCATAGTCTTTGGGCTTTTTACGCTATTGGTTTTTTCAACGTTAATGACTTTATCAAGTTGAACTTCTTGGTCTATCTTACTTTCTGTAGCATTGACTCTATCTTTTGGTTCAGTAGTAATGTTTTTTACTTCTTCGGCCTCTGCATCTTTAGTAGAAGAGTTAATATCAAAAATAAGATTCTGTTTTAGAAATTCACTAATCGCCGCAGAAATGGGATTGGTCTTAGTTTCCTCGGTTTTCTCAGTATTTTCTTTAATATGAGCTTTTTGAACAGTATGGTTACTGTCCTCATTGGCGAAGGTAAAAGTTGCTAAAGGATCTAAATCTTTTTTCAGCAGATCTGTATTAAAGTCTGCATCATTGTGGATATACGATTCGAGTGGATCTGGATTGGCTTTAGCATATTTGGTGGAAGCCTCCATTAGTACTAAGTCGGTATCTGTATGACCGCTATGTGCATGTACCCTATTGGAAATTATCCAAGAAGCACAAAAAACGCATCCAATTACTGTATAAATAACATATTGATTATTAAATATATTTCTTAATTTTTGGCTTATGCTTTTCATGTCTACCCTTTTATTTACTTATTTGTTATTTATCTATTACTTAGACAATAGTTTAAAGCATTTACCTTAAGTAAATATTAAATATGTTCAGTATGTAATCTAAGAAGGTCAAATAACAAAGAGGGTAAAAGAAAAGGATTGAATTATAAAAACTAGTAATTAAGAGGTTATATTATGGTCTGACCAAAGGAGCAGACCCTGTTATATTTTTATGTAGATATTAAAATTTAGAAATTCTAATCGCGGCTACCACCAAATATGCCGAAAATCCGTAATAAACTAACAAAAAGATTAAAAATAGCAATATAAAGACTTATAGTTGCCATAATGTAATTACGCTCTCCGTCATGAATGATTTGACTCGTAGTGTACAAAATGAAACTGGAAGAAATGACGGCGAAAGCCCCCGAAATAACTAATTGAAGTACAGAAAGGTGAAAGAAAATAGCTCCTAAACTCAGTAAAAAAGCCAAAGTTGTGGCTACCGCAATAAAACCTCCTAAATAACTAAAATCTTTACGAGTTGTAAGTACATATCCAGATAGAGCCAGGAAGATTACACCCGTTGCCCCTAAAGAGGTCATAATTATTTGTGTGCCATTGGTCAAAGAATGAATGTAAAAATTTAATATTGGGCCTATGCTGTACCCTAAAAAGCCTGTGTAGGCAAAAATTGCCAATATTCCCCACGCACTATTTCGAAGCCAAACGGTTAAAAAATAAAGACCAAACATCCCAACAATTAATCCCACAATACCAATGGGCTGAGCATTAGAAACAACGGAATAACCCGCAGTAATGGCGCTAAATAATAAAGTCAGGCTTAGCAAAAAGTAAGTATTACGTAATACCCGATTGACTTCTAATGTCGATTCGGAATGGCTGACAATACTGATATCGCGTGAACGCATAAATATACCTCCTAAAAAATTTTGCTTATTATACCATTAAATCGATTAATTGTATATGCTCAAGTTGATAGACAAACCCTGATAATGGTACAGTTAAGGTTTAGGAGAGATGGCTGAGCGGTCGAAAGCGGCGGTCTTGAAAACCGTTGAGGGCAACACCCTCCCAGGGTTCGAATCCCTGTCTCTCCGTAATGGTAAACAGCCAGATAGGAGACAAGTTAGGATAAAAAATTGATAAGAAAGCGCAGCATACCAGCTATCCAAAGTTGGCCATAGGTGGGTGTTCCAAGCTACAAGATGAACTATTACAAATCATGAAGAACCTACCTACTAAACCGGGTGTCTACCAAATGTTGGATGTGGAAGGTCATGTCTTATACATTGGTAAAGCTCGAAATTTACAACGTCGCGTTAGCAGCTATTTTCAACGACAAACTACCGATCCTAAAACCGCAGCGATGATGGCACAAGTAGCAGATGTCAAAGTCACCATAACCAGTAGCGAAAACGAAGCTTTATTATTAGAAGCTAACTTGGTCAAAGAACATCGTCCTCGCTATAATATTCTGTTACGAGATGATAAATCCTATCCCTATCTATACCTTTCCATAGGGGAAGATTTTCCTCGTCTAGATTTTCACCGTGGTGCGAAGAACCGACCGGGCCGTTACTTTGGCCCCTACCCAAATGCAGGGGCAGTGCGTGACAATCTAGCTCTCACTCAGAAGCTCTTTAAATTGCGTCAATGTCGGGATACTTTTTTTAAGAATCGAACCCGCCCATGCCTGCAATATCAAATTCAACGCTGTACAGCTCCCTGCGTCAGCTATGTCACCAAAGAAGCTTACCACCAACAAGTTGAACATACACTTTGGTTTTTTGAGGGTAAAAATGATCAAATAATTAATGACTTAATTAATAAAATGGAAATAGCTGCTCAAGCTCTGCAGTATGAAAACGCAGCTTATTACCGTGATCAAATTGCCTTGATCCGAAAACTGCAGGAACAAAGTGTAGTAAGTGACAGCGGCAATATCGATATTATTGGAGCAGCAGAGGCAATGAATGAGGTCGCTATAGTGGTTCTTTTTGTTCGTAATGGCCGTTTAATTGGTGATAGAGCTTTTTTCCCACGGGTTCCACCGAATTTTGAAAGTAAACAGGTTTTAGCTGCCTTCATTCCACAATATTATTTAAGTCCACTTCATCGTGAAGAACCGATCGAACGAATTATTACTAGCCAAGCTTTGCCAGATAAGCAATGGCTGCAAAATGCGCTCCAAGAAGTTTTAAAACATAAAATCCTGATAACAGATCGTAAGCAGATCCCGTTTCGTCAGTGGCAGAATATGGCCAACACCAATGCCCACTATGCCCTTAGTCAGCACTTAGCTCAATATAATAAAATTGCTGCTCAGTTAAATGCTCTAGAGAGGGTTTTAGGTTTGTCTAGTTCTATCCAACGGATGGAGTGTTTCGATATTAGCCATACTAGTGGAGAAAGTACTGTTGCCTCTTGTGTTGTTTTTAATGATCAGGGTCCGCTTACTAAAGATTACCGGCGCTTTAATATAAAGGATATCACTCCAGGAGATGATTATGCTGCCCTATACCAAGCATTAACCCGTCATTATACGCATCTTAAAGCGGAGGAGAAGGCATTGCCAGACATACTGATTATTGATGGCGGCCAAGGGCAATTGAAGCAAGGGCTGAACGTACTAGAAGAGCTTCAGGTAAGTGGGGTAACTCTCATGGCTGTTGCTAAAGGTCCAGAAAGGAAACCAGGTATGGAGGAGTTATGGCTTGCAGGTCATAAAAAACCTTTTTCCCTTCCTTCCGATCATTTGGCCTTGCATCTTATTCAAAGAATCCGTGATGAAGCTCATCGTTTTGCCATTACTACTCATCGGCAAAAACGTGCTAAGCTCAGAATTTCTTCCACTTTAGAAATGATTGAAGGTGTGGGCCCTAAAAAACGACGTGATTTACTTCGTCATTTTGGTGGCCTTCGGGGAGTTCAGCAGGCTAGCGTGGCAGATTTAATGCGAGTTCCTGGTATAAATGAAGCATTGGCCCAACGGATTTATGATTATTTACACTGATTAAGGATTGTTCATGAATATACCTACTTTGTTAACCTTATTTCGAATTTTTTTAATCCCTTTAGTAGTCCTATTTTATTATTTTCCTTTTAATTGGGCACGTATAACAGCAGCTAGTATTTTTGGATTAGCTTGTGTTACCGATTGGCTTGATGGTTTTTTAGCCCGTAGCTGGGCTCAAACTACTAAATTAGGGGCTTTTTTAGACCCAATTGCAGATAAATTATTAATTGTCGTGGTCTTAGTGATTGTAGTTGGACAAAATATTATGCCCTTATTAGCTATCCCCGCAGCGGTTATTGTAGGTCGTGAAGTAGCTATAGCTGGGCTACGAGAGTGGATGGCAGAACTCGGTAAACGTGCCAGCGTAGCGGTGACTTTAGTTGCAAAAGTAAAAACGGCTATGCAAATGATTGCATTGGTTTTGCTTCTTTGGTATCTTCCTGGGGATCCAGTCTGGACCTTGTGGTTGGGTGCTGCTTTGTTATGGTTAGGCGCCATTTTAACATTGTGGTCAATGACTATTTACATAAAATTAGCCTGGTCAGACTTGACTTTAATTAAAGAACAGGAATAATGGCTCTGAACGGGCTTATATTTTAATTACCAGCGGGAATAGCTCAGTTGGTAGAGCACAACCTTGCCAAGGTTGGGGTCGCGAGTTCGAGTCTCGTTTCCCGCTCCAAATAATGAAATGTTGGTAATCCATTTTTTCAAAATTGGTCAGTGATGTTCCCTTTAATGATTGCCGATTATTTAAAACTTTGGCTGGGTGGCAGAGTGGTCATGCAGCGGCCTGCAAAGCCGTGGACGCCGGTTCGATTCCGACCCCAGCCTGTGTGTCAAAAATAAATAACTTTGCCCGGGTGGCGAAATTGGTAGACGCAAGGGACTTAAAATCCCTCGGGAGTTAAATCCCGTGCCGGTTCGACTCCGGCCCCGGGCACAAACTTTAAAATTTATTCGCCGCGGCTTGCCGCGGGGATTTTTATTAAAATCTTCATAGAAAATGTTGTTCTTTAAAAACCTTATTGTTAAAAAAATTCCAAAATACCGTCATTGCGACCCCGAGCGCGAGCGAGAGGGAAGCAATCCAGTACAGAGCATTGTCCAAAGTACGAAACTGGATTGCTTCGCTAACGCTCGCAATGACAATTGTCCACAGACCCTAGATAATTTCAAAAATTATTTTGAAAAACTCTTATTTTTTCGGTAAAAAAATTCCTCCCAGTGTTCAAACTGTACTTTTTAGCCTAATAAGTAATTAAAAAATAACTTTTTTTTATTTATTTAAGATTATTTTAATATTCGCTTGATAAACTTTTTTAAGACCAAAAATTAGATTTATACAAACAACGGCAAAAGAACTGGGCAAAATAAACCAAATTCTATTAAGAAGGCAATATAATTATGAAAGGTGTAAATAACTCAATCTTCATTACGCCTAAGGCCTTGACTCAAAGCACTATTTTCAAAAAGAGGAGTCGGAGGCTTTAAAAAGAAGAGCTTATTTAGAAAAATTGGATTTGATTCGTAATGTTGATCCTCAATTAATAGAAGCAGTTTCTCAAGCTGTTCAACAGTATCAAACTGGATCACGAAAAAGAAGTTAAAGCTTTAAAGGGATACTTGAACAGGTTCAGTATCGAACCGGGACGCTACTCATGAACACTATGAATGCGCAGCAAAAGTGAACATAATGATCGCATGCTAGAACGTGAGAAATCTAAAGAAGCTGTTACTAAATATGAAATAGCCTATACAAGCGAAGCTATTTCTAGGTATATCCAAGAGGCTGGAACAGAAGTATGAAAATTTGTGGAAATTCTGGTGGAAAAAATGAAGAACTTACTGATCAGCTTGTAGATGCTTTTGCAAAAAAAAATGTTGCTTTTAAAGCTATATTGTGGTTGAAATTACAAAGTGCTAACGAGGCGTATAAAGTTGTAGAGAAAATGGTAAGTGATAAAAAAATGTAGGAATTGAAGAGAGCAAGAAAAAATTATTTACAGGCGCAAGACAAATATGCAGTCCGCTCAGAAAAACAGTGGTGAGAATGGAAAAGTGCTGAAAATTAATCTAGCCGCTGCCAAAAAAGAAAAAACTTTGTAGCAATTAAAGATCGTAAAGCTGCAGAAGAGAATGAAGAATGAAACTAGGTGTTGTTGATTGATTAAGGAAAAAGCTAAAAGGACATATAAAAGCTGTCCAAAAAATTGTTGAAAGTGAAAATGATACTCTTCCTGATGGGATTTCCTATATTTCTATTAAAGAAGAAACAGAAAAAGCACTTAAGAAAAAACAAGATACGCGGTTAGCATATGATGCATGTGTGGCAAACTACGCTGTAGCTGTTGATCTTCTAGCCAAGCGCAAGAAAAATTTGCAGCAGCGGAAATTGAATTGCAAGAAGCTTTTTCTAAAACTTTTGAACCAGAAATAAATCCTGGAAGAATTATTTCAGTCCCTGATTCGATAGAACAAATAAAATTTGAAGGAGTCAAAGAATATGCGGTTGTTTGGGGCAAGCCCGAAGAGGCAGACGAAAGCTTTTCATTAAGTCAGCTTTTATCTACTCAAATTCAAGAAATTGAAGATGAAGAGAAAGCAAAGCAAGCTAAAAAAGCAGGCCTTTGGTACTTCGAAACAAGCTTTAGAAGGAATATTCAAGCAACAAAGAGACCATGGGATTAGTAACAATGAAAGAAGGTTAGAGCAAGCAAGAATAAAGGCAGAAGCCGAAGCAAGAAGGAAAGAAGAGGAAAAAAGACAAGCGGAAATAGGAAAGCAAGCTTTTCAACAAGCTAAAGAAAGTTTAATAAAAGAAAAGGTTCAAACGGATTTAAAAGTTATTTGTAAAGAAACTGAAAAAAGGATAGAAAAATATGCATATTGGGGTTGCATGAGCCGTGATAAAACGGTTGCAAAGCTAGCTCTTGCAGAAACAGTTGTTAACGCAGTCAAAGTTGCTCAAAAGGATCCAAGCGAAACAAATCTGCGCAAATTAGCAAGTGCTATCGAAACTTTTGAAACTACAGCCAGTACTCAAGGATCCTGGACGTTGTCTTTCTTTAAAGAAAGCGAAGCAAGGCAAACGGAAAATGAGAAGGCTTACTTTGAAGGTGTAAATAAGCTTATTGAAGGCATTGAAAAAACTTTAGGGATAAATCTACAAAGTGGCAGTGTAAATTCAGTTCCACCAAGCCCTAGTGCTTCTGGAAGAAGTGTTGTTCTAGAATCACCTTCACGCTCCTCTAGAGCGTCAAGTAATGATTCACCTATACTACAAAGCCCTTCAAGGAATTAGTTGATCTTTGCTTATCCGGGGGTACGTGTTAATACACCACGTACCCCCCGGATAACGGCTCAATCGCTTTTTGTCACAAGCATATCTGGAGCTATTTGCCTTAGCCTAATAAATTACGGTTTCTCCAACACCAATAACTGTGCCCCTTCGGCGACTCGTTCTCCGGGTTGGTAAAAAATGGCTTTTACTTTTCCAGCCGTAGGTGCTAATAAAGTATGTTCCATTTTCATGGCTTCCATTACGAGCAAGCGCTCATCTACAGCTACGATTTGGCCTGGTTTTACCTGTATGGCAATTACGGTACCTGGCATGGGAGCGCGTAATTCATATTCTCCTTCAACATTCATGCCTTCTGCGGTTAGCGGATTGTACAAAGTAAAAACCCATTGTTCACCTTGATAAAAAACATGGATTTGCTGCTCATTAATAAATGTCATTGTGCTTGTTTCTTGCTGATTGACTAGAACAGTAATTTGATTGGATTGGATCGATTTTAGTTTTACGTTTAATTGTTGTTCAGCCCAATAAAATTTATAGTTATTACCATCTATTTCGACTTTAATTTGCCAATGCTTTTCTTGTTGCCATAAATAAATATTTCTACCCGCTTGACCTTCTAATCGCCAATTATCAGCCAATAACCACGGAGAGTTGGAGGTTGTGCTTACTTTCTGTTGGTGAGTAATTTGTTGCTGTTGTTGGTAAAGCACAGCAAAAACTGCGAAAATAAGTGCAATTTCAGGTTGGGCAGATGGAGGTGATAACAAAGTTTCTTGTTGTTCAGTAATAAACTGAGTGGATGTTTTTCCATCAATAAATTGCTGATGTTGTGCAATGCGATGAAGTAGACTCACATTGGTATGGACTCCGACGATGGCCATTTGTACTAAGCACTGCTGTAATCTTTGGACTGCCGTAAGTCGATTTTCACCCCAAACCACCAGTTTGGCTAATAGGGGATCATAATAGATACTAATACTATCGCCTTGCTTAAAACCTGTGTCTATACGTACTGCATCCATTTGTTCGGCAGGAACATGATAAAAAAGGAGTGGTCCGGCCGAAGGAATAAATTGATTTTGTGGATTTTCCGCATAAATACGTGCTTCTATGGCATGGCCATGGGGCTCGGAAGGGCAAAGATTTGCAGGGAGCGGTTCGCCGGCTGCAATCCGTAATTGCCACTCCACTAAATCTAATCCGGTGACCATTTCCGTTACAGGATGTTCTACTTGTAAGCGCGTGTTCATTTCCATGAAATAAAAATTGTTATTTTCATCTACTAAAAATTCAATGGTGCCCGCATTCATATAACCAATTGCTTGGCCGGCGCGTAGTGCAGTAGCCGCCATTTGCTTCCTGGTTTCTACAGGTAAATGCATCGCGGGCGCTTCTTCTATCACTTTTTGATGACGGCGCTGTAAAGAACAATCACGATCAAATAAACTGACTCCTTGGCCAAATTGATCAAAAAGAATTTGTACTTCAATATGACGTGAATGAGGAAGATATTTTTCCAGAAAAACACGGGCATCGCCAAAGCTGCTTTGTGCCTCTCTTTGCGCGCCAGTCAAAGCAGCCTCAAATTGCGTCATATTTTCCAGCAAGCGCATGCCTTTGCCTCCACCTCCAGCACTTGCTTTGATAAGTAGTGGAAAACCAATTTTTTCCGCTTCCTGGCGTAAGAAATCTATTTCTTGTTCGGCGCCATGGTAGCCTGGAATGACTGGCACCTTTGCAGCTGCCATAGTGGCTTTTGCTAAATTTTTATTTCCCATCCTTAACATGGCTTCAGCAGGTGGGCCTACAAAAATAATTTCTTTCTGCTGACATTGCCAAGCAAACTCTGCATCTTCAGAGAGAAATCCATAACCAGGATGAATGGCCTCTACTTGAGCTTGGGTGGCGATAGCTAAAATTTTATCTGCATTTAAATAGCTATCGAGACTTGGGGCGAGACCTAAATAATAAGCTTCATCGGCTAACTGCACATGTAAAGCATGAGCATCCACTTCTGAATATACCGCTACAGTTTGCAGATTTAATTTTTTAGCCGTTTTAATTATACGGCAGGCTATTTCACCACGATTAGCAATCAATAATTTTCTAAACATAAAAATGTAATTAAGTTCTCAAGCTAAGTGCTGCTACATACGAAAAATTCCCCACTGGGTATCAGAGATAGGTGCATTCAGAGCAATCGATAAGCATAATCCCAGCACACGGCGCGTATCTGAGGGTTTAATTATTCCATCATCCCAAAGTCGCGCGCTAGAATAATAGGCATTGCCTTGTAGCTCATATTGTTGGCGAGTTTGCTCTATAAAGGCATCCTGTTCTGCAGCCGACCAATTTTTATGTTGGCGTAAGAGCTGATCTTCTTTGACTTGCGCCAATACCCGCCCGGCTTGCTCTCCACCCATGACACTGATTTTAGCATTTGGCCACATCCATAAAAAACGTGGCTGATAAGCTCGACCACACATTGCATAATTACCTGCACCATAGCTGTTACCAATGATGACAGTAAATTTAGGTACCTGGGCACTGGCCACTGCAGCGACCATTTTCGCACCATGTTTGGCAATACCTTCATTTTCATATTTTTTACCAACCATAAAGCCAGTAATATTTTGCAAAAAAATAAGAGGAATTTTTCGTTGACAGCACAGTTGAATAAAGTGGGCGCCTTTAAGTGCGGATTCGGAAAATAAAATTCCATTATTCGCGATAATCCCAACAGGGTAGCCGTACCACCAAGCAAATCCACAAACTAAAGTAGTTCCGTATAAAGCTTTAAATTCTTCAAACTCTGAAGCATCCACTAAGCGGGCAATGACTTCCCGAATATCAAATGGTTTGCGCGGATCTGCATTGACAATACCTAATAATTCTTCTGGATTGTAAACGGGATCGCGTGCTGTTTGTAAGGCAATTTTCTCGCATTTACGTCGATTTAACTGAGCTACTAATTGTCGGGCTTTGTGTAAAGCTTGTAAATCATCATTAGCATAATAATCGGCAACTCCCGAAACTCGACAATGCACTTCTGCCCCACCTAATTCTTCGGCACTGACTTCTTCTCCGGTGGCTGCCTTGACTAATGGTGGACCGCCCAGAAAAATAGTGGCTTGTTTTTTGACCATGATGGCCTCATCGGCCATGGCTGGAACATAAGCGCCTCCCGCAGTACAGGAGCCCATGACTACAGCAATTTGGGGAATGTTTTGCGCCGATAGTCTAGCTTGATTAAAGAAAATACGTCCAAAATGATCGCGATCTGGAAATACTTCATCTTGTTTTGGTAAATAGGCTCCACCTGAATCGACTAAATAGATACAAGGTAAGCAATTTTCGCCAGCAATTTCTTGAGCACGCAGATGTTTTTTTACAGTAATAGGATAATAGGTTCCGCCTTTAACGGTTGCATCATTCGCTACGATCATACATTCTTGTCCATTAACTAATCCTATGCCAGTAATGATGCCTCCTGCAGGCACGGTATCGGTATATAAATTTTCTCCAGCTAGAGCTGAGAGTTCTAAAAAAGGTGACCCCGGATCAAGGAGTTGGTCGATTCGATCTCTGGCCAGGAGCTTTCCTTGTTCTAGGTGGCGTTGGCGCGCGGCTGCAGAACCTCCTTGACGAATTTGAGCTAATTTGTCCTCGAGCTTAAGAACCTGTTGCTGCATTGCCATTTGATTCGTTTTAAACAATTCACTTTGAGGATCAATTTGCGTTTGCCATTTGGCCATAAAATTATACCTCAATGGCTACAGCAGTGGCTTCACCCCCGCCGATACACAAGGCGGCAATTCCTCGATGTAATTGACGTTGACGTAAAGCGTGAATCAAAGTGACAAGAATTCTTGCTCCGGAAGCGCCAATGGGATGACCTAAAATACAAGCTCCGCCATGGACATTCACTTGCTGTGGATTTAATTTCAACTCTTGGATCGCTACTAAAGTCACCACTGCAAAAGCCTCATTTATTTCAAATAAATCGATATCTGTTAATTTCCACTGAATTTTTTTTATCAATCCCTGAATAGCTGCGATAGGGGCGGTGGAGAATTGAGCCGGTTCTTGAGCATGAGTAAAATGACCGATTACTGTGGCTATGGGTATTAAACCTTGTTGCAGGGCCTCGGAGCGTTTTAATAAGATTAGTGCTGCTGCTCCATCTGCTATGGAGCTCGCATTAGCTGCGGTGATAGTGCCATCGGGAATAAAAGCGGGACGTAATCGCGGAATCTTTTCAGGGTCAACAGAAAAAGGGCCTTCATCGGTATCTATCTCAACAGATTGCTTTTTTTGTATTACGGTTACGGGGGCAATTTCTGCCTTAAACCCATTTTCTTGGATAGCTTGCCGGGCCTTTTGAATAGATGCATAAGCAAAGGTATCTTGAGCTGCTCGATCTATCTTATATTCAGAGGCGCATTGCTCGGCAAAATAACCCATGTGATGTCCTCGATCATAGGCGTCTTCTAAACCGTCCAAGAGCATATGATCAAAGATTTCACGATGTCCCATACGATATCCTTGACGAGCTTGAGTTAATAAATAGGGAGCACGACTCATATTTTCCATACCTCCAGCAACCATTATTTTATGGCTGCCAGCTATCAATGCATCGTGTGCCATAATAAGTGCTTGCATACCCGAACCACACATTTTATTGATAGTAGTGCAAGGAGTGCTTACTGACAGATTAGCTGCTAAAGCAGCTTGTCGAGCGGGCGCTTGCCCTAAGCCGGCTGGTAGCACACACCCCATGTAAACCCCATCGATTTTATTAGGATTCATTGAGGTTTCAGCTAATATATTTTTTATTACAGCTGCTCCTAATTGTGGTGCGGGAACTTCAACAAATTGACCATTAAAATTACCTGTAGGAGTTCGTTTGGCTGCTACGATTACCACGGGATCATGAGTCGTCATGTTAATTGTCCTCCTTAAATAATTCTCGTCCTACCACTATACGTCTTATTTCATTGGTACCTGCACCAATTTCATATAATTTTGCATCTCGTAATAATCGTCCTGCAGGAAATTCGTTCATGTAGCCATTGCCGCCTAGACATTGAATGGCTTGTAAAGCCATTTGAGTAGCGCGTTCAGAAACAAATAAAATAAGTCCGGCTGCATCTTTAGAAGAAATAGTACCATTATCGCATTCTTGAGCAACAGCATATAAGTAAGCTCGAGAGGCGGATAGGGTAGTATACATATCAGCAATTTTGCCTTGCATAAGTTGAAATTCACCAATTGGACGATTAAATTGCTTGCGTTGATGGACATAAGGTAAAACGATGTCTAAACATGCTTGCATAATCCCAACGGGTCCTCCAGCAAGAACCACTCTCTCAAAATCTAAACCACTCATCAATATGTAAGCCCCTTCATTGAGTTGACCGAGAATCTGACTTTCTGGGATTTTACATTCATTAAATACCAATTCGCAGGTATCTGACCCACGCATCCCCAGCTTATCTAGTTTTTGCGCCGTGCTAAATCCTGGGGTGTTTTTTTCTACCAAAAATGCTGTAATTCCATGGGCCCCTGCATTAATATCCGTTTTAGCATAGACGATAGTTACATCTGCTTCAGGGCCATTTGTAATCCACATTTTGTTGCCATTTAGAATAAAATGTTGATCGCGATAATCAGCACGTAAGCTCATATTCATTACATCTGAACCCGCACCGGCCTCACTCATAGCTAGCGCCCCCACGTATTCGCCACTTGCTAATTGAGGAAGATACTGTTTTTTTTGCTCCTCAGTGCCAAAGCGATGTAATTGATTGACGCATAGATTAGAGTGAGCGCCGTAACTTAAACCGACTGAGCCGGAAGCACGACTAATTTCCTCCATAGCAATGACATGTTCCAAATAGCCTAGATTGGCGCCCCCATAGCATTCGGCAATGGTAATTCCTAATAACCCCATTTGCCCTAATTTCGGCCAAATATCACGAGGAAATTGATTACTTATATCTATAGATGCGGCCCGCGGTGCAATTTCATGTTGAGCAAATTCATAAATGCTTTCCCGCAGTAATTTATTAGTTTTACTTAGTTGAAAGTTCATCCCATGAATCATATGATAGTTCCTTAGCTTTGATGGTAGAATCGTAACTGATAGCTATGTTACAAGCAACCAAGGCAAATTTCAGCGAGATTAACCAAGAGGGACTGATTATGAATGCCGCCGTTATGCCCATGGCTCATTGGATATATAATCTAGCAGATTATAAGCAAATTTTTTCTATTACGGATGAGGATTTAATTAAAAAAATTCTGGTTTATCCAAGTGGTATTTCAAGTGTTAATGCTGAATTATATGCTTTAGGTTGTTCTCTACATAGTGGAGATCCATTTTATCATCTTTCTCCTAAAGCAATGCAGGTTCAAGCAGATCACATTCTGCAACGAAATATCGCACACCTACCTAATCAGCTTGCTTTAACTCCATTAATTAGTCGTTGGGAAAAAAGTAAGGAACTTTTTTTAGCAGATTATGCCTTAGGTAAAGAACAAGGACGTTATCAAAAAATAGATTTTCCAAAAGTTTCGGCCCAGGGACAGCCGTTTGATTTGTTGCTGTGCGCCGATTTATTATTCGATGGTATCTGGCCAGCTTATTCAGCCGAAGAAATCATTAATGAATTATGCGGTTTAGCTCAAGAAGTCCGAATTTTTCCTTTGCCACAGGAAACTGAGCAAATCTCAACGGTTCTAGGTCCCATTTTGTTAGCTTTTCAACAAATGAACTATGGAGTTGAGGTGCGTGCGGTGACTTACCCTTGGCGTCCCCTTAATAATGCAATGCTGCGTCTTTGGGCGAGAGAATGCACGGTAAACAATTAGTGAATTATTATCCTCTTATTAAACGTTTATTGTTTGGATTGGATGCGGAAAATGCACACGATCTTGCTCTTTTTTTATTAAAAGTGACTTCTCCGACCTGGTTAGTAAAACGTCGTATACAAAAATTTCCCTCCTATCCTGTTCGACTTTTAGGTTTAAACTTTCCTAATCCAGTAGGATTGGCAGCAGGATTTGATAAAAATAGTGATTACCTGCATGCCTTGTCTGGATTAGGATTTGGTTTTATTGAGGTGGGAACGGTCACTCCAAAACCCCAGTTTGGTAGTCCTAAACCCCGTTTGTTTCGCCTACCTTCTGTCAGTGGCATTATAAATCGCATGGGGTTTAACAATCTGGGAGTAGATCATTTAGTGCATCAATTGCAACAGCGTCGGATCTCGGGAATTGTTGGAGCTAACATAGGTAAAAATGCCAATACCCCATTGGAAAGAGCAGCTGAGGATTATTGTTATTGTTTACGTAAAGTCTATCCTTATGCCGATTACATTACGATTAATATTTCTTCTCCTAATACCCCCGGTTTACGTGAGTTACAATCTCCCAACTATCTTCATGATTTATTAACCGAATTAGACAAAACTCAAACTGAGTTAATTTCTTCATCAACTCAAGCAAAACGCCCCTTATTTATTAAAATAGATCCCGATTTGAATGATTTCGCTTTGCAACAATTGATTAATATTGTAACCCAGCATCGTGTCGACGGTTTTATTGCAACTAACACTACTATCGATCATCATACTGTTGCCCATCTACCTCAGGGACATCAGTTGGGAGGATTAAGTGGATCCCCTTTACGTCATCAGGCTACTCAAGTAGTTCAAAAATTGAGTAAAATGCTCGAGGGGCAATTGCCTATCATTGCTACCGGTGGTATTTTAACTGTAGAGGATGCTTTGGAAAAATTCGCTGCAGGAGCCAGTCTTATTCAACTTTATTCTGGGCTAATTTATCAAGGTCCAGGCTTGATACGTGATATAGTGCTAGCTTTAGCAAAAAAACAATAATAGCTCAGTATTCTAGGAAGGAACGCTCATTTAGAAAATGAATAAATTGAATAGATTTTTCTGGCTGGTGGCGATGGCACTATTCAGTTCCATTTTAACAAACTGCGCTTTGGGTCCTAATTTCCATTCGCCACCACCGCCTGTCGTATCGAGATATACTGAAAAACCTATATCTGATCACACAGTTAATGTAAAAGCTCGAGGCGGTAAAACTCAGTATATCCATTTAGGAGAGGATGTCTCTGGGTTGTGGTGGACTTTGTTTCATTCTACTAATTTAAATGATTTAATAAATCGAGGCATTATTAATAGTCCTAGTCTTGAAGCAGCAAAAGCAGCAGTACGCCAAGCACAAGAAAATTTACGTGCCGCCATCGGTGCGGGTCTTTTGCCTTCAGTCAACGCTCAGTATATTGACGATCGTGAACGATTTTCTGGAATTGGTATTGGCTCGGATCAGCCCAATAGTGTGTTTAGTGTGATTACCGCACAAGTTCAAGTAGCTTATCAATTGGATGTTTTTGGTGGGATTCGCCGGCAAATTGAAGCATTTCGTGCTCAATTTGATTATCAAGGTTTTCTATTGCATGGTGCTTATCTTACTCTCACAGCTAATATTGCGAATGCTGCCATTACTGAAGCTTCATTTCGCGGGCAAATCGCTATGACTAAAAAAATTATTAATTTGCAGAAGCGATTATTAGAGATTAGTGAAAAACAATTTGCTTTGGGTGCTGTAGCAAAAAGTAATGTGCTCGCCCAACAAACCTTATTAGCCCAAACTATAGCTACATTGCCTCCTCTTGAAAAAAGTTTAGCTCAATCTCGCAATGCTTTAGCAGCATTAGTTGGAACTTTCCCCAGCGAAGCACAATTACCTCGTTTTGAACTTTCTGAACTGCAATTGCCTAAAGACTTACCATTAAGTTTACCTTCCGATTTAGTACGTCAGAGACCAGATGTGCAAGCTTATGAAGCACTATTGCATGCAGCTAGCGCTCAAATTGGGGTAGCCACTGCGAATTTATTTCCCCAATTTGTGATAAATGCTGCTTACGGATGGGAAGCGCATTCGCCGGGACAATTATTTAAAGAAAGCACCAATATTTGGAGTCGTAGTCTTACTGTAGCTCAACCGATTTTTCAAGGCGGTTCACTGATTGCTAAACGCCGAGCAGCAATTGCTGCTTACGACTATGCATGGGCACAGTATAAACAAACTGTGTTAACCGCATTTAGAAATGTAGCCGATACACTGCATGCATTGGAAAAAGACGCCCAAACTTTACGTGCACTGGTTGAGGCAGAACAGAGCGCCGCTGCAACCTTAAGTCTTACCCAAAAGCAATACAAATTCGGTGCGATAACTTATGCTTCCTTATTACTTGCAGAGCAACAATATCAACAAATTTCACTTAATCGTATTCAAGCAGAGGCAGCAAGATATACGGATACGGTCGCTTTATTTCAAGCTTTGGGTGGAGGTTGGTGGAACCGTTGCCCTATTCCTTTTTCTCGAGATGGCAGCTTAAACAAAATGGTTATTCAGTGCCCCAATTAAATCGAAAAAATAACTTTTCTAGGTAGCAGTTGGATTAGAAAAAAGGCAAAATACTAAGGATGGTAAGGATGCTCAAAAATCAAAAGATCAAAGGCCTGAGTTTACCCATGATTATTATGTTAATAATTGTGGCTGTTCTTTTTGGCGGCATTTTTATAATTAAAGCTTATCAAAATCATCAAGCTGAAAAAAACATGCAGGCCAATCAAACACCTATTATCACAGTTTCAACTGTAAAGGCGACATATAGTGACTGGCAATATCATGTTAAAGCCACAGGTAGTTTTACTTCCGTATTAGGGACAGATGTTACAACTGAAATAGCCGGGTTAGTCAAGAAAATATATTTTGCCGATGGTCAAAGCGTCAAAAAGAATACTTTACTCGTAGAGCTTAATAGTTCGACGGAAGTAGCCAACTTACATGCACAAGTGGCGGCTACCGATTTAGCTAAAATCACTTTTGATAGAGATATGGCTCAGTATGCGGTGCAGGCGGTAAGCCAACAAACTATAGATACCGATCGTGCTAATCTTAAAAGTACTCGGGCACAAATTGAGCAAACCGTTTCTATTATCAATAAAAAACTTATCCGCGCTCCTTTTTCGGGAAAATTAGGCATCTCTACCATCAATTATGGCCAATATCTTAATCCAGGTGATAAAATTGCCTTCTCTCCAATCTCTTGATCCTATTTATGTAAATTTCTTAGTTCCGGAGCAGCAGTTTGCCCAAATAAAATTAGGACATACGGTAGACGTGACTACGGATAGTTACCCTGAGCATATTTATCATGGCAAAATAAACGCTATCAATCCAATAATTGATACGGCTACCCGTAATGTCCAGGTAGAAGCTGTTATTCCCAATCCAAAAATTGAACTCCTTCCCGGAATGTTTGCGTCTGTAAAAGTTAATGCAGGTAAAAAAAATCGCTATCTTACTCTTCCCCAGACTGCCATTACTTATAATCCCTATGGAGATACAGTTTTTGTTGTTAAGCAATCGGATAAAGATAAAAAAGGACAGCCCATTTTGACGGTTAGGCAAATTTTTGTTACTACAGGAGGAACCCGTGGTGACCAAATAGCTGTTCTTAGCGGTATTAAAGCCGGGGATATAGTGGTTACAAGCGGTCAGCTGAAATTAAAAAATGGTAGTCGCGTCCAAATTAATAATAAAGTGGTGCCGAGTAATGCCGCTAATCCCAAGCTAGTCGAGGAATAATCCAGTTTCATGAAAATTACAGATATATTTATTCAACGCCCAGTGCTTGCTACCGTTGTAAGTTTGTTGATTTTCACTTTAGGTTTGCGCTCTGCCGGGCTTTTACCAATTCGTCAATTTCCCTTTACCGAAAATGGTCTGGTTACAGTGACTACCACTTTTTACGGAGCATCTCCAGATGTTATTGCTGGATATATTACCACTCCGTTGGAGACTTCCATTGCTCAAGCAGATGGAATTGATTACATGACTTCAACTAGCAGTCAAAATACTAGCGTCATTCAAGTATGGTTGCGCTTAAACTATGATTCCATTAAGGCAACGAATGATATTAGTACTAAAGTGAATGCTGTACTCAATCAATTGCCCAAACAGACTCAAGTTCCAGTCATTACGTTAGCCATTGGCGAACCGATCGATGCGATGTATTTGGCATTTTATAGTAGTACCTTGAAAAATAATCAAATTACCGATTATTTAATTCGTGCTATTCAACCCAAAGTCCAATCTTTGGAAGGAGTGCAACAAGCTGAAATTATAGGTAAACGTCAATTTGCCATGAGGGCCTGGATGGACCCGGATAAAATTTCAGCTTATGGAATTACAGCTGCAGATATTTTTAATGCTCTAGGGAATAATGATTTTGTTTCTGCATCGGGCCGCACCGATGGGCAGATGATGACAGTTAATATGTCTGCTAATACAGATCTCCATACGGTAGATCAATTTAAAAATCTTATAATAAAAGCTCAAAATGGAGCTATTGTGCGACTTCAAGATATTGGCCACATTTCTTTGGGTGCTGAAGACTATAATACTATAGTGCGTTTCAATAATCAGGCGGCAGTTTATCTAGGGGTGAAAGTAGCTCCAAGAGCTAACCTTTTAGATGTTTTAAATGAAGTGAAAAGCCTCTATCCCACCATTAAGAAAAACTTGCCAAAAGGGATAGAAACTAAAATAGCTTACGATGTTTCTAGCTATGTCAATAGCTCGATTCATGAAGTGCTCGTTTCATTAATAGAAGCATTAATTATTGTCGCTATAGTGATTTTTTTATTTCTGGGTGCTTTTCGCTCAGTGATTATTCCAGCCATCGCCATACCTCTTTCTTTGATAGGTACTTTTTTTATGATGCTGGTATTTGGCTATAGTATTAATTTACTTACTCTTTTGGCTCTAGTCCTCGCTATTGGTTTGGTGGTAGACGACGCCATCATTGTCGTAGAAAATGTTGAACGGCATATAGAGGAGGGCAAAACTCCATTTGCTGCGGCTTTGCAGGGCGCGCGCGAATTAGCCAATCCAATTATAGCAATTACGGTAGTGTTAGTTGCAGTTTATTTACCCATTGGTTTTATGGGGGGACTAACTGGAGCGCTTTTCACTGAATTCGCTTTTACTTTAGCGGGTGCTGTGGCTATTTCTGCTGTAGTGGCTTTGACTTTATCGCCTATGATGTGCGCCAAATTTTTTAAACCAATAGAAAATCATGCCGCGCAGAAGCATCCTTTTATTACTTATATTAATCGCCATTTTGATAATTTACGCGCAGTCTACGAAAAAGCTCTACATCATTCATTAGATTTTTTACCGGTGACAGCGGTATTTGCCACGATCATTTTAGCTAGCATTTATTTTCTTTATGCTACTTCTAAATCTGAATTGGCTCCAACCGAGGATCAAGGAGTAATTCTTGCGCAAGTGTTGGCAGCACCGAATGCTTCGTTATGGCAAACCGATCTTTTTACCAAAGCAATTGCTAAAGAATATATGGGATTCTCTGAGACTGATCGAGTATTTGCTTTAAACGGTATAAACGGTCTCAATAGTTCTATTGTTGGGTGGGCGCTTAAATCATGGGATAAGAGAAAAACAACTACGATGCAATTAACTCCAATTGCGCAAAATATTTTAGATAATACTTCGGGAATTAAAGCTGCGGCCTATAATCGTGCCCCTTTACCTGGAGGTGGTTTAGGTTTGCCAGTACAGTTTGTGATTCAAACTATTGAACCTTTTATTTCATTAAATGAAGTGGCACAAGAAGTCATTCGCCAAGCTCAAGCCAGTGGACAATTTCTTTATTTAGATAGCGATTTAAAAATCGATAAACGACAGACCGCTATTGAGTTAGATCGAGATAAAGCTTCTCTACTTGGCTTAAATATGGCTGATCTAAGCAACATATTGTCTGCTAATCTTAGCGAAAATTATGTTAATTATTTTAGTATGTCGGGTCGATCATACAAAGTGATTCCCCAAGTAGTTCGTGACTTTCGGTCTGAACCCTAACCAACTTATGCATTATTACATTAAGAATGCAAATGGTGTTTCTATCCCACTGGCTACGGTGATGAAATTAAAAAATACGGTGGTTCCTGAAGTCATTAATCATTTTCAACAATTGAATTCTGCTACTATTTCAGCTACTCCTGCCGCAGGGGTAACCCAAGGGCAAGCTCTAAGTACTTTAGAAAATATTGCCAAACCCATCCTGCCTGAAGGCTACAGCATCGATTATGCTGCTCAATCTCGTCAATATAAGCAGGAAGGTAACGCTTTGATAATTACTTTTTTCTTTGCCTTATTAATTATCTTTTTAGCATTAGCGGCGTTATTTGAAAGTTTCCGTGATCCACTGATCGTAATGATAAGTGTGCCTATGTCTATTTGTGGAGCGATGATATTTATTAGCTTGGGAGTAGGTGGGGCAAGCCTAAATATTTACACCCAGGTTGGCATTGTGACCTTAATTGGTTTAATAAGCAAGCACGGTATATTAATTGTGCAATTTGCTAATGACTTACAATTGGAAGGAAAAAATAAGCGCGAGGCGGTGCAAATGGCTGCGGGAATTCGCCTACGTCCCATTTTGATGACTACAGCAGCTATGGTTTTAGGAGTGGCGCCCTTATTATTAGCCACTGGGGCAGGTGCTGAGAGTCGATTCAATATTGGCCTAGTCATCGCCACCGGCATTTCTATCGGGACACTCTTTACCCTATTTGTGGTTCCGGCTATGTACATGTTTCTTGCCGAACAAAAGCAGCCAATTAAGCCTCTAGAGGCAGATTAGACTTCTTTCCAAACTTCGTCTTCTGGCCTACTGCTGTTGTGTTCTTGCCTTGGGTTATAACAAGATGAGTCTAAAATACTGGGCTTGAAAGAAGCCCATTAGAACTAATGCTAATTTTTAGATTTTTCATGATTAGATAAATCATATCAGATCCTTTATTAGTCATTGCGAGCGCTAGCGAAGCATCTATTGCACGAATATTTGTAGGCTTAGCGATTTATTCAACACCGACATGGCAGGCTAGAAAAAATCCCCAATAGCTCGCGCTCGGGGTCGCAATGACGAGTTATTAATTTCGTTAACGTGCTGGTTCATACTGATAAATTAATTTAAAGTTTCAAAAAGATCGCAGGAATGCGGATCTAATTTAAGAAAATATTAATAAAATTAAAGCACAATATTAATAAAATAAATAGCGAACAAAATAAGAAACTATGAGAATACCATGGAATTTAAATGAAAATGTTGCCAACCTAGCAGTAGCTTCCATAGCAATTGACCTATATTTAAAATCAAGCTCACGAATCTCAGAAACGGATAAAAATATTTTTTTAAAGGTACAAGATAGAATTCGTGCTATAGAAACAGTGTTACGTGGATGGTTAAAGTTGGGGCTTGATACAGAATTGAATCGGCAACGTGAAAAAAAAAAGAAGAGTCTAGTTCTACTTACACTCAAGAAGAGTTGCTGGAATTAGTCAAAACCACTCAATTTAAAAAGCTTAATTTTACTCACCAAGCAGTACGTCAGCTGTTTAGTGAAATACTGGGAAAAAAAGCATATTTTGCCCAGCATCCGCAGATCTTTGACACTATAAGAATATGTTTGATGGCAATCATTGATCATTTAGAGTTAGAGAGGAATATAGAAGAAAAGAAACAAGGACATAAAAAAAGTGCTGGAAATAAACCTCTCCATCTTCGACCTTATGAAAAGAGATTTTATTCAGGTCAAGCAACAGAATATGCCTTAATTAGTTTGGTAGGAGGTCGTTATTATCCTTTTTTAGAAATTCTAGATCCATTAAGTGAAGAGGGGGGAGTAAGCTGTTTTGGCTATGTATATTCTTGGGCTCAAGAAATAGCAACTAATGGCTACTACTCTTTAGGTTCACATTGTGATAAGGCTACTTTAAAATACCAATTAAACCAAATAGTATACATTCCACGGCCTTTTTTCAGTTGTAATTATCAGCAAAATACCGCTTGGAAAGCAGTAAAAGATATTTTGGATCGGATTAAAAGTGACTCAAGCTATTTAATTATTTTGCCTTCTAATAAAGAATGTCCGCATACATTTGGTATTCGTAAAATTCCGGGATCCACAGAAATTGAAGTTTTTGACCCTGTTTTAGGGACTTGCGTATTTCCACATGAAAGTTTTACAGCTTGGTTTACTCAAATCTTATCTGCCTATTATTTAAATTGGCAACACTCTAAAGTATGTTTAGCAAAATTAAGTTCTCAACCACTCGGATTAGCAAGAGCAAGTATTCCAGTTTTAAAACCATGTGAGGTAAAAACCATACCAAAAAGTCGAATTATTAGGCCTAAAGAAGGAGATAAATCATCCAACTTGGATTTAGGAATACAAGATATAGCCCTTTTTTATCAGCAATTTCCTGATAAAGCATCGTCAAAAATAATTCAAACTAAAGAAGTTGCGGGCTATATAGAAAAGACAACAAAATGATTTGAGAAAAAAAATGGGTGGAAAATCTATTGGAAAAAGTACCATCTCACCTATTCATGACTCGCTTAATTTTTCAATAATTAGCTCTATTCAATTAGAAATAAAGCGTTTACGAGAAGTATGGATAGGAAAAGATATTGCAGCCCGGAAAATAGAAGCGTTACAAGAATTACAAACACGATTTAATCAGGCTTCTCCCACTGCTACTACTCAGAGTATTATTGATCACTGGTTAGCAGATAGTCCAATTATTCGTACCCCTCGTACAGGCAATAGTAACAATACCCATACTTATCAATTTATTGTTGATTTGGTTCAAAATCATGAGATTAATCCAACTTTAGTATCTGCTCGACAACAACAAATATTGACCAGCATTTTTTTCATAATAAAAAACTGGAAAAATAAACCACATAATGATTTGATTCTTGAAATTAATGTCACGCTGCAAGATTTTGCAAATAAGCATATGGCTTTAGAAGATGCTTTAAAAAGCATTCAATTTTCTTGTCTACGAAATAAGAGTAATGGATGCTACTCGCTGTTTTATCGTCGTGATACTATGACTGCATTTTCCCAGATTCTATGTGGTTTAGACTGCAATCAAACTACCTCACTACTCAAAACCCATGCGAATCTCGAACAGTTGAAAAAACTATTTTGCTAAAGAAAATTCTCTAGCCCTGCAGTTTATTTCCGAACCAGACCAGGAACATTAACTCCGATTAAGTTGTTAATAGCAAACTAAATTGCATTGGAGCACTTATTTTCAGACAGATAATTATCTTTAATTTTTTAATTCAATCACTATGACTTTGATGGGGTGTTGACTGATGTTTTCATCCGTATGAAACTCGCCGGGAACATCTTTTGTCAGATAATAAGCTTTTTCTTTTTCGAGCTGTAAATAATGTACTTTTCCTTTGTCATTAGTAATTTTTAATGTCCCATTATCGAAAGCAACTAGGACTCTATTATATTCATGCCGATGCATTTTCAATATCTGCTCTTTATTTGGGTAAATTATGGTTTTCCACACATTCACTTTCTCATTGGAAAAAAATGGGATGCGGTTGGTTTGGTGATAATCCTCTGCATATAAATTAATTGTTGCAAAACAAGATAAAATACATAATAACGTGATGATATAGTTACGCATAATTTTCTCCAAGTGAATATTGGTTCGTGAGATGATATTTATAATATTGATGGAAGTAAAGAATATTAGCCAATTTATTAATCAGTAATTGTTTTTAAAAAGGATTTAAAAACCATGAATATTTTTTTGGGCTTACCCATTTCTCAGCATGTAGTTGATGAACTAGTACAAATTACTTTAAAAAATTATCCACATTTAAGAGTTCACCCAGCGGTGCGTTGGACTTTGGCTGATAATAACCATATTACAATGCACTTTTTTGGTCCAATACCTTTAGATAAAATAGCTCCGGTAATATCGGCTCTTACGCGAGAGCTACAATCAGTTACAGCTTTTTCAGTACAGTTAGAACAAATTGCTCCCTTTCCCAAACCCAATGCCAAGCTTATTGCTGCTTATGTTAAGCTAAACCCGCCTTTGACTAAACTTTATCAAATGATAGAAAAGGTAATCGTCGAAAGTCAGTTTTCTGCCGAGGATCGTCCTTATTTACCGCATATCACTTTATGTCGCATGCGTAAATCTCTAGGTTTATTAGAAGGAATTATCTTACCTGATTTTTCTATTGATATAAGGGAGTTGGTGCTTTATCAAAGTCAGCCGTCTTCTGCGGGGAGCGAGTATATACCTTTACAGCACTGGAAGTTAAAAAAGATGCTTGATTACTGATACGGCTATGATTTCTCAGACTAAAGAGGAGACTGATATTCAATAACCAAGCATCTAATGAGAATTATAGCACATGGAATAATATCTATTAGACTTTTCACCATCTTTCCACCCAGTTTTTGGTCCCATCTTGTTATAACCTAAGGCAAGGCGGGTTGATTTCGAGGAGCGGAGTTTACATGCGAGTAAATGAGCACCGGAGAAAACAACACAACGCAGCAGTAGGCCAAAAGACGAAGTTTGGAAAGAAGTCTATTTTAGATTGGCTAATGCGGATAATAGTTCTGCGTATGACCTTCAATTTTAATTTTGCGCCATTCTTGACGTAAAAAACCTTCTTTATCAATCAAAAATGTACTGCGTTCAATACCACGCACAGGTTTGCCGTACATTTTTTTAGCATAGATGACTCCAAATAATTCACATAATGTTGCTTGCGAATCACTTATTAGTTCAAATGGTAATTGTAATTTTTGTTTAAAGTTTTGATGGCTTTTAAGACTATCTCGAGAAATTCCTAGCAGGACTACTTGATGGTATTCAAAATTAGGATAATGATCACGAAAATTTTCTGCCTGAGTAGTACATCCTGAAGTATTATCTTTAGGATAAAAATACAGAATAATAGGTTTACCAACAAAGTCATTTAATTGTTGCGATGAATTTGCGGTTGAAGCAAATTCGAAATTGGGTACCTTTTCGTTTAGAAGAATTTCGGTCATTTTTTTCTCCAAAAGTAGTTGGAATATCCCTTATTGGGTTCGCGCTAATTGCTGAAAAATTTGCAAATAGTTATTAAAATTAGCATACTATTGATTCGGTTCATAGAAGGATAACAAATATGTTTCACGGCAGCTTGGTGGCGCTTGTCACACCCATGCATCCAGATGGGAGTATTGATTATTCAACTTTGACAAAATTGGTTGATTGGCATGTAAATAATTATAGTGATGGTTTGGTTATTCTTGGGACAACAGGTGAGTCTGCGACTATTGAGATAACTGAACGGCAAAGGATAATCCATCATGTAGTAGAACAAGTGGGTGATTGTTTGCCCGTTATTGTAGGAACCGGCACAAATTCCACTGCTCATACTATAAAATTGACTCAACAAGCTATGGAAGCCGGAGCAGATGCAGCTTTGATTGTGACCCCTTACTACAATAAACCAACTCAAGAAGGGTTATTTGCTCATTTTAGTGCTATTGCAAAGGCAGTGCCTATTCCCCAAGTTCTGTATAATGTTCCTTCGCGAACGGGTTGTGATTTATTGCCAACCACCGTGTTACGATTAAACCAATACTCAAACATTGTGGGATTAAAAGAGGCGACTGGAGAAATTGAACGACTTAAACAACTAGCTGAGGCAAATTTGGATTTACTAAGTGGTGATGATGCCACTGCTTTATCGTTCATCCTTTCTGGAGGACGCGGGGTAATTTCGGTTGTAGCCAACGTAGCACCAAAAATTGTACATAAAATGTGTAAATTGGCATCTGAAGGAGATCAGCAACAAGCTTTACAATATGATCGGCTCTTACAAGGTTTATACAAGGCCCTTTTTTGTGAGTCTAACCCCATTCCAGTGAAGTGGGCGCTTCAAGAAATGGGAATGATTGAAGCAGGTATTCGTTTACCGTTGACTCCCCTCAGTGAGTATTTTCATCAACAAGTAAGAATGGCTTTAGAACAGGCAAATTGTTTACAAACTCAGGTTAAAACATAGGAAATTAGTAATGCGTTATCTTATGAGTATAATAATTGGGAGCATGATCATAAATGTGGCAGGGTGTGCTTCAGAGGGAGAAAAAAGACAATATTACATAAAACATGCACAAACTATCAAGCCTATTACTGTGCCTCCACATATAAAAAATCCTACTGCAACGAGTTATTATCCTGTTTCTTACGTACCTGTTTATCCAGGTCCGCAGCCTTCATTAGTTCCTCCTAGAGAATTAACGATAAGACCAAAGAATCATCCATGAGTATTAATAAGCAACGTCTTCTTTACGCTGGTAAGGTTAAATCTTTATATACTACTGAAGACGAATCGGTATTGATTATGGAGTTTCGGGATGATATTACTGCATTTAATGGTGTTAAACATGAGCGCTTACTTGGAAAAGGAAAGATTAATAATCAAATCAATGCCTTTTTAATGTCAAAACTAAATGAATCTAAAATATTAACTCATTTTTGGCCTTATTAACCGACACTCAGTCGGTGGTTAAGCGTTTGAATATGTTTCCTGTTAAATGTGTCATCCATAATATTGCGGCGGGACGTTTTTGCCGTCACTTGGGAATTAGTGTAGGAAAAAAATTGTTTCCCCCGTATATGAATTATTTTTTAAAAGCGATGAATTACGTGATCCATTAGTGAGTGAATATCATGCGCTAAGTTTAGGATGGGCAAACCGTAAACAATTAGACCAAATGGCAGAGATAAGTTTTGCAGCGAATCAAGTCCTTACTGAACTGTTTTCTATAGCAGGTTTAATATTAGTTGATATGAAACTTGAGTTCGGACTTTATGAGGATACCATTTATCTGGCAGATGAAATTAGCCCAGACACATGCCGTATTTGGGATGCCATTACTCATGAGGCTTTAGATAAAGACAGATTTCGTCAAGATTTAGGTGGGGTAGTGACCGCATATCAGCAGGTTGCCACGCGTTTAAATATGTCACCGGGAGAGATACCGAAGTGGCCATAACGGCACCGACTCGAAATCGGATGGGGGCTTAAGCCCCACGTGGGTTCGAATCCCACTCTCTCCGCCATTTGACCTTCCAACACGTTCCGAAATAGTCCTGAAGTGCTTGTAATTATCTAGTTTTTTCAGATAAGCTAGTTCCGGTAATGTCCATTACGTACCCCTAGAATCCCGTAAAAAATGGGGCATTATTGGGGGTATTTTTAGTCTCAAAAATAGGATACCCCCATGGCGCTTACGGATACACAGATTCGGAAAGTAAAAACTCGAGAAAAACCGTTTAAATTGACGGACGAGAAAGGGCTGTTTTTGCTTGTTAACCCCAATGGTTCCAAATTGTGGCGGTTTAAATACCGGTTTGCGGAAAAAGAAAAATCCTTGTCCATAGGTATGTATCCTGACGTTACTTTAGCTGACGCCAGGTCTAAACGAGATGAAGCCCGTCAACTCCTGGTTGACAATGTCGATCCTGGGATGGCGAAGCAATTAAAGAAGCGAGCAAAGAAGCTCGGGCCTGAAAATAGCTTTGAGGCGATTGCCCGTGAATGGCATATTAAGTTTTGCTCCAAGTGGACAGAGGAACATGGCGCAACGAATTCTTCACCGATTAGAAAAAGATATTTTTCCATGGATTGGGAATCGTCCGATCAATGAAATCACCGCTCCCGAATTATTGATTGTTTTGCGCCGGGTTGAAAATCGTGGTGCTATAGAAACCGCTCATCGGCTATGTCAGACTTGCGGTCAAGTTTTTCGCTATGCCATCGCCAGCGGTCGTGCCGAGCGGGATGTTTCGGCAGATTTGCGTGGTGCGATACCACCAGTCAAAAAACGTCATTTTGCTTCTATTACCGACCCCAAAGCCATTGGTGATTTATTGCGTGCGATCAAAGGTTACAATGGACATTTAGTAACTCGATGCGCATTACAATTAGCTCCTTTAACTTTTGTTCGCCCGGGCGAATTACGCAAGGCCGAGTGGTCTGAATTTAATTTTGACATTGCCGAATGGCGAATCCCTCCTGAAAAAATGAAAATGCGTGTTGCCCATATTGTGCCGCTGTCTACACAAGCCATTGCTATTTTGCGTGAAGTGCAGGCACTGACTGGCGACGGTAAATATGTTTTTCCCATGCCTGCGTTCACCCAACCGGCCTATGTCTGAAAATACAGTATTAGCTGCGCTTACGGCGCTTGGGTTATGCCAAAGATGAAATGACCGGTCACGGATTTAGAAGTATGGCTTCCACTTTATTAAATGAACAAGGCTGGAACCGTGACGCAATTGAACGTCAACTTGCCCATTCCGAACGAAATAATATTCGCGCTGCTTATAATTATGCGGAATATTTACCGGAGAGAAGAAAGATGATGCAACATTGGGCGGATTATTTGGATCGAACTAGCCAACTCACGAAAATAACATGACATCAAGGAACACGCATGACTTCACGAATTAAAAATATTTCAGAATTACCGAAATGGTTTCAATTAGATAAATACAAAGCCGCTAAAAAACTCGATGCCGCTGGGTGGTATGAGCAATTCGCCATTCGCGAGCCAAATAATGCAATGGTTAACAGTAGAAGTAGAATCTCAGCATCAAGAGATCTAAAGCAACACTCGTCGAAGCATTGAACCGCACTACGCGAAACGCCAATATTCGACATCAAGGCGAGGGAAAAGCAAATATCTCTTTTTTTTTTTTCCATGAGGCCGAAAGCATTTCGCAAAGATTACAACCAAATTCCTGCTGTTCACCCCATGACTATTAGAACAATTTGAATATGTAAGAAGAGGAATTAATCCTAAAAAACTTGCGTACGTTAAGCATTGGGCAGACCAATTTGAAGCCTGATCCTCCTTAGACCTCACCCATTATAAATACGAACCTTGGATCGGAAAACCCCTTATTCATTCCGCTATTGACGAAACCAAAGACGAAAATGATTTCGGTTTCATGGCATCGACCGCGTCACTGTCGACCTTAATTTTCCGGACAAAATCCTGATCGAAACTTTCAAACAATACCTAGCTACTCGCCGCGCCGAATCCAAAACCGAAAATCTATCCAAAACTTTCCGTCAACAAGACTATTACGATTGGTACGCTTCGGCGTATTACCTTATATCGATTTAAAATTGTGGGAAATAGAAACCGGAACTAAAATTCCTCTCCGATTCTCGCCGACGCCATTTACCATGGGCGAAGGCGGCGAAGAAACAGTCAGAAAAACCACAGCGCCCCTCGCTAATTCATTAATCCACAACAATCAATTGCGCTTACTCATTGCGCAATTGGTATGAAGGAGATTTTGTTATGGATAATTTTTCAGCTTTACTTTCTAGATGGTTTTCCGAACGACCAAAATGGCTACAAGCTGCGCAATCTATTTATTAGAAAAAAATGAACTTTCTGAGCAAGAGATTTCGAATATTGTTTCGTTATGTCAACAGGAAGCCAAGGTAAGCTTGCAAAAACAAGCTATCCTTTTCCAGTAACCGCTTTTTCTCAAAATACAACTAACAATTTTCGCTTATGCTCCATCAGAAACATAGAGGGAGTAAACGCTCTTGCTCCCAAAAAGCCACTCGAATTTGAAAAAGTAACATTACTGTAGTCTATGGTGATAACGCTTCGGGAAAATCAGGCTACGTCCGGCTTCTTAAACATATTTGCGGAGTCCGGAACCCTGGTGCCTTGCATTTCAATGTTTATACAACATCGTCAAGTGGGCAAAAGGCCTCTATCACATACGAGAAAGATGAAAAAGCTAAGACTTATGAATGGACAGGGCAGGATATTTGTGACGACCTCAAAAGCGTTAATATTTTTGATACATCAGTTGGCAAGATTTTTGTAAGAAAAGAGGATGAGGTAAGCTACGAACCCCCAATTTTATCTTTTTTTAGCTCACTTATAGATATTTGTGAAAAGGTTGCTGAAGCTTTGGATTTCGAAGTTAAGCGGCATCCGTCAAAGAAGCCTAGCATGCCAGTGGGACTAAAAGAAACACCTGAAGGCATCTGGTATGAGAACATAAGTTCCAGAACCATGCTCGAAGATATAAAGAAACGTTGCTCTTTTGAAGATAAAGATGAAACTGAGGTTCAAAGCCTTCAGCGGCGACTTGTTGAGCAAACACCCAGTGAGAAAGCAGCACGATATAGGAAAGAAAAATCACATGTAGATTCTCTGATTCAGAATGCACAAAGATATTTGGAGAAATTGTCTGATGAAAATTGTCGACGAATAATTGCGGTTAAAAAGAAATTGGTTCTGAAAAAGGCCGCAGCGACCGCTGCTGCAGAAAAGGTCTTCAGTGGTAGTCAACTAGAAGGCATTGGTTCTGATGTATGGAAAGAATTATGGGAGGCCGCTCGAAACTATTCTGTTACTGCGGCTTATAAAGGTATTAATTATCCTAATATTTCTGAAGATTCGCGCTGCGTTCTTTGCCATCAAATCTTGAATCAAGAAACTAAAGAAAAATTTCTTTTATTTGAAGACTTTGTGAAAGATGAAATACAAAAATCTGTTATAGAAGTAGCTAAAGAATATGAAACCGCCATCAAAAAATCGAAAACATACCTAATTCTGATATGTTGAATACTATAATGGATGCAGCAGGTATCCAAGAAGATGAAAATAAGAGGATACGACCTTTATTTAATTTCAACATTCGATGCTGATAAATGCAACGAAATTAAAGGGAATGCTGTTATTTTGACCAATGAAAATACAGCTTATTTTATTATTGATGGTAATCTTGTCATAAAAGATGACAAACCTCAAGTTGTAGAAGATATTAATCGACAAGATATAGCCTCAATGCAATCTTAACGAATTTAAAAAGATTGAGTCTCCAAAAGTAGCTGTAATAAAATCATTCAAGAATCTACATTAAAAGGCGGTCACACCCCAATAAGAAGGCAAATAGCTGAGTTTTCTTAAAGTTACAGGTTCGAAAAAATCAATTACCAAATTTAGAATCTGAGCAAGCTATTCCTGTTTCATTGCAGTCCCAAAAGTGGATTGAATTTGCAAAAGCTCTTTCAAAAAAATTGGAAAAACTTACGGAGAAATATGAAGTGGATGCCAAGACTGACAACCGAGATCAAATCAACAAAAGCCTGAATAGTTTATTGGCTCATAAATGGTTAACTGAAAACTGCGCAGCAATTCATGAAGAAATCAACCGACTGAATTTTTTGAGCAAGATTTACGATGCAAAGAAAACGACGAATACACATGCATTATCCCAAAAAAAGGGGGAGCTTGCCGAAGCATTAATTACCGATGACTTCGCGCAGAGATTTAACACAGAATTGAAAGTGCTTGGTGCTTCTAAAGTAAAAGTTGAACTTATGAAGTCAAAAGTCTCAAAAGGACGCGTTCTTCACAAACTTGCACTTTGAGGAGCCTTCCACAATAATCCTCTTGAGCATGTACTTAGCGAAGGTGAAA
>CAVQTK010000015.1:0-41714 GCA_963716455.1 uncultured Pseudomonadota bacterium
TTAGTAAGTTCTACCGCTTTTTCCATATAATTCGGAGCATAAAACCGTCGGGAAGCCCCTTCGATGGCCTTAACGGCAATATCTTGGACTTGAGCCCCCGCTTGGTTATTTTTTTCGGTCAACTCTTTGATATGCTGCACTTGTTGATTAATTTTTGTCTCTAAAGCAGAAATCGTTTGTTGATACAATCGGCGCTCACCCTCCACTTCTTTCTGGGCTAATCTGACTTCATAGTCATATTTCCATTGCAGATGCTCTGTGACCGTTTTTTCGGTAGCTTCGATTGCTTGTTGCAACTGTGCCGGAAACGCTTCTACTTGGGCCTTTAGGCGGCTTAGTTCTTCCTCCTTCGCTGCTAGCCGGGCCTCTCTTTCAGCCCATTGCTGCTCTAGCTGTGCTTTCTCATCCATTAACTGTTTTTCTAATGTATGCTTTTGGCTTTTATATAGATCTTGTTCTTTTTTTCTCTCCAGATCTCGTTTGTAATGGTATTCTTCTTCCTCACGATGCCGCAGTTTTTTTTGTTGCGCCTCTTGCTCCTTCCAGGTCGTTATCGTATCTTCTTGTTCTTGCTTCCAGGCACTGCGTTTCTGTATCATTTCTTGATCAAACGTATGCCGCTTTTCACGCATCTCTTCTTCGAATGCCTCTTTCTTTTCTTTCTGCGTATGAAGTAGAATACCTAGAGTCTCGGTATTTACTTTTATTTCATGTAAGGCTTCTATCTCCTGGCTTTGCCAAGCAATGGCTTGTTGTAAGGTCGCTAGTTTTTTGTGTTCATTCAACAATTGATTCTCTAGCTCTTCCAGGGATTTAACAAGCGAGAGTTTTAAGCTCGCCAATTCTTGGACAATATCATCGGTTGTCTGCGATAAAACGTTTCCCAGAATGGTCTGTTTTTCTTGCTCGCGTTTGACCTCTTGTCGACTGGCTTTTTTTAAGGTCTTGAGTTGCTGTAGCGTCTCCTGATAAGCATCCAAAATTTCATTTTTAGTGCTCTTTGCATTGATCTCAACATTCTTAGTCATAGGCCTCACCTCTCCTTGTGGTTATGAATAGTCCTTGTTATGATACCCTGATCTGACAATTCCTGTCACTATGACATGAAGTAATCGAATGAAGCGGGGGTCAGACACTTGAACTTGTCACTTACCAGTGACTGGCCCTCTGAGCCTCTCTTAGCCCCTATCAGAAACTTTAGTTCTTCTGCTGCGAAAAGAAAATTTTCGTGCGCGAGGAGAGGCATAATGAGGTTTTGCCTTCCCTGGGTTCAGTAAGTTGTCGATAGCTTGCCATTTAATCCTGTCTTTAGGAATCACGAAGGAAATGGCGCTACCTTCTCGACCAGCACGTGCTGTTCGTCCAATTCGGTGGACGTAATCTTCAGGACATTGCGCTACATCATAGTTGATCACATGTTCAATATGAGGAATATCTAAACCGCGAGCAGCAACATCAGTAGCGACCATAATTCGATAATTTTTATTACGAAAAGATTTAATCACTTGGTCACGTTGCCGTTGTCTAAGATCGCCATGAATAGCATTGGCTTCATGACCATCGCGGAAAAGTTTTTCTGCTAATGTGTCTGCACCCCGTTTGGTATTCACAAACACAATGACTGATCCGCTGCGTTGATCTAATTCATTAAGTAAATTGGAATATTTTCGGATCGGAGATATGAACGGTCTTTTGTTTAATGTTGATAATGGGTGTGCCAGTAGGCCCAACTGAAATTTTTTCCGGATTACGTAAATATTTTTGACAGCGTTGCACAATTTGCTGGGGTAAAGTAGCGGAAAACATCAGGGTTTGTCTAGATTGGGGTATATAACGAATGATTTCATCTAGTTGAATACCAAATCCCATATCGAGCATACGATCCGTTTCATCTAATACCAAAAACTGTGTGTCTTTCAAGATTAAACTACCGCGTTTTAAATGATCGTTGATACGTCCCGGTGTTCCGACAATGAGTCGAAGTCCCGCCCTAAGTTGCCGAAATTGCGGTCCCATCGGTTCACCTCCAATGAGTAAAGCCGAAGTAATTTGTCTATTCGTTCCAAGTAATTTGCGTAATACTTCAATAATTTGAGTAGCGAGCTCACGTGTGGGAGTGAGTACTAGAGCCATTCCATGTGTAGAATTCATCAAGTGCGCAATCAAAGGAATACCAAAGGCAGCCGTTTTACCCGTGCCGGTTTGCGCTGAGCCTAAAATATCCCGTCCAGCTAATGCCAGAGGAATAGTTTGCATTTGTATCGGAGTTGGGGTGTTGTACCGCATCTTATTTAAAGAAGCTAACAGGGGTTCGGGAAGATCGATATTTAAAAAATTTTGCATATAGTCCTATAAGTTTTAAAAAAAATTAAGTGCAAATTCATTGGCCGAGTTAATTACGGTTGGAGAATAGCGACTTTGTTGGTGGCAGGAATTAAGTTGGGTTGATCTTTCTTTACCCTGCATTAGATTTCTTGTAAAACCTTTGTCTTTTGGACTACTGCGGCGTGTTGTATTACTTTCTCGGTGCTCATTTACTTGCATGTAAACTCCGCTCCTCGAAAACAACACGCTTTGCATGAGCCCAAAATATTGGGTTTTCCAAGAAGTCTATTGCTCACATTAGCAGAATTTAATTCAAAAAGCCAGCTATATTCAAATGGATGAGAAAATTTCTACGCAGCGGCAACCAAATTTTTGCCAACGCTTGTTAAGTCTTAAGCTTTTCTGCCGTCAAGTTACAGTCATTAAATTTATTTTCTTCCATGGGATTTAATTTATATAATATGCGTAATATCTCAGCAACACTCCAAGCTTGCGCAAAACATCCACGTCCCAGATAAGGTTCTGTTGCATCAAAAATTTCGCTAATAGTCCCTAAGCAAAGAGATTTTAAATGATGCATAGCTCCGTCTAAAAATAAACGCGGATTAGAAAAATCATTAGGATATACTTTTAACCAAGCATCAACAAAAGGACCCAGCAACCACGGCCAAACAGTTCCTTGGTGATAAGCAGCATCACGAGAACGCAAATCACCATCGTAAGTTGCTTTATAATCACGATGTCTTGCAGTTAAAGTTCTCAAGCCGACTGGAGTTAAAAGTTGATTACGCGTAATGGTTAAAACGGGTTCCCAGTATTTGGGATCCAATACGGGATAGGTTAAAGATATGGAAAAAATTTGATTAGGCCTAAGGGCATCGTCATTACCCCCTTCTTCAGAATCTATTACATCGTATAAATAATTACCTTCAGAATACCAAAATTTTTGATTAAATGAATCATAACAGGTTTGCGCTAATTGAGTATAAGTTGGATCATGAGTCCATTTTTCCATTAGTTTTAAAGCATTATACCAAAGCGCATTAATTTCTACGGCTTTACCCCGCCGCGGAGTTACTACCCAATCTCCTACCTTTGCATCCATCCAAGTTAGTTGTAAACCTTCAGCACTTTGTAATAGCAAGCCATCACTATCGACTTTAATACCAAAAGAAGTACCCTTAACATGCAAATTTATAATGTTCTTAAAAACTGGCAGCATTAAATCAAGGATGTGAGTATCATTTGTGTATTCAATATATTTATTTGTAGCATGAAAAAACCATAAAGTTGCATCAGCGGTATTATATTTCGCTTTATTTTCTGTATCGGGAAACATATTAGGAATTAAACCCTCTTTTACATAGTAGGCAAAAGTACGCAATGTAGAATAAGCTAACGAACTTCTACCCGTACATAATAATAATCCTTCCAACGAAATCATGGTGTCTCGACCCCAATCGGTGAACCAAGGATAACCCGCAATGATTGAGATAGGTTCTTCTCCAGAAGCTTGTAGTCTCACTATATCTCTATAGCGAGTAATTGGGGAGAAAATAAATTGATCTGCTGCTAAAGTTAACTTCTGCATAATGATGATGATTTCACTTTTTTCATTTATTGGATTTTTATGCAATAGCCCGGCTGTTTTAAGCACATTTTTCCGTCTTAATTCTTCAGCATACCAAGCATCTCGAGTGTTTAAAACCTCTAGAGTTTCCCAATTTTCAGCAGAAGCAACCAAAGTCATTTCTTTGCCCAATTCTAATGGGATAACAAAATATCCTAAGCTTATTAAATTACCTATTGATTCTAATCCACGTTGCTCCTCTATTTCATAATAAATATTTTCTATGGTATTTCGTTCATAGATAAAAGAACCACGTGAGGATATATAAACTTTTAGTGGTGGATAATTGCCACAATTAATTTGATAATGCGAATCATGCGAGTCGATTGAATATATCTCCTCCGGCGATTTAAAGTTAACAGGGTTTTCAATATGACGCATATTAAAAAATGGGCAAAGTTTCAATTTTACCGGTAATGATCCAGAGATTAATTTATAAGTAATATGCAAAGAATTCTGTCGATGAACTAAGTGTATTCTTTTTTCTAAAATTATCTCACCAATTTTATAATGCCAAATTGGAACACCATCTAGAAGCTTAAAATTAGTGAGATAAATATCTGGAACAGGATCCTTTTTACTTTTTCTTAGAAAGGAAATTTTTTTCTCATCAGAAGAATTTAAAAGAATAGTTTCATCCAAAAAATTAAACATAATTGTACGCCCAAACGGCGCATGTAAGGCTGAAACAAGTAACCCATGATATTTTCTCGTTAGAGTTCCTGATATAGTCCCGCAGGCGAATCCACCTAGCCCATTAGTAACCAACCATTCTTTGAAAAGTAAGCATTGTGGATCTAAATTTTCGATTTGCATGGTAGTATGTGTCATCGGCTTATCCTTATAAATTTGCCAAACGAAACCCCTTTATTTCGTAAGTGAGGAAATATTACTCACAAGAATTTGACCAAAATACTGGGTTTGAAAAGAAGTCTATTATTAATTTTATGATATTTTTTATAATTTACTTAACTACATTTGAAAATTATTTGTTGTTTTACAAAGAAGGCTAATATAATTATTTCTGTTAGGTAAGTTTAAGGGATAGTTATGAACATAATTCGATTGTTTATACAGATTGATGTATCAACAGCTAGATTAAAAAATACTCAAATTTTATCTTCCCCAAAGTTTGCACAAAATATAACTATTTTGTTTAAACTTACTAAAAATTTAGTACTCAAAAAACTCAAATTGATAGCTTCTACAAATCAAGCTAACAGTATTTATAATTGAAATTGAAGATATTTGAAGCATGATAAATATGGAAAAATTGCCCATATCTCTAGGCGCATTACATTCAAAAAAAAATGATTTTTGCAATTTTTTAGTTTGGACACCTCTAGCTGAGAAATTATGGTTGGAAATTATCCATAATGAAACATCTTCTGAACTATTTCCCATGGAGAAAAGTACTGACGGATATTTTTCCATAGAATTGTCGAATATGAATCCAGGTACAAAATATTTTTATCACTTTGATCAGTTAAATAGAAGACCCGATCCCGCTTCTCGCTATCAACCCTTGGGAGTTTTTGGCCCTTCTGAAGTGACAGAACAAGAATTCCCCTGGACAGATCAATTATGGCAGGGGATAAGATTGCAAGATTATGTTATTTATGAACTTCACGTAGGCCTCTATACAGCCGAAGGAACTTTTACTGCAGTCATATCCCATCTGGATGAGCTCAAGTCACTAGGCATAACCGCGATAGAATTAATGCCTATTGCACAATTCTCTGGACGACACAATTGGGGTTATGATGCAGTTTTTCCTTTCGCCGTGCACAACACTTATGGTGGTCCGAATAAATTACGTGAATTTGTGGATGCCTGCCACCAAAGAGGCATAGCTGTAATCTTGGATGTTATTTATAATCATTTAGGTCCAGAAGGCAATTATTTTGATAACTTCGGCTACTATTACACAAATAAATATAAAACCCCTTGGGGAAAAGCATTTAACTTAGATGGCGCCTACAGCAATCATGTAAGGCGTTATTTAATTGAAAATGCCTTACACTGGATGGCAGAATATCATATTGATGGCTTACGCCTTGATGCTATACAAGAAATTTATGATAAATCTGCCTATCATTTTTTAGAAGAATTAACAGATGCTTGTGATAATTTAAGTAATCTATTAAACAAACATTTTCATTTAATTGCAGAAAGTAATTTAAACAACATAAAAATTATAAAACCTAAAGCTGCTGGAGGTTTTGGCTTGCATGCACAATGGAATGATGAATTTCACCATTCTTTGCATTCGTTGATAACAAATGAACGAAATGGATATTATGAAGATTTCGGAGAATTAACCCACTTAGCGAAAGCTTATGAGCAAGGCTTTGTATATTCTGGGCAATATTCTCCCTTTAAAAAATGTCATTTTGGACTCTCCTCTGCATCTATTCCACCTTACCAGCTAGTAGTTTTTGCTCAAAACCATGATCAGGTAGGCAATCATTATTATGGAGAACGCTTTACTACCAATTTAACACTACAACAGCTCAAGTTAATTGCAGCAACTTTTATTCTATCTCCATACATACCACTTATTTTCATGGGTGAAGAATATGCTGAAATTACTCCTTTTTATTTTTTCACAGATTTTCAAGATAAGAATCTAATTGCTGCGGTACAGAAAGGCAGAATGGAAGAATTTCTTGAAATTGGATTAAAAAACTTTTGCTGCTCCACTCAAGATGAATCTACATTTAAAAAATGTAAGCTGAATCATAATCTAAAATATCAAGCAGAAAACCAGGAATTGTGGGAATTTTACAAAATTTTATTACAGTTACGCAAACATAATCCTGTCTTAGCCAATTTAAGTAAAGAAGGAATGTTAGTATGGACTAACGATAAGCTAAAAATTTTGCTAGTCAAAAGAATTTTAGATAAGCAAGAATGTTTACAAATTTTTAATTTCAATTTTGAAATCTCAAGTCTCCAGAAATTTATACCCGCTGGAAATTGGCAAGAAATTTTATCGACATCTGACCAAGAGAAACAAGCGATTATTACTGATGATACTGTTTTAAAACTCGCACCTTTTAGTTTTATGTTACTCCAAAAAATCTAGCACCGCTGGTAAATTCAGACCTGCGGAGTTTACACGCGAGTAAATGGGCCTCAAAAGACGAAGGTTTTGCAAGAAGTCTATTTTCTGTACTCCGGTTGTAGTCCTAACCTATTTTTTAGGTATTTCTCATTCCAAAACTTATTATTTTTTTCGTCTGCAGGTATGGTCGTATTCGCAAAAATTATTAGGAAGCTGCTTTATTAACTGGTAACATGGTTTGATACGATGAATTTTTTGGTCTCATGCAAACACAACGCAGCAGTAGACCAAAATTAGCTCCATTAGTACGTTATTCTTTTCAAGATCTTTGGGGATCAATCGGAGAATTTTTGAATAAGATTATAAAAGTTTTACTAGTAGATGATCACGCTTTAGTGAGAAAGAGTCTACAACAGATCTTATTGAATACTAAAGATATTCAGGTTATTAATGAGGCTAGCACAGGTGAAGAGGCTGTGCAGCAGATACATATCTCTAAACCTGACATTGTAATTTTAGATTTGCAGCTTCCAGACTTCTCCGGTTTAGATGTTACTCAAACCATATCCAATTTAAACGATCAAATTAAAATCATAATCGTATCCTCTATAACACATGACTATTCTTTGTTTCGCTTGCTCGAGGCGGGGGCACACGGTTATCTACCTAAAACAACTACACCTGAAGAGCTGGTATATACCATCCGAGCAGTCCATTCAGGACAAAAAGTGATCAGCCCTCAACTTGCTAAACGTTTAGCTCTAACCAAAACTTTTTTTTCCTCAGAAAATATTTTTGGTCAGTTGTCAGAGAGAGAAAAAGAAGTTATGCAAGAAGTAATTCGTGGCCTTCCCGTAGCAGAAATTGCAGAGAAATTAAAAATCGATCATAAAACTGTACATAGCTATCGTAATCGAATTTTTGAAAAACTTAATGTAAAGGGTAGTTTGGCACTGACTTTATTTGCCCTGCAGCATGGAATAATCACTTTTAATACCCTAGAAAAATGAGTAAACAAAGCCCTCTAAACGAATTTGCAATTTATTTGCTGCGGCTTGTCGCGGGAATCTAAAAAACTTTTCTTTGTAAGCAATTTATATAAAATTAATTAAGATATTCCTAAAAATCATGAAGGAAATTTCTTACTAAATGCAACAAAAATTTTTTAAGCAATTGAATTTAAATATTAAATTTTTAAAATTATTTTTATAACCGGAAAGATAATTCTATTCTTCACAAAATAGTGTCTGATTTCTGTTAATTTAGCGTCTCATAAGAAAAAAAAGAGGTTTCAGGGACGAATCATGGATGAAAATTCAAGGACGAATTTTGGCTAAGGATGGCCGTCTTTCCTTCCCCAATGGAACAATTACCGTAAGCGTTCACGAGACCTAATTTGCCAACGCAGAAAGGGGGCTTTCCCTTCTACCCCGTGAACAGCTACCAATTACCATCATAAACTATCGAATTTTTCACTAGTTAAACGATATACAGTCCATTCATCCATAGGTTTTGCACCTATGCGTTGGTAAAATTCGATTGCCGTTTTATTCCAATTTAAAACCCACCACTCTAAGCGACCACATTTTCTGCTTTTAGCTAATTTAGCTAAATATGCTAACATTTTTTGACCAATTCCTCTGCCACGAAAAGCGGGTCTAACAAATAAGTCCTCTAAATAAATTCCGGGACGACCTAAAAAAGTTGAAAAATTATGAAAAAATAATGCAATGCTTACTGGCTGTTCATCTATATAACCAATAATTACCTCTGCATGAGCTTTTTCTCCAAACAAGGTTTCTTGCAAGATCGCTTCGGTGGCGACGACTTCATGCAATAATTTTTCATATTCAGCTAATTCTTTTATAAAAGATAAGATTAAAGGAACATCATTAATCGTAGCACATTTAATTTCCAAAGAATTTTTCTCTTGAACCGGATCATTCATAAAGACCACCATAAATGTTTATAGTTAACTTTCCCATGTCACTCCTACAGCCTGATGTTTATTTGACTGTACGCTGTTTGGAAGTTGAGTCAATGGGTAGTGTATAATCGGCGTACCATCCCCCTTTTTATCCAGAAACAATTGTAAGTTAGAATCTATGAGACTTCCAGGGGGATTTTGACCCAAGGTGTCATCCCAAATCTCCCACAAAGCATGACCTGTTTTAAATAAATCATGTGCTGTTTTTAGGTATTTCTCTGGGGGGCCATAATAGAACACGCGTGAAAAACGGTAGGTAAGACTTTGATGCTTAACATGGTCAATAGTTTTCTCAAAAGCTCTATTAGTAAGATCAATCATGTTTTCTAGTTGCTGCTCGCCCCGTTTTTCATCTTCAAGGATTACTACACTCTTTAGATTATGTTTTATAGAAGCAATTTGTGCAGTATCCAAGGAGTATCTCTCAGGGTTTTTATGCCCGTAATACCATTTCCGTGCACAGTTAGTAGCCCATTTGCTAATACTGCTAGTTAGAGTAAAGACGACAGTAACCCAAGTAGCTTTAATTGACACTCGAGTTGCTGCTGATAGGTCAGGCAACCAGGCATCCATTATTTTATCAATTACCTGATGAGTAGCTACAGTGACACCCACATTAACTCCAAGGCGTACCAGGCTCGTAACAGGTTTACGAGGAGTTCCTCCTATAAAACGTGCAATATTATAGCCTGCTTTAACATTAACAAAAATTGCCTTTAAAGGTTGTCTTATTACTACTGCAATGGGGCCAAACACGCTAATCATACCCACTTGCTTGCAGCGATCTGAGTCGCACAACGTTTTGGCTCCAATGAAGGGTAATACACTTATTGGCGTAAGAAAGGGGTTGGTAAATGCAAGGCCCGTAGCCATTCCGCCGGCAGTAGCTATAGGCCAAAGGACTCCTCCTACAATTGTTTTTGGTTTACCAAATCCCCTTCCTTGATCTCTTTGACTAGATGAATCAAATTTGCAAGTGATGCCATGGTAAAGGGTGCTTAGTGTTTGTGCTACAATATCGAATAAATGATGCAGGCCGGTAATAGTCACTCCTGTTGCCGCGCCTGCTGAAATAGCAATTATCAACAGAGGAGCATTGCAACCCAAGGCAATGCCTGCCGCTGCAGCTCCAGCAACACAAGGCACTCCAATGCGAGCAAAGGTGGATTCATTAGCATACTGAGCGGCGCCTAAAATGCTATCTGGTATTTGGAAATCCGAACCAAATGATCCACCTGCCACTCCACTCAGCAAGGTAGAACCACTTGCAATTAATAGCGAACTTATACGTTTTAAGCCCGGAATAGCTATTAAAATCGTTCCGGTACTTGTCAAGCCAACAGTTATAGCAATGTTCGCCTTAGCCAATAATATAACCGGTAATGCTATAGCTGTGTTGCTAATTCCCAAGGTAGCTAATACACCAATAAAACGAGATAACTTATTTTGCAATGCATTTTCAACCCCACACCCATCCCCACTGCTTCCCTTATATAGAGTTTTAACCACTAAAGAGAGTACATTAACAATATGATGTAAACCAAACCCAGCAGTCGTTATTGTTATGGCCGAAAGGATGCCAGCCCATTGGTAAGAAGAACCCGTTGCTAGAGCCGTTTCAAAGGTCGCTCCAACCCAAATAGCCAAACCAATTATTTTCATAGGAGTAGAATTTACTGCATAAGTTGCAGGGCCAAAACTACTTCCCTCTAAATTAAATTCGCAACCCCCAATACCTCCTACTGGCAACCGTCCCAAAACTATAGTAAGAAAATTCAGAATATGATGTAGCCCTATAGTGCTAGTAATCAAACTACTCATACCCACTATGATTAAAGAAGTGTTCCTCTCCCCAGCTGCATAGGCAATTAATACGGGCAGAGTATTTGCAGATATCCAACCTGTTAGTTTTCCTGGAATAGTTTTATAAGCGCACAGAGCAGAGCCCAAGAAGCCGTCAGTGAATCTAAAAGCAGGACCGAAACATCCACCCCAAAGTACACGTACTCCACTTTCTACTATTCCTATTATATTCCCCAAACCTAATAAACTTATAGCGGCGCCGGTTCCAGTGGCCATTCCTACATAATTTATGTTAAGACCTAAATGACTCGTAATTACAAAAGGTAATCCTATCAATAATGGAAAAGTTGCAAATCGGTGACAACCGTGTCCGGAACATGCAAAGTTAACTGGAGCTCGTTCTTCGACTTCCAATTCTCTCTCTGCCTCTTCCTCCTCACCTGGTCGTGGAGCAAGATCAAAACTAAATTTTTCATCTTCTTCATGTTTAAATTTAAAGGGAATTCTTGATTCTGGTAAAGGCTTCTCTAAAGGTCCTGTCCAAATAGTTTGGAGAACAGACTTTAACCCGAACGCGCCGATAGGCAACATTCCCCATCCAACACCTAATCCCATCAAGAACGATTTTTCCACTATGCCAACCGTGATACCTGCACCAACACTTAAGAGTAACCCACCAAAGGGCATATGTTTTTTATTTGTAAATGCTATACCTTCCCACGAATCGCGCGCTAACCATTTCATGCAACTTAATAAGCCATCAGTCAGATGATATATCCCGGGTATGCTAATTATTATCGTAGCTAAAGGCAGAAGAGAAACCCATTCAGATTGTCTTTCTTTAAGATTAACTATCAAAGCGGTAATAGCAGAAGTTACATTTAAAGCAACATAATTTACCATGCGACCTTGATTACTCTTATAGCCATAATTATCCTCAGGCAAAACTCCTGAAGGCATGTTGCGCTTAGGCACAATTCCGAGAATCAAAGTACGTGGCAAATTAACTATCAGGTTAATTAAATTATAACCACCTAAAATCCCTACAGTCAGCCCTATAGAGCCACCGATAAGATAACTAAAATCAGGAAAAATCGAACCAATTTGTGTACCCAAACAAATAGATAATAACGGGCCACTTAACCGAGAATAGGAAAATCCGGGCTGATGATTTTCTGCTACAGGCAGATGTTCTTCTACCAAGCTATCATCACTTTCCTTCCTTGGAATTTGCTCTTCTTCTATTGTTGTCTGATAATCACTAGCTGGAGAAAGATCCTCTTCTCTAAAAAGTATTGCATGACCAATCACTTCCTTTTCTTGCCCTCCCCTGCTCTCGGCAGAACTCGGTTCTTCCCAGTCATACGTCGGAACCATTATATTTGGAAAAGCTCCTATTTTTCCCTCAGACTTATCCTCTTCTTCTACAGGAATAGCACGAAATTGACTTGGTTCGGAAGGTGCTAAAAACCCTTCGGGCCAGTTGAATTGACCATTGGCTAGACTCAAAAGAGTTTCTGACCAACCAAAACTGCTGCCAATCATTAAAGGTGTGAAGATATGTGCACTTATTTTTAATGCTTTAATCATCCCAGCTTTGCAAAGATATGCAATCAAAGCCCCTATTCCACCTGCTTCCAAGCTGAAGGCGACACCACCCAGGGTCTGCAAAATATTTTGAGGATCGATACCTTTTAAACCCTCAATATGCCAATTTATAAATTTTTTCATGCCCTCAAAAAACTGCTTTCCTATAAATAAAAGTCCATCACCCATATTGAGAACCAATTTACCTAAGCGTAGAAGACCAGGAATAGTTAATAAATTGGTTCCAATAAAAGTAAGAGTAAATGGACGTGCAATGGCGTTGGTTTGCAAAAATATGGGTAACGCGATGATAGAATGACTAATGATTTGAACTACTAAATTACCTAACAAAATTGAAAGCTTATTTTCTAATGCCTCATCTTCGATTCCCCAGCGATTGCCTAGCGAACCATATTTTAAAATTTTTCCGACAAGAGACATAATATTTACAAAATGATAACCGCCTAATAATGCAGGCGTTACAGTGGCAGCTGATATAAGACCCGCTAATTGCACTGATTGACCTGCTAAAAAGGGAACTCCAAAAGAAAGACCTGCAAGCGTAACAATTACAAGACCTTTAACCAGAGAAGATTTAGCTGCATTTTCCGCGGCTTCAAAAGCACTCTCTTCTAAATAGCAATTCGGACCAAATGCTCCCCAAATATACAAACGCAAGGCAACACTAAAAAAATCTCCTATATGATGTAAGCCAATAAAGTTAATAACAACTAGCCCTCCAACTGTCGGTACCAAATAAACTATGGGTAAAGTTTTTTGGATTAAAAAAACAGCACTTAGAGAACCATTTATTAATAAGCCCGTTATTTTACTAATAGATGACTTAGGAGCATAAAACGCTGGAACTAAAAATCCATCTTCTAAACAAAAATCTCTCCCCAGCCAACCTCCTAATAGTTGTTGAGGCCCTGTCATGGCTATATTTATGGTGTTGGCCACGCCTAAAATTGCCACAATATTGCCTGCAATTAATCCATAGACCCAACCATATTCAGGAAAAGCATAACCAATTTGGGTTCCCAAACTTTGAAATAAAAAGGCGCCGCCCATTCGTTCTAAGATTGGGAGTCTTGATACTGAGCAGGCTTGCTTTGCATCTTCTTCTACACTACCCGGATCTAGGACAGGATGATCCCTCAGGGTAATATCCAAACCATCTCCAGTAATACGCTTGATTACGCTGTCATCTTCAGGGAGAAGGGAGCGCCGCATGGGACCGTACCATAAGCTCTCGGCAATATTTTTAATACCCCAAGTAGCGATTATTACCCCATTTATAATTAAAAATTTCCCGACTGGATTATAAAAAATAATAAAACGTTCTGCAAAATGAAAGGGATCATAATTTGCCACATAAAGGGTCCCTAACGCGTTAGTCAGCAATGCAGTAGAAACATAACCCCCAAAAGGATATTTGCTGGAACCAAAATCTACTCCCTGAATTAATCCTCGTTTATTCCAAGAAAGAAAGACCAACCCTTGACGTTTGGTAAATTGCAGACAACTACCAAGAGCGTTCCAGGTTCCTTGTAAACAATAACCTACTGGGGTACAAATCGCTTGAATACAGGAGGCTGTTCGACCGCTACATACTGTTAGGAAATGAGTAATAGAATTTGAACATTCAGCTAAGCATTGGTTGGCTTCATCGTCTTGCTGATTTTTAATTTCTGCAGCGGATGTGCCAGAAATAAAAGTATGACGTAAATCAGATCTAATTAAATTTTCTTCTTCAGGGACTGGATTTTCACCAGAAGGACTTAAACCCGAATATAGAATTTGAATTGGTGGTGCTCCAGGTCCGGTATTTTGTTCATCAGTTCCTCTTGGTCTCTCCATGTATTCATCTCCATACTAACTAACTAGCAGTTACAGCTTTTTGTTTATAATGCGTATGCCAATGCTTATACACGGCAATTTCTTTGGTAATTTGAACAAATTTTTTCATATAATTGATAATCACTTTTGTTAGCTCCGCAGAATCATCAATATCTAATTCATCCAAATCATTTTGTGACAAGCCCGTTAATTCTTGCATCAAAAAATGAATTTTTTTGGCTTCTGGTAAAGATTCCATTCTACGAAAATGACCTTGCTTCATAGGAGCCACAAATATGCTAGTTGATTCGAAGTCAGAGGATTTGTGATGGAGTCTATTGAATTCAGGAAAAGCAGTTGGGACAGACAAACGAATTTCCACCGGTTTTTTAATAATAGGGTTCATAATAATTATCCTTAATCATAGTTGTTTAATTTCAGTAAAGTATATAAGCTTTTTACCGAAGTCAAGGATGTTTTTCTGTATAATCAGTTGTCTATTTAGACTCGCCTTTATGAAACTACAAAAATAAAACTTTATTTTTTACAAGTAACGGGAATTTCCTACAATTCAGTTCACCGGAATAAACAATAATAATATCGGATTGAGCTCCCAGCTATTCCCGCCAGAGAAATGCCGGATTGTGCCAAATATATTTTTCGGTATAATCCAATGATATGGCTACACTTTCACCATTTCATTTTTTTTCATTATCGGCGAAACTCATTAGCGTGTGGGTTTCACCTTGCAACAAAAAAGTTGAATTTTTTTTAATTGATAACAAAAAAATACGTGTAACAGTTAATGGACACCCCATCAACCCAGCTTATGTTCATGTTCATCTGTATAATTCCCCTATGATGACTAAGGTACTAGTTCATGCTGACCTTGAATGGCAAAAGAATGTTGTGCGTAGAGTCAAAAAAATGTCTTTAAATTCAACTGATAAAGCTTATATTACTGAATTAAGCGATTGGGAATGGTTTTTGCGACAAGATCCCAAAAATCATGCATCGATTTGTTTTAGAAACTAGGGCCTGTTGACAATTGTCAACAGGCCCTAGTTTTTTGAAAAAAACTAATAAGTCATCTAAAATTAGAATACCAGGGCACGATCAGTTAACAAAAAACTGTTGGCCTCTGCATTGGTAAATTAAACCCCATGAACGCTAGCGAACTGCTATAAGGAGTTTATCATGTTATCGTGGATTGTAATATTTTTAGTCATTGCCATCATTGCAGCTGCTTTAGGTTTTACAGGAATTGCAGGAGCTGCAGTTGGAATTGCAAAAATTATCTTTTTTATTTTTATAGTGTTATTTGTTATAGGATTAATTTTCTTTTTACTAAGAGGAAGGGGTGGACAAGTGGACCGAGCATTTAAAGCAAACAAGGATGGCAGCACTTTTTCCATTTGCGCAACAGTACGCATACTTATTTGTATGCGTACTGTAGATTCTTGATCATGACGAAGTCCCGCTTGAAATTGCAGAATTTCAAAATCTCCTCCTAAACTCGTGATTATATCTATCACATCAGTTAAAAGTCCCTTATCCAAAACATGACCTTGCAATTCAATTGTTCGTATACAAATTTCCGATTTAGGAATAACGTGTGATGGAGGAACCTCATGTGCCAAACACAAGCTAAGACATTTAGCTGCGCCACCGGCAAGCATAAATTCTGTAAGAGAAGTAGTGATTACCTCTAAATCCCATGCATGCAATTGGGCCTGTAATGAAGGGGAAGCATAATTACAAATATAAGCGCCTGAACAAATAATAGCATTACAAGCAAAATTAATAGCATCTTCTTCGCTAACAGCAAAACGTTTCTGAGGTGGAACACGTTGATGTAATAATTCCAAAGAAATAGCATCAAATGCAGGGGGATAATAAATAATTCTCCCACCTGGAAGAGCTACAAAACAGGTGTCAAGATGATAAAACTTAGAATCAACTAAACGCAGTGAAACCACTTCTACATCGAAAATTTCGCTTAATCGAAGGTGAACTGCTAAAGAACTACGCACTCCGTATCCGGCCCATAATAAAGCTTCTTCTGGTTGAAAAAGCGCATCGCCTTCACCTTCAAAAGTTGCCGCAACATTCAGTTCTTCAATTTGATAACCACATTCCTGAAACCATTTCCGAAAATAGCGTTCTTCTCCTCGTCGTTGTGGAAAGCGAAATACAGCTGGCACGAAAACTTTACCTAAAGCCAATCCAGCATTTGCTGTAAATGGCATATCAGGCAAATCAGAAATAGGAGGAATGAGATGAATATTAGTCCGTTGAATAAGAATATTGTATAAAGCTTCCCATTGTTGGTGGGCTTTTTGTTGTTTCACACAACCTATGTGGCCTTCCATCCAAGGATTAATGACATATTCAACCCCAAAAAACTGAGGAGCACACATTACCCAACCTGCGGCTAGAATATTATTCATAAAAACTACTCGATAATTTTGTTAAATTGCAGTAGTAAAAAAGGTTGGGGTTGCCTAGCTTACACTGGATCACTATATAATAATAATTTTTTGTTTTAATTAAAAAAATAAATAAATTTCCTGTTAAAAATTCATTTCAGAAAAATATTAACAGATTTTTTGAAAATATCAATCTCTCCTTAGATAAAACCGAGCGCCAATTTTTAATTTTTATCTATAACATGTTAATTTTATTTTATTGCCTATAACTGTTTCTCGGAACAAGACGAGGCGGGCATAACAATTTCAACCGTGTCGCCTAAGAAACGAACTGTATAGCACGATTTAATCTTTCTAGAACTTGTTCTCGACCAATATGATATAAAGTTGCATCGATAGGTGGAGAAATCGCGTTACCTGTCACAGCAACACGAAGAGGTTGAGCAATTTTTCCCATATTGATGCTTTGCTCCTCAGCAATTTTTTTAATTACATCATGAAGAACAGAGGGTTCCCATTGCTTCAGATTGGCAATTTGTTGATAAACTAAATGCAATAACGGGAGAACATCAGCCGTCAAATATTTTTTCGCCGCCTGTTCATTATATTGAATGATGGGTTCAAAAAAATAACGGCTCATCTCTGCCATTTCCGCTAAAGTTTTGGCGCGTTCAGCTTGCAGTGTTACTATATCTGTCAACAGTGGTCCACTATCAAATGCAATAGATCTTCTTTCTAGTTGATGCGCTAAAGCACGAGCCACTATCGATCGATCCAGCATTTTCATGTAATATTGATTAAGCCAAATAAGTTTTTCGGGATTAAACGCAGCAGGAGAACGCTGTAAAGAATCGACATTATAGCAACGAACCATTTCTTCTTGAGAAAAAATTTCTTTATCTCCATAAGACCATCCTAAACGTACCAAATAATTTACTAGAGCTTCTGGCAAATATCCCGCTTCACGATAATGCAAAACTCCAGCCGCACCATGTCTTTTAGATAAACGTTTGCCGTCACTGCCTAAAATAGCTGGCACATGACCATATTGAGGTAAAGCAGCGCCTAAAGCTTGCAAAATATTAATTTGTCTCGGAGTATTGTTAATATGATCATCCCCACGAATAACATGGGTAATTTGCATATCCCAATCATCTACCACAACTGTGAAATTATACGTTGGCGAACCATCACTGCGCGCAATTATCAAATCATCTAATTCGGAATTGGATACTGTAATGGAACCTCTGACAATATCTTGAAAAGTGACAACTCCTTCTTGAGGGTTACGAAAACGAATTACATAAGGAGGTAGATGAATTTTACTCTGTTCACGACAATGTCCATCATATCTGGGCTTTTGCCCTTGAGCCATTTGTTGATTTCGCAAATTTTCCAGGCGTTCTTTACTACAATAGCAGCGGTAAGCTTTACCTTCTGTTAATAACTGTTGCAATACCGCATAATATCGTTCAAAGCGCTGAGTTTGATAATAAGGGCCCTCATCATAATCAAGCCCTAACCAGTGCATAGCCTCTAAAATACTTTCAGCAGAAGCTTGAGTGGAACGTTCAGGATCCGTGTCCTCTATTCGCAGAATAAATACACCATGCTGCTGCCGGGCAAACAGCCAAGCAAAGAGGGCTGTGCGTGCAGATCCCAAATGTAAATCACCTGTTGGGCTAGGTGCGAAACGTGTTCTTATTCCACCCATAAACGTAAAGTACCATGTTCGCTTTGACCAGGAGCTAACCAACGGGCCCCTGCCACACTGTTTAATGCATTTGGATAAGCCATCCACGGCTCAACACAAATAAATGATTTATCTACCTCAGTGTAAATTTGCACATAAGAAAATAGGTCAGGATCTTCTACCCCCTCTACAAATAGATTTATCACATCACCACCCGGATAATGCAAATGAATTTGTTTGTCCTCACCCAATTGTGTAAGTTGCTCATTAATTTCAGCATTCGAAACAGCGGTGGGTAAAATAAATAAAGGCTGCTCACCTACCAGATCTGTTAATCTCTGATTATAACGAAAACGACGAATGGGGGTATAATTTAAAATAACATGCTCCTTTCCTTGTCCAGGAGAGGGAGTTAAAAAATAAGGATGGAAACCGGCATAATAAGGCAAAGGTATTTCACCGTGATTCGTATAAGTCTGCCGGCAAAATAAACGCTTTGCAGAAACTTCATAATGCAACTCTACGGTAAAATGAAACGGATATACTGTTCGAGTTTCTTCATCATCTCTTAGAGTTAAGGCTAAATGGTTTTCACCTGCTTTTGCAACTTCCCAGGGCTTACTTGCAGCAAATCCATGGATAGGCAATTCATAAATTCTTCCATCATAATAATATGCATTAAGGTGACTTTGTCGTTCAAGTCGTCCACAAATGGGAAAGCAAAAAGGAGCTCCACCCATAAAACTATTTTGGCTGCGACTCCAAAATTGTTCATCTTGAAAAAGTAATTCACGAGCACCTTGCTGGCCTGGCATAACCACAGAGTAAAGAATACCTCCTCGCTCAGGTATAAAGGAAGCTTGAGTTGAGCCATCCGTAGAGGAAATGGTGTAAGTCTCAAAACCGTTAATTAATTGCTTTTGTATCATCGAGCCTCCCTGGGGATTCATATTAAGCTTTACCTCACCTTATTTTCCCATAATCCACTAGACATGGATTACAATACCTAAATGTTCTTATGCAGCTAGCATTATAATGACGTCTCTTCAACTAGGGCTGTTGACAATTGTCAACAGACCCTAGTCATTCAAATAACGAATCGGTTTTAGTTTAACATAATTTATTACGAATTCCCTTAGCAGCTTGTTTGGTTGCATGTATAAATAACAATTGTCGACTTCGCGTACGAGACGAACATAGTAAAAAAACGTTAAATTCGCTATAATATGAGATAATGAAAAAAAAAAAATATCTTTATTATTGATATATTGCTTGCTGATGAATTGTTCTGTTTGGGCGCAATCTTCTTTCACTATTGAATTTAAACTGTTTGGTATTGAAGAGTCTCTTCAAAAAAAGCTAGTTGCCATGCTCGAACGCCGCCGAGATGAAATCCCTAAGCCTTTAACTGCAGAAAAAGTTCGTCAACTTTATCAACAATCACCAAAATTTTTACATGATTCACTAGAGCCCTATGGTTACTTTAAATCTCAAATTCGTTCTAGATGGCAAAGACGAGGCAACACTTGGGTATTTACATTTCAAATTACTCCAGGTCCAGCGGTTAAAGTCATTCATGTTGATATTAAAGTGTCGGGCGAAGGGCAACAAGATCGCGCTTTTCAAGATTTATTAGCAAGACTTCCAGTTCAAAGCGGCCAAACTTTAAATGTCGACCTTTATCAAAAAAGTAAAGATGCCCTTTTCAACCTTGCTGCCAATCGTGGTTATTTTGACGCTAAAATGCAACGAAGCCAAATCATCATAAACTTAAAACAACGGCAAGCCAGTATTGTTTTAGATTTCGAGACTGGGAAACGTTACCGTTTTGGATCAACTTATTTTCCACCTTCAGACTTACAAGTAAGCTTATTACAAAGATACTTAACTTATCAAACCGGAGATTATTACAATAATGCAAAAGTTCAAAGTACACAGCAAGCATTAGCCAGTAGTGGATATTTTTATCAAGCCGTTGTCAATCCACTTCCAGCCGAAGCAAAAAATCAAGAGATACCGATAGAAGTAGAACTGACTCCCGTAAAGCCACAGCGTTACACCATAGGTTTAGGTTATGGAACTGACACAGGGCCTAGAGGAACCTTAGGTTTTAATTGGAAACCCATTAATTCATACGGTCATAGCTTAAATATGTTAGTACGAGGCTCTTACTTAAAAAATAATGGCCGAACGACTAAAAATAATACAGCTGATTTTAGTTATACTATTCCAGGAAAAAACCCAGCCACCGACTCTTATATCTTTACGGGAGGATATAGTGATGTTGCAGAAAGAGCAGGAACCGCTAACAGTTTCCGCGCTGCTTTTGCCTATAACACAATTATTTTTCGTAACTGGCAGCAAGCTTTAGCATTGACTTATTTAAAAGAAAATTATTCTTTTACTAATATTCCAGTCGTACATGCGAATGTCGTTTATCCCAGTGGCCATTGGCAGTATATACGTAATCGTTCTATACAAAACCAAAAGGTGATTGATAATGGCATTAGTGCTACCTTTGATGTTGCTGGAGGAGCACGTGCGCTATTATCTAGAACGAATTTTCTTCAACTCAAAGCGAGAGTAAAGGGATTAGCTACTTTAGAAGCTACACACACTCGCTTTTTAGGCAGATTGCAAGCTGGACATACCCAAATTGATAAATTAGAAAACTTACCGCTTACTATGCAATTGCTTGCTGGTGGTCCTAATACCATTCGTGGATTTAAATACAATAGTCTGGGACCAGGACGAGATTTATTAATTGGGAGTATTGAGATACAGCAGCAAATTTATGGCGATTTCTATTTAGCTGGTTTTTTTGACATGGGCACTATTTCTGGGGCCAATTCTATGGAAGATAGTAACTTCATGGATGGTTTGAAAGGAGGGGCAGGTGGAGGTTTGGCATATCTTACACGAGTGGGTACTATTGAGGTTTCCCTTGCCCGACCGGTTTTAAATGCGGATGGCAATAAAACCTGGCAACTCGAATTTTCAGTAGGCGCCGAACTTTAATATGTTGGGAAATGTATTAAGAACTTTATTACGCTGGCTCATGGTGTTTGCTATGCTGATCTTCCTTGGCATAGCCTTGTTGCTTACTCCAATGGGACTAAAAGCTACTCTATATGCAATCAGTAAAATAGTTCCGGGTGAAATTCACTACCGTCAAGTCAGTGGAACATTGCTTAGCCCTATTGCCATTCAACAATTAAGCTACCGGCATGAAGATCGTCAAATTATTATTAATAGAGTATATTGGCGTTGGTATCCCTGGCTTTTATTAAAAGGTAAATTGGTCATAAGCAATGCCATTATTGATCAAGTTCAAATTACTGCACCGCTGCATTATGATCACCCCCACCCCTCACCATTTGCTCTTAAACAACGATTTATTGCTTTTAATAAAGAATTGTCTAATTGGCATTTCCCATTTAGTTTAGAAATTAAACAGGCTACGATTAATAAAATTTGGTGGGGCGGCAAACCATACCACTATCCAACTCGTTTTGGAAAAACGAGCTTAAGCTTACTTTACGCACCCAATGCATTACAAATAAAAATTGCTGCTGCTTTAGCAAAACCTTATGCCACACAAATTCAACTCTTGGTTAAAGGTACCCCTCGTTATTATCACATCCAATCAACCGTATTTAACCCTCATATGCACTGGATTATTACTGGCCAAGGAACGCGCCAATATATTCACTTAGATACTCGGCAAGCGATTATTTTTGGCGGACAGGTCAGTGCGCATATCCTTTGGCAATGGGCCGCCGTTCCTTTTAAGTGGGAAATTTCTGCTACCGCTCGCCATCTGGATATGAGCCAATTTGGTCCTAATTTCCCCCGTCCCTTGAATTTACAATTAAATACAATCGGCTTTTTTGGAGAAGAACATCCTTTTTTTTCTTGGAAAGCTATAATAAATTCTCCTCAAACTCAAATTATAACCCACGGCAAACGAGAAGATCAGTGGGATGCTTATTGGAATATTACCATCAAACAATTAGCGGAATTAATCCCTTTTAGTAGTGGTTCTATTATTACCAGTGGTTATCTACGCGGGACTCTTATGGGAACCCTTAACCCAAGGCAAACTCACTGCAAATTTGGTACGTTGGCAGGGTATAAATGTAGACAAAGCTTCTGCCGACTGGAACATAGATATCAGTCAGCAACAAAAGTCCTATTTTTTATTAGCAGCGGAACAAGTGCGAATAAAAAATTTCCTTCTACAAAATTTACAACTGGCTGGCCAAGGGAATTGGAAAAAACATCAGTTATCAGGAACAGTTAATGCTTATCAAACCACCTAAATTGGCTTCTTGATGGCGGCATGATTAATAAGCGTTGGCAAGGGGCGTTAAATAAATTGAACTTACAAGCACCCTTCATTGGCGTCTGGCAACTGACCAGACCCACAGCTCTGCAACTTTCTGAGCAGCAAATTAATATTCCGTCATTGTGCCTGCATAGTTATGCCAAATCACAAGTGTGCTTAAAAAGTCAATGGCAAGCTAATGCATCTTGGCAAGGATCAATGACAGGCAAATTGTATTTAGAGCATCTGGCTACTTTATTACCAGAATCATTACATATAGATATGCCGCTCGATTTACATGCTGCTTTCCAAGGCAAGGATAAAAATCTGCAACAAGCTCAATTCAACTTAAACTCTTCCTCTGGCTTAATCCGTTACGAGCTAGCTAATCATATTATCAGAACTGCTATTAAACCCAGCTACCTCACCGCTCGCTTTGATAAAAATGCGTTACAGGTTGCTTTACGTCTTGATCTTTCTGGTAATAACCTGATTACCACCTCCTTCACCTTGCCTAAGTTTAACTTCAATAATATACGCACTGATAAACAAATTATACTGGGCCAAATTAACTTCTTATTAAATAACTTAACTCCTATAGCACTTATTATACCAGACGTTTTAAGTTCCAAAGGAAGCTTACAAGCCAATTTTAATGTGACGGGTACCATAAAACATCCTCTGCTTAAAGGGAAAGCAAGCTTGGCAGATGGAGAAATAAAAATTCCTGATACCAAAATTGCCTTAAGAAAAATAGCATTAAATGCACAGGGTGTGGGTAGTAAAATAGATTTTTTAATCACTGCCTATGCAGGTCAAAAATTGGTTACTATTAAGGGACTAACCGATTTGGCGCAAAAAGGCTTTCTAACCGATGCTACCATTACGGGTGATAACTTATTGGTTTTAGATACGCCTAAATATACATTCTACGCTTCTCCCAACCTTCGTTTACAAATTAATGGATTAAATATCAATCTTACCGGGCAAATCGATGTTCCTCAGGGTGTAATTCATATTCTCAACTTAGAACAAGAAACTTTACTACCTGAAGGAGAAGTTATTTTTATTGGCGAAAACCCCCGCAAAAAATCTACCCCATGGAAAGTTTTTACTAACCTGATAGTTCGTTTAGGCAAAAACATTCGTATAGATTCCGTTCATGTTAAAGGCAAACTTACCGGAGAATTGACGATAAATCACCAACCAGGACAAATCACTAGTGGAGTGGGAAGAATTGATATCATAAATGGCGTTTATGAAAATTTTGGACGCCAGTTAAGTATTTCAAGAAATTCAGGAATTATCTATCGAAGAAATCCAATTAACAATCCCTTCTTAAACTTCCAAGTTGTCACCAAAGTAAATATAACCGATGCCCTCAGTATTCAGCAATTAGGCACTAGTGAATTAAGTATTGGCGCCAATGTAACTGGCACCGCTGATTCGCCTCATGTTACTTTATTTTCTAGTTCTGGAAGTCTTTCGCAAGCAGATATTTTATCTTATTTACTATTAGGCACTTCCAGCTCGGGGGCTTCACCCAAAAACGTGGGGCTTTTACTACAAGCACTTGATACTTTACCTTTTCTCAAGAAAACCCAACGCGGCGAGGGATTTGCTAATCAAATTCGCCGCGGTCTTGGTTTTAGCGAATTCGGATTTGCCTCAGAAACGAATTATACTCGCACTGGCGAACCCTCCCCCACGGCAGCACAAACGTCCTATTTTGTAGTTGGCAAACGCATCACCCCTCACTTATATTTTCGCTACAAATTTGATCCCTTTACCTCTGTTAACTTCTTTCAACTCACTTATTTAATATCTAAAAATTGGAGCATACAAGCTGAAACAGACGGCGCGAATCGAAGCGGAGCCGATATCCTTTATACTATCCAGGCAGGAACACCTATTACGGTAGAGAAGAAAGATGTAGCTAAAGCAACTTCTGCAAAATAATTAGGGGCTGTTGACAATTCATTGATTATTCATTTTATGCAGAGTTTTCGTCATTGTGAGCGTTAGCGAAACAATCCAGTTCGCACTTCGGACAACGCTCTGTACTGGATTGCTTCACTTGCGTTCGCAATGACGGCAGTTCTGTGAAAAAATCCCGTTTAAGACGAGTAATTAATGAATTGTCAACAGTCCCTAAGAACGATTTAGAAAAGTCTATCTTATGAACATTCTGGAAAATGTATTTTCACCAGGTAATGCTATTCTACCCCGTGAACAGTTACATGTAAATAATTAAGGTTAAGAGTAATCTACAGAGTATTCAAGATTACAAAACTTCAGTACTCTCTTTTAAGATCGACTCAGCTTGATTATCTTTTACTAAGTTTTTAGTGATACAACGCACCTGAATAACTCCCTGAATAGTTGAGATTTCGGTAATTAATTGCTCTCCCACCTTTCCGACAACATCAATTAAAGTATAAGCAATGCTATCACGAGATTTGTTTAATAAATCAATAATATTTAAATTGGCTGCAGCTAATTTAGTCGAAATTTGTGCCACCATATTAGGAATATTAGCATTGGCAATAGCTAAACGAGTTCCATTATTAAAGGGCATTTCTACAGTAGGAAAATTCACTGAATGTGTAATGATACCTGTTTCTAAATAATTACGTACTTGATTTACCGCCATGACCGCACAATTTTCTTCCGCTTCTTTCGTAGAAGCTCCTAAATGGGGGAAATTAATTACCCGTGGATGATTTTTTAACTGCACGCAAGGAAAATCAGACACATAAGCATATATTCGTCCTTGATCCAAAGCCAAGAGTAATTCTTCTTTGTCAACTAATCCATCACGAGCAAAGTTTAACAATACCATCCTGGGTTTTGCTAGGCGAATACGAGCCGAATTAATTAATTTTTTGGTATCTGCAGATAAAGGTATATGTAAACTAATAAAATCCGCCTGTTCCATAAGTGATTCTAAATTGTTTATTTCTTCAACACTTGCAGATAACTCCCAAGCCCGTTTTACATTAATATTTGGATCATAACCGATTACTCGCATACCCAGAGCAATTGCAGCATTGGCTACTTTAACACCAATGTTTCCCAACCCAATAATACCTAATACTTTTCCAGGAAGCTCAAATCCTGCAAATTGCTTTTTATTACGTTCTACTTCTGTATCAATTTCCGCATTATTACCTTTAAGTTGGTGAACATAATGCCACGCTTGGCAAAGGTTTCGGCTAGCCATTAGCATTCCAGCCAGAACTAATTCCTTGACGGCATTAGCATTAGCACCCGGTGTATTTATTACCGGAATACCCAATTGGGTAAATTTCTCAACAGGAATATTATTAACTCCTGCTCCAGCTCGAGCTACTACTTTGACACTAGGGGGTAATTGTCGATCATGAAGGGATGCAGAACGTACTAAAATAGCATCTGGATCAGAAATATCATTACTTAGTTGATATACTTCCCTCGGAAATTGATTTAATCCAACTGAATCAATAGAATTTAATATTTGTATTTTATACATTTTTATTTTCCTGAAAGTTATAAAATCCCCGTGCTAACACATGGGATATTTTTTCACTCGGGACGACCTTTAGTCTCCATAACGATTAGCAAAGTCTTCCATAAAACGCATAAGAGCATCTATACCCGCTTCTGGCATGGCATTATAAATGCTAGCGCGCATCCCACCTACTGCACGATGTCCTTTCAAATTAGTCAAGCCTACTGCTGTAGCTTCGAATAGAAAGGTATCGTTCAATTGATCATTTTTTAAATTAAATGGCACATTCATCCAAGAGCGACATTCAGAATGCACATTATTACTATAAAATTCATGTTTATCGATGTAGGTATAGAGCTTAGTGGCTTTTCGTTGATTCCTTTCCGCCATGGCTTTAAGCCCACCTTGACGTTTAAGCCAAGAAAACACCAACCCCGCAAGATACCAACTGTATGTTGGAGGAGTATTATAGCAAGATTTATTTTTCACTTGTATTTTATAATTATACAAAATAGGAGTCGTTGGCATAGGTTCATGTAGTAAATCGTCACGTATAATTACTAAAGTAAGACCTGCTGGAGCGATATTTTTTTGTGCCCCGGCATAGATTATGCCATAAGAACTCACATCTAGGGGACGCGATAATATAGTCGAGGACATATCAGCTATCAAGGGTACTGTTCCAGTTTGAGGAATCCAATGGAATTCAACCCCATCAATGGTTTCATTAGGAGTATAATGAACATACGCTGCTTGCGGATTAAGTGACCAATCGTCAAATTTTGGAATAGAAACCATAGGTTTTTTTTCCGCACGCGCAGCTATATTTATAGTGCCATAACGACCCGCCTCAGCAATGGCTTTTTGCGACCATTGGCCTGTTTCAATATAATCAGCTCTTTTATTAGCATCCATTAAGTTCATAGGTACCATAGAAAATTGTGAAGTAGCACCACCTCCTAAAAACAATACGTGATAATTCTCAGGAATAGAAAGCAATTCACGCAAATCTAATTCAGCTTGATCCATCAGTTGGATAAATTCTTCACTCCGATGGCTAACTTCCATTGCCGACATTCCAGTTCCCTGCCAGTCTAATATTTCCTGCTGAGCTTCCTGCAACACCTCTGTTGATAACATAGCGGGTCCAGCACTGAAATTATAAACACGATGCATAAAAAATTCCTCAATAGTTGTTATTTTGTTTTTGACTTCCCATCGCACAAGGCTTTAGTTCTAAATTAACAGAAATCGTTATAAGATAGCATAATCCTAAATTCTGCAGTTGCCTCCTACTGCGAAGACCTATTGCACAGAATCTTGAGACTTTTTGGGTATTTTTTCCTTCACCGGACGGGGGAGTACGGCTTCAGGAAAAAATCCCCCAAAAATCCTCAATCTTCAGCGCACTAGGTCTTCTCGCTACGGTGGTAACTGCAGAATTTAGGATAATAAAGATTTTCACCGGTTTATAAAATCAAAGCAAGGAAAATTATGTTAATTTATCATAACATCACCACCCTGCCCATCGAAGCTATCGTATTTGATTGTGATGGGACCTTAAGTTACATTGAGGGTATCGATGAACTCGCAAAGGCTAACAAAGTCGCTGAACCGGTTGTAGAATTAACAGCAGCCGCTATGGGGCAGTCTGGGTTAAATCCTGAATTGTATAATCACCGTCTTAATCTAGTAAAACCTAATTTAGATCAAATGACTAGCCTAGGTAATTTATATTTTCAGCATCGAGTTATGGACATTTTGCCCGTAATCCAAATTTTAAAAACCTTGCGTAAATCCATTTATATAATTTCTGCAGGCCTCTATCCTGCCGTCCAACATTTTGGTGCACTCTTAGGAATAGAAGCAGAAAATATTTTTGCAGTAAATATTCATTTTGATGCAAAAGGTCATTACCTTGATTTTGATAGAAATTCACCGCTTATTTATTCTGATGGAAAACGGACTATCATTCAAAAGTTAAAGCTAATCCATAATCAAATTATACATATTGGCGATGGTCTTAATGATTATGTTGTCCACGATTTGGTAACAAGATTTATCGGTTATGGTGGAGCTTTTTACCGAGAAAACATTGCACAAAGATGCCATTATTACATTTCGATCCCTTCGATGGCGCCTTTACTACCCCTATGTTTAACCGCCGAAGAGTTAATTGGCTTAACACCTAGTGAACTTACTTATTATCAAAAAGGGTTAGATTATTTAAATAAAAAAATGAGTGAAAATAAAGCTAACATTTAAAAAATTTTAGACCCGCCCCCTAGAGCTTTCTCTCTATAAAGTACCCGTGGTTTGCATATAGAGAATTTTATCTTTGCCTAAATATAAAATATAAAAATTTATAGACTACTATTAAATAATACTCCGGTATTTGCAGGATATTAAACTTTCTAAAGAAGGAAAAAAAAATGAGTCCGCGAGAATTTGAAAAATCTGAACTGTATTTATTCAAAATCTTTAAAATTGGCATAAAAATAGGTGCCAGCTGGTTTTTGTTGGCTTTTTTAGTGGCTTGGGGACTTGCTGCTGCTTACTTTCCAACCCATATCAAAGGATTAAGTACTTCACTTTATTGGTTAATGGGAATTTTAAGCGCAGTGGGACTTTTTTTTTCTATTGTTTTTCATGAACTTTCTCATTCGATAGTAGGTCGGCATTACGGTATAGAAATCGCCGGAATTAAACTTTTTGTTTTCGGCGGAGTATCAGAAATGCGCAATGAGCCTGATAATCCAAAAGCTGAGTTTCTTATGTCAATCGCCGGCCCTCTGTGCAGTTTTATCTTAGCTGGGGTATTTTATTTACTCTTTTATCTCGGATTAGCTTTAGGCTGGCCCGCTCCTATTGATGGAATAATTTATTATCTGGCACTCATTAATCTTTTGTTAGCTATCTTTAACCTGTTACCCGGATTTCCCCTTGATGGTGGCCGGATATTACGTTCTTTATTATGGTGGTGGAAAAAAGATCTAAAATGGGCCACTCGTGTTGCTTATTTATGTGGATCAGGAATAGGCTTGGGTTTGATCTTTATGGGAATCTTTTTATTTATATGGGGAGCTTTAATAAGTGGTATTTGGTTATTTTTAATTGGATTTTTCCTTCGGCGCATGGCTCAACTGTCATACCAAAATTTTCTTATCAAAGAAAGCTTTCGTAATGAGACCCTTAGAAAATATACCAAAACTAATCCAGTGACTGTTCCACCCGACATTTCCCTTCAAGAATTGGTAGATAATTATTTTTACAAATATTATCATAAACTTTATCCCGTAGTAGAAAATAACAAACTACAAGGTCATGTTTCATTTCACGAAATTAAACAGTATCCGCAAGAAAAATGGCCCATATCAAAGGTTAAAGACATTATGCATTTTTCTTCTGAAACCTTTGTTGATGTAGAAACTCCAATTACTGAAGCCCTACAAAAAATGTATGAACAAAAAAGAAGCCGCTTAATTGTTGTCGATAACGGCGAACTTTATGGTGTTATCACTCTGAGAGATATAATGCAAGCTGCAGCATTTAAAACCGGCTTGGACAACTTATGATTCATAGAAATCCACCCAGCATATTACTATGGCAGTAAGTAGTTTTTTGGCATTATTATGTTGTGTACTTTTGTGGTCCTCTGCGTTTGTTGGTATCGAAATCGGACTAAGCGCTTACTCGCCAGGTAGTTTAGCCTTACTACGATTTTTAATTACATCTTTAATACTACTAATTTATTTTTTTTCTAATCTCAAAAATCAAAAAAATCTTTTTCGCTCAAAAACCCATTTAATCCAATGCTTTTTGGTTGGGGCTACTTTAGCGGGTTATATGGTAGGGCTCAATATTGGTGAAAAAAATGTTTCTTCCTCCTTAGCAAGTTTTATTGTCAGTACCGAACCACTCATGATAATTATCATTTCCGCATTATTTCTAAAAGAAAAATTAACTTTCCATAATATTTTTGGTTTATTAATCAGTATCATAGGTATTTTAATTATTTTCTCTGCTAATCAACGTTCTAACATTACTTTCGATTGGTCCGCCTTAGTCATTTTATTGGCAACATTTAGCATTGCCCTTTATAGTATATTTCAAAAGCCATTATTTAAATATTACACAGGACAACAAATATTACCTTGGTATATGTGGTGCTCAACTCTTATTTTACTCCCCTATTTCCCTCAGCTTATAGGTGACATACACAAAGCAAGCTGGGATATTACTTTAGTGATAATTTACCTGGGAATTTTCCCTACATTATTGGCATTTACTCTGTGGACCTATGCTATTTCCAAAATTCCAGTCAGTAAGGCTGTTAGCATTTTTTATATAATTCCTTTTTTCACCATGATAATGGATTACCTTTTATTAGGAGAATCCATCAATATTTTGGCCTTTTTAGGGGGATGTTTAACCCTAACTGGGGCAATAATAGTTAATTTACCTTTCTTAAAAATTTTAATTTTCAAAAAGAAATAAGATCCACAAAAAATACGGCGGCCTCGCAATCCATAAAAGAGTCTCTCTTATCGCAAAATTGAATCCACCCATTGAGCATAAGAATCTATAAATTTTTTTATAAACTCAAGCGTGTTCTGATTCGTAATTCCGCCTTTATCATCAAATAAATCGCCTGCATTTCCAATATAAGATTCAGGCTGTTGGAGGGTTGGAATATCTAAAAATACGAATGTTTGTCGCAAATGATGATTGGCTCCAAATCCACCTATAGCACCAGGAGAAACACTTATTACCGCGCCAGGTTTTTTTTGCCAAACACTTTTTCCATAAGGTCGAGAGCCTACATCAACCGCATTTTTAAGCACTCCTGGTATAGACCGATTGTATTCAGGAGTAACAAATAATACCCCAGCACAGGATTTTACTTTCTCACGAAAAGCAGTCCACTCTCTAGGAGGGGTTCCTTCATCATCAAGATCCTGATTATATAAGGCAAGATTTCCAATCTCGATCATTTCTAGTTTTAGTGATGGCGGTGCTAAAGAGATAAGAATTTTTGCCATTTTTCGGTTAAAAGATTGCTTCCGCAGACTTCCGACTAATACTGCAATTTGCTTGCTCATAATTTACATCCTATAAAATTTATCCTAATTACTCTTTAATAAACGCAAGTAGATCTGCATTTACTTGATCTTTATGAGTAGAACAAAGCCCGTGTGGCGCTCCTTTGTATATTTTCAATTGTGAATTTTGAACAAGCTTAGATGAAAGAGAAGCAGAAGCACCTATGGGTACAATCTGATCGTCATCACCATGTATAATCAAAGTCGGCGCCTTAATTTTTTTAAGATCTTCGGTAAAATCCGTTTCAGAAAATGCTTTTACACAATCAAAAATAGCTTTAAAACCACCTTGCATTCCCTGCAACCAAAATGAATCTTTAAGCCCCTGCGAAACTTTGGCATTGGCCCTATTAGCTCCATAGAATGGTGTAGCAATATCGCGAAAAAATTGGGAGCGGTCAGCAAGAACTTTTGCCCGTATGTCATCGAAAACTTCCAAAGGCAAACCTCCAGGATTGGTTGCAGTTTTCAACATTAAGGGAGGAACAGCGCTTATGAGTACTGCCTTAGCTACACGTTTTGTACCATGACGACCCAGATAGCGAGCAACTTCGCCTCCTCCCGTTGAATGCCCAACAAGAATAACATTATTTAAATCCAGTTTTTCTAAGAGTTTGGAAAGGTCATCAGCATATGTGTCCATCTCATTACCATTCCAGGGTTGACTTGAGCGGCCATGGCCACGACGATCATGGGCAACACATCGATAGCCACGAGAACTTAGAAATAACATTTGATCTTCCCAAGCGTCTGCCGTCAATGGCCAGCCATGACTGAAAACGATTGGCTGCCCCGTTCCCCAATCTTTGTAATAAAGGGTAACTTGGTGAGAATTTTCTTCGCTGACTGTAAGGTAATTCATCATAAACTCCTTTTAGCTGATTGCTACCTAATGTCTTTAGAATATTGTTATAATATAGTCGATTAGATACTTGGTGTAAAGATAGGAGATAGGGTTGTCAGGCTGCCCACTTTAAGCAGATACACAATAGTTACTGCTTTCTTGAATCACCACATATGATTATAGGTTTAAATAATGGTTAAAGTTGCTGCTATTCAGATGTGTTCCTCTCACATTATTGAAGAAAATTTAATTTCCGCTGCTCGTTTAATAAAAATTGCCGCTTCAAATCATGCCAAACTAATTGTACTGCCTGAAATGTTTGCTATTATGACAAAGGAACCTAAAGATAAACATCTTTATAAAGAACCACTAGGCAATGGCAAGATTCAATCTTTTTTATCTTCTGAATCTAAAAATAATAAAGTCTGGTTAGTCGGGGGCACTATTCCTATTGCTTGTGAAGAAAAAAATAAATTTAAAGCAGCGTGTTTAGTCTTTAATGATCAAGGTGAATTTGTTACCAGATACGATAAAATTCATCTATTTGATGTCACCCTTTCTAATTCCGAATCCTATACAGAATCGGAAACCACAGAACCTGGTAATCAATTGGTTATTGTAGAGACTCCATTTGGAAAATTAGGATTGGCAGTTTGTTATGATCTTAGATTCCCCTATATCTTTACTTCTCTACGCAATCGTGGGGCAGAAATAATAGCAATTCCATCCGCTTTTACAATTACAACAGGTGAAGCCCATTGGCATCTGCTGGTAAGAAGTCGCGCTATTGATTCTTTTTGTTATATTATTGGCGCAAGCCAAGGTGGTATTCACAGTAGCGGAAGAAAAACTTACGGACATAGTTTAATTGTAAATCCCTGGGGAGAAATAACCCAAGAATATGACAGAGTTGGAGAAGGTATAGTTTACTCGCATATTAATTTAGAATACCTACATAAAATTCGCCAATCTATCCCTACAATTAAACATCATAAAAATAACTTAGAGTAAATACAATCGGATAAAGTTGAAGCGAATAGAATTGTTAACTTCAAATTCATGAACCACTATAATGCCCCATTAGACTGAGGCATTACAGTTTTTGTAACTAATTCAAATATCAAGCATTAAACAGTATACGATTTTATGGTAATAGTTTTTTTAGGAGTTGAGAAAGGATCATCATTTTTATTAGACACTAACTTATTTTTATGAGACTTAATTAAGCCAAGTCCATGTCTAACTATTACCCCTTCTCTTTTAATTTCCAAATTCGAAGATTCAGTATTAAATGCTAATGGATCAGGAAGTAATTCCTGTGGAAAATTTTCATGAAAAAAATCAGACGGCACCGGGCTTGGGGCAAAAGATCGAACTTTCTTTAAAGGTATAGTAGAGCTGCTTATTTCACCAAATCCTGCAGGATCAGGAAGAAGTTGGTTAAGATCCAAATCAGATTCTTTTTTTTCAGGACTTGTTTTGAAAAACGTACTGTTAAATTTTCTTTTCATTTGCTATCTCCAAAATTATTTCATATGGGACAAGCAAATAATCCATTACTACCAGTTCAATTTACTTTATGCACTTATCCTTCTACTGGGGCCTATCTTTCACCAAGTAATCTAACAAAAATAATTTTAAAAAACAAGAAAATTTAAATATATTCGCCGCGGCAAGCCGCGGAATAAATTTAAAAATACAGCAAGACTGTCTATTTAGAGAATGCCAAATTACAGCACCCAGTTGTTTAAAAATTAACCTAAAACGCTTAACATCAAATCTCTTTGATTGTATAATATAAAATCCCTAATTTAATTTTTTGAAGACGCAAAGAAATTAGGTGGATTTTTAGTTTTGTTATATTTAACTTGAAATTTAACTGTTTTTAAAAGTATATTATTTTTATGACTATTATCATCAAAGTTCCAATATTATCCACTACCCACCCTATCAAAGTAAATCAGTGGCATAAAAAGTTAGGGGATTGGGTAGCCCGTGGAGAAACTTTAGTTGATCTTAAAGTGGATAATGAACTACTCCCTATCATTGCATCTCAGGCAGGAATAGTAGAAAAAATTTTCTTTCAAACTGATGAAGAAGTAAAAATACAAGCCACGTTAGCGATATTGAAAGAAAGCTTACCCAATATTGCCTGGGACAAAGAACAACAAACGCTTATTTTACAAACTTATTATTGTGATAGTAAACCAGGTATGGAGTATGAGCTGCGTCAATTATTAAGAACCGGAGAAGGACAATACGGAGGATACGGATCTGCTCTTGCCCTACCACAAAACCGTGAGCAAGCTAATCCTGGAATGGGTGAAGACGCCCAAATGACTACACAAAAATATCTTAAATCGAATCCATTGTTGGCCCAATCCAGTCAATTCTCAGGAGATTTTAAGGATCCGCGAGTGACTTCTGTTCCTTCTGAGATAGGTGCTCAAGTATCTCCACAAAATGCTCCCAGCTTTCAACACCAACCAGGAAGTACTCCCTCTCCTGCTCCTAAACCTAGATAAATATGTCTATTTCTGATGCAATTATCTATAAATCAGTGGCCGAGGTGCGAAATTTGCTCACACGCGAACTCAATATTAACTATGTCGATGAATATGGTTTTACCCCTCTAATTCAAACTGCAATTATGAATAACATAGATAAAGGAGAGCTTATAATAGACCATGGAGCAGATGTTAATTTCCGCGATCTTACCGGTGGTAGCGCTTTACATTGGACAACAGAAAACAACAATTTACCATTTTGCCGCTTACTCATTGATCATGGAGCTGATCCGAATGCCTATACCCTAGTTAGTGAACCCGTTCTAAGTAAAGCGATTTTACGTGGACAAAGAAGTTTACGCAGGTTACTCATTCAAGCAGGAGCGAATTTAAATTTCGCGCAAGATTATATTAACACTAAATTATTGGCTCATCGTTTCGAACTCGTGGGCTACGCAGATATTATTAATCATCAAAACCGCTTTACGGAAGTAGATTTTGAAGGATTCTCTTTAGAATTTACCATAGGTATTATTTTGCAATCTTTAGAAGAGTATCAAAATAATTTTTCTGCTCGTCACTTGCGTCATTATTTTGATTTACTAAATAAACTTATTGCTACTTTTTCTGTAGCAACCCAGCTGATTCGTTTTCAACAATATCAAGTAGATTTGGAAGCCCATCGGATAACTATTGATAATTTATTAAATCAAGAAATGCTTATGATTCCTGTAGCCTATGAAGGCCACGCCATATCTTTTATCAAATACCGAAACTACCTGGCTAAATGTGACCGTTCCCAAAATGATTTATTTATTGATAACGTAGTTATTTATGAAATAACTCGCCCCCAGGTATTGAGTAAAGAATTAATCAAAAGTTTAATGTACAAAAGACAAACTAAAAATTTTATTGATGTTGAATTGTCTCATTTGCTTGGATTAAAACCAGTTAATAAATTAGTCATTGGTGCACAAATTAGCGGCAATTGTTCTTGGGCAAATATTGAAGCCTGCATTCCAGTAATGTTCTTTTTATTTTCTTTGCCCCTGCAAAATACAAAAAATATCATTAGTTCTTCAAAAGATGCATTGGCCTTCTATTACCAATGGCTAGAATGGGACAAAAATCGTGCCTTACATTTTTGTATACAGAGCTTTCCCCATGCCGATCCAGCCCGGAAAGCTTCACAGCTAGCCATTTTGGCAGCAATCTTATTTCAACGGTGTAATGCTAATGTAGCATTAGATGTTGAACGTGCTCGCAAAGTTGTTCCTCTTTTGAAAACTCCAGGCTATGAATATATTTTAAATAGTTATATCGAAATTTATTATCATCATAACGCCACCAAATCAGGAGAAAACCTGCGTCAATTATTACGAATATGTGAAATATAATCGAAAAATTTGTGTTAATTTAGAAATTCTTTTGCCCTTGAAAAAAACCATTAAATCCTATACGATAAATTTCTTGTTTGCATTATACTAATAGATGGTTTTTGTATACACAAAGAGCTAAGATAAACATCAGCCATTCATTTTGGGATAATAGACAATATAAATTGATTTTTTGATAGTTTCTCTATCCAGCAGTTTTTTTTGGATAAAATCCCAACTATTGAAGAGTATAAATCTAAAACAAGGGCCGTTAGCTCAGTTGGTAGAGCAGCTGACTCTTAATCAGCGGGTCGTTGGTTCGATCCCAACACGGCCCAATTTAAAATTAATTGGTTATGAGATGATATTTGAAATCTGGAAATTTCATGTAGAAACTATGTAGAAGACGTAAAACCTTCAGTAAATCTCAAGAAAAAATTTTTGATTTAGGTTTAAACTCAAGGATGATAAAATTTTACGGGTAGGAACATTGAACTAAGTGTGTATAATCTAATTAAGATCATTCATACACTTAAACTAGATAAGGGATATCTTTTACTATGAAATTAAATTCGTTATATATACAAAATTTCCGCATTCTTAAGATTTTGAAGTTAAAAAGCTTGGGCGCTTGAATTTAATTGTGGGGAAAAATAACTCTGGTAAAAGTAGTGTTCTAGAAGCGCTTAGAATTTATGCAGGTGGTGCAAATCGCTTTCTATTGACTACAATTGCGAATGGACATGATGAACCCCCTCCAAGTGAGGATAATCCTTTTAGTAAGCAAGATGGAGTTATCCCATTCGAGTCTTTTTTTATGGGAGGAGTTTTCCTATTGAGGAAGGAAAAGCTATTATAGTAGGTGAGAAAAAAGAATCGAATCAATCTATCCGAATAGAACATACCTATTATTCCATGGAGGAAGTTACAGAAGACGATGAGAAGGGTGAAACTAGTACCAAAATTCGTACTAAGTTTATATCAAAATAGAATTAAATAAGTTCAGTGATAAAGAGATTTTTCATGCCTTAACTATACAAACCACCCAAGAGAAAAAAAAAGTTTTGATGGCTCTAAACGGTCCAACAACAGAAGATTTTTTCATCCATTTTTCAAAACTGAACCGCTCTTCCCATGCGGCTACATTCCTACACAGTTTGTTTCTCTTGATGAGCTAGCTGATGAATGGGATAAAATTGCACTTACTGAGCATGAAAATCACGTTAAAACAGCATTAAAATTTCTTGAACCTAAATTTGAAAGTTTAGCTTTTGTAAAGAGCGATGGCAAACGCACTAGATTCAAACGGTAAGCCATAGTAAAACCCCAAACCTCAAGCCAGTCCCTTTAAGTAGCATGGGTGATAGTATGTAAGAATACTGCAATTATCCCTTAAAAGTTTTTTCTGCGCAAAATGGGTTTTTACTTATTGATGAATTTGAAAATGGATTGCACTATAGTGTTCAAGAAAAAGTATGGGATTGGTTATTTAAATTAGCTAAAGAGTTAAACATCCAAGTTTTTGCTACAACTCATATCTTTCTGACTGTGTAAGGAGCTTCGCTAAAGTGGCTTATAGGAAAGATCATTTAGAGAACCCAGGGGTACTATTCCGAGTAGGATGTAGTGCAAAGCCTCTTGAAAATAATAAAGTAATTGCTACAGAGTTCGATGCTGAGGAATTAACAGATCTTACAAAATCTGACATAGAAATAAGATAGGGAGCTTCATTCATATGGATGATAAAAAAATGATTTTAATTGTAGAAGGACAAGGTGATAAAGTCTTTTTTGAGAAATTATTTAAAAAAATTAAATTTAATATAGAAGTTAAAGTTAGTACTCCTCAAGATTATGATCTTGATAGAAATGGGAAAAAAAGAGCCATTCTTTTGTTGGAAAGGTTAATAAAACAACTTGTTGATGGGAGCATCTCACATTTGGGTATAGTGCTAGATGCCGATTTTAAATGTGATGCTTGGGGATTTGAAGTAACTTTTGAAAAGATTAAAAAGGTGCTAAAGACAAATGGATATAGTGATCCTGAGGAAAAATACAGCGGATTAGCTTTTCCCCCATACCAGGTGGGTTAAATAGTATTGGTTTATGGATTATGCCTAATAACTGTGCGGAAGGGATGCTTGAGGATTGGATTAAGGAGTCTGTTGAAGAATCTGAGACTCTCTTACTTGACCATGCCATTAATACAACAAATAATTTACCTAATAAAAAATTTAAATCTATCCATAGTAGTAAAGCGGAGGTGGCTACGTGGATGGCATGGCAAAAGATGCCAGGCTGTGGTTTTGATCAAGTAATAGATGACAGTTTAATTAATTTACGATCTCAACCAATGATGCAATTGATTGAATAAATAAAACAAGAAATATATTTATATGGTTGATTCAAAATCGTTATCCGAAGAAGCTCAAGAGGTAGATAGAAATATGGCTACATGTGAAGATTTATAATTTATTCTTCAATAATTCTCTTTATTTCTTGTCATCAGAAATGGTAGCGCTAAGCTGATGATCTTTAATTCCTTAATACAGAAATTATAGCTCTTATCTGACTGCCAGAGGTTTTTGAAACATTCAGAAGAGAAGGTTAAGTTTTGAATGAACGCATTATTTTGGAAGGCTTCAAAATAGTTTTGGTAACTCTTCGATGTCGGCTAAAGATTTTTACTATCTTTGGTTTCATGAAAAAATTGTTTAAAATTGCTACCAAATATTTTGCAGAACTATGTTAATTACCCTCTTTTGAGGGATTGCTATCTATAAAAACAAGGGTTCCACGGTTCCAGACCAGGCCATCTTTATTATTTTTCTTATAAAACAAGTAATTAAAAAAACAACATATCCGTGTCATAGGTGACAACTAAATTTCTATATTATAACTACCTATGACACTGGACAAATTGATTCCCTAACAATTTGTTTTATTATAGAAATAAGAAAATTAGCCTGGTCTGGCACTCTTGGCTGGCTGCTCTTCACACTGAATATATTTCAACACCTAACAGAATTATTTGACACTTCTCACTAATAATACCAGCAGAATCCAACTTAGTTTAATCAAGCCTTGTTCCACTTTAACTCTTGGCCTAAAATAGACGCCAGCTCGCTGGTTCGATCCATATAACCCTCTTTTTTGTGGTAAAAAAATGATTATATGATTTTGATTTAGAATCAGCGAGTTAGTCAAAGATTCCTTTTCTATCCTTCTTTTTTCAATGACTCAATTTTTTGTACCCTACAGAGTAAAAACTGCTATTTGAATTGTCGATTAAGATTATTTTAATAGCATACTGTTATCATATATTTAATCATTTAAATATTAAATTTACGTTAAATTGGAATAATACATGAAAAAGAAAAGAAGGCGACAAATCAGGTGAAAAAATTTTTTATCATGTCACATCCCCCTTAAGAACGACCAGAATCTTACAAATATCAACATTATGGATTGTTAATCAGTAAAGCTGGATCTGGTTTACAGATCGTGAAGAAACAGATTTAAAACCAGCGATTTATTTGAATGATTCCAAATAAAAATCAACTACTTTAAAGTATTTGAAGATCATGAGCATAGTCGTGATCCTATAGTTTTTTAAAGTCCAGGTTGATAATAGTTTTTCCATAAAAAAGACCCAGGAGATGGTAGTGCATTTCGATGCTTACAAGACATTCCTTCGCAATGTATAGAATTATATACACTCGACCAAAAGTATATTAATTATGAGCACGAGTTAAGTAAGCATAGTCACATAATGGTGAATTCTGATCCGCAAAAAAAACTAAACATACCTCAAGTTCTGCGAGACTAAGAGCAGCAATCTTTATCTAGTATGAAAGATGACATTGAGGAGACAACCTTACCTAGTTTCCAAAAATCTGGCGATTCTTTATCAGTTACAACCAGCAACTATCCAGAACTAGAAAGTACATTTGAATTAGAGTCACTTGAATTCCCCACTGTAGAATTGCCAGGCTTAGATGAAGACAGAAGGGTGACCTGCCAACGACTGAAGATCCATTGGATGATTTTTCAAGCCGCGTTGATTCTCTTACTAGTGAACCCACCCTGGCTATCGCGCACACCAACCCTCCAGAACTAGGAGAAACATCTGAATTAAGAATACCACTTGAATTCCCCACTATGGATTTGCCAGACTCTAGATGGAGGCCAAGGTAGTTTAACGACTGAAGATCCATTGGATGATTTTTCAAGCCACGTTGATTCTCTTACTAGTGAACCCACCCTGGCTATCGCGCACACCAACCCTCCAGAACTAGGAGACACATCTGAATTAGGATCACTTGAATTCCCCACTATGGATTTGCCAGAGCTTAGATGAAAGACCAAGGTAGTTTAACGATTGAGGATTCATTGGATAATTTTTCAAGCCACGTTGATTTTAGTACTAGTAAACCTACCCCAGCTATTAAAACCAGCTCTACAGAGCCAGAAGACATCACATCTGAGTTAAGATCACTTGAATTCCCCACTGTGGTTTTGCCGAGCTTTTAATGAAGCAGAAAGATAGTTTAAGTAGTAGAGGACGGTACTGATCTGACTTAATGATATAATCCACCAACGTACTAGGGTTTCATCTCTAAGCATTACCCAAAGCAGGAATATTTAAGAGAACTTCAAGTGGCTCAAATGAAGTTACCAGTGTAGTCAAACCTTCAATTGTGACCCATGAGCCAAGTAGTCAAGTAGTCAAACCTTCATTCATGGCTAGCGAGCAATAATATATTCATAATTCAGGACTTGATCTGCTAATACAATTTTAGGAATATTTATTTGTCCAATATTCATTTTTTGTCTGTCCTTTTAATGCTATTCAGAGCGTCAAATTTGTCATTCCACCACTTGTCGACGTGATGCACTCGTGCCATTGAATTCTAACCCAATGGTTTCACCAAATTAAAGTATGTTTATGATTTTTAATCATTACATTTAATTCATCAGGATACTAATCAAGCATTTTCTTTTTCCAAAGGAATATCATCTGGCTCAACCCAAACAACTTTCCCCTCGTGCCAAGTGCAGACAGGATTGCCAGCCTGCTTGTGTTTTAATAATGCGATTCTAATTCCAGCTTGTAAAGTTTTGGTAACCTCTTCAATATTGCAAAAAAATTGAGAAATAGAATCGTTTTCTAGGGATTTATTTTCCACGATAGACCTCCAATAAATTTTTCCAGAGTATTAGAATCAATAATTTTTTGAGATCGTAATTCCTGCCCCTGGAGCAATTAATCTTGGGGAATTCAATTCTGAATTATTATAAAATTGCCAGGAATCAGTGATGGGCTGATATAAGTTAAAAAAATTATTTAGTTTCAGGCACAATATGTCCACTTCTGACTTTACTCTCTCAGCAACACGAGAGAAAGCAAGTTCAGGGCTTTCCAACCACAAATACACTAAATGAAAGTAATATCCTTGTTGCTTTAAGGAAGAAATCCATGTAGCGAAAGTTTTACTGGCTAGAGTTGTTTCAAAAGCAAAATTCATTTTTTCATTCGCTAAATGACGCCGACATGCCATGCCAGCATAATTCGCCCAACTTCAAAAGCAGCCTGTTCAGGAGCAAACCCGCAAAGCCCCTGGGCAATGACATCTGCATTCACATAATCATCTACTTTTAGTGCGTCTCGCAATAATGACGGTGCAGTGCTAGTCTTTCCAGCTCCAT
>CAVQTK010000016.1:0-45299 GCA_963716455.1 uncultured Pseudomonadota bacterium
TCACTCAATTCAGCGAGAATCGCTGGATTTTATTAGCGTAAAATTAATAATTCAAATTGAGGAGCAGGATCAGTGGGTAAAGAATAGTAAACGATAGAAACTATTCCTTCATCACCGGTTTCAACTATTTTATCTTCATCCACTGCATAGAAGGGATATTGAGTCCAATCCTGATCATTTTTAATGACAAATGGTGAATAAAAGGGTCCGTAATCAAGATGTGCTCCCTTTGTTTCAAATAGACGATAGCGGTGATTTTTTTGTAAATTACGAATGACGATACTTTTATGATTATTACCAAAATCATAAATTTCGGTCTTGTCACCTGCGATTGATGCCAATTGCACGCTAATTTGAGTTCCAATTACAGCATCATTATCAGCAGCTTGACTGTGCACTAGAAGAGTGACGGGATAAGGGCCACCAATTGCTGAATGAGGAGGCGAACTAATTAATTTATTATTTTTTATGGAAAGCCATTTTGGACTGTCAGGGCCCAGTTTTATAGTGAGCCGATCATTAACGATGCTTCCTTGAAGTAATTCAGTTAAATCCTCAGCATGGCTTACCCCTACTGTCGCATAGGGCAATGCAGTCTTTTTCATAGCTGGTTTAGGTAATTGTGCATTTGCTCGAACTTGAATGGTAAATAATTGGGTACTTATTTTTCGCGTCTTTTTGCTCATAGCAATTAAGCGAATAGTTTGTGATGTATTCACTTCGGTACCACTAATGGCCAAAGGATTTATATTTAAGAAAGGTTGATTTTGTTGAGATTGTAACCTTATCCAAGGTGGTGAATGGTTTTGATCTAAAGCAAAGGTAAATTGATCTTCACTTTTATCTTCTTGTAGATAATCTTTTAGATTTATTAAAGAGTATTTTTGATTAATTGTAACAGGCGGTAATATTGTTTTTATCCATTTTGGAGTTCCAGTGTAAACGATCATTTTTTGCTGGTAATCAATATCTTTTTGACTTGCTTTACTTTGAGCACGCAGTTCCACTACAAAAGATTTGCCAGCTGCATTTTCCGGCACTTTTCCTTTGCTTGTTAAACAATGACATAGTGGATCTAACCGTATCCAGTCTGGGCCCTGGATATATTTAAATGTTAACTGATCATGAGGATAAATATTTTCTAAGGTAGTTGTAAGATCCTCACTGCGGTATTCTTCATTCGCAATGGGATTGCTTAATATATCCTTTTTCCAGCGTGGGGCTAAACGCGAATCGGCTTTTACCGGAATGCTAGGATCTTCTTATTGATAAGACCACTGACTTGACTCTGAACGACTACAGTAATTTTTTCTGCACTATCCATCAAATTTACTTGCTGGGGATTACCTATTAAATAAGTATGATTTTGTAGTTGCATCCAGTTCGCTGAAAAAGAATCTAACTGAAAGATGAAGCGATCGTTTTTAATATTACTGTGCACATATTTTAATATATTAACCGAATATTTTTGATTTAGTGTCGCTACAGGCAAATTTTCCGACTCTATTGGCTTCGGCGCTTCATTGACATAAACTGTTCCTAGAAAATCTGTGCTTTTACCACTCATTTTACTAGTAACACGTAAAGTAACCTCACATGAATTTCCAACAGCATCCTCGGCAATTTTTTGACTTATTAATGAATGCCCATCTTTGCCAATAGTTAACCAATCAGCGGAAGTTTTAATTAACTCAAAAGTAAACTGATCACTAGCAGGAGATGATTTTTTATCAATTCCAACAGCAAGATCAATATAATAAGCTTTAGTTACAATAGCATCAGGCAGAGAAAAATGGGTTTGCCACTAAGGGGGATTTAATTTTTTATTTGCTGAAATGGGTATAATCATTTCAACAGAGCTCGATTTTCCACTTTTTTCACTCGTAGCGGTGAGATAAATAATTTGGTTTGTAGCTATTTGCTCAACTCCCATATTAGCTGTAGTGATAGTTAAAATCCCGCTATCCGCTAAGTAAATCCATTTAGGGTTATTTTTTCCAGGAGTTGATGAAAAATGAATTTGATCATCATGTATATCACTAATGACATACTCATGTAGATTAACCGATTCAAATTCGGCTGAGCAATATTAATTTCTGGTAATTGTTTAAGTTTCCACTGTACTTTCCCGCTATGTCGATCAATCAAAATCATAAAATATTTGCTTAGCACTATTTTTGCCTGTGATTAAATTAGTAGCAGTTACTCCAATAGGTAAACGAATAGACAAGTCTCCACTTACGTTTTGCTCATTGCCTTCTAAAAATTGTCCATCTGCACTAATACGCAGCCAATCGGGATGGTCGGGATCTAAATTAAAGGTAAATTTTGCCTCCTTTACTGAATTATCCTGAACTAATCGCGTTAGATCAATGCGATGGCGATAAGGCGCTCCAGCCAACGCATTGGGGAAGGGGGTTAAGGAAATGGGTTCTATCCACTCAGGTTTTGAATCAGTGCTGATGTTTTTAACCCAGTTAGTGAACTGATTCCAACTAGACAGGTTTTCAGCAAAGGCGGTAGAAAAAATAAAGCTTAAACCATTTATTGTTACCAGTGTTATTAAGATCTGACGTAATATTTTTTTCATTTTACTTCTTTTTTATTTGCCTAATTTAGATTCCATTTTAGAGAAGAATCCTTAAGAAAAAATTAAATAAGGTAATTACTTTACCTAAACTGCATTACATTTACCCTTTCTTAATCATTCCTTAAGCAAATTAATGTAAGATATTTCCTATAACAAACAAGAATTTCTCAAAAAAGGTAAAAAATTAAATTAGGTAGAAGAATTTTATGAACAAAAAAAAAACGAAAAATCAATTTAAAAGTCTTATCCTTTTTACATGTATTTTTACGCTGGGGTTTAGTGCTCAACCTATTTTTGCTGCCGCTCCCACTGGCGAGCTACAAAACGACGTGCAATTTACCTGTGCATCGGCCATTGATATCATGGAATGTATCCAAAGGACGAATTCTTCGGCTACGGTTACTCAACCTGTTGACGTTAAAAATATGTCCGGCAGTACCGAGAGCCTTGGCATTAACAGTCCACTTAGTGTTGGAGCCCGCTATGATAATGATCTGGGCTGGATTTTAGATGCAGCTTATGCCAAGCTTTTTATAGCGCTGCTGTCGGCTTAAAAATGAGCATTGGGCCTAATGAACATCGCGCTAACATCACTTTAGGCACTGCCCTTACCGACAAACAGCAAATTAAATTAACATACGAATATTTAAGCCAAAATCTTCCCTTTGAATTTGCTACCGGCGCCGTCGATGAATGGGTAAGCCAAAATGCTTTCGGCGCAGCTTACCGTTATCTATTTAATTACAAGTTATTACACAGTTTTGATTTAAGTGGTACTTATATTAAAGCCAATAGTAAAAAATTGTCGCAAGTGGATATGGGCGAAGATGAATTATCTGACGTCAATAAACGTCATATCGCTGGCGGCGAAGAAAGAACCGTTATGGGTTCCCTCACCTTAACTCCTTTTACTCATACCTCGCTTAAAATTGGTGCAGGTTATAGTCAAATCGCTTATAACACCCTCTATGAAGATAATCAGAAAAATACCACTCTTGCTTACACCGCTGATTTATCGCAATTACTTACTAGTACCACCAAGATCACCGCATCTATTAACAACACTGCAGCCAGCCGTAACCATTCCGCTAAAATCAGTCAAATTTTACCGGGCAGTCTAGAAGCCAGCGTTTCCGGACAATATGCCGTCGGCGCCGGTGAATTAGCCGACAGTAGCAGCCTCACCGCCAGCTTATCTTACCCTGCCCCTAAGAATTATTCCGAAGGCGGCATGGCTAAAGTTCTAGGCGCTTTAAAAGAATGGATTAAATCTCCGGTAGTCTCTTCAACCCGAGTTTTAGCTATTAAAGATGAACAAATAGCTAAAGTGATAATTGAAAAAGGGCAAAGACATTCCTAACCAAACAGTACTTATTGGTAAAATGCTTTCTCCAATCGATACCAAAAACTATTTTAAATTTGATCCAGAAATTTTCGAAAAAGTCACCTACAAATTGGACATAGCGGCTAATGCAAATCCAGGGAATCCTGTTTTACCTGATTACCTTGGTCTAACTTTAAACTCAAGTGCCGATAATTATGGGGCCATTTTATCCTCAAACGCCAACATGCCTATATCAGCCCTAACTCCTGGGATTTATACTATTACCCTTACAGCCACTGGCGTCCGCAAAGGACAGCCCGTCACTTCGGCCAATAATTCTTTTCAATTAACTGTAGCACAAGACAGTAGTTTGCCTGATCCGGAGTGGAAAACTAACAACCAATTAGCGGGCGGCATAGCTACTCAAGTTTACAACCAGACAATTAATTTAAAAACTTTGCTTAACAACGCCGGGGACGAGGATGCCTATACTTTTGAATTTACCGACCAAGCTGGCTGCAGTTGATTAATAATGGCCAAACTTTGGCAGGAAACGACACCATTATACCCATGAGTGAACAATCTCCAGCTACCATTACCTTGAATGCAAATCAGCCATGCTAGTGGCAAATCAACGGGCATTAAAACCTTTTACATCCCCATCAGTGGTAATGGTAACGCGCCCGAATGGAAAAAATCGACCGTTGATAATCCTACCCCCACATTCTTTACTAATGTAAATATTAGTTTGAAAGATGATGGTTACGTCGATGCCAGCGGGCCAGACAGTAACAAAAATTTCTTTTTTACTGTAGTAAATGACCAAAATCAAGCAGTCGATTTTCCTATACCAGGCTTAAGCTTGTCTAACACAGGCTTTATTAGTGGCAACCTTAACAACATTAATTCGATTGGCATGTATAATTTAAGAATAAAAGCCACCAACACAGCCGGCTCCACTACAGGCCCTCTCCAAATAGAGGTAAAACCGAATGATAGTCTTGGCGACGTTAAGGTGTATGAGAACGCATCCTTACCTCCTGCCTACGCTTCGAATGAATATGCCGGTGGTGATTTAAATACCTATTTTGATAATCAAAATAATAAAAAAGTCGAACAAAACGATTATTTAATTTTTGAATTCCTAAACAAACGTGGCTGTGAATGGTTAACTTTAAAAAATAATGATCAAGGCAAACCTACTATCCTTTCCGGTTCCGTTCCCAATAACGCTGATCTGAATCAGTGTACGGATGTAGAAATTAAAGCCACCAGTAAAGCCAGCGGAAACTTTACGAGCTTTAAACAAAATATCATCATTCAAAAAGGTCCAGTTTGGAAAAAAACCCAATTAAAAAATGCAATTTTTGACCAAGTGTATGAGCTTGTTTTAGATGATAATACTAGTGGTGAAGCTTATGTTATTCCTGCCGCCCCAGGTAATGTTATGACCTTATCTTTTACAGAAAATAAGCCAGATTGGATGCAAAGCATAGAAAAAGCGACATACTCCCGTATCATCGGCAGCGCACCACCAACGGTAAACCAAATTAACGATGCTTACAATACTTCCAATCCTGTTAAATATACTTTTAACATTGAGGCTACCGATCAAACGGGTTCCACAGCTCCGGATTTAGAAGTATCTGTGCTTCCTAATAGCAGTTTGATCCCGCCCGCTTGGAAAAAGAATGTGGATAATAATAACCTACCCTTACCTCAGGCAACTAAAGGTAAGGCATATGATCCTATAGATTTATATAATTATGTTAGTCGAAGTCTTAAAGCAGGAGCCGAAGTTGCAAATGATGAATTATTCTTCCGCCTCAATACACCTGTTAACTGTCCTTGGCTAGTCATCACGGATAGTCGTTATTTATCTAGCAACGGAATTGTATTGCCAGGAGACGCACCTTCTACTTGCGATATACAAATCTCCGTATATAGCCGCGCTTATGGTCTGCATAGCCCAACGGATCCAGTCAAAGGCAACCCAGCGACCGCGCAATTGCAAACGGATGAAACGCAATACTCCGCTATTTTTACTCCCACGTTATCTATTCATGCGGGAACTAACCCAGAATGGACCAGCAATGAAATTCAAATAGAACCTAGTAACACAGGAACCATTTACAATGCTTTTAATATTCATTTATCCCCTTACGTAGCGAAGCCGACCAAACCGAATGGGAACTACGAGGTAATCTTTATTAATAAAAATGGCTTTGACTTAGCATTGGATGAGGAGGCGCCTAAAGGCTCTAGCAGTAAGTGGCATTTAATCCCAGAGCAGAACATTGATTTAGAAAGTCTCGTGGGACAAACCATGACCATTTCACTGGGTCTTAGAGACCGCAATACCGGTGGAACAAGCGAAGTCGCCACCATTAGAATTCCGGTCACTTCCACTAATGATATTGAATTTAGATGGGCAAGCGTTGCAGCCTCTCTTTCGATGCTCAACAACCCAATCCTATAGTGAAGGAAATTAATTTAAACCAATGTGTCAAAACGTTCTTTCATGGCCAAGAAATAACGGATCAGTTAACGTTTGGCAATGTAACTGCAGCTCTGCCCAGTGGGATACAGGCTAATAATGGAATGATTACTTTAACTCCACAGGCACAAGATTTAACCTATGGAAACAATGGCTACCCATTAACTTTCGATATCTACAGCAATGCAAAAGGCAACAACAAAATTAATTCAGCCGATGCAGGTCTGGATCTTAAAATTCTGGTACCCAAATTGATAGTGGATGGAAATCTCAACCAAAACGCTTTTCAAATTTTAAATCAAGGAGCAAAAGAATATTACACTTCATTAATAATTAATGGGTTAAAACCAACTACTCAATACGATATAAGTACCAGGAATGTTACTAATTGGAACACCAATGACTTGGCAATTATCTGTAATGATAATAAAGCAGTTACTAGTAATCCAAATGATGCAGTTCAGTGCCAATATGTGCCTGAAACTAACCTAGTGTGGAACACTGGAAACTGGTTTTTTACTGCTAAAGGGGCAACTATTTCCGTTATCTTTGCTAACAATTTCTCTCCCTTGGTGTATCCCACTGTCAGCAGTGTAGTTGTCCAAAGAAGACCATAGACTAAGGAAGCCAAACTTATTGGTTAGCTATCGAGATCTGGGGTCACCACTACCTTTTGAATCACCACTTCTTCGACAGGGACGTCACGGTGACCAGAGCGGGTGGTGGTAGCCACTCGACTAATCTTATCAATCACATCCATGCCCTCCACTACCTGACCAAATACACAATAACCCCATCCTTCGGGGTTTTTTGTTTTGTGATCTAAAAATTTATTATCCACCACATTTATAAAAAATTGGGCGGCAGCAGAATGGGGGTCCGAAGTACGCGCCATGGCCACTGTACCACGCTCATTGGAAAACCCTTTATCAGCTTCATTTTGTATAGGAGATTGAATAGGAGATTTAGCCACCATACTGGGGACAAATCCTCCTGCTTGAATCATAAAATTGGGAATTACACGATGAAAGATCACTCCATCATAAAAACCACTTTCAGCATAGTGTCGAAAGTTAGCAGCGGTTTGCGGAGTATTTTTTTCATCTAAATTAATAGAAATAACACCAAAATTTGTTTCGATTTTAATCATAGGATTGAGAGCCATAGTGAATATTGGTAACATGATACCAAAATTTGTTTGTGTTAAGGAAGGATTTTCATGGATGGTCTTACTGCTTCTCCGCGGCATCGTTTATTTACTCTTTCTTTTGCTGCTTTAGGGGTAGTTTATGGCGATATTGGAACAAGCCCTTTATATGCCTTACGCCAATCTTTACTGCACCTTTCATTAAATAAAGTTAATCTCTTCGGTATCCTCTCCTTGATTTTTTGGTCACTGATTATAGTTATTTCCTGTAAATATCTATTAATTATTTTGCGTGCAGACAATGATGGGGAAGGTGGAATTATGGCTTTATCCACCCTACTGAATCAAAGTTTAGAGAAACTAGCACCTTGGCTGTTATTTTTTACTATTTTGGGAGTGGGTTTGATTTTTGGCGATGGCTTATTAACACCCGCTATTTCAGTTCTGAGCGCCGTGGAAGGAATTCAATCTTTATCCCCTGCTTTTGCCACTTTTGTGGTTCCCATTACTTTGATCATTTTGATAGGTCTTTTTTGGCTGCAAAAAGCAGGGTCAGAGAAAATTGGTATCGTATTTGGACCGATAATCTTACTCTGGTTTATTACCATAGGCCTACTTGGTTTAGTGCAGATTATTAAGCAGCCACAAATTTTAAAGGCGTTAAATCCATATTGTGCCTACCAATTTTTTATCCAACAAAAACAAACTGCATTTATTGCATTAGGTGGAGTATTTTTAGTAGTGACCGGCGGCGAAGCATTATATGCCGATGTAGGTCATTTTGGTAAAAACGCCATTCGTTTGGCTTGGTTTACTATTGTTTTACCCGGATTATTACTCAATTATTTTGGTCAAGGAGCCTATTTACTAACCCATCCGCAAGCCATTTCCAATCCATTTTACAATCTAGCACCTCATTGGTTTTTGCCTATCCTTATCGGCCTTGCGACCATTGCTACTATTATTGCCTCTCAAGCCATCATTGCTGCGGTATTTTCTATCATAAAGCAAGCTTCGCTGTTAAATTTAGTCCCGCGATTTAAAATTATTCAAACTTCTCCTTCCGTAAGAGGACAAGTTTATTTACCTACTGTCAATTTTCTCTTGGCAGTGGGTACCTGCTCCTTGGTTTTAACCTTTCGCTCTTCAACGCATTTGGCTAACGCTTATGGAATTGCAGTCAATTTATATATGCTACTCACTACGGTCTTAGTGACTCAAGTTGCAGCACGGACCTGGCATTGGAATTTCTTTCAATTATTAATTTTTCCGGTATTCTTTGCTCTTGATCTTGCTTATTTAAGTGGCAATCTGCATAAAATTTCCGCAGGCGGCTGGATTCCTCTTTCTATTGCTTTATTGACAATGGTTATCATGTATACCTGGTATCAAGGGTTTATACAGCTGCGCCGCTTAAACTTTAAAGAAGAACGTGCTGATCAATATATTATTAATGAGCTAAACAAAAAGAAAATTCGGCGTTTGCCCGGAACGGCATTATTTATTACTGATCCTTATGACGAGTTAGGAAGTAGTTTATTACATCACTTGAGTATTAATCGCATTTTAGCCAAAACTCTAATCTTTTTAACTTTACAAATTGAAAATAAACCTTATATTTTAGAAAAAAACAAATTTAAAATAACTCAAAAAGCGGAAGGGTTTTATTTTCTAAATATATCTTGTGGGTTTGCAGAGAATATCCATTTACCAAAAATGTTAGAGCGATTAGCAATGCAAAATTCTCTCCCATTCGAATTAGAATTAGAGAAAATAGTTTATTTTGTAGAAATCATTTCCTTAAAAATTAAGGACCGAAAAATAAATTATTTATGGTTTTGGCAAAAATATTTGTTTTCTTTTATGTTACGCAACGCTTTACCGGATATTCAGTTTTATCACATCCCTTACAATAAGACGATTGCTATTGGAACCTATTATCAGCTTTGAATAGATTTCGCAACACCTGTAAAAACCAAACAATCAGTTATATACTAGGGTCTGTTGACGATTGTCATTGCCCGAGCGTGAGCGAGGGGAAGCAATCCAGTTCGTACTTTGGACAATGCTCTGTACTGGATTGCTTCCCTCGCTCACGCTCGGGGTCGCAATGACCCTATTTTAGTGAAAAAACCAGTGTTGATATGAGAAATTAATGAATTTATTTTTTGGAGAAAAACATGTCCCATGAAGGCTACCATGAACCCATAGCGGAATTAAGTGATGAAACCCGTGACATGCATCGCGCTATTGTATCTCTAATGGAAGAGCTCGAAGCGGTTGACTGGTACAATCAGCGTGTTGATGCATGTAAAGATGCAGAACTTCGTTCTATTCTGGAACACAATCGTGATGAAGAAAAAGAACATGCAGCAATGGTTTTAGAATGGATCCGTCGTAAAGATCCTAAAATGGACAAAGAACTTAAAGATTACTTATTTACTGACAAATCTATTGTGGCTTTAGAGGAAGAGCACGAGCAAGAATAATTACATAAATAGAGTTTTACTCCCTGCCCGAACGACGTCGCTCATTCTCCTTAAGAAACTTTTTCCGTAATCGAATGGAAGCTGGGGTAATTTCCACCAGCTCATCATCATTGATAAACGCTAATGCTTGTTCCAATGACATTTTGATAGGTGGGGTGAGAATAATATTTTCATCTGACCCAGAGGCGCGCATATTCGTTAATTGTTTGCCTTTAGTTGGATTGACCACTAAATCATTCTCACGCGAATGAATACCTACAATCATTCCTTCATAAACTTCTACTTGCGGTCCCACAAATAATTGCCCACGCTCCTGTAAATTAAACAAAGAAAATGCTGTAGCTTTACCTATTCCGTTAGCAATTAATACACCTCTAGAACGATGCTGAATTCCTCCTTTTTGGACGGAACCATAATGATCAAAAACGTGATACATTACTCCAGAACCTGAGGTCATCATAAGAAATTGGGCGTGAAAACCAATTAAACCTCGAGTAGGTATTAAATAAGTTAAACGCACTCGTCCCTTGCCATCGGGTAGCATTTCGGATAATTGTCCACGACGTTCGGCTAGCTGCTGCATAACCGAGCCTTGGTGTGCTTCTTCAACATCCACAACTAATTGTTCATATGGCTCAGAGACTACTCCATCAATAGTTTTGGTAATAACAGCTGGACGCGAAACGGCTAATTCATAACCTTCTCGGCGCATTATTTCAATTAAAATGGCTAAATGTAGTTCGCCACGACCAGAAACTACAAATTGGTCTGCATCTCCTCCTGGGTTCACTTTTAAAGCCACATTAGTAATTAATTCTCGGTCTAAGCGTTCGCTAATTTGGCGGCTCGTTACAAATTTTCCTTCTCGACCCGCAAACGGAGAATCATTGACTTGAAAAGTCATACTAACAGTCGGTTCGTCTACTTTTAATACGGGTAATGCCTCCACTTTTTGTGGATCGCATAAAGTATCTGATATATGAATATTGCTAATTCCGGTAATGGCAATAATATCCCCGGCTTGTGCCTGAGGGATTTCGTCCCGTTTCAATCCCATAAAACCTAATACCTGTAAAACTCGCGCCGTCCTTACCTTACCATCAGCCCCTGATACGACGACTGGGGTATTGGTTTTAATTTTACCGCGTGCAATCCGGCCGATACCAATGGCTCCTACATAACTTGAATAATCCAAGGCGCTAATTTGCATTTGAAAGGGCCCGTCGATATCTACTTTGGGTGGGGGAACTGTATCAATAATCATATCCAATAGCATTTCCATATTTTGCTCGGGTTGATCCATATCTTTCATAGCATAACCTTGTAAAGCTGAGCTATAAATAACAGGAAAATCTAATTGTGCATCCGTTGCACCCAAACGAACAAATAAATCAAAAACTTGATCCACTACCCAATGAGGCCTAGCACCTGGGCGATCAACTTTATTCACCACTACAATGGGCTTTAACCCCCATTGAAATGCCTTTTGAGTGACAAAACGAGTTTGCGGCATGGGACCGTCGACAGCGTCAACCAATAGTAAAACGGAATCTACCATAGATAAAATTCGCTCAACTTCTCCTCCAAAATCAGCATGTCCAGGGGTGTCTACAATATTGATATGATAATCTCGCCATAAAATGGCTGTATTTTTAGCCAAAATGGTAATGCCGCGCTCCTTTTCCAACTCATTGGAATCCATGACTCTCTCAACAGGGGCGCTACGATCTCCCAAAGTCCCAGACTGCCTCAGTAGTTGATCAACTAATGTGGTTTTACCATGATCGACATGGGCAATAATTGCAACATTACGAATTTTAATCGACATCACTAACCTATCTATCTAAATAATAAATTCTACATTAAAATGAAATATCCCACGCTTGAGAACCGGGATATTTTATTTTCTCTATTTGATTTCCCTATTATGCAAAGTTACGGGTTTACACCCACAGTTTGCAGATATAAATTTAAACTTTGAGCCTTAGAACTGATGGAGCCAGCTCATTTTGGGAAGTTAACTAGTATAACTATAACACATATTGATCCAATGACTAATAGAAATACCTCAGGAAAAATTCAAATTCAACTAATAAAAGAATTAGCGAATGGTCAATTTCATACTACTGAAAATTTGTTTCAGCGGTTACAATTAACTCAGACCCAATTGTGGCAAATTATACAACAGCTAGATCAAACAGGGATTGATATTGAGTTCTCCATCGGTCGAGGATATCGATTAGCCACGTGTATTGAATTTTTAGATGAGAGATTGATTTTAAACCAGCTTCAATCTGATGCGCTTTCCCAACTTGACCAACTTATTCTCCATGAAGAAATAGAATCTACAAATGATTATCTTTTAAAAAGCGGTTCACTTCAAACCGTAGCTTGCTTTGCCGAACAGCAAACTCATGGAAAAGGTCAACATGGCCGAACGTGGATATCCCCATTTGGTCGTAATATTTACCACTCCTTACTTTGGCATTTTTCTAACAGCACAACTAGCATGGTTGGCTTAAGTCAAGCTATTGCCGTTATAATCGCTAGAGTGTTACGTCAATACGGCGTTAAACAAGGAATTTACTTAAAATGGCCGAATGACATTTACCATGGTAACCAAAAACTCGCTGGAGTGTTATTGGAAACCACAACGAAAGCAACGGGCGCCTGCGAAGCAGTTATAGGAATCGGTATCAATGTTTATCTCTCACCATCACAAGCCCTGCCCATACAACAACCTTGGACTTGTTTAGAAACAATCACTGGAAAATCGGTGGAGCGAAATCGGTTGGCGGGATTATTGCTTAATGAACTTCTCTTATCTCTACCCCAGTTTTCTCTTTATGGCTTAGTTCCCTTTCTTCAAGAATGGCAAGATTTAGATTATTTATACCAAAAAACTATTACTTTGACCCATGCCCAACATACTTTTATGGGAATTATGCAGGGTATTTCTTCACGCGGCGAACTCATTTTACTTGATTCCCATCAACAACAGCATACCTTTTTAAACGGAAGTGTTCGACTTACGTCTTTTAGAACGAGTTAAATGATAAATCCCAGGGAGAAGAGAAAGAAATATTATTAACAGCACAATGGGCAAAAGATATTGATCCGCTTCAGGAATAGCGGCTCCCATATAGTATCCAAGCGAGGTTATTCCCCCTGCCCAAATAATAGCCCCAGCGATATTATATAAATAATAACGTCGAAATGGCATATTGACCATACCAGCAACAAGCGGTACAAAAGTTCTAATCACTGGAATCAATCTCCCTATGATCAAAGCTTTTCCACCATGTTGAGCATAAAAATCGTGAGCTTCTATTAAATATCTTTTTTTAAACCAAAAACTGTCTTCGCGTTTTAAAAGCAGATGACCAATCTTATCCCCTATCCAATAAGCTATTCCGTAGCCAATAAAAGCTGCAACAACCAACAAAAAGATTAATATAAACGGATTAAAAATTCCTTTGGCAGCTAATAATCCTGCTGTGAATAAAAGACTATCTCCCGGCAGAAAAAAACCTAAGAAAAGTCCAGTTTCACAAAGAATTATCAAGGTTAAACCAATATAACCAATATTGGCCAGTTGGGATACGTCGAGATGAGGTAAAAAATTTAGCATTGGACAAAATTGTAACAGAAATTCCTTTAATAGTAAAAGCTTATTGCTTAATAGTTAGATGGGCGTTCCAAACTACAGGGGGTGAGCTATCACTTGCTTAATCCATCAATTGTTTCATAATACAAACATGAGGTTGAACTTTTATATATGAACAACTCCTTGTGGATGATAATACTTTTTTCCATATTAATTATGGCTTGTGCTGGAATTTATTGGCGCTTGCGTACTCGTGAACAATGGCAGCAAATCAATCTCCAACGTCAAGAAATTCAATTACTCCTTAAAAATCAAGAAAAAGAACAATACGAACAGCGCCAACGTTTTGATCAACACCAAATGCATAGCCTTGCTATTTTACAAGATATTATACAAAAATCGATGCAAGAAATTCGTACTCAAATCTCTACCACTTTAACCCAGCACGCTGATTATTTGGGCAAGCATATTGATGAATTAACTCAGGTTATCCACAATCAACTTAAAGAAATTAGTGGAGAGGTGGACCGTCAATTAAGTATGGGTTTTGAAAAAACTACTTCTACATTTGCTGATGTGATGAAACGCTTAATCATTATCGATGAGGCTCAAAAAAGAATAACTGAGCTTTCTGGAAGCGTAGTTAATTTACAAGAAATTCTTACCGACAAGCGCTCTCGTGGCGCATTTGGAGAAATTCAACTTATCACTTTAATCCGTAATGTAATGCCTGAATCCCACTTTTCTTTACAACATGTTTTATCCAATGGCAAAAGAGTAGATTGCTTGTTAGTGCTTCCGCCACCTTCAGGTTGCATCGCATTGGATGCAAAATTTCCTTTAGAAAGTTACCAACAGATGATTGACCCACAATTATCAGATTCAGAAAGACGTCATGTTCAACAAAAATTTCGCGCGGATATCCGTAAGCATATTGAAGATATTGCACAAAAATATATCCTACCACCTGAAACTGCCGAGGGAGCCGTGATGTTTATTCCTGCTGAAGCCATCTTTGCGGAAATTCATGCACACTATCCTGATCTAGTTGAAATGGCCCATCGTGCTAAAGTTTGGATGGTCTCCCCTACTACGATGATGGCAGTATTAACCACTGCCCGAGCTGTGTTGAAAGATGCCGCGACTCGTAAACAAGTTCATCTTATTCAGCAACATCTTGTCGCATTGAGTGCTGATTTTACTCGGTTTGAGAAACGTATGCAGAATTTAGCTCATCACATTCATCAAGCCAATCAAGATGTTGAACAAGTTCATCAATCTTCCCAAAAAATTAGTCGCCGTTTTAATAAAATTGAACAGGTTGAATTAGCGATTGGCAATCCTTCGGATACTTGATAATATGTTTTCGACAAGATTGAAATTGCGGCAGCTACAGGGGTGAGCTATTAAATTTTCTCAAAGATTTCTTTCTCTCTAATCATATTAATAATACCCGAAAAATCCATGGAACCGTGATCACTATCAACAAAACGCTGATATAATTCTGTGGCCTTGGCGCCTAACTCTGTGTTTATATCAGCCAATTCAGCAGCATCTTGGCTCAACTTCAAATCCTTTAACATCATCGCTGCTGCAAATCCGGCTTGATAGTGATTATTTGAAGGGGTATTTTCCACCAAACCTGGAACAGGACAATAGTTTGTTAATGCCCAACATTGTCCTGAAGCATGTGAACAAATTTCAAAAAATTTTTTGGACTCCAAGCCCAATTTTTCTCCTAAACTGAAAGCTTCACTAATAGCGATCATGGAAATTCCTAATACCAGGTTATTGCAAATTTTGGCAATTTGTCCACTTCCTGATCCTCCAGCATGCACAACTAATTTACCAATAGCTTGTAAAAATGTTTTCGCTCGTTGAAATCCGGCTATCTCTCCACCTACCATTATTGTCAAGGTTGCTTTTTGAGCGCCTTTTACTCCTCCCGAGACGGGGGCATCTAACATGACTATATTTCTTTTACTCGCTTCTTCATGTAGATGTTTAACCGATGCGATATCAATCGAAGAACAATCAATGTATAAAGTTCCCACAGGAAGAGAATTAAAAATCCCATCCTCACCCAAACAAATGTTATGTACTTGCTCACCCGTTTGTACCATGGTAAAAACTACTTCTGCACCCTGGATGGCTTCTACAGCAGAACGAGAACCCATGCACCATGATTTACACAATTTTCCAAAGCCATTGGAGAAGCGTCAAATACTTTAACCATATGTTGATGTTTAAGTAAATTTTCGACCATAGGAACGCCCATTTTACCCAAACCAATGAATGCTATAGTAGCCATAACTGTATCCTCCTTGCTGTAAATGCAGCTCACCTTGTAACTTGGAACGCCCATTTTGTGTCATGACGATGAAAAAATTTACATATACTTTCCGCTTTGATTTGAATTTCTTTCATAATTATTTAATGCGCGGGCATTTGATAAAATGCTGTAATTGATTGTTTAGGCCACCTAACTGTTACACTTTTCGGTTTGGTATAAAAATTTACCGTCTCTGAACCATGTAAGTGCACATCCCCAAACCAAGATCGTTTCCAACCTCCAAAACTGTGGTAAGCAACGGGAACAGGTATAGGTACATTAATTCCCACCATCCCTACTTGAACCTGAGTAGCAAAATCCCTAGCTATACCACCGTTTTGAGTGAATATAGAAACTCCATTTCCGTATTGGTGGGTATTTACTAGTTCTAATGCTTGATTTAAATCTGACACTCTCAATACTACAAGCACTGGGCCAAAAATTTCTTCCTTGTAAATGTGCATTTCAGGGCGTACCCAATCAAATAGACAAGGTCCCATGAAAAAGCCCTGCTCATAATGAGGTACTTTTAGTTCTCTACCATCTACTAATAACTGCGCTCCTTCGGCCACTCCTTGATCAACATATTGTTTAACTCGCTGCCAATGTTCTCGAGTGATTAATGGACCCATTTGAGAAGTTTCATCATCACCTGAGCCTACCTTAATAGTACGAATTTTTGTTAGTAATTTTTCGACTAAAGCGTCTCCTACTTTTTCAGTGATGGCCACTACTGCAGAAATCGCCATACACCGTTCCCCAGCGGAACCATATGCTGCACCAACGATCTCTTCGGCAGCGTTATCTAGATCTGCATCTGGCATGATGACACAATGGTTCTTAGATCCTCCGAAGGTATGTGCTCGCTTACCATGAGCAACCGCTACCTGATAAATATGTTCTGCCACGGGAGTTGAGCCTACGCAACTAACAGCAACTATGTCCGGATGAGTGATGAGCTGATCTACAGTCGATTTATCACCTTGTAAAACATTACAAACTCCTGCTGGAAGTCCTGCTAAATGAAATAGCTCAACCAACCTTAGTGAAACAGAAGGATCTTTTTCTGAAGGTTTTAAAATAAACGTATTTCCACATGCAATAGCAGGTATCATCATCCAAATCGGAACCATAACTGGAAAATTAAAAGGGGTTATACTTATGCAAATTCCTAGCGGTTGTCTTACTGTATAACTATCAATATGAGAACCCACATTTTCTGAATAAGAACCTTTCAGTAACTGCGGGATTCCACAAAAGAATTCTATTAATTCTATTCCTCGCAATATGGATCCTTTGGCATCAATTAAAATTTTTCCATGTTCACGTGTTATTAAAGCCGCTAATTCATCAATATGCGTTTCAAGTAATTCCTTAAACTTGAAAAGAATACGTGCTCGCCTTAAAGGGATTATGGCAGCCCATTTAGGAAAAGCCATTTTGGCCGCAGTAACAGCTTGTTCAATTAATAAGGTATCAGCAAAGTTTACTCTGCCTATGATCTTACCCGTTGCTGGATTATGTATTACTTGACCTGATGAACAATTATTGGATACTACAAACTGTCCATCTATAAAATGAGGAACGATATGATCCTTACCATCCACGAACTTTGTCCAAATCCTCTTGAGTGTTTACTTCTAAGGGGATCTTGTCTTTAGAAATTACCATATGGATACGCATGCCATTCCATAATATGCGTAATTGTTCTAATGATTCAAACCTCTCTAAATGGCAACTTGTCCACTCAATATATTCTTGTAAAAAACTAACTCGATAAGCATACAAACCTGCGTGACGATAATGTTGATCATTGCTTGAAATATGATCTTTATTTTTAAACTTTTCTATATCCCACGGAATTGGAGCACGACTAAAATACATAGCAAAGTTTCGTCGGTTTAACACCACTTTGACTACAGAAGGATTAAATAAATCTGCTCCATCTGTAAAACGTTCACATATTGAGCTAACTTTTACATTATCATGCTTTTCTAAATCCTCAGCCACTTGGCGAATTGCTTGCGGTAACATTAAAGGTTGATCACCCTGTAAGTTCACGATAATTTCATCTGGAGAATAATCCAACGTTAGCGCAGCTTCAGCAATGCGTTCTGTACCGGATTGATGTTCCGGAGAAGTCATACAAACTTTCGCTCCGAAACCTTGAGCCACCTTACTAACTCGTTGATCATCCGTTGCAATTACTACACTATCTGCGCCACTCTCCATGGCACGTTCATAAACATGTTGTAACATGGGCTTACCCTTAATGTCTAACAACACTTTGCCAGGCAAGCGTGAGGAATTATACCGAGCAGGAATAATAACTCGAAATTCCATTAGTATATCTCCTTTTCAGATAGCCGCCTCGCCTCTTCAACCAGCATAATCGGTATATCTTCTTGTATAGAATAAGCCAATCTATCAACACGGCAAATTAGTTCTTGGAATTTAGGATCATAAATTAACCTTCCCTTACAAAGAGGACAAGCTAAAATATCCAATAATTTTTTATCCAAATGAACCTCCGTAAATATAAAAGAATGGGAAATAAGACCTAAAGGCGGTCGAATTAGTTTTTAAGTTAAATGTAGCATGATTCAAACAATAATCAAGCAAAGTTCCCTACTCACAGTGATTCTCGCTGCCTTTAGCGAAAATTCCTGCATTATCCATCTGATGAGCATGTTCAGGAAAATAAAAATACCCTGCAATCTTTTTGTGGGGATTTATATTCGGGACGACAGGATTTGAACCTGCGACCTCTTGCGCCCCATGCAAGTGCGCTACCAGGCTGCGCTACGCCCCGAAAAACTTTCACTAGCTTTTCCGAATTACGGATAGCCTAAATCATTCTTTATCAGTCGGCTCTAGGTTGACAAAATTTTCCACCTTTGATCTTAATTTATGCCCTGCATGGAAAGTCACTACTCGGCGAGCTGTAATGGGTATTTCTTCACCCGTCTTTGGATTTCTTCCAGGTCGCTCATTTTTATCATGTAAATTAAAATTACCAAACCCTGATAGTTTTACCGACTCTCCTTGCTCTAAAGCTTTACGTATTTCTTCAAAAAATAGTTCAATTAATCGTTTTGCTTCGCGTTTGTTTAAGCCCATCACATTAAACAAATGCTCCGCCAAATCGGCTTTGGTGAGTGCTGCCATGAGTCAAACCCTCAGTTTTGCGTTGAATTCATTCATCAAACTGTTAATCAAATTTTCTATAACAGTTTGAATCTCTTCATCTTTTAAAGTACGTAAAGTTTCTTGGAAAGTCAGTCCTAAGGCAATGCTTTTTTGTCCTTTTTCAATATTTTGACCTTGGTAAATATCAAATATTTGCACATAACCCAGCAGTTTTCCACCTTTTTCCATGATAAATTGCTGTATTTTATTTGCAGGAATTTCTTGATTCACTGTAATGGCGATATCTCGACGTATACTGGGAAATTTAGAAATTTTTTTAAACTTGATCTCAGAACGTACTCTTAATGCATCCAAATTTAATTCAAAAAGATAAATAGGTAAGTGAAGGTCTAACTGCTCAGCAATAGCAGGATGTAAAGCACCCATCACTCCTATCGATTGCCCCTCCCATAATATAGAAGCATTTTGCCAAGGGTGAAGAGCAGGATGCTCACTGCGTTGCCAATTAAAACTTGAATTGTGCATCAGCAACGCCAATAAAGCCTCAACATCCCCTTTAACATCAAAAAAATCTACAGGACGATTTTGTATTCCCCATTGTTCTGGATAAGCATTACCACCGATGATCCCTCCTAATAAAGAAATCTGTTGCAATGATGTTGGCGTGGGTAAAAAACCTAAACCTGTTTCAAACAATCGCACTCGGGGCATTTGACGATTTTGGTTATATTGGAATATTTTTATTAACCCTGGCCATAAGCTAGTGCGCATGACTGACATATCTACAGATAAAGGATTAGCCAAAGGAAGAGCATCTCGTTTGGGATCCAATAGTTGTTGATAATGAGGATCTACAAAGCTATAGGTAATTGCCTCTTGATATCCCCGATCCATTAATAAAGTAAGAATGCGGGACATTGGAATTATATGAGCTGAATTTTTGGGCATCAGCATGGGCGTATTCATTGCTTGAGAGGGAATTTTTTGGAAACCATAAATTCGGGCTAATTCTTCAATTAGATCCACCTCTAAAGTCAAATCAAAGCGGTAGCTCGGTACTTTAACTTCAAGAATTGAAGTATTATGAGAATTCATTATCTGCATACCCAAGGATTCCAAAATTTCCACAATCTCAGATCTTGTTATTTGAATTCCTAATAAGCGTTCTATCTGTTTTTCACGTAAAGTAATAAAAATCGGCATTGGCAAGTAAGCGGGCTCTACTTTCTCAATTAAAGAACCTGCTTCCCCACCAACTATGTCTAATAGCAATTTTGTTGCCCGCTCTAAAGCCATTGCTTGTATCTGATAATCCACTCCTCGGGAAAAGCGGTAAGATGAATCGGTTTGTAAACCATATTGACGAGCAGTTAGGCTTAGAGGAAGAGGCGAAAAAAAAGCACTTTCCAAAAACAAATTTTGTGTAACAGAAGTAATACTTGCAGCCATTCCTCCCATGATTCCAGCTAAGGCTTGTGCTTGATTTTCATCTGCAATTACTAAGGCACCTGATTTTAATGTTAGTTGCTTTCCATCTAATAATGTTATCGTTTCACCCGGCTGTGAATAACGGATATGGACGTTTCCTTGTAGTTTATCGCAATCAAATGCATGTAAAGGTTGACCCAACTCTAACATTACATAATTAGTGACATCGACGACAGGATGAATACACCGTAAACCGCTTCGACGCAATCTTTCTTGCATCCATATAGGAATAGTCGCATGAGGATTTATATTCTTAATAATTCGACCCATATAACGAGGACAGGCTTCAACAGCATCGAGGTGTATGTTTATTTTTTCTTTTAAAGAAGAAGAGTCAACCACTTTTATTTCAATCTCATAAAATGGGTTTTTAAGGAGTACAGCTGCTTCTCTTGCTATACCCTTAATACTAAGACAATCGCCACGATTGGCAGTCAAAGCGACATCAATAACTTGATCATCTAATTGTAAAAATTCTCGTAAATCAAGACCGACGGGAGCATCATTGGGTAACTCTAAAATACCTTCTCCTTTAGCCTCACTTAGACCTAACTCTCCCGCTCCACAAAGCATGCCTTCCGACATCTGACCACGAATATTTCCTGATTGAATTTTAATTCCCTTAGGCAAATTTGCACCAATTTGTGCTACTGCTACTTTCAAACTCGGACGCACATTATTCGCGCCACACACAATGGATAAGGGGGAATTAGAATTTATATTGACTTGACAACAGTGTAACCGTTGAGCATCTGGATGTGGTTTAACACTCAACACTTCTCCAATAACTACTTTTTGAAAGTCTGGAGCCGCAGAGTTTACCGCGTCCACCTCCAAACCTGACATAGTCATTTTATCTATCAGATCAAAAGGATCTATTGGGGAACTAAGCCATTCTTGCAACCATTGTATACTAAATTTCATATTTAGATATTCATTTAAAACTGTGCTAAAAAGCGCAAATCATTTTCAAATAACATTCGCAAATCAGGTATATCGTAGTGCAACATAGCCATCCTGTCTAAACCTAAACCAAAAGCGAAACCACTGTAGGTTTCAGAATCTATGCCTACATTTTTGAGAACTTGAGGATGTACCATACCACAACCCAAAATTTCTAACCACTTTCCTCCAGACTGACGTATGTCTATCTCTGCTGAAGGTTCGGTAAAAGGAAAAAAGCTTGGACGAAAACGAAACTCTAAATCTGCTTCAAAAAAATTTTGTAAAAAATTCTGCAATAAGGCTTTTAAATGACCAAAATGACAGTAAGTGTCCACTACTAATCCCTCTATCTGATGAAACATTGGAGTATGTGTTTGATCAGAATCACGACGAAAAACTCGGCCTGGAGTAATAATCCGCAAAGGTGGAGATTGATTTTGCATTACACGGATTTGACTAGGGGAAGTATGAGTTCTTAGTAAAGAACCATCTTTAAAATAAAATGTATCATGACTATCACGTGCAGGATGAGATTCCAGCATGTTCAATGCTTGAAAATTATGGTAATCATCTTCTATCTCCGGTCCTTCTACTACAGAAAAACCTATACTACGAAACAATTCAACAGCTCGATTCCGAACTTGCGTAACAGGATGCAAGCTCCCTGTATTTTGACTTCTACCCGGTAAAGTAATATCAATTGTTTCAGATTCAAGACGATTTTTTAATGCCGAATGTTTGAGCAGCGCCTCTTGTTCGGACAATAAGGATTGTAATTCCTGTTTTGCCAGATTAATAATTTTCCCTACCTGAGGGCGCTGATCAGCAGATAGATCAGTCATTTCCTTTAATAAAGCAGTTAACTGACCTTTTTTTCCTAGATAATGAGTTCGAAGCTGTTCTATATCTGTAGCAGACTGTGCTTTTTTAATTGATGCTTTTGCATCATCTAATAGAGCAGCTATCTCATTTTGCATGTTATTGTAAGGCTTGTTGAGCAGATTCTGCCAAACGTCCAAATGCATTCGTATCTTTCAAGGCTAAATCAGCCAACATCTTGCGATCAATATTGATGTTCGCTTTTTTCAATCCATTCATCAAACGACTATAGGACAATCCATAATGACGTGCTACAGCATTTATGCGTATAATCCACAGGGCTCGAAAATCTCGTTTACGTTGACGCCGATCCCTATAGGCATATTGACCGGCTTTAATAACAGCTTGTTTGGCTACTCGGTAGACACGACTACGCGCACCATAGTAACCTTTTGCTTGACGAAGGACTTTTTTGTGTCGAGCCCTCGCGGTTACTCCTCTTTTAACTCTTGGCATAACTTTCTCTCCTCAAAATGACTTATCTTAATAAAATATCAATGGCTTTAAAATTAGATTCATGAACATATGGAAAAGTACGTAATTGCCGTTTCCTCTTCGGCGCTTTTTTAGTTAGAATGTGATTACGAAAAGCACGTCGCCGTTTAATAGCGCCGCTACCGGTTCGAATAAACCGCTTAGCGGCTCCTCGATTTGTTTTTAATTTTGGCATACTCTAAATCCTATTTTATAGAAACTATTTTTTCGCCTCTTGTTTTCCCATCATTATAACCATTCCCATTTGGCGACCTTCAATTTTTGCTTCTTGCTCAATAATTAAGCCGGAAGGCAAATCGCTTTTAATCCTTTCTAATAAACCCATTCCTAATTCTCTATGCTGCATTTCACGACCACGAAAACGCAGGCTAATTTTTACTTTATCACCACGTTCTAAAAATTCAATTATTTTCCGTACCTTTACTTGATAATCACCAATATCGGTTACGGGACGGAATTTTACTTCCTTTACCTGAATGCGTCGTTGCTTTTTCTTTTGTGCTGCTTGCTTTTTACCCTTTTCAAACCGATATCTTCCATAATCCATAATCCGGCACACGGGAGGATCAGTATTAGGTGAAATTTCAACTAAATCTAAATCAGCTCTTTCAGCAGCAATTAATGCCTCTCTAATGCCTACTACTCCTACTTGATTTCCTTCTGCATCTATCAAACGCACTTCAGGGGTTTGAATCTGTTGATTCACTCGAGTTTTTTTCACGCTAATGGTTTTTTTCCTCCCGGTAAAATAAGCTGGTCAATTTCATGAATCACATGATCTGTTAATTCAGAAATACTCATGGTGACCGATTTTTCACTACCCAATTGTCGTACCGCTACAGTTCTATCATTAACCTCTTTATTTCCAATAACAATTTGGTATGGAACTCTAGCCATAGTATGTTCACGGATTTTAAAGCCAATTTTTTCATTACGCAAGTCTAAATTTACCCTAAGACCTTGATTCCTTAAATTTTCTCCAATTTCTCGGACAAAAGCCACCTGCTGGTCAGTAATATTCATAATAACAAGCTGCACTGGTGCTAGCCATAAAGGTAATCCATCAGCATAATTCTCTAATAAAATGGCTATAAAACGCTCAATTGAACCTAGCATAGCCCGATGCAACATCACAGGAGTTTGTTTGGAGCCATTTTCATCAATGTAATAAGCTCCCAAACGTCCTGCCATAAAAAAATCTATCTGCATTGTACCACATTGCCAAACCCTGCCCAAACAATCATGTAATGAAAATTCAATCTTAGGGCCATAAAAAGCTCCTTCCCCTGGCAAAAATTCCCAATTCACCCCAGAATTAGTCAAAGCTTTGGCTAATGCTTGCTCTGCTTGATCCCAAATTTGATCCGTTCCAATACGTTTTTCTGGTCGTGTAGAAAGTTTATGAATAATCTGAGTAAACCCCAAATCCTTATATACCTGATGAAGTTGATGAATAAACGCCGAAACTTCATCCTGAATTTGCTGTACAGTGCAAAAAATATGTGCATCATCTTGAACAAAACCACGTAAACGCATCAAACCATGTAAAGTTCCTGAAGGTTCATTCCGATGACAAGATCCAAACTCAGCCATGCGTATAGGCATATCACGATAACTTTTTAAACCTTGTTTAAAAATTTGAACATGACAAGGACAGTTCATTGGTTTAATAGCGTATTGACGATTCTCGGATTGAGAAATAAATAAATCATCACTAAATTTTTCTAAGTGACCCGATTGCTCCCACAAAGATAAATCTACCAGTTGCGGTGAGTTAACTTCTTGGTAACCATAATTCATCAGCTTCTTTCTTAAATAGTCGCGTAAGGTACGCACTATTGTCCAGCCATTAGGATGCCAAAAAACCATCCCAGGTGCTTCTGGTTGCTGATGAAACAAGTTCATTTTTTTAGCTATGATACGATGATCACGTTTTTCTGCCTCCGTAATCCTTTGTAAATAAGCCTGCAATGATTTTTTATCTGGCCAAGCAGTTCCATATATTCTCTGGAGCATTTCATTTTTGGCGTCTCCCCGCCAGTAAGCACCGGAAACTTTTGTCAATTTAAAAGCACCTAGCTGACTTGTACGAGCGACATGGGGACCACGACATAAATCAATAAAATTTCCCTGTTGATACGCTGTTATAATTTGCTCTTGAGGTATTTCCTTTATTATTTCTACTTTATAGTGCTCACCCATTTGCGTGAACAGTTCGATTGCCTCGGCATGACTTAAAACCCGACGTTCTACTGGTAAATCTGCTTCAACTAACTTTTGCATTTCAACTTCAATGTGTTCTAAGTCTTCAGTAGAAAAATGATGATCAGAGGCAAAATCATAGTAAAACCCATCCTCTATTACAGGACCTATAGTTATTTGGGCACGAAATAATTTTTGTACAGCTTGTGCTAACAAATGTGCTGTAGAATGGCGGATAATTTCTAAACCTTTAGGATCTTTCGCAGTAATAATTTTTACCGTTGCATCTTCTTGAATTTGGTAGGATAAGTCTACCAATTGTTGATTAACTTCTGCAGCTAATGCGGCTTTAGCCAAACCTGAACCAATCGCATCTGCAACTGTGCTAACATTCACAGGACCTGGAAACTCTTTTTGACTACCATCTGTTAAAATAATGCGAAGCATTACATTTTACCTATCTATTAAATAGGCACGAGTGGAATCGAACCACCGACCCCCACCATGTCAAGGTGGTGCTCTAACCGCTGAGCTACGTGCCTAAAGTTTATGTGACTTTACGATATTCATCATACCCAATAAGACGACTGTTCCAATCGTTTCCACTTGGATCTTTCGCTTGATGAGCATTCAACCAAATCATTTGTATAATATTTTCTTTAACCATATTTCCTACCATACCCACAACCGCTTCACAAGCCGGAAAGTTTATGGTTAATGCCATTGCATTTCCATTATAAAATCCTATAACAGGTACGGCCTTACCAATTACTTGCTGGCAATTTTTACTAGCCACGACTGTTACAAAGCTTCCAGAAATCATACCTGCGTTTCCCCCTGTACTTTTTTTAACTATTGTCAAGGTAGAGCCTCGCTGATTTTGAAACTTTAGGCTAGGTTGAGCTTCCTCAGCACCGAAAATGATGGATGTGACAAACCATAAACCAACAATGGCAATACGTAATATTTTCATTTACTTTAACCTCCCTAATAGAAAAGATTTTATAATAACTTGTATTCTCCTCTTTCTTCAAGAAGAGTTAGAAAAAAACCATGGCTCACAAGCTGTATCCATTATCATCTTACAATTGCGACTTTAAAATAGATTTACTACTATAAAATTATGGAAAAAAATAGTGCGCCACTTTGGCAACCTTCGCTTAGCGATATCACCGCCAGTCAAATGACCGAATTTCGTCACTTTGTTAATCAACATTATCAGCAAAACCTAGATGACTATTCTGCTTTATACCATTGGTCTATAACTTATCCCACTGAATTCTGGGCATCAGTATGGTCTTATAGCAAAATTATTGCAAAACAATCAGCTAACCAAATTTACATTCCGAGTAGCTATATGCCTGAGACCCAGTGGTTCACAGGAGCTAAACTAAACTTTGCTGAAAATCTTCTTCGTTATCGTGATGATCATGTTGCTTTGATTTCTGTTTCAGAAAAAGGACAACCAAGAACAATAACCTATGCTGAACTTTATCATCAAGTAATCACCTTAGCCAATTGGTTAACTCAATGTGGAGTGTCGTCCCTTAGACCGAATTGTTGGCTTTCTGCCTAATCGTCCAGAAACCGTAATAGCCATGTTAGCCACAACTAGTATAGGAGCTATTTGGTCAGCGTGCTCACCCGATTTTGGCTGGCAAGCCTTAGTAGAACGATTTAGTCAAATTGAACCCAAAATTCTCTTTGCTGTAGATGGTCATTTTTATGGGGGAAAAGCATACTCTCATCTTGAGAAAATACAATCTTTGCAACAACAATTACCCACATTGCAACATACTATTATTCTTCCTTTTACTCATTCTTCTTCATGCCTAGATTCATTATCCTCCTCGACTCACTTATGGCAGGATTGCAAAACTAGTGTAGTTACCTCTTCATCATTTACTGCTTTCCCCTTTGCCCATCCCCTTTACATTTTATATTCTTCAGGGACAACTGGGAAACCCAAATGCATGGTGCACGGTGCAGGCGGGACTTTAATTCAACATTTAAAAGAACTGATTTTGCATACTGACTTAAAACGAAAAGATACTATTTTCTTTTATACGACTTGTAGTTGGATGATGTGGCATTGGTTAATAAGCAGTTTAGCTACCGGAGCTACAATAGTATTATATGAGGGAGACCCTTTTTATCCACAACCTTCTGCTTTATTTGATTTGATTGATCAATTTAACATCACTGTTTTTGGGGTTGGAGCCCAATTTATAGAAACGATCAAAAAAAATAATTTACAGCCTAAAAGATCACATGTTCTTTCCAGCTTACGTACTATTTTAACTACTGGTTCGCCGTTATCGCCCGAAAATTTTGATTTTGTTTATCAGGACATTAAATCAGATGTATGCTTATCTTCTATATCTGGAGGCAGTGATATCATATCTTGCTTTGCTCTAGGCAATCCGTCCTTACCAGTATATCGTGGGGAAATACAGTGTATAGGCTTAGGAATGAATGTAAAAATTTTTAATGCTAATGGACAAGCTGTTAAAAATGAAATTGGTGAACTCGTTTGTACAGCACCTTTTCCTTCTATGCCGCTTTACTTTTGGAATGATTCTAATGGAGAACAATATCGACAGGCTTACTTTGAAAAATTTTCAGGGGTATGGGCTCATGGTGATTACGCAAAATTAACCGAACAGGAAGGTTTAATTATTTATGGCCGTTCAGATGCCACATTAAATCCCGGGGGAATACGGATAGGTACTGCCGAAATTTATCGACAAGTAGAAAAATTCCCCGCAGTTCATAGTTGTCTTGCTACTAGTTACCTACTGCCCAGTGGTGAAATCATTATTCTTTTTGTTACATTGTGTCCTGGAAAATGTCTTGATGAAGAATTAATTAATGCCATCAAACATGAAATTCGGCAAAACATTTCTCCTCACCATGTACCAAAAAAAATTATTCAAGCACCTGATTTACCACGAACCTTAAATGGTAAACTGATGGAAATAGTCGTTAAAAAAATAATTAATCACCAACCCTATAATTTATCAATCCCATTAGCTAATCCAAATTCATTAAATTTCTTTATGTCATTAGAAATCAATGACGTTTAATGGCAATTTACGTCATTAGACTTCTTTCGAAACTCTACTGCTGCATGTAAATTGGCAAAGTATTTTGATTTGATTAATGCAATTCCATACTTAGAAAAAACTTCATCGACATATTTTTTTAATTAAGGTGCAACTATACCCATTCCGTTTTGAATTTCGGTGTTTAAGCCAACTCAAATTCGCCCGAAATTAATCGAGAAACCTCACAATTAAATTGATTAAAATTTCTAAAAAATTGAATACAAGCTTCCCTAAACTTCGGCCCACTTCCCATTATAGATGATAAAGGATTACTATTTATCAAACGAATAATTGACAATAAGCCTGATATTTTAATTGCAGATATACAAGAATTATATGCCAAAAGATTTAAGGTTAAGGTTGCGCAATCAATGGTATCAAGGGCAATAAAGAAATTAAAATTTCGTCGTAAGAAAAAAAGTGAATACGCACTTGAATAAGACCGTAATGATGTGAAAAAAAACGGAAAAAATGGGGAAGAGAAATGAAGAATTTCGATGCAAAAAACCTCATTTTTATTGATGAATCAAGGGCGAATTTACGAATGTCTAGCTCCTATGCGAGAGCAGAAGGCGGAAAACGGATTAAAATGCCAATTCCTTTTGAACATGGGCCACAATTTTCTATGATTGGAGCCATATCAATTAATAAAGTAGAAGCAGCGTTATAGGGTGAATGGGCAACCAACGGCGATATATTTCATGCGTTTATTGAACATAATTTACTACCACAATTAAAACCAAAACATACTGTTATAATGGATAATGTTAAATTTCATTTGTAAGCAAGAATGAGAGAAACGATTGAATCGACTGGTGCAAAAATAATTTTTCTTCCGCCCTATTCACCTGATTTAAATCCTATCGAAAATATGTGGTCAAAAATAAAAAATACGCTACGGAAATGAGCACCACGTACAACAAGAAATTTTAAAAAATGCATCAAGATTGCATTTAATGAAATTTCTAAAACTGATTTGATTGAATGGTATAAACACTGCGGTTATGAGGGCGGATTAATTAGGATGCCGCTATAAGTAGATAAAATTTAAAGGGTTTACTTTTAAATTAGCAAACAATTCACAAAAAACAAGATATGAAAAAAGCAATTAGTGACAATAAATTAAAAATCAAGAAAGAGCACAACTGTATTTACTACATGCCTTTTTTTGTGGAATCAAACTTAGTGATTTTGACTACTCGTGGTTAACCTGCACTAAAATCAAACCCACTTCCATCAAAGAGCTATTTGAAAAAGAACCTCCTTTTAGATTTCAACTTTCCAGAACTGGTACTCACAAAATAGACTTCTTTCCAAACATAGCCGGTAAATATTACATGATTAACGTCGAAGTAAATTTAAAAATTCCAATCTAGTTCGGTCATCTTGGCGAAATAAACCTAACATAACCGACGTCGTCATTAAAGAATTCTGTTTTTCTACTCCTCGCATCATCATACATAAATGTTGAGCCTCGATAATAACTCCAACACCTTTAGCGTCAGTCATTTGAAGTATGGCTGAAGCAATTTGTTGAGTTAAATTTTCTTGCACCTGTAATCGTCTTGCAAACATGTCAATAACACGGGCAAATTTTGATAACCCTAAAATTTTTCCATTAGGCAAATAGGCAACATGACATTTGCCAATAAAGGGTAAAAGATGGTGTTCGCAAAGCGAATACAATTCAATATCTTTGACAATGACCATTTCATCCATGTCAGATTTAAATATAGCACCGTTAACAATTTCTCTTAAATCTTGATGATAACCCTGTGTTAGATATTGCAAAGCTTGCATCGCACGACGAGGGGTTTCTTTCAACCCTTCTCGCTGTGGATTTTCACCCAAAGCTATCAACAAATCATAAATTAACTCGCTTTGTGATCTCTCAACTGACAAAGGAGAAGACGGTTCGGTTAGTTTTGACATAGATTATCCTGGAGGCCAATGCATTTTTCTGCCACCTAATAGGTGTACATGAAGGTGATACACTGCTTGCCCACCGCCTGCATTACAATTAATCAAGACTCGGTAACCGTATTCTGCAATATCCAGTTCAGCTGCAAGCTTTCTTGCAACTTGTAACAATTGACCTGCTAATACGGTATCTTCAGCAGTAAAGTCATTAAGTGTATTGATATGGCGTTTTGGAATAATAAGTATATGTTGCGGCGCCTTAGGATCCAAATCGGGAAAAGCAATAACTTGATCATCTTGATAAAGTATTTTGGTTGGCGTTTCACCGCGAGCAATTTTACAAAAAATACATTCACTCATTTTACTTCGCCTCAAGCCTACTATTATTAGGCAATTCTTGAGCTAGATTTTCAAGTTCACGAATAGCTACAGAAATGATAGCAAATTCTTTAACACCCGTATTACGTAAATCCGTTAAAATATTACGCCATCGTGAAACTAAATGATGACGTCTATTAAGCCAAGCATCAACTTGCCGAGTTACATTTTCTGTATCATGACGAATATGTTGTAATACTCTACATGTTAACTGTCGCTGAATAGTATCTAGATCTGCTTTATAAGTTGATTTTGCTAGGAAGACCCATGAACTATCTCCACCCGTATAAGCATTAATTTGTTGACGAAACCAAATTAAATTTAATCGATCTAATAAAATAAAATAGACTTTAGCCACTCGTTTAATTTCAGTTTTTTCCGTAGCTCGCTACATCAACAATATTTAGAGAATGATACATGGGTTCCGCACAAGCGACTCTCATGGCGATATCAGGAGGGACATTAACAGCTAATAAGGCATCACGGCGAGCTTCCAAGCGCATTTTGTCATCTCCTAAAATATATTTAGGTAAACGCCGAAATAAATAAATAACTGATTGAGAAAAATTATTAATAGTTTCTGCTACATCTTGATAAGCCCCACGATGACGCAATAACCATCGTGCAGCGCGACGCACCAAAGTTACCGCCTCTTCTGTAATCTGATATTGAATAGACACATCCACTTTATAATCTAAAGATTTTACATCTGTATAAAATTCACCAAGATGGAAAATGGCATGAGCTGCTGCATAGGCACGTACAATCATCGCCACTGTAGCCCCTGTTTCATTTTGCATTTGAAAAACAAAGGCAATTCCCATATCAGAAACTACGCGATTGCTTAGCTGAGTGGAAATAATTTCTAGACGCAAACGATGCTGCAATAATATATTTCCGTAATGTTTTCTTAAAAGAGGAGGAAAAGCATCTTTAATATATTGGGTCAAATAACTATCTTCCGGGAGATCAGATTGCCTTATTTCTTCATCAAGAATTATTTTACTGTAAGCAAATAAGATTGCTGTTTCAGGTTTGGTGAGACCTAGTCCTTCTAATTTACGCTGTAATAACTCTTTATTGCTCGGCAAAAATTCTAAAGTACGATCTATTTTACCGTGTTGCTCCTGCTCTTCAATATAGCGAGTATATAAAGCCAAATGTTTTTTAGAGGATGCGGCTAGCCAACTAATAGCTCGATTTTGTTGATAATTGTCCTGTAATACTAAATTGGCTACTTCATCAGTCATTTGAGCCAATAATTTATTTCTCTCTACTTCTGTCATTGCCCCAGAAATAACTACTTGGTTTAGTAATATTTTAATATTAACTTCATGGTCAGAACAATCTACCCCACCGGAATTATCCACAAAATCAGTATTTATTTTTCCGCCATTTAATTCATATTCAACTCGAGCGAGTTGGGTGAAACCCAAATTCCCACCTTCGCATACCACACGTGTCCTTAACTCATTACCATTTACTCGTAACACATCGTTACTTCTATCGCCTACATCATAATGAGATTCGAAACTGGCTTTCACATAAGTGCCAATTCCGCCGTTCCAAATTAAATCAACTCGCGACTTTTAAGATGGCGCGAATTAAATCTGTTGGTACTAACACATCTTTATCTGATATCTAAAAGTTGTTTAACTGCAGCAGAAATTGTAATAGATTTTGCTGATCGCGAATAAACACCACCACCTTGGGAAATTAATTCAGGTCGATAATCAGCCCAAGTGGATCTGGGTAATTCAAATAACCGTAATCTCTCAGCATAACTTAGTTTTGGATCAGGTTGAGGATCTAAAAAGATATGCTGATGGTTAAAAGCTGCCACAAGTTTGATGTGAGGTGACATGAGCATACCATTACCAAACACATCCCCACTCATATCTCCTATACCCACAACAGTTATTTCAGTGGTATCTACATTTATGTCCAGTTCCTGAAATTGTCTTTGGGCAGATACCCATGCGCCCCGAGCAGTAATACCCATTTTTTTATGATCATAACCTGTAGACCCCCCAGAAGCAAAAGCATCACCTAACCAATAATTGTTTTCTAATGCTATATTGTTAGCAATATCTGAGAAGGTAGCAGTTCCTTTATCTGCTGCAACTACCAAATAAGGATCAGCATCATCATAACAAACCGAATCATCCGGTGGGATAATTGCATTCTCTTGTAAATTATCCGTAACATCCAATAATCCGCGAATGAATTCACGGTAACAACTAATAGCCACTTCTAAAATTTCTTCTCTACTACCTTCTGACGGTAAACGTTTAGGAAAAAAACCTCCTTTGGCGCCAGCAGGAACGATTAGAGCATTTTTTACATTTTGTGCTTTCATTAACCCTAAAACTTCCGTACGGAAATCTTCACGACGATCTGACCATCGGATACCTCCACGAGCTACTTTTCCGGCACGAAGATGTATACCTTCAAATCGAGTAGAATAAACATAAATTTCATACTTGGGTAAGGGCAAAGGTAACTCAGGTACTTTTAACGAATTAAGTTTAAAAGATAAATAAGGTTTATTCTGTCCGACATGGTCTAGCTGGAAATAATTGGTGCGCAAAGTGGCATTAATAACATTTAGGTATTGGCGCAAAATTCGATCTTCATCTAAAATACTCACAGTATCCAACAATTTGTAGATTAGTGATTCAATTTCTGCAATTTTTTCTTGGCTTTCTGTAATTTTCTGTGGATCAAACCGATGTTGAAATAATTCAACTAAAAGTTTAGCTATTGCTGCATTATTTACCAAAGTTTCAGCTATATATTCATGACTAAAAGTAAAGCCAATCTGACGAAAATAACGAGAATAGGCTCGCAAAATAGTGATTTCTCGCCAGCTTAATTCCGCTTCTAATACTAGACGATTAAAAGAATCATTGTCTGCATCCCCCAGCCAAACTTTATTAAAAGCTTGCTGGAATATTCCTTTTACTTCTTCTACTTCGAATTCAGGCTCTCGAGAGTAAGTCATAGCAAAATCATTAATCCAAAATTGATGTCCCTCTTTGGTAACAATACAATAAGGCTGCTCCCCTTCAATTCGCAAACCCATATTTTCCAACATAGGTAATGCATCGGATAATGGCACGGTAAAATTAGCTCTGTAGAGCTTAAATCGAATTACATCTTTAGATGCACCTAAAGGACGATAAAAACTCATTCCCAACATACTATCAGAAGTGAGTTTTTCAATTTGCTCAATATCAAATACGGCATTACGCGGTGCAAAAGTTTCACGATATCCAGCCGGAAAAGCGTTTTGATAACGGCTCCACCAATCCAATACCGCGTGTTTCACCAAAATATTCAACCACACTTTCACGAAAACCATCTTGCCAAGATTGACCTACGGTAATGAGCTTTTGTTCGATCTGCTTTAAATCATAAGGTTTACGTTTTAGTGGATCGACCCGAATAACGTAATGGATACGAACTAATATAGAAGCAGAAAAATGAGTACTTAAAGAAACTTCTAAACCGCCTAAATCTTTTTTCAAAATATCTTGCATTTGTCTAGCTAAATCAGCATTAAAGTTTTCTCTTGGAACGTAAACAAGACATGAAATAAAACGTCCATAGGCGTCTTCTCGAGCAAACAGGCGGATCATACGACGTTCTTGTAAGTGAAGGATCCCCATCGCTATACTATATAATTCATTTGGTGAGCCATGAAATAAGTCATCACGCGGCAAAGTAGATAAAATATGTAATAAATCCTTGCCTGCATGACTACGCAAAGGTAATCCCGATTTTTTGAAAATGGATTCTACTTTTTTGCGAATTACGGGGATCAATTTAGGACTGCCAGTGTAAACAGAGGAAGTATATAATCCTATAAAACGACGTTCTCCTACTAAATCCCCTTCTTTGTTAAAAAGCTTAATTCCTATACAATCGGTATAAGCACGCCGATGTACTGTTGAGCGTGTATTCGTTTTAGAAATAAGAGGTATATTTTTTTTTGATAATGCGAATTTACGAGCGGCTTCTGGAAGTTCAGAAAAATGCCGATAACTTTTACTTTGCGAATCATCTCGCAGCACACCCAACCCAGAGCCAGGTACCAAATTCAAAGCACGATTGTCTCCTTCGCCTACTACTTTGTAATCACGCATACCTAAAAAAGTGAAATGATCCTCTAGTAACCATTCCATAAAAGCAATAGTCTCTTTAATGTCTTCATTTTCTGTATCTCTTTTCATTAATTCGTTAATCGTCGCTTTTACTTTTTGCTGTATATTCGACCAATCGCTAACCGCAGCGCGTACATCATTGAGCACCCTAACTACATTGGCATGTATTTTAGCTAACATTTTTATGTCAGTTTGGCGATCTATTTCTATATAAATTGGGGATTCTAATACTGCTTCAGAATGCTGATCTTCAAATGACAGGATATTAATTATTTCTCCTTGTTCATCACGGACAACACACATACCACCCATATGTATCATTAAATGGATAGTTAACCCCATTCGATTGAGTTCCATCCGCATGGAATCCACTAAAAACGGCATATCATCTGTAATAACTTCAATAACCGTATAAGGTGATTGCCACCCGTGCTCGGTATAGAGAGGATTAAAAACCCTGACCTTTAGTTCTTGGGCAAAGCGCCTTTTCATTAATTCCCAATGTGAAAGCGCCGCTCCATATAAATCAGCTATACTTCTGGCCTCTAAATCTTCAATGCTAGAATGGGTATAATATAAACGAATAAATTGAATGAGCGGATTTGATTCCGTTTGATCAGCAGGAAATTGCTTAACAGTGTAAGCAACAATTTTATTAATTAAAACAGCAGTCGGAGGATGTTGTTCATAATTTATCATTTTTTAACCTTTTTTATTTAACATAACATCTATCCTTATATTAAATAATGGCCATTTTTAAGAAACGGAATTGAGCCATTGCCTTGCAATCCTCATAAAATTTGTTTATCATATTGTATTACATCGCTTTTTTAAAAAAAAATTAGCAGGTATTAATAATTAAAGCAAATTTTTTGCTATCTTACTCTCCTGTTAAGCAAAAAAAAAGCAAATAGACTATAATTATTAAAAAAGGTTTAAAAATGCGCATATTACTTGTTGAAGATGATGAATTATTGGGCGATGGAATCCGTACTGGTTTAAAACATTACGGTTATACAGTAGATTGGGTAAAAGATGGCCGCTCTGCTCATCGTGTTCTCACCTCTCCTCATGAAGAATTTGATGTGATTGTCCTAGATTTGGGACTACCTAAACTTTCTGGTTTAGATTTACTTAAAAGTATTCGGGAACGTCATATCACCATTCCTGTAGTAATACTCACTGCTCGTGAAACCGTTGAAGATCGTGTTAAAGGTTTAGACGCAGGCGCTGATGACTACTTAACGAAACCTTTCGACCTTGATGAACTCTGTGCACGAATGCGAGCATTGCAACGCCGTTCTAAAGCCAGAGCTCATCCAGTCATTACTTATAGTGATATTGAACTTGACCCTGCCTCCCACACTGTTCAAAAAGAAGGTAAAGATGTTATTATCTCACGACGAGAATTTGCCTTATTACAAAAATTATTAGAAAACACCGGCCGGGTAATTTCTCGGGAACAACTTAATCAAACTCTTTATGGATGGGGTGAAAACATTGATAGCAATGCACTAGAAGTTCACATTCATAACTTACGTAAACGTTTTGGAACACAGCTAATTCGTACTATCCGCGGCGTAGGGTATATGATTTCCAAAGAAGAATAATGACACCCTCTATACGAACTTTTTTATTAATTAATTTATTACTTAGCGTTACTCTAATTACCTCTTTAGCCATAATTGGCAACTTGGTTCTTTCTCATCAGGATATCCAAAAGCAACTTGATACTCAGTTAATACATACAACAGTGAGCATGCGAGCACTGTTAAGCATTGATTTAAACCAAACAGATCTGCAAATCATACAAAAAACTCTTTATTTGGATAGAAAAATAGATATTCAGGAATCAGAGCAGCTTCATCCTCCTTATGCTCCGTTTATGAATGGCAAGGAAAGTCATTTTTTTATTGAATTTCAAGTATGGAACTCGAAAAAACAACTGGTGCTAAAATCACCAGGCGCTCCCCTAATCCCTTTTTCTAATGGGGAATTGGGTTTAACCACTGCTACTTTTTTTCATCAAAACTGGCAAGTGAATACAATTAAAAGTATAGATAATCGCTATACTATCATGGTGGCAGAACATGCTAATTATCGTCAAAAATTAGAGAGCCGCTTAACTCAAGATTCTATTTTTATTATGCTGCTTAGCTATCCTTTCTTAGGTGCACTCATTTGGTTTATTGTAGGAAAGGCGCTACTCATTCTAAAAAGAGTAACTCGCGAGGTGAGTAGTCGTGCACCAAGTTATTTGGAACCTGTAGATTTGACTGCTGTACCGGCAGAAATTGTTCCCTTAGTAAAAGCTTTGAATAATCTTTTAGGCCGGCTAAAAGAAGCCTTTGAACGAGAAAAGCGATTTACTGCTGACGCAGCTCATGAATTGAAAACACCTTTAGCAGCAATTAGCACCCAAGCACAAGTAGCATTACGTACCACAGATGAAAATGTTCGCCGTGAGGCCATATCTAAAATCCTCGAGGGAGTAAATAGAAGTACACACATCATACAACAATTGCTAACCCTTAACCGCATGATGCCTGAAGCGACCTTTCAAGAATCAATACCTGTTAAATTAGCTAGAGAAGTTGCAGACGTGGCCGCTGTACTTGCACCTGAAGCAATTCATAAAGATATTGAGCTGGAATTTTTGACACCAGACTCAACTGCAACTATTTACGGTAATGCTACTGCTATTAACATATTAATTAGAAATCTTATTGATAATGCTATTCGCTATACCCTGCGGGGTGGCTCAGTAATTGTAAAGATTGAAGAAACTTCTGACAATGTTTCACTCATTGTGACTGATAATGGTCCTGGCATTCCCGAATCTTTACGGAAAGAGTCTTTGAAAGATTTTATAGAGTAATAGGAAACGAAAGTTCTGGCAGTGGTTTAGGCTTAGGAATTGTTCAGCAAATTGCCAAGTTACATCGCTCCGAGGTTTTATTACTGACACCTGAAAATGGAGTAGGTTTAGAAGTACGCGTGGCTTTTCCTAAAAATAAATAAAATATTTTTGTGAGCTAGCAAAGCGTAGGTGTATGAGTTATCGCCAAAAGGTTTTGCGAATTTGAATTTTCTGCAGCTATACCATGCGATTCTCTAAAAAGATTAACGCAGTGAGCATACATTGTATAAGCTTCCAAGATTTGTTTTCTTGGTGCCGGAACATGAGAGATCAACGTATTTAAATAAGGTCAAGCCAATGACCAAATTCTGAAATGACGTTGGAGGGTAAAGTCTTAGAACAATTAATGCGTAATTTATAGCAATTATAGGATACTGGCTATTTGGAATTTTCAATTTTATATCAGAGGTGGTATTGGGGCCAATGTGTTGCTCTCTCTAGCTTTACAAACAATCGACTGCTATAAATCAATAGATTGCCTATTCTGGTTACTTTTCTAGTTACTTTTCTTACTACAAAATCCTTAGCTTCTTTAGCTAATTCCATATCAACAACTAAGCTTTTCATGTCTAACACTTGCCCTGTCAGAGGATGAGTTGATTGTCGATAAGGATTATTCTTCCGACTTTGGTCGAACCAATATTGTAAGGCAGATAATTCAACGGCTCCAACATTGGTATTTTTGGGTTTAACTGGTAAGGTGAATATTTGATCGATAAGACAACATTTTAATCTTCCTGGAACCTTATCTGGATCAAGTCCTGCGGCTCGATAGAGTTGATCATTTTCAGAATCTTGCGTAAAAACTGAGAGGGATGATTTTTTTTCTTCAAAAAAAGGATTATTAAAATCTAACAATAATTCGTTAACCTCAATTTGAGTTTGAAAACTGTCTTTCATAAAGTCTTTCTAAAATTGGAAGAGATATTGCAACAGTTGTACTTGATGTAATATCTGGTTCTGGTAAACCTAGCCTGGGGTAACAAATCCTGCAAGGCTGCAATAGTTCCTAGGCCTCTTCCTATCACTGATATAGTGGACCTAATAAGTTTAGATTCAAAAAGCCTTCGTTCTATAGAAATGACAGGAGCACTAATCTCGAGAAGTGCATAGTTAATATGGTTACTACTTACTATGGATTCAAACTCTGATATGGATTGTTCGAACTCTTAACTTACTTTCTCTTCGCATTATTAATACCTTTTAGTTTCTAATGATGGGAATTATACCTTAGCACTAAACGAACTAAATCTCGTCGGCTAGAGTATTAATGACTCAAGCATCGAGAAAAGTAAAAGACGAAGATTTTGCACGAAGTCTAATGAATGGGCGGAAGGTAAACCCTTATCTCAGGGCAAAAAAAACCCCACAGCAAGCTGTAGGGTTTTTTAATAACGAAAAATAGTATAGATTAGCCGCCGTGACGACCGTTACCCATGCCACCAGGTCGACCACCCATCTTCCTCCTCCTGAACGAGGACCGCCGCCGCCGAAGCCACCGCTCCGACGTACACCACCACCACCGCCGCCACCTTCACGTTCTTTAGGCGGTTTAGCAATGCTTACTTTAATAGTTCGACCATCAATTTCCTTCCCATTCATTTCTTGCACTGCTTGCTGAGCGGAGGCTTGATTTTCAAAGGTAATAAATCCAAATCCCTTGGAACGATTTGTCAAGCGATCCATCACAATAATAACACTTGCTATCTGACCAAATTTTTCAAAGTGTTGTGACAACTGTTCTTCACCTGTCCGATAGGACAAATTACCTACATAGATTTTGGTATTCATGTTCAATATACTCTCAATAACAAAAGAAATAAAAAAATGCATAGCAGATCATTTTGAGAGCATTTATCATGCTCCCTCAATATTGCAGTGCTTCCCAAAGCAAAAAATAATAATAACATATAATTGCTCCATATGTCTACTTATCATCAATATTAATGTGCGCTTGTTTACTCTCAAAAGAAGTCTAATGTAAACAGGTTTTTGCAAGAAATCTAATGAATACAAAAACATATACATCGCATAAAAAGTTATTCACAAAATTTGTGGATAACTCTGTGAATATCCTTTCAAAAACTTACAAATTTTTATTTAATCTGAGTACTTACAACAAATTGAATTCATTTTGTCCATAAATATTATGTTTATTTTCAGCAAGTTATATAATATTTTACTTTTAAACCTACTTTTGCTAGTAAATTAAAACCAATGCCGTATAATCAGCGGACCCTGTGTGCAACCCTAATATTTTATTCATGCTTGATACATTTTTGAGTCAGTTTGGCATTCCGATACTGATTCTAACCGCGAATCGTCGTCTAGCAGAACATACTAGTCAATGTTATGCCTATTTCAGCAAAAAAAAGAACACAAAACTTGGGAATCTCTTACAGTCCTTCCCTTAACACGTTGGCTCATTGACCTTTGGCAACACTATTCTTTAGGCCCTGAAAGAATCCTAAGTGAATATGAAGAAGTATTATTTGTGGTCAAATATTATAAAACAGGAAAATATTATACCTTAGTACAACAAGCTTGGAAAATGCTACATAGCTGGAAAACTTCTCTTGCAACCTTGCAAAACTTTCCTGAAACTGCCGAAGTAACACATTTTATAATTTGGAGTAACCAGTTTATTAAAATTTGCCGTGAGCAGAATTGGCTGAGCGAAGCAATATTACCAATACGATTAATAACGTCATTACCTCATCATTTAATAACTTGGCCAAAAAAAATTTTTTATATTTGATTTTGACGAATTACCTCCTAGTTACCAAGAGTTAATTGAATTACTAAACTTATATACAGAAGTAATAGAGATTGATTCCGAAAAGCCAGAAGGACAATGCCAATCCGTTTCATTTCAGAATTTTGAGACAGAACTTGTAACTGTTGCTCATTGGGCTAAAGCAAATTGGCAAGCACAACCTCAACAAAAGATAGGTTGTGTTGTTCACAACTTACTCATCACCGTAATCAAATCACTCAAAGCTTTAATCGAGTTTTTGCCATTGAAAATCAACTTCCTGGCGTTTTACATACCACATTACCTTATAATATTTCAGCCAGTAAACCCCTCCATCATTTTTCAGCTATTTTTATTGCCATGGAAATCCTAGCTCTAGGATTTAAACAATTATCACTAACAACCTTAAGCCGCTTAATTCAATCTGCCTCTCATTGCCAAAATGAAGCGGATGCTAATATGGGTGCTAATCTGGATATTTTTTTACGTCAGAATAACTGTCCTGAGGTGCCAGTAGAAGCTTTATATGCCGCTATAGCAACATGGCAAATACATTTTCCGAAAACACTTGGTTAAAACGCTGGCAACTTTTTCTAGCCACTGTTAAAAAAAATTCGGCAGTGCTCCAATTTCCTAGTGCCTGGATGGCGTATTTTCTTCATCAATTAAATGTCATCGGTTGGCCAGGAGGAAGAGGATTAAACAGTCTAGAACACCAACTAGTTAATCGTTGGCAACAACTACTAGAAGAAATAGCCGATCTAGATGCTGTTGCTGGTACCGTCCCATCAACAAGCTTATCAACTGCTATACCGGCTTATAGAGAAAACTATTTTTCAACCGCAAAGCCAACCTCAAGCTTCCATTCAAATATTAGGAGTTTTAGAAGTAGTGGTTTATTTTTTGACAAGTTATGGATCATGGAACTTAATGAATATAATTGGCCCACCTCATATCATCCTAATCCCTTTCTACCCTACCATTTACAGCTAAAAAACAATATGCCCCATTCTTCTGCACAACGTGAATTAGTTTATACCCAAAAAATTATGCATCGGTTGACACGTAGCGCTCATCAATTATGGCTAAGCTATTTTTCTCGGAGGTAGACCTACCGCCTCGTCCTAGCGGTTTAATTAAGCAGTATCCAAATAAGTGCCGCTGATTTGCAATTAACTCTTCAGGAGGATTTTGCCATGACTATTTATCAGTATGGCACAAAAGAATCTATAGAAGATTATAAAGCACCTGCCACAATTGATAATGAAATGCTTACTGGCGGTGCCGTGACTTAATGCAACATCAATATGCCCTTTTAAAGCCTTTGCCTTATATCGCTTAAAAGCAACTAAACCAAATGAGCCCATGTTAGGTATCACTCCAATTGATCGAGGAATAGTGACGCATCGTGTTTTAGAAAAAATTTGGAAAATAATTAAAAATGATCAAAATTAATAGATTTTAATGAACAAAAGCTTGAATTATTAATCACTGAAAATATAGAAGCAGCTATCAATGAATATATTCATACCAAAAAAAGCATCAAACTGCATCTTTATTTTGGCAATTAGAAAAAAAACGTTTAGCAAACTTAATTCAAGAATGGCTTAATTTAGAAAAGCAACGTAATCCATTTGTAGTGGTAGAACAAGAAACTGAACGTTATATCAAGTTATCTAGATTACATCTTAAATTAAAAATTGACCGTATTGACCAATTAAGTAATGGCAGTCTGATAGTAATAGATTATAAAACTGGCATAGCGCAGATTAACCATTGGTTTGGAAACGGATTAAACAACCTCAACTACCTCTTTATAGTGTTTTTGGCTCTGCAGGAAATTTCAAAATTTTGTTGGGCTGGCTTTTGCACAACTACGTTCTGGTCAATTGGAATTTAGCAGATTACATAGTGAAGCAGCATCTGCGCACTTATTTCCAGATGGGGTTAACTCAATTAGTAAACATAAAAATCCACAAGCACTTTCGAGCTGGCAACTTTTGTCTGAGCATTGGCATTATGAATTATTAAAGCTTAGTGAGGATTTTTGTGACGGCTATGCACTTGCTGATCCGGCTGAAGGAAAAATCACCTGCCGAACATGCGAGTTACATGCTCTGTGTCGAATCAAATCAACAGTTTAATATTATGCTAAACGAAACTTTAAAATTATCCAGATCAAAATGTTCGCACTCAAGCTTTAAATGTCCAAAATTCTTATATTATTCAAGCACCCGCAGGATCTGGAGAAGCAATTGTTAACTCAACGATATTTAGTTTTATTAGCACAAGCATGTCACTACCCTGAAGAAGTAATTGCTCTTACTTTTACCCGTAAAGCTGCTGCTGAAATGCGTGAACGTGTTTTATCAGCACTCCATATAGCTGATTGTGAGCAAGCGCCAGAGGAACCGCATCGCTTAGAAACCTGGCGTTTAGCAAAACAAGTGCTTATTAAAGATCATACGGCTCATTGGCAGATTCTACTTAATCCGCAACGATTACGCATTCTTACTCTTGACGCGCTAGCAGCGCAAATCACTAGCCGTTTACCTGTGCTAAGCGGCCTAGGAAATCCTGCTTATTTAGTAGAACAGGCTATACCATTTTACCGTCAAACAGTTCAATACGTTTTAACCCACTTAGAGCCCGAATATCCATGGACCCCTACTATAATTAGACTGCTTGAACATTTAGATAATCAAGCTTGGCAGTTAGAAGAATTGTTTATCGATATGCTCGCCAAAAGAGAGCAATGGCTGCCCTATATTACTCCCTATTACCATCATCCTGAAGCATTACGCCAGCATTTAGAAAAGGGTCTGCTTCATTTAGTTGAAGAGACTTTACAATCTGCTTACAATCTTTTTCCTCAATCTATAATCACAGAACTGCTGCCCTTAGCCCGATCAGCAGGCCAATATTCTTGAACAGCAAATACATCATCCAATTGTCAATTGTGCAAACCTTTATACCTTCCCAGAAGCTACTGTTGAGAAACTCGATGCCTGGATTGGTTTAGCTAACTTGCTGTTGACTAAAGAAGGAGAATGGCGTCGCAAGCTAGATAAACAAGTAGGATTTCCTCCTCATAGTTTAGAAAAAAAAGCCATGCAGAACTTATTAAGAAATTTTCCAACCAAGAAGCATTACGCGCTGCACTTAATGAAATTTTTTCATGTCCACCTATTTATTATACTTCCTCACAATGGGAAATCATTTCTGCACTTTGCAACTATTACCTCTGATAGCTGCACAGTTGCAATTAACTTTTCAACAAAAAAGTGCCATAGATTTTATAGAACTAGGATTGGCTGCCTCGCATGCATTAGGTGAAGAAGAGCAACCTACTGATTTAGCGCTTTCTTTGGATTATCGAATTCGCCATTTACTTGTAGATGAATTTCGAGATACCTCCGTCATGCAATTTAAATTTTTAGAAAAATTAATAGCCGGATGGCAACCTGGAGATGGACGAAGCATATTCCTAGTTGGAGATCCTATGCAGTCTATTTATCGTTTCCGTAATGCAGAGGTGGGTTTATTTTTACGGGCTACACATCAAGGCATAGGACAAATACAATTAATACCCCTCCACATTAACCAGCAATTTTCGTTCTCAAATGAGTGTAGTCAAATGGTTAAACGAAGTATTTCCGCAAATTTTGGCCCCTGTAGTAGACTTTACTATCGGAGCGATTCCCTATACCCCAGTTAATCCTATTAAAAAAGATACCATAGCTCCGGCTGTAAATTGTTATGCCACTTTTTCAACGGATAACCAAGAAGAAGCTCAGCAAGTAGTAAACTGTGTGAAACAATGTCGTAAACAAGATCCTTTAGGAACTATTGCTATTTTGGTGCGTTCACGTCAACATTTACAGGAAATTATTCCCGCGTTACATTATGCACATATTTCTTTTCAAGCTGTAGAAATCGAATCACTCGCAGAACGCAGTGAAATTTATGATTTGATGGCTCTCACCCGTGCCTTATATCATCGTGAAGATCGCATCGCCTGGCTCGCTTTGCTGCGCGCTCCTTATTGCGGTTTGACCTTGGCAGATCTACATACTATTACCCAAGCGGCAATTTATCACCCTATTTATGAATGCTTATTAAACTATTCTAACCTTAGTTCTTTAAGTGATGACGGCCAACAGCGGCTTAAACGCATTGTACCCATCCTTTCTCATGCGATGCAAAACCGCGAACGCCTACCATTTGCGGTCTGGGTGGAAGGGGTATGGTTGGCTCTGGGCGGGCCGGCTGGATTAAATGACTCCTCTTGCCTAAAGAATAGTAAGGTCTTATTTTAAATTGCTGACCGAATTAGAAATTGAACATAATTTTTTGGAAATAAAAATGCTTGAAGAAAAAGTGAACCGTCTATGCTGCCCCACAACATCAAGGAGACATGAAATTACAAATCATGACTATTCATAAAGCCAAAGGTTTGGAATTTGACCATGTCATTTTACCAAGCTTACATCAAAAACCACCTGTTGAATCTTCTAGACTCTTACTGTGGTTAGAGAAAGCTAATCTAAGCGGTGGTAGTGATTTAATCTTAGCCTCTATCAAAGCCACAGCAGACACTCGAGATCCTATTTATCATTACTTGCGGCGAAACGAACAAAAAAAATTGGCTCAAGAAGCCAGTCGTTTATTATATGTTGCCGCCACTCGAACTAAACAAACATTACATTTGTTGGCTACTTTGCCTCTAGTCAAAGACTCCCCCAATCCTCCTATTGGAAGTTTCCTTGCATTGTTATGGCCTTATTTTTCTTTACACATAAAACAATCGCCCCTCCCACCTAGGACAGTATCTCACTGCGAGGAAAAAGTAGTCATTTTTCTCAGCGCCTTCCCGCAGATTGGCGGCTACCGCCCTTACCCAATGGG
>CAVQTK010000017.1:0-119370 GCA_963716455.1 uncultured Pseudomonadota bacterium
AACCTAACAATTGGGCTAAATTTATATTGGATAAATTCATATCAACCAAATAACAGGGTGTTGCCTGACGTAAATCTAAGGTTATTTGACCATCGACCTTATTTTCTCCTAGCTGAGTCTTTATGTCACTAAAATGCATAATTCCCGGCTTACCCACTAGTTGGGCAGAAAACTGAGTTAAATTGATTCCATGAAATATAAATTGGTCAATAGCCAAAACTCCTTCCAGTCTAGATGTAGCTGGCGAAGGTGCAGCCAAAGGTGAAGGGCCTGTGCCTAAAAGATTGGTGGGGAGTGATTCAGGCTTCTGCTTCTCCTTAATATTTTCAATCCCTTCAATAAAGGGTAAATAATTATCTAAATTTAATGTAGAGAGTTTTAGATTAAAATTACACAAAAAATTGGGCAGTCCTTTACAGTCTACATTTCCACCTATAGCAGTGTCATCCACCCTAGCCTGCAAGGAATTGAATAGCCATGAATTGTTAGTTATTTGAAATTGAGTGTTAAGATCAAGGTTTCTTAGAATACTAGAATTGGCATCTTTGAGATTTAAAAAATACCTCGCTGGAAGCCAATCACGCAAATTTGGCAAAGAGACTTCAACTTTACCAATCCAGGAAGGATTGTGCCAAATCTGTTTACCGCTAATATTACCTATGACTTGTAAAGCATCGCTGTTTACTCTTAACTTATCTACAATAAGATTTTCTTTGGCAACATTTAAATTAACATCACCCAATAAAGAAAAGCTTTTGTTTAACCACTGCGTATCTAAAACTATATTCCTCGCACGATATTGGGTATTTCTAAAATCTAACTGCATATCACCTTTTGCATTAACTTGTAAGTCTAATAACCTGAGATGATTAGCCTGTAACTGAAACTGAGTATTTACCGCTAGCCAATTAGTGGATTGTATTTGTTTACTATGCCATTGCAAATTATCTATATCCCATGTTTGCTGTTCATTCTTATCCCACCAACGAATATGTCCATCTATTACTTCAATTTCTGTAAAAGGCAATGTATGCGCAACCGAAGTAGAAGACTTTGAAGAAGAGATGGGACTTTTATCAGGAAAACTGCTTTTATTAAATTGCATTCGGTCAGGATAAATGTCTAAATTCATCCGATAAAGGATTAATTTTTCAATCTCTACTTTTCTTGACAACAAGGGCAACCATTTTATCGATAACATCACATTGTCTATTTTTGCAAAAGGTTGGATATCATCTTCTGATGCACTTAATTCAACTTCATCTAAACTGATGTGCAATGGAAACCAAGACCAGTGAATTTTGCCATTAATTTGTAAAGACTGCCCTGTTTGTGTCGATATCCAAGCAACTGCTTGTTTTTTTATAGTCTCTGAATTAATTCCATTAACAATAATTAGAATGCTGCCTAACAATAAAAGACTGAGTACTACAATACTGATTCCTATTATTTTTAAATATTTCATAGCACCCCTACAGTTGCAACCATTCCCTGTTCAATCCAAGCCCTTAGTAATGAAGCTGCGTGCTGGGCTACCTGTTTTTCATCTATCCACTCACACAAGCCTTCACAAATAAAACCAAATGTATTGCCAGCACTAACCGCATCCAAAGCCCAAGCTTCTTCTACAGATAAAGAGACAAATAACACATCCCAATTTGAAGAGCGCCACAGTAGCCATGAAACAGGGTTTGCAGCCTTTTGTGGCTGGGGAGAAACAATTCCTTGCTGTACTACAGCCTCCCAAATGGGAACAACATTCCAGTATAAATCGATACGCTGTAAGGCAGGCTGTAATGTTAAGCGCATATTTTGCCATAAATTAGGAGGTAAGGCTGATATTTCTTCTATAGAGACAATAGCCGAATCGGCAGCATCAAATAGAGTAAGTAGTGTCCACTCAAATCGAGCCATCTCAATTAAAATTAAATTGTCTCGATATGGAGCCGTTTGCGTCAAAAAATTTATGAAATGGTTAGCAATCCACCTTAAAGAACGATAAGTTGAGGGATAAGATTGCAAATAATCCTGACCTAATTGCTGAAATTGTTTTTCTCCCAGCAAATTCTTGACCCCAAGGAAATCACTTTCTAAAGCTTCCAAGAGTCTTGTGCTATAAGCATTACAATAGATCTCGAGACGATCTTGGGCACTAAGTCGAGGGGTTTCCTGGATCGCATTCATTATCTCTTCAGAATTGCCTAATATGTAATTTTGAAATTGTTCTTGGATTTTATCTAACGAACTCATTTCAAATCCTTTCCAACTTTACTTTGTCTGCCAGTTGGCGAGCATGTTCCAGTTCAATTAATAATTCCGCTAAGTGAGGTATGTGCCCATCGCGTTCAATCATTGTTGACACATTGCCTAATAAGGCAATTGTTTGAGCATATAAATCCCATACAGAATCCACAATGGACGCATCATGTGTGTCAACAATGTAATCTTCATATTGAGTATGACCCGCTAAATGAAATTGCATCACCCGATTTTGCGGAACATGCCGAATATAATCCATGGGATCAAAGTGATTATTATACGAGTTTACAAAAATATTATTAATATCTAATAAGATGAGAGAATCGGATTGCTCTGCCACCTCTACTAAAAATTCCCATTCTGTCATTTCTTGATTTTTATAGGATACATAACTAGAAATATTCTCTAATAGAATTTGCTGCTGTAGATAATCTTGAACTTGCTTAATGCGAGGAACAACATGACGAATGGATTCTTTTGTATAGGGTAATGGTAATAGATCATGTAAATTATGCTGCTTGACTCCAGTCCAACATAAATGATCCGAAATCCAACAAGGCTCAAAACGCTTAGCGAGTCCTTTTAATTGGGCAAGGTATTCAAAATCTAAAGAATCATTGCTTCCAATAGATAATGAAACTCCGTGCATTACTATCGGGTAATCAACGCGAATCTTTTCTAAATCATTTAGAGGCTTCCCGCCAGGCACCAGGTAATTTTCAGTTAATATTTCAAACCAATCAATAGCCGGCTTGTTTTCTAAAATCGTTTGACAATGGGCTGTACGTAAACCAAGACCAAAACCCAAATAAGGTCGTGGAAAACATAAGTTGTCTGTCATTTTTGTTTCTCTTAGATAAAAAAGCCCGATACATTACATATCGGGCTTTCTTTTTTCATTCCAATTTATTGATTACTTTCATTGGAAGCTTCTGGGGTGGAAATAGTGGTTGAACTTGAATTAGAAGTACTTCCACTGTCTTTACCATCTTTGCCATCTTTGCCATCTTTTTTGCCATCTTTTGTTGGTTGTGTAGAGCCGCCAAGTTGATCACAGGCTTTCTTGGAAACGGATACATACCCTTTCCCTGACAATCATTCTTTCCGTTCCCTTTGCCACTGCATTTATTTACTCCATAGCATTTTACATTTTTGCTACTTTCTTTATGGTGAGTGGCGGCAGAAGCAGAAGTAGAAACCAATGCAAAACTAGCAGCGGCTACTGCAGCAATTCCTAATCCTGTTATTTTTTTCATAGCTGTCATTGTTATAAACTCCTTATTAACATTACTAAAAAATTAATCAAATTCTTTTAATTTGGACTCATAAAGAATTTGATTGACACTTGCAATCCTCCGATTTAAACCCCATTTCGCACCTAGATACGAAAAAGACCGAGAATTTGCTAATGAACTATGATATTGAGTTTTAATGATCTTTGCAATGGAAATGCTGGGAAATACCGGATGTTTATTTGAATAAATATGAGTCTAATGTTTGATTAATCCACACCACCCACTGTCAAAGCATCAATTTTCAAAGTAGGCTGCCCCACTCCCACTGGCACAGTTTGTCCACCTTTGCCACAGCTACCAATTCCGCAATCTAATTCCAAGTTATTTCCAACCATAGAAATACGTTTCAAAGCCTCAGGCCCATTACCAATTAAAGTTGCACCTTTAACGGGTGTAGTAATTTTACCTCGCTCAATTAAATATGCTTCGCTGGTAGTAAATACAAACTTACCGGAAGTGGTATCTACTTGACCACCTGCAAAATCAACCGCATATATCCCTCGCTCCACCGAAGCAATAATCTCTTCCGGATGATGTTCGCCGGGCAGCAAATAAGTATTAGTCATTCGCGGCTGAGGCAAATGGGCATAAGATTCACGGCGTCCATTACCCGTTGGTTGCATGCCCATAAGACGAGCGTTGAGACGGTCTTGCATATAATTTTTTAATATGCCTTTTTCTATCAACACGGTGTTTTGCGCTGGAATGCCTTCATCGTCTATAGTTAACGAACCCCGACGTCCTGGAATAGTTCCATCATCGACAATAGTACATAACGGTGAAATGACCTCTTCTCCTAATCGTCCGCTAAAGATCGAGCTACCTTTACGATTAAAATCTGCTTCCAGACCGTGGCCAACTGCTTCATGTAACAATACTGCCGGCCAACCAGGACCCAAAACCACTGGCATCGTCCCTGCCGGAGCCTCTTTAGCATTAAGGTTAAGTAAAGCCTGCCGGACTGCTTTTTCAGCATATTCTGTAGGTTTTTGTTGATTGGTAAAAATTTCATAACCCGATCTCGCGCCTCCCCCTGCACTGCCCCGTTCTCGTCGCCCCTTTTCTTCAGCAATAACCTTCACCCAAAGACTAACTAAAGGTCGAATATCTGCAGCTAAAACTCCTTCACTGTTTACGAGCAAAATAATATTGTAGCTAGCACTTAAAGTAACCATTACTTGTTGAACTCGCGGGTCTAAACTTCGCGCTCTTGAGTCTATTTGGTGTAGTAATGCAATTTTATCTTTTTCAGCCAAAGTATCGATGGGATTTATCTCCGGGTACAAACGAGGCGCAGCAATTTGTCTTGGCAAACGTGTTAAACCACTATGGCTTCCCCGAGCTATACTTTGTGCTGAATAAGCAGCATTCTGTAGAGCAGATAGAGCAATTTCATCTGCATAGGCAAATCCGGTTTTTTCACCACTCATCACCCTCAATCCGAAACCTCTGTCAATAGTGAAATCACCCGTTTTTACAATGCTGTCTTCTAAAGTCCAACTTTCACCACGTGAGGCTTGTAAAAATATATCGGCACTATCAACCGATCTGGTCATAACTTTGCCAAGCACATCTTCCAGCTGCTGTTCATTTAAATTTGCGGGAACTAATAATGATTGTGTTGCAAATTCTAATGAATTATCTTGATTCATGCGTGTTACCTCGAAAGTTTAGAAAAATTTCAATTACTTCTCAATTGTATGGTGGTTATTTAGCTCTAAACTAGGGTCTGTTGAATGAAAACCTAGGATATTACTCAAGTTCTACTAAATGAAATCTATTTTGATATATATTTAATAATCCAGAAAGCCAAGGCCAAATTAATGCACTAGAAAAAGCGGTTAACCAAAATTTCCAATAAACGGGGGAATGTTCCACAAACAGCACTACCCATCGATTTATAACCAAATTAACTCCAACTAATAATAGCACTAAGCACATCTGTTGAAAAATTGGCATATTCATGAATCTTCGCTGGAGTTTAATAATAAAATAAGCAGTAAAGCAGGTTAATAAGGCTTGCTGACCTAATAAAGTGCCGGTTAAAAAATCCATAAACAGCCCAACACACCAAGCCAAACCAATGCCAAAGCGGTGCGGCGCTACCATTGCCCAAAAAATAACTATTAATAATATCCAACTTGGTCTAGCCCATATCGCCCAATTTGGTAAAGGTAACACAGTCAGCATCATCCCTAATAATAAACTAATACCAATTATCAGATAGTCTTTCCCCACTCTTTCCTTCATGGCTAGTTCCCAAACATAGATTGATTTAATTGTTTTTGCACTGCCATATCAAAAGACGCTTGCTCAGGCCATGCTAATAGCACCTGTTGCGTTTTATCCATATGAGCAGACGGAATCAACAAGATAGTAGCAAAACGATCTCCTAGCTCCTGAGATAACTTACTAACTACACCCACTGGATAGCCTACCGGAAATCGCAAACCTAATCCTGAAGCCACATATAAATCGCCTTCTTGGACATCTTTAGTTTCGGGCACGTTAATTAACTTTAGTTTGCCAGAATAGCCTAAACCAACTGCAATTGCTCGCGAACCGGTGCGATAATTTTGCACTGGCACGGCGCTCTGCATATCATTAATTAATAATACCCTACTCGTTAGGGGTCCCACACTAATAACTTGTCCAAGAACTCCATAAGCATCTAACACGGGTTGCCCTAAATAAATATGATCTTTTACACCTTTATCCAAAATCACTTGTTGAACAAGTGGATCAAGATCTACCGCCAATAATTGAGCAATAACAACTTTTCCAGTGGCTTGTGAAGTCGATTGCAGTAACTCGCGTAATTGTGCATTCTCACGTTCTAAAGTAAGCAGTTTTTGCAATTTAGATTCCAGGAACACTGCTTGTACTTTTAAACGTGCATTTTCCTCTAGTAACTGGCGCTGCAATGTAAAACCGGTACTAACCCAATTAATTACTTTTATAGGAGTATCTACTAGAACTTGAATAGGAAAAACCATCACTGATAATTTAGCATGCAAATTATGCAGGTATTCAGAGCGATGATCTAAAAACATTAAAATAAGAGCTAGAAAACTCAAGAACAGGGCCTTCGTTCCAGAGACTGAACTTCGTTTAAAAATCCGCTTAATAGCCCAGTACTCCTGCTTTTAAACTAATCTCTCGAAACGAAATCGTGACGTGATAATTTCATTAACTCTAAAGCACGTCCGCCTCCCCTAGCTACGCATGTCAATGGGTCTTCTGCTACTACTACAGGCAAACCAGTTTCTTCCATTAAGAGCCGATCTAAATCTTTTAGCAAAGCTCCACCACCTGTTAATACCATTCCACGTTCAGCAATATCAGCAGCTAACTCAGGAGGAGCTTGTTCGAGTGCACCTCTTACTGCCCCTACAATTCCTGCCAAAGGTTCTTGAAGTGCTTCTAAGATTTCATTGCTGTTGAGGGTAAAACTACGTGGCACACCTTCCGCCAAGTTTCGTCCACGAACTTCAATTTCCTTTATTTCACTACTTGGGAAAGCCGTACCAATTTCATGTTTAATTCGTTCTGCAGTAGACTCACCAATTAAACTACCGTAATTACGCCGAATATAACTGACAATTGCTTCATCAAAACGATCACCACCGATCCGAACTGATTCAGCATAAACGATGCCATTGAGCGAAATAATTGCAACTTCGGTGGTCCCTCCACCCACATCGACTACCATCGAGCCTCTTGCTTCCTCAACTGGAAGTCCAGCACCCATGGCCGCAGCCATAGGTTCTTCAATAAGGTATACTTCTCTTGCTCCTGCTCCAAGTACAGATTCCTTGATAGCACGTCGCTCTACCTGAGTTGAGCCACATGGTACACAGACTAAAACTCGTGGACTGGGGCGAAAGATTTTTGTCTCATGCACTTTATGAATAAAGTGTTGCAACATTTTTTCAGTAATATGGAAGTCTGCAATAACCCCATCTTTTAACGGACGAATAGCGGTGATATTTCCGGGAGTCCGTCCCAGCATTTGTTTGGCTTCTAAACCTACAGCCACTACCCTAGTTTGTGAGGAATAGGAATCTCGTCGTATTGCCGCGACGGAAGGTTCTCGTAACACAATCCCTTTATCTCGAATATAAACGAGAGTATTCGCTGTGCCTAAATCAATAGCCATATCATCTGAAAAAAAACCGCGCAGGATCTTAAACATAAGGGTGCTCTCTTGAAATCTGTAAGGAAAATAGTAATTTTAACAGAATTGTGAGTTTATATTCAAATAAATTAAAAAAAAATTCTTAAAAACTTATTGATTCACAAACATATATTGAAAATAAAAGTAAGGTTCGCTTATAATCAAATTGGTTTATTACTAATAAAGTGAATTCCCATGAGCATTAATCCACATGAAGTACAAAAAACGGCTCACTTAGCGCGTTTAACGGTGAGTGAAACAGAAGTATCATCACTTACTAATGATCTTACTAATATTCTCCAATTAGTTACCAAAATGAACCAAACCGATGTTTCCTCGATAGAACCACTCGCGCACCCATTGCAAGCTATACAACCTTTACGTCCTGACATTGTAACTGAAATTGACCAGAGAGATTTGTTCTTACAAAATGCTCCGCAAACTTATATGGGTTTATTTATTGTTCCTCAAGTTATCGAGTCTGAATAAAGGATTCTTATGCCGCACCAAAAAACCCTTACTGAGCTAAGCCGCGATTTGCATACTAAAAAAATCTCCAGCCAAGAATTAACTGAACATTATTTAGATCGCATTGAGAAATATAACCCCTTACTCAATTGTTTTATTTCCGTAACTAAAGAACAAGCCAGAATTCAAGCTAAAGTTGCGGATGAACAAATTGGATCGGGTCAGGCTGGCCCTCTCACTGGGATTCCAATTGTTCATAAAGATATTTTTTGTACACAAGGGATTAAAACCAGTTGCGGCTCTAAAATGTTAGATAATTTTATTGCTCCATATGATGCTACCTGTGTCGCCCAATTAAAAAAAGCGGGAACGGTATTGCTGGGCAAAACCAACATGGATGAATTTGCCATGGGTTCTTCCAATGAAACAAGCTATTATGGCCCGGTCAAAAACCCCTGGGAACTTAGCAAGATTCCGGGCGGCTCTTCAGGTGGCTCGGCTGCAGCTATCGCGGCTCGCCTAGCAGCGGGAGCCACAGGAACAGACACAGGAGGTTCAATTCGCCAGCCTGCTGCCTTATGTGGTGTTACGGGTTTAAAACCTACTTATGGTCGGGTTTCACGCTACGGGATGGTGGCTTTTGCATCCAGTTTAGATCAAGGCGGCCCAATGGCGCAAAGTGCCGAGGATATCGCTTTATTATTAAATGCGATGGCAGGGCATGATCCCAAAGACTCTACAAGCATTCCCTATGAGGTACCAGATTATACTTCAGGGTTAGCCAACGACTTAACAGGCTTGAAAGTTGGCCTTCCTGATCAATATTATGGTGCAGGACTTGATCCGGCTATAGCTACTGCTTTAGACGAAACTATTCGCTTATTGCAGCAACTCGGGGCGACCTTCCATAAAATCAGTTTGCCCCACACTGACTTAGCCGCCTCGGTATATTACGTACTTGCTCCTGCTGAGTGCTCTTCAAATTTGGCTCGTTATGACGGAATTCAATATGGCTATCGTTGTGAAAACCCCTTGGATTTAGAAGACTTATATAAACGCACACGTAGTGAAGGCTTTGGCAAAGAAGTTAAACGCCGCATTTTGATTGGCACTTATGTGCTTTCCTCAGGTTATTATGATGCTTATTATCGACGAGCGCAGAAAGTTCGTCGTTTAATATGTGATGATTTCACTGAAGCGTTTAAAATTGTAGATTTAATCCTTACTCCCACTACACCTACACCTGCCTTTAATTTGGGAGAAAAATTAATTGATCCCGTGGCTATGTATCTCTCTGATGTTTATACCATTGCGGTAAATTTAGCAGGAATTCCAGGTTTAGCTTTTCCAATTGGTTTTAGTCAAGGCCTACCCCTTAGCGGCCAATTAATTGGCAACTATTTTTCTGAAGCAACCTTACTAAATGTGGCTCATCGCTATCAGCAAGAGACCGATTGGCATTGCCAAATGCCAAAATTATAAAATACCCTGAGCTGACGCACGGGATATTTTCTCTGTTTGATTTCGCTCCGTGCGAACCCAGTTCGCTGGGCAAATTACCCAAGGGGGAGAATTCGCTCTCTCCCCCTTGGGGTTCCCCCATTGCGCAATGTCACGGGCTCACGCCCGCGGTTTACTGGATGAAAATTGGAGTTGCTTCGCAGTTCGCAATGACATAAAGCTATTACTCATTTATGGGTTAATCATCCGAATAATCATCATCATCTTACCCCGTTGAAAGTTAAATTTTACGGATTCATAACTCGGTAATCTATTACCTAATTGAGGATTATTCGAAAAGCCAACCCCTTCTTTAGGACGTCCACCAAAACCTTTTTTCAGCACTCCACTGTTATCTTCATCATGGAATAATTTGATCGCATACTCTCCCGGAGGTAATTTCACTTCCCAAGTAGCTTGCCTATTGCGAATAGGTAAAATGGCTCGACGAAAAGCAACTGGGGCAGATCTACCTGGTACTCATAGGCTTGTTTAGAATTAAACAAAGCAATTCTAATAGATCCCTGGTCACCACTAATACCGGTTACACGCACCATTAAAGACCCTTGTTGATTGGATTGGCTAGGTTGGTTGGGTTGGTTAAGTTCAGCAGCATTCGTCACTACTGAAAGTAAAAAACAGGATACACAAAGCATTGATAATAAAATAGCTTTAAATTTCATCAGTTAATCTCCTACAGAATAAAATATGTGAATTAATATAGTAAAAATAGATAGAAAAAATCATAAAAGCAAAACTCCGCAATTGCCGATATACAAGCCATAAAGAAGAAATAATTTTCGTAGAAAATGCTTTATGTGATGGGGTTTCCAAAGGGAGCGGGACGAAGCGCTCCCCTTGGTGCGAGCAATCGGCTTTGCCGATGCGAAGCACATAAATCAGGAAGAGATTCTCGCTGAATTCAGCGAGGATCTCTGGCAAAACTCTCAACTGTTTTATTCCCCTATAAATTCATGATAAGGTATGCAGATTAACAAAAGACTTCTTTCCAAACTTCGTCTTTTGGCCTACTACTGCGTTGTGTTGTTTTCTCCGGTGCTCATTTACTCGCATGTAAACTCCGCTCCTCGAAAGCAACACGCCTTGCCTTAGGTTATAACAAGATGGGACCAAAATACTGGGTTTGGACAGAAGTCTAAACTAACCTTAGAGGATATGTTGATGGAATGGGAACCCGTTATTGGTTTAGAGGTGCATACTCAACTCGCTACCCAATCCAAAATTTTTTCTGGCGCCTCTTGCGCTTATGGTGCTGAACCCAATACCCAAGCATCTGCTATTGATCTGGGCTTACCCGGAACCCTACCCGTGTTAAATGCTCAAGCAATTATATTGGCCATCCGTTTTGGTTTAAGTATAGGCGCTGAAATACCTTCACGTTCAATTTTTGCCCGGAAAAATTATTTTTATCCCGATTTGCCTAAAGGATACCAAATCAGCCAATATGACCTTCCTATTGTCGGTCCCGGTTCATTACTGATTGAATTAGAAGATGGCGCCGAAAAACGTATCGGCATTACCCGCGCCCATTTAGAAGAAGATGCGGGTAAATCTTTACATGAAGGCATGTCTGGGGTAACAGGTATTGATTTAAATCGTGCAGGGGTACCCTTACTCGAAATTGTTTCTGAACCCGAAATGCGCTCTGCAAAAGAGGCCGTTGCCTACTTAAAAACGTTACATAACTTAGTGCGCTATTTAGGAATAAGCGATGCTAATATGCAAGAAGGCTCTTTTCGGTGTGACGTAAATATTTCCATGCGTCCATTAGGCACTCTAACATTTGGTACTCGTACTGAACTAAAAAATCTCAACTCATTTCGCTTTGTAGAACAAGCTACTTTATATGAAATTCAACGTCAAATTGACATCTTAGAGAACGGCGGTAAAATTATCCAAGAAACTCGTCAGTTCGATGCCGAACGGGGCATAACTCGCACCTTACGCAGCAAAGAAGAAGCACACGATTATCGCTACTTCCCTGATCCAGATTTGTTACCGCTCGAAATTACTCCGCAATTTATTGCAACTATTCGTGGGACTTTACCCGAATTACCATGGGAAAAACGCACTCGTTTCCAACAGCAATATCAATTGAATCGTTATGATGCCCAACTGCTCGCGCTTTCTCGTGAAACGGCTGAATACTTTGAAACTGCATTACAAGCTGCCAACAACACCTCACCCAAAATAGTGGCCAATTGGATCATCGGTGATTTGACCGCGGCTTTAAATAAAGAAAATCTTTCCATTGCCCACTCACCCATCAATGCCATCCAATTGGGTGGGCTATTACGTCGAGTTAGCGATGGGACCGTTTCGAATAATCTCGCCAAACAAATATTTATCGCTATGTGGCAAGGCGAAGGTGACGCAGATGCAATTATTCAACGTCAAGGATTACAGCAAATTACGGATCGTGGCGAATTAGAAAAAGTTATTACCACTGTAATTGCCGAAAATCCTGAACAAACCGCCCAATATCGCGCCGGCAAAGAAAAATTATTGGCATTCTTTGTTGGCAAGGTGATGCAAGCCACCCGGGGCAAAGCCAATCCTCAGCAAGTGAATGATTTATTGAGAGAAAAACTCGCAGGTTAAATGCCAGAGCTCACATATAAAATTGGAGCATCGCCTCAGTTTTTTTTAAGATTCCTGAATTCTCGTCGTTTGTAAAGTTTGTAAATTCACATAATAATTTTTAATAAAATATTAATAATCAAACATTAATATTGCATATTGACTATAAAAGAAATTAAACGTTAATTTATGAGAGTATAAGATAAAGATGAAATTGTTTAAAACACCAGGTAATTTCCTCCAGATTTTTTCCAAAAAAAATGAATTAGAAAAAAAAGAAAATGGGCAAGAACTTATAACTCTACGAAAAACACGTAATCAACTCTACCAGAAAAATATTCAGTTAAAAAATCATTTAGTTGTTAAAGAAAATCAAGTTATTGCCCTAAGAGAGGAAGTCATTGGACGTTTAATCAAAAGGAAGAACCTCTTAATAACTTTAGAGGAAATGAATCATCCCTCAAATTTAGCCATAGAAAATCATATTCAAGCGCTATTTACCTATACTTCTTCTAATTTTCCGCAAATAAAACTCGCAACTAGTGAAAGAGGCATTAAAAAAAACATAAAAACCTTACAGAAAGAACAAGATGATCTTATTGAACGTATTGCCAACATCGACTTAGACGAATGTTTACAAACTTTCCTTCAGGCAGAAGAAAAGATAAATTTAGAAATTCAGCAATTAAGCCAAACCATTTTTGTCGAGGAAAGTAATATCGCCTTAGATGAAGTGCAGAAAGATATTAAACATTATAAAGAGAATTTCCATAAACCTAATTTTGACTCCAAATCAATAATCGAAGATCCTAAACTTTCCAGCCCTTCCGTACCTGCAGTTAGGAAACAAGCAAGGCTAAGCGTTTATGCCGATTCGATAATGCAGCAGGCTAGAGAAAGAATAGACCAATATAATAAATTGGTACGTTATCAAAAAACTAAAGAAAAGCTAACTTGGGTCGCCACTATTTTAGGAGATGCACATATTTTAAAAGAATCTATGGAAAATCAACAAAAAAAAGAAAGCCGAACAGCTCTAACAGAACTTAAAAGTAGCATTAACCTATTCAGAGAACTAGCCGATGAGAAGCGCGCCACTTGTTGCTCAAGTCTTTGGACTTCCCAAAGAGGTCAAACGGATAATGAAAAAATATTTCTTCATTTAGTAGATAAGTGGATTTTATTTTTAGATGCAGGCATATATCCATCAGCTGAACCACTTCATGTGCATGAAAACAAAAGCCAAGATTTTAGCAGAGAAAATATTGACGAGAGCTTTTCCCTTAGAAGATCAGAGAACAGCCGCTTAATACCAGCAGCTGAAAATTCCTCAAGTTCAACTTTCATACCACAGCTTTAACCAGAGGTAGAGTGATCCAGAATAGCAATTCTACCCCTTAAGTGCGAGCATCGGCTTTGCCGAGCGCAGCACCAAAACAAATATAGCAACTGTTATAAAACTGGATTGCTGCGGCAGCTAAGCTCCTCGCAAAGAGTGCGGTTCGTCATCGTGAGCTCACACAGTGAGCGTGGCAATCCAGGTCAATGGATATGGGTTCGACCATATCCAAGTGAATAAGTTTTAATTAAGCAGCAGAGAAGGCGTTCCTGATATTATATTATACGCAGTAGCTGATGATTCGCTTGCTTTTTTTATTGACTCCAAACTTGCACTTGTAAGTTTACCAATGCATTTATCCATATCACTAAAAAACAATTCTTCCTTATGTGTTTGTCCTCTCTGTGAGGTCCTGATTCGCCATAAGGAAATACAGCAGCCCCTTCTTTCAGCAGAAAGGCCTTTAAAATTACTATATGCACCTTTAAGCTCTCCAAGTTTAGTCTTACAGGTTTTCCATTCCTTATTTGCAATGGCTTTTTTTAAATCTAATGCTGCATTTTGTAGAGCTACGGCATCTTCATGCTTATCTATAGTTTTTCGAATCGCATATATATATCAGAATATTTGATAATTCTTTTATCTGTCTCTATAATAATCGCATCTAAAGCAGCATTTACCTCTCTTAATTTTGGAGTAGGTCTATCCGAGCTAGAAGCGTTGTTGTTGTAAAATGTACTTAATTCTACAGCCATAGAAGAACCAAAATCGTTCGTTTTTTCTTCATGAGACGTTTCCTCCTCTTTAATTATTTTCGCACATTCATATTCTTTAACTTGCTGATTTAATTCACGAACTTCTTCATGTATATTCTCTTTTATTAGCCGTAATTTCTCTAAATTAGTGGCAATTCCTTGAATTGATCTTTGCAAATTTTCTTTTTGTGCTACTAATTTTTTGATAGTCGCTTTCCTTTGGTCAATAGTAATTTGTTCTCTGCTACTTTCTGTTTTTATTTCAGGAATTACCAATCGAGTACTTTCAGCTTAATTATAAGTTTTTATATTCTTGAAAAATTTCTTTGGGCTTGATTTTTTTGTATGCTTCTCTTCCTGTGATGGCGATTTCGTAGAGAAATAAGCCTCGGCTTCACTAATAACTGTTTCTGGAAAATTTTTTTTGTAGCCATGAAAAGATAATTTGACCTATTAAAGATGAAACTTCCTTTTCATTTAATTGTGCTTTCAATTTAGCAATTTCACTTCTTAGTTTTTCTTCTTCTTCTTTAAGTTTTTTTATTTCATTGTTTTGTTCTTCTTCCATTAGCCTAAATGTAGCTGTAGCTCCTTTTATATCCCCATTAGATATTTGCTGATAAAAATTTGCTTCATCTTTGAAATCGATTTCTTTGATTGTTTCATAACTATTCACTAAATTTTCTAAACGCGAATTATCTGCTTTCAAATTTTCGAAAAGAGCATCAATTTTCACATTAAGATAGTTTTTTCCATTAGCAAGCAATTTTTTTACTTTCGTACTATCTAAAGTAAATAAAGATTTTTCTTCTTCTTTTACGATAAGAAGATGTGGAGCCACACTTTCTAAAATATTATTTATTTGCTCTAGTTTTTTACTAGAAGAATTTGTATTAGTCTCTATTTCTTCAAGTCTCTGCAAGGCTTTGATATAAGCAGAAATTTCTTCTGTATTTTTTTGGATATAAATAAGTTTTTTTAATTTACCACTATGTCTTTTATATGTTAGCCCAGATAAGTTTTCTGGATCAGTTGATAATTTCATATATTTTTCATATTTTCTGGACATTTATTTTCTCCACCTAATTTATTATTTAATTAATATTTATAATTTTAATTCTATATTTAGATTAACAAACCAATATTAATATTTTCTTAAAAAAGAAACAAATTGAACAAAAAAATCTTTTATTAAACTAAATATCAAAAAATTAATGTACATTTAGACTGTTTTGTACTCTAGGTTATTTAGAAATTAACTTTGCAAGAAATAATTAGAATAAAAATCCCCGCGGCAAGCAGCGGGGTATTTTTATTTTTCTTGTATAATTTCGCCTGCGCAAACAAGTTCGCGCGACGGCGACCAAAGGGAAGCATTCGCATGCTAGCCCTGCTTGTCCCCGTTGGGGATGGAAACCCCATAGCGTAATGTTCCTCGGCAAGCCGCAGCGAATAAATTTAAAGTCATCTCTTTGTACTAAAAACTTAAAACCATCTCTTAGAAATGCTTCTATCATTAAACGAAAGACCATGGCCAGATTTAGCCTTAGTTTTTTGTGGATGCCCTATAAATCTATAATGATTAGTAGAGGTAAACTTTGGTTGTATTGACTTAAATATATTTTCTAGATTTTTAATAAGTATATTTAAATGAACAAAATATCTATCTTCACGATCTGTTAGATCGGTTTGAGAACTTCTGCAACCCAACCCCCAATTTGCACAATTTTTTTCTTCCCCTGAAAAAAACAAATCTTTTGCAGCTTTAAGTGAAGCCAAATATTGGGTACAACTTTCCCAATCTCGTTTGCTAAAGCTTTTTTTAAATTCCCTTACAGAATCTTTAATATTTTCGGCATGCATTAACTTACTTTTAGTTTTTTGAAAGCTAATCATACCAAAATATTTTTGTATTCTTATATCCGTTTTTTTTATAATTTTTGTTAAGGTTTCATTTAAATCTTCTATCAATTTTTTCATAGGTTTAAATGAAGCATTGGGTGGAGATTTTTTGAATTCTTTTTTTTCCATTTGACTAATAGAATATTTATCTTCTTTTTTTCCTCTTTATTAGTCAATACAACTGGCATCTCCTTAGATGCTGTTGACAAGGAATAATCGCTAATATTTTTTCTAACATCTTGCCAAAGAGTCGAAATTTTGGCAACCCCTTCTGTTAAATTTTTTCTCTGCGCACGTAAATCTTCAATAGAAACTTGTATTTCCTGAGAAAATTTAGATGGTTGCAAATCTTCAAGCTGCTTGGTGAGTTGACTTATTTGATAGTGATTTTAATGATATATATTGACTTTCTCTTTCCTTCATTACTTGACAAAATTAATAATTATTATTTTTTAAAATTTTACATCAAAGAAATTTTGACCTAGATCGGAAAACCAATCTAGGCCAATTGATTATGCGTTTGGAATTCTAACTCCATTATTTTCTTCACTACTCTTACTTTGACTCGCATCTAATGGCTCATAGCCATTTTTATTTCTTGTAGGACTTTTCTTTGATTGGCTCGATTCTTGATCCCAAATTTGCCCATAGCGGATACCTTTTATTTCTTTTTTAAGCCCCTTAGATTGATTGTGCATTGAGTCACTCATTAAATTGACGTCATCACTACTTTCAAACTTTAGAATTTTATTTAATTCAATTCTATTTTCATTCATTTTATCGAATGATACTTTTTCATTTTTAGTCCAACCTCGTTGCGAAGCAAATAAATAACTAAAACAATTAGCTCTATTATCTCCGGCAATGGATTCCAGATCGCGTATTTTTTTTACTGAAGATTTTATTAGTGGAATAAGCACATTTAATTCTACTTTATCATCTTTTATAAGAAGACCTAAAGTTAAATCCAATTGTTTAATAATTTCTAACATTTTTAATCGCTTATCTTTAGTTTTTTGAAAAATTTCTTTTCTACAACTGTTATATCTATTTAGTAGTTCAGATTTAATTTCCTCTAAATTTTGTTTTATAGACGAATTTTCTTCTTCAGTTAGTGAAGTTGGAGAATCTCTTTCGGTTGAATTTTCACTCTTCTTAGAATCACTTACCGATTCTTCACCTTTACTTTCTTTACTTGGGGATACTTCTGGGGTTGTGGTTGGCGTAGAAGTAACTGTGATATCAAATGGTATTACTTTTTCATCGGGGACTAAACTTTGCTTACGTTGCTCGCACTGTTCTGGTGAAGCTATAGTTTTATACCATATATCGACTACAGAAGAATTTCTAAAATCTTCAATTGCTTCTACTAATGCTGAATTATTCTTAAGCAATAACTCCAATGTTGCATTATCTTGTTGCAATAAAACTTCTGCATATAGATCATAAATAAACATTATTCCTCTATAATTTTTACCAAGTTCTTCTGGTAAATTTCTAATGTTTGATTGAGTTGCTACTCTCAACTTCCTCGACGGTTCTCTAATTAAATCGCTTATCTCCTCAGAACCTTTAGGCCGTAGCAAATATTTATCTCCGCCTGGTAAGAAAGGACTAGTAAAAAAATCTCGATTATCTGAAAATATATTTCAGTGCTTCTTCAACACTCATCGGCATTTCAGAACTGCCCTTTGGTTCTTCTATTTCATTCTCTACATACACAACTTCTTTCATTTTTTTCTCCAGGATTTAGTTTTTAATTTTTATTATTTTTATTATTTTTATTATAATCAAATTTTATTAAAGTACTCTTAGATTATTTATAGTTTTTACTTTTATTTACTTATTCGACGCTAGGGTTTTCTATGATAAAAGAGTCGTCATACCGTGGCTCGACCGCGGTATCCAGGTAAAATCTACCGCTCATTCGATTGTTTCACATCTAAGATAGGATTTATTTTAAGAAAAACAATCCTAGGCAGATAAATCTGCCTAGGGATGAGGAGGTGATTAGATAGGATTTTTTAGTAAGGTATAGCCATTTGGATTAACTTTACTATTTGTAGTATGGCCTTGTTTCCTTTTATCCATAAGCCGGACATAAGTTCCGTCTTTGCCGTTTTTAATTTGATCATACTTCGTCGGCAACCTTACCCCTTCTTTATGTTTCCTATAATCCTCACTCTCATATTTATTTTCCATTCTATTGTTTTGCACCAAGTTTTCAGGTTGAGTCAAGTTTTCAGGTATACGTAAATCCTGATGCAACTGGTCAGCATCCTATACATTAATCTAAAGAATATTCTCTCCCCCTCAGTTTGTCTTCTTTGCGAAGTACTTAAGAAAGTAAAGCAATTAGCGCGACTTTCCGTTGTAAGGATTTCAAATTTAGCTAATTCAGTTTTGAAAAATTTAATAAGATCTTTAATATCTCCCAATGTGAATTTTCCTCCACCATCCTTTTTGGCTTCTCCTGCTAAGATATCTGAAATGCATGTAGCTGTCTCATGTAGGCTCGTATGCTTCCAATTTATCTTTAGTCTTTTGATGGCGGTAAATATTCTTCACATAACTATATGCTCTATTCTCAAGCACTTTAACTATATCTTTTGTAATAACTCTGCTGCTTTCTGTGCTGTTTTAATATCTAGCCTAAATCCAGGATTTTGAGTTGCACGATGACCTTGAGTTTGAATTTTTGGAGTCAAAAATAGGAGCAAGATTTCCTCGTCTCACATTCTGTGGTGTTGTTCCTACAACATTAGCCCTCGGAGGATTTGACACAACTGTTCTTAAAGTTGATGGTATAAACGTTGTTGCTCCATTAGTCGACCCCCTGCTTCCGCTTGATGGTAGCGGATTGGTTGGTACTACTGGAACGGCAAATGAATTAATGGCCCAGAACGTAACGAGGAGGGCTGAGATGTAGATAACCCTGAGCTTATTGGATTCTCTCCAGTATGTTTAGTATCTAATAATGGAATGGCAGAATTAGGTCCCTGATTTGAATGGGTAAGAATCTACTTGCGAAGACATAGTATTTTATCCCGCGAGGAAAGCTAGCATAATTAACTGCTACATCTTCACTTACTATTTTTTCATAAGTTACCTTATCCTCAAGCCATAACTGGTAATTTTCACGATAGACCGGAGACGTTACCATATTTAATAGTGTGAAATTTTTGGTAAAGTAATTCTTTTAATTTGACCCATTGTTGATTTTTTTATGACACGTAAAAGTATCTGCATATCCTCATATTCTTTTTTAATTGGAGAATCTTTAGGAACATAAGCAATCCAGCTTTCAAAATTTTCAATCTCTCTACTAATAAGACCTATGGAAAAATCAGTATTATTTTTAATAAAAATATTGCATCTCTTACATTAAGTTTTGCTAGGTTGAGAAGGCACCATCATTGTTAAAGCTATAATACCTTGCTTTTGATCCTGGTTTTGAATTTGATATGCCTTCTTTTTATGTTTATGTTTACTAGCTTTTTTTTCTTCATATTCATCTATTGTCGAAGTTATTTGTTTTTTGTCAGTAGTTACAACATGAACATCGCCAAATTTTATTTTGTTTTTTATCCTTACAATTGCTGTATGTTTATGCTCCTCCTTTGGTAAGACAGTTGGTGCATTGACTTCAGAAAGGTGTTGCTTCTGGATAAAACCTTGGCAGGGACTTCAATGCTGATATTTGCTGACAACACTTGGCCAACATCGGTTTGGGTAGATTCTTTTTCTACTTGATCAAGAACAACAGACTTTATTTCTCTATTATTCTTAGTTGCACGTAGCGCTATCTAGCCTCTAAGCTTTCAAGAACGCTGGCCTGGAAGAGATTCAACACATTCTATTAGTATACTATAAATAGAATCTAGATTTCCCTCTATTCTCTTTAATTCTTCTAAAGCTTTTCCATTTAAATTACTTCTGGATTCGATCCTTTAATTTGCCACTCTCTAGATATATTTTAAATTCACCGTAATCTTTGCAAGACTGAATTCCTAGAACCATACAGTTGTTAATGTTTCCATATAGGGTAATAGTTGATATAACATTTGCGGATTATTACTTTGTAAAATTTTCAAACGCTCATATAAGTTTATAATTCGTTTTTTTCTTCTAACTGCTCAGATTTTTTCTCGATAATGTCGATTTGTTGTTTTTTTTGGGCTTCTTCTTGAAGTTTATGTTGTAAACTTTCTTTTTCTTTTTTTAATTCAATTGCAGATTGATTCTTGTTCTGTATCCGCTGTAATTCTTTGTTACTATTCTTCTACCTTTATAAGCCCTTTCTTTATTAATTCCAGAGCTTTGTCTTGAGCAGAACTGTTACTAAAATTTTCTCAATATCTCTCTTTACAAAAAGACGTTTTACCAGAATTGATTGTACTTGCTCAACTGAAGGTGTTTTAGTTAGTAAAGTCCTTAGGCTTCTTTATCTGCATCGAGAAGGCGCAAAGAATCTTCATCAGAGTTTTCATTTCTAGTGATGCTATTGCTAGGGCTTGAATTTCGGCTACTTTCTCTTTCACTATCAAGACTAGAAGAACCTGTACTTCCTTTTACCTCAGTTTCACTCTCGCCTCTCTCCTCACTCATTTTCTTTAAAGCAGATAGTTCTTTAGCAATTGTGCATCTCAATTCTTCCATACATAATTTAATTAAAGCTAGTCCTTGATTATAGGATGCGATATTTTTTCCCCCGTTACTGCAAATAAACTTTGATCTACCAATTTTTCTCCTCAATATCGTACATTCTTCCTTTTAATCCACTGCAGAATGCTTTTTCTTCTTTGGGTTGAGCCATCTTTTCAATTAATCTACTAGTTAATTCTCTGGGCTTAATTGAGTACATACATCAAAAAATTTTGAAAGCATCACTTATCGTCTAAATTTAATTTTTTGTAGATTGTAAGAGCTTGTGCAGATGAGGTAATGGTTATTTTCATTTTTAACTCCAGGATTCAGGGTTTTCTTTAATTCTTAGTTAAATTTTAACCAACTAATATTAAGATTTTCTTAATCTAAATGTACATTTCTTGTCACAATTCTTATGGAGTTGTTTTTTGGCTTCTAATAACTAGGATCTGTTGATAATGGTCATTGCGACCCCGAGCACGCGAGGGGGAAGCAATCCAGTACAATGCTTGCACTAAGTGAATTTACTTTGCACCAATATGGTACTGGATTGCTTCACTCGCAAGCTCGTTCGCAATGACTAGTCTGGTCGAGCTATTCTTGCAGCACGCTGGTAAGCTCCGACACTTTAGCATCTTGAGATTCCATACTGCGGCGGAGAAAGAGATAATAATTTCCGGTTATTAGCAATACCAAGACCAAATTAATCGCTCCTAAACCGAGTGCAGATTGAGGGTGCAGGGTCGCTGCAAATACGGAAGCAATTCCTGAGCCGGCTACAACGAGAGATGCCAGCAGTCCGTTGGCGACATTTGCTTGTTGTCTAAACAAACTTAAGCTTTCCCCAAAAACGTTAGTGTAAACAATAGATCCTGTAAATAACAGCGCAAAAGTAAATATAACTATCATCTCTAAGTTAAACCACCATATAGCAAGTATTAGCATTAATAATGCCAACGATAATAAAGTCACCATACTTGCTCGCAAAATTTGTGCGATAGAAAACTTTTCCACTAAAAAGCCATTGATAATATTTCCCAGTAACCACGCAATTCCCATGAGCAAAGAGACATAACCAAATGTTACTACTGAATAATGTAAAATGGATTGGATGATAAACGGCCCTATTACACTGAATATCAGCATCAATGCATAAGTAAAAGATTGGCCTACGGCAATTCCTAGAAGGGTTTTGTTAGTTAATAGGCTGTGGTAGGTTTTTATTATTTGAGATTCAGATAATGTTTTTCGTGGATAATCTGTTTTGGGGAAAAAACAAAATAAACTCACTAAGGTAAGCAAACTGTAACCCGCCAGAAAAAAGAAAGGCCCTTGCCAGCTAAAATAATATTGCAAATAACCACCAATCGCAGGAGCAATTACAGGGCCCACTGCCCAAGCCATGGTTAAGTAATTTGAATATCGACGCAGTGTCTTACCTTCATAATGAATCGATAATAAATTTTTTGTAACTGCTGCGGGAGCGCCTATTAAAGCTCCCTGTAAAAAGCGCAACCCTAACAAAATATAAATATTCCCAGCAAAAGGCAGTAAAAAGCCTACCATTGTCACTAATACCATTCCTATCATTAATACTCGGTATTGTCCCCAAATACCGGATAAAGTACCAAAAATAGTTTGAAAGCAGCCGCTGGCAACTATATAGATTGTAACCGAAAGTTGAATCCAGATTTTATCCACTGCAAAATACTGGGTCATAGCTGGCAATGAAGGAGTGTAAATGTCCACGCCCATTCCTGAAATAGGTACAGTAATTAATATTAAAATCAGCAGTATTTTGGATGGGGCATCTTGAGCAGCAGATAAACTCATGACTGATATCTATCTTGTAAATGCTTAATAAAGGGCTCAACTTTAAGAGGAGAGCCCGTGGCTTGGGTCAGTAATGCATTCATTCCTAATAATCGACCTTGTCCATGGACTTTCTCACCTAACCATTTAACTAAATTACTAAAGTTGCCTGTTGATAATTGAGACAATATATCAGGCTGTTGACGTTTAATTTCTTGAAAAAGTTGAGCGGCAATAATAGCTCCGATAGTGTAAGCAGGAAAATAACCAAAAGCTCCTGAAGGCCAGTGAACATCTTGCATCACTCCATTCCGATAATCATTTTTAGTCGAAAGATTAAAAAATTGGCGCATAGATTGATCCCATAATTCCGGCAAATCGTTTACATTTATTTTTCCAGCGATGAGTTGCTTTTCTAATTCATAACGTAAGATGACATGTAGAGGATAACAAACCTCATCCGCATCGACTCTTATTAGTCCGGGTTTCACTTGGGTATAACAAGCATATAAATTGCTAACTGAAAACGCTGAATTTTCTCCAAACTGTTTTATGATTAAATTGGAAAAAAATTGCATAAACTCATGACTTCGACAGGCTTGCATTTCAAATAGTAATGACTGACTTTCATGTAGAGCCATACCTAATGCCACACCTACGGGTTGATCCAACCATTGAATGGGTAAATGGCGTTCATACAAGGCATGACCCGTTTCATGGCAAACAGCCATCGCTGAGGAAATAAACTCCTCTTCGGTATAACGAGTGGTTATCCGAACATCCTGAGGTACGCCTCCACAAAATGGGTGATGGCTGACATCCAAACGACCATGTTGAAAATCAAAACCCAAGGTGCGCATTAATTCAAGCCCTAATTGCCGTTGGGCATCAATGGTAAAATACCCTTTTGGAGAAAGCGGTTCGGATTGTTTCGCCATCACTTCATGAATGAAGACGGGTAAAAAACCTTTCAATTGATCAAAAATGGGATCAATTAGAGCTTGAGATAAGCCAGGTGAATAGTCATCAATTAAGCAATCGTAGGCAGATTTAGAGAAAACCTCGGCCTTGATGGCTGCTATCTCTCGAGTCCATTTTATATTTTCACTTAAAAAAGGCACAAAATCTTGCCAATTATTGGCTTGACGTAGATTTCGCCAGGCTTGTTCACTGCGGATAAAGGCTAAGGTAGATTGCTGTACTAATTCAGTGGGTAAACAATTGGCTTTACGGTATGCCTCTTCCATCCAATAAAGATTAGCTTGCTGCCAGGGTGATTCTAGAGTAATCGATTTTGCCTGGTTGATGAAATATCCTACTTTGGGATCAATAAGCAATTCGTGACTTAAAGAATGGAGAGTAGCTAAAGCTTCTGCACGAGACGCACCTCCTCCAGGAGGCATCATAACCGCTTCGTCCCAATGGCAAATGGCACTGGCATGGTTAAGATGATTAATTTTGCGGAAAATTGCTTCTAGTTGTTGATATGCATTTTTCATAGGAATTTATCCCTAATAAATATAGACTATTGCATTGATTGGATTGCCATGGAATGACAGCTTTCTGGGTCTTCCTTGACTATTTTTAGACAATTATGTCATACTTTTTGCTCAATAGATAGTTGGAGGTGGTATGGAGTTTGTTACAGTTGATCAATTGCAGCACGATGTTCTTCGCCAGATCGCACAAAAGTTAATTTTTCCTTTAAGCTCAGAGGCTAAGTCTGTCATTACAGCGATGGAAAAGCTTATTCACGATTTAGATGCTAGCGGTGCACCCGCTGGATTGGCTGCACCCCAGGTTGGGTATCCCTTACAAATAATTTTTATTCAAATTCCACCAGAGGTGTTAACCTTTCGCAAGGACGCACTGGAAGCAGTCCCATTAACTGTTTTAATCAATCCCAGTTACACTCCTATAGGTAATGATAAGTATAAAGATTGGGAAGGTTGTTATTCGGTACCGAATAAAATGGGAGAAGTCTATCGTTATTATGCGATAAAATATGAAGCCTATACGCCTGAAGGAGAAAAAATCTCCAAAAAAGCAGAAGGATTATTGGCGCGGATTATTCAGCATGAGGTAGGACATATTAACGGCGAACTTTATACTGATCTCATTACGGATGATTGTAGGTTTGGAACGGTAGAGGAATTGATGCCTATTCGCAGAGCAGAACTTATCGAGAAAAACTGGTCATAGCTAATTTAACATTGACGCTCTTGCAATAACAAAACTATCTGCCTTAGGGGACCGACGTCTATGGGAATTTCCTCCAGAATTGTCCCGGCTCGAGCATACAAATCTTGTAAATAGTGTTTTGACGCTTCCACTCCTAATAAACGTGGATAAGTGGTTTTATCCCTTATTGCATCCGCTCCAGCTGATTTACCCAAGATTTCAGTGGTGCTTTCTACATCTAATAAATCGTCTTGTACCTGAAAAGCCAAGCCTAAATAGGCGGCAAACTGATCTAATTGCTGCAATAATTCTTCGGAACGGCAACCCGCGGCTAGTGCACCTAAGCGCACGCTGGCACGAATTAAAGCGCCTGTTTTTAAATGATGCAAAATTTCCAAAGACGCTAGTGTAAGCGCAGAGCCTTCGCCCTCAGCCAGCATATCCAACATTTGACCCGCAACCATTCCTTCAGCTCCACTCGCCCGCGCCAAGGTTTTAATGATGGCCATTTGTAAATCCAAGGGCCAGGTTAACTTGTCATTAGCCAAAACAGTAAATGCTAGACTTTGCAAAGCGTCTCCTACCAATATTGCAGTAGCTTCACCAAATGCTTTATGACAACTGGGCTGTCCACGCCGAAAATCATCATTGTCCATGGGTGGTAAATCATCATGCACCAAAGAATAACTATGAATAAGTTCTACTGCGACAGCAGCAGGATCTAAATCAACAGGATCAGCAGCAAAACCAAATCCAGTAGCATAAACGAGAAGGGGCCTCATGCGCTTTCCTCCTCCTAATACGGAATAATGCATAGCTCTGAGCAATAACGCCTGGGTTTCAGCTATATCTAGCCAATAGTGCAAGCATTTTTCAATTCGTGATTGACAAGCCGCTATATCAAAGAAAACATTATTCCTCTGCATTTTCTTGGTAGGGTTCCAATTGTTGTTGTTGAGTTAAGATTTTAACTTTTTGTTCAGCAGTGGATAAAGCCTGCTGGCATTGACGAACTAGATTAATCCCTTGCTCAAAAAATTGTAAAGAATCTTCTAGTGACAAACCACCTTGTTCCATTTTTTCAACTAATGAATTTAATTCGGCAAGAGATTGTTCAAAATCAATCGAAGTGGTTTTGTTGTTTTTCATACTCAAAGTAACATAGCATAAAGGCTTATTAAACGCGAATTTCTTAAAACCATGATTGCCAGGCAAGACGGACTGCTATAACAACCACTATTATCAAAAATAGTGGGCGAATAAAACCTGAACCCCATCGAATAGTAGAATGGGCTCCTAAATAAGCGCCTAACATCATAGCAATCGCCATAATTACACCAATTGAATAGTGCACGTACCCTGAAATAATGAAAACTATTAAGGCCGCTAAACTACTAATAAAATTCATTAGCTTAGCTATTCCAGTAGCTTCAACGATATGAATCTTATAAATCGCCATTAAAATGACTACCCAAAACGAACCTACTCCCGGCCCAATAAACCCATCATAAAATCCCAATAGTGCTCCCATAACACTGCTAGAAAAGTGTCGCGGGTGAAAATGAACTTTTGAAACATTATGATATTTTTTCGGAACTGCCACATAAATCGCTAAAAAGATAATAATGAAGGGTAAAATGTGCTTTAAGAAATTACCTGAGACAAAATGAACTAATAAGGCGCCTAATAAACCACCCACAAAAGCGGCAATCAGTGCGGCTTTCCAATATATGGGACGTAAAATTTTTTGTCTGATAAAAATTCTTGCAGCATTGCCAACACTTAAGGTTCCAGAAAATTTGTTGGTGCCTAAAGCCACGTGTGGGGGAAGTCCTGCCATTAAATAAGCGGGAAGAGTTAACATACCTCCTCCTCCCGCAATTGTATCGATATAGCCAGCTACAAAACCAACACTGGCTAAAATTAGAATTGTTAGTGTAGTCACTTATCCAAATTCCTTAGGCAGAAATAACACAGCAAGACATGGCAATCACATTGAACCAGGCAACGTTCATTAACGAGCCAATCTTGAACAAAAAATCTTCTCAAAATGCTCACATACTTTGTGTATGCTCCGCTTTCTCGTCAATTTTTTGCTCAACCTTGTCTCATTACTGCCTGTGCCCTTTAGGGTAAACGTTTTAATGCAGTCAAAGTTTCAATGCGTTTGCCATGCACAGCAAGAAAGTATGTCACTTGATGGCTAATAATGAAGAATATTCCTTTATCTTAGATAATTGGATTCGTAACAGAAAACCAAGCCTAATTAGGCTAGAGGGAATAATTAATTACTAAAATGGAATATCATCCTCAAAATTTGCTGCATGGTCATCTCCCCCTTGATTAAATTCGGGAATAGCATCATGTTCATGACCAAAATCAGCAGCGCCCTGCTCACCTTGTCGACCATGGCCGTGGCCGCCACTACGACTATCTAGCATTTGCATTTCATTAGCGACTATTTCAGTAGTAAAACGATCCACTCCCGTGGCCTTATCTTGCCATTTACGGGTCCGCAGGCTGCCTTCAATATAAATTTTGGATCCCTTACGCAAATATTCACCAACTATTTCTGCTAAGCGGCTAAAGAACACTACACGATGCCATTCAGTGCGTTCAACAAGCTCACCGGTTTGCTTATCACGCCAAACTGTACTAGTGGCTACCGTAACGTTGGCAACTGCACTTCCATTAGGCATGTATCGAACATCGGGATCAGCCCCTAAGTTACCAATTAAAATTACTTTATTAACACCTCTAGCCATTAAATACTCTCCTCTACTATGAAAACATTATATTAAGATCCCATTTAAATGGGGTAGCAAACAATACGTAACTGTTCACGGGATAGAAGGAAAAGTCCCCCTTTTGCTCCATTTGAACGAAAAAATACCTCTTACCTCAACCCCAGCATTCCTTGCCGGAAATTAAGAGGCTAATAGCTTACTATTTTCCAAACGTCGACGCAATTGCCGTTTGCTTATTACTTTCTGATCAATTTTAACATAAATCAGATCTTCTGTATGCATAATTGATACCTCAACAATACCCATCACGGCATGTAAACGCTGAGATAATATTTCCAAATCACGCTCAACAAATTGATGAATTTTAAAAATAACCGTTGATAAATACGGCGGATGTGGCAAAAAAATAGCTAGCATTAACCAAATCAAAACGAAAATTCCATTTAATCCAAAAATACCGTTCATCCCAAAATGACCAAATGTCCATCCCCCAAATACACCTCCTATAAAAATTCCTAAAAATTGAGCTGTAGAAAAAATACCCATAGCCATTCCTTTATTATGAGTTGGAATAATTTTAGAAACCCAGGAAGGAAGTAACGCCTCTAATAAACTAAATACAGTAAAAAATAACAGCAAATTAGTACACACTAGCATCATTCGATTATGCCAAGGCCATAAAAAAAGTTGTGTCAAGCCTAAAATTAAAATCGCACTCAAGAAAATAGGTTTAATTTGGCGTTTTTTTTCGGCGATGATCATAATCGGTAACATTAATAAAAAGGCTGCCCCGAGCACTATTAAATAAAATAGAATTTGTGCTGTTCTTCCCAAATGAAGATTTTGAGCAAGTATGAAAGGAATAATGATAAATAAGGCAGTTAAAATTGCATGCAGGAGAAAAATGCCTATTGCCAATTTCATTAACTGAAGGTTTTTTAAAATATTAATCAATCCTTCTCTTGTGCTCATCTTAGCACTAACAGAAACTAAGCGCGGAGAGGCAGGAACACCACACCACAATACTATTCCTCCCAAAAATGCTAATCCAGCTGTGACTCCAAAAATGCCAGTTAATCCCCAGGCGGCGTCTAATAAAGGTCCTAACACCATAGCAACAGCAAAAGCCCCACCTATAGATAAGCCCATTATGGCCATAGCTTTACTCCGGTTTTCATCGCGAGTTAAATCAGCTACAGTGGCTAATAGGGTACTCCCGATTGCACCTCCTCCTTGTAACGCTCTGCCAATAATTAAGTCATAAATAGTGTGAGCCAGTGCAGCATAAATACTTCCAAAAATAAATAATGCCAAACCCAAGGTAATCATCAAACGGCGACCTGTATAGTCAGATAGCAATCCAAATGGTATTTGTAATATACCTTGAGTTAAACCATAAACTCCCAAGGCAATTCCCATAAGCTGTGCATTTGCATATAGGTAATCAGATGAATGCAGTGCAAAGACTGGTAGGATCATAAATAAACCTAACATTCTAACTGCCATGATAACGGCTAGATATACAACGGCTAAATATTCTTTAGATAAAATTCCATTCACTACTTCTTTACCTCAGTTAACGTCGCGCCTATAATAACTCATTTACAGTTAAGAGAAAAATAATAGTCCGCGGGACTACTAGTTTCGCTTCACCATACATTATGAATGATAAAATACGATTACGCGGCATACGAACGCATAACTTAAAGAATATCAACCTCGATTTACCTCGCAATCAATTGATTGTGATTACTGGGCTATCCGGTTCAGGCAAATCCTCTTTAGCTTTTGACACTCTTTATGCAGAAGGACAACGACGTTATGTAGAGTCACTCTCGTCTTATGCCCGTCAATTTTTATCCATGATGAGCAAGCCTGACGTTGATCTTATCGAAGGACTTTCACCAGCTATTGCTATCGAGCAGAAATCCACTTTACATAATCCCCGTTCAACCGTAGGAACTATAACCGAAATTTATGATTATTTACGTTTGCTATTTGCGCGTGCTGGTCAACCTCGTTGCCCAGAACACCATATAGATTTAAATGCTCAAACAGTAAGCCAAATGGTCGATAGTGTTTTATCTTTACCAGAAGAAAGTGCTATTTTGATCTTAGCCCCCATAGTACGAAATCGCAAAGGAGAACATGTTCAGCTCATAAAGCAACTCCGTGGCCAAGGCTTTATCCGTGCACGGATCGATGGGAAAGTTGTAGAGCTTGAACAAGCTCCCTCCTTAGATTTACGCAAAAAACATACTATTGAAGTAGTAGTAGACCGCATCAAAGTACGTTCCAATCTTCGCCAGCGCCTAGCTGAATCCTTTGAAACTGCCATTAATTTGACCAATGGACTGGCAGCTATCGCTTTCATGGATCCCCAAAAAGGCGAAGAAAAGATTTTTTCAGCTAATATGGCTTGCCCCATTTGTGGCTATAACCTTGAGGAACTGGAACCCCGTCTGTTTTCCTTCAACAATCCTGCAGGTGCTTGTCCAAGTTGCGATGGACTAGGCGTAAAACAATATTTTGACATTAATAAAATTGTCCATAATTCTGAACTAAGCTTGGCGAATGGCGCAATCCGAGGTTGGGATCGACGTCATTTATATTATTTTCAGCTCTTAAATTCTTTAGCAAGACATTATAAATTCGATATAGATATTCCCTATGCGCAACTGCCTAAAAATATCCAACAAAGTATTTTAATGGGCAGTGGAGATGAAGAAATTACCTTCGATTATTTTAACCATAATAAAAAAGCGTTACGTCGCTCTCATCCCTTTGAAGGAGTAATTCCAAACATGGAGCGACGTTACCATGAAACAGATTCCGCTGCTGTCCGTGAAGAGTTATCCAAATATTTAACTACTAGTGAATGCAGCACGTGTCAAGGCACGCGTTTACGCTTAGAGGCGCGCAATGTCTTTATTGAAGATCTAAATCTTCCGCAAATTACCGCCATGCCTATTGGCTCTTGCTTAATGTTCTTCACTAAATTAAATCTTACGGGTAACCGCGGTGAAATCGCAAATAAGATCTGTAAAGAAATTAAAGCCCGCTTAGGTTTTTTAGTAAATGTAGGTTTAGATTATTTAACCCTAAACCGAAACGCAGATACCCTTTCTGGCGGTGAAGCTCAGCGGATTCGCTTAGCCAGTCAAATCGGTTCAGGACTAGTTGGTGTCATGTATATCCTTGATGAGCCTTCAATTGGATTGCATCAACGGGATAATGCAAGATTGCTAAAAACTTTAACCCAACTGCGCGATTTAGGTAATTCACTTATCGTGGTGGAGCATGATGAAGAAGCCATTCTCGCCGCTGATTTTGTGGTAGATATGGGTCCAGGAGCCGGAATTCATGGTGGCTTTATCGTTGCCGCGGGACCGCCTGAAGTAATTAAAAATGATAAAAATTCACTAACGGGACAATATTTATCCGGTCTGAAAACCATTCCTATACCAAAACATATCCCTAATGTTTGCCGGCAAAACATTAAAATTGTCGGAGCCACTTGCAATAATCTAAAAGATATTCAAGTCACTATACCTTTAGGCTTAATGACCTGCATTACTGGAGTTTCGGGGTCAGGAAAATCGAGTTTAATTAATGACACACTTTATCCTTATGCTGCACAACAGCTAAATAAAGCTTCACCTGATAAAATTGGATCTTTTAAGCAAATTACTGGCTTAGAATATTTGGATAAGGTAGTTGATATTGACCAAAGTCCCATTGGTCGAACTCCCCGCTCCAATCCTGCCACTTACACAGGCTTATTTACTCCTATCCGTGAATTGTTTGCTGCTACACCTGAATCACGAGCGCGAGGATATCATCCAGGTCGCTTCAGCTTTAACGTAAAGGGTGGCCGTTGCGAGGCCTGTGAAGGAGATGGCGTAATTAAAGTAGAAATGCACTTTTTGGCTGATGTTTATGTCACATGCGATGTTTGTAAGGGTAAACGTTATAATCGCGAAACCTTAGAAATTTTTTATAAAGGAAAAAATGTTCATGATATTCTGTCGATGACAGTAGAAGATGCACGTGTCTTTTTTGATTCTATCCCTATGGTGGCACGGAAATTACAAACTCTTATAGAAGTGGGATTATCTTATATTTCATTAGGGCAAAGTGCTACCACACTTTCGGGTGGTGAAGCTCAACGAATTAAATTGTCACGTGAATTATCACGTAGAGATACAGGTCAAACTCTTTATATTTTGGATGAACCCACTACAGGCTTGCATTTTCACGATATTGTACAATTACTAAGTGTTTTACAACGATTGCGTGATCGTGGTAACACAATTATTGTAATTGAACACAATTTAGATGTGATAAAAGTGGCAGATTGGATTATCGATTTAGGCCCGGAAGGGGGAAATGGCGGAGGGGAAGTAGTGATAGTAGGAACTCCTGAAATAGTTGCAAAACATAAAAGCTCTTATACGGGTCATTTTTTAAATAATATCTTTAACAGAAATAAGGCACAAAAACGAAAATGAAACCTTTGCTTATAGGAGAAAAAGGTAAAGAAGAGAATGCAGATATTGATGAAGATCAAGATAATCTTGATGATGTAATCGAAGAAACCGCAACTTTTCAGCCTTCAAATTGCGCAATCAAAAATTTAGCTTATTTTTTCGCTTTTGGTGCGGAGGTGGGCAATCTTCCTAATGGTTACTTTATCTTTAGAGCAACCGTTAAAGCTATGATAGATATTTTCATGGAGTTGAATGATGATGATACTATCAGTAAAGAATCCAAAGTAGTTTGTTATATTTTCGCTTTTTACTTTTGCTTTCATATTTGGATAAATGATTTCTTAGCTATTAATCCAGCAGAAAATTTTCAGCATTGGTACGAGAAATTTTCAACCCTATGCCCTAGTGATTCCAATCAAGGTTTTAGATTATGTAAGCGCTTGATTTTCACTCCTCTTTATATACTTACCTATATAGCCTTTTCTGTTCTTTCTATGGCTAGTGCCGCTGGATTGCTTGAGCTTTTCACCGATCCTTTGGTAATTTGGGCATTAGGAATCCCTCTAAGTGCAGTAACCACTATGCTAGGAGTTAGTTATTATTATCAATTTTTCCATTCGCGTATTGCAGACCATCTTGTTTTTTATAAAGAATGCTGCTTTCATCCTTATGACACCCTAAAATCTATCCTGCAAAAACCGGCAGCCGCTTGCCAAGTGGGTAAAATATTTTTAATCACTGCTACCTACAATACTGTAATGGGTGCATTTTATGTTTATAGCATTACTGATCAATTGAATTCAGGGTTAAAAATTCCAATTGATAATGAAAAGTTGCTCATAAGCACAGTCGCTTCTAGCATCTGCATTTTTATCGCTAATGCTCTTACCCGTTTTTTACCTACGAAAAATAACTTTTTCTCTAATCGTGTTTTCTTGATAGCTAATGACCAAAAAAAATCGATAAAGTGCTCTTCGGGATTTTGTGCAGATACGATCCTTGAGTTAGGTATTTTTTCAGCTGGAATAGCTTTGTCACTGCGCAATAAAAAATATAACTATTTTTTTATAATACCCGCTAGTCTATCTTTGCTAACAGGTTTACCAGCTGTTTATAATAGTCACCGCCAAAAAAGTCTTTATACCCAGGAACAATCACTTCAACCAGCGCAACATAAAAAAATTTATCGTTTCTGTAGTTGGATCAACTTAAATTCACGAATTTTAAAATCTATCTTGGTATATAGTGCTTTATTAAGTATTCTGAAGAGTAATGAACAAAGTACAATAATTGTTGATCTACTTGGGAATGGAGGCAATCGATTTTGTTGGACTTTAATAATAGGAGCTTTAATTAGTTTAAACAATTTTTCCGTTTATCAGGATTCACTTTATGCTAACGCCCTATATTTATGGGCAAAATTGCAAATTGAGAAAGAGCAGCCTTTTTTTGGTAAAGCTCTTTGTTTTTTCCGCTCTAAAGGCCAATACCCCACTTACCATCAACAGAAAATGACACAAATTATTGGAGAATACCTCAGGTGGATTCAATTGCCGATAAGTGAACGTTAAAAGTAATCCGTTACATTGGGTTATAACAAGGCCAAAATACTGGGTTTGGAAAGAAATCTATTACTTATATTCATGCACTCGCCATTTTGCTGCCAAACCATCTAATACCGCATTCACATATTTGTAACTTTGATCTGCACCATAATCTTTGGCAACTTCCAAAGCTTCATTAATAATAACTCGATAAGGTAACTCTGGACAGTGCAATAATTCAAAAGCGGATATACGTAAAATAGCTAATTCCACGGGATTTAATGCAGAAATTTCTCGATCTAGGTGCGGAGTAATTAACAGATCTAACTGTTGACATTGTTCTATAGTACCCAACACCAGCATTTTGAAATATTTACGATCAGCCTGTTTTAAATAGCCATATTGGGTAAACTCTTCAACTATTTGCTGTGGGCTGTGTTGAGTGTGCGACCACTGATAAAGAGCTTGTGTGGCGCAACATCGAGAATAATGTTTACTGTGGCGTTTTTTTTAATCATTAGTTTTCATCATTTCAATCTACTTCATATACTGGAAAAGCGTGACATAAATCGATAACTTTTCCACGTATGCTTTCAATCATAGTCTCATTTTTAGTGTCGTCGAGTATATCGCAAATCCACTGCGCTAACTGTTGGGATTCAAGAATTCCTAAACCGCGTGTGGTTATTGCCGGAGTCCCAATACGTAGCCCGCTGGTTACATAAGGTGAACGAGTTTCCCCAGGCACCGTATTTTTATTTACAGTAATGTTAGCTCGTTCAAGCACAATCTCAGCCTCTTTACCGGTAATTTCTTTATTCAAGAAACTCACTAAAAACATATGAATATCTGTCCCACCAGAAATTATTTGATACCCTCGCTGCATTATAACACTCGCCATAGCTCTTGCATTCGCAATTACTTGCTCTTGATAAAATTTAAATTTAGGATCCATAGCCTCCTGCAAAGCTATCGCTTTAGCTGCAATCACATGCATTAACGGCCCACCTTGCGAACCAGGGAAAATTGCCATATTAAGACGCCGTTCTAGTTCCAAATTCGCTTTAGCCAAAATTAATCCCCCACGAGGACCCCGCAACGTTTTATGTGTCGTAGTAGTAGTAACGTCGGCAATTTGTACAGGTGAAGGATATAAACCTACAGCCACGAGTCCAGCAATATGCGCCATATCTACTAAAAAATATGCTCCCACACTATCCGCAATTTCCCGCATTTTTTGCCAATTGATGATACGTGAGTAAGCAGAAAATCCAGCGATAAGTAGTTTGGGTCGATGGGTTTTGGCCAAGTCGGCTACTTGTTCATAATCTATTTCCCCAGTTTGCGGATTTAAACCATAATGCACCGACCGGTACAATTGTCCCGAAAAATTAACTTTTGCGCCATGTGTTAAGTGGCCACCGCTTGTTAAGCTTAATCCAAGTAAGGTATCACCTGGTTCCATTAATGCCATATAAGCTGCTGCGTTGGCTTGCGAGCCTGAATGAGGTTGAACATTTGCATAATCCGCATTAAATAGCTTTTTAGCACGAGCAATAGCCAGTTCTTCCACCTTATCTACGTATTCGCATCCTCCATAATAACGTTTGCCCGGATAGCCTTCGGCATATTTATTTGTTAATAAAGACCCTTGCATTGCTAATACTTGAGGACTGGCATAATTTTCAGAAGCAATAAGTTCAATAAAATCTTCTTGACGCTTTGCTTCTTGATTAACTGCTGCCCAAAGTTCAGGGTCATGACTCCCGTCAGAAAAATTCTCGTGATACATAAGATCTCCTAAAGTAATATTTAACGTAGAATTCTTTCTTTAGATATGCTCTAAAGCCTCTTGCAAACGTTCTACAGCTATAATAGCCATGGATGAAGAATTGTTTTTCGGCTTATTTGCCAGGGGAATAATAGCACGTTTAAATCCGTGTTTAGCGGCTTCACGAAGACGTTCTTGACCACTAGAAACCGGGCGAACCTCTCCTGACAAACCTACTTCTCCAAAAACAATTAAGTCATTGGGTAGCGGTTTATTTCGTAGACTAGATAAAACCGCTAAAATTAAAGCTAGGTCTGATGCTGTTTCTGTAACACGTAAACCACCTACTACGTTAACAAAAACATCTTGATCGTAGGTTACCACTCCAGTATGGCGATGCAATACTGCCAAGAGCATGGAGAGACGGTTCTGATCTAAACCTAAAGTCAAACGTCGTGGATTAGTTAACCTACTTTCATCTACCAATGCTTGTACTTCAACTAATAAGGGACGACTTCCTTCCCAAGTAACCATAATCACACTTCCAGGCACTGGAGTTTGGTATCGCGAAAGAAAAATGGCAGAAGGGTTACCGACCTGCTTTAAACCTTGGTCGCTCATTGCGAAAATACCTACTTCATTAACTGCACCAAATCGATTCTTAATAGCACGAATAATGCGAAACCGGCTGTCATTTTGATTTTCAAAATACAACACCGTATCCACCATATGTTCTAGTATTCGTGGTCCGGCGATAGCGCCCTCTTTGGTAACATGACCAATCAAAAATAAAACCATCCCTTTTTGTTTTGCATAGCGAACTAATTGTGCGGTGCTTTCACGAATTTGGCTTACTCCACCTGGTGCAGCAGCCACTTCTTCAGAATAAATGGCTTGAACCGAATCAATTACCATCACTCGTGGTTGATACGGTTCAATAAGAGCAAGAATTTGCTCAACCTGAGTTTCCGCCAATAGCGTGAGATGATTGGCGCTTAAACCTAAACGTTGTGCACGCAAAGCGACTTGTTGCAAAGATTCTTCACCTGTTACATACAAAGGACGATAATGCGGATCCAAATGAGCTAAAATTTGTAAGAGCAAAGTGGACTTCCCTACGCCGGGATCACCACCTAATAAGATTACTGAATCTGAGACTAATCCCCCTCCCAAAACAAGATCAAATTCAGCTAAGCCCGTATTTAAGCGCGCCGCTTGATCCGTCTTTGTTATGCCTGCTAGTGAGGTAATTTTAGCTGCTTCCCCAGCATAAGTGGTAAGTTTTGCAGATACATTTTTTTGAGGAGCGTCAACAATTGTATTCCACTGACCACAATCACTACACTGACCTTGCCATTTTGGAAACTCACTACCACATTGTTGACAAAAGTAACTTACTTTTGTTTTCAGCTTTTGCATAGTCGCCATTATAATTGACAATCCAATTGTGTACCAGTATAGTCCAGACGCTAGATGGACATTTCCAAGCTGCAGGGTGAGCTACTAAAGCTGAGCAAATAAAAATGAAACGGATGATCCGCATTATAACGGAAAAGAGTGCTCGGCTCTTGATTAGCCTACGTGTTGGCTTGAGCTCTTTGTTCATGAGTGTTTTTTTGTTCACTACCATTTTCATCGTTGGAATTGGGTGGCTTAGCTTTTCTAAAGAATTGCTATATTCCTCCAATAATCTAATGGAAACTGTCACTACCGCCATTAATCGAGAATTACACGCCTTATTAGATCCTGTCAGTTTAGCTTGTACCCTATCTGGCCATATGATAGCGGATAAAATCGTTGACCCCTCCAATATTGATGAAGTTATTGAATATACAAAAGATCTCTTGCGAGCCATGCCTCAAGCTTTTATGATTCATTGGGGAGCTGAAAATGGCAGTTATGTGGTGGCCCGGCGCTTAATCGACGATACGTTTTTGACTGAATACCTAAACCGTAGCATTTCTATTCCACAACGTACATTTCTTTATCGCGATAAAGAAGACAGCGTCATTAAGCAAATACAAGTGAAACAATTAGATTACGATCCGCGACAACGGCCATGGTATCAGCAAGCAAAAACAACGGGACAAACGAATTGGACAAATGTTTATAGCTTTGCTTGGGGCGATCGAAGAGGAAAATTACTCGGGATTAGCTCTTCCACACCGGTGTTTAAAGACCATACGTTAGCTGGTGTATTTTCTATTGATATAAGAGTGAATTCTTTCTCTGATTTTTTAAGTCAGCAAAGAATTGGCAAAAGTGGTATTGCCTTTATTGTCGACAATAACGGAAATATTATTGCTTATCCGCAAATACAAGCTTTACTGAATCGTACATCTACTGATTCCGTTCCTAAAATGGTAACAGTTAACGAATTACCTCCTCATTTACAAAAAGCATATGAGCTCTTTAAAAACAATAAGCATACTAATTTTACTTTTATTTATAATGCTAAATATTACTTAGCCTCAGCGACGGAAATATCACAATTCACTCAATATCATTGGTATACCATTATTGTGGTGCCAATGGATGATTTTGTCGGAATGCTAAAGCACTATAATAATATTGCTCTGTTAGTGGTGCTTTTTTTGCTGTTGTTTGGTTTAGAAGTAACTTCATTGTTTTCCAAACAGATTTCTAAGCCTTTTAACAAATTAGAAAATGAATTAGAAAAAATTAAATTTTTTCATATTGATCCCAGCCCCACGATAAAAACTCATATTAAAGAAGTTTTTACCATGTCACGAGCAATAGAATCCATGAAAATAGGTTTGCAATCTTTTCGCAAATATGTACCTGAAAATTTGGTGCGTCAACTTATCTATAGTGGAGAGGCTGCTAAAATTGGTGGTGGTATACGTCAAATCACCTTGTTTTTTTCAGATATTACCAATTTTACTTCGATTGCTGAACACACCGATCCTGAAAAAATTATGCGTTACTTATGTGAGTATTTTGACGAACTGTCACGTATTATTGGTTCTCACAAAGGCACAATAGATAAATATATGGGGGATTCAATTATGGCATTTTGGGGTGCACCTCTAGTGGATGCAAATAGTGTGCATAATGCTTGTATTACCGCATTAGAGTGTCAAACTAAATTAACCTACTTAAATGAACAATGGCGACAACAAAACCGTCCCGTGTTTTTAACGCGCATTGGCATTCATTCAGGTAGTGTAATTGTGGGCAATTTAGGATCTTCAGAACGCTTAAACTATACGGCTATTGGTGATTCTGTGAATGTGACCAGCCGTTTGGAACAAATCAACAAAATTTATGGTACCAAAATTATAGTGAGTGAGCAGGTTAAAAATAAAATTGAAGATCAATTTGTATTAAGAATATTAGATCGTGTGACTGTAAAAGGTCGTAAAGAAGTGCTCACCATTTACGAACTTATTGAGCAAAAAACCTTTTTAACGAGTCCAGCCTTACTGGATTTTTGTGAAAGTTATCGACAAGGTTTTATGGCCTATCAACATCAAGAATGGGATAAGGCTATTGGATTATTTACCCAAATTCTCCATACCTATCCTCACGATCATCCAAGCGTAATTATGCGTGAACGATGCCAACATTTTAAAAGCAATCCTCCCGCAGCGGATTGGCAAGGGGTGTGGATTTTTAGTTAAACCTACCTTCACTAAAATACGGTCATTGCGACCCCGAGCGTGAGCGAGGGGGAAGCAATCCAGTACAGAGCATTGTCCAAAGTACGAACTGGATTGCTTCACTCGCAAGCTCGTTCGCAATGACAAATGTCTTAAACTGACGCCTATGCGTAGCTGCCGCGGCAATCCAGTTTATATTTTTTATAGCGACCTCGGTTATAAATTTTATCCAAACTCATAACTCTGGCTTAATGAAACAGAGAAATAAACGCTACAGTAAGAGCAAAAAGGCTTATCATAGGGGCAAAATTTTTATTAAAAATTTCGGTAAATTTAGCAAGTTTCCCTTTCATATTAAAACGAGCATATTTTTCCAAGAATTTTTTACCTTTATCTGTTATAAAAATATTGCCACATCGATGATTAGGTTGATTTACAAAATTAGCATCAATTAAGAAACGTAATGCCTCTTCCAATTCAATTTTCTTGGAAATCTTTAAATAGCTCATTCATATTAGGGCGAATATGTGTTTTATTAGGAGGACACTCTTTACCTTCATTTTTTTGTTGAAAATCTTTTAAAAAACGAAGTATATTGATATAAATTTGTTTACAATAAAAGCTATTAAACATTTTAATATTTTTAATTCGATAAAGGTTTATAACAAGTTAACTATTCAGCAAACGTCGGGGGGCAATTTTACCATCATCTAAAACTTCGCCAACGCCCAGAAAATGGCCTTGTTTATCGGCTAATCGAACCCATCCCGAGGAAGGAGCCTGTGGAACCATTACGGCACTGCCCTGTTTCAAATAAAATACCGTGCTTTCGGTTAAGCGTAATTCTGGCCAATGTGCTACTGCCGAATGAATAGGTAATAAATATCGATCTAAAACTTCTAAAGAATCCATCTGACTTGCCGTTTGCAAGGATTGCAGTGAAATCATTTGATCCGCATGATATGCTCCTACCGATAGTCGACGCAAAGCAATAACATGAGCCCCACATTGCAATATCTCCCCGAAATCATCCACTAAAGTTCGAACATAAGTTCCTTTACTGCAATGCAATTCAAACTGAATGAGATCTCCTTCCACATGCAAAAGATCCAGTTGATAAATAGTTAAGTGACGACTTTCTCGCGGAACCGAAATGCCCTGTCGGGCTAAATGATATAAAGGTTTACCTTGATGCTTTAAAGCAGAATACATCGAAGGTACTTGTTGAATTTCTCCACGGAAGGCATCAAATACTTTATTCAGTTGACGCATATCCAAATCCGGTACCGTCCTTTGCGCAATGATCTCACCCTCGGCATCGCCAGTTGCAGTGCGCAAACCAAGACGTGCTGTCACTTGGTAACGTTTGTCACTGGTTAATAAAAACTGTGACATTTTTGTGGCTTCTCCCAAGCATACGGGTAACATGCCACTAGCTAAAGGATCCAAACTACCGGTATGACCTGCTTTACGGGCCATAAATAAACCTTTTACTTTTTGTAAGGCTTGATTAGATGTTATGCCTACCGGCTTATCTAGTAATAAAATGCCGTTCACTGAACGTTTATGAGGAGAATGGTTCCGAATCATCTTTAATTTTCACTTTATTTAACAAGGCACTTAATCGCTCGGCGCTAATCATAGCTTCATCATAATAAAAAGTCAGTGTAGGGGTATAACGCAATTCTATGGAATGAGCTAGTAGATAACGAAAATGACCTGAGGCATTATGCAATGCTGAAAGTGCCGGAGCGCGTTCCTTTTCTTCTAAAACACTAAAATAAATTTTAGCATGACGTAGATCGGGTGAAACGACCACATCCGTAAGGACTACATTGGTCAGGCGCGGGTCTTGAATTTGTTGTTTTAAAATGACCGCCAATTGACGTTGAATCAAGTCTGCCACCTGCCGCATCCGTTTCGAAATTTTTGCCATAAATTAACTTAAAGTGCGTTTGACAGTAATAATCTCGTAAGTTTCAATTTGATCTTTTTCTCTAATATCATTATAGCCTTTAATGCCAATACCACACTCCATTCCCTGGCGTATTTCATTAACATCCTCTTTGAAATGGCGTAAAGATTCTAACTGCCCCTGATAAATCACTACATTATTGCGCAAAACACGAATGGGTAATTGTCGACGCAAAAAACCTTCTGACACAATACAACCTGCAATAGTACCGTGCTTAGTTGCCCGAAACACTTCCCTAACTTCGGCAAGGCCAACAATTTTTTCTTGTTTAGTTGGAGACAATAATCCACTTAGAGCAGATTTCACTTCATCTAATAAATTATAAATAATACTATAATAACGTAAATCAACACCTTCATTACTAGCTAATTGGCGGCCACTAGAATCTGCACGCACATTAAAACCAATTACAATGGCTTGAGAAGCAATTGCTAAATTAATATCGGATTCAGTTATGCCGCCTACTCCACTTGCGATTATGTTTACTTTGGCAATATCTGAAGAAATTTTATTCAGTGAATCACTGATCGCTTCAACGGATCCTTGAACATCTGCTTTTAACACAACATTGAGAACCGGACGTTGACCTTCTTGTAAATGATCAAATAACCCTTCTAATTGAGTAGTACGACGCTTTGCTAAATGCACTTCACGATATTTACCTTGTCGAAATTGAGCAATTTCACGAGCCTTGCGTTCATCACTAACTACTATCATATCATCACCCGCCGTAGGCGTACCTGATAATCCCAATATTTCCACAGGCGTGGCGGGTCCAACCACTGAACATTCAATACCTTGATCATTTATCATAGCTCTTACTCGACCATATTCACGCCCAGTTAATAAAATGTCTCCTTTATTTAGTTGACCACGAAGCACTAGAATTGTAGCTACCGGCCCTAAGCCTTTATCTAAACGCGATTCGATAACTGTTCCTCTAGCAGGACCTATGGGTACTGCCTTTAGCTCGAGAATTTCTGCCTGTAACAAAATTCGGTCTAGCAGATCTGCAACCCCTATTCCGGTTTTAGCCGAAATGGGTTGAAACATGGTATCGCCACCCCATTCTTCAGAAATAACGCCATGATGAGAAAGTTCGGTTTTGATCCGCTCAGGATCTGCATCTGCCTTATCAATTTTATTGATAGCAACTATAATAGGGACTTTAGCTGCCTTAGCATGCTGAATTGCTTCTATTGTTTGTGGCATTACCCCATCATCTGCCGCAACTACCAAAATTACAATATCCGTGCATTGTGCACCTCTTGCTCGCATAGCTGTAAAAGCTTCATGCCCTGGAGTATCTAGAAAACAAATTGTACCTTTATCTGTTTGAACTCTATAAGCTCCAATATGTTGAGTAATACCACCGGCTTCGGTACTGGTTACCTGAGTACGACGAATATAATCTAATAATGAGGTTTTTCCATGATCAACATGTCCCATAATAGTGACCACGGGCGCGCGAGGAACCGCTCCTTCTTGACTTTCTTTCTCCAAAGATAAGTTTCCTTCCATCGTAACAGCCAACGCGGGTTTGGGATTATGCCCCATCTCCTCTACTACTAATGTAGCGGTATCTTTGTCTAGAATTTGATTAATAGTAGCCATCGCTCCCATTTTAATCATTACTTTAATGACTTCAGCTGCTTTTACTGACATCCTACGTGCTAACTCACCCACACTAATTGATTCAGGAATGATTACATCATGTACCATAGGAGCAACCGGTTTAGCGAAACTTTGTTCCAACGATGCTGCTGATCGAGCCGGTACATGTTGTTTAACTATTTTTTTCTTGCGTTTTGGAGCTTTCTTTTTAGCAGGAACAAGATCCTCTCCTTCAACCTCACTTTCTACTTCCTCCTCTTGTATGGCTATTTTACGCAAAGCCCGAATATCTCGTTTAGTTTTTTTCTTTGGACGAGAAGGGAGTAAAGTTTCTTCTTCTATTGGTATTTCTGGACTCACTTCAGGAAGACTTTCTTCCAAAACAGTGGCCTCCTCTGGAGTGGATTCTATAACTTCTAAAGATTCCGGAATTTCAAGCACTTCTAGTTTTTCTTCAGCTTCTGCTTGCTCCGCTTCTAATAAAATTTCAGCTTCAACTGCAGGCTTAACATAGGTGCGCTTGGCACGAAATTCCACATTTACACTCTTTTTACCTTGTTTCACTACGCCTACACTTTTTCTCTTAAGAGTGATTTTAGCGCGCTTTTTGGGAGGAGGACTTTCCTCACCGCGAGTTTTTTTTAAGTGCAACAGCAATTGCCGCTTCTGCTCGGGGGAAATCAGTTGGTTTATGTTAGTTACTGGCACTTTTGCTTCTTGCAATTGCTCTAATAACCTTTCAGGGGTAGTGTGAATTAATTTAGCTAACTCAATAATACTCATATCAGCCATAGTCGACCTTACAGGGGGGTTAGTTACTAGTTTCTTTTTCAAACCAATGAGCACGTGCTTGCATAATCAATTTAGCCGCCAATGCAGCATCAAGATTATCAACCAATTCGATTAACTCATCTACTGAATTCTCTGCTAATTCTTCGCGATTGGTGATGCCTTTTTCTGCTAAACGTAAAGCTAACTCTTCAGTCATGCCCTCTAATGATGTTAAATCTGGATCTGGCTTTACGCTGCTCAAAGCAGTTTCGCTAGCGATTTCTTGCGTGAGCAAAACATCGCTGGCACGTTGCTGCAGTTCCATTGCTACTTCTTCATCAAAACCTTCAATTTGCGCTAATTCCGCTACAGGAACATATGCAACTTCTTCTAAATTAGTAAAACCTTCAGTTACCAATGCTTCAGCCACTTCTTCATCAATATCCAATTTTTCCATAAAAAGATTTTTGGATCGCTCGGCTTCATTTTCGTGTTTTGAAGTAGCTTCTTTTTCTGTCATTACATTTAAACGCCATCCAGTTAATTCACTTGCTAAGCGTATATTTTGTCCATTTCGACCAATTGCTTGTGATAACTGTTCTTCAGAGACTGCTATGTCCATAGAATGAGTATCTTCATCTACTACAATTGAAGAAACCTCAGCAGGAGCCATTGCATTAATAACAAACTGCGCTGGGTTATCATCCCACAACACAATATCAATGCGCTCGCCTGACAATTCGTTGGATACAGCCTGAACTCTTGAGCCACGCATCCCCACACAAGCTCCGACTGGATCGATGCGTCCATCATTAGTTTTAACTGCAATTTTTGCGCGAGAACCAGGATCACGTGCAGCACTTTTAATTTCTATAACTTCTTCACTGATTTCAGGTACTTCAATTTTAAAAAGCTCGATTAATAATTCCGGTCGAGTTCTACTGACCCCTAATTGAGGGCCTCGTTTACCCTCTCTTACCGTATATAAAAGTACTCTAATCCGATCATTCATACGAAACGACTCACGAGGAATCATTTCTTCACGTGGAAGTAAAGCTTCAACGTTATTACCCATATCTAAAATAAGATGATCGCGAGTAACTTTTTTCACTACCCCAATAATGAGCTCACCAATACGAGATCGGTATTGTCCTATAATTTTACTACGTTCCGCTTCGCGGACTTTTTGGACTATGACTTGCTTTGCTTGTTGGGCGGCAATTCTTCCGAAATCAGGACGTTCAACACGCTCTTCAACAACATCTCCAATACCAAGCTCAGAGTCTATTTCTCGTGCTTCTACTAGAGAGATTTGCTTTGAAGGAAACTCTAAAGCTAACGGATCATCGGATACTACCGTCCATCCTCGATAAGCCTCATATTCCCCACTTTTTCGATCAATCGCAACGCGTATAGTAACATCTTCATCGTAGCGCTTTGCAGCTACTGTAGCAAGCGCTGCTTCAACAGATTGAAAAATAGCCTCTTCGCTAACTCCTTTTTCGTTGGAAAGCGATTGCACCATTAATAATATCTCTTTCGAGAAGGTACTTTTACTGCTCATAACTTTTACCTCAAAACTTCGCAACTAAACGGGCTTTTTCTACATCCTGCCATGCTATTTCCAGGAGGGTATCATCATCCAGTTGTAAGCTAATTCGATCACTTTCTACTTTTTGTAAATAACCACTAAAACGTCGCTGCCCTTGTTTTGCTACTCGTAATCGCAACGAAATTTGTTTCCCTATATAACGTCGACATTGTTCTAGAGTAAATAAAGGGCGCTCAATACCTGGGGAAGATACTTCTAAAGAATAAGGCCCTTGAATCGAATCTGCTACATCTAAAACTGCACTGATTTGACGGCTAATCCTAGCGCATTCATCTAAAGTAACTCCATTTTCATGGTCAACGTAAATGCGTAACAAAGGACTCTTGCCGGAGCTTCCCCATTCACAGCCAACCAGTTCATAGCCTAAAGCAGTTACTGCCGGCTCAATAATGGTTTGTAGCTCATGAACCGTCATTTACCCAGTCTCGTTTATAAAAAATTAATGACCCTACCTGATAAAAAACAGGCAATAAAAAAGGGCCATTGGCCCTTCCCCCTATAAAATTAAAAATTGTAATTGCTCAGCTCTAAAGGGAGGTCCACTTGTTGACAAATTCTCTTGCTGTTTGTAAACCAATACTCTAAGTGAGCTATTACTAAATAGCTGGTAGCGGGGGCAGGATTTGAACCTACGACCTTCGGGTTATGAGCCCGACGAGCTGCCAGACTGCTCCACCCCGCAATAAAAAATTTATTCTATACGGACTGTATAAAAAAATCAAGTGAAAATGATTTTCGGTAGGTTAATTCTTGATTTAGTTCACCTAAAACAAAAAAAAATTTGTTGGTAAATAGCATACTATTAGGAATTTTTTCGAAAGGGCGTTAGAAGCTCAGCCTGTTTATTTACTACTGTAATATTTATTCTGAGTTTTTCACATCACTATCATTTTTTGGTGGTGTAGGTTTTAGATTCCTTAGAGTTTCGATATCTTTGTATAATTCATTTAATAATTGATTTACCGCCGTAAAATCTTTTGCTTGTTGCGCTTGAGATTTAGCTAATTGTTGCATCATCAGGCTTAATTGTGCAATTTTTACTCCAATAGCATCATCTGGATCTACCTCAGGAGTAGCCGATTCAGGGTTTAGGAGTGATTTGATACTACTTACGATATTATTAATATCAAACTTCTTACTAATATCAGAAAGATCAGGTTTTAATGCCATACAAAATCTCCAATTAATTTAATCTGTAATCTAATAATAAAATTATAGCATATTGCGTCTATATTGATAAAAATTTTGCAATAAAGCCAGCTTATGAACATTTATGGTTATTTTTAAATCAAAATGTAGGCAATGTATGATTTTAGAGCAAGAATTTATTGAAATTATTTATTAAAAATCAATAACTTAACTAAAAAACGATTACTTCTGCAAAAAAAGGATATTGTACTTTTTTTGCAATAATTCACATTCTGAACCTATATTTATTTAAGCATTTTCATGGAAAAAACTGCGAGGTAATAAAATTGAAGCGTTTTAATAGACTTCTTAACAAAAAACAGGCCCAGTTCAACAAAAGAGGCTCTGCAAGAAGTCTAGTGAAATTTATGGAGAATATTTTAATACGCTAAATGAATAGATTTCTTGCTAAACCCAGTATTTTGGACTAATGCAAGGTGTGTTGCTTTCGAGGAGCGGAGTTTACATGCGAGTAAATGGGCCTCAAAAGACGCAGGTTTTGCAAGAAGTCTAATTAAAGAGTCAGACATAGGAGACATATGATGAAAAAAACAATTTTTAAACGAAGTAACTCAACGCGTGTTAAAATTTTGTCCATAATTTTAATTATTCTTACGGTAACAGCAGTTCTCTTACAAATTTTTGTTTATTAATAATTTTAATTGCTAGGCCGCTTTAGCGGCCATGGCAATTCGGAAATGGATCCGGTAAATAAGCACGGGATGACGGTGCTGATGTTTTAGCTTACAATAATTCTTTTATTAAATAACTTTGTAATTCTTCACTGATCGTTTTTAATGCATTGGAGCCACGTGTAATTTTAGCGATGCTTATTCCTAACGCTTCAGCTATTTCCCTCTGGGACTTATCACCTTTCAACAAGGATTTAAGCAATTGCACACGCATAGCTAACTGTTCCTGCTCATCTAAAGTTAATAAAAGCTGAAGTAAAGCATCCAGATGTTGTTCTGATTGTGCATGACGACATAAATTAATAAATGTTCGCCACCCTTTCTTTTTAAGAGAAGAAGCAGTGCTCATAACCTGTGGCATTATAAAATTTCCTCTACTACCAGTTGAATTTTTCTCCTTCCTCGATATTCATTTATATCTACTCGGTAAGCAAGCCGCACAGTTTGGCAATCATAATCAGGCCACTTATTAAGATCCACATTAAAAGCAATAGCATCCAAATATTGGTCACTTCCAGGAGATTGTAAAACCATTTTTAGATGACGCCGTCCAACGAGTCTTTGATTAATCAATTTAAACTCACCATCAAACAAAGGTTCAGGAAATCCGGGCCCCCATGGACCACCTGCTCGCAATATCTCAGCTATTTCAAAAGTAAACTCATCTTCACCTAATGGACCATCCGTGTACAATTTATGACAAAGTTCATTCTGCCCCACTTCATCTGCTACTACCTCGGCAAAAGCCTGAACAAAAGCGGGATAAACTGATTTTTCTAAACTTAAACCTGCCGCCATAGCATGGCCGCCAAATTTAGATATGAGACCTGGGTAACGGATAGCTATTTTTTCTAAAAGATCCCTTACATGGAGGCCATCGATACACCGAGCAGATCCTTTTAATAATCCATCCTCTCCATTTGCAAACACTACAACGGGCCGATGAAGTTTTTCTTTTACGCGTGCTGCAACTAAACCTACCACTCCCTGATGCCAAGTTTCATCATACAGACAAACTCCTAGAGGCAATTTTTTATTAAAATTTAAGCCTTGAACGATAGCAAAAGCTTCTTGCTGCATTTGCGCCTCTAAAGCACGTCGCTCACAGTTTAATTCATCTAGTTTCTCAGCAAACTGCTTTGCTGTACGTTGGTCGGCTGCTAACAAGCAGTGAATACCTAAGGACATATCGTCTAAACGACCCGCTGCATTTAACCTGGGCCCCAAAACAAAACCTAAATCTACAGCTTGTAAACGTGAAGGATGTCGATTAGCCAATTCTAGTAGAGCTAAAATTCCAGGCAAAGTCTGACCCGATCGGATCCGGCGCAATCCTTGATGAACTAAAATCCGGTTATTTTTATCCAAAGCAACTACATCCGCAACGGTACCTAATGCAACTAAATCTAGGTATTGAGCCATATTGGGTCGGAAAATTTTTCTAGTTGAAAACCATTGCAAATCATCCAAGCGAGCTCGCAAAGCGACCATAACGTAAAATATCACTCCTACTCCAGCGATACATTTGCTTTTAAATTTATCGCCTACCTGATTAGGGTTAACAATGGTTGCTGCCGCCGGAAGTTCATCACCTGGTAAATGATGATCAGTGACAATAACTTCAATTCCAAGTTGATTTGCTCTAGCAACTCCCTCGACGCTGGAAATTCCGTTGTCTACAGTTACAATTAAATCCGGGTGCTTTTCTTTGTGGGCTAAATCTACAATCCCGGTTGATAAACCATACCCAAATACAAAGCGATTTGGGACTAAAAAATCCACATTTTCACCCCCAAAAGCTCTTAGAGCAAGAAGAGCTAATACTGTGCTAGTGGCGCCATCCGTATCAAAATCTCCTATAATTAAAATTCGTCTTTGCTCCTGAATAGCTCGGGCTAAGCGAGCAGCAGCTTCTTGAATATTGAGCATATCTTGATGAGGTAGCAAATCAGGCAAATCTCGACTGATTCCCTTTAGGGATGAAACCCCTCGCGCCTGATAAAGACGCTGTAACAACGGATGTAAATCTTTTAAGTCTCCCTCTCCTTGGGTTGTTAATTCGCGGCGAACAATCATTCTACCCATAGAAAAATCTCCTGGACCTTTTTACAAATTTTTTATACTAAAACGCCGGTTTTGAAAAACCGATATCCTTAATATTGCCTTAAGCTTTATTTCCTATAATATACTGTTAGGAGTCACAAGCAAAGAGCTTATATTCTATGATTAATAAAATTTATCAAAAACCTTTTCCTGTACTAATAATTGATGATAGCTACGTGCTTAGGGAGCAATCAGACAAAGATACAGAACCATTTTTCGAATATTACAGCAAAGATCCTGATGTGACTCGCTACATTCTTGCTGCTGCACCTACCAGTTTAGAGGATGCTAACGCAGAAATTCATTACTGCCGTAATTTATTTTATCATAAGCGCGGCATTTATTGGACTTTGGCAAGGCGTGATAATGATCAAATCATTGGATCAGCAGGATTATATATAAATAACCATCATCATCGCGCTGAAATATGCTATGACCTCGCAAAGGCTTATTGGCGTCAAGGAATAATGAATAAAGTTTTGCGTAAAGTAATTGATTTTGCATTTAAAGAGGTGGATGTTTATCGACTTGAGGCATTAACCTTAAAGGAAAATCTTGCTTCTATTGGTATACTGGAAAAGTCAGGCTTTATTAAAGAGGGAACTTTACACAAATATCGTTACTTCAAAAATGAATCACGCGACGTTGAATTATTTGCCACCACTGAGGAATTAGTTGCCGCTGCGCGCAGCAAGGCTAAATAATCCCCCACAGTAAGCTGTGGGGCAAACCGCAGCAGCGAATAAATTTTAAACACTAAGGAATTCAATGCCGAGAAGACGTCAGCATAAAACCCCACCAAAGACAATATTTACTGCCACTGTTGAAAATTTAAGTCACGATGGACGAGGTATTGCTCATATCCAAGGAAAAACTACTTTTATTGAAGGAGGGTTACCAGGTGAAGAAGTTCATTTTCACTATTTACAACAACGTAGTCGTTTTGATGAAGCTCTAGTCAGCCAAGTCCTCAAACCCATAGCTACACGTTGCATCCCTCAATGTGCTCATTTTGGAGTATGCGGTGGTTGTTTATTGCAACATATGCATCTGGACCATCAACTCACATATAAGCAACAAGTTTTCCAAGAATTACTACAACACCAAGCTAAATTGCAACCTCTCGAATGGTTACCTCCCCTTAGTGGTCCTCCTTGGGGTTACCGACGCAAAGCACGCCTGGCAGTGAAGTATGTGGTTAAAAAAAATCGGCTCTTAATAGGATTTCGTGAAAGAAGAGGCCGATTTGTCGCTGATATTAATCATTGCCCGGTACTTCATCCTGTTATTGGCGAGCGCCTACAAGCACTTAGCTTTCTAATCAACGAATTCTCCATTCGAGATAAAATTCCTCAAATAGAGGTAGCAATTGGAGATAATCACGGTGCAATTATTATCAGACATTTAGAGCCCTTCAGCGTAACCGATTTAACACTTCTAAAAGAATTTGCAATTGAACATTCCTTATATGTTTATCTTCAACCAGGTGGTTTAGAGAGCGTGCATTTATGGTATCCACAGGATGCCAAACCCCTTCATTATCGTCTAACTCACTACGATTTAGTCTTAGAATTCCAACCATGGCAATTCATCCAGGTAAACGCTGCTGTAAATCAAAAGATGATAGATCAAGCTATCAGCCTATTAGCGATTCAACCGCAAGATAAAATATTAGATCTTTTTTGCGGAATAGGTAATTTTTCGTTACCCATAGCTCGTTGCGGTGCTTTAGTCACTGGCGTAGAAGGCGATTCCTCGACAGTGGAACAAGCCATTAAGAATGCTCAAAACAATCGACTCACAAATTGTCAATTTTATTGTAGTGATCTATTTTCTCCTCCATTTCATCTTGAATGGGCCCAACATCAATATGATAAATTACTACTCGATCCCCCTCGCAGCGGCGCTCCCCTCATCGCAGATTATATCCAAAATTGGAACCCTTCTCGAATTGTATATATCTCTTGCAATTTAACTACATTGGTTAGAGATAGTTCTATTTTATGCCAAAAGGGCTACCAATTAACTAAAACGGGTATAATGGATATGTTTCCTCATACCCAGCACGTTGAAGCCATAGCTCTCTTCTTTGAAACGACTTGATTTATTGAAAAAAATCCTCCCTATAAAAAAATAATTTTTGCAAGAGGGAGAAAGCGGAGCGTCTACCCCCTTCATTCTAAGCATCGGCTCCGCCGAGCGCAGGATATAAACCAGGAAGCAATTCGCAGCTTCGCTGCGAATTGCTGTATAATATTGATTAATATGGAAACCTTTAGTAAACCATTAGATCCTACTGCCGCGCATTGGCTTGCTTTGCGCCGAGAGCAAAATATTCATCTGGATTTTGACCTTTTGGCTCAAGCCTGCCATTTTGCAGATCAATTGGGAGGACAATCCTCTGTTCCTTATGGAATATCTTCATTGCACCAGGGACTGGCTATGGCAGATGAATTATTTAGCTTACACTGCGATAGCCAAACTTTAGCAGCAGCTATTATTTATCCCACTATCCATTATTTTCAGCCTTCTCCTGAAATTATAGAAAAATTCTTGCCCCCGAATATTGCCCAATTGGCAAGTGATGTAAAGAAAATGGAAGCCATTAAACCCCTTAGCACTTCAACATTCACTAGTGCACATCAACATGCCGATAACTTACGTAAAATGTGCCTCGCAATGGTTGACGATGTGCGTATTGTCCTTATTAAATTAGCTGAGCAACTCGTCATTTTAAAATATTTACGCCACTGCCACCCTGAACAACAACAGCATATTGCTCAACAAGTTATGAATATTTATGCACCATTAGCTAATCGCCTTGGGGTAGGGCAAATGAAATGGCAAATGGAAGATTTAGCTTTTCGCTATTTAAATACTGAACAATATAAAAAAATATCACAAGCTCTAAAAATGAGACGGCAAGATAGGGAAATTTTCATCAACCAAATTATTCGAAATTTATATCATTTATTGGCAGAGGTTCATGTTAGCCAAGTAGAAATTTCCGGACGGGCTAAACATATTTATAGCATTTATCGGAAAATTCAATCTAAGCATCTCGATTTTAATCAAATATACGATACAAGCGCCGTGCGCATTTTAGTGAAAGAGCTTGAAGATTGTTATACGGTATTAAGTATAGTGCACACAAAATGGCCCCATATTAAAACCGAATTCGATGATTATATTGCTAAACCTAAACCAAATGGTTACCGATCCATTCACACGGTAATCGTTTCTCCTGAAAACATTAACATAGAAATCCAAATTCGGACTTATCAGATGCATAAAGAAGCTGAATTAGGAGTTGCCGCTCATTGGCAATATAAAGAAGGGAAAGAAGGATTATCCAGTTATGGAGAAAAAATCAATTGGCTGCGTCATGTTATGGACTGGCAAAAAGAAGTAAGCAGTCCGCAAGGTGAAGATTTATACCGTAAGATTTTTGCAGATCGCGTGTATGTCTTCACCCCCAACGGCGATATTTTTGATCTTGAGGCTGGCGCTACTCCTTTAGATTTTGCTTACCATATTCATAGTGCAATTGGTCACCGTTGTCGTGGAGCAAAAGTCAATGACATGATTGTTCCTTTAACACATGTTTTAAAAACAGGTGACCAGGTAACTATTATTACTGGCAAAGAAAGTCAACCAAGTCGTGATTGGCTTAACCCCACCGCAAACTATTTAAAAACTAATAATGCTAAACATAAAGTACGTAGCTGGTTTAAAAAACTAGAACAGCAAGCTCATCTGACAGCGGGGTCAAGCGCATGGGAAAAAATTTGTCGTCGAGAAGGCATTGCTAAATCAGAAATTGAAAAGGCCGCGTCATTATTTAAATTTAAAAGTGGACAAGAATTATTAATGGCCATAGGTGTTGGAACGATGGGAGTGGCAACCGTTTTAAATCGACTACGCGGCGGTGACAACGAAACAGCAAAAAGAAGCGCCACCTTTACAGAAAAAATAATAGAAAAAATTCACCCCAAAAAAAGAGAAGGCATTCAGATCGAAGGCATTGATAATTTGCTCACTCAACTGGCGCATTGCTGTAAGCCTATCCCAGGAGATCCTATTGTAGGCTATATTACTATGGGTAGAGGCGTTACCATTCATCAACAAAACTGCCGCAATCTTAATTACACTCTAAAACGTTATCCTGAGCGCTTGCTAAAAGTTAATTGGAGTGAACAAGCCAACCAATCTTATCCAGTCGAAATTCACCTCTTAGCAGAAGATCGAGCAGGTTTAATTCGTGATATAACTAATGTTATTGCGACTGAACACATTTCGCTTTTAGGAATAAACACACGAGTTAACAAATTGGAAAACCAGGCTTACATTAATCTCATCATTGAAATTAAAAGTCTTAATCCATTACGAAAAATTTTAGCGCAATTGCAACAAATACCAGGAATCACTCAGGTCAGAAGATTATAATTCTATATTTTGCATAAAATTCTTTAAACTGTTTGGATGAGTTGATACCCATAACAGTGAATTTATTATGTCTTGAATTATAGCATATAATCAATTGATCACCCTTTTAATTATGCGCGGCTGTATAGATGTGTGATTCACAGACATTATCTAATTTTATCATACCGTATGTTATTTACCGTTCTAGTTTCTCCTTTTGGCGCAATTACCCGTTCATTAGAATTACTTTGGTTCAAGCTTATAGGCATGCCTAGATTTTCACTCAGTTGTTTCAAACTTGATTCGATTTCTGCAAAGAAAGTTTGTTCACCCTTAGTTTGTCCTCTCTGCGATGTTCTTAAGAAAGTAAAGCAGTTAGAACGATCTTTTTTTGTGAGTGCTTTAAAAATTTTTAATCTCTCTTCGAAGTCCTTAACTATTTTTGTAAAACTTAGTTTGTGTGTATTTCTTCCTTCTAGGATATCGGAAATTTCGCAAGCTACTGCTAATAAACCCTTCATTGCTTCCCATTTCTCTATAGTCTTTTGATAGCGAAAAATATCCATATATCGGAATGCTCGCTTGCAAAGTATTCCAATTATAGCATTCATATTATCCCGTGCTTTTTGCTTATTTACACGAACAATTGAGGCTTTAGTTTCACTTTTGCTCTGATTAATCGGAGGAGTAGCAGAGTTAACAGAAATAGATCTTGTTTGCGTGGAGGTATTTGAATGGTGATTTTGTGTAGGTTCTTGGTGTGCAACATGACTATGAATAACAGAGGAAGGGGGAATGGCAGAACTAACAATAACAGGGTGCTCCTGCTTTGCTTTTTCTTCTTTTTCATCATTTACAAAAGACTGTATAAATTTTGATCTTTTGGAAATAACTTCGTTTAATATAGCAATTTCACCTTGTAATTGCATTTTTAATGCCTGAATTTTTGTAGGTAAAACGTTTCTCTCCAACCTAATTTCGCTGAGTCGGACTGTTCTCATAAATGTCGAAGAAAACATTGAAGAAGAAGGAGATTGCCCACATAATTTTGACAATTTAATCTCCCTTCCTTCTTTTTGGTCATAATCATTTTTCTTTACAGTGTATTTATCATTCTTAGAAAATTTCTCTATTGCCGCATCTTGCTGCATAAGCTGTTGGCAAAGCTCTTGTCTTTTACTCGCAAGTGATCTAAGATTTTCTGACATTTCGTTTACAAAAGACTGTATAAATTCGGATCTTTTGGAAATAACTTGTTGTAAGATAACAACTTCCTTTTGTACTCGCATTATTTGTGGAGGTAAGGCTCTCAGTTCTTCACGTACATTAATTTTGCTTAATTGAACTGTTCTCGTAAATGTCGAAGAAAACATTGAAGAAGAAGGAGATTGCCCACATAATTTTGACAATTTAATCTTGCTTCCCTCTTTTTCATCATATTCTTTTTCTCTTAAGTCGTATTTATTATCCTTTTCAAAAAGTTGCTCAAGTTCATCTAGTGCATCATCTTGCTTTTTAAGCTGCTGGTAAAGTTTATTTCTTTCCTGGTCAAGAGATTCAAGTTTTTTCGACATTTCTTCTCTTTGCTCTTTCTCTAATATTATACTTAATTCATCCATAGCCCCTTCTATTTTAAAGATAAAAAATTCCTTAGCTATTTTAAAACATTCCTCACAAGCCAATGGTTCTTTTTTAAAAACTGCATGCCTGATGGGGTATTTTTCAAAGTGCGCTCCTAATTTTTGCAATTTTTCTGCATCGTCTATGTTCTCACCTTCTAAAGATTCTATTTTGTCCAGAATTGCAATTAATTCTTGCATTTTTCCATATATATTTAGATCTTTTGCTGTAGACTGTATTTCTTCCAATTTTTGAGAAAATATATGAGAATATTTCTCAGTGGTTTCGCCACTTATTTTTTGCTCCTCTTTAGAGGTACCTTTAGGTTCTTTATCACGTGAACTAAAATCTGTAGCTCTTTTAGTTAAAACTTCATCCATCTCTTTTCTTTGCACTTCAGTCATATATGGCCGAAGCTGTTCAAAATATCTGAATGGTTGAAATTCTCTATGTTCTTCAATAGCATCTTTCCATTCTTTTGTGCCTTCTGGAGATAACTCCATATTTTCCCCACTAAAATCTACATGTGTATCGGGACGTGGGTTATTAGCATGGTTTTTGAGAAATCTTATTAATTTTGGAATAAATTCACATGTAAGATAGGAATTTTTTTTGCTTAACAAATCCTTAAAAAAATCGCGATTTGCCCAAATGTCTTCATCAGTTACCTCTTTTTCCTCCGGGATACATTTTTCATATCTATAAAGCGACTTTAATTTATTTATTGTTTTCTTTGGCAAATCATCGGCACTTTCACATGATAGTAAGTTTTCTATCGCTTCTTCAGTGCCAAATCCATAGTTCCGATCAGGCGAAAGAAACTTTTCTTCTGGAATCATGCCCATTTTAAGATGAAAAAGAAGACTACCCGTAGCCAATCTATAATTAAGTATCTTCTTTATCTTGATCAGAATCTTTGGTAAAAGCATTTATAAAGTTTTCTTTTAGCAGCAATGCAATATTTTCCATCAGCATTTTACGCATTGAGGGAGAGATACCCACAAAAAAGCCCATGGCTAGACTAGCTAATAGACCTTTCTTAGGGTATCTTTTTAATAAAGAATTTAAGTCAAAATCGAAATTTATTTCTTTTTTAGGTTGTCTTTTTTTACCAACTAATTTGACCAATAATAGTATGAGCAATACCACACCCAATAATACTAAACCAGAAGCAAGAGCCGCTGACATAGCACTATGGAATAGTGCTGCAAAATAAAGATAAAGTGCACTCATTAAAAATCCAAATGCAACCAAACAAAAAATGAAAGCAATAAAAATACCTGCTATTTTTAACCCTATTCTAAACAAATTTACTCCAAGCACTTATTTATGCCGAGAAATAAAAAATTTACTGATGCTTCCTAACAGTACACCGATACCAAAACCACTTAATACACCCATAAGTGGATTTTTTTCAATCATTTTGTCGACATTGTTTACAGCTTTTTTTCCATCTTTTAAAAGGCTATCTTTAGTAGAGACAGTTGCATCAACTAGCTTATCAATTAATTCACCGGTATCAACACGTAATTTAGAAACATCTTTTTTAAGAGAATTAAATTCTTGTTGAAAATGAAAGCCATTATGTTTAGCCATTTTTTTCTCCTTTAAGTGGCAAGTGTTTTATATATGAATTTTAGCAGTCAAATCTAATAACGCCAACTTTGTGAATAATTTTTATTTATTACGCAGCCATAAACGTTTTAAACCGCTACAAATAAAACCTGCGGCAAAAGCACCAACCAAATAATAAAATGGTTTCTTTTCGATTTTTCTCTGCGCACCACCAATTGTTGACTGCCAAATTAATTCAGCAAAATCTGAACGCAACTTTGCAACATCTCGTTTTATTTCTTGCAGATCATGCTGAAGATCTAATTTGTTTTCTTCGTGTGACATGTTCTCCTCCTTTAAAATAACATCTAAAACAATTATAGCATATAATTTTTGCATTCTGTTTTTTAATACAGTTAGCTTAAAAAAATAGAGAAAATTATCATTAACTTATGACGAAGCAAGAACAAAATCATTGATTTTTAAATTTGAGATGCGTATAATAATTCTCTTACAAATATAGCTGATAATTTTACTGCATTAAAAATAGGAACATTCATATTGCACGGAAAAATTAGAAGAATCTCAAACACAAAAATCCGTATCAATAGAAATCGAATTTCTCAAATAATATTTCCATTTCTGCCGAAACCAAAACAGAAAATAGAAAAAAAATCTTACCCATGTTGCAACAACCAATCTAAGCAATCAGTACTAGCAAAACCAGCAGCCAGTAATTAGACTGCTTTCGAAACTCGCTGCTGGTAGCAAAGTGCAAGGCGCATCGGAGCGCAAAACCGGAGCATACACGCAAGTAATGTGAGGATTTGAGCAACGCAGCAATTTGCATCAGCAGTAAAGTTTCGAAAGAAGTCTATTGATTTAGCAGAAGGATGAACTATTAATGGATATTATCTTGATAAAATGATGGCTTATGCTCTATAATAAAACACACAATTGCCGGGGTGGCGGAACTGGTAGACGCGCCGGACTCAAAATCCGGTAGTGGTGACACTGTGTGGGTTCGAGTCCCACCCTCGGTAAACCTTAATCTTTTTTTGGAAAACTAAACTAATATTCGTAAGCGTTCACGAGGTTTAATTTGCAGACGCAGAAAGCCCCCTTTTGCTCCGTGAACAGTTACTAATATTCCAAAACCAAATCCTCGGTTGGACAAATCTCCTTCAAACGCTCTAATAATTCTTCACTAGGATTCACACTCCAACTTTCTCCCAACAACATTTGGGCATTCGTTTCTAGACTTTGATAACCAATCACAATATCACATCGTCCACCACGATAAGGTTGAAGGAGTGAGGGTAAATATTGCAAGAGCTTACTTGCTTGTTGTGAATTGGTAATCTTGAGTCTTAATCGTCGAGCAAATCGTTCACGGATACTGGCTAAGGTATCAAAAACATCAGCTACTATTCGCAAGCCACCTGTATAAGTATCATCTTCCAAAGAACCGCGAACCAAATAAACCTGGTCAATTTGCAAGGGAGGCTTAATTTGGATATATAGTTTATTAAATAGGGTTACATCAATTTTTCCAGTTGAATCCTCTAAAGTCACAACCGCCATGGGGTTCCCTTTGCGAGTATGTATGATGCGCTGATTGCGCAAAATTCCTGCACATACCGCATTTTTCTTGATCGCTTCCAATTTATTGATTGGGCTACATCCTAAAGCATGTAACTCTTGAGTAAAATCTTGTAAAGGGTGGCCACTCAGATAAAGACCTAATACCTCTTTTTCTTCTTTCAAACGAAATAGATCTGTCCAGGGTAAACATTCATTATATTTAATGACTTCTGAGGAAATCGAACCAAATAAATCCGCTTGCCCAAACAAACTATTGTGTTGGTGCTGTTCAGCTAATTTTAATGCCGCTTCAATATTAACCATCAAGCAAGCACGATGCTGATTGAAACAATCCATTGATCCAGAACGAATTAAGGCTTCCAATGCACGACGGTTTATTTTACGATGGTCTAAGCGCTGACAAAAATCAAACAAATCTTTATAAATTCCACGCTGCTGCCGTTCCTCAATCAAATGAGAAATGGCTGCTTCTCCAACACCTTTGATCGCTCCTAAACCGTAAACAATTTGCCCTTTTTCATTCACGGTAAAAGAATATTTACCCAAATTAAGATTAGGTGGCAAAATAGTAAGCGACATTTCTCGACATTCTGCCAAAAAATTAGCAATTTTATCCGTATTATCTAAATCTGCAGATAAAACGGCAGCCATAAACTCAGCTGGATAATGGGCTTTTAACCACGCAGTTTGATAAGCAATCAGCGCATAGGCAGCTGAATGCGATTTATTAAATCCATAACCGGCAAATTTTTCCATTAAATCAAAAATGGGCTCCGAAATAGCTGGGGCAATGCCCCGCTTCGTAGCACCAGCAACAAAAATTTTGCGCTGCTTGGCCATTTCTTCTGGCTTTTTCTTACCCATAGCCCGGCGCAAAATATCCGCTTCGCCTAATGAATAACCTGCCAAGGTTTGAGCAATCTGCATAACTTGTTCTTGATATAAAATAACCCCATGAGTAGTGCGTAAGATAGGCTCTAAATCTGGATGCGGATATTCAACTTGAGCACGCCCATGCTTGCGCGCAATAAAATCATCCACCATTCCCGACTGCAAAGGACCAGGTCGAAATAAAGCCACCAATGCAGTAATCTCCTCAAAAATTTCTGGCTGCAGACGGCGAATTAACTCTTTCATTCCCCGCGACTCTAATTGGAAAATTGCCGTAGTGGAGCATTGACATAACATAGTAAAAGTTTTGCTATCATTTAATGGAATTCGGGTAATTTCTACTAGCTTTTCTCCCAATTGCTGCATTTTTTGATTAATTGTTTGTAAAGCCCAATGAATAATTGTTAAAGTACGTAGTCCTAAGAAGTCAAATTTAACTAAACCTACTGCTTCAACATCGTCCTTATCTAATTGAGTCACCAAAAGATGGTTACCACCTGGCTCACGGTACAGAGGTACAAAATCTATTAGTTGAGTGGGAGCAATTACCACACCACCGGCATGTTTGCTTGCATTACGTGTTAGACCCTCTAATTTTCGAGCTAAATCTATTAAATATGCCACTTCTTCTTCGTTGCGATAACGTTCTGCTAATTGTTTTTCTTCAGCCAGGGCTTTTTCTAAAGTGATACCCAATTCAAAAGGAATCAGTTTTGCCACTTTATCCACAAAGCCATAAGGTAACCCAAGAACTCTTCCAACATCACGTAATGCCGCCTTAGCTGCCATCGTACCGAAGGTGATAATTTGTGCTACAGCTTCTCGACCATATCTTTCAGCCACATATTCAATGACCCGATCACGTCCTTCTACACAAAAATCTATATCAAAATCAGGCAAAGATACACGTTCTGGGTTTAAAAATCGTTCAAATAGTAACTCGTGTTGTAATGGATCTAATTCAGTAATACCTAATGCGTAAGCCACCAATGAACCCGCTCCAGAACCACGGCCAGGCCCGACCGGAATGCCTTGTAATTTTGCCCAACGTATAAAATCTGCCACAATTAAAAAATAACTAGCAAAACCCATACGGTTAATAACAATTATTTCTTCTTGCAAACGCTTTTGGTAAGCGGCATGCGGGGCTAAGTTGTCTAAAACACTATTCTTTATCCGTTGCTGCAATCCCTGTTCGGCCTGAATAGAGAAATAATCTGCTTCTGACATGGTATTATCAGTTAGTGGAAATCTGGGTAAATGCACTTCCCCCAAATTCAGATTGACATTACATCTCTGAGCTATTAACACGGTATTGGTCAATGCTTCAGGGATATCCGCAAATAATTCAGACATTTCATCAGGGCTACGCATATATTGCTGTTCTGAATAATGACGTGGTCGATTTGGATCTTCCAATACTTGTCCCGCATTAATACAAACACGTGCTTCGTGTGCAATAAAATCTTCACTCTTTAAAAAAACAATATCCAAGGTTGCAACTACAGGCGCCTGCCATGCCGCTGCCATAGTAACAGCAGCTTGGTTATATTCTTCCTCCTGATATCGTCCTGAACGTTGCAATTCTAGGTAAAAACGTTGTGGGAATATTTCTAACCAACGCTGCAAGCGTTCTCTGGCTAATTGATCCCGGCCACTCAGCAAAGCGCGACCCACATCCCCTCTTCTTCCGCCAGATAAAACAATTAAGCCTTCTGCATTAGCGGCTAACCATGGCCATTGTAGGGTCGGTTCACCAGCAGAGTTTTGTCCTTCTTGATAAGCCTGAGATAATAGCTTGATTAAATTTTTATAACCCCTTTGATTTTGACATAATAAAGTGATTAAAAAATCCTCTCCTTCCATTAATAAACAAACTTCGGCTCCTATAATAGGTTTAATTCCTAAGGTAAGAGCATGTTGATAAAATTTGACCACACCAAATAAATTACTATAATCTGTTATGGCAATTGCAGGCATCTTTTGTCGTGCGGTTTCTTCAAGCCAGGATTTTATTCTTAATAAACCATCACGAATTGAATATTCCGTATGGGCTTTTAAGTGGATAAATTTTATATTCATTTATATTAACTTCATGTAATAGCTTGTAGTTTAGAACGCCTATTTTACGCCTTGCGAACTGCGTTAGCTGTATTAGAGATATCACTTTTTAGTTTTTTTTCTGCTGCCGACAAAATTACGTCGATGAATGGGACTAACACCTAATTCTTGTAATACCGCACAGTGAAATGCAGTAGCATACCCTTTATGCTGTGCAAAACCATAACCTGGATATATTTTATCATAAGCAACCATCTCACGGTCACGAGTTACTTTAGCTAAAATTGAAGCGGCGCTAATGGCCGGAATTAACTGATCTCCATAAGGAATAGCCTGTACCGGTAATGGAATGTTAGGAGTAAAACAACCATCTACCCATACTTTATCAGGTTGGACGCTAAGAGCTGAGATAGCACGTTGCATTGCTAATAAACTCGCGTAATGGATATTATAGAGATCAATTTCTTCGACTTCAGCCCGGCCAATTCCATAAGCAACACAACGCTCAATAATTTGCGTAAATAAATGCTCACGCTGCTTAGCCGTCAATTGCTTAGAGTCTGCCAGTCCAGCAATACGGTCTACTGGGCAGAGAATAACTGCCGCAGCTAATACAGGCCCGGCTAAAGGTCCGCGGCCTGCTTCATCAACTCCAGCAATTTGATCCATGCATAAGTCCTGTTAAAGCTCTAATTTGGGTAAGTATCCCTGGAGTATACCCATTGAATTATGAAAAAAAAAGTGTCAACATTGTCCAATGACAAAAAAATTACGTACTGGAGTAATAGGAGTAGGTTATTTGGGAAAGTATCATGCCCAAAAATATACCGAACTAGCTCAATCTCAATTCATCGCTATCTGTGATACCAACATAGAATCAGCACGTCAAATAGCCGCCCAATTAAGTATTTCAGTTTTTTCGAATTATCAAGCTTTGATTGGTTTAGTTGATGCAGTCAGTATCGCCACTCCAACCCCAACTCATTACGAAATTGCACGTTTTTTTCTAGAACAAGGCATTCATGTTTTATTAGAGAAGCCGATTGCAACAAATCTTGCCGAGGCAGATGATTTAATTCAAATTGCTCGAAAAAAAAACCTAGTTTTACAGATTGGCCATATTGAACGATTCAATAATGCAATTCAAGCCGTACAACCACTGTTAGAGAAACCGCATTTCATTGAATCCACACGCTTAGCGCCTTTCAAACTTCGTGGCAGCGATGTAAGTGTGGTTCTTGATTTGATGATTCACGATATTGATATTATTCAATCCATTGTAAAATCGCCTATCCGACATATTTATGCTAATGGAGCTTCCGTTATATCTCCATTTATTGATATTGCTAATGCACGCTTAGAATTTGCTAACGGCTGTGTAGCAAATATTACTGCCAACCGTATTAATAAAAACATGTCACGTCGTTTGCACATTTTTCAGTCAAACACTCATATCAATTTGGATTTACAGCACAAAAAAATGACTATCCAACGCAAAGGAATAAAAGAAATTTTGCCTGGTATTCCAGAAATTATTTTTCAAAAGCAAAGTCGTCCAAAAGGCGATGCCCTAAAAGATCAAATTGCTGCTTTCTTAACTGCGATTATTAATCAAACTCCGCCCGTGGTTTCGGGGGAAGAAGGCAGGTATGCTCTACAAGTCGCCACACAAATAAACCAAATTATTCAAAAAAATAATGACCTCAGCACCCCCCTATAAAAAAATTTTCTTACTGGCAGGAGAGGCCTCAGGAGATTTATTAGGTGCAAACCTAGCAAATGCGTTGTTAACACTGCTTCCCGATCTTGAACTAATGGGTATAGGCGGTGTAAAAATGCAGCAGTCAAAAGTAAAAATTTTAATGGATATGAGTTCGCTAGACGTAGTGGGTATATGGGAGGTTATTAAGAATTTAATAACCATTCGTCGGGCTATGCAAAAAACAAAATTTTTACTTCGTGCACAAAAACCGGACTTATTAATCTTAATAGATTACCCAGGATTTAATCTTCGCATGGCCCAATTTGCCAAAAGTATTGGAATTAAAGTGCTGTATTATGTCAGCCCCCAAGTTTGGGCTTGGCGTTATCAACGAATTCATCATATTAAAAAATATGTAGATCATATGGCTGTTTTATTTCCCTTTGAAACAAAGATCTATCAAAAAGAAAACATACCCGTGACATTTGTCGGGCATCCTTTAGCTAAGCTGGTGCAAGTTACACAGAGTCAACTATCGGTTTATCACCAATATGGTCTCAATTCAGACCACAAAGTAATTGCCTTACTTCCTGGTAGTCGTCAGCAAGAAATTAGACTTTTACTGCCTTTGATGGTAGCCACCATTCCACTTATTCGTCAAAAAATTCCCGACGCACAATTCGTGTTACCTTTAGCCAACACTTTACAAGTTGAGGATTTAAAAAAATATTTAACATCCGATATTACGGTAATAAAAAATAATACTTATAACATTTTATCCCTATGCTCAGCAGCCATGGTTACTTCTGGAACGGCTACTTTGGAAGTAGCATTATGTCAGGTACCGTTAGTAGTCGTTTATAAAACTGTAGCATTAAATTATTGGATAGGACGTTGTGTTATTCGACTCAAGGAAATCGGTTTATGTAATATCATTGCTCAACAACGCATAGTACAAGAATTAATACAGTCCAAGGCTACCCCTATAGCAATAGCCACAGAAGTTATCCGTTTAGTAACGGATTTAAATTATCGCCAAACGATATTAGAAAATATACAAAAGATGCGTCTACTAGTTGGCGATGAGGAGAATTCTATGAAAATGGCAGAACTGGTACTTAAGTTATTGTAAATCTGTAAGCGCAGCAAGACAGATCACGTGGGATACCCAGCTTCACGAGAACGGTCCAGGGTGAGCTATTACGTCTACTTTTTCCTAAGCTTCTTAACTAACCGATCACGTTTCAGTATTGATAAGCGATCAATAAACAACAAACCATTTAGATGATCAACCTCGTGCTGAATGCATTGAGCTAAAAATCCTTCTGCTTCCATTTCAAAAGTTTTACCTTCTCTATTTAAGGCACGGACTTTAATTTTTAAAGCACGTTTTACGTAGTCAAAAACTCGGTTATCACCTTTACCACCCACCGACATACATCCTTCAGGTACAATTTGCTCTCCTTCAAAAGAAAAAATCTCAGGATTAATCAAGCAGAGCGGCTGATTTTTCCCTTCTGAAAAATCAATTACGGTAATACATGGAGGGTCAAAAAAATCTAATTGAGTAGCTGCAAGTGCCGCGCAATTTTCAGCATGGTAATGTGTTTCAAACATATCATCGATAATTTTATGGATATTATCGTCCATTTGTTCAATCCGTTTAGCCGGTTTTTTTAAACGTGGATCAGGATATTGCAGGATTTTGATTATAGACATGGTAAAGTTCTCTCTCTTTTATTATAGTTAACTAATTGCTTCAGGCTCTAAAGCATTTCTGTCATCAAAAACAAAACATTTTCCGTGATAATACTCATCTGCGCATTTTTCAAAATAATTTAAAATGCCACCTTTCAATTGGTAAACCTGTTTGAACCCTTCCTTCTGTAACCATAGGGCGGCCTTTTCACAACGAATGCCACCAGTACAAAAGGTGACAATAGGTTTTTCTTTCATGTAATCAGGAAGCTGGGTAGCCGCTTGAGGAAAACTGCGAAAATTTTTTATTTTTAAATCTTGAGAGTGGACAAACGTTCCCATTTCTACTTCACAAATATTACGCGTGTCCAATATCGTCATTTCTTTTCCTTGAACATACCAACTGCGAAGTGTTTCTGGTTCCAAATAAGGTGCGGGTTTTATTGAAGGTTTAATCTCAAAATGACCAAAAGTAATAATCTCTTTTTTTAATTTAACTATTAAACGTCTAAAAGGTTGAAAAAGTGACCAGGTTTCTCGAAAAGATAAGGGATTTAATTCGGGGTAGCTTTGCAGAAAAGATTGGAACTGCCTTACTTGCAATGGTAGCCCTGCTAAGAACAAATTAATTCCTTCTTCACTCAACAAAACCGTGCCCTTCAAACCTCCTTGAAGAGCTTCTTTTTTGAAAGTTTCCTGCCAAATCTGTAAACGATCTATAGGCAAATCAATAAACAAATAAGCGGCAATATTTAAAATATTCATATTATATTATTTAGTAATTTGATCCGTGGGCATAATGTTTATTTCTTTAATATTAACATGGGCCGGTCGAGTTGCGCAGTATATAACTGCATCCGCTATATCACCAGCTTGTAAAGGGGTCAAGTCCGCAAATAGCGCTTCTGCCTTAGCCTGATCTCCACGAAAACGGACATCAAAAAATTCAGTTTTAACTAGTCCTGGATTAATTAAACTTACTCGAATAGGAGTGCCATGAACTTCCATTTTTAAGGTATCCGTGATCGCACGTATGGCGAACTTGGTAGCACAATACACTCCTCCACCTGCGTACACGCGATGTGCTGATATGGATCCAATATTTATAACATGGCCTAGTTGACGTTTAACCATTCCAGCTACGACATAACGAGATACATACAAAACTCCCATCACATTAGTATCTAGCATTTTTTGCCAATCGGCAAAATTGCCCTCATAAATTTTATCGTAACCTAAAGCTATACCTGCATTGTTTACCAAAATGTCAATTTCTTGCCAATGGTCCGATAAATCTTTTAAAGCCTTCTCTACAGCTGCAGCATTTGTAATATCAAAAACCAGTAGTTTAATATCCACGGAATATTCCTTATGCAACCCCAATGCAAGAGCCTCTAGTTTATCTGCTCGTCTACCACATAAAATTAAATTAGCGCCTTCATGTGCAAAACGCAAAGCGCAAGCTTTACCAATGCCACTAGTGGCCCGGTAATAAGAACACATTTTTTTTGCAACTGCATAATTTTTTATCTCCGAATTGAGTATACCATGTGATAAGAAAAAAAATTAGATCTGGCGAGTGGGTTCCCAGCTCGCTCTGGTATATAATAAATTAATTTTAACTAGAGGAAATACCCATGGCCCTAACTCCATCTAATATGATACCTTTAGGAACGCAAGCTCCCGATTTTTCCTTGACTGATGTTATCTCCGGCAAAACACTTGCTTTACAAAATCTTAAATCAGAAATGGCGACAGTTATTATGTTTATCTGTAACCATTGTCCTTTTGTAAAGCATATACAAACTAAACTAGTGGAAGTGGCTAATAAATATCAATCACATCATGTCAGCTTTATTGCCATTAGTTCGAATGATGTTGATGAATATCCCGAAGACTCTCCAGAAAAAATGCGTCAAGTTGCAACCAAATTGCATTATCCTTTTCCTCTTCTGTACGATGAATCCCAAGCAATTGCTAAAGCCTATAATGCGGCTTGCACTCCTGATTTTTACATTTTTGATAAGAATTTACATTGTGTGTATCGTGGTCGCTTTGATGATTCTACCCCAGGAAACACTATTCCAGTAACAGGAAAAGATTTATGTCAAGCATTAGACGCTTTGTTAGCAGGTAAACCGGTTCCAGAAGAGCAATCTCCTAGTGTGGGTTGTAATATTAAATGGAAAGATTAGTGGTAATAGGTCAGTTGGGGTATTTAATTATAAGCGCTAACTTGTTTTGACAGTTAGTAGAAATCGAGATAGTATTTTCCAGCGAGTTAAATTAATTTTACTTGTAGGGAATGCAAAATGACACAAGACTGGAAATTACTAACGGACTTTTTTCCTGTGAAATGGCAAGAACTGGCTATACAAACCGAAGCCATCAAGGGATTAAGGAAAAATAAGCCAATAGGCGATTTATTGCGTGTTATCTTAATTCATATTGCTTGTGGTTGTTCACTACGCGAAAACAGTAGCCAGAGCACAAAAAGCTAAGTTAGCTGAAATATCTGATGTTGCTCTGCTGAAACGTTTACGTAAATGTAAAGAATGGCTCTACAGCTTATGTATTGAGGTTTTTGTTGAATTGGGTGTCCCCTTCAAAACGGATATGGATGTCAAATTTCGACTTTTTGATGCAACACATGTTCAAGAACCGGGTAAAACGGGCAGTCAATGGAGAGTACATTATAGCTTTCAAGTACCCGATATGCGTTGTGATTTTTTTAAGATCACGAAAACCAAAGGTAAAGGCGTTGCAGAGGATTTAAGTCAATTTCCTATTGAAGAGAGGTGATTACATTATTGCAGATCGAGGTTATTCACGTGCATCAGGTATTGCTTATATTGTCGATAAAGGTGCTTTTATTTGTGTGCGTGTTAATACTCAAAGCTTAGCTTTAATGATACCGAAGAAGAGATAACAAATTTCCATTAATGGCCAAATTGCAAACATTGACGATTGCTTTGCAAATTAATTCATGGGATGTTGATAACTATTACTCCGGAAGGACAAAGAATTTTAGGTCGACTTTGCGCTATTCGCAAAAACGCCAGAAGCGATTAAGTTAGCACACAAAAAGATTGAAGCGTCAACGCCAGTAAAAAAGGAAATGAATTACAGGCAGATACATTGTTCTTTGGCTGAATATGTTCATTATTTATACAACTTTCCCAAAAGAAAAGTTTTTCTGCTGAAAAAATACTGGAATGGTACCGAATTCGCTGGCAGATAGAGCTTGTTTTTAAACGTTTCAAACAAATTACTCATCTAGGTCGCCTTCCCAAATATCATGATGATAGTGCTCAAGCATGGCTTTATGGGAAATTATTTATAGCCTTAATGACAAAAAAAATAATACGTCATAGTCAGGCAATTTTCCCCTGGCGCGTCGATTCAGAGACGCAGTCATTGGCGAGAATTCCAGTTTATGTATCGTCAAATTGAGTTAGCTATAATGCCTAAATTATCTTCGGAAGAAGTGATAGGAGATTGGAAGTCGATATGTTCATGGTTGTCTGAAGGACGTCGAACACGAGAACATCAGATATCCAAAACGTTTTTTAAAACTTAAAATAAGTTAGTGCGTTGGTGATCAGCGAATGAGTTGAGTCTAGTTTCATTATAAATGAAATACTTGGAGCATTTATTTATAGGGAGTTTTAGACATGAAAAGAATAGAAAATGGTGTACCGGTAAACGGAATGTTGAATCCATCATTATCAAACACATCTTATGTCCCAATACTGCAAGGGATTTTGGATGGGATTGGCTGGAAAAGCCCGTCTGTAGTTATTAATGAAGAACAAAGATCTGAAGTAGAGCGGCGATTGTCTTTTCAAGAAATAGAACGACTGTATGAACAAGATCCGGATGAAACCCATCGGCAAAGATTGTTAGCCGCCATTGAAGCAGAAATTGCCGCCGCTAAAACCGATTTGCGTAGTGCTCAACGTCTTCAAAAAGAGGCACATGATGCATTGATGAAAAAAACACCGGCAAGCAGTATGGTAAGCCGTTTAGGCAATTGGTTGATAAAAAATGCCCAATATGCTTTTGATTCTACTCCTGAGCAATTAATTAAACGTTATAGTGTCATCGCCAAAGAACGAAAAGCTCAAATTAAAAAATTATCTCGGTATCGAAATAAAATTTCCTTAGAAAACTTAAAAGTCGTGAATGATGACAATGCTTATTACTTATCTCAAAATATTGCATATCCTAGTTCATTTAATTTATCCAATTTGGAAAAAAACATGGGATTTGTAACAAGCGTAATCGAACCATATATGGTATGGTATTTTGGAAGTTCTGTGACCAATGTAGGCGATATAAATGGCGATGCTATAGATGATTTTGCGAGTGCAGGAAGTATAAATAATAACCACCCGATCGTATGTATTATTTTTGGTTCTAAAAATATAGGAAATACCTCTCTAGATTTGAACAATATGAGCCATACAACTGGTTTTGTATTCGACGCCGGCGTAAGTTCAAGTAATCAGATTTACGTAAGTAACGCAGGGGATATCAATGCTGATGGACTGGATGATTTGCTAGTGAGTCTGCCCCATGATAGTGGGCGTATTTACGTTATCTTTGGCAACTATTCCATTGGAATGGTTGGTACTTTGAAATTCTCCGATTTAAAGGGGGGAAATGGCTTTCTCATTAATGGGACAGGTGTTTCCGGTTCTAGCATAGACTACGCCGGTGATATTAATGATGATGGAGTTGATGATATCGTTATTGGTGTAGCAGGTATTTATGCTAATACTTATGTCGTATTTGGCAAAAAAAATGTCGGCTCTGATGGCGTCATGCAATTATCCGATTTAAATGGAACTAATGGGTTCATATTAAAAGGTAGTCAAGGTATGGGTAGTATAAGTATGGTTAGCTATGCGGGTGACGTTAATTCCGATGGAATCACAGATCTTCTTATTATAGGAAATGGAAACTCTGTAGGCATCCTTTTGGGTAAAATAGGTTTAGGTGCTAAAGGGATTATACCTTGGTCTGATTTAAATGGCACAAATGGTTTTATAGTTGAAGGAATTCCCCAATCCGACTACCCCTGCACTAGAATCGCTAATACAGGTGATATCAATAGTGATGGGATAGATGATTTCGTAATCAGTAATCCTTGTTCATTTAATACCACTGGTATGACATATGTCATATTTGGTCGAAAAAATATTGGTTCTGATGGAATTTTTCAATTATCCAATCTAAACGGAACCAATGGTTTTAAGTTAAACGGAGTAAATCTGGGAGATTTTAGTGGAATTTCTATCAGTAAGGCGGGAGATATCAATAATGATGGTATCGATGATTTGGTTATTTCAGCACTAATGGATAATTCCAATTATAGTGGGGTTGTTTATGTGGTTTTTGGTGATTATTCGGTGGGTTCGAGTTCTAATGGAAATATCTCGCTATCTAGCTTGAATGGAAATAATGGTTTTGCTTTAAACGGAAATCAGTGGGATCAGTTAGGATCTTCTGTTAGTAATGCCGGAGATGTTAATGATGATGGCATAGGTGACCTTCTCCTTGGTGCACCAGGTGTTAGGGTTACTTCCACAAATTCTGGAGTTGCTTACGTGATTTTTGGTGGTAGATCATTGTATTCAGCATCTTCACCAACTCAATCGCGACGAAATATCATAATTATTTCCGCAGCAACTTCTGCTGGCTTAATTGCTTTAGCGCTACTTTACTATGCCTACAAATATAGAAAAAAATCTCATAAAATAAATTTAACTGACCAAAAACTTTTAAACCTAAATCAAAAACAAACATGGCCTGAATCAGATGAAGTAGTTGCGGATACTGAAACGTTAACGTTACCAACAAACGAAACTTCATCTTTAATATCCTATCATTCTTTGTCTACGGAACCAGTCGTAATACCTGATTGCAACTTTAGCCAAGGTTCTACTCAATCTACAGTAATTTCTTTGTCTGCTATAGAGTTAAAGTCACCGGTTCGCAGTAAAGCACCAATTATAGATGAATCTGGCGAGATCAAAGTTTCGTTTGGGAAAAAATTTGCCGAGTTGAAATATAATGAAAAAGATAAATTAGGTCAGGGTGCTTACGGGACAGTTTATAAGGAGAACTTATAATTATAATGACGTGGCCATCAAAAAATTGCATTCCACCCATCTCAGTTCAACAGCGTTAAGCGAATTTAAACAAGAAGTCACTATTATGGGGAAAATGCGTTCGGATTACGTAACGCCGTTAATGGGAGTGTGTTTAGAAGCTCCCAACTATTGTTTGGTCATGAAATGGATGCCTAAAGGGTCTCTGCACGATTTTTTACAAACTTCACCGAATTTGCCACAAACCACTGTTTACCGGATTGCATTAGATGTGACTTATGGCCTGTTACACCTACATCAAGCTAATATCATTCATCGTGATTTGAAAACCTTAAATGTCTTGTTGGACGGCGAGTTGCGAGCCAGGGTCACTGATTTTGGATTATCAAAAGTCAAATCTGAAACCAGCAGCTCTAGTTCAACGAAAAAGATTAGCGGTACTCTCGCTTGGATGGCTCCGGAATTATTTAATGAAAATGCGGTCGCGACTCAAGCGGCTGATATTTATGCGTTGGGAATGGTTCTGTGGGCGTTGATTATCAAACCTTACACCACACCCTTTAAAGGCTTAGCGATTAACGCATTAATCGCCGCAAAAATTTCTCGCGGCCTAGAGCAAGAAAAAATTCCTTCCGATTGCCCGAACGAATATGCGAAACTCATTCGCTCCTGCTGGAAAAAACCTAACCAACGTCCCGACGCTAAAAAAATCGCTGATAATCTTTACGTTTTATTTACCAAAACCCAAAGTCATCAGCCGCTGCCTAAACCTATTTTTCCGACTTCCTCGTCAATGATTAGTCAGGTGCCTAGTTATGTTAGTAATCCATTGTCTTCATAAAATGTTGAGGAGGTATTCGCTATGATGGCTGTTTTTAGTGTTCTCAGCGTTATAAAAAACATTTACGTTACTGCTGATGCTATATATAAATGCGTGCAATTAGTTAAAACGAACCAATCGCAATGTAAACGCCTGGTAGAAAGAATCCGAGTAATTGTGGCGGCCATTGCTGAGTTAGATCAGTTAAAGAAAATCCCTGACTCGAATACATTTGAACGGGGCATAAATGCTTTAGAGGACAGTTTAAAAGCATGTTATGATTTTATTAATGGATTTACCAATCAAAAACGCTGGTTTTATCAGGCGTTAAAATCAAAAAAAAATGAAAGGCAGTTTGCCTTTTTGAATCAGCAATTGCAAAATTGTTTAGCTGATTTGAATTTGAGTATCTCAGCTAAACAGATTACTAATCGCCAACAGGACATCGAAGATCAAAAAGCGGATGCTATAGAGGTAAAATCTGCTCAAAAAGAGATTTTATCTTTAAATCAAAAAATGCTGGGAGAATTAAAAGATTTTAAAGGAGCTTCTTCTCAACGCGAAGAGATTATAGCCCGACAATTAACTTCTCTGAAATGGCAATTGCAAAAAATACGGCAATCCGATCTGGATTCTAAGGAGCTTATCTCTCCGGATTATCAAATTCCTTTTTTTGAATTAACCTTGCGTGAAATGATAGCCAAAGGCAATATCGGTGTCATTTACAGCGGATGTTGGAATGAACAGCTTGTGGCGATCAAACTGCTGTCAACGCCGTTGTCCGGAGCTGAAGGTTTGGAATTCAGCCGTGAAGTAAAAATTATCAGTCGCTTGCGTAACCAGCAGATTGTCCAATTTTACGGTGCTTGTTTAGAGGAGGGTCATGCTTGCATCGTCATGGAATATATGGAGAAAGGATCTTTAGTGGATTATTTAGTAGAAAATAAATTAACATCTCTTCAGCAAAAACAAATTGCTCTGGATATTGCCCGAGGCCTGCAGTACTTGCACAAAAACGGCCTCGTTCACTGCGATTTGCACAGCGCTAATATTTTATTAACCTCAGAATGCCGTGCCAAAATCACCGACTTTGGCTTAGCCAAGACCTATGCATATAGTCTTAAATCAGTAAGTAAGATAAGTCAGGCGATTGCTTGGTGTGCGCCTGAATTATTATGCTCCGGAACTACTACTGTTAAAGCCGATATTTATAGTTTGGGTACTATTTTATGGGAAATTTTTACCGGCAGAAAACCATTTGCAGATTTGACTACTGAAATAATATTAAAAAAAATTCAAGCAGGAGAAAGAGAGGAACTAACAGGAGCAATTCCTAAAGATATTCAAATTATGATTAATGCTTGTTGGTCGGCGGACCCGGAAAAACGTTCAGATATGAACTTGCTCATTCAACAACTAGAAGCTTACGATCCCGCTAAGTTTTTTTACCGTCAGGCTCAAGTCTTGGAAAAATTGAAAGACTATAAATCAGCGCAAAAACATTATCAACAAGCGGTAGATTTAAACTTAGTCGATGCCTTTTCCAGTTTAGCAATGCTGTTTCTGAGCGGTAAAGGGGGAATAGCAGTAGATAAAACTCAAGCCTACCAGTTATTACTTGCCGCCGCCACCAAAGGTTATTCGCGCGCCATGAAAAATTTAGCGATTATGCTAGATAAAGGCGACGGCGTACCCCAAGATCAACAAAAGGCTTTTTTTTGGTATCAGAAAGCCGGTGACTCCTCATCGCTAAGACGTGCACAACGCTTAAAAGAAAAGTTATCCTTGGAAACATCGACCTCTTCCGATCTAAGGTTATTGAGCTAACAGTATCCTCTATATAAAAGGTAGCAATTATCGTATCACCCCTACTGGAGTGAACCGGGGAGAGACAAATATATTCGTCAATAAAACATCTTCAGTGAAGTCCCCGAAGCCTCCATAGTAAACAAGGCATCAACGTTTGCATTTTTACCGAAATTTGAATTGAGTCAAACAAGTTAGCGCTTATGGGTATTTGCCTACATGTGAACGTTCAGCTGTTAGACAAGTTTGAATGAAAAATTGACGAGAAAGCATATATGGATATGTGAGCATTATGATTCAGCTCCATCCTTGGAGCTTCACCCTCCGGGCGCACTGCGTGCGTCCAAAATGGCCATCCTGCCATTTTGTGAGGAGATTTTTCATTCAAAATTGGCAACAGATGAGCGTTCTAAGCTACAGGGTGAGCTATTACCCCTAGCTTTTTCAGATTCAAGGTGATGGTATTTATGCCTCTCGTAGCGTAATTGCTGCAAAAACCGTAGCATTAAGAAAATTCCTGCGCTACAAATTCCTAAGGTGAGGCCATACCAAATGCCTTTAGCTTTTAAATGTGTATAAAACGCAAAATAATAGGCACTACCCATTCCTATAATCCAATAACATCCAACTCCTAACAGCATGGGAATAAAAGTATCTTTTAATCCTCTTAGGGCGCCATTTGCAATACACTGTACTGCATCGAGACATTGGAATAAGGCGGAGATAGCTAAAAACGATGCAGCTAATGGAACCATTTCGCCATAATCCTTTTCTCGACCATTTAAAAATAATTTAATCAATGATTCAGGAAATAACACAAATATAAGCGCGAGCACCAAAGATGCAGCTAAACCAATTCCAATGCCTGCATAAACGGATCGTTTCAAACTAGTATAATCTTTGGCTCCCGCTGCGTACCCTACTCTAAGAGAAGTAGCGATTGATAATGAAAATGGCACTGAAAAAGCTATTGAAGCACACAATATAGCAATTTGATGTGCAGCTAAGGTATTGACATCAAAATATCCCATCATAATGGCAGCAGCCAAACACATTCCTATATCTAGTACCATCATCCCTCCACTTGGGGCTCCCATGCAAAACATTTTTTTAATCTTCTCGAAGTCCCATTTTGACCAACATAAGGCTAAAGCATGCATTTTTAAACGAGTATGTTTTCTACTATAAATAAATAGGTAGATCCCCATAAACCACATAATTACCGCTCCTGCATATCCAACCCCAGCTACTCCTAATTTAGGCAATCCATATTTACCATATATCAATACATAATTTGTTACCCAGGTTAAGGGAATGGATATTAAAGTTACTAACATCACAACTCGAGTTAAAGAAAAGGCGGCAATAAATTCGCGAAATGCATAAAATAAAAGAAAGCCAGGAAATCCCCAAACAATTCCATGCAAGAATAAAATGACATTATGAATAATTCGCGGATCTTCACCTATTAGGAATAAAATTTTTGGCGCATTCCAAATTAATAACATCCCAGGCAAAGACAATATTAGGGCAAGAAAGACTCCACTTTGCAGGCTAGACTGAATGTCATCATGCTGACCGGCGCCACGTGCCCGGGCGATGAAAACCCCCACAGAACTGAGTGTTCCCATACAAAAAATTAAAATAGTAACACAAAGTGAAGTGCCCAGGGCAGCCGCAGCTAAGGCATAAGGGCTAATCCACCCCATCATTAGGGTGTCAATAAACTGCATACTTTTTTGGGCTAGAAAAGCAGCCATTAAAGGCAATGCCAATTTAACCATTAAATTAATTTCTTGGGTAATACCTTGGACTTTAACCCGTGACATAAAATGACCTCTCGATAGATCATTTTATTTTAACATAGGTTGTGATCAAATATTGATAATAGCGACCAATTTTAAGCATTCTTGTCACATATCAGCGAGCGTTGCTTCGCTAATTTATATCCTGTGCTCGGTGACGTTCTCGCAATGCCAGCTACCCTTTGACACAAATTTTAGGCTTAAGAAAAACCACACGTCGAGCCAAACCTGCCTTCTCTGTAGATTCTGCAACCTCATCTACATCTTTATAAGCACCTGGGGCCTCTTCAGCGACGCCACGCATAGAAGAAGTGCGAATAATAATACCTTCTGCACCCAATTCATCAATCAATCTACGTCCATTCCACTGTTTGGCAGCTTGATGACGACTTAGTGAACGTCCTGCCCCATGGCTAGCTGAGGCCCAAGCTTGATTTTTTTCAGGGGAGTTTCCAGCTAAAATATAGGAGCCTGTGCCCATGCTTCCGCCAATCACCACGGGTTGTCCTACTTTCTGATAGGGTTGGGGTACAGCAGGGTGTTTAGGCCCAAATGCTCGAGTTGCTCCTTTTCTATGGATATAGAGACTTCTCTCTTTTCCCCCTACTAGATGTTTTTCAAGTTTACAAGTGTTATGCGAAACATCATACAAAGTTTCAAGCTGTGCTTTAGGAAAAATTTGCGCAAAACTATCACGAGTTAGTTGGGTAAGGATTTGACGGTTAGCCAAGGCACAATTTATTCCTGCATTCATTGCTCCTATGTATTTTTGACCGGCAGGCGAATTAATTGGTGCACAAGCCAATTCACGATCCGGTAACTCCACTCCCAACTGATGAGCGGCTTTAGCTAAACTCACTAGATAATCTGTGCCAATTTGATGTCCCAAACCGCGTGAGCCACAATGAATGCAAACAATTACTTGACCACGTTGTAAACCGTAAGCATCCGCTGCCTGTTGGTCATATATTTTATCGACTACCTGCACTTCTAAATAGTGATTTCCTGAACCCAAAGTTCCCATTTCACCATGCTGGCGCTTTTTGGCTAGTAGCGAGACATTTTCTATCACTGCTCCTTGCATTTGCCCATTTTCTTCTATAAAGGCTAAATCTTGAGTGGCGCCAAAACCATGACGAATCGCCCACTTTGCGCCCTCCATGAGGATTTTATCTAATTCAGCTACCGAAAGCCGCAGGCGGCCTTCTCTTCCTACTCCTGCAGGGATCTGATGAAAGAGGATATCAGATAGAGCACTGCGGTGAGATGCCAGATCTTCCCACATTAAATCGGTACGCAAACAACGAATTCCACAAGAAATGTCGAATCCTACTCCACCTGCAGAAATGATGCCTCCCAATTCAGGATCAAATGCAGCCACTCCTCCAATCGGAAAACCATAACCCCAATGTGCGTCGGGCATGGTCATAGCCATACCTACTAGGCCCGGCAAACGTGCAACATGAGTAATCTGTTCTAAAACTTTATCATCCATCGTAGTTAATAATGCTTCGCTTCCATACAAGCACACCTCACTACGTTGATTGGCTGAGTACACTGGCACTGTCCAACGATAATCATCTATTTTTTTGAACCGCTTAATATCCATGACGCTTACTCCTTATTAGACATCCACTACACACCGTGCTTCCCAACCTTCATCATGATGTACCACTGCAAGCATAGTTAAGGTTGCACCTTTTACTTCAGTGCCTCTCTCTAATTCTTCACGCCAAGGCTCGCCCCATGCCTCTCCTATCCATTTATTTTGTTGGCGTTGCAGAGAAAATTTACCCAGCACTAAACCTTGTTCATGGGCTTGACCTAATAAAGCATTTAACCACTGAACTAAGGCTAATTCTAAATCAGTTTCTTCAAATTCTATTTGAATAGTTTGTTTAGGATCTATCTTTGATAAATCCGCCATAAAAGCAAAAACAGCCATAGCCGCCTGAGAAAATGCTGCTTCCACAGTTGGACCTTTTCCTACGATACCAATATCAGCATCATGATCAAAATAATCAAAATTTTTATTTGCCATAGGTAATTCTGCAATTACTTTTTACAAAGCAATTCTATAATTTTAGTGGTATTTCGTTCATAGCGAGTAGGGATATCAACAAAGTCAATACCTTCCGCGCTGGCATGTGCTTTCTTGTAGGGCCCATAACGTCCCGCACTAACACAAGTTGCTAAGATATCAATTTGCAATTTTTTATATAGATCACGATAGAATTGATCAAGCTGTTGTATTCCCTGATAGGGAGGGATTAATAAAATGTAGTCAACAGGTTCTAAATAAGATAAAACGAATATGCGTGCATCTTGTTGGTGAATAGGTCTGTCTTCACCCTTTAATATTTTAACATTTTCATCGCTTTCTACACCTACTACTAAAATCCCACTAAGCTGCTTTGCTTCGGCCAATAACGTAACATGGCCGCGATGTAATATATCGAAAACTCCATGCACAAAAATAATTTTTTGTTGCCGAAGATGATGATTGGTGAGAATTTGGCTAAGCTCTTCTAATGGTAGAACTTTCCTTGTTGCATCCACGTTTCTTTCCTAATTTAGATATATTCTACATTCACTATTTCATATGCTACTTGTCCTTGAGGTGTGTTCACTGATACTTCATCACCTACTGACTTACCGATTAAAGCCCGTGCTAAAGGAGAAGTCACAGAAATTTTACGGCACTTAATATCGGATTCATCTTCGCCAACAATCTGATAGGTTACCAAAGATTCATCGTTCACATTACATAATGTCACTGTGGAACCAAAAATTACCTTCCCTTCATTGTTTATTTTAGTAATATCGATAATATTACAATAGGACAACTTTCCTTCTAATTCACGAATGCGACCCTCGATAAAACTTTGTTGTTCTCTAGCTGCTTGATATTCGGCGTTCTCTTTTAAATCCCCATGCTGACGTGCTTCTGCAATGGCAGCAATGACACGAGGCCGCTCTTCATTTTTTAACTTTTCCAACTCTTCCAGGAGTTTTTTATGTCCATAAGCAGTTACAGGTACTTTTTGCATAATCAATCCTCTCTTAGCCATGCTTTAATGTGAAGTACCATTGCGTAGACAGGTAGCCTATGTGATCTGTTACAATAGCTCGCCCTGCAGCCCAATACTCACTGTAAAATCGGCTGTTGCCTGACCAGATTTATGTAAATCTTGCAGACTATTTACTTGAATGACATCACCAACAGCATCCCTATGTTGTAATGCCAAACACATCGCCTCCCCCCCTGCCAGGGTCGTAGTATAGCAAATTTTTCGTGAGACGGCACTGCGTCGAATGGTGCAAGAATCGGCAATCGCTTGTTCACCTTCAGTGGTATTAACAATAAATTGTATTTCATTATTTTTTATCATATCAAGAATATGCGGCCGTCCTTCATTTACTTTATTCACTATAGTACAAGGAACTCCTTCCATCATTAAAGTGTTGGCCGTACCTCGGGTTGCGACAATACTAAAACCTTGAGTAATTAATTGTTTCGCAACTTTAACAGCACGCTCTTTATCTGCATCACGTACACTGATAAATGCTCTACCCTCGTAAGGTAAAATTTGTCCACTACTCAATTGACTTTTAGAGAAAGCTTGACCAAAACTATCTCCAATACCCATTACTTCTCCGGTCGAACGCATTTCAGGACCCAATATGGGATCCGCTCCCGGAAATTTAGCAAAAGGAAAAATAGCTTTTTTTACTGCAAAATAGGGGGGAACATATTCAGTAACAAATCCTTGTTGCAATATACTGATGCCTACCATGCATCGTGCAGCAATTTTGGCTAAAGATAAACCCGTTGCTTTTGCAATAAAAGGCACTGTGCGTGAAGCACGCGGATTAACTTCTAAAACGTATATTATATTATCCTTAATAGCAAATTGTGCATTAATCAAACCAATGACTCCGAGCTGCTTGGCTATTTCACAAAGCTGTTCTTTTAATTGCTGCTGAATTTCTAAACTCAAACTATGTGGAGGGAAAGTACAAGAAGAATCACCCGAATGAATACCTGCTTGTTCAATATGCTCTAAAATTCCTCCGATTAATACCTGATTTCCATCACATACCGCATCAATATCCACTTCTATCGCATCATCCAAAAATTGATCTAGCAATAAAGGAGATTCAGGCGACACTTCAGCCATGTTTTTCATATAGTGTGCTAGTTCTTGTTCATTAAAAATGACTTTCATTGCTCGCCCTCCTAATACATAGGAAGGTCTAACGATCATCGGATAGGCAAATACTTTCGCTAAACGTAATCCTTCTTCAACACTACGAACAGTACCGTTTGGAGGCTGGCGCAAACCGAGTTTATTTAACAACTGTTGAAAGCGCTCCCGATCTTCAGCACAATCAATTGCCTGGGAAGAAGTTCCGATAATTGGAACCCCCGCTTTTGCCAAATCACGTGCTAATTTAAGAGGAGTTTGTCCTCCGTACTGAACAATTACTCCTTTTGGTTTTTCTTGCGCTACGATTTCTAACACATCTTCTAAAGTTAATGATTCAAAATACAGACGATCTGAAATATCATAATCAGTTGAAACTGTTTCGGGATTGCAATTTACCATGATAGTTTCATAACCTAATTCACGCATGGCTAATGCAGCATGAACACAACAATAATCAAATTCAATACCTTGACCAATACGATTCGGGCCACCCCCTAGAACCAAGATTTTATCTCGTGTGGTCGGTGCTGCTTCATTTTCTTGCTCATAAGTGGAATATAAATAAGCCGTATCTGTTGCAAACTCAGCAGCACAAGTATCTACCCTTTTATACACCGGGCGAATTTCATGGTGATGTCGATAATCACGCACTCTATCTTCAGTTTCTCCCAACAATTGGGATAGACGGCGATCTGAGAACCCCTGCCGCTTCAAATATAACAAAGCATCTTTAGTCAGATCCGTTAATTGACAATCGAGTAACATCTGCTCACTATGAACCAACTCTTCAATTTGAACCAAAAACCAAGGATCTATTTGCGTCAAGGAATAGATTTCATCCACAGAAAAACCATAACGAAATGCATCAGCGATATACCACAAGCGGTCAGCGCCAGGTGAACGCAATTCCTGATTCAATCTATTTAACAGATTTTCTTTATCTGGAGTCTGTTGACAATTGTCATCAGACCCTAATGATTCTTCAAATTTATAAATTTTAGATTCCAAGCCATATACACCAATCTCCAACCCCCGCATCGCTTTTTGTAACGATTCTTGAAAATTACGACCTATGGCCATAACTTCACCTACCGATTTCATTTGCGTCGTTAAACGTGGATCGGTTTGCGGAAATTTTTCAAAATTAAATCGCGGTAATTTTGTGACTACATAATCAATGGTCGGCTCAAAAGCAACTGGAGTTCTTCCTCCGGTAATTTCATTGGCTAACTCATCTAAGGTATAACCTACTGCGAGTTTAGCGGCAACTTTGGCGATAGGAAACCCAGTGGCTTTTGATGCTAGTGCCGAAGAGCGAGATACTCGTGGATTCATTTCAATGACCATCATTCTGCCATCATGGGGATTTATCGCAAATTGTACGTTCGCACCACCTGTTTCTACGCCAATTTCACGCAGAATTGCAATTGCGGCATTTCGTAGACGCTGATACTCTTTATCGGTCAAAGTTTGAATAGGTGCAACCGTAATCGAATCACCCGTATGGATTCCTACTGGATCAACATTTTCAATACCACACACAATAATGCAATTATCAGCACAGTCACGAACGACCTCTAATTCGAATTCTTTCCAGCCAATAATGGATGCATCGATAAGGAATTCTGAGGTAGGAGATGACGCTATGCCACTTTGACATATTTCTTCAAATTCTTCGCGATTATAGGCAATACCTCCACCACTACCCCCCATAGTAAAAGAAGGTCTTATGATAGCGGGAAAGCCTACTTCTTCGAGAATTCTCCATGCATCTTCCATATTATGCGCTAAACCTGAACGAGGAGTTTCTAAACCAATTTTAGCCATTGCTTGCCGAAATAATTCACGATCCTCTGCTTTATCGATAGCTTCGCGTGAAGCGCCAATTAATTGGACATTATACTTATCTAATATTCCTTCACGCACCAAATCTAATGCGCAATTTAGTGCAGTCTGCCCTCCCATGGTGGGCAATAATACATCTGGACGTTCTTTAGCAATAATTTTAGCTACCACCTGCCAGTGAATCGGCTCTATATAAGTGGCATCTGCCATATCTGGGTCAGTCATAATCGTGGCAGGATTAGAATTGATCAAAATAACTCGGTAGCCCTCTTCACGCAAAGCTCGACAAGCCTGTGTTCCCGAATAATCAAACTCACAAGCTTGACCAATCACAATAGGTCCGGCTCCAATTATTAATATACTTTTAATATCAGTTCTTTTTGGCATGCTTTGTTTTTTCAATTAATTGAATAAATTGATCAAATAATTCACTTATATCGTTGGGTCCCGGACTTGCTTCAGGATGTCCCTGAAAACCAATGACGGGTTTATTGATATGGGCAATCCCCTGTAAAGATTGATCGAATAAAGAACGATGAGTGATGTTCCAACATTTGGGTAAACTAGTAGGGTCTACACAAAATCCATGGTTTTGGCTAGTAATATAAACTCGTCGATTATTTAAGTTAATCACCGGATGGTTAGCACCATGATGACCAAACTTCATTTTAAGAGTTTTAGCTCCTGTTGCTAAGCTCAATAGCTGAAAACCCAAACATATGCCAAAAATAGCGGTATTTGTTCTTAATAACTGTTGAATAGTTTCAATAGCATAATCACAAGCAGCTGGATCTCCAGGACCATTAGAAAGCACTATTCCATCTGGCTGTAAGGCTAGTACTTCCATTGCAGAAGTTTGGGCAGGAACGATCGTCAGGCGACAACCTCGACCAGCTAATAAACGTAAAATTTGGTGTTTAACACCAAAATCATAAACTACTACATGATAGCGTTCAGCAACAGTACTTGGCCAAGATTGTGGCGAGGGAGTTGTCACTACTCTTGCTAAATCTACTCCTTCTAAACCGGGATAAGCCTGAGCGGCAACAATAGCTTGCTGAATATCTATCGGATCTGTCATAAGACACCCTTTCTGAGCGCCTTTTTCACGTAAAATTCGAGTTAGTTGTCGAGTATCGATACCTGAGATAGCAATGACTTGATGCTCAAGTAGATATTTTTCTAAAGATTGATGGGCTCGCCAGTTACTTACTTTAGGAGATAATTCTCTAATTATCAGTCCCTTAGACAAGACACGATTAGACTCTTGATCTTCTGGATTTACTCCAACATTACCTATATGAGGATAAGTAAGAGTAATAATTTGTTCTGCATAAGAGGGGTCACTTAGAATTTCTTGATAACCAGTCATTGCAGTATTAAATACTATTTCCCCAACGACTTGACCAGAAGCCCCTATTGATATACCAGGAAATAAGGTCCCATCCGCTAAGGCGAGAAGAGCTGGCGGAGAGCAATTGCCGAATTTAACTTGACTGACCGTCATTAAGAACCGCATGCCTATTGATTAATTTTGACCATTATATCATCTTTTTCTCCAGTTAACTATCTATTTGCTGCCACCATAATCGTTGCGAGACTGTCTCGCAATTAGGTAGCGGTGGTTGATGTGCTTGTTGATATGCGGCGAGTAAAGCAATTCTTGCTCTCTGGTAGCTAGCAGTAGCGCGAATTAAAAATAGATGTTGTTGGCATTTTGCATCTAATACATCGGAGATAATATCTCCTTGAACCGTACCGGTTAAGCTGGAAAAATCCAGAGGTTGACCATTTAACTGTGCCTGCATTGCGACTAAAACCCCTTCGGCGCTCTGTAAAGCAACGGATTTTGCATACCATGTGGCACTCATTTTTTGCTCTAATACAGCATTTTCCATACTGTTTAGCGTTAATAATGTGATCACACATAAAATAATCAGGACTATAGCCAAAGCTATGCCCTGCTGGCGAGAAACCATTTCACAAGAGGGCTGTCCCATTGAATCACGTTGCGGAAGATTTCAGCTGAATTCGCTCACGCAGTGCAACATACGTACTCCAAACCTTATGCAATAATCGATCATTAGAAATAATAGTTTTTCCATGAAAATAATAAGTTTGTGGTTGCGTTAAAATGGGTTCAATTGAGTTTAGCAATAAATCAATTTTAACGCTGCGTACTAATTGCCAATCAATGATTTGTTCTGCAGTATAATAGGCGACATCGTTTCCTTCTGGAGCTAAACCATATTGTATTTGCATTTGCTCCACTCCCGAAACTAATTCTTCACGATCGGAGCCTGCTGGCTTTTGATAAAGCGCTAAAATGGATTGTCCTTGGCTGTTCTTACGCCCCGTATCCCCAATGTAATAAGCCATTGATGTAATTTCTGCATTTTTTGCAATATAAAAATTAGACACGCAACTCGTCACCACGAGGGCATCTGTTCCAGATACTACTTGTGTGACTAAGCTACCCGGAAGATGTTGGCTATCATAACCAATTAATGCTTGTTTAGTATCCACTGGATTTTTATCATCCGCACAACCTAAAAATCCAGCCAAACGAATACGTTGGTTTAAGGTATTAATAGCAAATCGAGCGGAATCTTGGAGCGAAGCCAATGCTTGCTGCAAATTATAATTCATTTTAATACTTAAATAGATAGTTATTAAACCTAATACCAAAATGGTACTGATGACCATAGCAAATAAGAGTTCAATAAGGTTGAATCCCTTGTTAGACACTCTAAATTTTAAAACCATAACTATAAATCTATAATAATGAATTAAAAGCGAGAATTTGCCCGTCAGTGGGCTGATTATTTTTTTCTTGCCAATAAATTTTAAGACTATACACATGAGTGCTAGGGAAATACTGATAATCCGCAGTACCTCTTGGCAAAACGGAAGAAAGTTGTTGCTTCCATGCTATAAACTCCTGATCTCGCCCTTGAGATGTTATATTAGCCCGCCAGCGTTCAAACATCGAATTTGCTTCAGCAATAGCCATACTTTGCTGATAAGAGTGATATACCTTTTGTAAACTTAAATTTTGCATATTTATTATTCTTAACAAAACGCTGATGACAATGATTTCAGCAACCAAAACTTCTAAAAGACTAAAGCCGATCATGTGAAAATGTTTGGGCATAGATGCATTTTGTTAAAAAGAATGAAGGGAAACAATACCGGAAAAATAAACGTAACGGTTCATGTAATAGACTTCTTTCGAAACCCGCTGCGGGTAGCAAAGTGCAAGGCGCATCGGAGCGCAAAACCGGAGCATACACGCAAGTAATGTGAGGATTTGAGCACCGAAGCAACACAGCAATTTGCATCAGCAGTAGAGTTTCGAAAGAAGTCTAATGGTGATATGGCTACACTAATAACGCTTACAATATAAAAGCTTTATAGTCTCATCAGTTTCGGTAATACTTTATCGGCTTTATTAAGCAATTCGCGAGTTGCGGTGATTTTACGGCGAGAAAACAAGGCATTTGGCGAAGTTCCCAATCTATAGCAAAAAGTATCCATCGAACTGTGATTGGCGCATTGTTGAATACAAGTCTGCAAATCGCTTAACTGCCGAGGAGTAACCCCTTCAACGCTATTTTTTGCATCCAATACCACCTTAAATTGATAAAAGAGGTTTATCAATTCATCCCGCTTTGCTCTTACAATTCTCCGAGTGCTGGGAGGCCACACAACAACCCTTGGCGCGATTGTCGAGATCCAGAATTTTATTTCCTATCTCTCTTATTATTTTTTCACTTCCATTAAGAAGTCTCCCATTTTCAATTATGAAAAAATCATAACGAAAATTTTCCATTTTATTAGAATGAGATGGACTGTGTTTTGAATCTTTTGATTTTTGACCTTTAAATTCCGCATCTGAACTTGTTGCTGCACCCGAAAGTAAAGGCGCGTCTAATTCCCAATCTTTGCGTTCTTCATTCTCGATTTCCGTATCAATAGAAGAAAGAAGAGAATCGGCCAAAGTTGTTGGTTGACTGGTTAGCGATGGTGATTGTAGCGGCACGACTTGACCTTTTTTTTCTTCCACTGTTTCTTTTTCATCTTCCTCTTTAAATTCTATTTTTCTTTCTGGAATTACTGGAATTAAACGCTTCATTTCAATTCCAGGATGATGTTTAGATTTCCTTTGAATTCTTTTAGATTCAATACTGGGAGTGGCAAATAGAGAAGAGAATAACCTTTCACTCGGTGAAATAGCTTGGTGTACAGAAATGATCTGCTTTTTTAATCGTTTTAATACTTCTTCATGCGAAAACAACCCACTTTTTTTTGCTTGTATCATCTCTTGAATCAAGTGATTTTCCATCTCCTTTATGAGTTCTCTCGCTTTCTCATTGTTCCGCATACCCACTGCTATTTCCAATTGAAATTTAAGCATTAACAAGGGGTGTAGGAATCTCGTGTTGGATACTGCAGAGAGAACTGAATTTTTTATGTAATCCATTAATGCTTGACTGAAAACATGCCAACCAATGACTTTTAATCGCTTGGAACGGGTCTCGATTTCGGTCAATTTTAATTGGATGTTCGCCCCTCCCTGTAGTCCTTTTAACCAATTATTTAGAGCTAAGATGGATCCTTTTTTCTTCATTCAACCCAAGAAAAGGTAAAAACAGCGTACGCACGTGGGTGAATATTTCGTGTGCTGCCGTTCCCTCTTCCGCATCTTGGGTTTGCTTCAAGGCTTCAATTAAATACTGTAACCCTTTCCGAAAAGCGTGATGCATATCGAAAGAACCAGCAATAATATCCATTAATATTGGCGAATGAGGTGATGTCGCTTTTCCTTCAGTCGCATCTAAATACGATTTAGCCATAGGCATGAGTAAATCTTCACCGAGTTTGAAAAGGTCACCCGCCTCTAAATCGGTCAAAGCAGGTTGCTTAGTTTGGAGAAGTATATGGTGGGCTTTTTTACGAGAGGAGACGCGAACCGCTTTATCTTCATATTGATTTTCTTTATGTTCTTTCTGCTTCTTTAGGGTGCTGGGTTTTTGCCTTTGCGCAGCGCTAAAGTTTTCTATAGCTAAATATAATTTACTCTGTAAACCTTGTAGGGCAGGTAAAGTTTTGTCATCCTTTGCAGGACAAGCCTGTATAGCGGTTTCTATAATTTCCATTAAGTATTCGGCTTCATCTATTCCATGTACATTTCGGGCTTTATCACGCAAAAACCGAACGAATTCATAGGGTTGTTTCTGTACACTGCGTTCCACGTTCTGTAAGATTTTATACGGATGTAACCTCTTAGTTAAATGTTGCTTTTCTTCCACACTTAAGCTTTGATTACCTTGCATACGTCCGAGTAAGGGATCTAATCTTTGTATTAACGACTTCGAGACTCAGTTTAGTTATAAGAGTTTGACAAGTTTTAAACTCTTTATAGGATAAAAGTCTTTCCACAAAACTGTAAGGGGCTCGTGAAGTCTCTATGAGTTTAGCGCTAGCAGATAAGACCGCGAAGGGCAGTTTTTTTATAAAATCTAAGTGGCAGGGCTCTAATGCGTCACGATCCAAAAGAATCCGATGCACAAGAGTATAAATCTTATGTTCTCCCTCAGGAGGGACAGGTCCGCCGCCCCAATAGTCAGCTTCCTCGTTGCTAAATTTCTTTTGACAAATTTGGGCTAATGTTTCAGCAGGGAGTCTCGTAAGCAAATCGATACACACATCCAAATTGCCACAACGAAAAAAATCAGTTAAAAAGGGAGCGTATTCTTCCTCTTGAAAAATCTCAGCTAAAGCCTGGGGTTCGAGCTTAGTAATTAAAGGCTCAATAAATCGATCAAATTCACTATATTGACTATAGGAATCATACTTAATTGTTTTCTTAAAAATTTTATGCCCAAGCTTCCCCCCCTCTTTGGTTTTCATTTGACAAATTTTTAATAAATCTGCGGGATTTAAATGGTCAATTACGGTTTTGGCAATCTCATATTTATCTCCATGTACAAAAATATATTCTGCAACAGCATTACCCCATCGATCTTGCATTTGGCAGAGTTCAAATAAATGCTCCGGCCTTAATCGAGCACTTAAAGTTTTGAAATCGAGCGAAAAACTCCTTATTAAAAGAAAAACGAGTTTTGTCTTTTCTCGAGTCTCTTGTTGGCAGAATGCAAACAGTCCATCTGAGTTTAGTTTTTCTATTATCGGCTTAAACAAATCAGAAAATTTAAAAATCACCACCTCAGCTACAGATTGACCTTGAGCATCTTGCAGAAAAAGAATGTCTGCCAATGCGTCTGGGTTCGATTTCAATTTATTGATCACCGCCTCGCCAACGGAGCTATTGGATAATAAATGTAATGGGGTATTCCCCTGATTATTTCTGAGCTGTACTAGGCGAATGAAGCTCTTCTCATCCAAACTATCAATCAATTTTAAACATGCATCTCTATGGTTATCACAGGCAAATAATTGATGTAGCGGCAAGGAATTAAAATCATCGCCTTTTTGCTCACGCATGACTTCTTTTATAACCGGCTCATCCAAGGAGAGGATCAAATCTGCAAACGCTTTCGTTTCTTTTTCTTCATTTACCAATGGAACAGTAGTTTTTACTTCAAGTGAACTCGTTGATGTTGTTGAGGGAATATTCTGAGAAAAACAGTCCATGTATAATAAATTTCGCAGGGATTGGACATAAAAAGCGGAAAGGGGTAATCCCGCATCTGGTTTTTCTATCCGTATCATTTCTTGCCGGATATGCTCGCTAATTTCACGGGCTATTTGGGTAACGAGCTTCTCTTGCCCTACACCCACGGCCAGTTCAAATTTAAATTTAAGGGATAAGAGCCCCTGATAAAATTTTTCTGCAGCCTTATCTCCACCTTGAATTCTTTGTTGCACTAAATGACCAATCAAATCCTGGGTAGCGCTATCCCAGCCTACTTGTTCTACTCTTTGCGCCCGTTCTTCCAATGCGTCTAATTTTTTCTGAACAATAACGTTTTTATCCTCCTCCCAATTTTCTAGGCTTATTTCTTGCGGTTTAAGCCAATCCTTTAATGCCCGGCGGTTTTCTCCCTCCTTTTCATCCAAGCCGAGATACGATAAAAAGAACGTCTCTTGAGCTGTTTGGATATCAGAGCGAATGGGAATATGCAACAAAGCTTCAGCGAAATACTCTAAACCCTTTAAACGCACTCGATGAACATTAAAATATACACTGATAACTTGTGGCCGACTTTGAGAGGTGGAGAGCGTTCCTGCTTGTGCTTGCTTCATGGCTTGCACATAATCTCCACCGCCGCCGCCGGTTAATATTAACGATTCCCCACAAGCTTCTAGGGTTTCGGGATTCATACCTAATTGAGCAGGTTCTGCACGCAGCAAAATTTCATGCGCTTGATGTCGATAAGAAGGGACTTTCATCCTTTTGTCTGGTTTTTTTTCGTCTTTTTCTTCAACGCTCTTTGGCTTGGGCAGATTTTCTAAATTCAGATACGCTTGACAGAGTAGTCCTTGGAGGGTATGACGAGTTGCCTTATCCTGTTCAGGGCAAGCGCGCAAGGCTTTCTGTATCGATGATATTATTATGCATTCATTTTGCTTATTATTTTTAATGTGTTGGCGCAGAAATTGAATGAATTCTTTGGGGTGGATTCGAATTGCTTGTTGAAGATTATTTAAAGATAGCCAACCCATTTTTAAGGTGGTGATCAGCTTATTTTTATCGGTGTCATCTAATTTGAGGTTAGAATTAATCAGAGAATCAATCTCATTTTCTGTGTTAAATATCCTTAAAATACTTAATAATCCCTCCAATTCGATCTGGGTCAGGAATGCTTGACACGTAGCAAAACTTTGCTTCGTAAACAATATCTTTATACTTGAAGTTACGCCCTCTTGATGACAGAATTCTATTAACTTCTTAGAACTGAGTTTATTTATGAGTGCTTGACAGGTAGAGGGATCTTGACCCAAAAAATTGTCCCAAATCCGCGTCGCATCTTGACTCATTAAGAAAATTTCATCTAACTCGGGGGCATCCAATTTGTTTATCAATGCTGGGCAAACCGTTGAAGTTTTCCTTTTGACCACGTACCCCATAACGGAGCGCTTAAAAATCCCCTTTTTTGCAGACACTCACTAAATCTTTAGCGTCTAATTGATTGATTAATGACAGACAAAGTTCCTCTAAATCGTTTTTCATAAAAAGCATATACCATATTGAGGCATTTTTTTTCGATCGATCTAGTGTAAATAATATATTCCAACCCAGTTTGTTAATCAGAGCTAAGCAGGTCGCGGAATCTTGACTGCGAAAAATGTAGTGTAGGGTTGTACCATGGTAAGGAGCTTGTAGTTGAGAAATTTTTATCAGTTCCGAAGGATTCAATCTAGCGATAAAGGCCTGAGCAGCTTTCGTCTCCTTGTGCTCAAATAGCTTGCATACAATAGGGTAGTCATACTCATCAGTATATCCACTGATGGTTACTAAATCACGGCTGCTAAATTTTTCAATTAACAATTGACGGATGCTAACAAGATTAGGGTGGTAAAGATTAAATAAATAAATTAAAACCTTTTTAGCCTGGGAAAACAGTGAAGAGGTCGGGTTACAGAAAGTTTCATGCAAGGTCTTTTCGTCCGCGCTCTCTATGGCATCGGTGATCAATTTATAGTCTTTTTGCAAAAAATCAACCTGAGCACCTCTATCGATGGGGAATTGTATTATTAATTGGCTTAAACGCATATATACCTTTATTTGATGTATTAGTCTATTGACGGGATAGCACTGACCAATAATACAATTTTTGATCAATTATGTCAATTTTTAGATCACAATATTTCCAGACCCCGTATTTTGATCCAATAGTTTGCAGGAAAGTGCCAGGCTATTTAACTACTGGAAAAGACTCAGTGAAAAATTTTTTAAAGCTACTAAATAATTCCAAAGGGATAGGAAATACTATGGTAGAACTTTTTTCTCCTGCAATATCAATTAAAGTTTGCAAATAGCGTAATTGCATGGCTTGCGGTTGAGTTGCTAAAATATCTGCTGCTTCTTTTAACTTAGCAGCAGCCTGTAATTCACCCTCAGCATGAATAACTTTAGCCCGACGCTCACGCTCTGCTTCTGCTTGCCGGGCAATAGCCCTTACCATGCTCTCATTCAAATCGATACGCTTAATTTCAACAGCCGTGACCTTTATACCCCATGCATCGGTAGCTTTATCTAAAATAGTTTGAATACTGTTATTCAGCATCTCTCGCTCTGCAAGCATTTGATCCAATTCATGCTGACCCAGCACCGAACGCAAGGTAGTTTGTGCTAATTGGCTAGTGGCTTCATAAAAATCTTCAACTTGAATAATGCATTTGGCAGGATCTATCACTCGAAAATAAATAATAGCATTAACTCGTACAGAAACATTGTCACGAGTAATTACATCTTGAGGAGGAACATCCATGACTACTGTGCGCAATTGTACTCGCACTATTTGCTGAATAATAGGAACAACTAGAATAAGACCCGGCCCCTTTACTCTCCAAAATCGACCCAATAAAAAAATAATTCCGCGTTCATATTCTTTCAAGATATTAATGGCACTAAATATTAGCAAAAAAATAATACCTAAACAGACATACAAAACCATGTTGGACATTTTACTCTTCCTCTTTGAATTCCCTATTACAGAGAAGTAACAACTAAAGTTAATCCCTGTAAAGCGACAATCTTAACTTTTTGCCCAGATTGAAATTTCTCATGATTGGCTGCAACTTGCCAACGTTCGCCTTCCACATGTACCCAAATTTGTTCTCGATCAACGACAATCTTACCTATTTGTCCAATCATCGCTTCACGACCCGTTACAATTGGATACCTCCTAGAACGCAAAACCAACGATAAAATTCCACAGCAAAAAAGTGCAGTTACAATAGTTACAGCAATAATGATATCTCGTGTTAATAACATAACAGCAATACTAGACAGTTAGAAATATATAAAACTTTAAACCCCAGGCATTAGGATCTAAAAAATTTTTTATGCTAACTAAAATATACCCAAATTGCTAAAACACACAGTATCAATAAAAATGATAATGCAGTGATAATATAATGTCTTTTAACTTGAAGTATTGTTTTAGGAGTTTTGGTAAATGTCAAAGTCAATCCAGCAAGCTTTTCCGGCATTGGTGGTGCAGTTAACAAACTTACTATTATCAATAAACCAGAACAAAATATAAAAAGAAATATGGCAAAATGTAAAAAATTAATGTTAGCGAATGTAAATAGCCAACCATTCCCTAAAACAGCTTTATTCAATTCCGCTATTAAACGTCCCATACCTAAAAAGAAACCCACTACCAGAGCGACAATAGCACCCACTCCATTGACTCTACGCCATAAAATTCCTAGCAAAAATACTGCAGCAATCGGCGGAGAAATATATGCCTGTACGCTTTGCAGATATTGATAAATTTGACCTGAAATTAATTTCATAAAGGGAATCCACAGCAAACCTAAGATAACCAGTATCAAAGTTGCTATTTGACCTATCCATACAAGATGTTTTTCAGAAGCAGCAGGATGTAACTTTTTATAAATATCCATGGTGATGAGGGTTGAACAGGAATTAAATACTGAAGACAGTGAACTCATTAAAGCAGCTAAAAGCCCTGCTACTACCAATCCGCGTAAACCAATAGGAAGTAAAGCCCCAACTAAAGTGGGTAATGCTTGATCTGGTCTGTGTAAGACTATGATACCTTTTTGCACCAAACAGTAAGCAATGACACCAGGAATGACAAAAATAAATAAAGGTAAAAGTTTTAAATATCCAGCAAAAATAGTACCGCCACGTGCTTGTTTAATATCCGCAGCTGATAGTACTCTTTGCACAATAAACTGATCCGTACACCAATACCAAACCGCCAAAATGGGTGCTCCAAAAATAATTCCGGTCCAAGGAAAGTTCGGATCCGAAATAGGTTTCCACATATTTAAAAAATCATGACCGGCGAGCTGTTGCATTTGCTCCCAACCACCTACTTTATTTAATCCAACAATAGTAACTATTAAAGAGCCGCCCACAAGTACAAACATTTGTAGCATATCCGTATATAACACCGCTCGCAAACCACCAAAAATAGTATAAATACCGGTGGCGATTACTACTATTAGAGCCCCTGTCCAAAAATTAACACCCATTAATGTCCCAAATACAATACCACCTGCTGCAATAGTTACCGAAATTTTAGTGAGCACGTAGCCTACAATGGAAATAACTGCTAAATACCATCGAGTGGCTTCTGAGTAGCGGCGCTCTAAAAATTCTGGCATCGTAAATACACCACTTTTTAAATAAAATGGGACGAATAGCCAACCTAATAATAGTAACGCTAAGGAAGCGATCACTTCAAAATGACCCACTGCGACGCCACTGGCGGCTCCGGTTCCAGCCAAACCAACCAAATGTTCAGATCCAATATTAGAGGCAAATAAAGAAGCTCCAATAATAAACCAACCTACATTACGCCCCGCCAAAAAATAACCTTTGGAATTCTGCTAATACATTAGAACCTAATTGAGTTGACCAAAAAGCCACACCAAAGACAGCAATAAAATAAAAAACAATTATTGACCAGTCCAAAGGGCTTAAAAGTGACATATTTTCGATTCCCTGATAAAAGACACATGGTTCATTAGATATCTTTTGTAAGATGTCTTTAGAAATGCATATATTTAAATTATAATAGAAATGCTTATTTTCTCAAATTATTCTTTAAGTTATGGAAAAAACATGAAGACTATTCTCCTCACCTATGTAAACGATTATGTTGCGATTGCAACGTTACATCGTCCTGAAGTGAGGAATGCTATCAACTTACAAATGATGCAAGAATTGGTGGAGCTGTGGCAAAATTTACGCATCGATGCAGAAAATTTACGCTGTCTCATTTTAACTGGAGAGGGCAATCACGCATTTTGTGCCGGTGCAGATTTAAAAGAGCGCCACCATATTGAGCTCAAAACTTGGAAAAAACAGCATTTAACTTTACAGCAAGCAATGGTTTCGATGGTCCAGTGCCCTATTCCTTTAATTGCAGCAGTTAACGGCGCGGCTTTTGGCGGTGGGTTAGAATTGGCTTTAGCTTGTGATTTTATTTATGCATCAAAAAAAGCTGTTTTTGCTCAATCTGAAGTTAAATTAGGTATTATGCCGGGAGCAATGGGAACACAAAATCTACCACGAGCGGGTGGTTTACGCAGGGCAAAAGAATTGAGCTATACCGGCCAAGCTTTTTCTGCTGAACAAGCATATGAATGGGGAATAGTGAACAAAATTTGTGAACCACAAGATCTCATGACAGAAGCATTAGCAACAGCCAATCTTATTGCAGCAAATGCACCGTGTGCCATCCGTCAAGTAAAAACTGTGATCAATGCTTCCACTCATGCCGATATTTTCGCAGGATATGCTTTAGAGGTAAGCGCTTATAACCGCGTGCTCTCTACTAAAGACCGGGAAGAAGGGATTGCAGCTTTTAACGAAAAGCGTAAAGCTACCTTTAAAGGCGAATAATTGCCGCAGGCTAACGACCTCGACGCCAGAGCGTACCACTAGCGCTATCTTCAATTAAAATACCCAAACTTTCTATTTCTTTACGTAGACGATCTGCCTCATTCCAATTTTTGTTGGCCCGAGCCTGATCACGAGCTTGGAGTAAAGATTCAATTTTTTGGGTCTCAGCTTTACTTGCGTCCCCTTGCAAAAATTCAGCAGGAGGTTGCTGTAATATTCCCAAAATTTTTCCCAAATTTCGCAGAGTATTGCCTAAATCAGCTGCCGCTGCCAATTGTTGTTGTTCACGTAATCGATTAATTTCTCGTGATAATTCAAACAATACCGCAATCGCTTCGGGAGTATTAAAATCATCGTCCATTGCCTCCTGAAAGTTGCGGCGAAAAAACTCCGATTCTGCAGATGAATTAGGCAAGTCACGTAAAGACAGATAGAGGTGATGTAGAGCATTTTGTGCCTGCACTATATTTTCTACTGAGTAATTGATTGGGCTACGGTAATGACCAGAAATCATAAAATAACGTAGAATTTCAGGAGGATATTCTGCTATTACTTCTCTTATGGTAAAAAAATTACCCAGTGATTTTGACATCTTTTCTTTATTAACTTGTAATAGGCCGACATGCATCCATAATTTAGCGAACTCCTTATCGCAACTTGCTTCTGATTGGGCAATTTCATTTTCATGATGAGGAAACTTCAAATCCATTCCGCCTCCATGGATATCAAAAGGTTGTCCGAGCAGGCAGGTGGACATAACAGAACATTCTATATGCCATCCTGGACGCCCTTCTCCCCAAGACGAAGGCCAGTGAGGCTCTTCAGGCTTAGAAATCTTCCACAAAACAAAGTCCAACGGATCGCGCTTTACATCATTCAATTCTATGCGAATTCCCGAACGCAATTGATCTATATCACGTGAAGTCAGACGGCCATAATTCTGAAAACTCCTCACATCAAAATAGACATCTCCATTGACAGCTTGGTATGCGTGACCTCTTTCTAATAATTTTTGAATCAAATTTATCATTTGAGGAATATACTCGGTTGCTCGGGGCTCATGATTTGGTGGCAACAACCCTAAAGCCGTTTCATCCTCCTTTTGAGCTTGAATAAAACGTGTGGTTAAATCAGTGATACTTTGTTGATTTTCTTGCGCACGTTTTATTATTTTATCGTCAATATCGGTAATATTACGCACATAATTAACCAGGTAATTCTGCTCTCGCAAATAGCGAACAATTACATCAAAAGTGATCATTGAACGAGCATGGCCAATATGACAGTAATCGTATACGGTGTTACCACATACATAGAGGTTTATTTTACCTGGGTGAATAGGTTTGAAAATCTGTTTGGATTTAGTGAGGCTGTTGAAAATTTTTAACATATTCTTGGGCACGCTGTAAGCATTGTTTAATTTTTTTGGGATTCATTAACAATAGAATTTTTTCTAGTTCAGGACCGTGAGTCATACCTGTTAAAGCGATACGTAATGGCTGATAGAGGGCTTTTCCTGAAAGCGCACATTTATCTTTCAAATAATGCCAAATTTTTTGGGTATTGCCATCATGTTGTTCAAAAGCATCCCATGCATGAGAAAAATAGTCAGGATTAGTGGTTTGCAAATCACCAATTTCAGGCAATTCTTCACCAAAAATAATCTGCACCCAGGGCAATGCCTCTGCAGGAAATTGAATATTTGGTTTTATCATTTCCGCAAACTGGACTTGCTTTGCTAAAGGAATTTTTTCGGTTATTTCTTCACCCAACCAGTCCAACCATTGATCAATGGATAAAGACTCTAGGCTTCTTTTTTGCCAAAAATTCAATTGCTCTTGATTAAACTTGGCAGGCGAAGTACTCAAAGCATCAACTCGAAATTGAGCTGCTAATTCTTCTAGAGAAAGCAACTGGTCATGGCCATAATAATGCCCCAATCGTGCTAAGTAATTAATAACTGCCAACGGTAAATAACCTGCTTCACGCAGCTGGACGATAGATAGGCTACCAAGCCGTTTCGATAAAGGACTCCCATCAGGCCCTACAATCATCGCAATATGAGCATAATCGGGAATAGACAACCCCAATGTTTCTAAAATAAGAATTTGCCGCGGTGTGTTCGTTACGTGATCTTCACCACGAACAACATGAGAAACCTCCATCAAGGCATCATCAAGGGCATTACAAAATAAAAAAGAAGCGCCGCCATCAGCACGGCGAATAATGAAATCCCCTAGGTCATCACTTTGAAAGGATTGCTCACCTCGTACCAGATCAGTAAAACGAATCTGATAATGCGCCGGAATGCGAAAGCGCAAAGTTGGCCTTCGACCCTCGGCTTCCTTTTGGGCAATTTGGAAAGCAGTTAATTCTTGACAGGTTCCTGGATAACGGGGAGGCTTACCTGTTGAGCGTTGAATTTTTCGGACAATGGCCAATTCTTCTTCAGTACAATAACAGGGATAAGTCGCGCCCATGGCCTCTAAGCGTTGGTAATAATCCGCGTAAATCGCCCCACGCTGTGATTGGCGATAAGGACCATGACCTTTATCACACTCAGGGCCTTCTTGCCATAACAAACCTACCCACAACAAATCTTGCAATAAGCTTTTAATATACCGTTCCTCAGAACGCTGCAAGTCGGTATCCTCAATTCGCAGTAAAAATTGTCCACCTACACTTTTTGCTAACAGTGCACTAAATAAAGCAGTTCGCAAATTACCCAAATGCAATAAGCCGGTTGGACTAGGGCAAAATCGGGTTTTAACGTGTGAGTCTAAATTATGCATTGAATGCTCACTTTTTTATTTACAAAGGATTATCCTAAATTCTGCAGTTACAATCTACTGCGAAGCTATAATTCGCTGAATCTTAGAATTTTTTTAACAATTTTTTCACTCATCGTAGGATGGCTACGGGTTTCATGATTCCTTCTCGTTACGATTATAACTGCAGAATTTAGGATTATTCTAACATAGTTAATCACTTTGGATAATAAATTTGGGGCTCTTGAAATTGGTAACCTGAAGTTACTTTTGCTATATTGTAAACACAATCAAATGGAGCCCATAAACAATGAGTGACGCCAAATTAACTGTGGAAAAAAATGCAATAGATCTTCCTATTTTATCCGGAACATTAGGTCCTCCTGTCATTGACATAAAAAATTTAATAAATTTTGGATATTATGCTTATGATCCAGGATTTTATTCCACTGCTTCCTGCGAATCTAAAATTACTTTTATTGATGGGGATGCAGGCATTTTACTTTACCGAGGCTTTCCCATTGATCAATTAGCCTATCGTTGTGATTACATGGAGGTTTGTTACCTACTCATGAATGGCGAGTTGCCAAATCAAAATCAAAAAGAAGAATTTGTTAATCAAATTAAACGAAATAGCAGTGTTCACGAACAAATTACCCATTTCTTTAGTGGCTTTCGTCGTGATGCTCACCCTATGGCTATCATGGTAGGAGTAGTAGGCGCCTTGTCTGCCTTTTACCATGATTCTTTAGATATTTCCCAAGCAGATCACCGGGAGAAATCTGCCATTCGTTTAATTGCTAAAATGCCTACTCTTGCTGCTATGAGTTACAAATATTCCATTGGTGAGCCATTCATTCACCCCAAGCAAAATTTGGGATTTGCCGAAAATTTCCTCAATATGATGTTTTCTACCCCGTATGAAGAATGGCATTGTAACCCAGTTTATTCACGAGCCATGGATCGCATTTTTACCTTGCATGCCGACCATGAACAAAATGCCTCAACCTCTACAGTACGAGTAGCAGGTTCAACGGGCGCCAATCCGTTCGCATGCATTTCAGCTGGAATAGGCGCGTTATGGGGACCCGCTCACGGTGGCGCCAATGAAGCTTGTTTAAATATGCTCTATGAAATTGGCAATAAAAATCGAATTAATGAATTTATTCATCGTGCTAAGGATAAAAATGATCCGTTCCGGCTGATGGGGTTTGGACATCGAGTTTATAAAAATTACGATCCTAGAGCTAAGGTAATGCAAGAAACCTGTCATGAAGTATTGGCCGCAACGGGTCGGCAAAACGAGCCGTTGTTTGAATTGGCTCTTACTTTGGAGAAAATTGCGTTAGAAGACGATTACTTCATCGAAAGAAAACTTTATCCCAATGTAGACTTTTATTCGGGAATAACTTTAAGTGCTTTAGGCATACCCCCCAATATGTTTACAGTCATTTTTGCATTATCACGTACTGTAGGATGGGTTTCTCATTGGATTGAAATGATTAGCGATCCACAACACCGTTTGGCTCGTCCCAGACAATTATATACGGGTCCAACTCAGCGAGATGTCATAAACATCAATGAACGTTAGGATCGACAGAAAACAAATATGCATGAATTTGAGATTATCGAAAAATTTTTTCATCGGCCAATAAAAAATACCAAGTTATTCCCATTAGAAATTGGTGATGATGCTGCACTTATTTCACCCACCTTCTGGGTGTGAAATAGTAACTTCTGTGGATACTTTAACAGTCGGAGTACATTTTACTCCTGACAGCCAAGCTAACGACATTGGTTATAAATCTTTAGCCATCAGTTTAAGTGATCTCGCGGCGATGGGAGCCCAAGCTAGCGCCGTATTATTAGCTTTAACCCTTCCAGAGGCCAATGAGGATTGGCTCACGCAATTTGCCTCTGGTTTTTTTGCTTTGGCCGATGAGTACAATATTGAGTTGATCGGCGGCAATATTAGCCGGGGACCTTTATCTATCAGTACTACCACCTTCGGATGGGTTAACAAAGGACAAGCACTGCGACGTAATGGTGCAAAAATAGGCGATGAAATTTATGTCACTGGGACTTTAGGGACCGCAGGACTCGCTTTACAGCTGCAACAAAAACGCTTACCTTTAGATGCCGAAGTCCATCAACGTTTTTTTCGTCCTCAGCCCAGACTTGAAGCAGGGTTGGCTTTGCGGCAAATTGCACATGCTGTAATCGACATTTCCGATGGTCTTGCAGCAGATTTGCAAAAACTATTAACTGCTAGTTTTGTCGGTGGCAGTATTGAAATTAAACTTTTACCTCTTGCAAAATCTGTTAAAACGCATTGCTCAGAGGAAGAAGGCTGGAAATTAGCATTAACTGCAGGTGAGGATTATGAACTTTGTTTTTGTGCTCCACCCTCGAAAAAAGAACAATTAAAGGCCGCGTTTGCTGCAATAAAATGCCCAGTACATTGCATCGGTGAAGTTAATACAGCCGCAGGTTTAAAAATGTATTCTCCTGCAGGGAAATTAGTTACCGTAGAACATTTAGGCTACCAACATTTTTGAAAAATTATGACTCCAACAATTAAATCTTATCCGCAAACAGTATGGACCAATCCAATACATTTTATCGCTAGCGGATTCGGTAGCGGCGCACTCCCATGGATTCCTGGAACGTGGGGAACCCTAGTTGCTATTCCTTTTTATTTAGTCATGCAGCACTTGCCATTATGGGGATACTGCTTAGTAACCTTATTGCTCATCGCAGCGGGCGTATTGATTTGTGATAAAACTTCCCGTGATTTTGGTGTTGAAGATCACTCTGCCATAGTTTGGGATGAAATGAGCGGCTTTTTAATCGTAATGATTGGCATCCCCTGTACGTGGTACTACATAATCTCGGCAATTGTTTTGTTTCGTTTTTTCGACATTTATAAACCAGGTCCTATTCGCTGGATCGATCAACATATACCTGGCGGAATGGGAATTATGTTAGATGATGTGGCAGCAGCTCTGTGTGCTGCACTTGTTTTACATATAATTATCTGGTTTTTTACCTTGTTTTGACATGTATCAAAACCTTCGCGACCATTTACAAAAAAGCGGTTTGTTTGATGCAGCAGCATTTACACAAATGCAAATTAAACCTCTTGCAACGGGTACCAGTGAAGTCTTTTTAATTACTGCTCCTGGGCACCCCGCCTATGTAGTCAAAATTCCATTGCCAGCACTACAGCAACTTATAAATCGCGATAACGAATACCAAGCCAATCAAACCGCAGCAAAATTAGGTATCAGTTTGCCATACTGTTATTTTAATTTTACTTCCGGTATTTCTGTTACTGAATATCAATCTGAATGCCAAATACTAAATAAGTCACTCATGCAACAAGGCAACATATGGAAAAAAGTCATAGAACTACTAAAAACGGTGCATTGCCTGCCAAATTTATTTATCCAAGATTTCGACATCTTTAGCGTAATCAAAAACTATCGCAATAAAGTTAATAAAAATAACCTACCATCTGAACTTAGCGATTTATATTCCTTTAATAGTGCAATTGACAAAATCGAACAACAATTTAAGGATCTAGCGATTCCTCCACAACCTTGTCATGGGGACCCTACTTTAGAAAATTTTTTATTAGTAGCCGATCGATTGTATTTAATAGACTGGGAATATGCAGGTAATAATGACCCTTGTTGGGATCTAGCAACCGTAGCTATGGAAGCAGAATTTAATGCAGAACAAGAGAAAGCACTTCTAAGCTATTATTTTCAAGAGTTACCTGATGCGGCAATTTTACAACGTTTTCAAGTTTATAAAGTATTAGCCAACTACTTGTGGGCTTTATGGTGTGAAGTATTATCGTTACATCATTTTGCCATACAACGATGGCAACAATTTAAAAACGAATTCCCGACTCTTTTTTCTAGGGTTTGTTGACAATTGTCATTGCGAGCGTTAGCGAAGCAATCCAATTCGTACTTTGAACAATGCTCTGTACTGGATTGGCTTCCCCGCTCGCGCTCGGGGTCGCAATGACTCTATTTTACCTGATCATCTTTTTATCAGCTTCTCAGTCTCTGCAATTCTCCAAAGACTTTATCAAGCAATTCACGAGTCCCGGTGATTTTACGACGAGAAAACAAGGCATACGGCGAAGTTCCCAATCTATAACAAAAAGTATCCGTCACCCGGTCAGCACCACATTGCTGAATACAAGTCTCTAAATCTCTTAACTGCCGCGGCATATCACATTCAGTGCCATTTGTTGCATCCAATACCTCTTTAAATTGATAAAAGAGCTCTATCAATTTATCCCGCTTGGCTCTTAAAATTTTTCGGGTTCTGGAGGCCCACACAGCAACCACTGGCGCGCTTGTCAAGATTAAAAATTTGCTCTCCTATCTCTATCATTATCTTTTCATTTCTATATAAAAGATATAAAAGGCCAATTGGGAAGTCATAACGAAAATTTTCCATTTCATTAGAATAAGATTGACTTTGTTTTGAGTCTTTTGATTTTTGATCTTTAAATTCCACATCTGAACTTGTTTCTATATCCGAAAGTAAAGGCGTGTCTAATTCCCATTCTTCACGTTGTTTACTCTCAATTTCTTCCGTATCAACAGGAGAACGAAGAGAATCCACTAAAGTAGTGCTTGGTTGCCTTTTTGTCGGCTGCAAAAGCCCCGCACATCTTTTTTCTTCAACCTTTTCTTTTTCATCTTCCTCTTTAAATTCTATTTTTCTTTCTGGAATTACTGGAATTAAACGTTTCATTTCAACTTCCCGATGCTTAGATTTCCTTAGGACTTGTTTAGACTCAATAGCTTGGCGTACAGAAACAATCTGCTTTTTTAAGGTGCTTAATGCATTTTCATGCGAAAATAATCCACTTGTTTTTGCCTGCGTCATTTCTTGAGTTAAATGACTTTCAATCTCATTTATGAGCTTTCTTGCTTCCTCATTGTTTTCCATACCCACTGCTATTTCAAATTGAAATTTAAGCGTTAATAAAGGACGTATGAATCTCTTGTTTGATGCTGCAGAGATAATTGAATTTTTTATGTAATTAACTAATTCTTGACTGAAAACATGCCAGCCGATAGCTTTTAATCGCTTGGAGCGGTTCTTGATTTCAGTCAATTTTGATTGGATGATAGCGTCCCTATTCGACCTTTGTAGCCAACGATTTAAACCTTTGACAGATTTTATTTCTTCATCCACTCTAAGAAAACGTAAAAACGGCGTATGAACATCGACAAATAGTTTATGCTCTTTAGTTCCCTCTTTCGCATCTTGGGTTTGCCTCAAGGCTTCAATTAAATACTGTAAACTTTTCTGAAAAGCGTGATGAATATCTAAAGAACCTGCAATAATGTCAATTAATATCGGCGAAGGTGATATCATTTTCCCCTCAACCGCATCCCAATACGATTTAGCCATAGGCATAAGTAAATCTTCACCCAGTTTAAAAAGGTCACCCGCCTCTAAACCTGTCAAAACAGGTCGCTGGGATTTGGAGGAGCGTATGGTGGATTTTTTTACGACGGGAAAGGGAAACCTCTTTATTTTCATTTTTACTGTCTTTATGGTTTTTTTGCTCCTTTAGCTTGCTTTGTTTTTGCTTTTGCTTTTGCAAAAAGGTAAAATCTTGTATAGTTAAATATAATTTACTATATAACCCTTGTAAGGCGGATAAAGTTTTTCCATCCTTTGCAAGACAAAAATGCGTAGCGGTTTTAGTAATCTCTATCAAGTATTCGGCTTCCTCTATTCCCTGCAATTTGAGGATCTGATCACGCAAAAACTGAACTAATTTATCTGGTTGTTTTTGTACACTCAGTTGTGGATGCTGTAAGATTTTATATGGATGTAAAAAATCCGTTAACTGTTGTTTTTCTCCAACACTTAAATTTCTATTATCTTGCATACGATCGAGTAAGTGATTTAATCCTTGCATTACGGCTTTGAAGCTCAGTTTAGTTATAAGAGTTTGACAAGTCTGAAAATCTTTATAGCTAAAAAGTCTTTCTGCAAAACTATAAGAAAACTTCGAGGTCTCTATGAGTTTAGCGCTAGCAGATAAGACTTCAGAAGGCAGCTTTTTTATAAAATCTAAGTGACAGGGCCCTAATTCGTCACGATCCAAAAGAATCCGATGCACAAGAGTATAAATCCTATGACGTCCCTCACGAGGGGTAGGTCCACCGCCCCAATAGTTAGAATTATAGTCAGAACTTTCGTTACCAAATTCCTTTCGACAAATTTGGGCTAATACTTCGGCGGGAAGTCGGGTGAGCAAATCGATACACACATGAGCATTTCCATCACGAAAAAAATCATTTACAAAGGTCGCGTATTCTTCATCTTGAAAAATCTCAGCTAAAGCCTGAGATTCGAGCTTAGTAATTAAAAGCCCAATTTCATTTAAATCACAGTAACTCCTGCCCCTGCCTTCCTCAAAAATTTCACGCCCCAATTTCCTCCCCCCTTGAGTTTTGATTTGACAAATTTTTAATAAAGCTGCGGAATTTAATTTGTCAATTACTGTTTCGACAATCTCGTGCTTATCCAAATAACATCTTGCAAAAATCCATTCTGCGATGGTAGCTCCAGCTCCATCTCTCATTTGACATAGTTCAAATAAATGCTCCGGAACTTAATCTAACAATTAAAATTCTGAACTGTAGCAGAAAATTCTTCATTAAAAACAAAACGAGTTTTATCTTTTGTTGGCAGAGTGCAAATAGTCTATCTGAGTTTAGTTTTTTTATTATCGGTTTACATAAATCGGGAAATTTAAAAATCACCACCTCAGCTACAGATTGACCCTGAGCATCCTGCAGAAAAAGAATTTCTGCCAATACGTCTGGATTGAATTGCAATTTATTGATCACCGCCTCGCCAACTGCTCCACTCGACAAAAAATGTAATGGAGTTGCTCCCTGCTTATTTCTGAGCTGTACTAGGCGAATTAAGCTCTTTTCATCTAAACTATCAATTAATTTTAGACAAGCATCTTCATGGTTAGGATCAATAAATAATAGAGCCCGGAAATTAAAATCATCCCCTTTTTGCTCACCCATGGCTTCTCTTATAACCGACTTATCCAAAGATCGGATCAAATCTGCAAACGCTTTCGTTTCTTCTGCTTCATTTATCAATGGAACAGTAGTTTTTACTTCAAGTTGACTCGTCGAAGGGATATCCTGAGAAATACAGCCCATGTGTAATAAATTTCGCAGGGATCGGACATAAAAAGTGGAAAGAGGTAATCTCGATGTCACCTCCTGTTTTTCTATCCGTATCATTTCTTGTTGGATATGCTCGCTTATTTCACTAGCTATTTTTGATACAAGCTCCTTTTGCTCTATACCCACGGCAAGTTCGAATTTAAATTTAAGGGATACGAACCCCTGGTAAAATTTTTCTGCGGTCTCATCTCCACCTTGCGCTCTTCGCCGTACTAAATGGCTAATCAAGTCCTGGGTAGCGCTATCCCAGCCTACTTGTTCTACTCTTTGCGCCCGTTCTTCCAATGCGTCTAATTTTTTCTGCACGATAATGCTTTTATCGTCATCATTTCCTTCCAGTAAACCCTTTTCTGGGATGGGATCAGAAAAAATACCGCGTTTTTGCTTTAATTTATTCAGCCAATCCTTTAATGCTCGGCGGTTTTCACCCACACTTTCATCCAAGCCAAGATACGATAAAAAGAAAGTCTCTTGATTCGTTTGGTTATCAGAGCTAATGGGAATGTGCAACAAGGCTGCAGCGAAATACTGTAAACCCTTTAATCGCACTCGATGAACATTAAAATCTTTATTGATAATTGATGGTCGACTTTGAGAAGTGGAGTGCACATAATCCCCACCGCCACTACCGATTAATATTAACGATTCCCCACAAGCTTCTAGAGCTTCGGGATTCATACCTAATTGAGCAGGTTCTACATGCAGAAGAATGTCATGCGCTCGGTACCGATAAGAAGGGATTTTAATGCTGCCTTTGTCTGACTTTTTTTCGTCTTTTTCTTCAACATTCTTTGGCTTTGGCAAATTCTCTAAGTTCAAATATACCTGACAGAGTAGTCCTTGGAGTGTATGGCAAGTTGCATTATCCTGTTCAGCACAAGCAAGTAAGGCTTGCTCTATCATGATTATTAAAGATTCATCCACTGCTTTGTTTTGGATCTGCTGACGAACAAATTGAATAATTTCCGTGGGACTTTTAGCTGGAGTTAAATTTTGTCGCATATTTTACCTTGAATTTTGTGAATAGGTATGTTTTAACGCCTATTGTGCAATAATAAACCAATTCTGTCAATTTTTAGTTTTAATTAACCTGTAGCCATCGCGAGTTGTTATACATTTGCTACATTTCTTTATTCACAGAAAGAAATTATAATCAAAGTATGATTAATATTCAGCAAATCAGTTTACGTCTAGGCACCCGTTTATTGTTTGAAAATGTCAACTTGGTTATTTCTGATCAGCAAAAAATAGGGTTGATCGGTTCTAATGGCAGTGGTAAATCCAGTTTCTTTAAATTACTACTTAAAGAATATCAACCTGATAGTGGGCAAATACATATTCCTCGTCATTTGCGTATGGGTCATTTAGCACAAGACGTACCTCCACTGCTTAAATCCGCTCTCGAATTTGTTATCGATGGGGACCAAAATCTTCGGCGCATTGAACAAGACTTGAAAAATGCCGAGCAACAGAATAAATACGAACAACTCGCTATTTTGCATCAACACTTTACGGAATGTGACGGTTATACTGCGGCTACTCGCGCTGCCAAATTATTACATGGTTTAGGGTTTAGCGAAGCTATGCAGCATAAAGCGGTGAAAGATTTTTCTGGTGGATGGCGTACCCGCCTTAGTTTAGCGCAGACTTTGATGTGCCCCACAGATATGTTGCTTTTGGATGAGCCCACTAATCATTTAGATCTCGATGCTATTTTATGGCTGGAAAAGTGGTTGCAACGTTATCCCGGCGCTTTACTCATAATCTCTCATGATCGTCTCTTTTTAGATAATTGTGTGGAGCAAATTGTTCATATTGATAACCAGCAAATGAAAATTTATCATGGCAACTATTCCGCCTTTGAAAAATTACGTGCCGAACAAATGGCCTTACAACAAAAAACTTATGAAAAGCAACAACGTCAAATTGCTCATATGATGGATTTTGTTAATCGTTTTCGTGCCAAAGCTTCAAAAGCCAAGCAAGCGCAGAGTCGGTTGAAAGCCATTCAAAATATTGATTTGATTGCTGCTGTCCAGGTAGATTCCCCATTTCATTTCGAATTTACCTCTTGTGATTCTCCTCCCAATCCTTTATTAACATTAACTAATATACAAGTTGCGTATCCTTCTCATCCTCAACCCATTTTGAAAAAAGTAAATTTACAAATCATTCCAGGAATGCGTGCTGGCCTATTGGGGCCTAATGGTGCGGGAAAATCCACCTTAATAAAACTCTTAGCAGGCCAACTTAAATCTGCTCAAGGGGAATATTATTCAGCAGATGGTCTTAAAATTGGCTATTATGCCCAGCATCAAATCGAGCAATTAACTTTCAACCAAAGCCCGCTTTGGCATTTGCAGCAATTAGATCCGATTGCCACAATGAGTCGTCTTCGCCAATTTCTAGGTGGATTCGATTTTTCCGGGGACATGGCACTGGCCAGCATTGAAAAATTTTCCGGGGGAGAAAAAGCCCGTTTAGCTTTGGCTTTATTGGTGTGGCAATCCCCTCACTTGCTGCTTCTTGATGAACCTACCAATCATTTAGATTTAGAAATGCGCAATGCACTCACATTAGCTTTACAAAGCTTTCAAGGGGCGCTCATTTTGGTATCACATGATCGCTACTTATTGCAAACAACAGCAGATGAATTTTTCTTAGTAGCGAATCACCAAGTATTACCTTTCCCTGGTGATTTAAATGATTATCAGCAATGGTTATTTAATGAGCGGCGAACAACCGAAAAAAAAGCGGTTAAAAAAATTGATAACAGAAAGCTTCAGGAACAAGTAACAAAATTAGAAAAAGAGCTGCATAAGGGGCAAACAGTTCTCACCCAGATAGAACAACAATTGGCCGATAATAGCCTTTACTCTCCCGAAAACAAATTACACTTAGATGAACTTTTAAATAAACAACAAAAATTAGCACAACAAGTGCGTGACATCGAATCTCGCTGGTTAGAAATCTCCGAGCAACTTGAAAGTTAAGAAGGTCATATTTGCAGAAATAGACTATAATTACGGTTACCATTGAGGAGGATTTCTATGAAGGATTTTTGGAAAACCAAACAATTAGATTTAGCTTTTCAGAAGAACTGGGGCTGGTTTTTAGCTTGGGGAATTATATTAGTTATTATTGGCATCACTGCCATCAGTGCTGCTACCCTCTTTACTCTAGTTTCAATTTTTCTCCTCGGTACTTTGCTCTTAGCCGGAGGTATTGTCAGCATCATCGATAGTTTTGTATTTTGGTGGCGTAAATGGCTCGGTTTTATTCTCCATTTGTTGCTAGCGATACTTTATATAGCTGCTGGTATTATGCTGATGTACCGTCCCATTGCAGGAGCAGTCTCTATCACACTGATGTTGGGAATTTTCTACTTAATATTGGGCTGTCTGCGAATTATCTATTTTATAGCCACAAAAACTCCGTTATGGGGTTGGGGATTGATGAATGGCATTATTTCCTTAATCCTAGGTATTTTAATATTAGCCAGCTGGCCTTCTTCCAGTTTTTACATTTTAGGCTTATTTATTGGTATTGATTTACTATTCTGGGGATGGAGTTACATTATGGCGTCAATTGCTGCCCACACCCGAAGACTGGCTTCATAAATTTAATATTAAAATCTTATAGATAGCTTTCATATATTATTTATTAAAGAATTTTGCGACAATTCTAATTCACCCATCCAATAACATAGAAGTGTCGCCGGTATCCGCATAATTTGCGTATCAGGCAAATTGGTATCTTTAAGAAAACCAAAATCATCTATTAACTTAGTAACTACATAAGCTCGTTTAATGGATTTTCTACGACATAGTTCTTTAAGCCCTTTGAAATCTCTGGTGCTGGTATGCTGAGCACGATATTTGATTTCAAATGGAGTGATTTTATTGCCCTGCTCCATCACCAGATCAACCTCATGGTTTTTATCACCTTGCCAATAGGTAAGTCGAGAAATTTGATTGGCATGAGCGAATAAATGTTTAAAAACTGAGGTTTCAATGGCAATCCCCAAAGCAGAGGAATCGTCCAAAATACTAGTTCCTTTCAAAAATACCGCAGGAGCAATGGCAGAGTCGGCTAAATAAATTTTATCTTTAGCTCGTAAAATTTCTTTACCATAACCAAACCGTTGTAAACGGTAAATAAGATGGGTCGCTTCTAAATAGTTTATGTAATTTTTTGCAGTCGCCTTTACAACTTGCAAATTGCTAGCAAGATTTTCTAAATCCAATAAACCGCCATCATGCATGCATAAATATAAAAAAATTTGTTCTAGTTCTAAAACGCGACGTACTCCAAAAAGCGCCGTCATATCTCGTTTTAACACTTTCTCGATAATATCTTCCCGAATTAAACGTTGCGCCTGAGTAATGCTTTCTACCTGAGCGGTTTGAGGGAATCCTCCTCTTACCAAATATTGATGAAAATGGGCCACATAAGGTTTAGCCAGCTCAGTAATGCGTCTAAATTCACTTTCAGGCCAATTGAATAAATCCTCTAGAGATTTAAGATGTGGTAATGATGGTAAGCGTTTAAAATTAAATATTTTTAGTTTTTCTAAAAATGCAGTCTCAAAACTAAAATCTTGCTCTGAATGCTCATCTTGCTTTATTTTTTGAAGATTATTATTTTTTTGTTCATCTTTCACATTAGAATAAAGGTCTCCCAATAATTTTTTAAAATCCACCAATGATTTATTAACTTCCACCTCCTTCTTCTCGCTCTTCTCCTCTTTCAATTGAATATATTCATAAAAAGACAAGGTAGTTAACTTAATAGTATGCCAACGGCCAACACCCGACTCTTGTTTATCTAATATAGGCATTGCTGAGCCAGTAAAAATAATTCTTCTATTTTTGTCAAAATCAACTTGATGTTTTACCCAAGTTCCCCACTCATTTATGAATTGTGCTTCATCTAAGAAAAGGAATTCGGGTCCTGGAGCAACCAGTTCTCGTTCGCGCCAAGCTTGCAGTACCACATCAATCCCAGCCATCTTGATAATGGGATGGTCAAAAGTAGCATACAGAATATTGGAGGCGGATATGTCTTTCTCTAATAAGGCCGTAATGACTTGTAGCAAGAGAGTCGTTTTTCCTACTTGCCTAGCTCCGGAAAGTAATACTGCTCTGGGGGCTGGTGGAGAATAAACCCATTCAAATAACTCATTAAAAGATGCTCGCTTCCAGGTAGGTAAATCAGAACTCGCCGCTTTTTTCCACCAAGGATTAAAACGGGATAGAACGGCAATCAAGTCATTCATAATTTCCATATATATATTTTACTTAAAAACGATAAATAAGCAAAGTATATTTTATTATTTTCGTAATAGCTCAGATGAAGTACCTGCCTACAAGTGAACGTTCAGCTGTAAAGCGGAGAATACACGTAGTATTTGAGCATTATGATTCAGCTCCATCCTTGGAACTTCACCTCCGGGCGCACTGCGTGCGTTCAAAATGGCAATCCTGCCATTTGATGGGCATTCCAAACTACAGGGTGAGGTTACTTATTTTTTTTCCTGGTAATAATCCAACCAAACTCATCATGCCTCGCAGCGAATGAGGAACAAATACAATAACCCACTACAGCTGCCAACTGCTCTTCGTAATACAACAAAGGAATTCGATCGCGTTCCCAGGGAGGGATTTCCCATTCTTGAAATAATTTTTTGAGTAAATAGCGGTGATTTTTTCCTTGTGGCTGGCAGCGCTCGCCACCACGGCGAAAGCGAATGGAGAATTTTTCCACCAACCAACGGGTAGATATACCCGTGCCTTGCTGTTGAACAGCTATTAATTGTTCTAAATTCCCTGGTAACTCTAAAGGAACACTAAAATCCCAGCAAATTGCATACGGTGTAGGTAGCTGTGACAAAGGAACAGGTACAACCACTAAATGACGACGATAGCGTCGTACCGTATATTCATCACATGTAACTTGTGGCAGTGCATCCTGTCGACAATACAATAAAATTTGCTGCATTTCCTGTAATTTTTGACTGCTAGGCATACGACAGCCTTGAGAACTTAACCAATGACGCAAGGCATTACGTTGCCTTTCTGCCGACAAAGACCAAAGTGCAGCTAAAGGTAAAGATTTTTTCTCACTGGTTATTCCATGACCTAGATCCTGTTGCGCCAATTCCGTCAACAGCACAGTAGCTTCAGCACAATGTTGAGAGGAACGAGTCAAATTCTTGACTACAGCAGGCCACCGCTCGCGTAACAGTGGCATAATCTGCTGACGCAAAAAATTACGATCAAAACGCACATCCTCATTACTTTCATCTTCTTGCCAAGTTAATTGATGTGCCATTGCATACTCATGTATTTGCTGTCGATTAAAGTTAAGTAGCGGCCGACAGATATAACCTTGAGCAAAAGATTGTTGTGCAGACATAGCTGCCAGTCCCTTAGGACCAGCCCCTCGAAACAACTGTAGAAAAAGGGTTTCTGCCTGATCATCTTGATTATGAGCGGTCAGCAAGCTCATTCCTGACGCCAATAAATCGGCAAAAATACCATAACGCGCTTCGCGAGCCCAAGCTTCAATGCTCTCATTTGCAAGTGGAGAATGGGAAATATAATGGCATTGATATGCTATCTGTAGACTAGAGCAAACAATTTGACAATGCTCAGCCCATTTATCAGCATTTTTACTGAGTCCATGGTGGATATGCAGTGCTTGTAATTGCATTTCAGGATATCGATTACGTAATGTCGCCATGATATGCAACAAGACATGAGAATCAACACCACCGCTATATGCTATTAAATACTGATGGTGAGTGGGCAATAAATTTAACTGTTTGTATACTTGATCGACTAGCAATTTTTGCGAATACATGGCCGTCATAGCATGGCTTGGCCGCGGGATAACTATAAACTTAGATTGCTTCACAGCTAATTATTCCCACATTTTTGATATCAATTTAGAGTAACTGTTCACGCTTACTTTTTAGATTAAGCCCCTATTTTTAATAATTTTTGATACCGATCTTCCAGCAAAGAATTCAAAGGTTTACTTTGTAATTCTTCCAAATGGCTAAGTAAACGTTCTTTAATTCTTTGTGCCATCCATTTAACATCACGATGAGCTCCACCTAATGGCTCGGGAATAACTTCATCAATTAAACCTAATGACTTCAACCGCTGTGCAGTTAAATTAAGAGCTTCGGCAGCTTCATTTGCTTTGGTAGCACTCTTCCATAAAATGGAAGCACATCCTTCCGGAGAAATTACGGCATAATAACTGTATTGAAGCATCAGAATAACATCTCCTACTCCAATGGCTAAGGCACCCCCTGAACAACCTTCACCAATTACAGTAGAAATGATAGGCGTTTTTAAAACGGACATTGCCATAAGATTTCTTGCAATGGCTTCACTTTGATTACGCTCTTCTGCACCAATACCAGGATAAGCACCCGGGGTGTCAATAAAGGTTAAAACAGGAAGGCGAAACTTTTCTGCCAACTGCATTAAGCGCAGTGCTTTGCGAAATCCTTCAGGAGCTGGCATACCAAAATTACGCGCTATTTTTTCTTTGGTAGTGCGCCCTTTTTGTTGTCCAATCACCATTACCGGATATCCCTCTAAACGAGCTAAACCACCTACAATGGCTGCATCATCTCCAAAGTGGCGATCACCATGCAGTTCATCAAAATCGGTAAAGATCAACTCGCAATAGTCAAGAACGTATGGCCGCAGGGGATGTCGAGCCAATTGTACGGTTTGCTGAGCAGTGAGAGAATTAAAAACCGCGCGAGTTAAAGCCTTGCTTTTATTTTCTAAACGCACGATTTCTTCACTCAAATTGATCTCTTGATTGTTACCCACTCGACGTAATTCGTCAATTTTTTGTTCCAACTCGGCTATGGGTCGCTCGAATTCCAAATAATCCATCGTTATATTTCACTTTATAGTGTAAAAGATGCAACAATTTAGCAAATTTTATGCATTTTTGTCAAATTGACAAAGTTTATTTCCTCTGTTCGATTTCACTCGCCGCGAACCAGCGAAAGTGGGATCAAATTGAAATTAATGACTAAATATTATATTTTATTAGGAATGCAATTTTCGAAACTCGCTGCTGGTAGCAAAGTGCAAGGCGCATCGGAGCGCAAAACCGGAGCATACACGCCAGTATGTGAGGATTTGAGCAACGCAGCAATTTGCATCAGCAGTAGAATTTCGAAAGAATCTAATAAATACAAGGAGAAAAACAATGAAAGTTTTACTAGTTTGTCACAGTGCAGGAGATTCAGCACTCATCACTCAAACGGCACATAAATTAGCTGCAGAATCCAAAGCAACAACTATAAATTTATTAGTTGTAGGAAAAGCCGCCAAAAGTAAAATAGACAGTGAAAAATTTTCACCCAAAATTAACGTCATTTCTCTGGAATCTATTTTGAATACACCTTTTGCGACTTTTGAGAATACGACATTGAATACTGAAGAACTTTTACTCTTACAAGAATACTTAAAAAAATTAGCTGTTACTCATGCATTAATTGGAACACCTTCATTAAATAATGCCGCAGTTCCCTATCAGATCGCAGAACTTTTATCTCAAGAAATTCAGGCAGGATTCATTTATGATGATTATTTATTTACAGAAGCTAAACACGTCAAGAGAGGAAAAATACAGGAAAAAGGTTGGCCTGAATGCTATCAATGGTTATTGCCACTTTCTGCAGCAGCGGCAGAAGTTAAAGAATTAAATCCTAAATTAAAAACAGAAGTAGTCGGTCATTTAGCTTTCGTAGCAGCAGTTAAGGCATCTGAAAGCAAAATGGAATTCACCCCCTTGCATAAAACTTTACAAAACGAGGGGAAAAATAAATTGATATTTATTTCTGGCGGAAAATCGGTTATTGAGGATTTACAACTCTTAACCTCAATTACGACTATTTTCCAACAAAATGAATTTAATGAAATTGATGTACGTATTGGGTTACATCCCGGCTTAGATGACGTTAATACCTATTTAAGTAAAATGCTTTTACATTTAATCCGCAATCCGGTTAAAAATAGCATTCAATTTATTATTGATTCATCCATGCAAAAACGCATTCAATTAGAGCAGATTAAGCAAACTGTTATGGCTGATCTTAATGAACCGGAAAAAGAAGGATCTATAACAAAAGAACTGAGTACTTTTCTTCGTATAGTTGATATTCGTGGAGATCAAGCTGCCGCAGTCGCCGATGGGGTTATGTGTTTCGTTCCGGCTACTTTAGTTAGCCAAGCTGTAGTACAAGGCAAGCCTGCCGCCTGTTATCAAGGTAAACCTTACCTACCGGCAGATAAGTTATTAGTAGGTCCTACTAATTTTGGAAGATTTTTTAAACTCGTTTCTGAAGCCAAAACCGCCACTCCTTTAAGCGGTGAGGAATTTAAATTGCATCCTGTGGAGGCCATTGTTGCTAAGTTTAAATAATAGGTAAACATTCACGAGGTTTAATTTGCCAACGCAGAAAGCTCAATCTGGAGCAAAAGGGGGCTTTCCCTTCTACCCCGTGAACAATTACAATAATAATTAGTATTTACTTACTAAATTTTTAGATATTGCTGACTGAAACTCAATTTGTTTGGGAATTTTGTAGAGGGCTAATTGATGGCGACAAAAATCTATAATGGTGTCACTAGTTAATTTAGGATCCGCTTTTACTACTATAGCTTTAACCATTTCACCCGTCGCCTCACTGGGAATACCTATCACCAGCACTTCTGCCACACCAGGAAGGCTCGCAATTACTTCCTCTACTTCTCGTGGGCATACATTAAATCCTGAAACCACAATAATTTCCTTTTTTCGTGCCACAAAGTATATAAACCCTTGCGCATCCATTCTTACTAAATCGCCGGTGTGCAACCATCCTTGCTGATCTAAAACCTCTGCAGTTTGCTGAGGATTCTGCCAATAGCCGCACATAACTTGCGGACCTTTTACCCATAGCTCCCCAACATGGTCGATAGCTACCTCTTCACCTTGTCCATTGCAAATTTTTATTTCGGTATCAGGCACAGGCAAACCGATACTGCCATTAAAAACCGTTGCTGTCAGTGGATTAATGCACACTATTGGGCTAGCTTCAGTAAGACCATAACCTTCTGTAACTACACAATCCGTTATCTTTTGCCATTGTTGCGCAATCTTCTCCTGCGTAGCCATACCACCAGCAACCGTTAATTTTAAAGACTGAAAATTTAGATCTTTAAAAGAGGGGTGTTTCAATAAGTGTAAAAACAATGTATTTATCCCCACCAATATGCTTACTGAATTTTTTCGCCAGGTAGAAATTAAACTGTTTATGTCTCGAGGATCCGTTATTAACACACAGTGGGCGCCACAGGCCACTGATACAAAACTCACTTGCAAAGAAAAAATATGGTAAAGAGGCAGTGGAATTAAAATTACCTCTTGGCCTATTTTTATGCTATCTCGCATCCACGTCAAACATTGAATAGTGTTAGCTAAAATATTGCGATGGGAAAGTATGACTCCTTTAGGTTGCCCAGTGGCGCCACTCGTATATTGTAACAAAGCTATAGTTTCTAAAGAAACTGGCGGTTCGCTATAAGAAAGATTTTCGCCAATTTTTATCGCTTTTTTTAAACAATGAAGCTTTTCTATTTTTACTGAAATGGTGAAAAGTTGTCGAAATTTCAATTTTTCAAACCAATTAAACAATAGGCTTTTAACACCGCTCATTAAATCACCTATCTGGGTGACCATAATATATTGGATAGGAATATCTGGTAACACTTCTCGCAATACATCCACCAAACGATCCCAAATAATAATTGCTTTCACTTTCGCATCAGCTAACTGTAACTTTAATTCACGCGGTTGGTACCTAGGATTGATATTCACCACTATTAGCCCAGAACGCAAAATGGCATACAACGCCACAGGATATTGCAATAAATTGGGCATCATTATGGCTACTCGTTCACCAGGGACCAAATTCCATGTGTGTTGAAAATAGGCGGCTAAATAACAACTCAAGTGATTTAACTGTTGATAAGATAACTGTGTACCAAAATTAGAAAAAGCGGTTTTCTCAGCATAAATTGCACAATATTCATTAAACGCCGCTAAAAGCGAAGGGTATTGATCCACATCAATCGTTTCAGGGACTCCTAAAGGATAACTAGAGAACCAGATCTTTTCCATAATTTATTCTCAACTTTGAATAGACTTCTTTCGAAACTCGCCGCTGGTAGCAAAGTGCAAGGCGCATCGGAGCGCAAAACCGGAGCATACACGCAAGTATGTGAGATGAGCACCGAGCAACGAAATTTGCATCAGCAGTAGAGTTTCGAAAGAAGTCTAATGTTAATTGACTCTGAAGCTTGGAGCGACTATCTGTTGCCAATTCTAAGATAAGCCGTACTAAATTATTTGGATAGATTTTCGAAATCATCCACTTGAAGCCATTGCATTTTTATTTTTTCCACTGCCAGAACTTGGGCCCCTTGCTCTGGCGAAAGAATATTGGCGGCTACTGCAGCAGCCGCTAATTCTGCTATATCTTTTCCGCGAATCTGGCGCTTATATTCTGCATGATGAATTTTTTCCAACAAAGGCTCTATGGCAATGACTTGTTTTAAAAGATTCTCTAAATTACTCAAAGGATGGGAAGAATCCTTAGAAAAATAAACCCCATCCGCCAAGCGTTGGCGTATCCACCAGGTCGTGTTAATAACTGGGCAACTTCAGAAGTCAAACGATCACCGGGCGGTTGCCAACGCTTTCTCCTTAAAAACAAGAAGCATCGCAAAGCTGCGGCAGTCAAATTCGAAAATGAATTTGATAATAAACCATCCAGTTGTCGATAGAAGAGAAATAATAATTCTTCACAACACCATTGTACAACTCTTAATTCTTCCTCTGAGGAATTCAGGGTATTCGACTGTGAGTATTTTAGAACAGCACTATAAATATATAAATAACTCCACAAATCACCTATCCGTGCAGAAAGTTTTTCATTTCGCTTTAAGTCGCTGCCTTGTGTTATTAACACGAGATCAATTATATAGGCTAATGTTGCACTACACCGTGTTAATTGCTGAAAATAATCACCTTTGGCTCTCATTCCTAGAATAAATGTACGTACCTTATTACTTATTAGGTAGCCGCCATGAGAAAATAAAGCTCGATCAAATTCCTTTAGACCTTGGTTTTTATCTGGATTTAAAGTTGCAGTTATTTCCCGCAACAAAAAAGGATGGCAACGCAGAATACCTTGTCCAAAAATAATTAACGAGCGAGTTAAAATGTTAGCGCCTTCTACAGTAATAGCAATGGGTGATTCAATATGCAATTGTGCCAAATAATTGTGTGGCCCAAGGCAAATCCCTTTCCCTCCGTGAATATCCATTGCAGCTTGGACTACCTGGCGAGACTTTTCTGTAGTGTGATACTTACTGATGGCAGCAGCTGTAGTTGAGTGAATACCTTGATTTAATTGCATTAGACTAAACCAACGCAGTGCAGTAATCCAATAAGTGGAACCCATAATAAGCGTCAGAGCTTCTTGAACACCACCAAAATTAGCTATGGTGGTATGAAATTGGTGACGTATTCGAGTATAAAAACCACTGCTTAAAGCGACACGTTTAGCATTACCAACAGCAATTGACGGCAAAGAAATACTTCGTCCTGCAGCTAAAGTTTCCATCAGCATGGGCCATCCTCGTCCTGCTTGTTCAACACCTCCAATTATCGAATCTAATGGAACCAAAACATTTTTTCCTGCGATGGGACCATTGGGAAAAGCACAATTGAGTGGATTATGGTGACGACCAATTTCTATTCCAGGCGTATTAACTGGAATTAAAGCACAAGTAATACCAAGATAGTCTTGCTTCCCTAATAAAAGTTCTGGGTCATATAATTTAAAGGCTAATCCAATTAAAGTCGCAACAGGAGCTAAAGTAATGTAGCGTTTGTTCCAATTTAAACAAATCCCTAATTGCTCTTTATTGTTAATTTGATAATAACCAATTATTCCAAAATCAATCATGGATCCCGCATCAGAACCTGCGACCGTACTGGTTAAAGCGAAACAAGGAATTTCTGCACCACTGGCTAAGCGAGGAAGATAATAGTTTTTTTGCTCTTCAGTTCCATAACCTAACAGCAATTCAGCAGGTCCTAAAGAATTGGGGACACTGACAATAGTCGCTACGGCAGAATTGACGCTAGCCAATTTCATCACTACTTCAGCATGAGCATAGGCAGAAAAACCTTTACCACCAAACTGAGGAGGAATGATTAATCCGAAATATCCCGCATGACGTAAATGCATCCAAATATCTTCAGGAATTTGCAGATCACGACTAATCTTCCAAGTGTCAATCCTATTGCAAAGTACTTCCACAGGCCCATTGAGAAATGCTTGTTCCGACGAAGATAATTCTGGTGGTTGGAAATTTTGCCACTGTAACCAATCTGGCATGCCACTTATCAGTTGCGCTTCCCAACCCGCATTACCTGCAAATACTACAGCTTGTTCAGTCGGTGAGAGAGCGGGCATACGTCGAGTAAAAAGTTTAATAATATGGCGAGTAAGTAAAAGACGGCGTAAAGGATAGATATTGAGAATTAATGCGATACTGATCCAAAATAACCAAATTATCACTAAAACTGACCAGCCAGGGAAAATTAACACAGAGAGTAAAAACAATAATAGAGTGATGGCGATTGTGCACACAGGTAGGGAAGCACGCTGGTAACTTAAGATCAGCGTGTTAGCTAGTAAAAGAACTATCCATGTTAGACCAATAATCAAGGTAATAGCTCACCCGTGGAAAAAACGTTCATTTTTGGCCTATTTGAAGCTTGTAAAACTAAATTAGCCATTATGGCAGCTCCGAAAGCCATAGCTGTTTCATCGAAATCGTAACGTGGTGAATGTAAGGAGGCACTCAGGTTTTTTTCAGTATTGCCGCTACCTAGAAAATAAAAAGCTCCTGGACGATGTTGCAAATAGTAACAAAAATCTTCTCCCCATCCTTCGGGATCAGCTTGAATATCTATTTGTTCACTTCCTAAAATTTCTTTGGCTGCTTGTGCCACTCTTTCTACTCCATAGCCAGCATTATGCACTGCATCATAGCCCCATACATAGTTAAATTCACTGGCGTAGCCTTGTTTTTCTAAACCTTGAATAGAAAGCTGCATCAATTCATAAATTAAAGTTCTATCCTTTGCATCAAAGGTGCGTACCGTTCCAGCTAAATAAGCACGGTCAGGGATGGCATTAAACACTTCTCCAGCTTTTAATTGAGTAACACTCAACACAGCAGGATGAACAGGATTTAGGCGACGTGTAATTATAGCTTGCCACTGCGTGATAAGCTGAGCAATCGCGATAATCGGATCCAGTCCGTCTTGGGGACGGGCTGCATGACAACCACGACCACGAATAGTTAGCTCAAATAAATCTGCTGCAGCTGTTAGTGCGCCTACTCGGGTTCGTATCTTTCCCACCTGAGTTCCAGGATCGTTATGTAAACCGTATACTTCAGTGACTCCATTTAAAGCGCCTTGTTCTATCATGCCAAGGGCTCCCCCTGGAGGTTTTTCTTCACTGGGTTGAAATAAAAAACGTACATTGACTGGCAAAGGCTGTGGGTGCTCAGCTAACAAACGTGCAGCAGTTAAAGCTATGGCCATATGACCATCGTGTCCACATAAGTGTGCAATACCTATATTTTGTGAGACAAAGTCGTGAGTATTTTTTTCAGTAATAGGTAACGCATCCATATCTGCACGCAATGCTATAGTCTTTGAGTTATTTTCAAATATTAAATCGGCGACGAAACCGTATCCGGACATGGGAATAATATGATAACCCAGTTCTTTCAATATATTCATGCAATAACTAGCGGTTTTTTGTTCCTGATTACTTAACTCTGGAAACTGATGTAAATGTCGACGGTGAGCAACACTCCAAGCTTGTAACGATTGAGCTTTTCTTAGAATAACGGACATTTTTTACCTCAAAATTGACTACCATAATTTCACATGATAATTTTGGATTTTAGCAATAAATAGTTTGATAAAGCTAGTCACGTCTCAAGCTACAAGATGAGCTACTAAAACCTTTCCTGAGGGAATATGAACCTGAAAAAATATAAACCAACCCGTACTTTAGGCGTATTCAACCTTGTTATGATTAATGTGATTGCGATTGACAGCATACGTCATCTGCCTGTCAATGCAGCCAATGGCCCTTCTTTATTGGTATTGTATGTTATCGCTACCTGTCTGTTTTTAATTCCATGCATTTTGGTGACAGCTGAGTTAGCTACTCATTACCCTCAAAGCGGGGGGGTTTATATATGGGTCCGCGAAGCCTTCGGGCCATCTTGGGGCTTTCTTAGCATTTGGCTACAATGGATATATAATATTTTTTGGTATCCCACCATTTTATCATTCATTGCGACTAACATTGCCTATTTAATTCATCCCTCCTGGGCGAATCAAAAAATTTTTATTCTTTCTGCAATCA
>CAVQTK010000018.1:0-244782 GCA_963716455.1 uncultured Pseudomonadota bacterium
TCTAAATCTTGCCATTCTTGAAGAAAGAAGGGAACTAAGCCATAAAAGAGAAAACTGGGGTAGAGAATAAGGAAAAATGCATTAAGCAATAATCCCGCCAACCGATTTGGCTCCACCGATTTTCCAGTGATTGTTTCTAAACAAGTCCAAGGTTGTTGTATGGGCAGGGCTTGTGATGGTGGAGAGATAAACATTGATACCGATTCCTATAACTGCTTCGCAGGCGCCCATTGTTATTCATTGTGGTTTCCAATAACACTCCAGCGAGTTTCTGGTTACCATGGTAAATGTCATTCGGCCATTTTCAGTAAATTCATTGTTTAACACCATATAACATGATTGCTATGGTGCCAATAACGGCAATAGCTTAACTAAGCCAACCATGCTAGTTGTATATTTAGAAAAATGCCAAAGTAACGAGTGGTAAATATTTACGAAGCCAATGGGGATATCGCCGGTTGGGCCGTGTGACCTTTTGCCAGTGAGTTTGCTGTACTAGGCAAAGCGGACTTACGGTTTGAAGTGAACCGCTTTTTAAAAGATAATCATTTGTAGATTCTATTTCTTCATGAGAATAAGTTGGTCAAGTTGGGAAAGCGCATCGGATTGAAGCTGGTTTAAAATCAATCTTTCATCTAAAAATTCAATACACGTGGCCAGTCGATAAAGTAGACACAGTGGAGAACTCGATATCAATCCCTGTTTGATCTAACTGTTGTATAATTTGCCACAATTGGGTCTGAGTTAATTGTAACCGCTGAAACAAATTTTCCGTAGTATGAAATTGACCATTCGCTAATTCTTTTATTAGTTGAATTTGAATTTTTCCTGAGGTATTTCTATTAGTCATTGGATCAATATGTGTTATAGTTACTATTATCGTTGACTTTCCAAAATGAGCTGGCTCCCATCAGTTCTAAGTTTTAAAGTTTAAATTTATATATCCCAAACTGTGGGTGTAAACCCGTAACTTTGCATAATAGGGAAATCAAATCAAGGAATAGAATACTCCGGTTCTGACGTGGGATTTTTGATTTTAATGTAGAATTTATTATTTTAGATAGATAGGTTAGTGATGTCGATGAAATACGTAATGTTGCAATTATTGCCCATGTCGATCATCAGTAAAGCACATTAGTTGATCAACTACTGAGGCAGTCTGGGACTTTGGGAGATGGTCGCGCCCCTGTTCAGAGAGTCATGGATTCCGATGCGTTGGAAAAGGAGCGTGGCATTGCCGTTTTGGGCTAAAAATCCAGCCATTTTATGGCGAGATTATCATATCAATACTCTAGACACCCCTGGACATGCTGATTTTGGAGGAGAAGTTGAGCGAATTTTATCTATGGTAGATTCCGTTTTACTATTGGTTGACGCTGTCAACGGTGCCGTGCCGCAAACTGGTTTTGTCACTCAAAAGGCATTTCAATGGGGGTTAAAGCCCATTGTAGTGGTGAATAAAGTTGATGGCCCAGGTGCTAGGCCTCATTGGGTAGTGGATCAAGTTTTTGATTTATTTGTTGGTTTGGGTGCAACAGATACACAATTAGATTTTACCTGTTATTTATAGGCTCTGCTTTACTGCAGAGGGTTATGCTGTGAAAGATATAGAATCATTACCAAGCAAAATATGGAAATGCTATTGGATATGATTATTGATACGGTTTACCACCCAAAGTAGATATCGACGGGCCCTTTCAAATGCAAATTAGCGCCTTGGATTGTAGGATTTATGTCAGGAGCCATACGGTATCGGCCGGATTGCACGCGGTAAAATTCAAACCAATACCCATCGTAGTTGTCAGGGGCTGATGGTAAGGTAAGGACGGCGCGAGTTTTACAGGTATTAGGTTTTATGGGACTTAAACGGGACGAAATCCTCAGGCACAAGCCGGGGATATTATTGCCATTACCGGAATTAGCCATAGTCATATATCAGATACTTTTATGCGATCCACAAAAAGTGGAGGCATTACCCGTATTAAAGTTAACGAAGCCGATTATTTTAGTATGACTTTTCAAGTCAATGATTCTCCGTTTGCAGGTCAAGGAGGAAAATTTGTAACGAGCCGCCTAATTCGCGAACGCTTAGACCGAGAATTAATTACTAATGTGGCTTTAAAAGTGAACCCAGGAGGAGATGCAGACCAATTTGTAGTTTCTGGTCGTGGCAAACTCCATGCGCGCCATTTTGATTGGAATGATCACGGGCCTGGAAGGTTATGATTTCACCGTTTCGCGTCCAGCTGTTATTTACCAAAACTATTGATGGAGTAGTACGGCTATATGAACAATTAGTTGTCAATAAAAAAAAATCAATATACGGTTATCCGGCAGCTAGCCGAACGTCGTGGACGATTATCCGAAATGCTACCCGATGGCAAGGAGAGAGTTAGTTTAACTTATTTAATACCTACTCGAGGTTTAATTGGTTTTCACGCCCAATTTCTTATGATGACCTCAGGTTCTGGAGTAATGTATGTTACAGGCTTTTGAAATTATTTTTGCGTCCAAAAAGGAGGAATTCAGCATCGTTCTCGAGGTGTATTAATTGCTAACGGAATAGGTAAAGCTACAGCATTTTCTTTGTTTAATTTACAGAGACGTGGCAATTATTTATGGTTAAGCAAGTAGAAGTTTATGAAGGAATGATTGTAGGTATTCATTCGCGTGAGAATGATTTAGTCGGTGAGAATCCAACTAAAGGCAAACAATTAACGAATATGCGCGCCTCAGGTAAGATGAAAATATTATTCTCACCCCACCTATCAAAATGTCATTGGGACAAGACGTAGCGTTAAAAAATGATGGTGGTCGCTGGTGGAAATTACCCCAGCTTTTCCATTGGATTACGGAAAAAATTTCTTAAGGAGAATGACGAGACGTGAGTCAGGGACGAGAAGATAAACTCTATTTATGTAATTATTTTTGTACATACTATTCCTCTTAAAGCCACAATAGATTTGTCAGTAAATAAGTAATCTTTAAGTTCTTTGTCCATTTTTCAGTTTGTTACAACAAATATAATTTTAAAACCATTGTTGCATGTTCTTTTTTCTTCATCACGGTTGTGTTTGCAGGAAGGAGGGGTTGTGAACGAAGACTGTACATATTTTACATGCATCAACACGCTAATTGTGCCCAGTCAACTGCTTCGAGCTCCTCCATTTGGGATTATCGTGATAGCGTGCGATGCATGTCACAGGTTTTCATCACTTAATTCCGCTATGGGTTCGTGGTCGCCTTATCATGGGACATGTTTTTTCTCCAAAAAATAAATTCATTAATTTCTCATATCAACACTGGTTTTTTCACTTAAAAAAATCAGTAGTCCGACCCCGAGCGTGAGCGAGGGGGGAAGCTGAATCCAGTACAGAGCATTGTCTAAAAGTGCGGACTGGGATTACTAAAAACGCTAACGCTCGAGGCAATGACAATAGTAGACAGACCCTAGTATATAACTGATTGTTTGGTTTTTACAGGTCTTAGCGAAATCTATTCAAAGCTGATAATAGGTTCCAATAGCAATGGTCTTGTTGTAAGGGATGTGATACAAGTTCGATATCAGGTAAAGCGTTGCGTAACATAAAAGAAAACAAATATTTTTACCAAAACCATAAATAATTTATTTTTCGGTCCTTAATTTTTGCCAAGGAAATCATTTCTACAAAATAAACTATTTTTTTGCTCTAATTGTCATTGGAATGGAAGAAGTTGCATTGCTAATCGCTCTAACATTTTTGGTAAATCGATATTCTCTGCAAACCCAGTCCTGTTTAAACAATCAAAACCCTTCCGCTTTTTGAGTTATTTTAAATTTGTTTTTTTCTAGAATATGTGGTTAGGTTTCAATTTGTAAAGTTAAAAAGATTAGAGTTTTGGCTTAAGAATGCGATTAATACTCAAGTGATGTAATAAACTACTTCCTAACTCGTCATAAGGAGACGTAGGTAATAAATAATGCCGTTCCGGGCAAACGCCAATTTTCTTTTTTGTTTAGCTCATTAATGATGTGCTTGATGAGCACGTTCTTGTTTAAAGTTTAAGCGGCGCAGCTGTATAAACCCTTGATACCAGGTATACATGATAACCATTGTCAATAAAGCAATAGAAAGAGGAATCCAGCCGCCTGCGGGAATGTTTATGCGGGATTTGCCACTTAAATAAGCAAGATCAAGAGCAAAGAATACCCGGAAAAATTAATAATTGAAAGAAATTCCAATGCCAGGTCCGTGCTGCAACTTGAGTCACTAAGACCGTAGTGAGTAGCATATCGAATTTGACTGCAATTCCATAAGCGTTAGCCAAATGCGTTGAAGAGCGAAAGGTTAAAACCAAGGAGCAGGTACCAGCTGCGGAGAGAAAATTGACGGTCGGGTCAATGAACTTAACTATACCAAAGGAGAAAGTTTGAATCCTAGTTTAAATCGCGGGACTAAATTTAACAGCGAAGCTTGCTTTATGATAGAAAATACCGCAGCAATGATGGCTTGAGAGGCAATAATGACGTAGCAATGGTCGCAAGGCCAATAAGGATAGGCAAAAACCAATGAGGTGCTAAGATTGTTGAAAATGGATTGGAAATGGCTTGCGGATGGGTTAGTAAATAGGCTCCTTGACCAAAATAATTGAGTAATAATCCGGGTAAAACAATAGTAAACCAAGCCAAACGAATGGCGTTTTTACCAAAATGACCTACATCGGCATATAATGCTTCAGCCACCAGTTGTCACTACTAAAAATAACCCACCTAATGCAATAAATGCAGTTTGTTTTTGTTGGATAAAAAATTGGTAGGCACAATATGGATTTAACACCTTTAAAATTTGTGGCTGCTTAATTAATTTGCACTAAACCAGATCAGGCCTATGGTAATAAAGCAAGGGAGTTGTAGAGTATGGCGTTTGCGGAATCCGATACCGATTTTTCTCTGACCCTGCTTTTTGCAGCCAAAAAAGACCTATCAAAATAATAAAAGTAATGGGAACCACAAAAGTAGCAAAAGCAGGGGATAAAGATTAAATCCTTCCACGGCACTCAAGAACTGAAATAGCGGTGTGAATAAGCCATCACCAAAAATCAAACCCACTTCCCGAAATCGTAAAAAATAACAGCCAAGGTGCTAGTTTCTCTAAACTTTGATTCAGTAGGGTGGATAAGCCGTGATTCCCACCTCCGTGGTCTGTACACACGAAAATAATTAATCAATATTACAGGAAATAACTATAATCAGTAACCAAAAAATGAGAGGAGAAGAATACGAAGAGATTAACTTTATTAATGAAAAGTGCAGTAAAGTTTGGCGTAAGGCATATAAAAGGGCTTGTTCCAATATCGCCATAAACTACCCCTAAAGCAGCAAAAGAAAGAGTAAATAAACGATGCCGCGGAGAAGCAGTAAGACCATCCATGAAAATCCTTCCTTTTAACACAAACAAATTTTGGTATCATGTTACCAATATTCACTATGGCTCTCAATCCTATAATTAAAATCGAAACAAATTTTGGTGTTATTTTTTTATAATTTAGATAAAAAAATTCTCCGCAAACCGCTGCTAAGGTTTCGACACTATGCTGAAAGTGGTTGTGGTGGACGAGGGAGTGATCTTTCATCGTGTAATTCCCCAATTTTTGTAGAATTGAGAGCAGGAGGATTTGTCCCCAGTATGGTGGCTAAGGGGTAGCCTTTTCAATCTCCTATACAAAATGAAGCTGATAAAGGGTTTTCCAATGAGCGTGGTACAGTGGCCATAGCACATACTTAGGACCCCATCCTGCTGCCGCCCAATTTTTTATAAATGTGGTGGATGATCAATTTTTAGATCACAAAACAAAAAACCCCCAAGGATGGGGTTATTGTGTACTTGGTCAGGTAGTGGAGGGCATGGATGTAGATTGATAAGATTAGTCGAGTGGCTACCACCACCCACTCTGGTCACCGTGACGTCCCTGTCGAAGAAGTGGTGATTCAAAAGGTAGTGGTGACCCAGATCTCGATAGCTAACCAATAAGTTTGGCTTCCTTAGTCTATGGTCTTCTTTGGACAACTACACTGCTGACAGTGGGATACACGAGGCAAAGAAATTGTTAGCAAAGATAACGGAAATCATTGCCCCTTTTCACAGTAAAAAACCAGTTTCCAGTGTTCCACACTAGGTTAGTTTCAGGCACATATTGGCACTGAACTGCATCATTTGGATTACTGGTGACTGCTTTGTATAGATTAAAGATAATTGCCAAGTCATTGAGTATCCCAATAGTAACATTCCTGGTACTTATATCGTATTGAGTAGTTGGTTTTGTAACCCATTAATTATTAATGAAGTGTAATATTCTTTTGCTCCTTGATTTAAAATTTGAAAAGCGTTTTGGTTGAGATTTCCATCCACTATCAATTTGGGTACCAGGAACACTGCCATTCCAGAGACCTCCATCGGCTGAATTAATTTTGTTGTTGCCTTTTGCATTATTTGTTGTAGAGAGATATCGAAAGTTAATGGGTAACCACATTTCCATAACTGGCAGTGTTTTTGCCTGTAGAGAATAAAGTAATCATTCCATTATTAGCCTGTATACCCACTGGGCAGAGTTGTAGGTTGCATTGCCATCCTTGGCTGATTCCGTTATTTCTGGCCATGAAAGAACGTTTTGACACATTGGTTTAAATTAATTTCCTTAGCTATTAGGATTGGGTTGTTGACATCGAAAGAGAGGCTGCAACTGCTTGCCCATCTAATTCAATATCATTAGTGGAGGTGACCGGAATTCTAATGGTGGCGATTCGCTTATTCCACCGGTATTGCAGTCTCTAAGACCCAGTGAAATGGTCATGGTTTGTCCACGAGACTTTCTAAATCAATGTTCTGCTCTGGGATTAAATGCCACTTACTTCTAAGCCTTAGGCGCTTCCTCATCCAATGCTAAGTCAAAGCCATTTTTATTAATAAAGTTACTTCGTAGTTTCCATTCAGTTTGGTCGGCTTCGCTAGTTTAGGGGATAAATCAATATTAAAAGCATTGTAAATGGTTCCTGTGTTCTTAGGTTCTATTTGAATTTCATTGTTGGTCCATTCTCGGTTAGTTCCGCATGAATAGATAACGTGGGAGTAAAAATAGCGGAGTATTGCGTTTCATCCGTTTGCAATTGCGCGGTCGCTGGGTTGCCTTTGACTGGATCCGTTGGGCTATGCAGACCATAAGCGCGGCTATATACGGAGATTTGTTATATCGCAAGTAGAAGGTGCGTCTCCTGGCAATACAATTCCGTTGCTAGATAAATAACGACTATCCGTGATGACTAGCCAAGGACAGTTAACAGGTGTATTGAGGCGGAAGAATAATTCATCATTTGCAACTTCGGCTCCTGCTTTAAGACTTCGACTAACATAATTATATAAATCTATAGGATCATATGCCTTACCTTTAGTTGCCTGAGGTAAGGGTAGGTTATTATTATCCACATTCTTTTTCCAAGCGGGCGGAATCAAACTGCTATTAGGAAGCACAGATACTTCTAAATCCGGAGCTGTGGAACCCGTTTGATCGGTAGCCTCAATGTTAAAAGTATATTTAACAGGATTGGAAGTATTGTAAGCATCGTTAATTTGGTTTACCGTTGGTGGTGCGCTGCCGATGATACGGGAGTATGTCGCTTTTTCTATGCTTTGCATCCAATCTGGCTTATTTTCTGTAAAAGATAAGGTCATAACATTACCTGGGGCGGCAGGAATAACATAAGCTTCACCACTAGTATTATCATCTAAAACAAGCTCATACACTTGGTCAAAAATTGCATTTTTTAATTGGGTTTTTTTCCAAACTGGACCTTTTTGAATGATGATATTTTGTTTAAAGCTCGTAAAGTTTCCGCTGGCTTTACTGGTGGCTTTAATTTCTACATCCGTACACTGATTCAGATCAGCGTTATTGGGAACGGAACCGGAAAGGATAGTAGGTTTGCCTTGATCATTATTTTTTAAAGTTAACCATTCACAGCCACGTTTGTTTAGGAATTCAAAAATTAAATAATCGTTTTGTTCGACTTTTTTATTATTTTGATTATCAAAATAGGTATTTAAATCACCACCGGCATATTCATTCGAAGCGTAGGCAGGAGGTAAGGATGCGTTCTCATACACCTTAACGTCGCCAAGACTATCATTCGGTTTTACCTCTATTTGGAGAGGGCCTGTAGTGGAACCGGCTGTGTTGGTGGCTTTTATTCTTAAATTATACATGCCAATCGAATTAATGTTGTTAAGGTTGCCACTAATAAAGCCTGTGTTAGACAAGCTTAAGCCTGGTATAGGAAAATCGACTGCTTGATTTTGGTCATTTACTACAGTAAAAAAGAAATTTTTGTTACTGTCTGGCCCGCTGGCATCGACGTAACCATCATCTTTCAAACTAATATTTACATTAGTAAAGAATGTGGGGGTAGGATTATCAACGGTCGTTTTTTTCCATTCGGGCGCGTTACCATTACCACTGATGGGGATGTAAAAGGTTTTAATGCCGGTTGATTTGCCACTAGCATGGCTGATTGCGTTCAAGGTAATGGTAGCTGGAGATTGTTCACTCATGGGTATAATGTCGTTTCCTGCCAAAGTTTGGCCATTATTAATCAATTGCAGCCAGCTTGGTCCGGTAAATTCAAAAGTATAGGCATCCTCGTCCCCGGCGTTGTTAAGCAAAGTTTTTAAATTAATTGTCTGGTTGTAAACTTGAGTAGCTATGCCGCCCGCTAATTGGTTGTTAGTTTTCCACTCCGGATCAGGCAAACTACTGTCTTGTGCTACAGTTAATTGAAAAGAATTATTGGCCGAAGTGACGGGCTGTCCTTTGCGGACGCCAGTGGCTGTAAGGGTAATAGTATAAATCCCAGGAGTTAGGGCTGATATAGGCATGTTGGCGTTTGAGGATAAAATGGCTCCATAATTATCGGCACTTGAGTTTAAAGTTAGACCAAGGTAGTCAGGTAAAACAGGATTCCCTGGATTTGCATTAGCCGCTATATCCAATTTGTAGGTGACTTTTTCGAAAATTTCTGGATCAAATTTAAAATAGTTTTTGGTATCGATTGGAGAAAGCATTTTACCAATAAGTACTGTTTGGTTAGGAATATCTTTGGTCTTTTCGATTATCACTTTAGCTATTTGTTCATCTTTAATAGCTAAAACTCGGGTTGAAGAGACTACCGGAGATTTAATCCATTCTTTTAAAGCGCCTAGAACTTTAGCCATGCCGCCTTCGGAATAATTCTTAGGGGCAGGGTAAGATAAGCTGGCGGTGAGGCTGCTACTGTCTGCTAATTCACCGGCGCCGACGGCATATTGTCCGGAAACGCTGGCTTCTAGACTGCCTGGTAAAATTTGACTGATTTTAGCGGAATGGTTACGGCTGGCTGCAGTGTTGTTAATAGATGCGGTGATCTTGGTGGTACTAGTAAGTAATTGCGATAAATCAGCGGTGTAAGCAAGAGTGGTATTTTTCTGATTATCTTCATAGAGGGTGTTATAGGCGATTTGACTATAACCTGCACCAATTTTAAGCGAGGTATGAGTAAAAGGAGTTAAGGTGAGGGAACCCATAACGGTTCTTTCTTCGCCGCCAGCGATATGACGTTTATTGACGTCAGATAATTCATCTTCGCCCATATCCACTTGCGACAATTTTTTACTATTGGCTTTAATATAAGTACCACTTAGATCAAAACTGTGTAATAACTTGTAATTAAATAGATAACGGTAAGCTGCGCCGAAAGCATTTTGGCTGACCCATTCGTTAACGGTTCCGGTAACAAAATCAAAGGGAAGATTTTGGCTTAAATATTCATAAGTTAATTTAATTTGCTGTTTGTCGGTAAGGGCAGTGCCTAAAGTGATGTTAGCGCGATGTTCATTAGGCCCAATGCTCATTTTTAAGCCGACAGCAGCGCTATAAAAAGCTTGAGCATAAGCTGCATCTAAAATCCAGCCCAGATCATTATCATAGCGGGCTCCAACACTAAGTGGACTGTTAATGCCAAGGCTCTCGGTACTGCCGGACATATTTTTAACGTCAACAGGTTGAGTAACCGTAGCCGAAGAATTCGTCCTTTGGATACATTCCATGATATCAATGGCCGATGCACAGGTAAATTGCACGTCGTTTTGTAGCTCGCCAGTGGGAGCGGCAGCAAAAATAGGTTGAGCACTAAACCCCAGCGTAAAAATACATGTAAAAAGGATAAGACTTTTAAATTGATTTTTCGTTCTTTTTTTGTTCATAAAATTCTTCTACCTAATTTAATTTTTTACCTTTTTTGAGAAATTCTTGTTTGTTATAGGAAATATCTTACATTAATTTGCTTAAGGAATGATTAAGAAAGGGTAAATGTAATGCAGTTTAGGTAAAGTAATTACCTTATTTAATTTTTTCTTAAGGATTCTTCTCTAAAATGGAATCTAAATTAGGCAAATAAAAAAGAAGTAAAATGAAAAAAATATTACGTCAGATCTTAATAACACTGGTAACAATAAATGGTTTAAGCTTTATTTTTTCTACCGCCTTTGCTGAAAACCTGTCTAGTTGGAATCAGTTCACTAACTGGGTTAAAAACATCAGCACTGATTCAAAACCTGAGTGGATAGAACCCATTTCCTTAACCCCCTTCCCCAATGCGTTGGCTGGAGCGCCTTATCGCCATCGCATTGATCTAACGCGATTAGTTCAGGATAATTCAGTAAAGGAGGCAAAATTTACCTTTAATTTAGATCCCGACCATCCCGATTGGCTGCGTATTAGTGCAGATGGACAATTTTTAGAAGGCAATGAGCAAAACGTAAGTGGAGACTTGTCTATTCGTTTACCTATTGGAGTAACTGCTACTAATTTAATCACAGGCAAAAATAGTGCTAAGCAAATATTTTATATTTTGATTGATCGACATAGCGGCAAAGTACAGTGGAAACTTAAGCAATTACCAGAAATTAATATTGCTCAAGCCGAATTTGAATCGGTTAATCTACATGAGTATGTCATTAGTGATATACATGATGATCAAATTCATTTTTCATCAACTCCTGGAAAAAATAACCCTAAATGGATTTACTTAGCGGATAGCGGGATTTTAACTATCACTACAGCTAATATGGGAGTTGAGCAAATAGCTACAAACCAAATTATTTATCTCACCGCTACGAGTGAAAAAAGTGGAAAATCGAGCTCTGTTGAAATGATTATACCCATTTCAGCAAATAAAAAATTAAATCCCCCTAAGTGGCAAACCCATTTTTCTCTGCCTGATGCTATTGTAACTAAAGCTTATTATATTGATCTTGCTGTTGGAATTGATAAAAAATCATCTCCTGCTAGTGATCAGTTTACTTTTGAGTTAATTAAAAGTTCCGCTGATTGGTTAACTATTGGCAAAGATGGGCATTCATTAATAAGTCAAAAAATTGCCGAGGATGCTGTTGGAAAATCATGTGAGGTTACTTTACGTGTTACTAGTAAAATGAGTGGTAAAAGCACAGATTTTCTAGGAACAGTTTATGTCAATGAAGCGCCGAAGCCAATAGAGTGGCAAAATTTGCCTGTAGCGACACTAAATCAAAAATATTCGGTTAATATATTAAAATATGTGCACAGTAATATTAAAAACGATCGCTTCATCTTTCAGTTAGATTCTAATTCGGCGAAATGGTTGCAACTACAAAATCATACTTATTTAATAGGTAATCCCCAGCAAGTAAATTTGATAGATAGTGCAGAAAAAATTACTGTAGTCGTTCAGAGTCAAGTCAGTGGTCTGATCAATAAGAAGATCCTAAGCATTCCGGTAAAAGCCGATTCGCGTTTAGCCCCACGCTGGAAAAAGGATATATTAAGCAATCCCATTGCGAATGAAGAATACCGCAGTGAGGATCTTACAACTACCTTAGAAAATATTTATCCTCATGATCAGTTAACATTTAAATATATCCAGGGCCCAGACTGGATACATTTAGATCCACTATGTCATTGTTTAACAAGCAAAGGAAAAGTGCCGGAAAATGCAGCTGGCAAATCTTTTGTAGTGGAACTGCGTGCTCAAAGTAAAGCAAGTCAAAAAGATATTGATTACCAGCAAAAAATGATCGTTTACACTGGAACTCCAAAATGGATAAAAACAATATTACCGCCTGTTACAATTAATCAAAAATACTCTTTAATAAATCTAAAAGATTATCTACAAGAAGATAAAAGTGAAGATCAATTTACCTTTGCTTTAGATCAAAACCATTCACCACCTTGGATAAGGTTACAATCTCAACAAAATCAACCTTTCTTAAATATAAATCCTTTGGCCATTAGTGGTACCGAAGTGAATACATCACAAACTATTCGCTTAATTGCTATGAGCAAAAAGACGCGAAAAATAAGTACCCAATTATTTACCATTCAAGTTCGAGCAAATGCACAATTACCTAAACCAGCTATGAAAAAGACTGCATTGCCCTATGCGACAGTAGGGGTAAGCCATGCTGAGGATTTAACTGAATTACTTCAAGGAAGCATCGTTAATGATCGGCTCACTATAAAACTGGGCCCTGACAGTCCAAAATGGCTTTCCATAAAAAATAATAAATTAATTAGTTCGCCTCCTCATTCAGCAATTGGTGGCCCTTATCCCGTCACTCTTCTAGTGCACAGTCAAGCTGCTGATAATGATGCTGTAATTGGAACTCAAATTAGCGTGCAATTGGCATCAATCGCAGGTGACAAGACCGAAATTTATGATTTTGGTAATAATCATAAAAGTATCGTCATTCGTAATTTACAAAAAAATCACCGCTATCGTCTATTTGAAACAAAGGGAGCACATCTTGATTACGGACCCTTTTATTCACCATTTGTCATTAAAAATGATCAGGATTGGACTCAATATCCCTTCTATGCAGTGGATGAAGATAAAATAGTTGAAACCGGTGATGAAGGAATAGTTTCTATCGTTTACTATTCTTTACCCACTGATCCTGCTCCTCAATTTGAATTATTAATTTTACGCTAATAAAATCCAGCGATTCTCGCTGAATTGAGTGAAGAATTGGCAGTAATTCCCGGCTAAGATTAAGGATTATTGAGATATACAAGCTTATAAAGAAAATGCTCTACGCGATGGGATTTCCAAGGGGAGCAGGGCGAAGCGCTCCCCTTGGTGCGAGCAATCGGCTTTGCCGATGCGAAGCATATAAACCAGGAACCAATTCTCGCTGAATCCAGTGAGAATTGGTGGAAAAATTGTTTTTTACCTGTTTAAGTTTTATCATTTGTTAATGAATTATTTCTCATCCATTAAACATAATCTTTTTTTCCGCAATATCATTCTAAGTATAATATGTACCATTTGTATAATTGGGATTGAGCAAGTTTATTATTTTTTTAATACTGATTTTATTTATGGAATAAAATTCGGTGATGTTCTTTGGATATTGCTTGTAAGCTTGGCATTTTCCGGTTTGCAAAAAAATCGTTCTTTTATCATAAATTACGGCATCATGATTGCTGCACTTTTCATTCAATTAATCCATTATTCTTATTTTGGAACGCGGATTTCGGCAATTGATATTTCTTTATTTTTTTCTAATAGCTTAGAAACTTTGCAGATATTTAGCCAATTAAGCCGCATTGCCTTGTTGCCCTTAATTATCTGCAGTGCTGCCTTTCTGGTGATTTATTTTTTCAGTAAAAAACTCAATGTACGAAAAAAGTGGTGCTATGCATGGTTATTAGTATTAATATTTTTATTAACTCCAGTTTATAAGATACTTCTCGCTATTAAAGATCAGGGTCGTCATATGCATTCCAATGCCACCATTGGTGATTTTGCTAATACTAATGACAACTTATGGATCTCAACGCAAAAAACTATTTTATACTACTTTACTTATATGTTGCCCCAAAAACTGTTTTCTGATAATCATTTAGCTCAGCCTATACTCCCTCCGCTTACTGTTGGTCAAGCTCATCCGAACCTGAATATCATATTGATTATGGGAGAAAGTTTAACTTATACTCATATGTCTAGTTACGGATACCCGCGTCCTACCACTCCCTATCTGGATTCATTAAAAAATCATGCAAATATTATTTTTAAATTAGGAGTTTCAGCAGGCGTATCAACATCTATCTCTCTGCCGATGTTTTTTAATATGGCCTTTCGCCCTGATGCAAGTATACAAGTTACTAGTGGGCAGCGTAATGTATTTAAAATGGCTAAAGCCAATGGATTTACTACGCATTTTGTCAGTACTCAAGCTCGTTATATTCTAGGGGGAGTCAAAAACTATTTGTTTAGTAAATATATCGATAACTACGCTGATTCGAGTTATTTTGGCGCAGCTTATAGACAAAGCGTTTATGATTCTAAATTAGTTACATATCTTGAGTTAGTCGATTTTAAAAATCCTTCTTTCATCGTTTTACATCAGAGAGGTTCGCATGCCGCATATTATGAACGTTATCCGCATGAATTTACCTTTTTCAAAAGTAAAAATCACCCGGATTTTATAACTGAGCAAATAGACACCTATGACAACAGTGTTCGCTATACCGATAAAATTATTGCTGATCTAGTTAATCTCATTCGTCAAAAAACTCATCGACCTACGGTCGTAGTCTTCACCTCTGATCATGGTGAATCATTAGGGGAGAAAGGTGTTTATGGACATAACAATTTGCAAATGGAAGGTCAACACTTTGTGCCCATTGTTTTTATCGCATTGAATGGCGCAAATCTTAACTTTTTGCAACAAAAAACTCGTGAAGATCTTAATAGTAATTACATGTCTCATTATGAGTTAAGTGAAACGGTGGGTTATTTACTCGGATATCGAATACCTGATTTTTCTCAGCAAAAGGTAGGTTATTTTGTTAATGGCTCTGACTTGACAGGCGCTGCAGGGTTTAATCAAATTAGTTTTGACAAGAATGGAAAGCTAATAGATCATTTTCAATATTAATAACCGCGCTATAACTGTATACGTCAGTGCTAGGCCGAGATCCGAGAAAATAGATTATTAGAAGCTCGAGGGTTTCATCCGATTTCTCCCAAAAATTGATTGAAGTAGACTTTGCATTTACTATTACACCAAATATGCTTGAATATGTACGAGTGGTTTTAGTAAATACAAGTCACCCAGGTAACATTGGTGCAACGGCACGAGCCATGAAGAATATGGGCTTATCGCGTTTGTATTTAGTAGCACCTGCCTGTTTTCCTCATCCTGAGGCTACGATTCGTGCTTCCGGAGCAGATGATATTTTAGAGAAGGCCGTTGTAACAGAGAATTTATTGGCTGCATTAGTAGGTTGTGAATGGGTGTACGCTACTAGTACTCGTGCGCGAAGCTTGGAATGGCCTGGATGCGATGCGCGAGAATGTGCTGAACAGGTGATTGAACAAAAAGGACATGAAGTGGCATTAGTTTTTGGTCGTGAATCGTCTGGATTAAGTAACGAAGAACTTACTTTATGCCATTACCATGTAACTATACCTGCTGAAAAACAATTTAGTTCATTGAATTTGGCTGCGGCAGTTCAGGTTTTAACATATGAATTACGTATGGCTTGGTTAAAAAATCAGTCTTTATTAGCTATAAAAGATAATAGTGAATTACGTTCTTTAGCAACTCACGAACAAGTTAATGGATTTTATACTCATTTATACCATACTTTGGTTAAACTTGAGTGTTTGGATCCCAGTCACCCGAAAAAACTAATGCAGAGATTACATCGATTATTTAATCGAGCTCAATTAGATCCCACTGAAATTAATATATTGCGAGGTATTTTGACAGCAATGAATAAAAGGTTATAATGAAGTCTTTTGCCTTATTAAAAATTGGAGCAAAGTGTGTCACAAAATAATTCAAATAATACTGAGCTACCACCTTTAATCCCGGCTTCAGAAAATTTGCCGGAAATGACATTAAAAGTAATCTTTTTTTCCTTATTATTAACTGCTATTTTGGCTGCTGCAGATGCGTATTTAGCCTTAAAAATTGGTACTTCTATTGCTGCTTCCATTCCAGCCTCTGTTTTAGCGATGGGTATTTTAAAATTTTTTAAACGTTCTAATGTTTTAGAAAGTAACATGATACAAACTGCCGCCTCCGCGGGGGAAGGCGTTTCAGCGGCTATGGCTTTTGTCTTACCAGCACTAATTATTACGCAAGTTTGGAATCATTTCCCCTATTGGCAAACGGTGCTGATTACGTTATTGGGAGGGATTTTAGGAGTTTTGTTCTCTATTCCTTTGCGTCGTATATTGTTTAGTATTCCCACTTTACGATTTCCAGAAGGTACCGCAATAGGCAGTGTGTTACGTGTTAGTACCACAGGAGGTAAACAATTAAAATTTTTAGCTCGTGGAGCAGGAGTAGGAGCACTGCTTAGTTTTGTGCAAACTGGATTAAAAGTCATTGCCAATGATATACAGCTTTGGGTAGCCACCTCTCGAACTGTATTTGGATTTGCTATTGGCTTTGAGCCGGCTTTATTGGCCGCGGGTTATATTATTGGTTTTAATGTAGGGATCAGTATTTTATTAGGCATAATATTAGGATGGGTAATTATATTACCAACTGTTGGATTGATTTATGGATTACCTCCTGGTGACTCTGCTTACGGTATGGTAATGAATTTATGGAATCACCATTTACGTTATGTGGGAGTAGGGGTTTTATTAATAGGAGGAATTTGGACATTAATAAGTTTATTGAAACCGGTGGTAAATGGTTTTAAGCAATCTGTCGAAGCATCTCGACGTAATAAATCTTTAGAAAATGGTGAAGTGTTACCTCGTACTGAGAGAGATATTCCTTTTCATTGGATGCTCTTAATGTCAGTTGTAATTGCTATTTTAATGTTTCCTTTGATTTATAAAGCAATGATAAGTTCCGGATTACCTTATAGTCATGGATATTTATTGTTTGTAACAATAGTAACTATTGCTTTTGTCTTAATCGTTGGATTTGTGTTAGGAGCCTTATGCGGTTATTTTAGCGGGCTAATTGGTTCCACTAATAGTCCCTTATCAGGATTGATTATTACTGGAATTTTATTATTGGGCGGTTTGTATTTATTATTATTTAAAGTGCACGCAGCAGCTGAAGTTGCTCAGTTAACTACGATGGTTATATTAATAACTGCGTTGTTAACCGCCATTCCTTCGGTTGCTATGGAAAATATTCAAGATCTTAAAGCAGGACAAATTGTTGGTGCAACTCCGTGGAAACAGCAAGTAATTTTAATTATCGGTGTGGCAGTATCTGCTTTTGTAGTCGCGCCGGTTTTAAATTTATTATTTAATGCTTATGGTATGGGTGGCGTTTTCCCTCGTTCTGGCATGGATCCAACTCAAATGTTAGCAGCCCCTCAAGCAGGATTAATGGCCACTATTGCCAAAGGCGTGCTGACTCGTGAATTAAATTGGGTGATGGTGTTGGCTGGGGCTATTTTGGCAACTATCATCATAATTATCGATCATGTATGGGAAAAGAAAAAATATCGATTCCTCGTTTTAGCAGTGGGTTTAGCTATCTATTTACCAGTACAAATAGTTTCAACCATATTTTTAGGAACGTTAGTGAGCTATTTCGTTAAACGCCGGCAAAAAAAATCTGTAGAACAACAGGAAAGCCAAACTGGCACCTTGCTTGCTTGTGGCTTAGTGGCTGGAAGTGCTTTAATGGGTGTTGCATTAGCAATTCCTTTTGTGATTGCCGGCAGTTCTAATGCTTTAGCTATAGTTTCCGGTCATTTTGAACCTATTGCTGCAATATTAGGAGTTATTGCTTTATTTGGGCTATGTTATTGGCTGTATCGAACGTCATGCATAGACATAACACCTCGTTCAAAATGAATTTGCCTATATATTTAGATTATATGGCCAGCACCCCTCTTGATCCGCTGGTCATGGAAAAAATGTATGAATGCATGTCATCTAGGGAATATTTTGGCAACCCTTCATCGCAATCCCACCGCTTTGGTTGGCAAGCAGCCGAGTTGATTGAAATAAGTCGCCAGCAAGTAGCTGATCTTATCAAAGCAGACCCTAAAGAAATTATTTGGACTTCGGGTGCAACAGAAGCAAATAATCTAGCCTTAAAGGGAGCATCTTCCTTCTATCAACGTAAAGGCAAGCATATTATAACCATGAGTACTGAGCATAAAGCCGTGCTTAATGCGTGTGCCTATTTAGAGAGCCAGGGGTTTATAGTATCCTATTTGAAACCTAAACCGGATGGACTCTTAAGTTTAGCCGATTTTGAGGCTGCTATTCGCCCTGATACTATTTTGGCTTCGATAATGTGGGTAAATAATGAAACTGGGGTTATACAAGATATTGCAGAGATTGGTAAAATTGCTAAGCGTAATGGCATTATTTTTCATGTCGATGCTGCACAAGCGGCAGGTAAAATTGCTATAGATGTTAGCGCCCTAGCGGTAGATTTGCTTTCACTCTCAGCCCACAAGATTTACGGACCCAAAGGAATAGGTGCTCTATACGTTCGTAGAACTCCCCGAATTCGTTTAACTCCTCAAATTCATGGTGGGGAGCAAGAATATGGACTACGTGCTGGAACACTTGCTACTCACCAGATTGTAGGGATGGGCACAGCTTGTATGGTAGCTCAACAAAGGTTGATCATAGACCAGAAAAACGCCTGTTCTTTAGGACAACAATTGTGGAGCCACTTGCAATCCTTGGGCAAAATACGATTAAACGGCTGTTCACAACAGCGTATTCCTCAATGTCTAAATATGAGTATAGAGGGAATAGATAGCGAAAGTTTACTATTGAGCATGCCAAATTTAGCCTTATCTACAGGCTCTGCTTGCCATTCTGCCCATAATACACCTTCCCATGTTCTGACTGCTATGGGGATTAAGGCTAACCAAGCTCATTCTGCTATTCGGCTTAGTATTGGTAGATTCACCACCCAAGAGCAAATTGACTATGCTGTTACTCATATCGAAGAAAATGTCTATCGGTTACGAGAATTGTCTCCCTTATGGTTGGCATGAAATATTCTGAACGTTTGCTTTATTATTTTAATCATCGTCATCATGCGGGACGTTTAGATATAACAGAAAAAAATGTTCAACGTGTTGAGGTAGGAAACGCTCAAAATAAAGATTTATTAGTACTTTTCATTCAATATGATGGTTCTTATATACAGCAGATTCGATTTCAGGCTTGTGGTTCTGCGGGTATAATTGCTGCAGGAGAATATGTAAGTATTTGGCTAGAAAAAAAGACACGAGAGGAAACCACCAATATTCCTGATGCCACCTACATCTTAGAAGAATTGGGACTTCCCATAAAATATATTCATATAGCACATCTTATTATATTGGCAATCCAACTTTGGATATCGGCTTCAAGCACTTAAAGGCTATAATACCTTGCTAATTTAGTACATAACAAAGATTTTTTGGGCTTTAGAGGTCTTTCGGACAAAAGACTATTTAATTTATTGGAAATAAAGGCTTTTTTGATTTCTTTAAATTGCACTTTTTTTACTTGTTCTTTAGTTGCAAAAGTTAATTCATGATTGTTTTGATCATACCAAATATTTTTGGCTTCAATGGTACTGGTCGCTAAAATAAGCGCAATTGATTTATCTGCTTGATCATGAACAGAGTAAAGATTACGTAATTTCCCCTTTTCCATATATTTATACCCCCATATTTTAATTATAGTAGGGTTTGTTGACAACTGTCATTGCGACCCGGAGCGAAGCGAGGAGGAAGCAATTGTAAGTTTTAAAAGTGATATGATGTACCTCAAGAGGGTATGCCCCCTGTTGACCAGGGGGCGCGGGCGTGAGCGACCGTGAAGCAATCGATTTTAACGATCGTCTGGATCTGGGTACTCTAGCCCTGCTCTCGAAACGTTTGAATAGTTGAATGAGCTGCAATAGCACGCTCGCTTACAATCGTAAACATGAATTTCGAGGCTGAAATGAAAGTATATAATGATTTTATAGGAATTGACATTGGCAAATTGAGTTTCGTTGTGACGGTATATGGAAGTAAAAAGTTTAAAGAATATGAAAATAATCCAGAAGACATTGAAAGATTTCTAAAGGATTATGATTCTGTCTTGAGTAAAGGATTGAGTGTATTAGAAACAACGGGTGGTTATGAAATGAGGTTATTGCTAACGCTATGTGAAAAAGGTTTTGCTGTACACAGAGCTAATACGCGTAAAGTAAAAAACTTCATTCGTTCATTAGGTAATGGAGCCAAAACAGATAAGCTAGACAGTAAAGCATTAGCATTATATGGATATGAAAGACATAAACTATTGGACTGTTTTAAGCCGCAATCAAAACAATCACTCGAATTATATGAATTAATACAACGTTGTAGTGATTTGAAATGCATGCTTGCAGCAGAAAAAAACAGGATCAAAGCCCCCCGTGCTGATTACATTCAGGAAAGCTGTGAATTAATGATAGAAACACTCACCCAGCAAATTGAGTCACTGACAATTCGAATTAATCACATTATTGAGAGTGATAGTGTATTAAAAAAGAAGAAAGAAGTATTAAAAACTATTCCAGGTATTGGAGAAGTCACAGCCAATCATTTACTGGTATTAGTACCCGAATTAGGCATTCTTAATCGTAGGCAGATAGCATCACTAATAGGCTTAGCGCCTATTGCAAATGATAGCGGACTCTATAAAGGCCATAGAGCCACAGGACATGGAAGGACCGGCGTTAAGCCTATTTTGTTTATGGCGGCCATGGCGGCAAGAAATTCGAATTCCTGGTTAAAAAGCTTTTATAATCGATTAGTTGAAGCCGGTAAGAAGAAAATAGTGGCTTTAACTGCATTAATGCGTAAAATTATTGTTATTGCAAATGCTAGAATTAGAGACTTTAATTTGTCCTGTTCTTAATCATTTAAAATATAAAAATAATTTAAAAAATGGGTGAGACATAGTTGATCCAGTACAGAGTATTGTCCAAAATACGAACTAGATTGCTTCACTCGCAAGCTCGTTCGCAATGACAATTGCCAACAGACCGTAAGCGTTCATGAGGTTTAATTTGCCAACGCAGAAAAGGGGGCTTTCCCTTCTACCCTGTGAGCAGTTACCTTCTTACATAGCGACATAATTAGGCCCATCTCCCCCTTCAGGAGGAGTCCAAATTATATTTTGTAAAGGATCTTTAATATCACAGGCTTTACAATGTAAACAATTAGCTGCGTTTATTTGTAATTTTTTTTGCCCCAAATGCATAACAATTTCATATACGGCGGCTGGGCAATATCGTTGTTCTGGCGAATCAAATTGCATTAAGTTTATATCTATTGGAATGGAAGTATCTTTCAGTATTAAGTGGCAGGGTTGTGGTTCCCGATGCTGTGTCCCAGAAAGGTATACCTGAGTTAATTTATCAAAAGTAAGTTTACCATCCGGCTTAGGATAAGTGATTTTTACTGACTTTTGTGCCGATTTTAGCATAGAATGATCTGGGTGACGATAGTGCAAAGTCCATGGCGCTTGACCACGGAAAATGTATTGATCTAAAGCTGCATGGCACAAACCCATCCATAATCCATAGTGAAAACCAGGACGTAAATTACGTACTTGATAAAGCTCTGTTGCTATAGAAGATTGTCTGATCTTTTGCTCATAAGAAAATAATTCAGAATCCCCTTGCTTAGTAAACGCATCTGTAAGGGTATCGGCAGCTAAAATGCCAGATAACATCGCTGTATGCGTACCTTTAATTTTACCTACATTGAGAAAACCCGCTCCACAACCTACTATTAATCCCCCCGGAAAAGTAAGCTTTGGTATGGCTTGCCATCCACCCTCATTGAGGGATCGTGCACCATAACTTATACAACGACCTTTACGTAATAAATCGCAAAAATAAGGATGAGTTTTTAAACGTTGTAATTCCTGAAAAGGATCTAAATAAGGGTTTTGATAATCTAGTCCCATGATTAATCCGATCGCTACCCGCTGCTGATCTAAATGATAAACAAAAGAACCGCCATATGTTTGCCTATCTAATGGCCAGCCTACCGTGTGTACTACTCGCCCGGGTCGGTATTCAGGCGAATCCACTTCCCATATTTCTTTAATTCCGAGACCATAACTTTGTGGCTCACATTTTTCTCGCAGATGATAATGATGAAGAACTTTTTCGGTTAATGAGCCCCGACATCCCTCTGCCAAAATGGTCTGTTTAGCATATAATTCTATTCCTGGTTGAAAAACTGCTGTAGGTCGGCCTTCTGCATTAAGCCCTTTATCACCAGTTTGTACGCCTATTACCTGGTTTTCGTCATCAAATAACAGATTAGTAGCAGCAAAACCAGGAAAAATGGCAATACCCAGAGCTTCGGCTTGTTCGGCAAGCCATTGACAAAAAAGTTCTAAGCTGATTATGTAATTGCCATCATTTTTCATTACCAGTGGCACTGGCAGTCGCCAATGGTTTTTTTTCGTAAGTAATAAAAATTGATCTTCACAAACTGCAGTTTGTAAAGGAGCATTTTTATTTTTCCAATCAGGAATGAGCAAGTTCAGAGCGGACGGTTCCAAAACTGCTCCTGATAAAATATGAGCACCGACTAGAGCACCTTTATCGATAACACATACTGATAAAGGGGCGGATGCTTTTTGGTTCCATTGACCTAGACGAATAGCAGCGCTTAATCCGGCTGGGCCTGCGCCAACAATAATGACATCAAAATTCATACGTTCCCGTTCGTAAAAAACACTCATTTCCACATCCTTACGTCAATTTTTTCGACATTTTATTCTGGGGCTGTCCTAGTTCACGAGGTTTCCACTGCTTGCAATGACGAGCTTGGAACAGGCTTTTGCTTTCACCCCTTGCCATATTGACCTTTCTTAAAATAGCAGTCAATATGGCCCCTAATTAGGTATTAGACTCTTTAACCCGTATTTTGGTCCCATCTTGTTGGAGCGGAGTTTACAACACAACGCAGCAGTAGGCCAAAAGACGAAGTTTGGAAAGAAGTCTATTAGAGCTAAAATTGGTCTATTAAAAGGAATTGTTACTGTGAAAATATTAGTTGCAGTAAAACAAGTCATTGACTATAGAGTAAAAATCCGTGTTAAAACGGACAAGACAGGCGTAGTTACTGATGCTGTAAAAATGTCCATTAATCCTTTTGATGAAATAGCTGTCGAAGCAGCACTGCGACTTAAAGAACAAAATCTTGCTCAGGAAGTGATAGTAGTTTCCTGTGGGACCCCAGCCTGTCAAGATGTCTTACGTGCCGCTTTAGCTTTAGGAGCGGATCGAGGTATTTTAGTATTAACTGAGCATACTCTAGAACCCATACATGTTGCACAAATTTTGCAGGTGGTTATAAAACGAGAACAAGTCGAATTGGTATTCTTAGGTAAACAAGCAATTGATGATGATTGTAACCAAACCGGCCAAATGCTGGCAGGCTATTTAGATTGGCCGCAAGGAACTTTTGTTTCCCGCTTAACTATAGATGGTCAGCAAATAGTAGTTGTACGTGAAATAGATGGAGGATTAGAAACATTACAGTTGCGCTTACCTGCCATCATTACTACTGACTTGGGTCTTAATCAACCACGTTATGCCAGCTTACCAAATATAATGCGTGCTAAACAAAAACCCATCCAGACCTTCTTTATTGAAGAATTAGGTATCCTAATTCAACCTCATGTACAAATTTTAGAAGTTGCTTCACCTAAAGAAAGAAAAGCAGGTATAAAGGTTGATACTATCGGTGAACTTATGAAAAAACTCCAAGAAGATCAAAGAGTGTCTTTGTGACAATTCTAGTAATTGCTGAGCATTTCAATCATCAGCTAGCTACAAGTACACTTAGCACGATTAGAGCCGCTACCTGCATAGGAATGATATCAAAGTCTTGGTAGTAGGTGATAATTGTCAATTGATAGCTGAACAAGCACGCTCTATTGCAGTGGTCAATGAAGTATTTATAGCGGATCACTCTATTTATCAACATCCATTGGCAGAAACTTTGGCGCCTTTAATTGTACATATAGCAAAAAAAAATATCAGTCATATACTTGCGCCAGCAACTACATTTGGAAAAAATTTTTTACCACGTGTTGCTGCTCTTTTACAGGTGGCACAAATTAGCGATATTATAGCGGTTCTTGACGCATCTACTTACTGTCGGCCCATATATGCAGGCAATGCCATAGCTAAGGTGCGTTCTTTAGATTCTATTCAGGTAATTACAGTACGACCCACAGCGTTTGTTCCTATAGAAATGAGTAGTAACTCTTTAGCTCCTCTATCTGTGGTAGATTTAGTAGTAACACAAGATCAATCCCATTTTATTGCTGCTGAAGGCCATCAAACCACTAGACCTGATTTAGGAACTGCGGAGGTGGTTGTGGCCGGAGGACGGGGTTTAGGTGATAAGAGTCAATTTGAACGATTAGCCGGTATTGCCGATCGTTTACATGCAGCTTTAGGAGCATCACGTGCAGCAGTGGATGCTGGATTAGCCCCTAATGATTGGCAAGTAGGGCAAACTGGAAAAATAGTTTCTCCCAAACTCTACATAGCTGTGGGGATATCTGGAGCGATTCAACACTTAGCAGGCATGAAAGATAGTCAAGTTATTGTTGCCATCAATAAAGATCCGGATGCACCTATTTTTCAAATTGCTGATTACGGTTTAGTAGGAGATATTGGAAGTATATTACCCGAATGGGAAAAAATTTTAGATAACTTAGAGAGGAGCAAATGATGATTATTGGTGTACCAACAGAAATTAAAATAAAAGAATATCGTGTGGGCTTGATTCCATCCAGCGTGCGGGAATTAGTAAAACATGGCCATAGAGTCATTGTGCAAAAAGGTACTGGGGCGGAAATTGGATTTACCGAACAGGACTATATAGATGCAGGCGCGGAAATTGTACAAACTGCTGCTGAAGTTTATGCCCAGGCAGAAATGATTGTTAAAGTTAAAGAGCCTCAACCCAGTGAATTTCATTTGTTACGAGAAGATCAGATTTTGTTTACATACTTGCATCTTGCTCCTGATCCTATTCAAGCCGAGGCTTTACTTAGTTCAGGATGCATTGCTATTGCTTATGAAACAGTGACAGGTAAACATGATGATCTGCCCTTGTTGTCTCCCATGAGCCAGGTTGCAGGTCGTTTATCAATACAAGCTGGAGCACATTGTTTAGAAAAATCTCAAGGAGGCAGTGGAATTTTATTAGGTGGGGTTCCTGGGGTTCATCCTGCTAAGGTGGTGGTTATTGGTGGAGGTGTGGTTGGTACTCATGCTATACGTATGGCTATCGGTATGGAAGCTATTGTGACAGTATTAGACAAATCTCTTTATCGTCTACAGGAATTGGACATGCAATTTGGAGGACGTTTGAATACCGCTTATGCCACAACAGCTAACATCGAAGAATTTGTTGCTGACGCGGACCTAGTTGTAGGTGCAGTGTTGATTGCGGGTGAAGCAGCGCCTAAACTAGTCGGTCGATATATGTTAGCAAGAATGCGGCCCGGTTCAGTAATTGTAGATGTTGCAATTGATCAAGGGGGATGCATAGAAACCAGTAGGCCTACTACTCATAGTGATCCCACTTATGTAGTAGATAGAATTGTTCATTATTGTGTTACTAATATGCCCGGTGCTGTCCCTCGTACCTCGACCATAGCACTCAATAATGCCACTTTACCCTTTGTAATTGAAATAGCGGACAAAGGATTTCGACTAGCACTTTCTGAAAATATTCATCTGCGTAATGGATTAAATGTTTATAAGGGTATGATTACTCATGCAGGGGTCGCCAAAGATTTAAATAGAAATTATCGTCCAGCTGCAGAGTGTATATAAACATGCAAGTTACAAGGTGAGCTATTACATCCATATCGTCGTTTTAATTCAAGATTAACTAATAATACATTTATAAGTTTTTCTCCTATTAAACCATTCCAGGGTGCTTGAGTATTTTTTTGTAATATCGCCCTTATTTCCTGGCGCATTTGAGCTGGATCACGATTTAAAATAATTGCCCATCGAGAAGAGACTCGCTCAAGTTGGTACAGAGCATTTTGTAACGTAATATGAGGGTCAAGTCCCGAAGCAGAAGTTAAAACCATATCTGCTGGAATAGTCTGTAAATCAATATGAGGATGATCTTGAAGCCACATATCAAAAAAAATACTTTGAATTTCTTGGTCTTTACTCAGGGGAAATTTACCTGGATGATCTTGAGAAAAACTTGTAAAAAATAAAACTGCTAATTCTGTGGATGTTATTGGAGTAGTGATTAAAGTGGGGTGGGACTTAGCCCAATTATTAACAAAGGAATGATGTATAGCTGATTCCTCGACCCAAGCTGCTGCTAATTCAGGATGAAGAGTAGCCCACTGAGCTACAATATGTCGATTTCCGCGAAATCTGTCTTGCCGAAACCAAAATTCAATATTACGATAATGAGCGAGCGAGCCTATGGTTCGTGCAACACGATCTCTTAAGGCATAGTTGGAAGCGGCTAATGATGAAGAAGAGGAGGCGGAGGCATCATAGGACGCAGCAGAAGGACGAGGATGAAAATATTCATCTTTGATAAAAGCCTGAGCAATAAGTTGGGAGCCGATCACAGAGCCATCTTCTTTATTCAATAACAAACTGCCATTAGCCTGAAAAGGAAAAAAAATTTGTCCAATTACCCATACTATTAATGGATAGATAACGCTGCAAATAAATACTGCTAAAATAAGAAGTAACAAACTTTTCGTGAAATATTGACGCATTTTCAGCTAATCCAGTGCATGCTGCTAAGGGCAAGATCAATTAGTTTAATCCCAATAAAAGGAACAATAACTCCTCCTAATCCCCATATCAGTAAATTTCTCCGTAATAAAGCATCCGCTCCCAGAACTCGATAACGCACGCCCTTTAATGCGATGGGGATGAGTAGTGGAATAATTAAGGCATTAAAAATAACTGCCGATAAAATAGCGGAAGTAGGGGAATGGAGTTGCATAATATCCAGTACTTTCAACCAGGGTAAAGTACCTGCAAAGAGCGCTGGGATAATGGAAAAATATTTAGCAACATCGTTGGCAATTGAGAAAGTGGTTAAGGATCCCCGTGTTATGAGTAATTGTTTACCAATTTCGACGACTTCAATCACTTTAGTTGGGTCACTGTCTAAATCTACCATATTAGCAGCCTCTTTAGCGGCTTGAGTGCCCGCATTCATTGCTACCGCTACGTCAGCTTGAGCTAAAGCAGGAGCATCATTGGTACCATCACCCATCATCGCGACCAGCTTACCTGCTGCTTGCTCTTTGCGAATATAATCCAGTTTCGCTTTAGGGGTAGCTAAAGCCAAAAAATCATCCACTCCAACTTCTGCAGCTATTGCAGCAGCGGTTAATGGGTTATCTCCCGTAATCATTACCGTTCTCAATCCCATGCTTCTCAATCGCTTAAAACGTTCTTGAATATGCGGCTTTAAAATATCTTTTAGGACTTACGCATTGACGACATGACTTTTTGCTGATCCAAGAATATAGTCTCGAATAACTTTTAAATATAAATCTCTTTTCACTTCATACCAATGCGAAATTTTTTCATGAACTCGCATAATTTCTAATTTTACAAATGCTTTTATTGAGCAAAATATATGATTTTTAATGGGGTTTTCGTTTCTAACATGGAAATGTTCGATATTGCAAATTTGTTTTACCGCACGATGAAACCTCTCAATGCACCAATGAGCATCGTGGACTCTCTTGAAATCTACAAAAGTGACACTCTCCAAATCATCCAATTGGGCGGTGCTCATGATGTAATAGCGGTATGCGTTTTTGTATATCTGTCTACACATCTTAACCATCCCATAGTCTTTCAAATAAACCGTCTCAATATCGCTAGTCAACCAGCCTTCAAATTTTTGTATTTGAATGTACTTGCCATGCTCTATCGAAACAATTCGATTATTTTCAATCCCAAACATAAAATTTAATTTTTTTAACCTGATAAATTTTAAATTCTCAAGGCTAGAATACCAACTATCTCCCGTTACCCAGGACGGAACTACGCTCCAGGATAATACTTCTTCTAACATCTCACGAAAATAATCATTTTTCGTTTTACCTAATTTCTTATCACAAATTCTATAGTTGATTGGCACAGAAACTCCATGAATATCCATATAAAATAAAGTAATTAGATTAATTCCCTTTACAACACGCTTATGCTTGCCTGACCAAAATAAATCGATAAATGCAGCCTTGCTTGGATCGCTGTATGGCTTGTCAAGAACAGAATCGTCAACACTTAAAATTCCACCAATTAGCTCTATTTTATCTTTCTCGTCGTCGAATAAATCTTTAGGCTCATAACGTTCACGCTCTAAAAATCGATTAATACTGTCATGCGATATATTTTCCATGATCTTAGATAGCCCTGTACAACTCGTGTACTGCGGCTCACTCAGCAAGTAACCAATGTAAAGATCATCATTGCAATGAGCTGTAGATGGTTTGCTCTTAGTCAACATGTTAAACATCCTTTGTTAAAAAAGAGCATGCTAACATGTTTTTGTCAATGCGTAAGTCCTATCTTTTAGAATAATTGCGCCTATGATACGGTTGTTTTCAGCTACCACTAGTGGGGTTGCACCTTGTGTGCCAATACTGTTGACTAATGCATTCAGCTCATTAGGTATCTCGCCCTGATTTTTAGTAACGAATTTGATAATAGCATCCGGTGCGCCCTTTCGAATGCGTTTTCCGTCTGCTAAATCGACACCACTCATACGTGTATGTGCACTAAATGGGATAAATTTCGCTGTGGGAGGAATGGTAAGGGGCGTAGGATTATCTTTATTAAATAGCTTGAAGATACTTTTTCCCTCGGGGGTTTCATCGGCAAAGGAAGCCAAAGCTGCTGACTGACCCACTTCTGCAGCGGTGTATCCTCCCACCGGTAAAAATTGAGTCGCACTACGGTTACCAATTGTAATAGTGCCGGTTTTATCTAATAAAATGACATCCACGTCACCTGCCAATTCCACTGACTCTCCGCTTTTAGTTATGATGTTGGCTTGCAAGGCACGATCCATGCCTGCAATACCTATGGCTGCTAATAAAGCGCCGATTGTGGTTGGAATTAAACAAACCAGTAATGCAACCAGGGTGGGGACATCTGTACCTAAGCTTTTTAATTGGGTTAAATGTAGATACTGCATCATGTATTGCTCGGCGTGCCAGGCCATTGCCCATAAAGGAACCACTACAATTAGAAATATTAGTGAGAAGGCAGACAAAACGAGCAGTAAAGCAATTTCATTTGGCGAACGTTGGCGAATAGCTCCTTCAACCATAGTAATAATTTTGTCCAAAAACGATTCGCCGGGATGACTGGTAATTTTAACCACAATACGATCAGAAAGAACAAAAGTGCCGCCTGTAACACCAGAACGATCGTCTCCCGCTTCCCGAATTACGGGTGAAGATTCTCCAGTAATGGCGGATTCATCTACAGACGCAATACCTTCAATAATTTCACCATCACTAGGAATAGTTTGACCAGCGGTTACTAAAACTCGATCTCCAGGGCTTAACTTTGCAGAAGGTATTTCTTCAATCTCACCTGTGTTGTTTAAACGAAAAGCCACAGTGTCACGACGGGCTCGCCGCAATGAGTCTGCTTGGGCTTTACCTCGTGCTTCGGCAAAAGCAGTAGCAAAATTGGCGAATAAAATTGTTAAAAATAGCCAAATATCAATGGCAATAAAATAAGTTAATGACGCATGACTTACTGGATAAAAAATTCCTGTGATGATGTAAAGTAAGGTTAACAGCGCCCCTACCTCAACAACAAACATGACTGGATTTTTCCACTGGATATCGGGACGTAGCATTATGAAGGTTTGTTTGAGGGAAGCTAGCACAAGCTCCTTAGCAAATAAACTTTGGGGTTTAATACGACGATAGACTTTTTCCATGTAAATGGCCTCTAAAAAGGAATGGGTCCCAATTGCTCGGCAATTGGACCCAGGGTAGCAACAGGAAGAAAGAGTAAAGCGCCAACAATCAAAATAGTTGCCAATAATAAAGTCCCGAAAGTCAAAGTATCATCACGTAAGGTAGCCAAACTATATGGACTGGATTTCTTTGCTCCCAAAAATGCTGCCATTGCAATGGGTGCAATAATAGGTAGAAAACGGCTTAAAACAATGACTATGCCAGTTGCGATATCCCAAGGAATTCCTTCTGGTGCGGGGTTGGAGGCATTATAAAAACCATACGCTACCTTTAATCCGTCAAAAGCCGAACCATTATTAGCCGATGCGGAAGAGAATTGATATAAAATTTGCGAAAATCCATGAGCTCCAGGATTAGTGATTGCATCTGATCCCCAGTTGGTGACAGCAAATATGCCTGTTGGTATTAATATCATCAACGGATGAATTAGTAACGCAATAATGGCTAATTTAACTTCACGTGCGCTTATTTTTTTGCCCAAATATTCAGGTGTTCTGCCTACCATCATGCCGCCAATAAAAATTGCAATGATGATATACAGCAACATATTAATCATTCCAACGCCTTTGCCGCCAAATATACAATTAAGCCACATGCCTACCATAGGTGAGAGAGCGGCCAAGGGATTTAAACTATCCGCTTCTGCATTAACTGCACCGCAGGTAACATCAGTAGTTGAGGCGCCGAAAGTTGCACCGGCCGAAGTCCCAAAACGAAGTTCTTTACCTTCTAAATTTCCCAGATGTTGATTAATAGGTAATTGGGAAATCTCCGGCAATAAGATTGCTCCTTGTTTTTTATGGTCTAGAGTAACCAGAAATTTTTTGGCTGGATGATTAATGAAGGCTGGATTTGGTTTTAAAGTGTCAAAGTAAATAGACCAAATAATCGTGCTGGCCATCAAAATTAACATTATTGTAAATATAATGAGGCTATGACGCATGCGGTTGAGCATTCGGCCGTACATTAAAACCAAAGCAAATGGAAAAATCATCATTGCCAAGTTATTTATAAAATTGGATAAAGCAGTAGGATTTTCATAGGGATGAGCAGAGTTCATACCATAAAATCCTCCTCCGTTAGTGCCCAGCATTTTAATGGCTTCAAATGCAGCCACGGGTCCAACTGCAATTGTTTGCTTGGTGGTAGATTCTAAGGTAGTCGCCTGGTACGAACTTTGAAAAGTCATGGGGCTGCCTTGTTGAAGAAAAAAAAGCGCAATAATAAAAGCAAAGGGTACAAATAAATAGACCAATACCCGCCACATATCTACAAAATAATTACCCATCGTTGCATCACTGCGTAAAGCCCGAGTGATAGCGGTTAATGCACATAATCCACTAGCTGCTGATAAAAACAAGTTGCTGATGCCAAAAAAAATTTGGCTACAATTGGATAGATGCACTTCCCCAGAATAATGTTGCAGATCTGTATTGGTCATAAAAGAAACTGCACTGTGAAAAATGGTGCTAGGAGATAATAACGTTTTATGTGTCGGATTTAGAGGTAACCAGGGTTGAAGTGCTAAAACAGTGTAACTGAAAGCAAACAGTAAAGAATTAAATACTATCAAAGAACTTGCATATTGCTTCCAGCTTTGTGAACCATTATCTAAGCGTTTTTCAAACCAACCTAGAACAGGCAAAGGGCGATAATTGCCATTCATAATCCAGGCTATGTAGCGGCTTAAAGGAAAGGCGAATAATGTGGCTGTAAGGAGTAAAAGAAGCGGAAGGAGCCAAATTTGCAGGAACATTTAGATTTTCTCGCAACCTTGAATAAATAGAAAGCAGATTCCCATTAAAGCAAGGCCCAGTAAAAACATACTTGGCAGCCAACATATAAGATTCATTTGGTTCTTACTATGAAAAAAATTGGGGCCTGATTAAGGCAACGATTAAATAAACAAACAACAAAAACGCGATTATCCCTGAAGTCCAATATAGCCAAACCAAATTATCCTCCTTGAATAGACCTACACTACATGATTAAATAAATTATAGTTGAATTATTTCTTAATACTCAAAAATTTCATAATTTCCCAGCAAGCAATTTCCATCGCCCACAATGGTGTACGTTCTTCGCGGTATGGAATGGGTTGAGTAATGCATTCATTGTGATGATTAGTAAAAATTGAAATTTTTAAGGAACTGTTTCGTGACTCATTGTCCCAAAAAGATTCTAAACCAGTGAGTATTATTTGAACTCCTTGTGTACCTTGGATCTGGTCTACAAAAAGTAAGTAAGGGTATGTTTGTGGAGTGAGTAAAGTAAATTGCAATAACCCACCCGTAAGCTGATCAATAATTCTAAAGGGTATTTTTTGCTCTTGAATGAATTGCCTCAGTTGAGTAGAAGCTTTTTGCCGTTGACGGCTAATGAAATAAGGTCGCAAACACTCGGTGAACAATACACTTAATTTTTCTAATACTACTACATCATGAGAATGCAATTTTATTTCTAAATAAGGTGAATCTACCCGATAACTCATTTGACAGTTTGAATGCTCTATTAAAGGCTCGAGTTGAGTAGCGATACCACCTTCACTTGCACCCAACAATAACCACGATTGATGAAATAAAGTTCGAGAGTAGCCATGGGCATGCAAATAAGGTAATACATGATTTTCAAAAATGGGTTCGCATTCTAATGGTGGACCAGGCAGCATGAAGATGACTTGTTGTCCATATGTTACACGACAGGCGGAAGCAGTCCCATTGTCATTGGGAATAATTTCAGCATTTTGAGGAAAGAGGCATTGTTGACGATTTATTTCCGGTATAGGGAGAGAAAATTTTTTTAAGCGCAATTGCAGACGTTGCCAGCTAGCTTCATCAAAAATGAGTTCCTGTTGAATAACACGACTTAAAGCAAAACGTGTTCTATCGTCACAAGTTGGTCCCAATCCACCACTAATAATGAGACTGGGGTGGTTAGCTAATAAAAAATGTATGCCTTGTTCAATATGGGATTGATCGTCAGTGACTGTGAGATGTTGACCAGGTTGAATATCTGCGTCATATAGACGTTTTGCGAAATAACGGCTATTGGTGTTTAATACATCTCCATTAACTAACTCATTACCGGTAGATAATAAAGCAACCTGTGGGGTTATTTCGGCCATTCTTTTTCTAAATACTGAGTTTTATTAGTAACTTCCTTCCACTCATCTACATCGTCAGGAGGAGGTTTTTTTGCGGTTATCATCGGCCATTGCTTAGCTAATTCTGCATTAAGCTCAAGATAGGCTTTTTGCTCAGCAGGCAAATCATCTTCGGGAAAAATTGCATTTACAGGGCATTCGGGAACGCATAAATGGCAATCAATGCATTCATTAGGATCAATGACTAAAAAATTGGGTCCTTCTCGAAAGCAATCTACCGGACACACTTCAACACAATCTGTATATTTACAGCGGATACAGGATTCAGTGACTACATAGGTCATCAAGAATTTCCTCGTTTTTATCTAACAGTTTACCCTGTAACGTGAAATGCTCATTTTACTCATTGTGAGGCATTAGACTTCTTGTCTTTTTTCTTTAACCTCAAGTAACCAGGCAAACCAAGTGTATACAAATTATCTATTTTAGTTAATTTCCAGTTTGTTTGCCATAAAAATTGAGACGCTAACTTGAACAATAGTTGATTATTCTTGATTTTTATGCAAAAATAAACCAATTATGGTAACACCTGAACAAATTAAAACCTGGATTGAAGCTGGACTTAATGGCAGTACGGCTCAAGTAAGTGGTGATGGTCACCATTTCGAAGCAGTAGTAGTTTGTGTAGATTTTTTAGACAAAGCTAAAGTTCAACGACACCGTATGGTTTATAGTGCGCTCGGCGCCCACATGCAAAATGAAATTCATGCTTTATCGTTAAAAACTTTTACGCCTGCGGAAATCCCCAAATGAGGTTATTATGAGTATCGCAAATCAAATTAAAGAAACAGTGGAAAAAAACCCAATTGTTTTGTATATGAAAGGAACAGCTGATTTTCCGCAATGTGGTTTCTCTAGTAGAGTAGTTGATATTTTGCGTCGCTGTAACGTTGACTTCTTAACCATTAATGTTTTAGACGATGCGGCTATTCGCCAAGGTATAAAAGATTATGCAAATTGGCCCACTATTCCTCAATTATATATAAATGGTGAGTTTATTGGCGGTTGCGATATTGTCAGCGAATTATATGCTACAGGTGAATTACAAAATTTATTACGTCCAGCCAACGCGTAAGATTTGATCTATACTTTAATGTAAATCGCATTCGACACCGCGATTGCGAGCCGCACAAAATAACATAATAAAGATGAAGTACTAAAAATCTTCCCAAATATCTTCAACTTTAGCTTTTTGGGTTAAAATCTTGAAATCACGTAGACGAGAAATACGCTCATATTTAGTAGATTCTGCTATTTGTGAAGCAGACTTTTGATGAGTTTTATTAAACTCCTCTAATTTAATATCAATAGGACTTACATAATGTTTATTAGTTTTGATCATGATTTGATACAATACATCACAAATGATAAAAAAACAACTCAACTTAAATGGTTTTGATTTTGATGAAATCAAGCAATCTACAGGTTTACAGAAGCTTGATGCAGCTTTTTTAAGTTATTTAAAAAATTTAGATTTTTGTCTCTATGAACAATTATTAGCTTATAGGCAGCAACAATTATCTTCTTTTCCTGAGGAAAAAATCAGTCAACTATTAATTGACTGCGCCGAACTTCTAGAAAATTTTATTGCTCAGCTGTTTAATATTGAACAAGCGGTTGTGCAGTTACAACAACAAACTCTCAGTCATCAACCCATTTTTGCTTTTAAAACTCATTATGTGTTGCGTCAAGCTCGACGACTTTTAGGACAAATTGACAAAATTTCTTTTTCGGAATTGAATCAATGGATAGAAAGAGAACTGATAGCGAAAAAAATAACGGAACCAGACTATCAGTTGGCTATCGCATTTTTAGGCCGATTATATTTAGCTCATCCTCAGATTTATGCAACTGAAATTGAGACTTTGACTCTTTGGTGTGTAGCGGCTTTGACTACTGAAGAAGGGCAGGGATTAACCAAAGGATGGGAAATGTTTCATTTACCATCGCGTCTTGATTTTACCAACCTAGTCAGCGCCAACAGTGTAGAAGAGGATTCCATAGGTCGCTGGCAGGGAATCGAACAACGTCAAAGAGATGGATTTGATCTCACTGACTTGCGTATGAGTCAGCGCCAAGTAATGGCAGAAATAGATTATTGTGTTTATTGTCATAAAAATCAGGGCGATTTTTGTTCCCGTGGTTTTCCTGTTAAAAAAACTGATCCGACTCAAGGCCTTAAAATTAATCCCTTAGGTGAAACCTTAACCGGTTGTCCATTAGAAGAAAAAATTTCTGAAATGCACACTTTAAAAAAAAACGGGTATGGCATAGCTGCATTAGCTATGGTTATGGTTGATAATCCTATGTGCCCTGCCACAGGCCATAGAATTTGTAATGACTGTATGAAAGCCTGTATCTATCAAAAACAAGAGCCAGTTAATATTCCACAAATAGAGACAAGAGTTTTAACCGAGGTATTAAGCTTACCTTGGGGTGTGGAAATTTATGATTTATTAACTCGCTGGAATCCTTTCCGAGAGTATCAGTGGATAGCCAAGCCATATAATGGTTTAAAAGTTTTAGTTATGGGCATGGGGCCTGCTGGTTTTACGCTTAGCACATCATTTATTAATGGAAGGTTTTGCCGTGGTAGGTGTGGATGGATTAAAGCTAGAGCCTTTACCCAATCATTATATAACTGAACCTATTTATAGTTATGCAGATTTACAGGAGAATCTAAGCGATAGAGTAATGGCTGGTTTTGGTGGAGTTGCAGAATATGGCATTACTGGCCGTTGGGATAAAAATTTTCTAAAGTTGATTTATCATTACCCTAATGCGTCGACCCTATTTCCAAGTATTTGGTAGTATCCGTTTTGGTGGAACGATAAAAGTTGAGGATGCCTGGGAATTGGGTTTTGATCATCTGGCATTAGCTGTTGGAGCAGGGTTACCCAAAGAATTAAATATTCCCAATAGTTTGGCGCCAGGCATGCGTCAAGCCAATGATTTCTTGATGTCGTTGCAATTAACCGGTGCAGCAAAGACTTCTAGCTTTAGCCAATTTACAGGTGCGCTTGCCGGCAGTTGTCATCGGTGGTGGATTAACAGGAGTAGATACGGCCACGGAAGTACAAGCGTATTATATTGCTCAGGTTGAAAAAGTAGTATAACGATATAAAATTTTAATTAGCAAGAAAGGAGAGGATGCCATCAGATCACATTTTGATAGAGATGATTTGAAATTTTAGATGAATTTTTACACATGCTGAGCAGATTAATAAGAGAAAGACTGGTAGCACAACAAGAACAGCGTGATCCAGATTTTATTGCGCTTTTACGGCGTTGGGGTGGGGTTACGATTGCTTATCGACGTACTATGCAGGAGTCCCCAGCTTATAGACGTAATCCTGAAGAATTAGCCAAAGCTTTAGAAGAAGGCATTTATTATGCAGAAGGCCTTGAACCTAAAGCCGTGGTATTAAATCAGCAAGGACATGTTCAAGCGCTACGTTGTCAATGGTTCGTTTGGGATGAGGAAGGTCAATGGGTAGAGACCGATGAAGAACAGGTATTACCTGCACGCTCCATTTTTGTAGCCACTGGAGCACGATTAAATGTTGCATATGAATTCGAACATCGTGGCACATTTCTGCGGCATAATTCCTTTGAGTATAAACGTTTTGATTGGGTTAATGGCGACTTAGTGCCAGTTGCAACCACTGGACATGTGAAAAGCGCTCATTTTGGTGCATTTACAAGTTATCAGCATGATAATCGTCATGTCAGTTTTTTAGGCGATACACACCCTATTTTCCATGGCAGTGTGGTGAAGGCCATTGCCTCGGCACAGCGAGTTTATCCAAAGATTTGCCAAGCGTTAGCATCAAGACTAACAGCTGGAAAAGAAAAGGAATATCAACAGTTTCGCGCTAATATGGATGATTGCTTTCAAGCTAAAGTGGTCAAAATGATCCGCCATAATCTACGTGTGGTCGAAATCATTGTGCGTGCTCCTTTAGCGGCTAAAAATGGTGGATCAGGACAATTCTACCGATTACAAAATTATGAGGGTCTTGCACCCATAGTGAAGCAGACTCGGTTACAAATGGATGGATTAGCATTTATAGGAGTTCGACATACATTCGACAAAGAGTTGTTATCTTTTTTTGTCGTAGAGCAGGGCGCCAGCTCTAAATTAGTGCGTTATTTGCAACCTGGTGAACACGTTGCCTTAATGGGTCCCACAGGCTCACTAAATAGTTTGCCACCTGTCACTACCATTATGATTATTGGCGGCATTCTATCCCCCGCTTTCCTATTATCCATGCGCGAAAAAATTCTGGCAGGGGGGTACCGAGTGCTTTATATAGCATATTTGGAAAACCCAGAAGATGTTTATTGCCAAGCTGAATTAGAAGCCCTGGCTGAAGTTATTGTATGGATAACGCGCCGAGGAAAAATAACGCAACACCGTCCTCAAGACTATAGCTTTGAAGGGGATTTAGTTACATGCTTACAAAGTTATGCGCGAGCCGCTAATGATATTCGTCTAAATACGGTCCAGTATATTTGGATTATTGATTCCAGCTGCATATTGCATCAGATTAAACAGGCAAAAAAGAGTTTATTACAGTCCGATTGGCCTGCAGAAGCACCTATTTCTGCAGCAGTATACGGGCCTATGCAATGTATGCTTAAAGGTGTATGTGCCCAGTGTTTACAGTGGCAACTTGATCCCGTGACTGGGAAACGCAGTAAAGCAGTTTACGCTTGCTCATGGCAACATCAGCCATTAGATAAAATTGATATTCATCACCTAGACGAACGGTTAATGCAAAATCGTTGTCAGGAAACGCTGACTAATTTATGGATAGATTATTTGTTGACATGATAATCAAATCCACAAAAATATGTTAATGTTTAGACTTTAATTAAATCAGAGAGAAAAAATGAAATTATTTGATGAATCTTCCGAAACCAATGAAAGTTTTGAGCTTACTCCAGAGTTTAAAGCCTTACTTGCTGATCCCGAAGCTAAAGATTTACTTAATGTAATGATACAGAATTTTCAAAATCAGGTGAGAACGCATACTGCTTCTTCCAGTAAATATTATCAATTATATTTAGATTTTCTAGCTCAAATTGAAGTTAATGGTTCTCCCTTTCAAATCTCTATTAAGCAATTTATTGTTACCATATTTCAAACATACTTTGTTTATGTAATTTTACTAAATTGGGTACAAAATAAATATCCTGTTGGTCTAATGGGTAATACTGGCGGGAATCTTAAGGGTTTTATTCAAGGAATGGAAGCATTATATCCCTACAATAATCAACTAATATGTTCATTAGTAGATTCTAAATTTGAAAAAAATTACGCTTGGACTATGGATAGATATAAAAAAATTAACATAGAAGATGAGATAAAAGAGTTAAGTAAGAAATTTCAAGTTCCTATGGGGAACGTGGAAACTAAAATATGGGCATATAGAATAACGAAGATGTTGGAAATACAAACTGACTATTTGCAAGCTCATAAATATTTCGCATTAGAAATTTCTCGCGTTTGCAAAAAACATGCTTGCGATGAAAAAAAAGTTCATCAATGGAAATGTGAGCTTTTATCTGAGTTAATGAAAAGAGTAAAAACCCATATTGTTGTAACCCTTAAAGACGATTTATTCCTGGATTATTATCGAAATCATTTACAAGACATACGAACTTTTTTAAAACAACCCGATTTTGCTAGTGGAACACCCTCTTCAGAAACCAAGAGTCAAAATGCTAGAATTCGAGGTATTCTTTTTAATAATTTTAAAAACACAGGCAAACTCATAGAAAAAATTACTGAAAATTTTAGAGACTTAAAGGAAACGAGGGATACTCGGCCTGAAATGATATTAAAAGTTATTAAACATTTAGAAGCATTAGAAGCAAAAAAATTATCAGACCCGCTTCCAAAAAAAAATTTACAAAAGAAATTTTTTTTACGAGCTTGTAAAGGTGGAGATTTAGAAATAGTTAAAAACTTATATGACAAAATTACTGATGATATTTTACCTGCAGCTTTTTATTGGGCTTGTGCGACAGGCCAAATTAAAGTTGTAACATTCTTAAGTAGCAAAATTAATCAAAAAAAACAACTGGCAAAAAAAGTCTTTAATAGTTTTCAAACTCAAGAAGAAAAGAGTCCCTTAATGATCGCAGCTGCAAAAGGATATCTTAATCTTGTAGAATTTCTTTTAAATAACCACTTTGTTAATGCAAGTTTACCAAATCGTTTTGGTCAAACTGCTTTATCCTTATCTAATAATGAAGGAATTAGGCAAAAAATTACCGCCAAAACGACTCGACCCCAAGCAACCTTAGCAGATTTACCGCCTGTGCTTGCGCTTACTGATTCTAAACATGTTATCCCACCACCAGAGCCAGAAATAACAGAAATAACACTCGAGCAAATTACTAAATATTTTTTTGACGCCAATACGCAAGTGATACAGGCTGAAATTAATCAATTACTGACTTCACTTAAAGATTCTTCTGAAAAACTTGCCGAGGCCGATCAACTCTCCACTGAAGATTTTAGATTGCGACAAAGCTATGAGGAAGTGCTTAAAAGATTTGTTCAATCTTCGAAAGATGAAATGCGTTTGTTGGAGAAATTAACCTCAACGGAAAATTTAGATCAATTGCGAAAGTTAAGGAAGGAACATGAAAAGATAGTTAAACATTTGCGTACCATCCTAGATAACTTAGAAAATTTAGCTCCCCAATTTCAATTAAGGATAAAAAAATTACCGCTTCTTCAAGAAGACGATGAAGATAGTTCTATTTTTAGTTCTAGTCCTAGGTCTAGCTCAAGTAGTTCAAGTTCAAGCTCGAGCTCCAGTTCGAGTAGTTCTAGCTCTAGTAGCTCAAACTCAAGCTCTAATTCCAGTAGCCCTCATGCGTCTGTGAGATTAAGCACCAATCAAACAGGCTTCTTGACGAATTTAGACAAAGAAAATAAGTATGAACTTGGAACAGGAAAAAATTCTCCAGACAATTACGCGAGGTTTTTCTTATCACCACCAGCATTACCTACACTTACAGATTTTATAGAAAGAGCAGGTGTGCAAAATGACTTTTGCCTGCAAAAATTAGGGGCTATTAATCGCTTTGCTAATTTCCAAGTTCTCGATAGTAAAGGAGAGAAATATAATAAAAAAGTCATACAATCCATCCAAATTGATGCTATCTTATTTGAAACCATGCAATTAATGGAGGAACAAGGAAACCTTCCAATAAGAAATGCGCTAGTTCATTGTAAAGGTCTGATCGATTTTTCTATGAATGAAGAAACCGTGGATATTTTACATAAACAGGTCCTACGTTTTGCAAAATGTTTGCTTTCTCCCCTACAGAACAATCTGCTAAAGAACAGCCTTTACAAAAAACTGAAAAACCATGGCGAATTTTTACAAGACCAAAAAAGAGCGGGGGGTAGGGAAGAAACTTCTTTAAAAGAACGATGCCATTTTGTTATGGAATTAGGTAGCAAAAGATTGCAATACGAAACTTATGAAGGCGATGTATTAACTGCGATGCAGCAAAGCGCTCTGCATATGGTTAATGTTCATGCTCAAGTATATGGTTTATCAACTAATCCTCTAGTAGAAGTGGATACGGCCATTAGAGTTCGACATAAAGAGCTATATAATCCTTCTGATCCTCATAGCTCCAGTTCGAGCTCTAGTTCAAGCTCGAGTTTTAGCTCTAGCTCTTCAGGTAGCGGTTTTTCCTTTTCATAATTAGGAAAATCAACATTTAAATGGCTTGAACCAAGATATCTTTATAATGTGAAGATAACCATTCCAACGGCCATTAAAAAATGCTATCCTTTAGCAACTGTACATGAAGTGATCTAAACGAGGAGCTGAAATGATTAAACAGATGTCGCCTGAAGAAGCAGAGCAACTACTCGCACAAGGCAAAATTTTGGCTATCGATGTTCGAGATGAAACAAGCTTTATCGAAAAGCACATTGAGGGCGCCGTACATTTATCTTTAAGTGGTATGCAAGAGTTTTGTTCAACAGCAGATAAAAGCAGGCCCATATTGGTTTATTGTTATCATGGTATTAGTAGTCAAGTTATTGCACAACATTTACAAGACCAGGGTTTCACTACTGTCTATGGCCTGATAGGTGGATTTGAAAACTGGCAGCAGCATCACCCAACTTCGGACCAGCACAAAGAATGAGGGACTTATCCGCAGAGAATTTGCATGCCATAAAATCTTTATTACATGCAAAAGATGCGGTGCTTATTACTCACTATTATTGTCCCGATTCTATCCAATGTCTTACTGAGGAGACAGGCGGTTTTATAGGGGACTCTTTAGCTATGGCTAAATTTGGACAACAGCATTTAGCTAGTACCTTATTAATTGCTGGGGTGCGTTTTATGGGAGAAAGCGCCAAGATATTAAGCCCTGAAAAACGTGTTTTAATGCCCTCTTTGGAGGCAACTTGTTCTTTAGATTTAGGCTGTCCTATAAAAGAATTTGAACAATTTTGTGCCGCTCATTCTGAACGTGTGGTAGTTGTTTATGCCAATACTTCAGCCGCGGTTAAAGCGCGAGCTGATTGGGTAGTGACTTCAAGTAATGCTGTAGAAATCATCGATTATTTGGACTCACAAGGACATAAAATTCTTTGGGCGCCTGATCAACATTTAGGCCAATATATAAAAGAAAAAACGGGCGCAGATATGATTTTGTGGCCTGGTTCATGTATTGTACATGACGAATTTAAAGCTAAGGAGATTGCCCGCTTGCGTCAACAATTTCCTCATGCAGCTTTGTTGGCGCATCCAGAATCTCCGAAGGAAGTATTGTCCTTAGCAGATGTTGTTGGATCTACCTCACAATTATTACAAGCTAGCCAAGAGATGCCTCATGAAGTCTTTATTGTTGCTACAGAACAAGGAATTTTTTATAAAATGCAACAAGCCTCTCCTCACAAACAATTTTTTTTGGCTCCTACTGCTGGGCATGGGGCTACTTGTAAAAGTTGTGGGCGTTGCCCGTGGATGGCTATGAACCAATTAGATATTTTATATGAATCTTTGCTTCACGGTAATAATGAAATACACCTGGAGCCAGATATAATGCGTCGTGCTCGCATATCATTGCAGCGTATGGTAGATTTTAGCTCTATAAAGCCCGCCGTTGTAAATAACTAATTATATGGAGAGAGTGCAATGAACTCTTTGGAGAAAAACCAGCTAGAAGAAAAAGTTCGTTTGCTGGGGGTGGCAGATATTCAATACCATATTTTTTTATGCTGTGATCAACGTAAGCCAAAATGTTGTAGTATGGAAGAAGGCTTAGAGTCATGGGATTATTTAAAGCAACGCTTAGAAGAATTAAATTTAGTGCGCAAAGGCGGTGTTTATCGTACTAAAGCCAATTGCTTACGTATTTGTTTTAAAGGACCCATTGCAGTCGTTTATCCACAAGGAATTTGGTATCATTCTTGCACGCCTCCGGTTATTGAACGGATTATTCAAGAACATTTTTTGCAAGGGAACCCAGTAAAAGAATATGTTTTTTATCCCGTTTAAATTATGAAAAAATTTTTTGGGCCTTTACAGAAAATGGCTGCTCAGCCTATAAATCCTGTCAGTTATTCTTTATCATTTAATGGAGTATCAGTTACTTTAAATGATTTTTTTAAAAATTATATGCAATTTCGTTTCACAGGAGTAATCTATTGCATTCAATGTAAGCGAAGAACTAAAAAAAGTTTTCAACAAGGTTATTGCTATCCTTGCTTTAGGCGTTTAGCTGAATGTGGTTTTTGCATTATTCATCCTGAAAAGTGCCACTATGAACAGGGTAGCTGTCGAGAAAATGATTGGGCTCATGCACATTGTCTGCAAAATCATTTTGTCTATTTAGCAAACTCTTCTGGTTTAAAAGTAGGGGTTACGCGCCACACTCAAGTCCCAACTCGTTGGATAGATCAAGGTGCACAGCAGGCATTACCCATTTTTCAAGTTGCAAACCGTTATCAATCTGGTCTTTTAGAAGTTTGTTTAAAACAATTTGTAAATGATCGCACAGATTGGCGAAAATTACTGAAACGAAATGCGTTACACTTAGATTTGGAAAAAGAACGCAATCGATTATTAGACCAGTCCCAAGACGAGCTAGAAATAACGATAAAAAAATTTCCTGCGAAGGACATTCAGTTACTAAATAGTTCTGTGGTGGAATTGCATTATCCAGTGCAGAATTATCCAGAAAAAGTAAACAATTTATCTTTAGACAAAACTCCTCAGATAGGGGGCTACTTACAAGGAATTAAAGGACAATATTTGCTCTTTGATAGTGGAGTAATGAATGTTAGAAAGTTTGCAGGTTATGAAGTAGAATTCTCGATTAGTGAGTGAAGCTTTATGTTGTTACAGTGGTTATCTCAGCAGGCTAATTTTTTAGGCGTAGTAGGAGTTTTTTTAGTATTGCTTGCTTATTTGCTGTTGCAATTAGAAAAAATGTCTGCCAAAAGTGTTCTCTATTCTTTACTTAATACTGTTGGTTCCTTGCTTATTCTCATTTCATTATATTTCTACTGGAATTTAGCTTCCGGTATCATTGAAATGGCTTGGCTATTCATTAGTATTTATGGGTTGGTGAGGGCTATTCAAATAAGGTAACTGTGGCAAATTAAACCTCGCGAACGCTTACCAATTAAGATTGAAATAAAGGCGAATATATTTGTCCTTCTTTACCATAAGCATCATCATTTCCTTTAATTTCTTGTAATTGAATTGCTTTGCCATTGTTTTTTAGATTTCTTTTTTTCGATCGAACTTCTTTATAAAGAGTATGAGAAATGGGTAAAAGCAGTTTTTTTTCATTAGTGCTGAAATCTATATTATTTTTTCGTGTGTGCACAACATGCAATGTTGTTTCGTATTGATTTTGCGTATAATTAAAAAAAATAGCCAATAAAGATCCTGAAACAATTGCAATTTCTAAACCGAAGGGACTTTTTATATTTTTAACATCACCATCATATTTTAGAGAATCTAAAATATCAAGCATCGCCCAATAATAGGTAAAAAGAAAAAGAGACAAATGTGCTAGAAAATTTAAAAAAATGTTGGCTACTCTTGATTTATTGTAAGGTTTAGGTTTTTCTTGGCGGGTTAAAAGATAATTTTTTGCATCGATTTCTTCTTCTTGAATTTTAATAATTGGAGTATCTACATCAAAGCCATTACTGTTTTCTTTAATTTCGTGAGTGTTGATATCTCTGTATTCTCCTTCGAATTCTAACTCTATAGCTCTCTCAAAGTTATTAGGGGCAATATAAAGATATGATTTGTTTGGATGATTACGTAGAATTAATAATTCAGCCGCTAAATTCCTAATGACACTTGTTTGCAAATTCCTTTTTATTTCGCGTTCTTCGTTATAAGTTAAATAAAGAGAATAACAAACATTAGCTATGAAATACGGAATATTAAGAGGTAGTATGATTATTCCCAATTTTTTTAAAGTTTCTTGGCTTAAATCTTGTGAGGCCATTAAAAACCAGAATAAACTTACCAAAATGGAGGTATTATCAAAGGCGAAAAACAAAGTTCTCCAAATTTTGTGTAAATTTTCTATTTTTACTATTTTACTAGAATTTACCGTTTCAATTAAATAATTATAATCTCTCCGAGTTTTTTTTCCTTGTTTTTGAAAATCTTCCCATAAATGAACAATAAACAATAATTCATCGTCAGATAATTGAGAAATTTGATTTACAAGATTTTCTAGCCTATTTGATCTTTCTAAACGACTCATTTTTACCTCGAATATTAATTTTTTCAACATTTTACAATTATTTTCATAGTAATGCAAAAAGCACTTATAAGGTTCGAATTTTATTCTGAGGGCAAAAATAAGGCTAATAAATCATTTAAAAAACGTTTACCCAAACTAGTAACAGATAAGACGTTATTTTTAACGATTAAGAATCCTTGCGACTGCGCTTGAATTAAAATGGGTTGAATTAATTGTTCTTTTAAACCAGTACGTGCAGAAAAAAGTGTTAAAGGGATTTCTTGTTGTAAGCGTAAAGCATTCATCATAAATTCTAATGCTAATTCATCTTTAGTCAATTGGCGCTCTCCAGCTATCATTGATTTATGGCAAGCTAAATAATCACGAGGACTTTTTACCTTCCAATATCGCCATACACTTCCATCGGCTTGGGTAATTTTACTGTGGGCGCCAGCGCCAATTCCTATATAATCGCCAAATTGCCAGTAATTCAGATTATGTTGAGAATAATAGTTACTTTGACAATAAGCGGAGACTTCATAATGAACCCATCCTGCTTTACTCAGGAGCTCTTGACCTTGTTGTTGCATCTCCCAAGTGCTTTCTTCATCAGGAAGTTGTGGAGGAAAATTATAAAAATAAGTATTAGGTTCCATAGTTAACTGATACCAAGAGATATGTTGTGGTTGGCATTCTAGAGTCATCTGTAAATCTAATAAAGCATTTTCTAAAGTTTGGCCGGGTAATCCATACATAATGTCCAGGTTAAAGTTAGTAAACCCGGATTTTTTAGCCATAATCACGGCCTGTTGGGCTTGGGCGGAGTTATGAATTCTGCCTAAAGCTTGTAGTTTGTCGTTTTGCCAGCTTTGAATACCTAAAGATAAACGATTAATCCCAGCTTCATAAAAACCATAAAACCGCTCTTGTTCACTAGCACCAGGATTGGCTTCAATTGTAATTTCGGTATGCTTAGGGATTTCTAAAAGTTGATGTAATCCGCGAAACAGCTTTTGAATGGCATTAACTGACAATAAACTAGGAGTACCTCCACCTATAAAGATACTGTGAATAACTCGCTGCTGAATATGAGTTCGATGTTCCTGTAGATCGCAAAGCAACCGTGCGATATAATCGTCTTCGGGTAGTTCACCTCTTAAAGAGTGCGAATTGAAGTCACAATACGGACATTTTCGTGCGCACCATGGGATATGGATGTAAAGGCTAAGAGGGATATTATTCATATAAAACCTGAATAGAAATAATATAGTAACATAAAGTAGGTAAAGTTTTGAAAAAGTGTATCATTATTATGATCTTATGGGTGGGATTCATCTTTCCTTGTATTTTAATTGCTCAAACACTAGATCCAGATAGCATACTACCCCCAAAACCAGAACCCTACGGTATCAGTCTATGTGATCGACCTGGATTTCACTGCATTGCTGTGAGAAGAGGAGAAACGTGGAAGGAAAAATTCTCTAATCCCCAGCAACGTGAACTGATTAGGCGCTTAAATCGTACCAATGTACCGTTAATGTATCGTCATTGGTTACTTGTTCCCGATGATTGGAAAAAAGTAAATTATATGTCTCTAGCCCCTTTTGCAGATCAAATTCCTGCCCCAAAAGAAAAATTAATTGTGGTGGATTTACGGGTCTTTGCCTTTGCTGTATATAATGAGCAAGGCTATCTTTATTATTGGGGTCCTGCAAGTGGTGGTACAGAATGGTGTGACGACTTAGGTGAAAGTTGCCTTTCTGCGGAGGGTGCTTACCGGATTTATCGAATGCAGGGAAAAGATTGTAAATCCTCTACTTATCCTTTAGCAACAAAAGGCGGAGCGCCTATGCCTTATTGTATGCACTATTACAAAGGTTTTGCTATACATAGCTCAACTTTAACGGGGTTTGTTCATCGCAGTTATGGCTGTGTTCGCTTATTCGAGAGTGATGCTAAATGGCTCAACGAAGAATTTGCTAAAATAGGTACTAAGGTAATTGTAAAACGATGAATTGAGGCCATAGCAATGGATTTAGACAAATGGATAGCTCCTTGTGTGGAATTAGCAAAACAAGCGGGCATAGCAATATTAGATTTTTGGCAACAGCGAATTGAAAGCCTAGAGATAAAATATAAATCAGATAATACACCTTTTACCTTAGCGGATATAAAAGCGCATCATATTTTGGTGGAAGGGTTACAACGATTAACTCCTGATTTGCCTATTTTATCAGAAGAAGGCGACTGGCCGGAATATGCACAACGTGCGCAGTGGGATGCGTTTTGGCTATTAGATCCCCTAGATGGAACACGTGGTTTTATTCGTCATTTAAAAGAATTTAGTGTTAATATTGCTCTGATTGTTCAGCATGTGCCAGTTTTAGGAATCATCTATATTCCTGTAGAAGAAATTTGCTATTATGCTGAACAAAAAAGTGGGGCATTTAAACAAATTGGAAATCAAGCGCCGGTTACATTACAAAAGCCATTTTCGCAACAAGTTCCCGAATTATGGAAGGTGTTAATTGGTCATTTCCAAAAAGGCCAGCGATTAATGCAGCGTATCGGTAATAAAGTACCCTTTCAGTTTATACGTTTAAATAGTTCAATTAAATTTGGTTGGTTGGCTGAAGGTCGAGCAGATGTTTACCCTAGGTTGAGTGCAATTTGCGAATGGGATACGGCGGCCGGACAGTGTATCTTAAAGGCAGCTGGTGGAGCTGTTGTCGATTTGCAAGGACGAGCTTTGCAATATAATCGCAAAACTTCTTTATTAAATCCAGATTTTATCGCTTTGGGAGATCCACGCTGGATGGATCTATGGTTAAAAATTTTAAATGAGGAATCTAATTGATGAAAAAAACAGTTAAAGTAGCGGTTACGGGTGCAGCTGGCCAAATTGGCTATGCTTTTTTATTTCGCTTAGCTTCTGGTCAAGCTTTTGGCATGGAGGTAAACATTGAATTACAACTATTGGAGGTTCCAAGTGCCTTATCGGCTTTACAAGGGGTGAAAATGGAACTTGAAGATTGTGCCTTCCCTTTGTTGCAGCGCATCACTGTAACTGATGATGTGAATAGAGCTATGCGTGATGCCAATTGGATAGTTTTGATTGGGGCTATGCCGCGTAAGGCTGGAATGGAACGAAGCGATCTATTGCAGGTTAACGGTGGTATTTTTACCACTCAAGGAAGAGCTATTAATGAGCAAGCTGCAGATGATGTACGTATCTTTGTGGTTGGAAACCCATGCAATACTAATTGCTTAATTGCTATGCATAGTGCACCAGACGTGCCAAGGAAACACTTTTTTGCTATGACCATGTTGGATGAAAATCGTGCCAAAATGCAGTTAGCAATTAAAGCTGGAGTTGACGTGACCAAAGTGAGCCAAATGTATATTTGGGGTAATCATTCTGCGACGCAATATCCCGATTTTTATCATGCTAAAATTCAGAATCAACTTGTACCTATGGTGATTAGTGATGAGAAATGGTTACAAACTGATTTTATTACTACTGTGCAAACTCGAGGTGCTGAAGTTATAAAAACTCGCGGAGCTTCTTCTGCAGCTTCCGCGGCCAATGGTATAATTGACGGTCTATATCACTTAGCTCATGAGACGCCTTCCGGATTAGCTTATTCCATGGCCTGTGCTTCACAAGGGGATTATGGTGTTGATGAAGGTTTAATTTTCTCTTTTCCATGTCATACAGAAAATGGTGAAGTCAAACCGATTTTAGGAATTGAACACAACTCCTTTGGTAAACAAAAATTGCAAATCACTTTGGATGAATTACGTCAAGAACGGACAATGGTTAAAGGATTGGGTTTAATTGATAAGTAATATTGATTCCATTAGGTAAACAATTACTTACTTTTTTTAAATCCTCGCGCAAGCAGCGGGTATTTTTATTTTTCTTGTATAATTTCGCCTGCGCAAACAAGTTCGCGCGACGGCGACCCAAGGGGAAGCATTCGCATGCTAGCCCTGCCTGTCCCCTTTAGGGGAGGGAAACCCCATAGCGTAAAGGTTCCGGCAAGCCGCGGCGAATAAATTTGAAAATGGTCATAAATGAAAAACAATTGGATAGTTATTAAGTTTGGTGGTACTAGCGTTTCTAGTTTGGCTAACTGGAAAAATATCGCCTTCATAATTCGCCAACATCTTGCCGCTTCACGCCGAATATTAGTAGTGTGTTCTGCTATAACACGAATATCTAACCAATTGGATGCAGTATTATCCGCTGCTTTACGCGGGGATCAGCTACCACTATTAAAAGAGATTGAAATGAGTCATCGCCGGCTTTGCGAAGAGCTGGGAGTTGATTTTGCAATTATTGCCTCTTATTTCAATCAGCTGGTTCAGTGGGTGGAGGGAGTATCTTTAATTTTAGAAGTTACACCTCGAGTAAGAGCACAAGTGATGGCTTTAGGTGAGCTGATGTCTACTAAGCTGGGAGCGGCATATCTGCAGGCCCAACAGCAGATTCCTGTTCATTGGCAAGACGCGCGAGAATTGCTACGAGTAGAAGAAGACCCTCATGCGCATCACAGCGCCGCGTATTTAATGGCGCGTTGCAGTACCGAAACGGATAACGATCTCATATCGCAACTCAATTCTCTTCCTGGTGTGATCATAACCCAAGGTTTTATTGCGTATAACCACAAAAGAGAAACTGTATTACTAGGTCGCGGCGGGTCCGATACTTCCGCCAGTTATTTTGCTGCTAAAATAAATGCTATTGGCTGTGAAATATGGACCGATGTTCCCGGTATATACACAGCAAATCCGCATCAAATCTCTGAAGCACGTTTATTACTGCAATTAGATTATGATGAAGCCCAAGAAATAGCTTCGATGGGTGGCAAAGTATTGCATCCCAATTGTATTTCGCCGGTTAAACAGCAGCAAATTCCTTTATACGTCAAGTGTACTGCCTATCCAGAACGTGCCGGAACTAAAATTACCTTAACTAGTGATAAATCTGCTGTACAAATTAAATCAGTGCTGTGCAAATACGGAATCTTACTTATTTCTATAGAAACAGTGCGAATGTGGCAACAAGTAGGTTTTTTAGCTCAGGTCTTTTCCTGTTTTAAGCAACGCGGTCTATCCATTGATTTAGTTTCCACTTCTGAATCGAATGTTACCGTTTCTTTAGATATGCAAGCCACAGCAAGCGATTTAACAATAATCGACCTTTTGCTGCAAGATTTGAATGTATTTGCAAAAGCGCGAATGATTGGACCTTGTGCAGCAATTAGTTTAATTGGTCATCATATTCGCGCCAGTTTATACAAATTAGGAGAAATTTTTTCTGTTTTTGAGCAGCATCCGGTGCATATGCTCTCCCAAGCTGCAAACGATTTAAATTTAACTTTTGTGGTCGATGAAGATCAAGCCGAACGTATAGCCCAAAAAATTCATGCTTTACTAATTGAAAAAAACCCTGCTGCTGGTTGTTTTAGTCAAAGCTGGATTGAAGAATTTGGAACATCTATTCGCCCAGACCGCTCACCTTGGTGGCAGCGTCGTCGTACTGAACTGATAAATCTTATAGCACAGCAAAAAAATCCATTATATGTTTATGAAGCTTCTTGCTTACAGCATAATGCGCAGCAATTGCTAAATTGTAAATCTATTGACCGCATCTTTTATTCGATGAAGGCCAATCATTACGCGCCTATTTTGCAGCATTTTTATCAGATGGGATTGGGATTTGAATGCGTTTCTTTGACAGAAATACATGAGGCTTTACGTCTTTTTCCCAACATAGATCGTTCACGACTGTTGTTTACACCTAATTTTGCACCACGTGAAGAATATGAACAAGCTTTGGCGGCTAAAGTATGGGTAACTTTAGATAGTTTGTATCCCCTCCAATATTGGCCAGAAGTTTTTGCTAATCAAACTGTATTAATTCGTGTGGATCCAGGTCAAGGACATGGCCATCACCGTTATGTTTGTACCGCAGGGACGCAATCGAAATTTGGAATCCCCCTTACTGAGCTACCTTTGGTATTAAATTTAGCCAAGGTGCATAACATCCGTATTATAGGATTGCACACTCATGTGGGTAGTGGCATTTTTCGGACGCAGACTTGGCAAGAAAATTTTGCTGCTTTAGTACAGATCTTGGATCAATTTCCAGATGTTAAATATGTAAATTTAGGTGGTGGCCTTGGAGTAAACGAAAAACCAGGCGAGCACCCCTTAAATATTCAAGCTGTCGATGAATCTTTGATGCAGGTTAAAGCGGCTTTTTCGTCGCTACAAATTTGGATGGAGCCAGGCCGTTACTTAGTGGCAGAGGCGGGGGTTTTATTAGCTCGTGTGACACAAGTTAAGGAAAAAAATGATGTGTTGTTTATTGGCATAGAAACAGGCATGAATTCATTGCTCCGACCTTCTCTATATGGTTCTTATCATGAAATTGTTAATCTAACACGGTTGGAAGAAAAAAATCTATAATGGCTCATATTGTTGGGCCTATTTGTGAATCAGGTGATATTTTAGGGTATTCGCGAATTTTACCTAAGACTCAAGAAGGAGACGTATTATTAATTGCCAATACAGGAGCCTATGGTCAGGTGATGAGCTCGAATTATAACATGCGTCAACCGGCTAAAGAATATTATCTGATTTAGTAGTCTGTATAACAATTGTCAACAGACACTAAAATACATGTGAACGACTTTTCATTCAGAATTTACCTCAAATGGAAATTCCATGCTGCGAGTGGGTTATTATCCTCATGAAAGTTCCACCAATTTTTATCCATCAAATGACTTGGTTGAATACTGCTCAGCGCATGCAAAATGTTACTGGGTATTTTTGGATTTTCTCTGGCTAAATCATCAATCAAATTTTTTACTCTGACTCGAGCTAAGTTTTCCTGTGAGCCACATAAATTGCAAGGAATAATGGGAAATTCCCGCCACTTGGCATATTGAATAATATCTTGTTCCTGACAGTAAACCAGTGGCCTGATGACATGTAATTTCTTATCATCAGTTAATAATTTTGGTGGCATAGACTTAATTTGCCCATTATATAAAATAGACATCAGCAAAGTACGAATCAAATCATCGCGATGATGACCCAGCGCGACCTTATTAAAGCCATTTTCTTGGGCATAACGGTAAATATTACCCCGACGTAGGCGAGAGCATAAGGAACAATAAGTTTTTCCTTCGGGAATTTTCTCTTTGACCACACCATAGGTATTACGTTTGATAATCACAAAGGGAATTTTTTGTTTTTCCAACCAGGCACGCATCTTGGTGTCATCCCAACCAGGTTGCGATTGATCTAGAGTGAATGCCAAAAGTTCAAAATCAGCTTTTAACAGGCGAAGTTGCCAAAGCAAACTTAATAAAGTGTAAGAATCTTTTCCTCCAGACAGACATGTCAAAATTCGATCACCTTTTTGAATGAGGCGATAATCAGCAATTGCCTTATTTAAATAATTAAACAGTTTTTTTTCAACATGTTGTGTCATGTAGGGTAATGTACTGAATTATTGTCTAAGGTGCAATCTATAACATAATAGCCCTGGAAATAGCTCTTTTATTGGTCAGATGGCAAGATTGATACTATACTTAAACAAAAGTAGGCGTTTTTTAATAGAAATAGGAGGTTAGGGTTATGCCAAGCACAAATCTAACCAATTTTCTTCGACAGCATAACGTAAAATTTAGCACTATTAGCCATACACCGGCTTATACAGCGCAAGAAATTGCTGCTGCAGCCCATATTTCAGGGATGTCTTTGGCTAAATCGGTGGTGATGAAGATTGATGGAAAGTTGGCAATTTTGGTAGAACCTGCAAACTGTAAGGTCAATTTAAAAGCCTTACAACAAGAGCTGAAAGCACGAAATATAGAGTTAGCCCATGAATATGAGTTTCAAGATGTTTTCATTGAATGCGAAACTGGAGCGGTTCCACCTATTGGAGAGTTATTTGATATCGATGTCTATGTAGATGACGTTATCAAATATCAGGACGAAATTGCCTTTAGTGCAGGAAATCATAGTGAATTGATTAAAATGCGTTATGATGATTTTGAAAATTTGGTCAAACCTACTCATGTACATTTGCATTAGAGTAGCTAACATGAAGCTACAGAGTGAGCTATTGCATAGCTAGTAAACAAAGAGTGCATAAAAAAGTAAAGCTGCATAGAAGGATCTATGCAGCTTTATTTTTTATATTAATAAACAGATACATAATCAAAATTATAATAACTGTAATAACGATTAGTACAGTGATAATAAGGAAATTCGGTGCAATAGACATAACCTGGTGGTGGAGAATAATACTTATTTACTGTTTTATAATAAAATTTGGGTTTGTAATAATTTGCGGTATAAGTATTATTATAATTTGAACAACTTGTTAAAGCTGCAATCCCACAACAGGCTAGTAAAACCACAACAACACTATATTTAGTCCTTTTTATGTTCATAATTCTTCCCTTTCATCGTATTTAAATTAATCTTTAATAATTATAGCAGGGAGATTTTGAAAGAAAGGTAAAGAACTCTAGGTGGAAGTAAAAGAGAGAAGTTAACTTCTCTCTTTTACCTTTATTATTTTAAACTTAGAGTTTAAGCAAAAGCGTGTCTACGTGCATATCCTTCATCATATTCAGCTGTTGCTTTCGTAAGAGCATTCCATGCCGCTACAGGAACTGTAGCTCTACTTCCACCGCCTACCAGTGTAGCTCTGCAATGTAGAGCACTATATAATTGAGGAACTTCACTGCATTCTCCACGTTCTGCCCTATATTTCTTTCTAAGATCTTCACTATTTTCTAATATGTTTTGCTCGAAATTAGGTATTTCGCAAATAAACATAGGTACCCCAATCATAAGCACAAAGCACAGTTTTTCCACTGCTCTTTGTGGGATGGATGTACCAGGAATATTTAGCTGATCTTGAGTAAAGAAATCGACTCCAAAGTTATGCAAAATAAATCTTTGAAAACTGTTTAATGAGGCATTCAATATGCAAAAAGCACGCAAAGACATGGAGCCGGTTACCACAGTTGTAGTAAAAAATTGGCTTGCTAGGGGGGGCTTTTTAATTGCTAAAGCCGTAGTTGACACTAGTGATTTATAAGAGGCAAAGATCCCTGAAGGTAAAAATATAGCAACTAAAACCCCAGCCGTAATGGGCGCCCCTTTTAAGAACAAGAAACCACCCAGCCCTGCTGCAAAAGAAAGGATTGGTAACACTACCTTGATTATAATTCGTAATAGGTTAAGAATAGAGGCTTTTGCGTTAGCTATTTCTCGCGGAGTTAGATCGTCAATATTTCCACTAGTATATTTTTCAACAACGGGTAATAAACGATTTACTAATGTACCCAGAAATACGGGAAATAGCTCCGATTAACATAGCAGGACCTCTGGCTTGTTCCATATCCTTATGTTCTACATGGTAATATAGTTCTATTTGATCAATAAGTGTGACAGCAGTGTAAAGGCCAATAAAGGTACCAAATAAGCGTCATTAATAAGAAATACTCTAGATATATCAACAACTGCCGGGATCCCTCGTAAATACTGGCATAGGATTTTAAAAAAGTTACCGTTACAAGTTCCTTTTGCTAATCGGATAGCTCCCTTCAATGTATCTTCAATACAATTACCCAAAAACTCAAGATGAGGCTCAATGCGTCTCTCCATGAAAAATTTATAGTAATATCGGGCTAAAATAGTTATATTTATTGCCCAAATTGCAGCAGAATTCTTGAAGCAGGTGTCTCATTTGACCAATCTAAAATGGCCGTTCCGTCTGATGAACCTAAAACTAGGTTGTTTACGTCAAATGCCATTTGGGCCGCTACACGAACTGTCCAACGCCAAAGTTGACGTAGGAAGCTTGTTTCCGCCAGCCTTGCTTGAACCTGGTTTGCTAATAAATTTCCCTGCAAAGTGTTTGGGATTCCCCTAGGAAGAGAGTTATTCTCAATCTTCCTAGAGGATCCAGGTGAATAAGTTTATTATCTGCAATTAAATAATGTTTGTTACTTTTCGAATGTTCTTTGGCTGCTTTCAACCGTGCTCTCTTTTGTGTAGAACTTTCATTACCATAAGTCAGGGTTACTGCGGGTGGAAACGGCGCACCGAAGGAGGTTATTCGCTGCCAATATGACTTTTGATTGGGACTATCCCAAGACTCCTCCATTTGATGACGTTCACTAGGACCATTAATCCCCAAAAGATCAACTCCAGAGTTAAAAAGAAGAGTTGCTGCTACAGATATCGCGTAGATTACAGCTTGGCCAGCTTGATCTTGTAAATCAGTAAGGCTATCTTTTCCGGTGCTTGGATCAATTGTTGGGGTTGCAAGTCGCCAGTCTATCAGGTAGCTACCAATACCTCTGGCCACTGCGAAGACGAAGTAGTATTGAAAAATACATTCACTGCCTAATGAAAAATAAGGTATTCGAGTGTATAACCACCGTGGTAATCGTCTTATATCACAGGATGGCCGTGAACTTTGTGGAGAAGATTGTATTTCTTTCTGCCTCTTCTTCCTCATCAGGCTGGACTGGTTGCTGTTGAAATTCAAGCTCGACACCCGGATCCCCATGCTGTCTTTTTGATTCGCTTAAATCATCTAATTCTGTTTCACTTGGAGCAACAGGAGTATAAAGTCCTTTCCAGCTATTATAAAGCCCACTCGAACCACCCCGAGGATGATTGTGTTTGGTTTGTCCCCTTTTGTTGTCTTGATGTAGATTCCTTTTCATCCAAATCTTCTTCTATTTCAATTGATTCATCTGGCGAAGGAATTCTTGTGGCGCCCCCACCTTGTAGCTTCTCATACTTGTTTTCTTTTGAATTAACAAGAGGTGAATAAATACAACCACTCTTTCCTCACCTTCTTCTTCCTGCTGAAAAAACACTTGACTTTTGTCTTCACTCGAATATCATCGCGATTATCCGAGTTTTTATCCTTTTTTGCTCTTGGGTGAATTAGAACGGAATCATCTAAATTGATTGAGTTTTTGGACTTTCTGGGGAATTGTCTATTCATGATTACCTCACATTTTTTTTGACTAAATTAAAACTACGACCAAGTGTTTGAGTCTATTTAAGTAATTTTCTCTTGTCAAGAGAAGAGTTTGTTTTTTTCTTCTGTAAAATGCTTTTTTATTGGTAATTAAATCTTAAATTTTTGGTAAATTTTTCACTGCGAACCGCATTAGGGGTGAAGCAATCCACCAATTACCATTTCTGGATTGCTTCACCCTCCAGATTACTTCCCCTCACAAACCCGGTAAGTTTCTAGACTAGTGAGTAAATTGCCTGTTTTTATATCCATTATCATACTCAGCTTTTGCTTTGGTGGCAGCATTCCATATTGCTACATGAACAGGTGCGGGCCCTCCTAGAGTGTGCCCCTGCAACTCAGCAATGACGGAACTTCACTGCATTCTCGACGTTCTGCCTTATATTTATCGGCCAAATCCTTAGAGTTTTCTATTACATCTTCTTCGTAATTGTGGCGTTCGCACATAAAAATAGGCGCACCTACTGCTAATATCAAACATAGTTTTTCCAAAGCGACTTGCTCTATCCCCGTGTTAAAAAGATATTGGCCTCGGGTGAAACCGACTCCCAAATTACTGTGAGTAAATCTTTCAACACTGTTTAAGGTGGCATTGAATAAGACAAATGCACGCATAAACATAGAACCGAACACTATAGTGCTGGCAAAACAATTACTTTGTTGCTCTGGTATACTAGCTTTTATTGCAGTAGTGGCTACCAATGATTTATAAGAAGCATAATTTCCCGTTAAAAATAGGACAGTAGCTAAAGTTGCACCCGCAATAGGTTGGCCCCTTAAAGCTAATAATCCACCTAAGCCTCCTGCAAAAAAAGCGTTTGGTAAAACGACTTTGGTAATCACTTCACCTTTGCCGAGGGATTTTTTAGCAGCAATTAAATCTTTCTCCTCTAAATCGTCAATGTCCCCACTGGAATATTTTTGCACTACAGGATAGTAATCGATTAAAAATAGTGGCGCCAAATACCGAAATAGCACTAGTTAACATGAGAGGATTTTTGATTTGATTAAAATTCCACATGATAATAGTCTTCTATTTGATCGTTGAGCATGGAAACAGTAAATAGGCCTAAGAAAGAACGATAAGCGGCAGTAATCAAAAATACTCTAGCTATATCGATAGGGATCGGCGCTCTTGTTTTAGAGTTTCCCATACTGCTACCTAAATTACCATGACAAATTTCTTGTATTAGCTTCCCAGTCCCTTTGACTGTGTCCACCGCGCAATTAGCCAAAAATTCAAGATGGGGTTTGATGCGGCGTTCTAATAGAAATTTGTAATAGTAGCGTCCTAAAATGGTCAACCCGACTGCTCCAATTGCAGCAAAAGCTCTCGAGGCGATAGATGGATTTGACCAATCAATGATAGCAATACCATCGGACGAGCTTAGGAATAGATTATTTAATTCAAATAAAGTATGAGCTACTACCAAAGACAATACTCTAGAAGAACGGGTTAAACAGCCTTCTTTTGCAAGCTTGTCTTTCATATTGAGTTTCTAATTTATCATTCAAATTATCTGGTAAACCAGGCACATTTTGTATTCTTAATCTATCAAGAGGATCCAAGGTATAAATTTTATTATTTGCAATTAAATAATTTTTTGCTTTTGAATTGGTGGTTTTTCTCTTCTTAACTTGGCTCTAATTTCTTTCGAGCTTAGCTTTTCATCGACAATTTCAACTGCAGGTGGTAAGGGTTTACCCAAAGAAGTAATTTTTTGACAAAATCCTTCAGTAGATTTTTCATCCCATTCACTTTCAAAAGCGTGACGTTGATTGGGGCCATTAATTCCAAAAAAGTCAACGCCAGCATTAAAAGCTAAAGTGGTTAATATAGCACTTATATAAATTAAATTTTGTGCAACCGCATTTTGTACTTCAGTAAGACTATCCTTTCCGGTGGTGGGATCAATTGCTGGAGTCATTATTGTCCAATCAATTAAGAAACTCCCCATACCTTTAGCGGCGCCTATAATAAAGAAATATTGAAAAATGCCTTCCCCAACTAATGAAAAATAAGGTATTCGGGTGTATATCCAGCGTGGTAGGCGGCTAATATCATAGGATGAGCGGGAAGATTGCTGAACTGAAGATACTTTTATTTCATCTTTTTCTTCTTCATATTGGTTTTCTAATTCATTATCATTTCGAATTTGCCCTGTGCTGCTCAGCTCCAAATCGCTATGGTTGTTGGAAGTAACTTGGGTATAAGGTTTAGGTCTTAAACTCGGTATTAATAAACTAAAGAAATTAACTACTACGCTAGTACAAGTTTTAGATGGAACTTGCTTTTGTTCTTCCTCATCTTCTTCACTATTTTTGATTTTAGAATCTTCCAAATCAATTGCATCTGTTTCAATGAAGGGCGAGGCGCCACCAAATCTTGTTGCTCTTGAGGAAAGAGGGACAGTTTCGTCTAAATTAATTCTTGTTGGTTGTTGGGGATCAACTTTTATCTTTTTCATAGCTACCTCACATTTTTACCTTTTTTATTTATATATTTTTTGACCAGTTTCTATGAGTGTATTCTAAGTACTCTTCTAATGTCAAGAAAAAAGTCATTTTTTATGCTTTTTTAAGGGATTTTTTGTATTTTTAATTAAAATTTAAGGTTTGGTAAGAAGTCTATTTTATGAAATGAATTGAAGTGAATAATAAAGCTAGAAAAATAACTGCACTGATTGTTAGAAACTTATAATCTTTTTGCTTTCCAAATAACCAAATTAATAATCCTACCCGCAGTATTTGCACAATTACCAAAATAAAAATTCCACCTTGCATCACAGCAGTCGCTATTGAGCCTCGATGAGCCATAAATAGTCCTTGTAGGGATCGTAGACTGGTAGGTTCATTATGAAAAAAATGAAAGGAAATTTTATCGTTACTATGATGGAGCAAATAAAAGATTTCGCCGCTACAAACCAACCCTATTGAGAGTAAAACGCCTATTAATAAAAAGCGTGCAATGAATAATTGAATTTGCTCCATTACTATAATCCTCCGGTGATACCTTTATAAATCATCTCTATGGCAACAAAAACAACTAGTAAAGAAAAAATAAATCTCAACAAAGTAGTTGGTAGTAAACGTAATATTTGGGTACCACTCACAGCACCAAATAAAACTCCAAGCATTACAGGTGCAGTTAAAACAGGATCAATATATCCTTGAGAAAAATAAAAACCAGCACTAACTGCTGCAGTAATGCCAATTATAAAATTACTGGTGGCGGTTGAGACTTTATAGGGAAGGCCCATAACTTGATCCATGGCCAGCACTTTTAATGCCCCAGAACCAATTCCTAATAGACTTGAAAGAGCTCCAGCCAATGTCATAATACTTAACGCTTGTGGCACACGTTGTACGCTGTAAGATTTTGGACCTTGAAGAGTAGGGTAATGACTTGTTAAATTCAGCTTTTCAGCCCAAAGGTGCGATAAGGGTGAAATGGCATGGCTTTCCTGACGAAGAGCCGCAAAATAAGCAGAAAATAATAAAACACAGCCAAAAATAATTGCAATAATGCTGACTGAAAGATGGTTGATTAAAAGCGCTCCACCTACAGCTCCTATGACTGCCCCTATTTCTAAAAACATGCCGATGCGTAAATTCGTGTAACCTTCTTTTAAAAAGGCAATAGCCGCTCCAGAAGAGGTAGCGATAACGGAAATAAGCGAAGCTCCCATAGCGTAATGAATATCAATATGGAAAAGCAAAACAAACACTGGGGTTAAAATAATCCCACCACCAAGCCCAGTAAGTGCGCCCAATAGTCCAGCTAGATAAGCAATTCCGAACGCCAATAATGAAAACTCTAAAACAGTCAAATATTTTCTCCCTTGTAAATTGTCCATTTGTTTATGTTCTGTTAAAGATTAGCGAGGGGTTGCAATGACAATTGTCAACAGACCATATTAAATCTTCAATTATTTAACTTTGAAATTCATGCATTAGTACAGATTCCGAAGATGAAATTTGAGCGTAAGGTGATCGTCTTCTTTTTTGAGAAAAAGTACCCCATCGATTCTGTACATTTGAAGAAGTGTTAGTAATTTCTTGCTCGATCCTAGCAATTTCGGATTTACGATATGTATAATCTTCTAGGGTAATTCCAAGAAAAACCTCTACATCTTCTTTTAGTAGATCAAGAGCTTTTATGAATTTTGGCCCTTGTATTTTTTCATACTGTTGAATAATCCGGCTCCAAAAATCATCTAAAGTAGCACAGTATCTTAGCTTCATCGTTTCCATATTGAATGGCATATTTTTTAATGGCGTCATTCAGAAGACCAAACAAGTTATAAGTGTTAAAAATTTTAATACCATAATTAGTTATTATGAGAATAAGTTCTTTAATAAAATCCCAATGCTCGTCAAAATGTTCTTTTACCCAATCTGAGTAAACGATTTGTTTAGCCATATTTAAACCAGCGGCAGAAGAATAAAAGCCCACATACATACATAATGCCGATAAGAGAATATTAACTTTTGGATAAAAACGCCATGCAATATTTTTTATTGGTTCAGGGCTGATTAAGTTACCGATAAAGCTTCCCACATTTCTAAGAGAATCACCGCAAAAATAACAAGTTGTTATAGTAAAGGGAACGAGTGAACTGATACAAAAAATACTTTTAAAAGCAGTTCCACTTTGATCTTTTAAATTCATATCGCTTGCAAAATCATTTGAAGTTTGAACAGTAAAACCGATATCACCTACTTCAGTAACGATTCCTGCTAAAACACCTGATAAAAATAAAAATTTTGCGAATTGGTTTTGAAAAAAATTACCCAAAAGACGACGAGAGGTAGATAAGCAATTTTCAGCAGGTTTTTTTGCTTGGTGCAAAATTTTTTCTTCTAGTGGATCACCAAGTAAATTTTTTAAAATAATTATCAAATTTTTAGGATCTGTTTGGAGTTGACTATAAATTGTTTTTAACTCTTTTTCTTCTAACCCTAAGATTTTTTCTTGCGCCATTCTCATCCTATTCACTAAACAATTTCTTAGAAAATCGTAATTACCTTTCAATTGATTTTTTAGTTGCTTAATTCTATCGGCTGGCGAGGGGCAGACTAAAGATTTTGTTCTCTTAACAGCATAATAAGGTAAAATTATTGGAGCGCTTAAAAAAATGCGCAATAAATAAATATCCCAAATAAGTCGCATAGAAATTGTGTTAATAGTGCCATTATCTACCGTGGTAACTAGAAATTTTATAGCACGCAGTGTCCCGGTTTCGTTGCCCGTTTGTAAAGCTGCGGATCCAGAAGGTATGGCCGTGAGCAATGCCGATATTATTACAAAAGGAGTTTTCATACATTCTTCAGGAACTAGATATTCCATAACCTCTTTTGGAAGGCGCTTGCTGCGTAATGATTGAAAAAAATCAACCGCAACATTAAAGGTAGTAATAAAATTTGCTAAAAGAGTGCAGGTAAAAGTGGTTAAAATTTCCGTCGTATTTGACGCGCTTAAGATTTGGATAATATAACCACAAAGAAGAAACTCCTAAGAAAAAAGCAGGTAAATAAACGCCGTCTATTTTTTTCAATTTATGAGGGTCAATCAGGGGGGTATGAAATACTATTTGATGCAATGCATCATCTTTTACATCGTCAATTTGATTAAATGATTCAATAGGCATGAATAAAATGTCACCGTCACTACTTTCTCTCATCGTTATATTCCTAAGGGTAAAGAAAACATTTGGGGATCATAGTGTCAATAATTATTGCGGTCAATAGACTACCAGAATGGTTTTGTTATTCTTCAACAAAAGAATCAACAATCAATCTGGCTCCTCGTTGATAGGTTAAATAGGACCAGAGCCAACTTATGCTTACAAAGAATCGGTTTCTAAATCCAATGAGAAAGTAAATATGCACAATACTCCAAAGAATCCAGGCAAAAAAACCTTTTAGTTGAATAAATCCAAAGTCAGCAATTGCATATTTACGCCCAATTGTTGCCAGAGTACCATAATTCCGATATTTAAAAGGTTTGATTTTTTTTTGGGATAATTTTCTGGAAATTAAGTTGGCAAGGTAACGGCCTTGTTGTTTTGCTACGGGCGCAATACCAGGCAAAGCTTTTCCCGTTTTTAAATTGTAACAAATACAAGTATCTCCAATAGCAAAAATATTATTATGCTGTTCTACAGAAAGATCTGGACCTACTCTAATACGTCCATCAGACTCAGAATCAACATTTAACCATAGAGCTGCTGGAGAGGCTTGAACTCCAGCGGCCCAGATAATTGTATGAGCTTCTATTTTTTCATTTTCTAAAATAACTTCATTTCCAATAATATTTAAAACTCTAGTTTTGACAAGTATTTCTACTCCCATTTGATTAAGCGCTTCTCTAGCTGCAAAAGAAAGTTTTTCTGATAAGCCATTTAAAATACGATTGCCTGCTTCAATTAAAATAATTTTGGTATTTTGCGGTGAAATATTGCGAAAATCTTTTACTAATGTAAATCGTGTAAGCTCAACCAACGCACCTGCAATTTCAACGCCAGTTGGTCCTCCGCCTACTATTACGAAAGTTAAATAAACATTGCGTATATTTAGATCTTTTTCCATTTCTGCCTTTTCAAATGCGAGCAGAATTTTTTCTCTTAACTTGAGAGCGTCTTTAATGGTTTTAATACCTGGGGCATAATGCTCCCATTTTTTGTGACCAAAGTAACTATGACGTGCTCCTGTGGCAAGAATTAAGAAATCAAAGGGATAGGTATGGGATGTTTTGGTGATTACCTTTCTTTCTTCTGTGTTGATTCCTATTACTTCATCCATGATGACTTGGATATTATTTTGCTTTTTAAAAATGCTGCGTATAGGCCATGCAATGTCTGTTGCAGATAAACCTGCAGTTGCTACTTGATAAAGAAGAGGCTGAAATAGATGATAATTGCGACGATCAATTAAAGTAATATGGACGTGGCTATGTTTCAAATTTTTAGCAAGCGAAACCCCACCGAAACCGGCGCCAATGATAACAATATGGCAAATTTTTTTATGATTTATGTCATTCAGCAATAAGTTTTACCTCTACATTATTACGTATGGCTTGAGAATAAGGACAGATCTGATGAGCTTGTTGCATAAGTTCCAACGTATCATGTTGTGAATAGCCTTCTATTTTACCATGTAATTCAACTGATAAAATAAATTTTTCATCTTGGGTTTGATTAAGAGCAACCCGGGCTGTAATACTCGTATTTTTAACTGATTTCCCATTTTTATGGGCTGCAAGACGTAATGCGCTTTCAAAACAGGCAGCATATCCCCCGGCAAAAAGTTGTTCCGGATTGGTTCCGTTACCAGGGCCATTCATTTCTTTTGGCTTATTTAGGATTAAATCTAAAATCCCATCTGCAGAGTGAATTTTCCCTTCCCGCCCTCCTTTTGCTGTTACTTCCGCTGTGTAAAGAACTTTCATAATTGTCTTCCTTTTTATTATAATAGAGAACTGTTATCTTTGTAGAGGCTGTTATTTGCCCTCGATTTTATTATTATAGAAGAATAAAGACGATTCGTCCTTTGTGCTATTTGCTAATTATTAAATTCCAATATGACTGGGGGGTGGATTAGATAATTCTATATGTTGTCTATTATTTCCTGGTTGCTCGGGTTTTCGCTAGATTTATAGCAAAAGAATCCCTATTGCAACTAAAGTTCCAATAACTAGGGTTCCTAAGCATAGCGGTGTCACCGTCTCCTCCGACTGCAGCAGTTGCTGCTCCCACAGCTCCCGAACCCATTAGAAAAGTGAGAATTGAAGTAAGCTCCAGATACATGATATGTGAATCCATTTTTAAAAACGTGTGCTAAGGTTATCCCGTGAACAGTGAAAAAGCTTGCGCCAAATGCCATCATCCAACTTGCCGCCTGAAATGGAGTGGCCTTTCGAATAGGAACAACTAGATTGAAGATAATCCGCAGGCAACGATAAGCTGCAGTTGTATTAGTACCAATGATGGAATTGCACCCTTGAATAAGAGAGTTTTGTAAATCGGAGAGCTCTTTAAATCTGGACAAACTATTTGTACGGCAGAGGTGAATTTTGCAGAGGTGAATCTTGATAATAATCCGAAAGACAAACCCAAATTTAATGTAAACATTGTGCTTCTTTTCATAAAATACCTTCCTTATCAATTTGCTATTATTATTTAATATAGGCTTTATCACAGTTCAAGAATTTTTTTTAAAAAACAACTGAAATATTTGCCCAATTCTGCATCTAGTTGACATTGTTTTCAAAATGCAAAAAATTGTCAAGGGCAATTTTACGGGTCTATGAAAAGAATTTATAGCAATTCCCGTTTTATAGAAAAGAGAATCCTATTTCATATTAATGAGAACTGCTATAAAAAAGAAATCTTCAGGGGCTTGCCCTGGCGAACAGGGTAAACTCTACTGCTGATGCAAATTGCTGCGTTGCTTCGGTGCTCAAATCCTTCACATACTTGGCCGCCTTGTACTTTGCTACCAGCAACGAGTTTTGAAAGAAGTCTAATGCACTCTAAAGCTAAAATCATCGCAACCAAAACGCTCATATTCTTTTAATAACCGTGCTTGCTAGCTGCGTTAGGTTGGATTGCATCTCCAAATGTAATCATTCCGTTATTTCTAAAACCATTATCTCCAAAATCCCAAAATTCCAATTTTTCTTGTACAACGGCACAATAAGTTTGAGCCGTATCTGCAGGCTGCATGGGTTTTGCAGAAGATTTATAGGAGCAGGCTGATAAGCTTACTATTGAAAAAAAACTAATCAAAATTAAACCTTGCCACATAAAAGATACTCCTAAATAATAAAATGGGGCATAATAAGCAGTATAGCAGGAATTCTGAGGGAAATTTCTGGGAGTAACTGTTCAGCTCAAACTAAGAAGTAAAAGCAGTGAGTCCAACTGCAGAAATTTCGTGTAATAAAAATTTATAAGTAAGAGGATATTACTTTGGTATCGCCGTATAGCAAAAAAGATCCATTTAAAAAGCGTGAAGCAACTACGTATGAGCATCCCGTCGCCAGCCGTGAATTTATTATCCAATATTTAGCTGAAATTGGCAGGCCTGTTAGTTTTCAGCATATATCAAAAGCTTTGGCAATTAAAAGTGATGAAGAAGTAGAAGGTTTACATAGACGCTTAAAAGCCATGGTGCGAGATGGACAATTAATTAGTAATCGTCGTGGTAGTTATGCTCTAGTTCAACAGTTAGACTTAGTACCGGGTCGTGTTCAAGCGCATAGAGATGGCTTTGGATTTCTTATTCCGGATGAGGGCGGGGCGGATATTTTTCTACCCGCAAAAGAAATGGATGCTGTGTTTAATCATGATCGAGTTTTAGTTCGGATAGTAGGAATTGATTCTCGAGGTCGGAAAGAAGGCCAAGTAGCGGATATTCTTGAACGTAATACTCATCGAATTGTTGGCAAATATATAGAAGAGAATGGAGTCTCTTTTGTCGATCCCGATAACAAATTGATTACCCAAGATATCATTATTCCTGAAAATCAACGATCTCACGCAAAATCCGGGACAATTTGTGGTTGTGGAAATTATTGCACAACCACGTAAACGTCGACGGCCTTTAGGAAAAATTGTTGATATCTTGGGTGACCAGCTGACGCCAGGAATGGAGGTTGAATTAGCTATTCGCTCCCATAATCTACCTTTTATTTGGCCCGTAGATGTTATGGAAGAAGCCAAAAAGGTGCCTATGCGAGTTTCTACATTGGATTTAGAAAATCGCATTGATTTGACTCATTTGACCTTTGTGACAATCGATGGGGAAGATGCTAAGGATTTTGATGATGCTATCTTCTGTCAGCGTCTGCAAGATAATCAAAAAACTCATTGGCAACTTTTGGTAGCAATTGCCGACGTAGCGCACTATGTTCATTCCCAATCGGCTGTAGATAAGGAGGCACATTTACGCGGTAACTCAGTTTATTTTCCAAATAAAGTATTACCTATGTTACCAGAATCGCTATCTAATGGATTATGCTCATTAAAAGCGCATCAAGATCGGTTTACAATTGTTTGCGACATGAAAATTGATGCACAAGGTCAAATATTAAGTTATCAATTTTATGAAGCTTTAATTCGCTCCCAAGCTCGTTTAACCTACACTGAAGTGGCTGACATGCTTAGTAAAAAATCGACTACGTCAGCTCCCATTTTTTTTCCACATATAAAAGAATTTCATAATTTATTTAAGAAATTATCTCGTCAGAGGCAATTAAGAGGCGCTATTGAATTTGAAACGACTGAAACGAAAATCATATTCGAAACCAAGGGTAAAATAGAGAGAATTATCTCTTTGCAACGTAATGATGCACATCGCATGATCGAAGAAGCGATGCTGTTAGCAAACGTTTGTGCAGCTAGATTTTTATTGGAATCTGAAATAGTTAGCTTATATAGGGTACACCAAGGGCCTGAAGAGCAGCGACTTTCGGCTTTACGAGATTTTTTAAAACCTTTTGGATTACGTTTAAGTGGCGGTAATAAACCTAAACCTAAAGATTATGCTAAGTTATTGAGCCGTATTGCTGGAAGACCTGACTTTCATATTCTACAGACCGTACTCCTACGCTCGTTACGCCAAGCGGTTTATTCAGTTGAAAACACTGGGCATTTCGGCTTAGCTTATGACGCCTACACGCATTTTACTTCTCCCATTCGCCGCTTTCCAGATTTACTAGTGCATCGTGCCATCAAACATTTGATCCATAAAAGATCTAGTGAAATTTTTCCTTATGATCATAAAATCATGCGCTCTATTGGAGAATATTGCTCAATGACAGAACGCCGGGCAGATTTAGCCACTAGAGATGCAGTGGATTGGTTAAAATGTGAATATATGCTTAATAAACTGGGTCAAATATTTACTGGTATAATTAGCGATGTAGTAGGTTTTGGGGTGTTCGTTGAATTAGATAATATTTATGTTCAAGGTCTATTGCATGTAACTTCTTTGCCAAATGATTATTATCGTTATGACGCTACTAACCATTTGCTTCAAGGACGACGCAGTGGAAAAACTTTTCGTTTAGGTGATCCCATTGAAGTGCTGGTGGCGCGAGTAGATATGGATCAACGAACGATTGATTTTGAGTTAGTAGAGGAAACTAAGCAATAATCTCGGTGAATTTTAAGCAATTCTCGCTTTAGCGAGATGCTGGGAACTGAACTTCTAAACGGTAGAATATGATTCCTTTATATAAAAATAAACAAATACGTAATTTTGAATCTTATTTAGCCCAAGCTAATATTTGTTCTCCAAAAATGCTCATGATTGCAGCAGCCCAAGCGGCTTTTTTAGTCTTACGTGAGTATTGGCCCGATGCGAACCGAATTGTAATTTGTTGTGGTAAGGGTAATAACGGTGGGGATGGTTACGAATTAGCGAGAATAGCTTACGAGCAAGGGCTAAATGTAACCGTTTATTCTGTAGGCGCGATTGAAGAACTTTCCCCGCTTGCTCAAGCTGCAGCTTTAGCCGCTCATACTGAAGACGTTCCTATTTACCCTTATCAAAATAGCACCTTCTTTCAAGCTGATGTTATTGTTGATGCTTTATTGGGTAGTGGCTTGGAAGGAGAAGTACGTGATCCTTATACACAAATCATAGCCTCTATAAATTCTTCTCCTATTCCCGTGTTATCACTGGATATACCTTCTGGTGTAGAAGCAGATAGAGGTCAAGTTTTAGGAGTTGCTGTTCACGCCAATGTGACTATTACTTTTATTGGTTTAAAGCAAGGCTTATTTACATATAAAGCTCCTGCTTATTGCGGCTCCATTGTAGTGGATCAAATTGGCATTCCTGATAAAGCTTTTCAGAAATTAGCTCCTTCTGCCTTTTTATTGGATTGGCCACACGTTAAACCTTTATTATCTAAGCGTTTTCGTAATGCTCATAAAGGAGACTACGGGCATGTCTTAGTCGTTGGAGGGGATTATGGGATGGGGGGGGCTGTACGTATGGCCGCCGAAGCAGCTATGCGTGTTGGAGCGGGATTGGTGAGTGTAGCAACTCGCCCAGAACACGCTCCCGTAGTAACTAGTAATCGTCCTGAACTTATGTGTCACCAAATTTTTAGGCCGGAAGACTTAGAACCTCTGATTGAGCGCGCTACAGTTCTTGTTATTGGTCCCGGATTAGGTAAAACAGATTGGGCTCGATCTTTACTTGATCGATTACTGGAAACTCCTCAACCCAAAATAGTGGATGCAGATGCATTAAATTTACTTAGTGAAAAAATGCTTTACCGCGATAACTGGATATTAACCCCGCACCCTGGTGAAGCGTCTCGATTACTTGATTGCACTATTTCTGAAATCCAGGAGGATCGCTTTAGCGCTGTAGACAGATTATTGCAACGCTATGGAGGGATTACTGTATTGAAAGGGGCAGGGACAATAATCCAAAGTAATCTAAGTGGCATTGAATCTCTGCCTGTGATATGCGCTGCAGGGAATCCAGGAATGGCTACAGGAGGTATGGGAGATATTCTTAGTGGCATCATTGGTGGATTAGTGGCGCAAAAGCTACCTCTTTTTACAGCCGCCAAAGTCGGAGTTCTAATTCATTCCCTGGCTGCCGATAAAGCGGCTGCCAAAGAAGGCGAACGAGGATTGATTGCTACAGATTTATTAAGCTATTTACGCTCGTTAGTTAATCCTGAATGAAAAACCAGGAAGAAATAACTCATTTCATTGCAAATGAAAGGGGCATGTTAGATATGGGGACAGAACTGGCACAAAACTGTCAGCCTGGAGCAATTATTTATCTTCAAGGAGAGCTGGGGGCGGGCAAAACTACTTTAGTAAGAGGATTTATTCATGCTTGTGGCTACTCCGGTCAAGTAAAAAGCCCAACTTATACCTTAGTTGAAACCTATTCTATTAAGCAAAATTTGCAAATATTTCATTTTGATTTATACCGATTAAATAGCGCTCGGGAACTCTTAGATATAGGTCTAGAAGATTATTTAACCAACCATGGAATTTGTTTAATAGAGTGGCCTGAAAAAGCCGAAAACATCTTGCCAAAGGCTCATATTTCTTGCAGGATAGAGATTCCCGCTGATGGTGTGGGGCGTAAAATAACAATAACATACACGTAGCAACGGATGGAACTGTAGCCAGCCACCTAAATGAGCTGTTAGTGGACTGATACGTAAAATAACCGTAAGCGTTCATGAAGTTTAATCTGCCAACGCGGAAAGCTCAATTCGTGAACAGTTACAAATAACCATAGAATAAATAAAGTTAAAAGTTGTGAAGAAGTGGCATCGGTGGAAATTTTGGCTGTTAACTGGCTTAGTAATTTACTTATGGCCAATTGTACTTACTGCCCAGTCTCTGGGCTTGCGGCTTGAACAATCTCTGCCTACTTATCATTGGAACTTTATTTTTGAATCAACGACTCCAATTACGTACCGTGCATTTTTTCTTAAAAACCCTAATCGTTTTGTATTCGATATTAGTGGAGATTATGGCTTTTATAATCAAGTTTCTGCAGAATTATTACGCAATACTCCTATAGAAAAAATCCATTTTGCAATCCACCCAAATCATCAACTTCGCGTAGTTTTCGTTTTAAAACCAAACTTAAAGGCTCAATTAAAACTTTTTTCCGCTATTTCTACTGGAAATAAATATCGACTGATAGCAGAATTAATCTCTAAATCTATTAGGCCAGCCATTTCATCTACTTCGCAAATTATGCTGCCTAAAATTGCAGCAACTCGCCAAATAATGATAGTGATTGATCCCGGGCATGGTGGAAAAGATCCGGGAGCTATTGGCAGACTAGGAACTAAAGAAAAAGATGTTGTTTTGAGTATTGCTAAAAAATTGCAATATTTAATTAATCAACAGCCCGGTTTTAAAGCTGAGTTAACTCGAAGTGGCGACTATTATTTAAGTTTGCGTCAAAGATTAGCTATTGCAAGACAACATAAAGCCGATATGTTTATTGCAATTCATGCAGATGCTTATCGCGACCATAAGGCAGGAGGAGCTTCGGTATTTGCTTTATCTAGACGAGGCGCTACAAGTGAAGCAGCCCGCTGGCTTGCCTTACGCGAAAATCAATCAGAACTCATGGGTGGATTGGAGTTAGCTGATAAAGAGGATATGTTACGTTCAGTACTTATTAATTTGTCGCAAACCGCAACCATTCAGGCCAGTTTATATGTGGGACAAAATTTATTGGGAAATTTACACCGGATTACTTCATTACATCATTCTCAAGTAGAACAGGCCGCTTTTGTTGTGTTAAAGTCACCTGATATCCCATCACTATTAATGGAAATGGGTTTTTTGTCTAATTCCCAAGAAGAGCATAAATTGCGTAATGAAATTTATCAACAGCATTTGGCCCAAGCAACTATGTGGGGAATAAGACAATACTTTATCCAACGCCCAAAAAAATAATCCACGACTGGATGTAAAATAAAATACCCCGACGGGCTCGGGCGGCCCTAATTTTTAGTGCATGGCCAAGGAGAATATTTAAAAGATGCGCATTAAAATTCTTTCACCTCAATTAGCGGATCAAATTGCTGCCGGTGAAGTAATAGAACGTCCTGCTGCAGTAGTTAAGGAATTGATTGAAAACAGTTTAGATGCTTTAGCCGAGCATATTTCGATTGATATTAAACAAGGTGGTCTAGAATTGATTCGTGTTCGTGATGATGGCCAGGGAATCATCAAAGATGACATGAAGTTGGCACTGTATCGTCATGCAACTAATAAAATTGCACAATTAACTGATTTAGAACGGGTAGCCACTTTAGGGTTTCGTGGAGAGGCTTTGGCCAGCGTGAGTGCTGTTTCGCGTTTAACGCTAATATCTCGACATTACCAATCTGAAGAGGCATGGTGTATTCGCAGTGGTTTAGTAGAAGAAAGTCTTCAACCCATAGCTCATCCAATTGGTACCTCAGTGGAAGTAAGCGATTTATTTTTCAATACACCTGTTCGACGTAAATTTTTACGTCAACCTAAAATTGAATTCCAGTACATTGAATCTATTGTGCAAAGGTTAGCTCTAAGCCGTTTTGATGTTGCTTTCCGCTTGTTACACAATCAAAAGGTAGTTTTTTCTAATGCTATTGCACCTGATACAGTATCACGTGAACAACGTGTAGCCACATTCTTAGGGTCTGCATTCATGGAGAATGCCATTGCTATTGAAATGGTAACTGCAGAATTGACTTTGCGAGGATGGTTAGGATTACCAAGCTTTCACCGGAGTCAGGCTGATATGCAATATGCCTATTTAAACGGGCGCTTTATACGTGACAAATTACTAGCTCATGCCGTTCGTCAAGCTTATGAAGGAATACTATTCCATGGTCGTTACCCTGCCTATGTACTTTATCTTACTTGTGACCCGGGAAGGGTAGATGTGAACGTTCATCCTACTAAACAGGAAATCCGTTTTCGTGATAGCCGGCAGGTACATAACTTTGTCACTTACGCTGTTCGCGAGGCATTACAGAAAATACGACCATTCCCTCCTTCTCAAATAAAACCGTCATCCAAAGAGGTCCTCTTAGCAACACATAATTACTATCAAAAATCATTATCCTTAACGCCATTACCTATTGCAGTAATGGAATCCGCATCAACTTATCAAGCATGCAAACCTACTATTCAAGGACCCTCTTTTCAAGGAGGGTCTTCTTTAGGAACCGCTATTGCTCAACTACATAACACTTATATTTTGGCGCAAAATGAATCGGGTCTTATTATTATTGATATGCATGCGGCTCATGAGCGATTAGTGTTTGAGAAAATGAAAAACTTACAAGAAGGTCAGCCCATTCCCACTCAACCGCTGCTATTACCCGTTGATATTGCTCTAAATAGTCAAGAGTACAAATGTTGGGAAATCCAGCAACAGTATTTCTCTGAAGCAGGTCTGATAACTGAAGCAATCGGACCAGACTCAATTTTGGTCCGTGAAATACCTGTGTTATGGAAAAATTTTGACATTGCACAACTTATTCATGATGTATTGGCAGATTTAATCACCTATTCTATCAGTAATAGAATGCAACAAAAAATGTATGAGTTATTGGGTAATATTGCCTGTCACAATTCTGTGCACGCAAAATATTCTCTCACAATAACCGAAATGAATGCTATTTTACGCGAAATGGAACAAACTCCTAATAGTAGTCAATGTAATCATGGGCGCCCTACCTGGAAACAATTTACTTGGAGGGAATTGGATCGGTTCTTTTTACGTGGCCGGTAAGACAAAGAATCATTAATTTTATGTTATAATTTTCACATGGAATTTATTCGCCGCGGCTTGCCGCGGAACTTTGCGCAAAATAAAAAAGTGGTTACGCATGGCAAAAACTATAATTGCTGTAGATATAGATGAGGTGCTGTCACCTTTTATGCCTGGTTTGGTAGATTGGCATAATATGCATTACGGTACTTCTTTTCAGATAAGTGATTTTTCTAATTATAATTTAGATCTTACTTTAGGAGGCACTCGAGAAGAGGCTATTCAAAAATGTGGGGAGTATTTTTTAAACCGAGATCCTAAAATAACTTTACCTTTAGCCCATGCACAACGTGTATTAACTCGTCTTAAACAGGATTATCAATTAATCATAGTAACCTCTCGTACTCTTCTGCAGAAAGATCATACTGAAACCTGGTTACTGGAACATCTTCCTGATACGTTCTCGCAAGTGGTGATGTGTAATCATTGGACAAATGATAAAAAAAATTTAATTAAAAAGTCAAAAGCTTGTTTAAATGTCGGAGCAAAATATCTAATAGATGATTTACCTCATTATATAGAGGATGCCGTAGCTGCGGGTATTTCAGGTTTGTTATTTGGTGAGTATCCATGGAATCAGCAGATTTCAGTTAACTCACAAATTTGTCGAGTCACGGATTGGATAGCAGTAGAAAAATATTTTTACCCATCATGAAATCACAATTACCGGTCATTTGCTTAATGGGACCTACAGCTTGTGGTAAGACAGATTTAGCCATTGAATTTGGTGCAACATCTTCCTTGGGAAATTATTAGCGCTGATTCAGCATTAGTTTATCGAGGATTAGACATTGGCACGGCCAAGCCTACATCGACACAGCTGGCCGCAGCCCCTCATCGTTTAATTGATATTTGTGACCCAAGCTTTATCTACTCGGTAGGTGATTTCCGTCGTGACGCTTTGCATGAAATTGAAGATATTCATCGGCGTGGCAAAGTTCCTTTGTTAGTTGGTGGTAGCATGTTGTACTTTTGGGCATTACAAAATGGATTAGCGTCTTTACCTACAGCAGATAGTATTTGCCGTGCTAAAATTAGTGCGCAAGCATCCGAATTAGGTTGGCCTGCTTTACATCAACAGTTATCCCAAATAGACTCTCTAGCTGCAGCACGAATTCATCCTCAAGATGGACAACGAATTCAACGGGCTTTGGAGGTTTATTATTCAACTGGCCAGACCATAACGCATTGGCAATATCAATTCACCAAACGTTTGCCTTACAAAGTAGTGAATATTATTTTAGCGCCAGAAAAACGTGAGTCATTACAACAACGTATTGTGTTAAGGTTGCAGAGGCTTTTAGCACTGGGATTTATTGATGAGGTGCAAAACTTGCGTCAACGAAATGATCTTAATGCAAATTTACCGGCTTTACGCACAGTGGGTTATCGCCAAATATGGGAATATTTAGAAAATCCTTACCCTATAACCACATTAATTAATCAAATCCAAGTAGCCACAGCTCAACTTGCAAAGCGTCAGATGACGTGGCTACGACGGTGGAAACAGGCAACTTGGTTAACTATGGAGGCTCCACATAAGGAATTAATCCAACAGATACAAAGTGCTTTACAAATAGTGTAAAATTGCCCCTGCATTTATTAGCTTAGGAATTGCGAGAAGAAATACTATGGAACAAAATCGCTTCGAGGAAATTAATAAATTCTGGTTTGGCAGAGTGGAGCAAACTATTATCCCTAGTGAACATCGAGCTCGAGTTTGGTTTGGTGATGACAAGGAGGTAGATGCAGAAATACAAAGCCTATTCAGTGAAGATTTGGAACGTGCTGCTACTGGAGAATATGATACCTGGAGGACCATTCCTCATGGTCAATTGGCTTTGATTATACTTTTAGATCAATTTTCTAGACATTTATACCGAAATACCCCACATATTTTTGCTCAAGATGCAAAGGCATTACAAATTTGTCTAGAAGGATTATACCAAGAGTCGGATCATGCTCTAAGTTTAATTGAACGGATTTTTTATTATTTTCCACTATTACATAGTGAAAATTTAGTGCATCAAGAACAAGGAGTGGAAAATTATCAAATATTGATGGAATTAGCTTTTGCTGAAACTCGCATTATTTATGAAAGTTTTTTAAAATTTGCCAGTCATCATTACAGCATTATTCAGCGCTTTGGCCGGTTCCCACAGCGAAACCTTTTACTGGGTCGCCAATCTACTCCTGAAGAACTCATGTATTTAAAACAAATTGAAACGTCCCCGGAGTAATCGTGCTATGTCCAAAAATGAACGTCTCATTTATCGCATATTATTTATTCAACAAGATGAACTGAAAGAACTTTATTCCCAATATATCTCTGAGGAAACATTGGTTGGTTTTATAGAAGCAGATACTCTACTAGTGCATGATAGCTCTGGTCAGTGGGTAGTTGAATCTACAGAAGTTAAACGTTGCTATATTCCTTTGCATACCATTGTACGCATCGATGAAATCATATTAGATGGTCCATTGAAAAAATCAGCTGGTGCGAGTAACGTGAGTCATTTACCTCGTGCATTTAAAAAATCGACAATAGCGGGACAAAAATGAGTGAATTGGGTTGTGTTTTAATGGATTTAGAAAGTACGGAGTTAACTTTTCAGGAGCAAGAATTATTACAGCACCCAGTTTGTGCTGGAGTGATATTATTTTCTCGTAACTATCAAAGTCCCGAACAGTTAAAATCCCTAATTCAACAAATTAAAAAGTTGCGACCTAATTCTATAGTGGCTACCGACCAAGAAGGTGGTAGGGTGCAAAGATTTCGTGCAGGATTTACCGTCCTACCATCTATGTCACACTGGGGTAAATGCTATGATCAAGACCAACAGTCTTGTTATGAGCAAATGAATAAAACAATTAGTGCTATGGTGCATGAAATCGGTGCTGTGGGTATTAATTTAAATCTTATGCCAGTCTTAGACTTAAATCATGGCATTAGTGAAGTTATTGGAGAGCGCAGCATACATTCTGATCCCAATGTTGTAATCACTTTGGGTGAATTGATAATAGACCAATTGCAACGTGAAGGTTTTTGTGCAGTAGGTAAACATTTTCCAGGCCATGGTGCGGTAGCTGCTGATTCACATTTAAGTCTGCCAATAGATAAACGTGAGTGGTCAAACTTATGGGATAAAGATCTACGTCCTTTTGTTAACCTAATTGGAAAGCTAGATGGTATTATGCCAGCTCATATCCTATTCCCAATGATTGATCACCGTCCCACTACTTTTTCACCATTTTGGTTACGGGAAATTCTAAGAAACAAATTAGGATTTCAAGGACTAATTATTAGCGATGACCTAAATATGAATGCAGTGTCGTCTTATGGAAATTTTGCACAACGTGCTATTTTAGCTTTAGAAGCAGGTTGCGATTTATTATTGGTGTGCAATAATCGTTTAGGATTTATTGAAGTATTATCTGCTCTTTATCCTTATGACCGTAGCGAATGTGCTATGCGAATTAAGCAGTTTAATAACAAGGCTCAGCATGGATCTGCCACAACATATTCTTGAAATTTATTCTCAAGCAACTTGTCTTTATACTCGAGGACAGGTGGAGCAAGCTTTAGATTCCTTGGCAAATCAATTGAATCTTCAATTCGCTGATAGTAATCCTATTCTTTTATGTGTGGTTTTAGGGGGAATAGTTACTTTAGAAATTTATTACCCCGATGAAATTTTCTACTTGGAAATTGATTATGTTATGCCAGTCGCTATAAAGGCAAGCCTCGTCGGCAAAAATTTGTCGTGGAAAGCTATCATCTTGATATTGCCACTAGTTCTGAGCGGATAATCATTGTAATGATATTTTGGATGGGGGTTGACATAAAAGGGATTTTTGACTGTCGTGGAAAGAAAGCCAAAAAATGTGTATTCTGCTGTGTTAGTAGATAAGTTGGGGGCAAGGCAGCCAAACGGTGTAGCTCAAGCTGATTTTTTTGGTTTGACGGTAAATAATCACTATGTGTTTGGCTATGGTCTTGACTATAAAGGTTATTTACAAATGCCCAGGAATTTATCAAGTTGCTCTGAGTACGAAAAGTAGGAAGCTGCACAGTCAGCCATTACGAATTTATTGAGTCAAAGGAAAGACGATGAAAAAAATATACTTCGCAATTTGTTTAACCTTATTGTTAAGTTTAACAGGATGCCAATCACAATCACCAGAAGCCAATTACAATAATCAATGTGATGAAGCCACAGGCCAATGTGGGCCACCCAATGCGAAGGTTTCTGGAGAAGTCGCTTCTCAAGTTGACGAAATGTTGTAGTTTTTTCGATGAGTGAACTAATAATTCCTGCTCCAACTAATATTAATCCAGTAATAGGTCCTTCTTTACTGGATATTCATCAAGCTAGAGAATCCTTAGGAAAAAAAATATTAACTACACCAGTCTGGCAAATGAAATCCTACCCAAATGTGGATTTATGGTTAAAGCTAGAATTATTCCAATATACCGGAAGTTTTAAAATCCGTGGTGCCTTATTAGGAATGTTTGCTTTATCAGCTGAACAAAAGTCTAATGGAGTTATCGCTACCAGTGCCGGGAACCATGGTATTGCTGTAGCTTATGCAGCTAATTTGTTGAGTATTTCAGCCAAAATACTAATGCCTAAAACAGCAAGTCCCATACGCATAAAACTTTGTAAAGATTATGGCGCCGAGGTTTTGCTTTGTGAAGACGTGCAACAAGTTTTTTCCCAAGTTGAGGAAATCCAAAAGAACGAAAATCGTACACTTATTCATCCTTTTTCTGGAAGAAACGTTCCTTAGGGACAGGTACTTTAGGGGTAGAACTCTATAGACAAGTTGATGAACTAGATGCATTAATTGTTGCAATTGGCGGAGGTGGTCTAATTAGTGGCATAGCTAACGCCTATAAACAACTACAGCCTAATATTAAAATTTATGGAGTAGAGCCAGAAGGTGCTGCAGTTATGGCTTCAAGTTTTGCAATGGGAAAGCCAGCACAAGGGATACAACTCCATACTATTGCTGACAGCTTAGCAACGCCTCATACTGAAATCTACCCTTTTTCTTTATGCCATCAATTCGTAGATGGTATTGTCAAGGTACCAGATACTGATATTATAGCCGCAGTTAAATTTTTGTTTCATAAAATGAAATTAGCTGTTGAACCAGCAGCAGCAATAGGGATTGCGGCACTAAACGGACCTTTGCGAAATTTGTTATCCAAAAAACGTGTCGGTATTATTATTTCTGGTACAAATATTGATGAGCATAGATACTGCAGTTTGATGTAGTAATAGCAAAAGTTAAATAGATAAACTTCTTGAAGGCTGATAGCCACTTCTTTGATAATCCATAAAAACACATAATACCTTAATAGAAGGGACAATTGTTTGTGGTAGGGTTCTACTGTTGAGGAAGAAATACAGATTTAAACTTGTATTTATTCCTGGAATCGCCAATCGGGCTTGCTCTAGTGCTGCTATTAACATCTCTCTGTCTTTAGAATGATCATCAGGTGAATAAGATGTTTCAGATATAAATTTCTCTACGTGAGAAAATAAATTTCCCATAAATTGATTAAAGGCTATTACGTTTTTACTCTGGTAAAGGCTTTCTGCCAATTCACAATAACTACCTGACTGCTGTTGGAAGTTAGCATATTTACTTGAGCCAGACAAGATGAGATTAGTAGACAATTCTGGTTTTTGTTGGCTTTTTATGTGAGCGGAGAGGTATTGTTTGATTTTGGACTGCAAACTACTTACATCCTGCCGTAAGCTCTTTATAGCATCTTTTTCTTCTTGATAGCCGTCATTATCTGTTTCCGAGTTAGCTTTTCTCTTCTTTCCTTTTAGTAGTTTTAAGGGGCCATATTGCTGTTCTAATAATTGCAATAAATAAATTAGACTCTTTTTGAAAACAAGCAATTGTGTCACATTCATCAGAGAGTAATTTCTAATCATTAATCTGGTTGCCCGTAAACGCAGATCTTTTAATTCTACAGAGGAAATTTTACTGTCATACACGTGATTTTCTAAAGGTCGGGAAATCTCTTCTTTTTTAGATATGCTTACCCGCGAAGTTATTACTCCCACTCCCTGCACTTCATTATATATAGCTGAAACTTCATTTGTCCTGGGAGAAGCAATTGTGCTTAATCTTTCAAGCGCCTTATCCAACAATTGAAGCTTATTTCTTCCAAACCATTTTAAGTGAAATTTAATAATATATTCTAAAACTTCATAATCCATTTCATATTTTGTATTGAATTTTAGAAATAATTTAGAATAGAGCTTCATATTTGCCGGGAGCAAGTTAATTTCTGTAATTGCTTTTCTATTAATTATATTACTTTTTCTTTTCATAAATTCTCCAGCTGCGACGTTTCAATAAGTTTAAGAATTAAAAATTTGGTGTATTTTAAACCAATCTAAATTAAATTGCAAATTTTGAGAACAGTTACTTAATTGTATTGAGTATCAACTAAACAAACTTGTGCAGGATTAATAGGAATGTCTAAAAATTGTTGGGCTATGCGCACAAACCGCTCGGGCGAATCGGTAACAAAGAATTTAATATCTTCGGGTAAATACGATTGTTGATTTAATAATTCTCGCTCTTGAAGAATATCTTTCACAGCAAGCGCTGTGGCGGTTGCTGAGTCAATAAGATGAATATCTTTCCCGATAATTTTTTGAATCGTATTCGCCATAACAGGAAAATGAGTGCAACCCAATAGTAAGCAATCAGGTCGCGGGCTTTGATCAAATAAAGGATCTAAATAATGTTTGGCGGTTAATTCTGCAATAGGTCCAGTAACCCAACCTTCTTCAGCTAAAGCAACGAATAAACCACAGCTGCGCGCTATCACTTGGGCCTGTGGTCGAATTTTTTTAATGGTATTTTGATAGCCTTGAGCATTAACTGTTGCCTCAGTAGCAATTACGGCAATGTAGCCATTACGCGATGCTAAACAAGCTGCCTGGGCGCCGGGTTCAAGTGTGCCAATAATGGGCAAAGTTAAAAAATTTTTTTTTAACACTGGTAATGCGAGGGTAGTTGCTGTATTACAAGCCACTACTAAAAGTTTTATATTTTGTGCAATTAGCATTCTGCTAGCATGTAATGCATAGTTAATAATTGTAGCAGGACTTTTAGTCCCATAGGGTAAGCGGGCAGTATCGCCTAAATATAAAAAAGATTCTTCCGGCAGCTCCTGTTGTAGAGCTCGTAACACTGTTAGCCCTCCCACTCCAGAATCGAAAACTGCAATGGGTAAGTTGGTAGAATTTTTATTTTTCATGGTTCTTCAATATTGGATAAATTAGTATTTTACCTCAAGCTCTCTCAGTATAAAAGCAATGATTTTTTTTAGTTATGAATAACTAATACGGTAAAAGTATTTTCATATCTGATATTAACTCACTTCAGACCAGATAGTATTCTTTGAATTTGTTGCTGCTGTTGGGTTTGTAATTGCTTTTCTTGTTGTTGCATCGAGTTAAATGAACTCTTGAAATTTTTTAACACCTCTTGAAGATCTGCTTCCGTATGTGGTAAATGCTGACGACTTAAAGCACTTTGCACAGCTAAGTGTGCTTTTAATTGCAGGTATTCGGTAAAACTCATAGAAGGATACTCTGACTTAGGAAGTTTCATGCTTAGTTCTATGAAGCGAGGGATAATATCATTTGCTAATTCTTCAGTTTGTAATTCATTTATTTCACGCTCGGTGATAACTGCTTTACCTTTTATAAGAAACTTTATCAATTCATCAGACCATTTCTGAATAAAATTTTGCCATTCCTGTTCATGAGTAGAAGTGAGATCATCTAGTTGAAGTTGACTTTCCTCTAATTTAGCAAAGGTTAAATTAACAAGACGTTGAGAGGGAATTTGATTTTCTGTAGATAAAGTAGCTCGTTTTGTTTTAAATAAATCTTCCTTACTTAAATGTAATTCCAATCGGTAACGCGAAATTTCTGCGTATGCGGACATGAATTGTTTAACAATTACACCAAAAGGGCCTTGTAAAACAGATCGAATTTGTTTCTCAGATAAAATATGCGGAGCTTCAGAAGGAGTCATAAAAGTAAGATTTTCTAAATTGTCTATGTCAAAACTTTCTAATTCTTCAATGTTGGTAATGGGCTTTTCTTTTACCAAGGTAGTATGTGCAACAATAATTTTAGCAAGTGCTTTCCATTCGCTAAGCAAGATTCTAGTTTGGGTGCCTAAAAAAAGTGAAGGAGCTTTAGTCATTTTTTTTCCTAGGAACAATGAGTGGACAATGGAGTAGATCAACAAAATCTTTAATGGATGTATTGAGAAATTTTTCTTTTTTTTCAGTAAGATGTAAAATTTTTTCTGCTTGAGAGGAGAGAAATGAGATTGGACGTTATCAGTAAATTTTTTTATTAGTAACGGCATCCCTTCTTCCCGACGGCGACGATGACCTATAGGATATTCGATAGATACTTCTTCAGTGCTATTACCATCTTGGAAATAGACTCTCAAGGCATTCCCAATGGATCTTCTATTAGTATCTAAATAACCTGCACTAAATTCAGGCGATTCACTCACTTGCATTTTGGAACGTAGCATGTCAATGCGTGGGTCTTGTAGCAACAGCATCTTCATAATGTTCTGGCGTTATTTGACCAAATATAAGTCCAATCGCAATCATGTATTGCAAACAATGGTCTCGATCGGCCGGATTATATAGCGGGCCCTTTTTTATTAATAATACGTATGGCTGATTCTTGAGTGCTTAATACTGAATTCGTCTCAATTTCATTCAAACGATCTTTCACCTGGGATGAAGTGCAACAGCACATTCTACAGCGGTTTGTGCATGAAATTCAGCAGGGAATGAAATTTTAAATAATATATTTTCCATCACATAACTACCATAAGGGACGGTGAAATGTGAAAGGGTCGTCCCTCGAAAGTATACATCATAAAATCCCCACGTTGGTGCAGTTAATGCGCTAGGATAGCCCATTTCGCCACTCATCGCAATAAATGCTAAACGCACTCCCGACTGGTGGCATCACCTGCAGCCCAGGATTTCGTAGAGCCCGTATTAGGTGCATGACGATAAGTTCGTAAACTTTGTCCATCTACCAAGCATTGAGATAGGGCATTGCAAATTTGTTCTTTATTACCCCCCAATAATAGGAGTGACCACGGCAGTAGTGGCTACTTTTACTAACAACACATGATCCAAACCAACGCGATTAAAACTATTTTCTAATGCCAAAATACCTTGAATTTCATGGGCTTTAATCATTGCAGGTAATAAATCATGAACTTTCAATTGGGGGCTGTATTTTGTTGCGACTTAAATAATCGGCATACGCTAAAATACCGCCTAAATTATCAGAAGGGTGTCCCCATTCTGCGGCTAACCAAGTATCATTAAAGTCTAACCAACGAATCATGGTTCCAAAATTAAAAGCAGCTTGCATAGGATTTAATATAAAGTGAGTTCCAGGAACACGCGCTCCTTTTTTAAGTTGCTCTTCTGGAACAATTGGACCCAACAATTTTGTGCATTCCGGGAATTTAAGTGCTGTAAAGGCACAAGCAAGAGAATCTAATAAATCATAGTAAGCAGTTTAATAGGCTAATTCACTATCAATTTTATAATCATGCACATAATCTGCGATAGCAATCAACTCTCTGTCAAAGTCGGTCGCTTATGTATCAATAACATCTACCATATATTATCTTTTTTCTAAAGAAATAAAAGAACGTAAAGGAGGGCCAGATATATTCAGCGATGGACGAATTAATTTATTATTACTTCGCGTTGTTCGATAACGTGTGCTGACCATCCGCTAATTCGAGAAATAACAAATAAAGGTGTGAAAAGTTCAATAGGAATATCACAAAAATGATAAACCACTGCACTATAAAAATCTAAATTAGGAAATAACTTTTTTTGTTCCCACATTATCTCTTCAAATTTTTCAGCAATGGTAGAGTATATTATCTTTTCTTTTGGCTGACAATTTTTTTGCCCAAATTTTGATAAGGTCCGAACGGGGATCCGATTTTGTATAAACGCGATGACCAAAACCCATGATTAATTCTTTATTAGCTAACATTTTTTTGATAATAGATTCTAGCTTTTCTACTGAATCACATCGTTGTAACAGTTTTAATGCTTCTTCATTAGCACCACCATGAAGTGGACCACGTAAAGTACCAATAGCACTGCAAACTGCTGAATAAAAGTCAGATAATGTTGCAGCGGTGACTCGAGCAGCGAAAGTAGAAGCATTAAATTCATGTTCAGCGTACAAAATGAGCGAAGCATTTAATGTAGCCACTGCTAAGGTATCCGGATCTTCTTGGTGGAGTAAAAATAAAAAGTAAGCGGCAGTACCAGGAATTTTTAATTCTGTATTTATCCGTTGACCGGTTTGTTGAAAATGATACCAATACATCAGTATAGCGGGAAACAAAGCTAATAAACGATCGGCAATATTTACTGCGGCGTGTGAATTAGACTCGGGTTCTAAACAACCTAATACTGAACAGCCTGTGCGCAAAACATCCATTGGATTAGTTTTTGGAGGAATTTGTTCAAGAATAAGTTTTAAAGCAAGGGGTAATTTTCGTAAGTCGATTAGTTTTTGTTGATATTCATTTAATTGTTGGCTGTTTGGTAATTCACCACGAATTAATAGAAATGCTGTTTCTTCAAAGCTTGTATAATTAGATAAATCTTCTATCGTATATCCACGATAGCTAAGACCCATTCCTTCTTTACCAACAGTAGCAATTTGTGTTTGTCCAGCTACGATTCCAGCTAAGCCACTTGGTTTTGCTTCGGCCATTTTTTTTCCTTAGTTAGCACAATCTATAATATATTATAGTTTAATTGAGCAAAAATATAAAAAATTCGGTCGCAAGCGACCGAGTTTTTTATCTCTTCTCCCCTTTGGAAACCCCAGTCGCTCGGTCTTCGGAGCAAGCCTCGGAGATTTTTTTCTTTAAATCACATGGCATTGCAATGCTTCATCTGTCAACTCGGACCCCATAACTTAACAAAACACCACCAATGATCATAAAGACAAACACGGTGCTCATCCCTATACGTTGACTATTGAATACCGTAGTAGTAATGCCTAATATCCATGGGCCTAAGAAAGATGTGGCTTTACCTGAGAAAGCATATAAACCAAAAAATTCAGTAATTAGCTCGCGGGGTGCAACACGAATGAAAAGTGAACGACTGGCAGCTTGCACCGGCCCAACTCCCAGACTTAATCCCATTCCTAGTGTCCAAAACCATAATTTACTTTTAACTATCAAAATACCAATGCCACATAAAATCATTAAGCTTAAGGCAAGTAAAATCGTCAATTTTGGCCCTCGAGCATCATCTAGCCAAGCAAAAATACCTGCTCCTAAGCCTGCGGCTAAGTTCATGGCTATACCGAATTGAATAATTTCAGCTGTTGACATATTGAAAACACCAGCAGCATATATTCCTCCGAAAGCGAAAACGGTTATTAAGCCATCTATGTATAACATTCTAGCCAATAAAAAAAATAAAATATTATGATGTTGTCGGGATATTATTAAGGTTTTTAAAGTTTTCCAAAGTGAACGTAACCCAATTTGAGTAGCTAGCGCAAAACCCCTACCTGTGCTTGGCCTGTCTGTAGTAAATAGGAAGATGGGTAAACTAAATAAAAGTAACCAAATAGCTACTAATGGACCACAGATGCGGATCTGCTCAGCTGTATCTAAATTTAACCCAAGCCATGCAGCTCCATTTCCGGTAATGAAAATCTTCAATGATAAAAATAATGCACATAATCCTCCCAAATACCCTAAACCCCATCCCCATCCCGATATTCTCCCTAAAAAACCAGCAGGCGCTAAATCATTCAACATGGAATTATAGAAAACAGTTGATGTTTCTAACCCGATGGTTCCAAGCACAATCCAACATAAAGCCCATGAGATATCACTGGGCTGAGGTTTGACAAACCATAAAGCCAAAGCTGAGATTACTGTAAGTATGGTCAATCCGAATAACCAGGGCTTACGCCTTCCTTCATAATCCGCAATTGCTCCCAAGATAGGGCTGCATAAAGCAACAATTAGACCTGCTAAAGCTGCAGCATATCCCCATTGGGCGGCGCCTTCAATTTTATTGACAGCCACTTTCTCTGTGAAATAAGTGGCGAAAATAAAAGTATTTAATAGAACTGAAAAAGGAGAGCTTGCCCAATCATAAAGTAGCCAAGAGATTAAAGGGAGTCGACTAAATTTTTTCATTGGGGCTATCAATTACGGAAGGTACAGTGGGGAAAATCTCTATTATGACGCCATAAAAAGGGTGATCTATATAATTCAATTCATTACTACGCATGCGTAGCTCTTGATTTAAATTGGCGTAAAAAGGTGTATCAGAAGGTGAGGGCATTAAAAATTGCAAATTGAAATGAAGATTAAAATAATGTTGTAAGCTAATAGCAAGAGTCCCGTCCATTTGTTTTCCTGAAGAAACAGTAGCACCTCCTTGAAGATGAATAATCTCTTCTTTTTGTGCTTCGGTGGTAGATTGTTGCCATGCTAAATGCATAAGAATAGGGTAATGATTTTTTTGAAGTTGTTGGTGAACTTGTTTTAACCGCCATTGACTAGAGGGCAATATTTTATCGCGATGCAATTCAGTACTAGAGAAAGGTAATTTAAGTTTGTCCACTAGCGGCCATTGCTCAGATTTTAAGTTCTGATTAGTAGGATGAGAGAAGACTATCATTTCGATTTGATAGCTTGACACATATTCAGCAAAACTGATTTTTGCCCATCCCAATAGAATAAAACAAGCTAATAAATATATTTTTTTATAGTTATTCATTGTTGGAAAATAAAGTAATCAATTATAGTAACTCACTAATAGTTTTTTCTTACTTTATCAGTAAATAAGTGATTTTCACAAGCTTCTTTAGGTAGTCTTTTTTAATAAAACAATTTCCACGACGATTTGATCATGAAAAGGATAATTTAATGTTTGCGCAAGCCATCTTCCCAATTTGGAAAGAATCGTGGTTGGGATAGCCCGGTAATCTAATAGACTCAAAGCCCATCCTCCTCTTTGGGCAAATTCAAGGACTTCGTCAGGGTTTTTAAAATTTATTGCAGTGATTAATTGTTGAACTTGACATATTTCGTATCCTTGATCTTTTGCTAATTTAAAAATTTCTTCACGATCATCTGGGACTTTTGTTTTTGCTAATGTTTTTTTGGTCCAAAAATAAAATAATTGTTTCAGTGGATTAAAGCTTTTTTTCAAAGCGATAGCTTGTGCTTGGGCGTTAGCAAAAGCTTTTTTGGTGGTGGTTAAAATAGCAAAATAGCCCCTGGTATCAAGCAAATAATTTCCTTGTTCTAATAGTTTGGGTAGCCCTACGTAAGAACAAACAAAGCTAGCTATCACTAGATTAAATTGATGGGAAGAAAAAAAATAATTGGCTTTCTCAATATTCCCTACTATGGGAGTGATGTCTATTTTTCTGCTAGCTAATTTTAACATGTCGGCGGAGGCATCAAGAGCTATTAATTGTGCTTGTGGGCTCAGAGCACGCAATGCTTCAAGAAATTTACCATCTCCTGCACCTAAATCGATAATGCGTAAATGCTGTTGTTCTAAAAGGTGAGCATCTTGAATTTGCTTAATGGCAGTATCTATGGCTGAGGAGATAATATGAAAGTAATCTACTTTTGAATAGTTATCGGCAATTGAATTGTATAGATGGCCAATTTTTTTCATGTGATCCTTTAAAGAATAGGAAATAACCCTCTTTTAGATTGGTGGCCAGACCCAGAATCGAACTGGGGACACAAGGATTTTCAGTCCTCTGCTCTACCGACTGAGCTATCTGGCCTAGGGTGAGATAAATTAAACTGGTTTGGACGATTTAGTCAAGTATCATTTGAAGTATAACCAGGCGGTTCAGAGCTGCCTTCGCCAAATAAAAATTTTTCCATTTCCTGTTCTAGAAATTCGCGTGATTTGGTTTCTACCAAACTAAGACGATATTCATTAATTAAACGAGTTTGATGATCGATCCATTCCTTCCATGCTTGCTGAGAAATATTCTCATAAATTCTTTGACCAAGTTCGCCTGGATAAGGAGGGGTATCCAAGCCCTTCTGCTTCTTTTGTAATTTTTGGCAAAAAATAAAACGTTTCATATTCTGTCTCCTCGGAGCAGTATAGTCAATAACTTTTTAATCGGGGCAGGAATTCCTCCCGGCAATGGCGGATTTGCTTTATACCAAAATTTGTCTGAACATTCCATAACTTTTATTGGCGCGCATCCAACTATTGAATTCGAATCTATTGTTACCAAAATTGGGCATATAATTAATTCAAAATGGCTAAATTTGTGCCTAAATTCGGACCATTTTTGCAATGTTTAAAATTTTTTGGTTTAAATACTGCTGTACACCAAGCTTTAGTATTTGGCCTTCTTCCTCACATTCTGGAAAGCTCCATAATCCTCCCCAAATTCCTGCAGGAAAACGTTTTTCCAATAAAATGGCAAACTCTTGATTTTTAATCATTAGAAAATAAGTTTTTTTTATTGACTTTTTAATTTTAACAGGTTTAACATTTGGGAACTCCGTAATACATTCTTGATTAAAAGCTTGACAATCGGCTACTCACTGGGCAGAGGTTACAAATGGGTTTACTGCGAGTACATAAAGTTGCTCCTAAATCCATAATAGCTTGATTATAAAAAACATAATTTTCACTGGGGTATCTTGATTTGCCAAACTCCCATAATTGCTTTAATATTTCTTTTCCTTGGGGCCATCCCTCAATGGCATGGTAACGAATAAGTACCCGTTTAACATTCCCATCTAGAATACAAGCACGATATTGAAACCAAAAGATAAGGATAGCCCCGGCGGTTGAACGACCCAATGCCTGGTAATTGAACGAGTTCACTTGGGATTGTGGGAAATGGTCATTTGGTATTGAATATGAATAATTTGCGCACAATTATGTAAATGTCTTGCTCTTGCATAATAACCTAATCCAGACCAGTAGACTTAAAACTTCATCTAAATTGGCTAAGGCTAAGGATTTAATGTCAGGGAATCGTTCAATAAATTTTTCATAAAAAGGAATAACAGTAACGACTTGAGTTTGTTGTAACATGATTTCAGATATCCAAACCCGATAGGGAGTGGGATTTTGTTTCCAAGGCAAATTATGTCGCCCATGAATATGGTACCATGTGAAGTAGTGAATCAGTAGAACTGTTGAAATAAATGCCATTTTTAAATTATTAGGTTGAAGAATGAGAGCGGGTGATGGGAATCGAACCCACGCTATCAGCTTGGGAAGCTGAAGTTCTACCATTGAACTACACCCGCTTTAGTTAAATTGATCGAAATAGCGTAGCGAAATTTAATGCAAGAATCTAGTTCGATTGGTACTTAACACAAATCAGAAGTTTTGTCCGTGCGGGAAGCAAGGATAACCCCTGCGCAAATTCGGTGCATTAGAAACTTTGTGGCCGCAGTATGGATTAGATTCAACGATAGGGTATATCGATTCGGGTGACAATTATATTTTGGAAATTGGTTTCGGAGGAGGAGAGTCATTATTAACCATGGCAATTGCCAATCCACAAACAATTTTATCGGAGTTGAGGTACATCGGCCTGGGGTAGGTTCTTTGCTAGCTGCTTTAGCAAAACATCAGCTTAACAATGTTAATTATTTTCGAGAAGATGCCGTAACTGTGTTAAATAAATGCATCAGGGATGATAGCTTAAATCGAAGTGCATATATTTTTTCCCGATCCATGGCCTAAAAAACGGCATCATAAACGTCGTTTAATTCAAATAGAATTCATGGGCTTATTGGCAGAAAAAACTTAAACCGGGTGGATTAATTGCATTTAGCAACAGACTGGGCTAGATTATGCCAAACAAATGATTGACAGATCATAAATGAAACATTGAAAGTTTTACTAACTGTGGTGAAGAGAAGGATATCTTATTTAATCAAACCCTAAGGCCACTAACTAAATTTGAAAAACGGGGACGTGGATTAGGTCATAGCAATTTGGGATATTTTGATTATAAAAAGATTTGAGTAACTAATAGGAGAAGTATCGTTAACTTTGGCTGCACAGATAAAATCATTTTCAGATAGCCGCTTTAATAGCATGAGTGGAAAAATGTATTTTACAATAGTCGTATCCGATTTCTAAAGTGGGGTGGTGTCCTTCACGATTAGCAATCCAGGCAACAGCATTGGCAAAACTCATTGTTTTATTAAAACCTTTAAAATTAAAGCAGCGAGTAATAGTATTTTCTTTTTGGTTGAACTCCCAACCAGGAATCTCTCCAAGAGCTCGCTCAATTTCGGCAGTAGTCATAGGGGCTACTCCAGCTTCACAGGCTTTGCAATGTACAGTCTTAAAATTATCCATTATTCTGCCTCATAAAAAAAATCTTTACATAAGCCTTAGGCTTTTTTAGAATCAGTGAGTTTATTCATGGCTTAGTCATTAAATTGACTTAGTTAAAAATCATAACAGACAGGAAAATTATGTCAATGCAACAAATTATTTTAGTTATTCTTATTATTGTTTTTATTTTGCTTGTTTTTGGAATTATATTTTACCGTAGAAAAAGAGCACGTACTAATCAAACTGGAATACCTAGTAACCAAGATTTAAGCCACAAGCAAATTTATGTAGGCAATCTTTCATATCAAATAACTGAGCAAGAACTTAAAGAATATTTTAATCAATTTGGTACTATTAGCCAAGTCAGAGTGGTTAAAAACCGTAGCTCAGGACGCTCAAAAGGATTTGGGTTTGTTACTTTTATAAATGCAGAGAGCGCCAATAAAGCTTTAGTCACTCATGGACGTCGCTATCAGGGCAGAACAATTGTAGTTCGAATTGCTAAACCCAGATAACTCATGAATGAAAGCTCTAGATATTCAAAATTTAAAAAAAACATATCCTAATGATGTGGTTGCGTTAAAAGAAGTCAGTTTTAGTGTAAAAGCGGGTGATTTTTTTGCTTTATTAGGACCTAATGGAGCTGGTAAATCTACTATCATTGGAATTCTTACTTCATTGGTGCGTAAAACAAGTGGTCAGGTAAAAATTTTTGAATACGATGTTGATAAAGATTTCTCAACAGCGAAATCTTTTATTGGTGTGGTTCCACAAGAATTTAATATGAGCATTTTTGATACTGTAATGAATACAGTTCTTTATCAAGCTGGTTATTACGGTCTACCTCGCAAAATTGCATTTGAACGTAGTAGTTATTACTTACACAAACTAGCCCTTTGGGAAAAACGTCATGCAGCAATAGTTTCTCTTTCAGGAGGTATGAAAAGACGACTTATGATTGCACGGGCATTAGTACATCAACCACGAATGTTAATTTTAGATGAACCAACTGCAGGAGTAGACATTGAAATCCGTCGTTTTTTATGGCAATTTTTAAGTGAATTGAATAGTCAAGGTATTACTATCATATTGACTACGCATTACCTTGAAGAAGCTGAAAATCTTTGTCGAAATATTGCTATCATCGATAAGGGAGAAATTATTACCAATACCTCAATGGCAGCTATATTGCGTCAGTTGAATAAAGAACGTTTTATTTTATATCTAAAAGAACCCTATAAATCTTTGCCTAATTTGCCTGACTATACTATTTTTTCTCAGGATTCTATGACTCTGGAAGTAGAAGTTCCAGATCAACACGATCTTAGTTTTTTGTTTGAAAAACTGAAACAACATAGCATTACAGTCGTTAGCATGAGAAATAAGAGTAATCGTTTAGAAGAATTATTTATTAAATTAACCATGAAGCAAAATCAATGAAAACAATGCCACAATGGATTGCTTTTCAAACGATTATTCTTAGAGAAGTCAGAAGATCATTTCGTGTATGGCCGCAAACTTTATTACCAGTGATGATAACCAGTATCCTTTATTTTTTCATTTTTGGTCGAATTATTGGCCAGCGGATTGGCAATATGAGTGGTTTTTCATACATTGAATTTATTGCCCCTGGCGTAATTATGATGCAAATTATTACTAGCTCCTATACCAGCACAGTAAGCAGCTTTTTTTTGGCAAAATTTCAACGTCAAATTGAGGAAATATTGGTTTCCCCAATAAAACATACTACCCTGTTACTGGGTTTTATAATTAGTGGAATTATTCGTGGATTAACAGTTGCTGTAGTAGTAATTATAATAACTCTTTTATTTACACCTTTAAAGATACACTCTTTTCCTACTATTGCCGGTGTTGTGTTACTGTCTTCATGTTTGTTTTCTTTAGCAGGATTAATTAATGCGATTTATGCTAAATCATTTGATGAAATCGCTATTATCCCGACCTTCATATTAAATCCGCTTACTTATCTAGGAGGGGTTTTTTATTCGATCACCTTGTTGCCTAAGGGATGGCAATACTTTTCTCAACTTAACCCTATTATATACATTATTAATGCATTTCGTTTTGGTTTTTTAGGGATTTCCGAAACCTCCATTACAGTAGCATTTTTAATGATGAGCGCTTTTATTCTGGTATTATTTTTTTATGCCTATTATTTAATTTCTCATAATAGCCTACGAAGATAACAGCTTAACCGTTTTTATTGATTTCACGAGAACCGCAAAAAAGTTTGCTTTCCAAAAAATACCTACTATAGTTAAAAAACAGAAAGGTCGATATACGAGAGCTAACATTAGAAAGATAGGAGTTTCGCTTGCTGATGTGGTGAGCAAGCCTGCCTTGAAGCAGGAAGCCTAAAGCATCACAGCGGTTCACCACCAATAGAATTAAGCTCGCGCGTATCGACTTTATTTTTTTATATTGATTGCTTGGACAAACAAGATGAAAAAGGTTTCCTGCCTCTTGTTCTCTCTTGTTTGTTCAGGTTTTTTAGAAAGTAAATACCTCGTTTGAACCTAAATTCTGCAGTTATCACCGTAGCGAGAAGACCTAGTGCGCTGAAGATTGAGGATTTTTTGGGGATTTTTTCCTGAAGCCGTACTCCCCCGTCCGGTGAAGGAAAAAATTCACAAAAAAGTCTCAAGATTCTGTGCAATAGGTCTTCGCAGTAGGAGGCAACTGCAGAATTTAGGTTGAAGTACGGGGTATTTTTTTGTATAAAAAACTCAGTCGCAAGCGATCGAGTTTTTATCCCATTATATTTCGCTGTTTCTCCCCTTAGGGGATAGAACTCCCCATCATTCTTGACTCCGACAAGCTAATTTATTTAACACGGTATATCAGGCATAATCTAAAACTTTTATAATCAAATGGAATCTAAAATGACTATTAATAACTTTAGTCTTAGTCAGCAATTAGGTATCGCATTAACAGCAAATCGGTTAAAATTAGCCGTAGCTGAATCTTGTACAGGAGGTGGGCTAGCGTATCAATTAACTTCAGTGATAAATAGCTCCACCTGGTTTGAGCGCGGTTTTATTACTTATAGTAATACTGCAAAAATGGAACTATTGGAAGTGTCTTCGGCAACATTGGAAAAATATGGTGCAGTTAGCGCAGAAGTTGCCCTTGAAATGGCAAAAGGAGCGATAAAACATAGTCACGCTGATTTTTCTTTAAGCATCACAGGGATTGCAGGACCTAACGGTGGCAGTGCGGAAAAACCCGTAGGGCTAGTATATTTTGCTTTGGCAGATGGGTATGAGACATGTCAAAGTCGAGTGGCGTATTTTACCAGTGGCCGCAAACAGATTCGTGAAAACGCAATTAATTTTGCGCTTCACTGGTTATTGCACTATGTTAATGAGTTACCTCATTTAACTGAAATGTAAATAACAGCAAATTTTGATGAATTCTTAATGTATCCTAGAAATTGGAGAATAATATGAGTGAGATAGTGGTCAACAGTGAAAAACAAAAAGCTCTTGGTGCAGCTTTGGCGCAAATTGAGCGACAATTTGGTAAAGGATCAGTCATGCGTTTGGGAGATACGGATATTACGCGTGATATCGAAGTGATTTCCAGTGGTTCTTTAAGTTTAGACCTTGCCTTAGGCGTGGGAGGCTTACCCAGAGGGCGAGTAGTAGAAATTTATGGTCCAGAATCTTCGGGTAAAACTACATTAACTTTGGAGACTATTGCTTGTTGTCAACGCATGGGGGGAACAGCCGCTTTTGTGGATGCTGAACATGCTCTAGATCCGCTTTATGCAGAAAAAATTGGAGTGAATGTTTCTGAATTACTAATTTCTCAACCAGATACAGGTGAACAAGGCCTAGAAATTACGGATATGCTCGTTCGTTCTGGAGCCGTTGATATGGTGGTTGTAGATTCTGTGGCTGCCCTTACTCCCAAAGCAGAAATTGAAGGCGAAATGGGTGATTCTCACATGGGCTTGCAAGCACGATTAATGTCACAAGCACTACGTAAGCTAACCGCAAATATTAAAAAATCAAACACCTTAGTCATTTTTATCAATCAAATTCGAATGAAGATTGGAGTCATGTTTGGTAGTCCAGAAACTACCACGGGAGGTAATGCACTAAAATTTTATGCTTCAGTACGTCTAGATATTCGCCGCACGGGATCAGTAAAAAAAGGTGAAGAGATATTGGGAAGCGAAACACGTGTCAAGGTAGTCAAAAATAAAGTTTCTCCTCCATTTAAACAAGCTGCATTTGATATTCTTTATGGAGAAGGAATTTCCCGAGAAGGTGAATTAATTGATTTAGGAGTGGAGACGGGTTTAGTTGAAAAATCTGGCGCATGGTATAGCTATCAAGGAATTCGTATTGGCCAGGGTAAAGACAATGTTCGTCAATATTTTAAGGAGCATAACGAAGTTGCAAAAAAGCTTGAAGAGGCTTTACGTGAAACATTACTTGCTAAAAAAATTGAACGCAAAGAGGAAGTGATTGAAAGTTAGAATTAGTTTAGGCATCAATTCTAGGGTCTGTTGACAATTGTCATTGCGAGCGTTAGCGAAGCAATCTAGTTCGTACTTTGGACAATGCTCTGTACTGGATTGCTTCACTTGCGTTCGCAATGACCGTATTTTAGTGAAAAAACTAGTTTTGATATGAGTAATTAATGAATTGTCAACAGACCCTAATTGATAGCCATCAAAATAATGCTAAGCGAGAAGATACCTATGAAATTTATGACTAGTCAAGAACTACGACAAGCATTTTTAGCATATTTTAAGTCTTTAAAGCATGAAATTGTTCCAAGCAGCTCTCTCGTCCCTAGTAACGACCCTACACTACTATTTACAAACGCAGGGATGGTCCAATTTAAAGATACATTCTTAGGAATTGAGCAAAGACCCTATCTTCGTGCTGCCAGTGTTCAACGTTGTGTCCGAGCAGGAGGCAAGCATAATGATTTGGAAAATGTAGGACATACAAAACGACATCATACCTTTTTTGAGATGGTAGGCAATTTTAGTTTTGGAGATTATTTCAAAGACGATGCCATTCAATTTGCTTGGAACTTTTTAACTCAAAAACTGAAAATTCCGGTAGAACGACTTTGGATAACGGTATTTGCAGAGGATCATGAAAGTGAAGAAATTTGGCTAAATAAAATAAAAATAAATCCACAACGTTTTACTCGTTGTGGAGAAAAAGATAATTTTTGGTCAATGGGTGATATTGGACCCTGTGGTCCCTGTACAGAAATTTTTTATGATCATGGACCTAGTATTGCTGGCGGACCTCCAGGTAGCCCTGATCACGAAGGTGATCGCTACGTTGAAGTATGGAATTTGGTATTTATGCAATATGATCGAAATTTATCTGGTCAACTACAGCCATTACCAAAGCCTTGTGTCGATACAGGTATGGGATTAGAACGTATTGCTGCTGTTATGCAAGGCGTTCATGACAATTATGCAATCGATACCTTTAAATATTTATTAACAGCCTTAGCTCAACTTACAGGCTATCAAGATTTTCAATCCCCTTCGATGCGGGTTATTGTTGATCATATTCGTTCCACCGCCTTTTTAATTGCAGATGGAGTAGTGCCCTCTAATGAAGGCAGAGGTTATGTATTAAGACGTATTATCAGGCGTGCCGTCCGACATGGCTATAAACTAGGACAACAACAGCCATTTTTTTACCAATTAGTTCCTGCCTTGACCGAGGTTATGGGAGAAGCATATCCTGAATTAATAGTAGCGCGTCCTTTGGTAGAGCAAGTGCTTCAGCAAGAAGAAGAACAATTTTCACATACTTTAGAAAATGGATTAAAAGTTTTTGATGAATTCGTGGCAAAGATAAAAGGAACAGATAATCAAATTCCAGGTTTAGCTGTTTTCCAACTCTATGATACTTATGGATTTCCTTTTGATTTAACTGCAGATCTGGCTAGGGAAAGAGGATTAAGTGTCGATTATGTAGGTTTTGAAGAAGCAATGGAACGCCAACGTCAACAATCACAACAGGCACATCAATTTAAGCTACAACAGTTACATCAGCTGCATATACTAGGAGAAACCCTATTTACCGGTTATGAAAACCTTACTGATGAGGGCAAAGTCACCACATTATTGTACGATAGTAAGCCCATAAACATTTTAGAAGAAGGCCAACGGGGGATTGTGGTTTTAGATCGTACTCCTTTTTACGCTGAATCTGGGGGACAAGTGGGCGATACTGGATACCTGCATTTTTCAAATGGATGTTTTCGCGTAGAAGACACTCAAAAGCATGGCCAGTCTTATTTGCATTATGGTTACGTGATTGCAGGGAAGCTGCAAGTCAACAATGTAGTGCATGCCCTAGTAGATTCTACCAGACATGATATTGTACTAAATCATTCAGCTACTCATCTCTTACACGAAGCATTACGACGCATTTTAGGTGAGCATGTAGTTCAAAAAGGTTCATTTGTAGGAGCAGATCGGTTGCGATTTGATTTTTCTCATTCTAAGCAGTTGACTCAACCCCAATTGCAAGCGGTGGAACATCTTGTTAATCAACAAATTCGTGCCAATCATTTATCGGCAGTCCAAGTAAACTCTATAGAAGACGCCAAGCAAAAAGGAGCTCTAGCCTTATTTGGCGAAAAATATGGGGCAAAGGTAAGAATAGTTTCCATGGGAGATTTTTCTTTAGAAATTTGTGGTGGCACTCACGTTAATTCAACTGGTGAAATTGGTATTTTCAAAATTATCAGCCAAAGCCCTTGCGCAGCAGGCGTCCGCCGCATCGAAGCTTTGACTGGACAAAAGGCTTTAGAATGGATTGACGGAATTGAAGGTCAATTACAAGAAGTAAGTAACATACTAAAAGTAGATAGAACTAAGATAACTGGAAAAATAGAGCAGATTTTAAATGACCAACGTCAATTAAATAAAGAAATCATGTACTTAAAGCAAAAATTTGCGCTTCAACAAAGTCAAGCACTTCTTGAACAAGTAGTAAAGATCAATGAGGGGATTTCGGTACTTGCCGCAGAAATAGTTGCCGTAGATCAGGAAACCTTACGAAAAACCCTAGATCAACTAAAAAAGCAGTTAGGAGCAGCAGCCATTGTCTTAGCTACTGTGAAAGACGATAAAGTTCAACTAGTGACTGGAGTAACCAAGGAGTTTTTACCCTATTTCAATGCAAGTGAATTGCTAAATCAAGTTGCTTTTCAAATAAATGGACGTGGTGGTGGAAGACCGGATTTAGCTCAAGGAGGTGGTGAAAATTCACCCGCTTTAACAGTTGCTCTCGCCTCGGTACCTGCATGGGTAAAATCTAAATTCAGGAAAATATAAAAAACATGGCTTTATTTATTCAAAAATTTGGTGGAACTTCAGTAGGTGATCTTGAATGCATTAAGCGGGTAGCCAATAAAGTAAAGCAAACTCGTCAAGCGGGGCATGATGTGGTAGTAGTGGTCTCTGCCATGGGTAAAGAAACGGATCACTTGTTGGCGATGGCAAATGCAATTTCGCTATCTCCAGACCCTCGTGAATGTGATGCATTATTGTCAACGGGAGAGCAAGTATCCGCTGCTATGATGAGTTTATGTCTAATAAATATGCAATGTCCTGCTCGGTCTTATACAGGTACTCAAGCCCATATTTATACAGATCAGAGGCATGGGAAAGCGCGAATTATTGATATTGATGTAGGCTTGTTACGAGCTGATTTACAGCAAGGAATTGTACCCGTTGTAACTGGCTTCCAAGGGGTAGATAGAGAAGGAAATATTACTACTATAGGCAGGGGAGGGTCGGATACCACAGCAGTTATGTTAGCAGCTGCATTAAATGCCCATGAATGTCAAATCCATACCGATGTAGATGGTATCTATACCAGCAATCCCAAAATAGTACACGATGCACGAAAGCTTAGCCAAATTACTTTTGGTGAAATGCTAGAATTAGCCAGGTTAGGAGCTGAGGTTTTGCAAACCTCGTCAGTTAGGCTTGCAGAGCAACATCGCGTGCCGTTGCGAGTTTTATCCAGTTTTATAAATGGAGAAGGGACCCTAGTTACATTTGAAGAAAATGAGGTAGTTGAATCCATTGTCTCAGGTATTGCTTTTGACCGTAATCAAACTAAAATTACTATCCGTGGTTTACCTGATAGCTCCCAGTGGCTAGATAATTGGTTGCAGACCGTTAATAATGCCGCCATTGAAGTTGATATGCTGGTCAAAAACCCTCCATCTGATCAAAATTTGATCGATTTAAACTTTACCGTTCCTTTTGAAGATCACCCTCAAGCATTATCACTCTCTCGTCAATTTTTTAAGCTAATGAATAGAGAGTATGAAATTTTGGTAAACGAACGAATCGCTAAATTATCGGTAGTAGGAGTTGGAATGAAAACTCACGCAGGAGCCGCCTCAAAAATTTTTAATGTATTAGAGGAAGAAGGGATAAAAATTCATTTAATTACTTCTTCGGAGGTGACTATTTCAATTATAATTGATGAGAAATATTTGGAATTAGGAGCTCGCATTCTCCATTCTGCCTTTGAGTTGGGTATAGAAAAAACAATAAGTTACAGTATGTAGAAAAAAAAATCAGTTAGAGTATAACAAATATACTACAATTTATATAGGGAATAGTGTAAACTAGACTTTTATAAATATCAGGAACCCCAAAAAAGTCAGTTAATGGAAAAATAGGAGACGTGTATGTTAATTTTAACCAGACGGATGAGCGAGTCAGTAATCATAGGTGATGAAGTCAAAGTGACGGTATTAGGAATTAAAGGGAATCAGGTGCGCTTAGGAATTGATGCGCCTAAAACAGTCTCTGTTCATCGTGAAGAAATATATCAGCGAATTCAACAAGAAAAACACGGCGAGGAAGGGGAATCAAATTTTCCAGAAATACAACAGCCTACAGAAGAAAAAAGTTAATTATGAGCAAGCTACCCACTCAGTGGGTCCTTTAGTTAGAGTCTTATTCTTTGCCCAAACTAAAGCCTTTGCTTAAGCCCAATATAACTAAGCTGATGCTCTTTTATTCTATAGCTTATAATGCTATCATCCCAATCTTTATAGGAGAGATGGCCGAGCGGCTGAAGGCGCTCCCCTGCTAAGGGAGTATGGGGCTAAAACTCCATCGAGGGTTCGAATCCCTCTCTCTCCGGGAAAGGCCACGCGCCCGTAGCTCAGTTGGATAGAGTACCTGGCTACGAACTAGGGGGTCGGGAGTTCGAATCTCTCCGGGCGCACATTAATATGAAATCAGAACAGTTCACAGTCCAGATATGAAATAAGTTGGATCTTACGATTTTTTTTGGAATAAATATAAATATTGCCCATATCCTTCTTTTTCCATGTCTTCCTTAGGAATAAATTTAAGCGCAGCTGAGTTCATGCAATAACGTAACCCAGTAGGTTTTGGCCCATCTTTAAAAACATGGCCTAAATGTGAATCTGCGTATTTACTTCTAACTTCCGTTCTTGTTGAAAACCATCCTTTATCTTCTCTTTCTACGATATCGGCAGAATCTATGGGTTTGGTAAAACTAGGCCAGCCTGTGCCAGAATCGTATTTATCAGTTGAACTAAACAAAGGTTCCCCAGATAAAACATCTACGTAAATTCCTTCGGCTTTATTATTCCAATATTCATTACTATAGGCAGGCTCAGTACCCTTTTCTTGAGTGACATGATATTGAATTTCATTAAGATTTTTTTTCAAAAATTCTTTAGCAGGCTTTTGATAGTGCATATACCTTTTCTCCGCAGATATAGAAGTTATTTTATTAGAGTTTTGGTCAGCATAAGAACAAATAAAAGTTAAAATTAATACAAGAAAAATAATAATCTTGTTTTTCATTGTTACTCCATTTTGATTGGATAATACGCAAAAGATTAAAACTTGCATTTAATTACAATTCAGTCCTATCACCGCATAGGTAGAGAACAATACCATAAAAAATTATAGATTAAATGATATTTTTTTTCAAAAAGCATTTTTATTTTTTATCATTGTTTTTAATATTTTTCTATGTAAAACAATTGTTTATATTATTTTTACTTTAACTCTCAAAAACCTCCAGGCAATACTCAAGTTTATCGTCTACATTTACCAAAAAGACGTGTGATGGAGGGTTGATGTTTAGTAAATCACTTGAAATGACTCTAAATCAGGCTTTTATTCAAGCTCGAGAAAAACGGCATGAATTTATTACCGTTGAGCATTTGCTATTTGCCTTATTGGATAATCCAGAGGCAAGTACAACTTTAGTTGCCTGTGGTGCCAGCTTAGAGCGACTAAGAGCTGGCTTGGGTATTTTTATTGATGAAACTACTCCTCATATCCCTATGAATATTCAAAGAGATATTCAACCTACTTTAAGCTTCCAAAGAGTTTTACAACGAGCAATATACCAGGTACAAAGTACGGGTGGTCAAGAAGTTAGCGGAAACCACGCTTTAATTGCCTTATTTGGAGAAGCGGATAGCCAAGCAGTATATTTTTTGAGTCAAGAAAATGTAAATAGAATTGATGTGATCAATTACACTACTCAAGGAATTTCTAAATCTCATCGCGAGCCAGAAAAACATGCTTATTTATCTGATATTACCCCCTCGCCTGATCTTGGTTTGCCCCATGAATCTATCTCTGAGGAAGGGCTTATTGAAACTTACGCGATTAATTTAAATGAGTTAGCCATCAATGGTAAACTAAATCCAGTTATAGGGAGAGAATTAGAATTAGAAAGAAGTTTACAAATTTTATGTCGCCGTAGCAAAAATAATCCATTATTTGTAGGCGAAGCTGGGGTTGGGAAAACTGCCATTGCAGAAGGGTTAGCCCAACGTATTGTGAATGGTGAAGTCCCAAGCCCACTAACTTATGCAACTATTTATTCTTTAGATTTGGGCATGTTATTAGCGGGCACCAAATATAGAGGTGATTTTGAAAAACGATTTAAAGCTGTGTTAAAAGCCTTAAGCCGACAAACTGGGGCGATTGTTTTTATCGATGAAATTCATAATTTAGTTGGCGCAGGTTCTGCTACCGGTGGAACAATGGATGCCTCTAATTTAATTAAACCTCTATTGAGCTCTGGAGAGCTTCGTTGCATGGGAGCTACTACTTATGAGGAATATCGAAATTATTTTTCAAAGGATCATGCGCTGTTACGTCGCTTTCAGAAAATTGATATTCCAGAACCAACAGTTGAGCAAACTGTTGAGATATTAGAAGGTCTTAAATCACGCTTTGAAAATTATCATCAAATACAATATACATTCCAAGCATTGCGTCGAGCAGTAGAATTATCTTCTCGATATTTGACTGATCGTTATTTACCAGATAAAGCCATTGACGTTATCGATGAAGCAGGCGCCTATCAAAGATTGTTACCGGTTGGGAAACAACAAAAGGTAATAGAAAACAGTGAGATAGAAGCGATAGTAGCGAAAATGGCAAATATTCCTATTCATAATTTAAGTAATTCAGATAAAAGACAATTAAAAAGCTTACCAATTCGTTTAAAGAGGGTAGTATTTGGTCAAGAACAGGCCATAAATTTATTATGCGATTCCATCAAATTATCACGTTCAGGTTTAAGAGATATCAATAAGCCAATGGGTTCTTTTTTATTGACTGGGCCTACTGGAGTCGGAAAAACTGAAGTCACTCGTCAGTTAGCAAAAGAATTAGGTATTAACTTAATCCGCTTTGACATGTCGGAATATATGGAACGTCATGCTGTATCGCGCTTAATTGGCGCACCGCCAGGATATGTAGGCTATGATCAGGGTGGATTATTAACCGAAGCTATCATCAAACAACCTTATGCAGTCTTATTACTGGATGAAATCGAAAAAGCCCATCCCGACATGTTCAATATCTTATTACAAGTGATGGATTATGGGCAGTTGACCGATAATAATGGGCGTAAAGCAGATTTCCGTCATGTGGCTATAGTAATGACCACTAATGTGGGAGCGCAACGATTAGAACGTAATCAAATGGGCTTTAATGAGCAAAATATTCAAGAGAATAGTTTGGAAGAAGTCAAACAATTGTTTACCCCAGAATTTCGTAATCGATTAGATGCTGTGGTTCCATTTCACTATTTAGAGTCTGATGTTATTTTAAAAATAGTAGAGAAAAATTTAAAGCAATTACGACGTCAATTATTAACTAAGCATGTTACCGTTTCAGTTACTCCTGCTGTTAAACAATGGTTAGCAAAGGAAGGTTTTGATCGAATAATGGGCGCTCGACCGATGGAAAGATTGGTTGAAGAGAAGTTAAAAAAACCCTTGGCAAATGAGTTGCTGTTCGGGCGTCTTAGTATAAATGGAGGAGAAGTGAAAATTAGCTTAGTTGAAAACCATTTAGAAATCCAAATAATCAATGCTACCGAACCGGCAGATCAGCAACCGGCGTTGGCAAACAAAGATTAGACTTCTTACAAAACCCAGTATTTTGGACCCATCTTATTATAAACAAAGGCAAGGCGTTTACATGCGAGTAAATGAGGCCAAAAGACGAAGTTTGAAAAGAAGTCTATTAACTGTAATAGCTCGCTCCTGTAGCTTGGCTTGAGCTCATATCTGAACCTCGTTATAATTAACTGGGATTTTCTTCCTCTACTCTTTTGCCACTTTCTCTATAGATGATACGTCCCCGGCTAAGATCATACGGTGTTAATTCAACAGTGACTTGATCACCGGTTAAAATACGAATGTAATTTTTTCGCATCCGACCGGAAATATGGGCAGTAACGATGTGTCCATTTTCCAATTTTACACGAAATACAGTGTTTGGAAGGGTATCAATAACCACTCCTTGCATTTCAATATGATCTTCTTTTGGCATAAAACCTCATTTGTAGTAATTGTTCCCAGTTTATCACATAGACTTCCTGCGGCCTACTAGCTTTCAAAAACCAGCTCACACACTTTCTCTTGATGTGCTTTGGGAATTAAGTAGCCGTCAGGAATGGCAATAATTGTCTTGCTTCCCTCTAAATATACATAAAAATCAAACTCTGTTCCTGGGAGTATGCTAGCATGAGGAGGATTCTCTTCGTCGTAAATTTCCCATCTTATCTGTCCCGCTTTAAATTGAGTATGCATTTTCTTCAAATTCCTTTCGGCATTACTATAACAAAAAAATCGTGAAAAACGATAGGTATAGCTTTCATGTTTTAGTTTTTGAATAGCCTCATAAAAAGCGTGATTAGCGGCTAAAATAACCGCACTGAATTTATTTTCAGCTGCAAGGAAAGATTGAGATAAACTATCAGTAATAAGTTTAATCTCAGCAGGTAAGAGTACAAATCGCTCTGGATTTTTAAACCCAGTTTGATATTTTCTTATACAATTAGAAATCCATTTAGTTATAGTAGTAGATACTGTAAAAGCGATGCTGATACAAATTGTTTTAATGGCTTTGTTAATGGGTTCACCTGTATCAGGTAATATGCTTGGTAAAGTGGAGTCTATTACTCGTGAGGCAACGTAAGTAATCCCCACGTTACTAACTAAGCGCCCTAGACTAGTAAAAGGTTTATACACACGACACATCAGCAAATTAATTATACGATAAACCGCTTTTAAGTTTACAAAAGCCGCTTTTAAAGGATATCGAGTTATAACAGCCAGAGAAGCCAGGCTTATAATTCCAATCTTTCTTAGGCCGACTAATGGCACTATCATTAAAGAACCATAAAGAGGATTAGGAGCGAAAAAATAATTTATAAGCAAAACTCCCACTCCTGAAACACCAGGATAAATTATACCTCCAAAGTAAGTATTGGGGGGATTTAAACCACGACCATTACCTTGATGTGGCAAATTTTGTGCTTGAACAAAATAAAATTTGCAAGATAGACCATAACTTAAGGCACTTAGTATTTGGGCAATACTATCAACAATCAGGTGCAATCCCAATACGCTAACTATAAAAGTGCTACCGAGAGCAGGTTTAAGAAATTGAAGATCTCTCTTTATTTCAAAAATTAGTAAACTGGTAAATCCTACAATTACGCTGGGAATTGCACGCTGCCAGGATTCGTTAGCATATGAGGGAGCACCTAATATACTATCCGGTAGCATAAAGTTTCTTCCTAGAGATCCTCCTATAAAGCCAAGAATAGTTTTTTCTCCAATTAATGACACAAAATTTACCAAATGATGTATCCCAATTGAGCTAATTAGGCTAGTTGAAACAGTTATTATGATGATCAAATTTCGATCAGCCCCCCCCAGATATCCTATTATCAGAGGAAATCCATTAATTACTGCCCATCCAGTAAGCTTCCCCGGAAGAGTTTGATGTGCATTTTGTGCAGGACCAAGACGTCCGCCAGGAATTTCTGGTCTGCGTCCCCAAGGACCTGAATAAAGCATCTGCAGGCCGCTCAAAATTAAATTGAGGGTATTAGCTACACCAATTAAAGCTATAATGCACCACTGCTCATACCAAGCTCATAAAAGAGGGTAGATCGATCCTTTAAAGCTACATCTAGAGTTAACAAAAGACTCGAAAGAAACCAGGTCCCAGCTATTCTGCGGAGAGAATGATAAGCACAATCTCCTTGAAAGCTCATTCTTTCATCCACGTCATCTGGATCATGAGAAGAATCAAAATTGGTATCAAAAAGTGGAATAAATGCTTCAGGTATCGGCTTTTCTAGTATTCCATTCCACAATGATATAAAAACACTTTTTATACCAAATATCCCACAAGCTAGAGTCGTTATACCGGTAAAAATGCATAAGTTGGGAACAGAACTTATTTTGCTAAGAAGCGCGCTTATTATTGATACTATACAACTGACAGAAACACCACCCACATTTAAACAAGCATCATAATTATTAAATCCGCTCCATAATCCTTTTCCAATGCCAACGAACAATCATTGCCATTCCCATAATTAAGTTATATAGACCTGGAACGCTTACTATAAAAATGGAACCACCCCCAATAGCCATGGTTTTCCATTCCATATTCTTACTAAAAGCCATGCCAGCCATAGTAGCCACAGAAAAAATATTTAACACTATAAAATTGACTAATCTTCCCCTAGTAGTGCAATAAGCTAAACGAAAAGGCAAGAAATATTACCTATATTAATGGGTAAAACTCCAGCCAGTAAGCTCCTAGCCATACCTATGGGTAAATTAATAATACCTTTAATACCAAGTATGCCTAAACCAAAACCTACCATTCCACCTGCGCATAAACCATAATAAGAAAATTCTAGGCCTATTTGTGTTCCCAATGATCCCAGCCATAAAGGCCCCGCAAAACGCTTATTAATCTTCCCGATAGATGAAAATATATTTAACTTGGATTCTTGAGCTTCATTTTCATTTATATTCTCCCGAGCAGGGTCATCAGGTACAAATTCGGGTAGTAAGATAGGAGTAAGTGGTGTATCTAATACAATAAAAGGATCTGAATCGGTAATTTCTTCTGCTTGAGGTGATATTCTAGCCAGTATTCCTTCGGGCCAATTAAATTGCCCATGATAAAGTTGTTCGAAAATTCGTGGCCAACCTAAAAAACCACCAACCATAGCTCCTAATCCTACATGGAAACTACTTTTTAAAGCAATTTGTACAGTGGATTTTGCGAAGTATGTTATGAGAAAAGAGAATCCTCCCAGTTCTATTGCAATAGCAAGACTGCCAGAAGTATCTAAGAATTTCTTAAAGTTCTCACAATTAAGACCAAATAGTCCTCGATAATGCCACCTAGCTATAGGTAAAAGAGGATTGTAAATTTCACTTGAGGGTTGCAATTCATTTTTATTTTCTTCTTCAAGCATTTTATCTCCATCTGTAGCACCAAAAGACGAGGGTTAGCAAGAAGTCTATGGAGTCAAGGGGCGAACAAACTCAAAAGTCGAATTTAATTACTCTGGGAAAAAAAATGTTAAAAAATTTACTGGTTAACAGCAATTTCTTTAGCAAGCTCAACAAATTTTTTCATATAACCAATTATTACTTTGGTTAATTCAGCAGAGTCATCAATATCTAACTCATCTAAATCGTTTTGAGTTAATCCAGTTAGCTCTTGCATGAGATAATGAATTTTTTTAGGCTCAGGCAAAGTTTCCATTTTACGAAAATGCTTATGCTTCATTGGCTGGACAAAAATGTTGAGAGATTCATGATTAATTTGATGATTATGAAGTTTATTGAAATCAGGAAACACAGTAGGAACAGTCAATTGAATTTCAATTGCTTTTTTAACTGTCGTATTCATATTTAATACCTCTTAAGATTAATTTGATGATAGTTTTGAATTGACACTATACAAACCAGATAAAAAAGTCAATATGTAAGTTTATTTTACACAGTAATATAATGATAACCAGAAAATTTTACAGATAAAAATGTAAATTATTTTTTAATTTTTCCTTAATATAAATTGAATACTATGAAAAATATTTAATCATTTACAGCAAGAGCGATATGCGGCAACCAACCATAAAAAGTATAATAATTAGTAGACTAGATGACATTGTTCCTACCCCTGAAGCCACAGATTTAAGAAAAATAATTCATTCTGATAGTAAAGATCCAGATCAAGCTTCCATTATTGAGATAAAAACCCCTTTTTCCAATCATTCACGTTTGCGTTTTGAGCATGTGATAAAAGCAGGACAAAATGCGGATAGGTATGCAAATGGGGGTATTGGTGTTGTAAAAAAGCTATTTGAAGAAAAACGAAAAGTTGGAAGTCCAGAAAAGCCCATTGGGGCAGTAAAAATTTTAAAAAAGAAGGATGCCTCCGAAAATAAAAAATCAGTTCAATATGAAACGAAATATAATTGCTTATTAGGACGTGAAGTAATTTGGGGCACTATGAATGGAAAATTTTACATATTTATGCCCTGGATTACGGGTATGAGTTTACGAGATTATAAACAGCATTTGCAAAATCATGCTAAAGATAGTAAACATTCACTTCCGTTTCCATACCCTTCTATTCAACAACGTCTGAAAATGTTTCGCAATTATCTCAAACAAGCAAAATTATTTCATGGTCTTGGTTTAATTCTTGGAGATCCTAAAACTAGGAATGCCATGGTTGATTTTGAGCATGAAACAATAGAATTATTAGATTTTGATGGTGTACATATTCTAGGAACAAAAGGGTATTCTACTACTGTTAAATATTTACCACCCAAATTAATTACCAAAAATATAGATCAAGTATTAGAGGAATACAGTCAAGAAGATGATATTTTTATATTTGGTCATATGCTTGCTGAATTGTTTCCAGAATTTTTTATAATCGAATTTGATGAAAAAACACCTCGTGCTGCCAAACTGACAATTAAAAAAACACCACCTTCTCCTTTTGAGACTTTGGAAAAACTCGTTCAATCGATGATGGCTGAAGAACCTACAGATCGACCATCAATTGATAAATGCTTGGAAGCACTACAAGATTCTCTAGAGCAATCGCATTTGGAAGAAAAAATCGAAAGTAGAATTGATATCCAAACCCGCATCATAAACGAACGAGTAAATAAAGTACTATTAGAGGAATTCTTTTTTGCGATAAAGGACAATGATTTTCCTAAATTACAAGTAATCCTTGAAATCCAACCTGAATTCATTAACAAGTTGTATGAAGATAAAGATACAAAATGCGATTTTACCCCATTAATGTATGCAGCACGTTTTGGACGTATAGACATTTTTAAATTTTTAGTGGAAAAGGGAGCTGACATTTTCGCAAAAAATTCTCAAGGTCTAATTGTTGAAGACTTTTCAATTGCTCCTAGTTTTCTAGAAATAAAAAGCGTTGAAATTATTAACCATGCGTTTATAAATGGAGATTATGAAAAAATTAAAGCAGTATACAGCTGTAAAAGATACAAGAAAATCATTAATCAACGCGTACAAGATGGCAAACTACCTCTTATCGAAGCTCTAAAGCTTAAAGTTGATGGAGGAAAACAGGAAGAAATAATAAGTTTTTTACTAAAAGAAGGTGCCGATATATTTGTTGAAGATAATCAAGGAAGAAGTGCGCTATCCACTTTAGGTGAAATAAAAAATTTAAACGATGTGCAAAGCCCAAGTTTAAGATCGATGATAAAAGAAAAATTTTTGAAAGCGCTAAGGAGAGGTAAAATTGACGAAATAAAAAAATTATTAGATAAAATTCCCGGTCTTATCAATGAATGGTTCGAGGGACATGATTTTAGAAGTACCCCTTTAATGATTGCTGCTTATAATAGCCGAAAGGAAATTGTCAAATTATTACTATCTAGAAAAGCCGATGTCTTCGTTAAAAATCTTCAAAATCAAACAGCTGAAACTATAAAAGATAAAATGGATCGAGAAATTGTCAATCTTCTTCAATCTGCCACCCTATTCCAAGCCATTGAAAAACAAAATGCTCGGGAACTTGAAGCGGTTTTGAATCGTAGTCAAGACAAAAATTTAGTTAATAAAATGATTGATGGACAGTTACCTCTCGTTATGGCCCTTGAAGTTAAGTATGATCAAGGAGACAAAGAAAAAATAATTTCATCTTTGTTAGCAAAAGGCGCCGATATTTTTGTTAAAGATCATAAAGGAATATGTGCACTATCCACTTTAGGTGAAATAAAAAATTTAAACGATGTGCAAAGCTCAAGTTTAAGAGCAGCAATAAAGAATAAATTCTTTATTGCGGTTAGAGATGGAAATATGGAGATTGTGGAAATATTATTAAATAAAATTCCCGGTCTTATCAATGAATGGTTTGAGAGTCATAACTATAAAAGTAGTCCTTTAATGATTGCTGCTTATAATAACCAAAAAGAGATTGTCAAATTATTACTATCTAAAAAAGCCGATGTCTTTGCTAAAAATCTTCAAAATCAAACAGCTGAAACTATAAAAGATCAAATGGATTCAGAAATTGTCGATCTGCTTCAATCCGCTACCCTTTCCCAAGCTATCGAAAAACACAATTTTGCAGAAATAGAGGCTCTTCTTCATCGTACTCAAAATAAATCAATCGTGAATGAAGTGCTAGAAAATGATAGATTACCATTGACCATGGCATTAGAGCTTAAAGATGATAACAGTGGGAACCAAGAAAAAATAATTGAATTGTTGTTGACACAAGGTGCAAATATATTTTTTACAGATGGCACTCAAAGAAGTGCGCTATCCACTGTGGGAGAGATAAAGAAATTAAATGATGTGCAAAGTCCAAGTTTAAGAGCAGCAATAAAGAATAAATTTTTTGAAGCGGTTAGAGATGGGGATATAACCACTATGGAAAGATTGATAAATCAAGTTCCTGGACTTATTAACGAGCCATTGCAGGGGAAAAAGTGGTATATATACCCCCTTAATGTTGGCAGCCCAAAATGATCAAGAAGAAGTTATTAAATTTTTACTGCGCAAAAAAGCCGATGTCTTGGCTAAAAATCCGGGTTATAAAGCTGCAGATAATATAACAGATTCTGCTGCATGCACAATTGTTGCGTTACTTCGGTCCGCTACCCTTTCTCAAGCTATCGAAAAACACAATTTTGCAGAAATAGAATCCCTTCTTCATCGTACTCAAAATAAATCAATCGTAAATGAAGTGCTAGAAAATGATAGATTACCATTGACCATGGCATTAGAGCTTAAAGACGATAACAGTGGAACCAAAGAAAAAATAGTAAAATTATTGTTGAAGCAGGGTGCGGATATTTTCGCAGTAGACGATTTTGGCAACAGCGTTCTCTCTGTAGGTGTGAAAGCACAAAGTCCCAGTTTTAATTTATCAGTAAGAGCAAGTTTTTATCAAGCTATGGATACACGGAACATCGAAAAACTAAAAACCATATTGCAATGTTTCCCTCATCTTTTCCGGCAGATTCCAGAATCACAGTGGAAAAATACAATAAAAATTGCCCTTAGTCATAATAAACAAATCCCCACATTACTTCTGTATGCTCCGTTTTGCGCTCCGATGCGCCTTGCACTTGACGCATCGGTTAATCATAACAAAGAAGAAAAGTCAGACTTTGACAGAACGCAAACATACCTGGAATTTAAACAAATTAAAATAGATCATATCCGCCAAGAAGTGGCAACAATGAAGCGGTCTTTTATAACTGGTTATGAAATTTTTCTACTTAAATTAGGCATTAAAATCATTGAGCTCGACAGTCGCAGCCATCGTTGTTGGATTGCCTCAAGCACAAGACATAACTTAAAGCAAAAGCGCAATGGATTAAGATTCATTTATCAAGAGCTAAAAAATCTAATGTATACAAAAATTACTGAAAGAGACTTTAAAAACCTCTCTGCTACCAGCAGAGATCGAAAGAATTCTAATGAATACTTTTTGTTATGCTTTTGGAACTTTTTCATCTTCCTTGTTTTCCTCAACATTAAAAACACAGACACTGCAACTTATTCATGAAATCGAAAGCTCAGTTACTGGAACAATTGATGCTATGCGTCTTGCCGTCATTACGAGCTCACGGTGAACCAAATTCTTGCGCTCGTATGCCATATTATCTATCATTTTGATTCTAATTTCTTAAACCTAAATTCTGCAGTTGCAATCGTAACGAGTAGATTGCAACTGCAGAATTTAGGTTAAAACATTTTCTTTCTTCTAATTTGTTCTTAAATGAGAAATATGACAAAAAAGGCTGCATATTTTCGTTTCTATGAAGAACTAAATGATTTTTTGCCTGCTTTTAAAAGGAAGCAAGATTTCACTTATCATTTTTCAGGACAACCTTCCATTAAAGATGCTGTTGAGGCTTTAGGGGTCCCTCATACCGAGGTAGATTTAATTCTAATAAACGGCCAGTCTGTGTCCTTTTCCCATTTGCTGCGAGAAGGAGATCGTGTAGCTGTATACCCTATGTTTGAATCGCTTGATATTAGTACTGTAACCCACCTTAGGCTAAAACCGTTACGACAACCTAAATTTATCCTTGATGTGCATTTAGGAAAATTAGCCCGTTATCTACGTTTATTAGGCATAGACTGTCTATATTATAATCTCTATGATGATAAGCAAATTATGCAGATAGCACAGCAGGAGCAACGGGTTATTTTAACTCGTGACATTGGCTTACTTAAAAACAAACAAGTGCAAAGAGGCTATTGGCTACGTCAGACTTACCCCAAGCAACAAGTTAGGGAAGTCTTAAAAAAATTTGATTTAAAAAGAAATATTAATCCTTTATCACGCTGTATTATTTGTAATGGTGAGATTAACTTAGTTCCAAAAGAACAAATTATTGGCTATTTACTCCCCAAAACTGTCAGCTTTTATCATACGTTTTATCAATGTCAGCAATGTCATAAAGTATTTTGGCAAGGCGCCCATTTTTCTAAAATACAAACGCTCATAACAGAATTGTCGGAGTCATCTTAACAAAATTATGGACCCTATAGCAGAAACTTTCTAACCTTGCTAAGATTTGCCATAACTCATTAGACTTCTTACAAAACCTACGATAAGAAGTCTATTGGCCTTCTTGCCAAGTTACAAGCTTATTTACCAGATGGGAGTGCATTATGAGGAATTTCTTAAGAGTTATTTTATTCACAATTGTAAGCTTAATAATAAGTATCCATGCAGCTTTGGCAAATAACAACATTAATTTAGGAACTAAGCAGGATCGTTTGAGTTACTCAATGGGTATTGAAACAGGTAAAGCTTTAAAAAATAATGGCGTCCAAATCAATACTGAGGCTTTTGTTTTGGGATTGAAAGACGGTATAATGAATAGTAACAATACCTTATTAACTCAAGGGCAAATGCAGGAAGAAATAGAAAATTTTAGACAGGAAACACAAAATAAAATGCAAACAGATAAAAAGCAAGCAGCACAAAAAAACCATCAATTGGGTGCTGCCTTTTTAGCAGCAAATAAATCCCGTCCAGGAATAATAACCACTCCTAGTGGGTTACAGTATAAAATACTAACAGCTGGCACGGGTCCTCGACCTTCAACCACAGATAGGGTTGTAGTGGATTACGAAGGACGTTTTTTAAATGGCAAGATATTTGATAGCTCTTATCAGCGAGGACAATCTATTGTTTTACCCGTTAACGGAGTTATTTCAGGTTGGCAAGAGGCATTAAAATTAATGCCAGTAGGTTCTGTTTGGGAAGTTTATATCCCATCTAATTTAGCTTATGGCGAAAAAGGGGCAGGGGATATTATCGATCCCAACGAAACCTTAATTTTCAAAGTACATTTAATTGCTATTCAAGGAAACTCTACTGAGGATAAAACATCCGGGCGGTAATATGCTGTTTTTCCAAGGGGCTTCACCTTATACTTCTTTACGTTTGGAACGGAAACTTAAGCAATTACAAATTTATTGTCCCAATATTCAATCTCTACAAGCAAATTATTGGTACTTTGTAGATATTAATGAATTATGGTCAGAGAAAAACGAATCCTGTTTATTACAATTGCTAGCACCTTGTGAAAAAAAATCTCCACCGCAATCAAAAAATTTTTTTATAGAATGGGTTATTCCACGTTGGGGAACTATTTCTCCCTGGTCTTCTAAAGCTACGGAGATTATGCATAGTTGTGGGTTAGCTGATATTAATCGAGTTGAAAGAGGCATTTGCTATCAACTTTATGGAGCTTTACCAGATAATGTTTATCCTGATTTACAGAAAAAACTTGCCTCTGTTTTATATGACCCTTTAGTTGAATCACTTACTGAGCATCCAGAAGAATTGGCATCTTTATTTAAGCCCCATATACCGCAACCTTCAGTTACAATTGATATATTGGAACTAGGCGAGAAGGCTTTACAAATAGCCAACGATCAACTTGGGCTCGCACTAAATGCTACAGAAATTGAATATTTAATAAAAAGCTTTCAGCGGCTTAAACGAAACCCAACTGATGTTGAATTAATGATGTTTGCCCAAGTTAATTCAGAACATTGCCGACATAAAATATTTAACGCCCATTGGAAAATTGATGGCGTCCCCTCAAGAAAATTCTCTATTTAACATGATTCGCTATACTTATCGGACAAACCCACAGCAAGTTTTAATTGCTTATGCCGATAACGCCGCCGTGTTAAAAGGACCGATGGTAGAAAGATGGATGGTGGATCCTTACACTAAACGCTACGAGACCATCTCAGAGCACTCACATATAGTTTTAAAAGTAGAAACTCATAATCATCCTACTGCAATCTCTCCTTTTCCCGGAGCAGCCACAGGTAGTGGTGGAGAAATTCGTGATGAAGCCGCAACCGGTCGCGGCGCTTCGACCAAAGCCGGGTGGTGTGGTTTTTCCGTTTCCCAATTATGTATTCCTGAGTTTCCTCAACCTTGGGAAATAGAGATTGAAAAACCAGCCTCTCTCGCTTCTGGCTTAGAAATAATGTTGCAAGGACCTATTGGCGCTGCAGCCTTCAATAATGAATTTGGCCGCCCTAATTTAGCAGGGTACTTTCGAACCATGCTAGCAAAAATAAATTCGGTTTACCGTGGATATCACAAGCCAATAATGATTGCTGGAGGGATAGGAGCAATAAGAGAGTCACAAATACATAAGAAAACTTTGCCAGTAGGAGCAAAATTAATAGTATTGGGTGGACCTGCTATGGCTATCGGATTAGGTGGCGGTTCAGCTTCTTCACGCTCATCAGGTGAAAATTCTGATGTTCTAGATTTTGCCTCTGTACAACGTGCTAATCCTGAAATGCAAAGACGCTGCCAAGAAGTGATCAATACTTGTTACTCTTTAGGAGAAAGCAATCCCATTTTAAGTATCCATGATGTGGGTGCTGGAGGATTATCCAATGCGTTACCGGAATTAGTTTATGCGAGTCACAAGGGTGCAATAATAAACTTACGTGCTATCCCTAATGCTGCACCTGGAATGACTCCATTAGAAATTTGGTGCAATGAAGCTCAAGAACGCTTTGTCTTAGCCATTCCTCAAGAAGCTCAAGATTCCTTTACAAAAATTGCACATCGCGAGCGTTGTCCCTTTGCTGTGGTTGGTGAGGTAACTGAAAAAAATGATTTAATTTTGGAAGATGACTATTTTGCAAACAAAGCTGTAGATATGCCTATGTCAATTTTATTTGATGAATTGCCACTTCCTGAACGGGTAGCACAGCATATTGCTTTGTTCCAACCAAATCATCAAACTGATTTTGCCGATTTGTCGGAAGCTGCGCGACGAGTATTGCAATTTCCCTGCGTGGGAAGTAAAAGTTTTTTGATCACCATTGGCGACCGTTGCGTTACGGGTTTAGTGGCTCGAGATCAAATGGTAGGGCCTTGGCAGGTGCCAGTCGCAGACGTCGCTGTAACCTGTGCTGATTATCATGGTCTTGCCGGTGAAGCCATGGCGATAGGGGAGCGTCCTGCTATTGCTTTAATACACCCAGCCGCAGCTGCGCGCATGGCCGTGGGCGAAGCCATCACAAATATAGCCGCAGCTTCTGTTGAAAACATTCAACAAATTGCTCTATCTGCAAATTGGATGGCAGCAGCGGAATATCCAGGAGAGGGAGCTAGCCTATACGATGCAGTTCAAACCATTGCTTTAGGGTTATGCCCAGCGCTGGGCATCAGTATTCCAGTAGGCAAAGATTCATTGTCCATGCAAACTCGTTGGTCAGAAGGCGAAAAAAATCAAGCGGTGATTGCACCTATTTCTTTAGTAATTACTGCTGCCGCTCCCGTGACTAATGTTCGTGCTACTTTAACTCCTCAATTACGTACAGATAAAGGTCCGACTCATCTAATATTGATAGATTTAGGTGAAGGTTGTAATTGCATGGGTGGATCGGTATTAGAACAGGTTTATCAAACTATTAGCCAATGCCCACCTGATATCGATGATCCTGAGTTATTAAAAGGTTTTTTTCATGCAATACAAAAGTTAAATAGTGAAAGTCTTTTATTAGCTTATCACGATCGTTCTGACGGTGGGTTATTCGTTACTCTCTGTGAAATGATGTTTGCCAGTCATTGTGGAATAAATATCCGTTTGGACCATTTAGGTGAAGATCCTATGGCTGCTTTGTTCAATGAAGAATTAGGGGCTGTCATCCAAGTAAGCGATAAAGCACTTTCAGTGGTTATGCAAATAATGCAAGAGTATCATCTAACCCATTTTACGCATGTATTAGGCGAACTGAACTCAACTGATGAGATAATTATTTATCATAAAAATGAATTAATCTATCAACACTCTCGAGTCCAATTGCAACGTTGGTGGTCTGAAACAAGTTATCATCTCCAGTCTTTACGTGATAATCAGGAATGTGCTACAGCAGAATATGACTCCATTCTCAATGTTGATGACCCTGGTTTAAATGTGAAGCTTAGTTTTAACCTGGAAGAAAATATTAGTACTCCCTATTTACATTTGTCCCATAAGCCACAAGTAGCTATTTTACGTGAGCAAGGTATTAATGGTCATATGGAAATGGCAGCTGCGTTTGACCAGGTAGGCTTTCAAGCCATAGACGTCCACATGAGTGAGATTCTAGCCGGGCAAATTGATTTAAGCTCTTTCGTAGGATTAGCCGCCCCCGGAGGTTTTTCATATGGAGATGTGTTAGGGGCAGGCCGAGGGTGGGCACAATCTATTTTACAACATTCGCGGGGACGAGATGTCTTCATTGAATTTTTTCAGCGTCCCAATACTTTTACCATTGGCGCTTGTAACGGGTGTCAAATGCTAGCTGACTTGAAAAGTCTCATTCCAGGTGCTGAACATTGGCCTAGTTTTAAACCAAATCATTCGGAACAGTTTGAAGGTCGAGTTTGTTTAGTAACAATTCAACCTTCTCCAGCCATTTTTTTCCAGGATATGGTTGGAAGTAGCATACCCGTGGCAGTAGCACATCAACAAGGATGTGCCGAGTTTTCCACTCAAGAAGATCTCAATTATGTAGAAAATCATCAATTAGTTGCTTTACGATATGTTGATAATCATCATCAAATTACTGAACAATATCCATTTAATCCAAATGGTAGTGTCAAAGGCATCACAGGTTTGACAAATACAAGCGGTCGAGTACTAATCCTTATGCCTCATCCAGAAAGAGTTTTTCGTACAGTACAAAATTCCTGGCATCCTGAAGAGTGGGGTGAAAAAGGCCCTTGGTCGCGGATGTTTAGTAATGCTCGCGCTTGGGTGGGTTAATTCCGTATCACCTTACCTTTACGTCATTGGGAGGCCTGCGAAACCTTGGATCTTACCTTTTGTCCCAATTGTTGGCAAATAAATCTTCCGATCTTAATTAATTGATGGAGATCAACTCCTGTTTCGATACCTAATCCATTTAGCATATACAACACATCTTCTGTTGCAACATTACCACTTGCACCCGGGGAATAGGGACATCCTCCTAAACCAGCAACAGAACTATCGATTGTGGCAATACCATACTCTAAACTAACATAGATGTTTGCTAAGGCCTGTCCATATGTATCATGAAAATGAACTGCAATTTGCTCTGGTGAGACCTGAAGTAATAAAGCCTCCAAAAGCTGATGAACTTCTCCGGCAGTTGCAACTCCCATGGTATCTCCTAGTGATACTTGTTCACACCCCAGATCGATTAATTGCTTAGTCACTTTTACTGTTTGATTTATTGCAATCACTCCTTCATAAGGACAAGCAGTGATGCAAGAAATATATCCACGTACTGATACGTGGTGAACATTCGCCATGGCAATGATATCACGAATGCGATTTATGCTTTCAGCGAGTGAGCAATTAGCGTTTTTTTTAGAAAATGTTTCCGATGTAGTAGTGAAAACCGCTATTTCCTTAACTCCCGATTCTATTGCGGCTTCCATGCCTTTTGTATTAGGCACTAAAACCGGATAAGCAATTCCTGTTTGGCGTTTAACTTCTTGCATAACTTGCCGATGATCTGCCAATTGTGGAACCCACTTTGGAGATACAAAACTAGTTGCTTCGATAACCTTTAGTCCAGTTGTCGCAAGACGGTGAATAAAATCAACTTTTATAGGTGTGGGAAGGATTGTCATCTCATTTTGTAAGCCATCACGTGGACTTACTTCAACGATAGTAACGTGTTTTGGTAAAGTCATTGCTTGCCATCTCCTTTATTTCTTCTATCGGGGAAAGCGGTAAGGAAAAATTTTTTTTGCCCAATAATTAGCTTTAGCAACGATTTGAGAGCTATCAAGTTGAGTAAACTCTCCATTGGCTAGTAGTCGCTTTCCTGCTATCCATACATCGCTGACTTGCAGCCGGTTGAGAGCATATACTAAATGAGAAGCCGGATTGAAAATAGGCTGAGTCAAATAAGAACTCAAGTCTATCGCAATAATATCCGCAGCTTTTCCGGGTTCCAGAGAGCCAATTTCTTTTTCAAGACCAAAAGCCCTAGCTCCATTTAAGGTTATCATTTCTAAAGCGGGTAATACAGATAATATATTAGCTTGTTGACTAATTGCTTTGGCTATTAAAGAAACTGTTTGCAATTCAGCAAACATATCCAAATCGTTATTGCTGGCAGCGCTGTCTGTGCCCAAAGCAATAGGATATTTCTCTTGTAAAAGTTTGATTAAGCCAAACGCGAAACCATTCATTAACTTTAGATTAGATTGAGGACAATGAACTATTTTTATACCTGTAGACTTCACTAACTCTATATCTGTATCCGTTAGTTGAGTCATATGCACTGCTATTAAATTAGGAGAAAGTAAGCCTTGTCTAAATAACCAGTCAAGCGGCCGTAAATTATATTTTTTTAAACATTGTAAAATTTCACTTTGACTTTCATGCAAATGAATATGAATAGGCACATCAAATTTATCTGCTAATTCTTTGATTTTCTTAAATCCAGTCTCACTTACCAAATAAGGGCTGTGAGGTGCTAAAACCCAGCGAATTAACTCATGGGGCGGACCTGCTTGTAGGGCAGCTTCGGCCTTAATGAGATAGTCTGCTTCACTTTGTCCCCAGGTAGTTGGCAAAGTTCCAACCCATAATCCAACGCAGCTGCGCATTCCACAGGTAATAGCAGCTTTTGCAATAACATCGTGAAAATAATAATGATCACAAAAACATGTAATGCCGCTACGTAGCATTTCGAGGATTGCCAAATTAGTCCCATCAACAATAGCTTCCGCATTTAAGATGTGTTTTTCAGCTGGAAGTATATGTTCGGCAAGCCACTCCATGAACGGTAAATCATCAGCTAATCCGCGGAGTAAATTCATTGGAGCATGAGTGTGGGCATTAATTAAACCAGGCATAATTATATGATTATTTAGGTAGATGTTTTCGTCTGCTTGCCATAGTTGTTGAGCCTGATTAACAGGAACCAAGCCAACGATACGTCCCGCATGGATTGCTAATGAATAGTTTTCTAGCACAGAGTTTAATGGCGCAATAGGTAAAAGCCAACGACAATGTAGAAGAATATCAACTTGCATAATTTATCCTGGCGGGAACGGAACGCTGTTAAAGCTTTGTCTAAGGAGTTATAGTATAAGTTTTTAGTTAAGTAAAGCAGGAGTTTAGTTATGGATAACACATGGATCTTGGTAGCTAATGCAAGTATGGCTATCTTGTATAGTTTTGTTCCTACGGAATCACCTAAAAAGAAATTAACCCTAAATATAGTGGGTGAATATCAGCATCCTGCTAGCAGGGAGCATGATCGTACTCTAGTTAGCGATCGCCTAGGAGAATATCAAAAACAACGTGGTTATGGTCATGGTAGTTTTGCAGAACCTACTGACCCTCACGAATACGAAAGAGAGGTGTTTGCCAAACAGCTATTTCATAAGCTAGAAGAAGGTCGAGTAGCTAATCAATATAAAGGATTAATTTTGGTATCTTCGCCCCATTTTTTGGGTTTATTACATCAAAATATTGATAATCATCCTATAAAACATTTACTTATTAGAGAAGTACAAAAAGATTATACTAAAGAGGACACTAAGAGTTTGATTAAATTACTTAATTTAGAAGAATAACTTCGATTAGAAATTTTATTTTGTATAATTTATTTTTTAAAATAAAAATTAAATTATGTTACAATAACCAACTTACTTGCAATATAACAAAATTTAATCGGAAAAAAACCAGCTTATGACCCAATTGGCCAAAGAAATAGTTTCAATTACCATAGAAGAAGAACTGAAACAATCATATCTTGATTATGCTATGAGTGTGATTGTTGGTCGTGCCTTACCGGATGTACGTGATGGTTTAAAGCCTGTTCATCGACGCGTCCTCTATGCTATGGGCGAGTTAGGAAACGATTGGAATAAACCCTACAAAAAATCTGCTCGTATTGTTGGTGATGTAATTGGTAAGTACCATCCTCATGGAGAAGTAGCAGTTTACGACACCATCGTGCGCATGGCTCAATCTTTCAGCCTGCGTTATTTATTAGTAGATGGACAAGGCAACTTTGGCTCAGTTGACGGGGATTCTCCAGCAGCAATGCGTTATACAGAAATACGTATGTCACATTTTGGACATATGTTATTGGCTGATTTAGATAAAGAAACAGTAAACTTTGTTCCTAATTACGACGAAACGGAAAAAATTCCCAGTAGTACTGCCTACTCGGGCGCCCAATTTACTTGTAAACGGCTCTTCTGGCATCGCAGTGGGTATGGCTACTAATATTCCCCCACATAATCTTAGAGAGGTCATCGATGCCACTATCGCTTTAGTAGACGATCCAGATTTGAGCCTGCCAGATTTGATGCGTTTTATTCCAGGGCCTGATTTCCCCACTGCAGGCATTATTAATGGACGAGCTGGTATTTTACAAGCCTACAAGACGGGTCGTGGGCGAATTTATTTGCGCGCAAAAACAGAAATTGAAACAGATGAAAATAACGGACGCTCAGCCATTATCGTGCATGAATTACCTTATCAAGTTAATAAAGCTCGCCTTTTAGAAAAGATTGGGGAAATGGTACGGGATAAAAATATCGAAGGCATTACTGCGCTAAGAGATGAATCAGATAAGCAAGGCATGCGCATGGTTATTGAAATTCGTCGTGGAGATCAACCTGAAATAGTATTAAATAATCTCTATAAACATACACAGCTGCAGATAGTATATGGCATAAACATGGTGGCGTTGGATAATGGCCAGCCTCGTGTTTTAAATTTAAAACAGTTGTTGCAAGCGTTTCTCCAACATCGTCGCGAAGTGGTTACACGACGCACTATTTATGAGCTACGTAAAGCTCGCGAGAGAGCGCATATATTAGAAGGTTTAGCTATTGCGTTGGTTAACATTGATGCAATCATTGCTTTAATTAAGCTGGCAAAAAATCCAGCCGAAGCAAGAGAAGCATTGGTAGCTCAAGCCTGGAATGCTGGATCAGTTGCCCAGTTATTATCAAAAGCAGGAGCTTATCAGACTCGGCCAAGTAATTTAGCAGCTGAATATGGCTTGCATCAGGAAGTTTATTTTCTTTCCCCAGCACAAGCGCAAGCTATCTTGGATTTACGTTTGCATCGTCTTACTGGTTTGGAGCAAGATAAAATTCATGACGAATATTATCAAATAATAAATTCTATTCAGGATCTTATTAAAATTCTTTCTGATCCTGATGAGCTGCATCGAATCATTCGAGAAGAATTGTTATCAGTCAAAGAACAATTTGGTGATGAACGTCGCACCCTTATTTTAGATAATCAAGAAGATTTGGACAACGAGGACTTAATTACCGAGCAAGACGTGGTAGTAACCTTGTCACAAGAAGGTTATATCAAATCACAATCTTTAGACAGTTATGTCGCACAGCATCGGGGCGGTAGAGGGAAAATTGCCGCAGCTGTAAAAGAAAAAGATTTCATTAAAAATATATTTGTGGCTAATACTCACGATACTATCCTCTGTTTTTCAACTCACGGAAAAGTGTATTGGCTTAAAGTTTATGCAGTCCCTGAAGGGTTGCGCACTGCCCGTGGTAAGCCAATGATAAATCTTTTACCTTTAGAAAAGGATGAGCAAATATCTGTCATTTTACCAATAAAAGAATTTGCAGCAGATCATTTTGTTTTCATGGCAACTGAAAAAGGAACGGTCAAAAAGGTGGCTTTAAGCGATTTTGCCAAAGTACGTAGTAACGGTAAAGTAGCCTTAGAATTAAATCCAGGTGATTGCTTAATTAGCGCGGGTATTACGAGTGGCCAGCAAGAAGTAATGCTAGTTACCGACGCTGGGAAAGCTATTCGTTTTCCAGAAAGCGCTGTTCGACCAATGGGTCGTACCGCAAGAGGAGTGCACGGGATTAAAAATGCGACCCGATCAAAAAGTTATTGCATTAATTATAGTGGATGATCGTTGCACATTATTAACTGCAACAGCTAAGGGTTACGGTCAAAGAACCTCACTTGCTGATTATCGATCCATTGGTAGAGGAGGGCAAGGAGTACATGCTATCCAAGTAAACGAGCGTAATGGTAAAGTGGTAGCAGCGGCCCAAGTTCTAGAAGACGATGAAGTATTATTAATCAGTGATCAAGGTACTTTGGTACGGATTCGCGTTGCAGAAATTTCTCTATTAGGACGAAATACACAAGGAGTGCGTTTGATTAATTTGAGTACGGGTGAAAATCTTGTAGGAATAGAACCAGTCCGCCCTTTAGTAAACAGTGACTTTAAAGAAACTGAATAAAAAAACATGATCTATAATTTCAATGCAGGTCCTGCAATGTTGCCTAAAGAGGTAATGCAACAGGCCCATGAAGAATTTTTTAATTGGCGCCAATTAGGTGTGTCGATAATGGAAATTTCCCATCGAAGCTTTGATTTTGAAGCTCTTGCTGAACAAGTTGAGCAAGATATTCGCGATTTATTACACCTTCCTGCTCACTACGGTGTGTTATTTTTAGCTGGAGGAGCACGAGGTCAATTTGCTGCTATTCCCATGAATATCGCTGAAAAAAACCAAACTGCAGCCTATGTGCAAACCGGTTTGTGGAGTGAAATTGCAATAACTGAGGGGCAACGCTACGTTCCAATTAAGATTATAGCAAACAGTAAACCCACTAATTTTACTAGCATTACGGAAGTAAACACATGGGAAGATTATAACGAATCAGTTTATTTACATTATACTGAAAATGAAACCGTTCACGGTTTAGAGTTTCCTTTTATACCTAATGTAACAGGAGGAGTACCATTAGTTTGTGATATGAGCTCGAGTTTAATGTCGCGCCCTTTAGACGTGTCAAAATTCGGAATTATTTATGCGTGTGCTCAAAAAAATTTAGGAATTGCAGGTATCACTATTGTTATTCTAAATAAAGCTCTCTTAAAAAAAACTCCACATTCTGAACTACCTAGCATTTGGAATTATGCTGTCCAACTCAAAAATAAATCTATGTACAATACTCCACCCACTTTTCCTTGGTATATAACAGGTTTAGTACTTCAATGGCTAAAAAAACAAGGAGGCTTACCCGAAATTGCTATACGTAATCAGGAAAAAGCGGCATTACTTTATTCCTTTATAGATAAAAGTTCTTTTTTTTCAAACCCGGTAACTCCTAAATATCGTTCACAAATGAATGTTATTTTTAACTTAGCAAATCGACAAAAAGAAGCCTTATTTCTTGAAAAAGCGCAAGCTGCCGGTATGTACGGGCTAAAAGGGCATAAAACTTTAGGGGGTATGCGAGCTAGCATTTATAATGCAATGCCAAAAGAGGGAGTTCAATCCTTGATAGAATTTATGCAAGATTTTGAACGCAGCTATGCATGATAGGGAAAGCTCTTTTTCCATGTCTGATTCTCGGCAGATAGATCTCCAAGTTAGTGGCGGAAAAGATTTCTGCAGTGAAATTAATATTCCCGGAGATAAATCTATTTCACATCGAGCCATAATATTAAGTTCGGTAGCACATGGCCATTCTATTATCAAAAATTTTTTAATGGGAGAGGATACTCTAGCAACTTTAAGAGCAATGCAAAGCTTGGGCGTTAATATATTTGTCAAAGAACAAGCCGTTATAGTAGAAGGAGTAGGATTACAAGGTTTACAAGCTAGCGCCTCAAGCATAGATGTAGGAAATGCAGGAACGGCAATGCGTTTGCTAACGGGATTACTAGCTGGACAACCCTTTTATAGCGTTTTAATCGGTGACGCCTCTTTAGTGAAACGGCCCATGGCACGTATTGTAACGCCCTTACACCAAATGGGCGCCAAAATTGCCATGACAAAAGAAGGCACCGCTCCTTTACAAATTACCGGTAAGCAGAATTTACGTGGCATTCACTACGTAATGCCTATAGCTAGCGCTCAAGTTAAATCCTGTCTTTTATTAGCAGGATTGTATGCAGACGGAAAAACGACTCTCATTGAACCCTCCTTTTCTCGGGATCATACCGAGCGTTTATTAGCTGCTTTTTCTTATCCTATAGAAAAAAACTGTTATCAAATTTCCCTTGAAGGTAAGAAGGAACTACAGGGAACTGAGATTTTTGTTCCTGGAGACCTATCTTCTGCTGCCTTTTTTGTAGTCGCTGCTTTGATCACTCCTGGTGCGGAATTAGTAATAAAAAATGTAGGAATAAATTCTACTCGTTTAGGTTTTTTGCATATTTTACGACTTATGGGCGGAAAAATTGATATAGTTGAAAAAGGGGAACAAAGCAATGAGCCTATAGCAGATTTATATATACGTTATAGTGCTTTACGCGGAATCGTAATTCCTCCACAACAAGTGGCTTCTGCCATTGATGAATTCCCTATTCTCTTTATCGCAGCCGCCTGCGCTCAAGGACAAACTATATTAAAAGGCGCTCAAGAACTTCGTTTTAAGGAAAGCGATCGTATAGCCACAATGGCAGCTGGCTTATCCCAACTTGGCATTGAGGTACAAGTGTTTACTGATGGTCTTGCAATTACGGGTGGGGAATTGCGAGGAGGAGTCGTTGAAAGCTTGGGTGATCATCGTGTAGCCATGGCTTTTATTATTGCAGCCAATCGAGCGAAAGATCCACTTCTCGTTAAAAATTGCTCTAATATAAAAACTTCTTTCCCTAACTTTGTTGATTTAACAAGCCAATTAGGATTGAACATTAGAAGTAATTAAGATAAAAATGGTTAGTGTCCCTTAATTCAGAGTAAATAGACATATGAATAAAACCATTATCCCTGTTATAACTATAGATGGACCCAGCGGTTGTGGGAAAGGCACAATTGCACAGCAATTAGCAAAGTTTTTAAACTGGCATTGGTTAGATAGTGGCGCTCTATATAGAGCAGTGGCTTGGGCTGTGGAGCATTATCAAATACCCATAGATAGTGATCAACAACTTTCCGAGAAATTTGCCCATATATGTATTGAATTTCAAGAGCTTGGACTAGGAAAGCCGATGAATGTTTATTGTGATAATCAGGATATCACTCAAATTATTCGTACCGAAAGATGTGCAGCCTTAGCATCGCAAATTTCCGCCAGACCTGTCGTTCGGCAATTATTACTCCAGAAACAGCGCGATTTTCTTCACCCACCAGGCTTGGTAGCTGACGGTCGAGATATGGGTACCGTTGTCTTCCCAGACGCCTATTTAAAATTTTATTTTGTAGCCAGTATTCAAGAACGAGCTAATCGTCGTTATCTTCAGTTGAAGGAATTGGGAATAAATGCTAACCTTTCGGAGATTTATGAAGATCTGGCTGTTCGCGATCAGCGAGATAGTAACCGTACTATTTCGCCATTGAAACCAGCATTAAAAGCTGTAGTTATTGATACAACTACCTTATCAATAGAACAGGTTTTTACTAAGGTTTCGGAGCATGTACAGATTAGTGCATAGGGGGAGTGGATTATATAGATGGTTTAACGCCAGGCGGATTCAACACAACGCCGCAGTAGGCCAAAAGACGAAGTTTGGAAAGAAGTCTATTATAAACACTCAGATTAATAACTAACCCATATTAATATTATATGGCTAATTTAGGTAAAGCGAATGAACGAAAATTTTGCCCAATTGTTTGAACAAAGTATTGCGAATTTAGATCTACGTCCTGGCAGTTTGATTAAAGCTAAGGTCATTGCCTTAAATCCCGGGCAAGTGATTGTCAATGCTGGTTTAAAATCAGATGCTGTTATTTCCCGTAGTGAATTTCATGATGAAGAAATCGATGTAGGTGACGTTATCGATGTAGTCATAGAAACAGTAGAAAATGGCTTTGGCGAAACTCGTTTATCACGGGAAAAAGCTAGACGGGCAAGAATTTGGTTAGAGTTAGAAAAAGCGTATCAATCAGGCAGCCCTATTGTTGGGATGATTATGGAGCGAGTCAAAGGTGGCTTTACAGTCGAAATTGATTCTGTCAGAGCCTTTTTACCGGGCTCATTGGTTGATGTGAAACCAGTACGTGACCCAGGTTATTTAGAAGGAAAATCTTTAGAATTTAAAATTATTAAAATGGATCAAAAACGCAACAATGTTGTGTTATCTCGACGAGCTGTTTTAGAACGAGAAACGAGTGCAGAGCGAGAAGCGCGCCTAGATGAACTTCAAGAAGGACAGGAAGTGATCGGCGTAGTTAAAAATATTACCGATTATGGTGCATTTTTAGATTTGGGTGGAATAGATGGCTTATTGCATGTGACAGATATTTCTTGGAGACGAGTCAAACATCCTAGTGAAGTTTTAAAAGTGGGCGAAGAACATCGAGTTAAAGTGCTTAGGTTTGATCGCGAAAAAAATCGTATCTCATTGGGAATGAAGCAGTTGGTGGAAGACCCTTGGCATAATATAGCTCGTCGCTATCCAAAAAGTTCCAGAATATTTGGAACAGTGAGTAACATTACTGATTATGGATGCTTTGTAGAGATAGAAGAGGGTGTAGAAGGATTGGTTCACATGACCGAAATGGACTGGACCAATAAAAATATTCATCCTAGCAAAGTGGTACAGATGGGTGATGAAGTAGAGGTAATGGTGTTAGAAGTAGATGAAGAACGACGCCGAATTTCGTTAGGCATAAAACAATGTAAGGCAAATCCATGGCAGGAATTTTCAGAAAGGCATCAAAAAAATGAAAAAATTAAAGGTAAAATTCGTTCAATTACAGATTTTGGTATCTTTGTAGGTTTGGAAGGAGACATTGATGGTTTAATTCATCTTTCTGATATCTCATGGACTGAACCAGGCGATCAAGCTGTTCGTAAATATAGTAAAGGTGAGGAAATCGAAGCGGTTATTTTAGGAATTGATCCAGACCGTGAGAGAATTTCTTTAAGTATTCGTCAATTAGAAGAAGATCCTGTTGCAGAATTTGTAGAAGAAAAAGATAAAAATGCTACCTATACCGGCACGGTAGTTTCAGTAGAACAAAAAAGAGCTGTAGTGCAATTAGCAGACCAAGTTTTTGGTCAATTACGAATTAGCGAATACAGTTATCAAAGGATAGAAGACTTGCGTGATGAACTTAAAGAAGGTGAAAAAATAGACGTAAAAATTGTCAGTGTTGATCGTAAAAGTCGTCAATTACAATTATCACATAAAGCAACTCAGTCTAAACCTACAGCTAAAGGAACATCAGGCATAGAATCCACGAAAACAACTTTAGGCGATCTTCTTAAGGAACAAATGAAGAATAAGGAGAGTGAAGATAGTTAATTCTTCTCCCATGCGATATTTCCGGTATTTTATTGGATTAATAATAATCATTATAGGTGTAATTTTTGCCAGTATGAATGCTCGCTCAGTTGAAGTGGATTATTACTTTGGTTCAGTAAACATATCTTTGCCTTTGTTGATTTTATTGGGAGTAATTGCTGGAGCTTTTTTAACTTATTTGGCTTTACTCCCCAAACTATGGCAGTTATATCGTTTCAAGCGCCGTTTAATGGATAGATCGAATGGTCATTAAAGCCCTCCATTTTTTACTTTTGCCTATTGCTGCAACATTTGGTTGGTATGTAGGTAGAAGAGACCATTCTCTTTTTTCCTCACGAGTATCAAATCAATTACGCCGTGATTATTTTCAAGGCTTAAATTATCTTATTAGCGAACAGCCTGATAAAGCAGTGGATGTTTTTATCAAATTATTGGAAGTGGATAGTGATACAGTAGAAATTCATTTAGCTTTGGGGCATTTATTTCGCCGCCGAGGCGAGGTGGATCGTGCGATCCGTATTCATCAAAATTTAATGGCGCGCCCTCAATTAGATCGTAGATATCATGTTCAAGCTTTATTTGCTTTAGGACAAGATTATTTGCGGGCAGGGGTATTAGATAGAGCTGAGCAACAATTTTCAACCTTAGTTGAGTTAGGAGAAGAGAAACAAAATAGCTTATGCTTTTTATTACGTATATATCAGCAAGAAAAAGATTGGCGCAAAGCTATTGAGATAGCCAAAAAATTGTCTCATGAGTCAGAGGAATCAACCAATCGTCTAATTGCGCAATTTTATTGTGAACTAGCCGAACAAGAGGCAAGCCAAGAAAATATAACTCAAGCGCTTGACTATCTACAGCAGGCAAAAACCACTGATTCGCATTGCGTGCGTGCTAATCTAATGGCTGGCCATTTAGCCCAAAGTGCACAACATTATCAAGAAGCTATTGTTTTCTATCAACAAGTTAGACAGCAAGATATACACTTTATCCCAGAAATTATTTCGCCTTTATGTGAATGTTATCAACAACTAGATAAAGAAATGGAATTAGTAGAATACTTGCAAAAATGCTTACAAGATTATCCCAATATAGGATTAGTATTAACTGTATCAAATTACTTACAACGACAGAAAGGTGATAACGTAGCACTCGAATTTATTGCAGATCACGTTAAACATGAGCCATCTTTGCATGGGCTAAATCGTTTAGCTGGAGTATACTTAACCAATTCGGGCCATGAACACGAAAAACTTGTTTTGTTACAAAGCTTTATCCAGCAATTACTTGTTGAAAAACTGGCTTATCGCTGTTTACACTGTGGCTTTTCCACCCGTATGCTATTTTGGAATTGTCCAAGCTGTCATGGCTGGTCTACCATAAAACCTACTCAAGGAGTAGTGGAGGTTAAATCTGGGTAATTTAGACTCAAAAATTATTATTGCATTAGATCAATCTAGTGAAAAAGAGGTATGGAATTTTGTCGAGCTATTAGATCCAAAACTCTGCCGCTTAAAAATTGGGAGTATACTCTTTACTCGTTACGGCCCTCAATTGGTAAAACAACTCATTCGATTGGGATTTAATATTTTCTTGGATCTAAAATTTCACGATATTCCACAAACAGTAGCCCAAGCTTGTCGCTCAGCAGCCGATTTAGGTGTATGGATGATAACCGTACATGTAAGTGGTGGTCTTGCTATGTTAAAAGCAGCGTTACAAGCAATAAAATTATCAAATATAGCTACAGCTCATCCCCCTTTTTTAGTAGGAGTAACTGTACTCACTAGCATGGATGAAACAGATTTATTAACCATAGGTTACCAGCAACCCATCTCATCTCTGGTTTTACAGCTAGCTCAATTAGGCCAAGAAGCGGGGTTGGATGGTGTGGTTTGTTCAGCTCAAGAGGCTCTTCTGTTACGACAACATGTACCCGATCATTTTTTGTTAATCACTCCAGGGATTCGTTTAGTTGAAGATTGTCAGGCAGATCAAAAGCGGATATCCACACCTCAAGAAGCGATAGCAGCTGGAGCAAACTATCTAGTATTAGGACGCTCAATTACCCAATCTCCACATCCGCAAAAAATTTTAGCACAATTGGCCATGTTGTAATGAGGTAATTTGCCGACGCAGAAAGCCCAATTTTGATGCAGATTTATTTTTCCGGTATTGCGAGCTCGTTTTTCTTAAATCAAACTAACGTAAGTAACCCCGCACTAAAATGGCAAAAAGGAAAAATCTATGAAAAAATTTATTGCATCTTCACTAGCTATGTTAGCTCTAACTTGTAACCTCTCATTAGCAACTCCTCCCTCACAAAATGTGGTTAATGTTAATTCGGCAGATCAAGCAACCTTAGCTGGGATTCCAGGTATTGGCAAAAATAAAGCACAAGCGATTATTAAATATCGTATCGCTCACGGACCCTTTAAAGACATTAACGATTTAGTTGAGGTAAAAGGAATAACTAGCAAAGTTTTACAAAAAATTTTAAAACGCAATATGGGGAAAATTGTAGCGAAAAATTAACATTGAGGGCAATAGCAATTATGGATGGAAATCATCCATAATTGCCAATATTGAATATTTTTTTAATTAAAAAATGATGATAAGACTCAAATGATTGAAAATTGATCTTTCCAACAATTATGTTATAGTGTTTGCAAGTGGCTTAGGCCTGCGGTGTCATCTATCGGAAATGACGTCCATTTAAATTTATTAAATCAACGGATTAAATATACTTTATTGAGGTCATTGCGAGTCATCATATATTTAAATTAGAGTTAATAAGAGCGAAAACCATGATAGCCTTAATCAGCAATGATATTGTTGCTATGCTGGCAACTTTGTTTAGCATATGGCTATTACGTCCTCTAGCTGTACGTTTAGGATTTGTAGATAAACCGGGGGGAAGAAAGCAGCATCAAAATGAAGTCCCTTTAATAGGTGGAATAGCAATTTTTTTTGGTTTTTGTTTCGCTCTATTGTCTCTTCCTCTTTCTTTGCAAAGTTATCGAGCCCTTATTGCAGGAAGCAGTTTGTTACTCATCATTGGAGTGATAGATGATTTTTGTGAACTCAGTTCTCGTTTTCGCTTGCTAGGACAGGCTGTAGCTGCTTTGTGTTTAGCTCTTTGGGGGCATAAACAAATTTATGAACTAGGTAATTTATTCTTTTCAGGAAATATTTCTCTAGGTATTATATCCTTGCCATTTACTGTTATCGCAGTAATAGGTTTTCTTAACGCTATGAATATGATGGATGGACAAGATGGATTAGCCGGAGGAGTAGCCCTAGGTCAAGTTTTATTATTGGCGTATTTATCCTGGCAAGTGCAAGATTATACAAACTTCTCCTTGTTAATAATGATGGTGTCTTTATTAGCAGTATTCTTGTGTTTTAATATGCGTTTACCTTGGCGTTCTTATGCAAGTATCTTTATGGGAGATGCAGGTAGCACATTTATCGCTTTTCTAATTGCTTGGTTTGCAGTCTCTACGGGACAAAGTCATACAATAATTATAAAACCAGTGCTTATATTATGGGTACTAGCTTTCCCCATTTTCGATTTACTACATGTTTCTTTGTTAAGATTTAAACAAAAAAGGCCCTTACTTGCAGCCAGCCGCGATCATTTCCACCATATTCTCCATGTAGCTGGGTTCGATACTGCTATTTCGACGCCTTTACTAGCACTATTTTCTTTTGGCTTAGGTATAGTTGGAATTTTATTAAACAATTTAGGAATAACTGATGGATGGCTTTTTTTAAGTTGGCTATTGGCGTTACTGATTTATCTTTTCTTAGTAAAACTAGTTCGCCAATCGATCCAATAATAGACTTCTTTCAAAACCCGGTATTTTGGTATAATGCAGAACGTTTCAAGGAGCGGAGTTTCACATGCGAATAAATGGATTGCCGACGCAGATCTTGAAAAAAGTCTAATAAATTATGTCACCATTACTACAAGTTCTTAATTTAAGTTTCTCACGTGGGGAAAGACTGCTCGCAACAGAATTGAATTTTAATGTTGCTACTGGAGAATTGCTACAAATAATGGGCCCTAATGGTGCAGGGAAGACCAGTTTGCTGCGAATCTTAAGCGGAATAGGTATTGCAAAATCAGGAACAGTCTCTTGGCAAGGTCTTCCTATTTCTCAGCAAAAAGCCCTTTATCAGCAACAAATTTATTATTTAAGCCATCAAACAGCTATAAAAAATGAACTAACCGTTTGGGAAAATTTACATTTTAATTTTCAAAAATATGAAACTTATAAAGTAGAAGAGGTAATGCACACTCTGAACCTATCCCGAATGAAAGAGAACTTTGGCTATCAATTGTCTCAAGGTCAAAAACAACGAGTGGCCTTGGCTAGGGTGTTATTAAGTGAGGCAAGATTGTGGATTTTGGATGAGCCATTTACTGCTTTAGACGAAGTCATTATGGGCTATATACAAAATGCCTTGATTAACAAACTGAACAAAGGAGGACTTATTATATTAACAACTCATCGACCTTTAACTATTAAGAGTTTAAAAACCATTCAGACAATCCATCTAGGTAACACAGCCAAATGCTATGGTTAATACGCGGCATATTTTTGGTTATTCATCGAGAATGTTTATTAACCTGGAGGCATCCGTTTCAGTGGATTAACGCTTTACTTTTTTTTATATTGACTGCCATTCTATTTCCATTATCTATGTCTCCAGAAATCAAAATTTTGCAAACGATTGGGCCAAGTATTTTGTGGGTGGCAATGATTCTCGCAGTTTTGCTATCACTGACACATTTATTTCAAAATGATTATGATGATGGAAGTTTAGAACAGTGGTTATTTAATTCATATCCTTTACCAGTATTAATTTTTGCAAAAATTACTGCTCATTTGCTAATGTTGATTCTACCTTTATTAGCATTAATGCCCTTATTAGCGCTCATGTTTCATTTATCCGGATATGTAATCGGTGTTTTGATAATTACTTTAATATTAGGCACACCTTCCTTGCTCTTCTTAGGTGCTGTTGGGGCAGCGCTAACTATAGGGCTAAGACATAGTGGTTTATTATTAGCATTAATACTGTTCCCCCTGTATATTCCTATTTTAATTTTTGCAACTTCAGCGACGATGGCAGCTGGGACCCATTTACCGATAGCCACTTCCTTAGCCTGGCTTGGGACTTTATTAGTCTTGGCTATTGGGTTGACTCCCTGGATAACAGCTTCTTGCTTACGTATTGGAATTATATATAAGTAGTTAAATATCAGGATTCTTGCGACAAGAAGAAAAGAATCAATTATAATAGCAACAATGTTTAAACCTATATATAAATTTGCTTCACCTCAAACTAGTTATCACTGGGCTGGACGATTCTTACCGTGGATTTTTTTATTAATGATATTAATGCTCACTTATGGACTTTTAGGTGCGCTCTGGCTGGCCCCCCCAGATTATCAACAAGGGGATGTTTATCGTATTATTTTTGTGCACGTTCCTGCGGCAATTTGGTCATTAGGGATTTACATATTTATGGCCGTAGCGGCAATGATTTATTTAGTATGGAAAATTAAAATAGCGGATATTTTAGCTAAAATAAGTGCTCCGATAGGAGCCAGTTTTACTTTTTTGGCTTTAATTACGGGATCTATATGGGGTAAACCTACATGGGGAACATGGTGGATATGGGATGCAAGACTCACAGCAGAATTAATTTTGTTATTTATTTATGGAGGAATTATTGCGCTACGTGCAGCTATGCCTGATCCACAATTAGCTACTCAAGTCAGCAATATACTCACTTTAATAGGGTTAGTAAATATTCCTATTATTCACTATTCTGTTAATTGGTGGCAAACATTACACCAAGGTGCTACCGTTTTAAAATTTGGTCAACCATCAATTGCTCCTAGCATGCTCTATCCATTGCTAGCAATGATTGTGGCATTTGGAATGTATTATTTTTTATTGTTATTGTTAGGAATCCGCTACGAACTCTTAAAACGTGAGCATCAAACTAATTGGGTAAAAACTATTATCATGGAAAAAGGATAATATAACAGTAAAATCCAGATATGAGATAATTGACAAGCTATTACGGGTAATAAATTATTTGGAAATGATATGAAAAACATCGGTGATTACGTTTCATTTTGGCAAATGGGCGGATATGCAATTTATGTGTGGCCAGCCTATTTTATAACCTTCTTAATTTTAGTCATACCCCTATTTTTACTTAAAAGAAAATCACGTCAGCTGATAAAAAATTTAAATCACAAATATGTTAAGTTTACGTAAAAAACGTTTGTACTTTATTATAATTTTAATTTTAAGTGTGGGAACTGCGTGTGGTTTAGCTCTATTCGCTTTGCGGCAAAATGTAAATTTATATTATACACCGCAACAAATTACTCAACATTCATTATCTACGAAGCAGATTCGATTAGGAGGAATGGTTGTTAAGGACAGTGTACACCATGGCTCCGGCCTCCAGGTTAGTTTTATTTTGACAGATTACAAGGCCAAAGTAAAAGTTGAATATCAAGGAATTTTACCCGCTTTATTTCATGAAGGCCAAGGGATAGTTGCCCAAGGTCGACTGAACTCGCAAGGAATTTTTATCGCTGATCAAGTATTGGCTAAACATGATGCCAATTATAAACCTCCTGGAGTGGGCAGGTGATCCCAGAACTCGGTCATTACGCATTATTGCTAGCATTATGCTTAGCGCTAATACAGATTTTTTTGCCTCTTCGAGGAGCAATGATAAACAATACTAGCTATATGCAACTAAGCAGCTATACAGCTTGGGGGCAATTTCTCTTTACAGGTCTCAGTTTCGCAACATTAGCATATGCCTTATGGAGTAATGATTTTTCAGTAGCGTATGTAGTCCAAAATTCAAATACTCACTTACCAGCAATTTATCGTATTTGTGCCTTATGGGGAGCTCATGAAGGATCCCTACTATTATGGGTTTATATTTTAAGTATATGGACACTAATGGTTAGTATCTTCAACCGCGCCTTGCCAATACAAGTAAGAGCCAGGGTATTAGCGATTTTAGCGATTATTGCGGTTGGATTTTATTTATTTTTGCTTACCACCTCCAGTCCCTTTATTCGCTTGCTACCAAATGCACCACCCGAAGGAGCTGATCTCAATCCCATTTTACAAGATCCCGGACTTGTCATTCATCCTCCTATGCTATATATGGGATATGTCGGCTTTGCGGTGCCATTTGCCTTTGCAATGGCTGCATTATTGAGCGGAAGAATGGATGTTAAATGGATTCGTTGGGCCCGACCTTGGACTACTGTAGCATGGTGCTTCTTAACTATAGGTATTGTTTTAGGCAGTGCATGGGCTTATCGTGAATTGGGTTGGGGCGGATGGTGGTTTTGGGACCCCGTGGAAAATGCTTCATTTTTGCCTTGGTTAGTGGGCACAGCATTAATTCATTCTTTTGCGGTCGCTGAAAAGCGTCAACTTTTTAAAAGCTGGACCGTTTTGTTAGCAGTATGTAGTTTTTCACTGAGTTTACTAGGAACCTTTTTAGTACGATCAGGCATATTAGTTTCAGTCCATAGTTTTGCTGCAGATCCCCAGCGCGGCCTCTTTATGCTAAGTTTTTTATTTCTTATAACAGGAGGCGCATTAATCGTCTATGCTTGGCGGGGACGACAGCTGGTATCTAAGGGGCATTTTATGCTAGCGTCCCGAGAAGCCATGTTGTTGGCTAACAATATTTTACTTTTCGTAGCTATGCTAACCATATTATTAGGTACTTTGTATCCACTAGTCATGGATGTTTTTCATTTAACTAAGTTATCTGTTGGGGCTCCATACTTTAATATAGTGTTTATTCCCTTTGTGGCTATGCTTTTAGTATTAATGGCAATTGCGCCTTGGTTTTATTGGCAAAACGGACAACTTCCCCAATTACAAAAAAAAATGATTAGCTATCTATTATTTGTATCAATTGTTTCAATCTTATTTCCTAGTCTGATTGGAGCAAAATTAACCTTAAAAACTTTTTTAAGTTTAGGTTTAGCTTTCTGGTTAATTATATTTACCTTAAGCTACAGTATTCTATGGAGGAATGGATTACCAAAGCTACGACCTTTGGGTCGCAGTCAATGGGGAATGATTTTTGCCCATTTGGGAGTAGGGGTTACCGCGATAGGAGTTATATGTACCTCGGCTTTCAGCTTACAGCGAGATGTTAGCATGCATAAAGGTGATTCCCTAAAGGTAGGGCCTTATCAATTTCAATTCCAAGAAGTGATGAATTTTCAAGGTCCTAATTATCAAGGTTTGCGCGGTAAAGTTGCAGTTTTTCGTAAAGAACAATTATATACCATTTTATTCCCTGAACAGCGTTTCTTCCCCATATCGAAAACAGTAACGACTAAAGCAGCAATTGATGCTGGATTGGGTCGAGATTTATACGTTGCATTGGGAGCACAATTACCGAAAGGAGCATGGGCGTTACGAATCTATTACAAACCCTTTATTCGTTGGATTTGGGCCGGGGGCGTATTAATGACTATAGGTGGGCTATTAACTGTTTTCGATCGGCGTTACCGTAATCGTAACAAATATAGGCCTTTACATGTCCAGTAAAAAAAATTTATTACGGTGGGGATTACCATTCCTAATTTTCTTATTAATCATCTTCTTCTCTTGGTATGGGCTACATCGAGATCCTCGATCCATTCCATCTCCCTTATTAAATAAATTTGTACCAAAATTTCAAGCTAAAACACTCCAAAATCCGCACGAACTGATCACAGAAAAAAATTTTATCGGTCATGTTACGATTTTGAATGTATTTGCTACATGGTGCATAGCATGTCATGCCGAACATTCTATATGGATAGAAGCGTGGCATGATCTTCAACGAACAAAAATTTTTGGTTTAAACTACAAAGATGAACGTGAGAAATCTCAACAATGGCTAAAGCAATATGGGAACCCCTACGAAAAGATTATTGACGATCCTAATGGAATTATTGGCATTAATTTTGGAGTTTACGGCACCCCGGAGACATTTATCATCGATTCACAAGGTATTATTCGTTTTAAATACATAGGCCCTGTCAGTCCTACAATTTGGAATACTATTCTATTACCGGAAGTAAAAAAATGGGAAAAAATCACCACTTCATAAAGTATAATTTTATTATTGGCTTTATTATGTTTTTCTTAAATTCAATTATGTTTGCTGCGCCAATTGATCGTTACCCTTTTTCTACAGAAAAACAACATCAACAATTTGAATCCCTAATTACCGAACTGAGATGTTTAGTCTGTCAAAACGAAAACTTGGCTGATTCTAATGCAGATTTAGCTAAAGATTTGCGCCAACAAATCTACCAGATGATTCAGGAAAAAAAAACCGATGCCGAAATTAAAAATTATCTCGTTGTTCGTTATGGTCACTTCATTCTATTCAGACCTCCCTTGCAAGTGACAACTTATATACTATGGTTTGCGCCTTTTATCTTATTAATTTTGGGTTTTTCTATTTTAGCTGGCCTTGCTTATAGACGAACATCCAAATGACTAAAGTAGTAATATTTTGGACATTAATAGGGCTGTTAACCATAGGGGCAACCCTTTTTATCGCCATTCCTCTTTTAAGGGTTCGCTCCAATCGTTCCCGCTTTTCTATTATTCTAATAGGATTTTTTCCATTAATAGCAGTTGGACTGTATTGGATCATTGGAAATAGCAAATCTTTAAATCAATTATGGACAGCACAACAAAACCACTTAGCTATCCAAAATCAGTTGGCATCAATAACAGATTCACAACAATTAATTAATCTACTTCAGTCACGGTTAAAAAAAACACCACAAAGCGCTGAGGGATGGTTTTTATTAGGTAAACTTTATCTTCTTAAACAAAGATATGGTGAGGCCGAACAAGCATTTACTCATGCCACCAAGTTAGAACCCAAAAACAAAGACTATAAAATAATTTTAGCTAAAGCAATTTTTTTAAACACAAAGCATTTGCCCCCTGCTATAGAAGAATTGTTAAAAAATATGCTAAAGTCAGAACCTCAGCAAACAGAAATTTTAAATTTGTTAGCTGTGAATGCCTATCAGCGTAAAGATTATCGATTGGCAGTTAATTATTGGCAACAAATACTTCCTTTAGTGCAGCCAGATAGCAATGATAGTCATGTTTTATTAGATATGATTTGGCAAGCGCAACGCCAAGAAAAAATTCTTAACCCAAAATAAGGAGGAGAATCTCATGAATGAGTCTATAGATGATTTGACAATAGAATATACTGACGAAGGGGTAGTCACTACAAAACAGCTGGACAAGATTATCCTTACTAGAGGAGCTTGGACTACGATCATTTTTCGTTTTCAAAACTGGGATAATAAGACACAATCTTACGGACCTGAAGGTTATAGCATTCGCCGCTACCAAAAAAAGGGCGGAAGCTATCAACAAAGATCAAAATTTAATATTTCTAATGTGGAGCAAGCGAAAAAAATTATAGAGGCATTAAATAAGTGGATTTCTGATGCAGAATTAACTCACGCTGCATAATTTTTAAATTTCATAGCTTGACCTTCTTTTTTATATGAACCACATAGACTTTATCCAAGATATGGCGATTATAACGGTTATTGTCGGCTTTATAACCGTACTTTTTCATCGCTTGAAGCAGCCAGTTGTATTGGGATATATTCTCGGAGGAGTCATTATTGGTCCATACACCCCACCTTTTCTTCTAATTCAAAATCAAGAAACGATTAGAATATTCGGTGAACTTGGTGTTATCTTTTTAATGTTTTCTTTGGGATTAGAATTTAGTTTACCAAAACTACAAAAAGTAGGAGTTTCAGCGCTCATTACTTCCCTTATAGAAATTGTTGGTATGATCTGGATAGGATATGAAATTGGTCACCTTTTTCATTGGAAAACACTAGATGCGCTTTTTTTGGGAGCCATGTTGTCCATTTCATCAACCACCATCATTGTTAAGACCCTGAATGAATTAGGATTACAAAAAGAGCATTTCGCCCAATCTATCTTTGGTATTTTAGTAATTGAAGATATTTTGGCAATTGGCATATTGGCTGTGCTTTCTGGGATAGGTACGACAAAGTCCATCAGTTTTCTAAATTTAGTAATCACTTTTAGTAAGTTACTTTTGTTTTTAGTTGTTTCTATGTCAATAGGTATTCTGATCATACCCCGAATTATTTCTTATATTTATAAATTTAAAAGTAAAGAAACGTTGTTAGTGAGTATACTAGGTCTGTGTTTTGGATTTTGTTTGTTGGTGATTAAACTTCAATATAGCATTGTATTAGGTGCTTTCCTCATGGGAGCTATTATAGCGGAATCACGTCAAATAGAGGTAATCGATCGACTCATTGCTCCCTTACGTGACATGTTTAGTGCTATTTTTTTTGTAACCATTGGCTTAATGCTAGATCCTCGCATGCTAATAAAGTACGCAGTTCCTATTCTAATTATTACTGTGGTCGTCATAGTAGGAAAAATTCTTACCTGTAGTTTTGGAAGCTTTATTACAGGTAATAATGGCCGATCTTCATTGCATATTGGTATGGGATTGGCACAGATCGGAGAGTTTTCATTTATTATTGCTTCGCTGGGTTTATCATTAAAGTTAACTAGTGACTTTCTTTATCCTATCGCTGTAGCAGTTTCTGTATTAACTACAATGTTCACTCCTTATTTAATTAAATGGGCTGATCCTTTGGAAAAGTTTGTCAAAAGAAAGTTACCTTATCCAGTAGTTTACATTTTTCAAAATTATTCCAGATGGTTACAGAGCATTGTACCTCCACAAAAAAATCATTCATCACAAACAAAATTCGTACGTAAATATTTATTCAATATTTTTTTAAATTTAGCCTTTATTTCCACCATCTTTTTAGGAGTTTCCTATTTTATTAATGCTAACATGAAATCTATTTCTTCTATTCAAAACGAACAACTCTTGAGGGGCGCAATATGGTTTGCTGCGTTACTCTTCTCCTTACCATTTCTTTTAGCGATTTATCATAAGGTCAAATTACTTAGTATGAAATTGGCTGAACTTACTGTTAAAAAAAACATGGCGGGACGATTTACTATTCATATCCGAAAAATGATTGCTCGCCTTATTCCGATTTTATCGATGGTAGGAATATTATTTTTTATTTTCGCTCTAAGTACTACAATTCTACCATCCCGAGAACTATTTTTTCTAATATTGGTTATGATCGCTATTATCTGCATATTATTATGGAAATCATTTATTAAGCTTTATGAACATTTACATAAGAATCTATTAAAATCGTTTAACAAACCAAAATCTAAATAGTTTTTTTTCTCCCATCATTGTGAATAGTCCAGCTCTTCGGCGCATCTATAGACTTTTTCCCAAGTATCAGTAAGCCCTTAATAATTAATAATAATTTGGTGAAAGTAAAATAAAAAACTTGCTTTTTTGATTTAAATATGGTCTAATATTGGTGTAATTTTGTACATATTAGAAAAAGCCATAGAGTTATTAACATGATAGAATCAAAAATAATAGAAGAAAACCTTAGCGATGATTGGGATTTATGTGAAAATGAGCCCTCTTCAGAACTGGCACAACAGCCTCAAAAAGACCTTATCATAGGTTGTGGCCATGGTAAAACTTGTCGTTATTTACATCCAGCGGATAATTTTATCACTGTCGATATTTCTGCTGATATAAAAGCAGATGTGGTTTGTAATGTCAACAAATGCACCTCTATTAAGTAAACACCTTGAAAATAAAAAATTTTCGTTTGTTATTTTTGAACATTTCCCTTTTTCAGAGAAAAGTCCTCTTTTCCTTAAGACTTAGCTTCAGGAAAACGGTTATATTATCATTATTGGAAATGGCACAACTACCCTAGATAAATTACCTGAAAACCATCCCATATGGTTTGCAACAAATCTATATGCATCTAAGCAGATAATTATGATTCCTAAATTCCCTACAAACACAGATAAGCCTAAATTTAGTGATTCAATTAGCAACCATTTAAAATCTTATTTAAATTATGAAGAAGCAGCAAATCCTTTACAATTATTTCATATTACGGCTGAATTAAAACGTTTTGCTTATAAATTGCGGTACTACAATAAGCTGATTGAACACTAGGCACCAGCCTCCCAATTGAAGCTTCGGCATTATTCACATTTTTAAAATCAGGATCACGGAAGAAGCCACCCACTGTAAAGGAAATTAAATCCATAGTTGATAGTTATACGCCAGGAATAATACGTCAACTGGGAACGGGTAAAACAAAAGCTATTTTTGAATTAGAAAATTTTCTGGAATTTAAACGTTTAGATTCTGAATTAGAACTGAATGCTCTATTAAAGATTAGGAATATGGATTATGATCGATCTTATCGACATAATACTTCTATAATAGATTATTCTCGAGATATGACAGGAGAAACCACTCGAGTATTTAATAAAATTCATATAATAACTCTTATGCATTTTGTTTGTAATATAGAGCGTTTTATTAAGGAACAAGAGGGTTTTGATGAACATCAAAAAGAGGAAAAGAAACAACATTTCTCGTAGAGGAAAACAGTTAAAATTACAGATAGCTTGCAGAGCACGACATTTTCAGATAGAAGAAGAGAAACAGAAAAGCCATTAGTATCTTCACCTTCATCTAAAACTCCAGGTTCGCTTTCCATTTTATGTTCCACTCCTCAATCCTTTTCTACTGAAATAAGTAATACTCAATCAAATGATGAAATTACTTCAACTATTTAGAAATAAAACTTAGGGGCGCCATGACAAATAAATTCGTTACTAGTCAAACAGCAAAACTACATAAACTAAAAATAATAACAAATGTACCGCCCCTAATAAAATATTAGTCCGGCCACTGACAAAAGTTAAGATACTGATAACTAAACTTAAAAGTAGCAAGGTAATATCTCGATATTCCAAGCCAAGAATAATAGTTTTTCCCATTAATAAACCAATTGTCAACACCGCTGGAGTAGTAAAACTAGTAGTTGCTAATACAGAGCCCATGGCAATATTCATAGAGCGCTGTAGTTGATTAGCTAGTGATGCTCGTATAGCACTTAACCCTTCCGGGGTTAATACTAAAATAGCAACAGATAACCCAACTAGAGAGGGCGGAGCATTAAATTTAGCCAGGGAATATGCTAAAGGTTTACCAATTTGCTTGGCCAAAAAAACGTTGGGAAGCAAATAAGCAATCAGCAAAATAGTATGGTAAAGATTTGACTTGCGAGGGTAAAAAGGATGGAGCTTAAACGAACTATTACGTCCACCAGAATCATAAACACATATAAAATGTGAGCGATGTCTTCTCATTTGGAAGATAAGAAAAAGGATATAAATCGCAGCAGAAGTAATAATAATAAATACAGTTTGATAGTGAGAAAAAGTGGGTTTGGCAGTGGATTGAGTAAAGTTAGGTAGTACTAGTACTATAACCGCAAAAAGTATAATCACACTTAAAAAATCAATAGATCCTTGTAAATTGATTTGTTGTTCCCGATAACGTAATCCTCCCAAAAGTAAACTTAATCCAATTACACCATTGATAACAATCATTACAATAGAATACATGGTGTTACGAACTAAGGTTGGATCATCCTCTCCACCCAACATAATGGTAGTAATCACTATAATCTCAATTGATACTACGGATAAAGTTAAAATTAATGTAGCATAAGGTTCAGAGATGGATTGAGATAAGGATTCGATATGATGAACGACTTCGAAGGAAATCCACAAAATAACAATGAATAACCAGAAAAGAATTGCTATTAAGTAAACGGGATGAAATAAATTTGCTAACAAACTATCGTGAAAAAAATAATAAAATCCAGTAGTTAGCCACGCTATCCATAGTGACGCTTCGTTAATAAGCAAAGTATGTCTTAGCTTTCTTAACATAAAGCAACCTGTCAACCGACAATTAAGAATGGGAACGTCTATTAGCGACCAATCAACATTAACCCAACACTAGATGTTCTCATATAGTTAAATCAGGACATTTCAATCTATACAATTACTTTATTAATCACCATTCATTTATCTTAATTATTAATCCTGATTTTTTATCAACATAACATAATATCCTGCAAAAATCTATATCTAAGTTATAGGTGAATATTTATATCCATGATAAAATAAAACTATGTCTTTGTTAAACACTAAAGAAGCAATTACTACTTTATCCACGATAGGGGACTGGATTCGTTGGAGCGCCTCACGTTTTAATGAAGCGGGATTATATTTCGGTCATGGCACAGATAATGCTTGGGACGAAGCAGTACAGTTAGTATTAACTACCTTGCATCTTCCCATTGAAATAAACTCTAACGTTTTTCATGCTACGGTCACCTTATCTGAACGGGAAGTCTTTAGCCAATATAATTCAATTACGTATTACAACTCGTAAACCTTTAGCCTATTTGCTGAAACAAGGATTATTTAATGGGCTAACTTTTTATATAGATGAGCGAGTTTTAGTGCCACGTTCTCCTCTTGCTGAATGGATTGAAAAACAATTTATACCTTGGATCAATCCAGAGAGTGTTCAAAATATTTTGGATATTGGAACAGGCAGTGGTTGTATTGCAATTCACGCAGCTTTAACTTTCCCCCAAGCCCTAGTCGATGCTGTTGATATTAGTCCAGAAGCTTTAGCAGTGGCGGCTATTAACATAAAGCGTTATCAATTAGAAGACAATATCAATCTTTATCATTCAAACTGCTTTGCCGCGCTCGATAAAAAAAAATACGATATAATTTTAAGTAATCCCCCTTATGTGGGAGAAAAAGAGTTAGCCAGCTTACCTCCCGAATATTTACATGAGCCGCGTATGGCATTGCATGCAGAAGAAGAGGGCTTGGCCATTGTTATTCAAATAATAAGAGAAGCGAAACAGTTTCTATCTCCACAAGGTATTTTAGTAGTAGAAGTAGGAAACAGTGAGTTCCCATTAACGAACCAGTTCCCACAATTACCTTTTACTTGGTTAGAATTAGAGCGTGGTGGGCAAGGTTTATTTTTATTAACTGCGGAGCAGCTATTTGACAATCCCATTTAGGGGCTGTAGCTCAGCTGGGAGAGCGTCGCGTTCGCAATGCGAAGGCCAGGAGTTCGATCCTCCTCAGCTCCAATTATATTCGAAATGGTAGAGTAACACGGTGTCCGGTAACAGCTTTGGAAAAATATTTACTGTAACCACTTGCGGTGAAAGTCATGGGATAGGACTCATAGCTATTGTGGATGGTTGTCCGCCAAACCTAGCATTAAATGAAGTTGATATTCAGCAAGAATTAGAACGAAGAAGGCCTGGCTCTTCATCCTACACATCTCAGCGTCAAGAATCGGATCAAGTCCAAATAATCTCTGGAGTTTATGAAGGTAACACCACAGGGGCTCCCATTGGTTTAATCATTTATAATCAAGATTCACGCTCACGCGATTACGAAAAAAATAAAGATAATTTTCGTCCAGGCCATGCAGACTTTTCTTATTGGAAAAAATATGGACTACGCGATTATCGCGGTGGTGGAAGAGCCTCTGCCCGTGAAACCGTGATGCGAGTTGCTGCGGGAGCGATTGCAAAAAAATATTTGCGAGAAAAATTAGGAATTAGAATTCAAGGATATTTAGCTGCAATGGGGACCATTGAAGCCGAACATATCGATTTAAATATTGTCAATGAAAATCCTTTTTTCTTCCCCGATAAAAATAAAATAGAAGAATTAGCGGCAACTATTGCTGATTTACGCCGAGCTGGTGATTCTATCGGAGCTCGTGTCAATATAGTGGCTATGGGCATACCAATTGGATTAGGTGAACCTGTATTTGATAAATTGAATGCTGAAATTGCTCATGCTTTAATGAGTATTAATGCAGTGAAAGGCATTGAAATAGGCTCCGGATTTGCCTCGATAAGACAAAAAGGTTCTGAGCATCGAGATGAGATGACTGAAAAAGGTTTTCTGACTAATCATGCGGGTGGTATTTTAGGAGGTATTTCAACGGGACAGGATCTATTAATTAGTTTGGCCTTTAAGCCCACAGCAAGTATTTTACAGCCAGCAAAGAGTCAGAATATTCATGGAGAAGAAGTTACCGTGGTAACAACAGGTCGACATGATCCTTGCCTGGGAATTCGTGCAGTACCTATTGCTGAGGCTATGTTGGCTTTAGTTTTAATGGATCATTATTTACGAAATCGAGCTCAAAATGCATAATAACAACCTTAATGAGGAAAGCAGATGGTAGAAAAAATATGATGTAGCTATCGTTGGTGCAACTGGTGTTGTCGGTGAAACATTTATCGAGCTATTACAAGAACGCGATTTTCCTGTAGAAACCTTTACCCCCTCGCCAGCGCGCGCTCCGTCGAAAAAATTATTCGCTTTGCCGGAAAATCCCTATCGAGTACAAAATTTGGCAGATTTTGATTTTTCTAAAGTGCAAATTGCATTTTTTTCTGCCGGAGGAACTATTTCTGCTCAGTATGTCCCTAAAGCTGCAGAAGCAGGTGCATTGTCATTGATAATTCCTCCAAATTTCGCTATGAAGCGGATGTTCCACTTGTGGTGCCAGAAGTAAATCCACATTGTTTGGTGCATTATCGAGAACGAAATATTATTGCTAACCCTAATTGTTCTACCATTCAAATGGTTGTTGCTTTAAAACCAATTTACGATAGCGGTTGGGATTCGGCGTATTAAGGTAGCGACTTATCAAGCCGTTTCTGGGGCAGGGCGTAAGGCTATTGAAGAATTAGCTAAGCAAACAGCGGATTTACTTAATGGCCATGTTCCAGTTAATGAAACTTTTCCCAAACAAATTGCTTTTAATGTGTTACCACATATTGGAAGTTTTCAAGACAATGGCTATTCTCTTGAAGAAATGAAAATGGTATGGGAAACACAAAAGATTTTTGAAGATGATCGTATTGCTATTAGTCCAACCACTGTGAGAGTTCCAGCTTTTTATTCCCATTCAGAGGCAGTTTGCATTGAAACTGAACAGCCCATCAGTGCAGGAGAAGTTAAAGATCTATTGGAAGCTTCACCAGGGATAAAGGTATTTCCTGATAATGATTACCCGACGCCTATCGATGGCGCCAACCAAGATAAAGTGTTAGTTGGCCGGATTCGTAATGATTTATTTTTACCTAATGGCATTAATTTATGGATTGTTGCGGATAATGTCCGTAAAGGGGCAGCTTTGAATGCAATACAAATAGCTGAATTACTAATTGAACAAAATTTTGTTTTGCATTAGGAGCAGAAAATGAAACGTTTATTGTTGCCGTTCACCATAGCAATTTTTTCAGTTAGTAATTGCATGTTTTTAGTTGCAGAGGCTCAAGAAATACCCTCAAGCTCCGTGCAGAAAAACCTTACCAAACTAGAGATTTTTTCCGGTGGGAGAATCGGTCTAGATGCACTAAATACTGCTAGCAATCACCACATTCAATTTCATGCAGAAGATCTTTTTCCCATACAAAGTACATTTAAGGTAATGGGCGTTGCAGCTATCTTAAAGAAAAGCATGGTAGAAAAGCATTTATTGCAAACAAAAATATTCTACAACAAACAAGATTTAGTTATTTGGTCTCCCATTACCAAAAAGTATGTTGCAGACGGAATGACAACACTTGAGTTGTGTGCAGCAGCTATTATGTATAGTGATAATACAGCTATAAATCTACTCATGAAAAAACTAGGTGGGCTTGAATTTGTTACTAACTTTGCTCGTGCTATAGGAGATAACTCCTTCAGACTGGATAACTGGGAAGCTGAATTGAATTCAAATCCAGAAAATTCGCAAGATACTTCTTCTCCCGCAGCCATGGCAAGAAGTTTACAAAAGTTGACGCTTGGAGATGGCTTGGGAGTTGCGCAAAGGGAGCAATTAGTATCTTGGATGAAAAGAAATACTACTGGTGATAACCGCATCCGTGCTGGTGTGCCCAAAGGATGGAGTGTGGCAGATAAAACCGGATCTGGAGATTATGGTATAACAAATGATATAGCAGTAATTTGGCCACCAAACTGTGCTCCTATTGTTATCGCTTTGTATTTTATCCAAAATAAAAAAGATTCAGCTGGTCGGGAGGATGTTATTGCCTCGGCAACACGCATGGTGATTGATGAGTTTGCACGGACGGATAAGTGTATTAAGTCCCAGTCTTCTTGATCAACTTGTGTAATAGCTCAAGTGGGATACCTGCCTACAAGTTCTAAGCTTACAGGGTGATCTACTATGTTTTTTTACTTAAAAATAGAAAAAAAATAATACCCATACAAGCCAACAAGCTTAAAGAAGGCAGGGTTATAAATCCAAATAATTGCCAATCAATCTTTCTGCAGTCAACCTCTGGACTACAGACGACTAGAGGCCCAAAGGAAGGAATCATTTGCTCCAAATACTGATATAAAGCAAAAATAGCCCCTAAAAAAGCTAAAGGGAGCGTATATACATATATATTTAAATCCTGCCGATAAGTTGCTATACCTAAAATTAATGCCAATGGATAAATACAAATCCGCTGATACCAACATAACGAACATACTCGCATTCCTAGTATTTCACTCGCATATAAAGAAATTAACGTTGCAATGAGCGCAATGAGCCAGGCTGCTAGAAGACAATATTGTTGTCTATTATTCATTGTAATTTAGCATAATTTTATTTACTTCACTGCATTAATAACTTGATCAATACGTTGAGGAGTTAATGGATCTACACGATACCCATTGATGAATACTGTGGGAGTATAGACCGTCCCTCCCATTAATTTTTCGCCTTGCTGTAAGTTGTTCTGAATAAATGAAGTATATGGACTTTCAAAAATACAACGACTCAGTTTTTGTTGATTTACATTAGGGATATGGCTAGCAAATTCAACTAACTTAGGGATAGTTGCCCAATCTTCTTGTTCAGATGGCTGATTTTGGTAGACATAATCTACAAACTCAAAAAACCATTCAGGTTTTTCTCTATATAAACAACGAGCAGCATTTGCAGCAGACATCGATCCCGGGATAAAGGCCACATTAATAACTGTATAACTTGCAACACCGGTTTCTATATATTTTTGTTTCAACAAGGGTAATAAATTATTATTAAATTGGCGACAAGCGATACATTTTAAATCCTCAAACACCACTATATGAACTTTTGCTTTAGCATTTCCCATGGTTGGTTGATCCGCGGTATCAATTTTTACCGAGGTTGGAAGGTTAGGATGGCGTTTTTTAATGAAAGATAGTGCTAATATAGTAATGGCCAAAATTACCACAATGATTACAATCTTTTGTATTGGTAGCTTCATAATTAATCTCTATTTATAAAAAAATCCATTGTACAAATCTGTAAGTGGTTTGTCAGCACTTGCTAGATTTCCATCCAATTTATTCTAATACATAGGCAAGTCATGTTAAACCTAAATTCTGCAGTTACCACCGTGTAACTAATGTATCATTGCAAAAAAATATTAGGTAAACTATGGATTTTAATTGATTAGTTTTAAAGCTTCATGAACTTAAAAAGTATTAAATTAGCTGGGTTCAAATCCTTTGTGGATCCAACTGTTATTCCTATATACGATCATCTGACAGGAATTGTGGGGCCTAATGGGTGTGGAAAATCTAATATAATAGATGCTATTCGCTGGGTTATAGGAGAAACTTCCGCCAAGCAACTAAGAGGCCAAGCGATGGCAGACGTTATCTTTAATGGCACTGCTCATCGTAAACCAGTAGGTAAAGCATCTGTAGAACTTATTTTTGACAATAAGGAAGGACGCTTTTCTGGCGAATATGCTAGTTATAGTGAAATTTCCATTCGCCGAGAAGTACACCGTGAAGGTCAATCCCAGTATTTTTTAAACGGTACTCATTGTCGTCGTAGGCATATAGTTGATATTTTTTTGGGAACGGGATCTCGTAGCTATGCCATCATCGAACAAGGAATGATTTCTCAATTAATTGAAGCAAAACCCGAAGAACTACGCTTACATTTAGAAGAAGCAGCAGGAATTTCCAAATATAAAGAACGTAGGAGAGAAACTGAAAGTCGTATGCTGCAAACACAAGAAAATCTAGACCGTATAGTTGATTTGATCAACGAGCTCGATAAGCAATTACGTCATTTAAAGCATCAAGCAGAAACGGCGGGGAAATATACTGAATTGAAACAACAAGAACGATTACTGCAAGCAGAAATTAAAGTTTTACAGTGGCAAGCCTTAAGTCTTCAAGAAACTATTTTAGAAAAACACATTGCTCAATTAGAATTAACTCAAGCTGAGCAACTCACGGAACATCATAGCATTGAAACCTCTATAGAAAAACATCGTTCACAAGTTGAGCTGAACGAGCAGCGCGATAATGTTCAAAAACAATATTATTCCTTAGGTAGTGAAATAGCCCGTCTTGAGCAACGTATACAAAATCGACAAGAACAATTAAAGCAATGGAATAATGAATTTAACAAAGTTGAGGCATTATATAAAGAATTAGAAGAGCATACCGAAAAGCAAGGCCAAAATATTATTGCCCTTACCGAAGAGCTAGAGTCATTAACACCTCAAGCAATAGCAGCTAAGGTTGCCAGGCAAAATGCCGACCAAGCGTTATTAGAAGAGGAAAAAAGATGCAAGTTTGGCAACAAAGTTGGGATTCTTTGCAAGTGCAAGTTTCTCAATTTACTCAGCAATGTAGCGTGCTTAAAGCTAATTTACAACATTATGAACAGCAATTAGCCAGTTTGATGCTGCGGCATAAACAATTACAAGAACGTCAAATGCAATTGCCCTTAACCACGTTAAATATAGAAATTAACTCCTTAGAAAAAGGAAACAACTCAAACTCGCCAGAGTTAGAAACTCTAAAATTTTCATTAAACAATATGAGCGAATCTATCAAAGATCGACGTTAAAAAAATTATCAATAGCCAACAGTCTATAAATCAACGGCGCAAAGCAGTCCAAACTTTGCAAGAACGGTATGCCTTGCTTTCTGCCTTACAACAATCTGCTTTAGGTATTCATGATGATCATACAAAAATTTGGTTGAGCCAATACAAAATTGATTCTTGTCCACGCTTAGCACAAATGATACAGGTCAACACAGGTTGGGAAATAGCAGTAGAAACCGTGCTAGAAGGATATTTTGATGCAGTATGTATTGAAAAATTAGATAATTATATGGAGTTAATAGAAAAATCTGCCTGCGGGCCGTCTAACATTGATTGCAAACCAAGCTCCTTTTGAATCAACATCTATAGGGAGTAAATTACCAACATTGATAAGTCAGATCCAGAGCTCTTGGCCTTTACAAAAATGGTTAGCGGCAATCTACATAGCTGACGATTTAACAGTCGCCATACCCTATCAGATTGATTTAGCTCCTCATGAATCCATTGTTACCCGGCAAGGAATTTGGATGGGTAAAAATTGGATAAGGGTTAATAAAGCTGTCGATAAGAGTAGTAGTGTGTTAATCCGTGAACAGGAGTTGAAGGTATTGCAAAATGAATTAAATAAGCAACAAGATGACTTACAATCACAAGAAGTTGTTTTACATGAAGAACAAAAACGATTGCAACTATTAGAAACAGAACGCGATCTTCAACATCGTACTTATCAATCTGTAAGTGCTTCTTTTACTGAAATACAAGCAAAGTTAACGGCTCAACAAAGTAGATTTAATGAATTACAAAAGCAGCAGCAACGTTTAACTTATGAATTTGATGATAGCCAGCGACAGATCCAAGATCTAGAAGCAAAGATAGAGCAAGCTCGTCATCAATTAGCTGAATCTATCGAAGTTGAACAGGATTCAATTAATAAACGTGCCGAATTTATGCAGCAACGTGAATGTTATCAGCAAGAATTAAATGACCTACGTCGAAGTGCTCAACAACATCGGCAAAAAGCGGATGAATTTACCATGCGTTTGACTACAATAGAGAATCAGCTAAATTTGTTAAAACAAAATGAAATTAGGGATAAACGTCAGCGCGAGCAGCTAAAAGAACGGTATGATTTATTAACAACTCAACTGGCAGAAGATAATGAACCTTTAAATGAAATACAGCATGAATTACAAATGGCATTGACTTCTCGTTTAACGGTAGAACAAAATCTTCACCTAATCGAAGAGCAATTACGACAAAGTAATCAACAATTTAAAGAATTACTTAAAATGCAACAACAAATTAAAGACAAATTGGAAAAGTCTCAAAACCAAAATGTAAATCTACAAATAGAAAGACAAGCTGTTCTGACCAGACAAACAACCATCCAAGAACAGTTACAAGAACTAAATCTTTGTTTAGAAAAATTAATAACGAGTTTACCGGATAAAGCAGAAATTACTGCATGGGAACAACGTCTTGAACAAGTAACCGCAAAAATAGGCCGCTTAGGGGCCATTAATTTAGCTGCTATTGATGAGTTTCAAGCCGTTCAGGAACGTAAAAGTTACTATGACAAACAGCATGCGGATTTATGTGAGGCTTTACAAATTTTAAAGGAAGCAATAGCAAAAATAGATCGTGAAAGTCGAGCAAAATTTCAAGAGACTTATCAACGCATCAATCAGCATTTTCAACAGTTATTTCCCCAAATTTTTAACGGAGGCAAAGCAAGCTTAGAGCTTTGTGAAGATGATTTGCTCACCACAGGAATTATTTTAAAAGCTCAGCCTCCTGGTAAACGCAATGCGACCATACACATGTTATCAGGAGGAGAAAAAGCACTGACTGCCATTGCTCTAGTTTTTGCAATGTTTCATCTAAATCCTGCTCCTTTTTGTATATTAGATGAGGTAGATGCTCCCTTAGATGACAGTAATGTAAACCGTTTTTGTCAATTGGTTAAAGAAATGGCGAAAAAAACTCAATTTATTATTGTAAGTCATAATAAAGGGACCATTAGCATGGCAAATTGCTTACTGGGAGTGACTATGCAAGAGGCAGGCGTATCTAGAATTGTTTCGGTGAATGTCACAGAAGCAGTAGCGATGGCGGAGGCTTAAATATGGCTCATGGATTATTATTTTTTGGAACTGTTTTTTTAGGAATGTTTTTTATATTTAAAACCAGCTATTTTTTGCGACGACGTGCTTTACAGCGTCAACCACAAAAAGAACCCTCTTTCCAAATTAGTACCGAAGATCCAGATGTTATCTTAGGCTTGGTAAAAAAAGTAGAAATTAAAAAGCCTCCCCTCGAAATAAAACCTGAATTACCAAAACACATTATTTTCTATCTGCGTGCTCCGGCTAACCAACCATATAGTGGTTATGAGCTTTTACAATCTTTATTGGCATGTGATTTACAATTCGGTGAAGAAGACATTTTTCATCGGTATGAGAACGCAGATGAAAAAAAACAGATTTGTTTTAGTGTAGCATCAGCCACTAAAGAAGGTACATTAGTGTTTGCAGAAATGGGTAATTTTTCTTGTTCGGGTTTAATTATATTTTGCAACACAAACTTACATTTTAATTTAGAAGAAGTTTTTGAAAAAATGTTAGAGACAGCAAATCAACTGCTAGAAGATTTAGGAGGAACTCTTTTAGATGATACTCAAAATTTGCTAACTAATGCTAAGTTACAGGAACTCAAAAATAAAGTTAAATACTTTCAACAAAACATACTCGCGAAAAGTTGACAGAGGTAGCTCTGAATATGATAAAAAATTCATCATTCCGCGACTTGACTGTGGGATCTATGCTGGCTAGCCTTACTGGATTCTGCGGTCAAGCCGTGGGATGACAGTGAGTTATTACGAATATGACAATTACTAAATCAATTCGCGAAAAAGCTGTCCAATTAGTTCAAAGTTTGCAAGAACATAATTACCGTTATTATGTCCTTGACGACCCAACTGTTACAGATGAAACTTATGATAATATGTTTCGCCAATTGCAGGAATTAGAAGCACAATATCCTGAACTCATTACTCCAGATTCCCCTACTCAACGTGTTGGTGCTTCTCCTTTAAAGTCATTTGCAGAAGTACACCATAGCATTCCCATGCTGTCATTAGATAATGCTTTTAACGAAGCTGAATTATATGCTTTTAATGAACGGGTGCAGCAACGATTAAAAATTTCTGCAGATGTTATTTACGCTTGTGAACCTAAGTTAGATGGAGTAGCAGTGAGTTTGATCTATCAGGGAGGCAGCTTGCAACAAGCCGCAACTAGAGGAGACGGCTTTGTTGGAGAAGATATTACTCAAAATGTTCGTACAATTTACTCTATCCCTTTACAATTGCGTGGCAGCAGTTATCCACAGATACTGGAAGTTCGTGGCGAAATTTATATGCCTAAAGCAGGTTTTGAAAAATTAAATCAACAATTAAGTGAAGAAAAGAAAAAAATTTTTGTTAATCCTCGAAATGCGGCTTCAGGAAGTTTACGGCAATTAAATCCTAAAATTACCGCTTCACGTCACCTCTCATTCTTTGCCTATGCAATAGGCCAAGTCTCACAAAGTGAACTGCCAACTACGCATTATGAATTATTAAATCAATTTAAACTCTGGGGTTTACCCGTCCCCAAAGAAAGAGAAATTGCGCATGGCATAAAAGATTGTCTCCAATTTTTTCAACACATGCTCCAAATTCGCAATCAGTTGCCGTTTGAAGTGGATGGAGTCGTTTATAAAATTAATGATGTAAACAAACAACAGATTTTAGGTTTTGCTTCTCGTGCCCCAAGGTGGGCAATTGCGCACAAATTTCCAGCACTAGAAAAGGCAACCCAAATAAAAGCTATCGAATTTCAAGTCGGGCGCACTGGGGTCATTACACCAGTTGCACGTTTAGAACCCGTATTTGTTAGCGGCGCAACAATTAGTAATGCCACTTTGCATAATTTTGATGAAGTCTTACGCAAAGATATTCGGGTTGGTGATACAGTTATAGTACGCAGGGCAGGGGATGTCATTCCAGAAGTCCTCAATCCTATTTTAGAAAAACGCCCCCCAGGAACGAAAAAAATCACTATTCCCAAGCATTGTCCCATATGTCAGGCCGACATTATTAAAACGCCTGGAGAAGCAGCAGCTCGCTGTATGGGTGGGTTATATTGTCGGGCACAATTGCAAGAAAGTGTGAAGCATTTTGCTTCACGCAAAGGCATGAATATCGATGGCTTAGGAGATAGATTAGTTGAGTTATTTGTAAATGAACGACTAGTGCAAGATGTCACTGATTTATATCAATTAAATCCTGAAGTAATTGCAGCTTTGCCAGGCTTGGGAAAAAAGTCTACTTCTAATTTAATGCAGGCCATTGCCAACAGTAAAAAAACTACTATGCCACGTTTTTTGTATGCTCTAGGTATCCGAGATGTAGGTGAAGCAACTGCAAGAACTTTGGCAGAACATTACAATGATTTATCGCTTTTAATGCAAGCAAGTGAAGATCAATTACAAAATATAGTTGATATTGGTCCCGTGGTGGCTGCCAATATTCATGGTTTTTTTCAACAAAAGCATAATATAGAAATAATTGAAAAATTACTTGCATTAGGTATCCATTGGCCAATTTCTGCAATGAAAATTTCTAAACATTTAGCTGGACAATCTTTTGTGCTCACTGGTACGTTACATCACCTAACTCGAGAGGAAGCGACTGAAGCTTTGCAAAAATTAGGAGCTAAAGTAAGTAATAGTGTGTCAACTAAAACCAGCTTCTTAGTAGTTGGAGAAGATCCAGGTAGTAAATTAGCTAAAGCTCAGCAACTAGGGGTGACCATTTTAAACGAAGAAAATTTTTTGGAAAAAATTGGTTTTTTTTCTGATTAACCCATTAAAATAGTATTATTAATTATTTATGATAAGACCTTTAGCACTGTATATAGGATTGCGTTATACTAAAGCCAAACGGCGCAACCGTTTCATATCATTTATTTCCCTGGCTTCAATGTTAGGTATTGCTCTAGGCGTTACTGTTTTGATCACCGTATTGTCAGTAATGAATGGTTTCGATGAGCAAATCCGCAATCGTTTTTTCGCTCTGGCTCCTCAGGTTACTGTAGCCACGGGTAAAGATAATCAACTTGAATGGTCGCAACTTATTAATACCGTGCAAAAATTACCTGAGGTAAAAGCCGTAGCTCCCTTTGTTAGTGGTCAAGCTATGTTAATGAAACAAGGATTGCTACATGGAGTAAATGTCCTCGGTATTCTGCCCAGCGAAGAAGAACATATTTCTAACTTATCTAAACAAGTCATTGAGGGAAGTTTAAAAAGCCTTCAAGCAGATACTTTTAATTTAGTCATTGGACAATCTTTAGCTCTGCAACTAGGCCTAAAAAAAGGTGATCAGGTGACTTTATTAACCGCACAAACCACAACGACTCCATTAGGGCTTTTACCCCGCTATCGGCGATTCACAATTTCCGGTATATTCAGTAATGAAGGCGGTTTTGGTTTCGAGCAACTATTAGTTTACACTGCCTTAAGTGATGCCCAAAAATTATTCCTGGAAAGTCATCGGTTAAGCGGAGTACATGTCAAATTATTCAACCTATATCAAGCCGCAAAAGTTAACAAAGAATTGCATTCCATCTTACCAATAGGATATGTTATCTCTGATTGGACAGAGGAATCGGGTGTATTTTTTCAAGCTTTAGCTATGGAAAAAATGATGATGTTTATTATCTTAATGTTGATTATAGCCATTGCAGTATTTAATTTAGTCTCTACTTTAATAATGGTAGTTAACGAAAAGCAAGCAGATATAGCTATATTACGTACTTTAGGCGCTACCCCCGGACAATTATGAATATATTTATTGTCCAAGGTTCGGTTATAGGGTTAATAGGTACCCTGTTAGGATTAGCAGGTGGTATTCTGTTGGCATTAAACGTAACCGCAGTAGTAAATGCTATTCAACATTGGTTTCATGTGCAACTCATTCCTTCCTCCGTATATTTTGTTAGTTATCTCCCTTCCAAAATAATATTTTCTGATGTTATAGAAGTATGTGGGATCGCATTTATTTTAAGTATACTCGCTACTTTTTATCCATCTTTAATCGCATTTCGCACTCAACCTGCCGAAGCCTTACGTTATGAATAATATATCGTCTCAACCCATTATTGTTTGCCAACATTTAAGAAAATCTTTTATAGATGGAAACATTCATGTCGAAGTGTTAAAAGATGTTAATCTATCTGTTATGCCTAAAGAAATGATCGCTATTGTAGGAACATCCGGAGCTGGCAAAAGTACTTTATTACATTTATTAGGCGGTTTGGATCAACCTACTTCTGGTCTGATACATTTAGCCGGACGAAATATTTTACAATTGAATGAAAAAAGCAAAAGCGCTCTAAGAAACCATACCTTAGGTTTTGTTTACCAATTCCATCATTTGCTTCCTGAATTCACTGCATTAGAAAATGTTTGTATGCCTTTACTAATTCGCGATATGAGCCCCAAATTAGCTATTAAACAAGCACAGGAAATGATCGAATGGGTAGGCTTAAAAAAACGAAGCGCCCATCGAATAGGTGAGCTATCAGGAGGAGAGCGCCAACGTATAGCCATTGCACGCGCATTGGTAACACAACCCTTATGTGTATTAGCAGATGAACCTACAGGTAATTTAGATCAAACCAGCGCTCAACAAATTTATCAATTAATGCAACATTTCAACCAGACATTAAACACAAGTTTTGTCATAGTGACCCATAATATGCAATTAGCATCGCAAATGAATCGTACTTTAATGTTACAAGAAGGAGTTCTCTCCTGAAAATTCAGCGCCAACCATTTCTTCCCTTATCTCTGTATATTGCCTTACGTTACGTTTTATCCTATAGAGGCAGCCGCTTTGTTTCTTTTGTTTCTTTTGCCTCTTTGTTCGGCATTGCTTTGGGGGTAGCTGCTTTAATTACAGTTCTATCTGTGATGAATGGATTCGATGAACAGATTCGCAATCGTTTTTTTGCCATCGCTCCACAGGTCACTATCATTTCCAGCGGCGACATTCATTCTTCATGGCCTGGTTTGGCAAATACTATAAAGCATTTAACTTCCATAAAAGGAATATCACCTTTTGTCAGTGGCCAAGGAATGTTGATCAATCAAAATAGTATGCATGGGGTAAATGTTTTAGGCATTTTACCTACAGAGGAAGCATACACTTCTGCAATCGCTCAACAAGTGGTTAGTGGAAACCTAAATAATTTAAATTCAGGAAGTTTTCATTTAGCTCTTGGAAAAACATTGGCGGAAAAATTAAAGGTAAATGTAGGTGATGGCATCAACTTATTTACTGCGCAAACTATTACTACTCCCTTGGGACTACTGCCACGCTATCGTCGGTTTATGGTTTCAGCTATTTTTAGCAGTGCAGGTAACTTTGGTTTTGAACAAGGTTTGGTATATATACATTTAGACGATGCACAAAAATTGTTTTTACCAGGACATTATTACAGTGGTTTACATATTAAATTGACTGATTTATATCAAGCTGCACAAGTAAGCCAAGCTCTTCACTCTTTACTACCAAAGCAATACGTAATTTCTAATTGGATTGAAGAAGCAGGTAGTTTTTTTCAAACCCTAGCGATTAATAAAAACATGTTATTTTTCATTTTAATGTTAATTATAGCTATTGCTGCTTTTAATTTGATCTCAGCTTTAAATATGGGAGTAAATGAAAAGCGGGCAGATATTGCCATATTACGCACCCTAGGGGCAACTCCATTTGCCATTATGAGTACCTTTGTCTTCCAAGGAACTTTAATTGGATTTATTGGAACTTTTTTTGGCTTAATAGGTGGACTAGTATTAGCTTGGAATGTTACGGCAGTGGGAAATGCCTTACAACATGCATTACACGTGCAACTTATTCCTGCTTCAGTATATTTTGTAGATTACTTACCATCTAAAATTATTATTTCAGACTTATTACAGGTTTGTGGAATAGCTATTTGCTTAAGTATTTTATCAACTATTTATCCGGCCTCAGTCGCTTTTTGCACTTCACCTGCTAAAGCATTACGTTATGATTAGATTGTAAAAGGCATTTTGTATGAAGGTTTCTCGGCAACATTTTATTGAAAGATACCAAGGTGGTGAACGTGCTATTTTAGTGCAAATAGATATGGGGCACGCTTCATTTGCTGAGGACTTGATTGAATTTGAGGCTTTAGCAACTTCAGCAGGAGTAAAGATTTTAGAAGTTATCAAGGGCAAATCTCATTCCCCCAACTCAAAATATTTTGTAGGAGTTGGAAAAGCGGAACAAATTGCTAATCAAGTTGCTTTGCATCAAGCAGAAGTTGTTCTTTTTAATCATCCTCTAAGTGCTGCACAAGGTAGAAATTTAGAAGAGCTATTAGGTTGTCGAGTTCTAGACCGTACCGAATTAATTCTTGATATTTTTGCTCAACGAGCTAAAACCTTTGAGGGAAAATTACAAGTCGAGCTCGCCCAACTACAACATTTAAGCTCACGTCTAGTTAGAGGTTGGACTCACTTAGAACGCCAAAAGGGTGGTATAGGTCTACGAGGTCCAGGTGAAACTCAATTAGAAACCGATCGGCGTCTAATAGGTAAAAAAATTCAATCGATCAAAAAACGTCTAGAAAAAGTTGTTAAACAACGTCAACAAAGAAGACGCGCCCGACAACGTGCGGCTATTCCTATCATTTCTCTCGTCGGATATACCAACGCTGGTAAATCAACTTTATTTAATCAATTAACCGACGCGAACGTCTATGTAGCTGATCAACTTTTTGCTACTTTAGATCCCACTCTGCGCCATATTCAACTGCCCTTCATAGGTAAAGTAATAATTGCAGATACGGTGGGATTTATTCGTGATCTACCCCATGATTTGATAGCAGCGTTTCGTGCTACCTTAGAAGAAACTCGTCAAGCAGATTTGCTTCTGCATGTAATTGACACTAGCCATCCCGAATACCAACAATCCATTACCGATGTGGAAGCAGTACTTCGTGAAATTGACGCTGATCAAATCCCCTGCCTACAGATATACAACAAAATAGATTTGCGTCCAGAATTAAAACCGCACATAAATCGTGACTTGGATCATCGTCCCGTTCAAGTTTGGTTGTCTGCTCAAACTCAAGCTGGGATCCCCTTGCTTAAAGAGGTTTTAGTGGAATTTCTACCCGGTCAAATTATTAATTGCGAAGTGACGTTAAGCCCTGACGAAAGTAAATTAAGAGCTGATCTTTACCAACTCGGAGCAGTTTTAAATGAGCAAGTGGATGAGAAAGGAAACCAAAAGTTACAATTACAAATTTCGCGCCTAGATTATGATCGCTTATTTGCAGATAAATAGCTATTGGAGTAAAATAGAGCAGCGAGATGAACTTTAGAAATTTAAAATTTCATCAATCTTGAGTAGGCTGATTAACAACCATCCATGCATAAACAAAACCATACCTACAAGGTGAATATAAATTTGATTCCTAGGAGAATAAGTTAATGAGATCCACTGGCTCACAAAATAACCGAGGAGGCTGGCGCAGCGGTCCGGAAGATGGACCACCTGATTTAGTTCAGTTATTTAAGAAATTCTTTTTAAGATTTAATTACCTACACGCTAGTTTAGGAGCGGTGGGTTTAAGCTCATTGATTATTCTAAGTATTTGGTTAATATCTGGTTTTTTCCTAGTGTCCGCTGCGGAGCAATCTGTTGTTTTACGGTTTGGCAAATATATTGAAACATTAAGTCCTGGGCCCCACTGGATCCCAGTATTGTTTGAAAGTCGCTATACAATTAACACTCAGCGAATTGAAAGTTTTCCTTATGAATCTGAAATGCTCACTAAGGACGAAAACATTGTATCGGTGAAAGTACAAGTTCAATATCGTATTACAAATTTAAAAGATTATTTGTTTAATATCGTAACTCCCGTTTTGACATTACAACAAGCTATATCCAGCACTTTGCGACAAGTAGTTGGCCAAATGAACCTCGATCCTATCCTTACTACTGGCCGAGAAGAATTAACCCAACGAGTAGAAGAACAATTACGAAAAACCTTACAAATTTATAAAAGCGGTTTAGATGTCCGCGAAGTTACCCTACAGTCAGTTCGTCCCCCTGAAGCAGTAACCGCTGCTTTTGATGATGTGGTAAAAGCACGTGAAGATAAACAGCGTTATATTAATCAAGCGGAAGCATATGCAAAAAAGAAAGTTTTGATCGCTGAAGGACAAATCGCCCGAATTGAACAAGAAGCCAACGCCTTTCGCTATTCGGTAGTGGCAGAAGCTACTGGAGCTACGGCCCGATATTTAGCTTTACTTAAACCCTATCAACAGGCTCCAATAGTTACTCGTGAACGCTTATATTTGGATACAATGACGCAAGTGCTAAATAATACGAATAATATTTTTGTGGAAAGCACCGGAAATAATAATATGCTTTATTTACCACAACTTTTTGAAAAACAAAATATATTAGGTCGCTCTGCAACAGTAGCAGCTAATGCAAATTCCGATTTAAAGCTGATGGGCGAAAGTCTGGAAAATATGAATGAAAATAATGAAGGGGCAGCTCAAAAAACAAGCAATGCATTAGAGCGTCCAAGCTACTCAATGGGAGAAAACAGTCAATGACATCTAAGGCAATTCTAGGTGCTATTTTAACAATAGTGATACTCATATTACTTTACGCTTCTTGCTTTACTGTGCGAGAAGGCCAACGTGCTCTGAATTTACGTCTAGGAAGTATTGTCATAGATAGTAAAACTAATAAAGCTCAAGAGTATGGACCCGGTTTACATATAAAAACGCCTTTTATTACTACCGTGAAAAAATTTGATGTGCGTTTACAAGATTTAGAAGATAAATCACCTCGGATTTTAACTAGAGAACAGAAATATTTATATGTCGATTATTATGCTAAATGGCGCATTGAGGACCTGCCTTTGTATTTTACTCGTACTGGTGGTCGAGCGGATGTGGCTCAGCAACTACTGACTCAAAAAATAAATGATTCTCTTCGTGCTGAATTTGGTAAACGAGATTTACAAGAGGTGGTTGCAGATGCTCGTTCCGACATTATGGTTTCTTTAAAAAATTCAGCAAATCTAGGGGCACAAGGTTTGGGATTATCCATTACGGATGTACGAATTAAAAGTATTGATTTATTGCCCGAAGTTTTAGATTCCGTTTTTAAACGTATGAGTACCAAGCGAGAACAAGTAGCTACTAGTTATCGCTCGGATGGATTGGCCCAAGCAGAGCGAATCAGATCAGAAGCAGATGCTCAAGCCATAAAAATGCTAGCAAATGCTAATAGACAAGCAGCGCAACAACGTGCTGCTGGTGATACAGAAGCGTCAAGCATTTATACAGAAGCTTATAGCAAAGATCCTGAATTTTATGCTTTATATCGCAGCTTAGAAGCTTATCGACAAGTCTTTAGTAATAATCACACAGTTATGGTCTTAAACCCAGATAATCAATTTTTCAAATATTTTAGTAAAGCAAATCGTGGGAAATTATCTCCATCTTCAGAGCATAAATAATTTATTATGGGAAAAAGTATTGTAATAGTGGGTGCCCAATGGGGGGATGAGGGCAAAGGTAAAATTGTTGATTTACTAACTGAACACGTTCATGCAGTAATTCGTTTCCAAGGAGGACATAATGCAGGACATACACTTTATGTCAATGGACGAAAAGTAGTATTGCGTCTTATCCCTTCAGGTATTATGCATCCTAAAGTGCAGTGTCTAATCGGTAATGGTGTGGTCCTTTCTCCCGAAGCTTTTCTAAAGGAAGTGGCTGAATTAACTAGTGAAGGAATCTCTGTTACGGATAGATTGAAAGTGAGTCCTTCATGTAGTTTGCTCCTTCCTTATCATGTAGCTATTGATCAAGCAAGAGAGGAAGCACGAGGAGCCGCTGCCATCGGAACCACGGGTAGAGGCATTGGCCCAGCATACGAAGATAAAGTAGCACGCCGCGGATTACGCTTAGTTGATTTACTTCATCCACAAACTTTAGCTAATCATTTAAGTGAAATTGCTGAGTATCATAATTTTATTTTAACCCAGTATTACCATCGAGAGCCCATTTCTGATCAAAAAGTATTAGATAGCTTATTGGCTATGGCTCCCAAAATAATTCCTTTATTAGCTGATGTCAGTAAGTTACTCTGTGAATATTGGCAACGAGGCGATAGCTTAATTTTTGAAGGGGCACAGGGTTTTTCTTTAGATATTGACCTCGGCACTTACCCATTCGTTACTTCTTCAAATACCACTGCAGGTGGTGTTGCAACTGGAACGGGATTTGGACCACGTTATATAGACCACGTCTTCGGGATTTGTAAAGCTTATGTAACTCGAGTAGGTGCAGGGCCATTTCTTACAGAATTAAAAAATGAAGTAGGGCGACATATTGCTGAAAGAGGTCAAGAATATGGATCTAATACCGGTCGGCCACGACGTTGTGGTTGGTTCGATTCAGTGCAGTTAAGGCAAGCCGTATTTGCTAATAGTCTATCTGGTATTGTTTTAACCAAATTAGATATCTTAGATGAATTAGATACGGTGCGCATTTGCACCAGTTATCGTTATAAAAATCAAGTTTTAGATGTGCCGCCATTCGATCCACAAATTTTAGCGGATTGTCAGCCTATTTATGAAGATTTTCCAGGATGGCGAACGAATACATTCGGTATCACTGAATATAAAAAATTACCTTTATTAGCAAAAAATTATATTGCACGGATTGAAGCATTAACTGGAGTTCCGGTAGTTATTTTATCCACAGGACCTAAACGCGAGCAGACAATTATTCTCCAGGATATATTTGACTCCCTAAAATTCCCGATTAATACGTAACAGCTCACTGGAATACTGATCTACCAAGATTGGCACAAAATTAGGAGAACTTACATGGCATTACATTATTGGGCATATATTTTTCTCTCACCTGGATTTGATGCAAAACGTCACATCTCGACTATGGAATCAGATAGTTGTCGATTTAAGACCATCGGAATTGATATCAACGATAAGCAACAAGTTATCGATATCGCAAAACAATTGGTTGCCGAAGGTGTGCAAATAATCGAGCTATGTGGAGGGTTTGGACCTCAATGGATCACAAGAGTTTCCGAAGCCATTCAGGGGGCTATACCCGTTGGTGGAGTTTTTTACGGCCCTGAAGCACGTCAACCTATGCTAGATATCCTAAATAAATAAGTGGGTCATTGCGAGGCAGTACTATGCTGCCCCAGTTTTCTGCGTGCCGGAGAGAGGACTTGAACCTCCACGGAGTTTCCCCCACAAGTACCTGAAACTTGCGTGTCTACCAAATTTCACCACCCCGGCTTTATAAAAAATCGGCGAATAATTAGTATACTTGATCTAAGTTTCATCTACAAATAAGATCTTTAGCACTTAGACATGAGCCAGCTGCTCCAACATCACTTGCAAAAAACGAGCAACTTCTCCACCTGTCACTAACCGATGATCAACGGTAATGGATAATGGCAATAATCGACCTACAGTAGGTTGTCCATTAACGGCAGTAACACCATCTCGGGCTTTACCTACTCCAACAATTGCTACCATAGGTGGAATAACAATCGGATTAGCATAACGTCCGGCCAGGGCGCCAAAGTTTGAAAGAATAATGGTCGCGCCGTGTAAATCCTTTTGGGCTATATTCTTTCCATGAGCTTGTTGTTTAAATTGTTCTATTTTTTCGCGTAATTTTACTTCGTTTTGGCTAGTAGCGTCTTTTATGACTGGAACATATAGACCATGAGGAGTATCGATAGCAATTCCTAAATTAATAGTTTCATTTAAATAATAAGCCATATTAGAATCATCAAAAGTGGCATTCAATATTGGCGCCACTTCGCAAGCACTTATCAAAGCCCGGATAATACGCAAGGTAATATCTTGTTGTCCAACCCATAGTGAAATATTAACGTCATCCGCAAGGGTTACCGGAACTACACGACGATGTGATTCGGTCATACTTAAAATCATTGCTCTTCTTACTGGAGAAAGAGGTATGGCATCTTGCTTTATATCTATAGGCTTATCTCTTTTTTGCTGTTCAGCTAGACGCTTTATATCTTCTGCTGTAATGCGGGATTCCTTAGTGACAATCTTATCTAAATTAACCCCCAATCTTTTGGCTAATGCTCGAACTGCTGGTGTAATCTTAGGTCTAACTTTATCTTCTGTTTGGATCGTATTTTCCATGGAGGTAGGAGTAATTTCTTTCCATACCTCTTCTCCTTCTTCAATTTTCCCTACCACTGTACCTTTATCTTTATTAATACTTTCTTGGCCTTCACCTACAAAGCCTATTAGCGGCTGACCCGTATCAACAGTATCATTGGGTTTTCCAAATAATTTTTCAATTTTTCCAGCAAAGGGGGCTGGGACATCAACTAAGGCTTTCGCAGTTTCCATAGAAACCAAAGGCTGATCCACTTTTACCTCCTCTCCCTCTTTAACATACCATTCGCGAATAATGGCATCAGGTAACCCTTCTCCTAAATCCGGCAATTTAAAGATAATCATGCAGAATACTCCACAGTCTGTTTTATCCCAGCTACAATACGTTTTACGCTAGGCATATAATATTTTTCTAATTGAAAATAGGGCATTACTGTATCATAGCCACTAACTCGCAATACTGGAGCAAGTAGGGAATCTAATGCATATTCTGCTATTTGAGCTGCTATTTCAGCCCCAATCCCTCCAGAACGAGCCGCTTCATGAACAATTACACACCGTCCCGTTTTTTCTATTGAATTTAAAATAGTTTCTATGTCAATGGGCTTAAGAGTGGCAACATCTATGACTTCGGCGCTTATTCCTAGTTGGGAAACTTGTTCTGCCGCTTGCATTGTCTCGTGCAACATCGCTCCCCAGCTAATCAAAGTTATATCCTTTCCAGGGCGCAATATGAAGCATTGATCTAAAGGTAAAGCTTTCCCATCATCAGGTACTTCCTGTTTCACTAATCGATAAATTCTTTTTGGCTCTAAAAAAACAACTGGATCAGGATTGCGGATAGAGGCTAACAGTAAACCATAGGCTCGAGCTGGCGAAGAAGGAATGACAACTCGTATTCCAGGAATGTGAGCAAATAATGCTTCTGTACTTTCTGAGTGGTGTTCTGGAGCATGAATTCCTCCTCCATAAGGGGCTCGATAAACGATAGGACAATGTAAACGACCACGAGTACGATTACGATAGCGGCCGGCATGGTTAAGAATATGATCCAAACCAGGGTATATAAAACCCATAAATTGAAACTCAGCTACAGGCTTTAAACCTTGAACGGCCATTCCAATAGCCATACCTGCTATCATCGTTTCTGCTAAAGGCGTATCTAAAACTCGTTGTGGACCAAATTTTTCTTGCAATCCAACAGTAACACGGAAAACACCGCCGTTAGCTCCAACATCTTCACCAAAAAGTATCACATCTTTGTCATGAGTCATTTCAAAAGCGAGAGCTTGATTAATGGCTTCTGCTAAAGTGATCAAACTCATGAGTTATCTCCTCGTAATTCATCACGTTGATCTAAAAATGCATCGGGCAGCTGTTCATAAAGGTAGTCAAACATGTCAGTAGGGGGAGCCGGTTTTTGTTGCAGATATTCCGCTACTCCTTGCTCAATTTCATTAGTACATTCTTGATGTAGTTGGCTTTCTTTCTCTCGCGACCAAAGGTTTTGCGATTCCAGATAATAACCTAATCTGGCAATTGGTTCTCCTTTCCAGGCAAGTTTAACTTCCTCTTTACTCCGATAGCGGCTAGCATCGTCCGCAGTGGTGTGATCGGCTAATCGATAAGTAAGCGTTTCTATTAAAGTAGGACCACCACCAGAACGGGCACGTTCAATTGCCAAAGCAGTAACATGCCGCACCGCAATGATGTCATTTCCATCCACTTGCATAGTTGAAATTCCAGCTGCAATTCCTTTTTGTGCTAAAGTTTGAGCAGCGGTTTGCTGTGCTGCTGGTACTGAGATGGCCCACCGGTTGTTTGCTACGATAAAAACTACGGGTAAATGCCATACGCCCGCCAAATTAAGTGCTTCATAGAAGTCACCTTTAGAAGTACCACCGTCTCCACAACAGGTTACTACTGCACGCTTTTCTTGACGATATTTTACAGCAAAAGCGGCGCCTGTAGCATGTAAATATTGTCCAGCCACGGTAATACAAATCGGCAGATCATGCTGATTGTGCGCATAACAATTACCGCGTTCATCCCCCCCCCAAATAGAAAAAATTTCTGCAATTTTTACTTTACGTTGTAATAAAACACCTTGGGCGCGGTAATCTGGACAAAAAATGTCATCAAAGTGCATAGCGTGTCCTAAACCTACAAAAGTTGCTTCCTGCCCTTGACTGGAGGGATAGGTACCCAGACGACCCGTGCGTTGTAAATTTACTGCTTTATTATCTAGTAACCGAGTTAAAGTCATTTGTCGATAAAGATGCAGTAAAATGTCGGGATTTTGTGCAAATGCAGGTAAATCCTGAGTGGTTTTATGATTTTCATCCAGGAATTGGAAGTAAGGGATACTAAAATTTGCAACGATGCGCACTTTTTCTTTGTTACTTGTCATGAATTATTCCTGCTGATGAGTTTTTAATTTTTCCCAAGCAATTTTTTCCGCTACTGTGGTAGTTGGTAAGTATTCGTGGGCGGACCGCTCAAATAATGTGAGCATATTATCATACATTTTCTCAATTTTAGCATCGGCCATTTTAGCATCGCGATAAGTATAATCAATTGCAGCACTTATTAAACCACCGGCATTAATGACGAAGTCGGGTGCATATAAAATTCCTTTATGATGGAGAAAACGTCCAAAAAGATGGTGCGAAAGCTGTGAATTAGCCGATCCTGCAATAATGGAAGCTTTAATTAATGGGATGGTAGAAGCATTCAAAATTCCACCCATTGCACAAGGAGAAAAGATATCACAATCTACTGAATAGATATCCTCACAACCTACAGTTTGTACATGAAATTCTTTGACACACCTCTCTAAGGGGATAGGGTTAATGTCACACATCGTCAAAGTAACTCCACGTTGATGTAGTAACTTTGCTAAATGATAACCCACATGGCCTGCACCTTGAATGGCAACATGCATCCCGCTTAAATCAGTGCTTTGCCATTTAAAAAAAGTAGCCGCTTCCATGCCATGTAAAATTCCTTTTGCAGTGGAAGGAGAAGGATCTCGTTCATTGGAATGAAGTTTTGCAGCACCTATAACATAGGGAGTGCGTTCAGCAATAATATCCATATCTTCAGTTGAAGTGCCAACGTCAATCGCCGTGATGTACTCTCCATCTAATTCATTTACAAAATCACCAAACGACCGAAAGTAAGCAGCTCGATCACGAATATATTTAGGTTTTATTAGCACAGACTTTGCTCCGCCATGAGGCATGTCACAAAAGGCAGACTTTAAAGTCATCATATGGGCCAAACTAAGAGCATCTTTCATAGCTTTACTAGCAGAATGATAGCCAAACAGGCGACAACCACCCAATGCTGGTCCTAAAGTGGTATTATGCACAGCAATAATTGCATTGAGACCCGTTTTTGTGTCCATTTTAGTATGAACTTTACCAAATCCTAATTGACGCGCGTATCGACTTAAGGTTTCATAACGATATTCCTCATGTAAGGAAGATCTGATGCTCATATCCAATCCCTATTTATGTTAATAAAATTCGCTATGTTAACATATCCTCTTTCTTAACTCATGCCCCCCTTTTGTGTTAAATGGAACTCAGCTATGATAACAACGGAGGTAAATAGTACATGACAGATTGGCATATTTCTAAAATAATAGCTCATCGGTGCGGAGCTGCACTAGCACCGGAAAATACCTTAGCTGCTTTGGCTAAAGCTAAGGCTCAAGGAGCAACATGGGTAGAAGGTGATGTACGCCTTACTCGCGACGGTGAAGCAATTATGTTCCATGATGCAGAATTAAATCGTTGCACCAATGGCCGTGGGTTAGTCGCAAAAACACCTTACTCCATAATTTCTAAATTAGATGCGGGTAGTTGGTTTGCACCAGAATATGCAGGTGAGAAAGTACCCACTTTAGATCAATGGTTGAAATTAGCAGCAGATTTGCATCTAGGTATAATTTTAGATTTAAAAGCAACTCAGCGTGAAGCTAAGTTATTGGCTGATCATGTTATCTCTTCCTTATCACGTTATTGGCAGCCTCAGTTACCTCGCCCATTAATTTCCAGTTTTTTTGTCCCTTGTTTAAGAGCCATGGCGGCTCATCAAATAAAATGGGATTTAGCTTATATTACCATTCAGGAAAATAGGTTGTGGACAAAAGTAGTAGACGAATTAGGTTGTGTGGCCATACATATTGATCATCACTACCTATCAAAACGATGGATCAGGTCAATTAAACAACGAGGAATAAAGATAGCGGCCTATACTATTAACCAAGCCCCCCGCGCTCGACAACTTTTTGAATGGGGAATAGATAGTATTTTTAGTGACGTTCCTGACCTGTTGCAAGAAGGAGGAACTGAAGAGCAATCGCATTGAAAAACCTACCCAAAACGTTCAATTTTGGCTCAGATTTGGTGAACCGCATGCGGCGAAAGCAAAACGATCTTGATTTTATGACTCAGGCATTACAGTTAGCCTCTCAACGCCGTGGCTTTTGTGCACCCAACCCATCTGTGGGGGCGGTTGTAGTAAAAGAAGGTATTATTATTGGTACTGGTTTTCATTGGGCTTGTGGTCATCCTCATGCTGAAGTAGGGGCTCTACATGAAGCGGGTAAAGCTGCTGAGGGGGCTACACTTTACGTCACATTGGAGCCTTGTTGTCACCATGGTAGAACTCCACCCTGTACAGATTTAATAATTAGAAACAAAATAAGCCAAGTAGTTTATAGCACGCTGGATCCCAATCCTATTGTTGCTGGAAAAGGAGTAGCAAAACTTGAGCAAGCGGGAATAAACTGCCGCTATTTAGAACACCCTTCAATAAAAGAATTTTATTATAGTTATACATATTGGCAAAATAAAAACCATCCGTGGGTAACAGCCAAATTAGCGTTAAGTATAGATAATAAAATAGCAGGGGTTAACGGGCAACCTGAAGTGATTACGGGTAAAGATTGTCAACGCTTTACCCACCAGCAAAGGCTGAAAAGCGACGCCATTTTGACTACCTGCAACACAATTCTTGCTGATGATCCACAATTAAATGTACGTTTAGACCAAGAAATTTACGCCAAGCCTTTGTATCTTTTAGATAGCGAGTTAAGGATACCCCTGAACGCAAAGATTTTTCAAACTACTCAAAGTTTGACTGTATTTCATTGTCATGAAGCTTCTCCCTCCAAACAATTGCAATTAAAAAATTTAGGAGTTAACTGCCAAGCTGTAAATAGGAATATTTGGGGACTTAACTTGCATGAAGTATTGACGTTCATTGGCAAAGAAGGACGCCATGATTTATGGGTAGAGGCGGGTGTTCGCTGTTTTGAGAGCTTTCTCACTCAAAGATTATTACAGCGGGTTTTTATATATATATCACCAAAAGTCTTAGGCCCCACAGCCACATCTGGATTTAGCCAAGCTTTTAATTTATTAGAAAATAATGCAACCATTAGTTGGATAAGCCAGGGACCAGATGTCATAGCACAAATAGATTATGCATCATAACTTAAACTTTGTTTTTCTGTATTCTGACTAGTTTTTTCCTTAGAGATGTCTAGTGGTAAGCAACAGTAGCGTTTGTTCACGAGCTTGTTCCTCAACTTCGCGGACTCTATTTAATTCATTTACGGCTCTATTCAGTGCTTTCGGCCATAATGATTTATTATCGTTTAAAATGTTAGCTGTGATAGGGTTGGAAAATAACACTTTCACATTTTCTTTACTGAAACTAATTTCCTTGGATTCTTGTCCCATGCTAGCTTTCAATACTTTCTCCAGTTCAATGCGAATAAGCTCTTTCTGTTTCTTGCGTCTTTTATCGAAAAAGGAAAACAAACAACATTCTGTTAAGGAGCTGCCTGTCAACTTGGCGAGGGCTTTTTCATATGGATTATCCTCATAAACCTTCCAAATATGGTGATCTAGTACGAGTTGGAACGATTGTTTTGGATATTTTTCTTTAAGTGTGCGCAATGATATCTGTCTTGTTTTATCGGGTGTTTGCTTTTTCATAAACTTTCTCTCTTATTAGTAATAATTTTTAATTTATTTATTAATTTAACTGATCAATATTAAAACTATATTAAGTTTTCTTAAAAAAATGAAATGAGACATTATGTACATTTTAAAATCACCCTTGCGCAATAACTCATACATATTTACAATCCGGCACAAAGATTAAATTTCAACCATGAGAAAACCGATGAATGCAATTACACCACGGAGACTAGGTTATTCTCTGGTAGCTTTAGAAATGCTTATTACATTAGCAATAAGCACGGTTTGGTTGTTTACAGGAATTTTCGCTGCGATGTCAGCACTTTGGGGCGGTTTAGTGGCAGTTTTCCCCAATTTGTATTTTGCACATCGCTTCTTTGCTACTACCAATGCTAGTCAAGTGACACGCATTATTCGATAGGCCCAACTCACGGGTTTTGAGTTTTAAACTTAGATACCTTAGTGGTTTCAATTATAATAGAGGTGTTATTTCTTGGCTTTTTTCGTGTTGCTGCAAAACGCGTTCAAATCAGCGTTGAGGCGGCTATTTCATTAGACTTTAAAACACAAAACCTGTTATAATATTGGTCCTAACCTTGGGGGCGGGGTGAAATTCCCCATCGGCGGTGATTTAGTGTTCTCAACTAAACAAGCCCGCGAGCGCTTCTTTATTTATTTAAAGAAGGTCAGCAGATCTGGCAGCATGGAAAACGTATTGAAACTTTGACCGTATGAAGACGTTCAGTAATGAAACAAGGTTGAGCAAAAAATCGATGAGAAAGCGGAGCATACACAAAGTATGTGAGCATTTGGAGGAGATTTTTTGTTCAAGATTGGCTTGTTAACGAACGTTACCTGGTTCAATGCGATTGCATGTCTGGTAAAGCCAGAGCCGACGGTAATAGTCCGGATGGAAGGGGTTATTTTGTTAATCAAGTGGCAAAGATGCTGCTTGTTTTTCTATTCCTCCTCCTATACCCACCCAAGACTTATTTTATCATGAAATGGTAATTTAAAAATTTTTATTTTTGCTAATTGACATGCCAACTTAATACGTAACAAGCCAGACGAGAACTGCATATGAAAAATTCAAGTAAGAGTTTTGCATCTATCGAAACAGGATTAAATGCTTTATCCAATGGACGGATGATAATTCTAGTAGATAACGAAGGTCGGGAAAATGAAGGAGACTTAGTCATTGCCGCTCAACATGCTACTCCTCAAGCGATCAATTTTATGTGCCAAGAAGGACGAGGTTTAGTTTGTTTATCCATGCAGGAAGAAGACTTTTCTCGCTTAAATATTCCCATGATGACTATGAACAATCGCTCTGTACAACGAACTGCATTTGGAGTTTCGATCGAAGCTGCCCAGGGCGTGACAACAGGAATTTCGGTATCAGACCGAGCACGAACCATTCAGGTAGCAATTGACCCTAATACGGGTCCCAATGACATCATTATGCCAGGGCATATTTTTCCGCTGCAAGCAAGGAAGGGGGGAGTTTTAACCCGAGCAGGACATACTGAGGGGAGCGTAGACTTAGTTCGGTTAGCCGGATGCCAGTCTGCAGCAGTAATTTGCGAAATCATGAACACAGATGGGAGTATGGCGCGAAGGGAGGATTTATTAAAATTTGCCGAGAAACATAATTTGGCAATTATGACGATTAGTGACTTAATTCAATATCGGATTCTTCGTGAAAAGCTAGTAAACCTCTCCGCTAGCTCTTATCTGCCAACTCAACAATGGGGCAGTTTGCGTATACAAACTTTCTCAGGCTATTGGGAGGAGGCTGAGTCAATTGCTCTGATCAAAGATCCAATTGATCGGCAACAGCCTTGTCTGGTACGCATACACTCTGAGTGTTTGAGTGGTGATATTTTTGGATCCTTACGTTGCGATTGCGGGACACAGCTCAATCAAAGTTTATCAAGTATTGCCAAGCAAGGCGGAATATTATTATATCTTCGTCAAGAAGGGCGGGGAATTGGTTTATTAAATAAAATAAAAGCTTATGCCTTACAAGATCAGGGACTCGATACGGTTGAAGCGAATCAACTTTTAGGCTTTGCTGCAGATCAAAGGGATTACGGATTAGCAGCTCAAATGTTACGAGCTTTAGAGATTACGCAAGTACGTTTATTAACTAATAATCCAAACAAGGTCAAAGGATTAGAAGAATATGGAATTCAAGTAAAAGAACGTGTACCACTAGAAACTGAGCCTAATATTAACAATGAAAATTATCTTCGTACTAAACGTGATAAACTGGGGCATTGGTTAAAACATGCAGAAGCAATTACCAATTCTCGCTAATATATGACTTTAAGTTATGAAAATTTATTATAATGACAAATAAAAAATAATTTTTTGTCAGACTGTTATTAAAGAAAAAGGATTAAAATGAAAATTGCTATTGTGGTAAGTCGCTTTAATCAAGAAGTGACGCGTCGATTATATGATGGAGCATTATCTCGCTTAGTGGAGCTCGGTGTGCCCCAATCTTTATTAGAAACAGAATGGGTTCCTGGGGCCATAGAATTGCCTCTTGCAGCGCAACAATTTGCTCAGCGAGGAGATTGCAGTGCAGTTATTTGCTTAGGGGCTGTCATTCGTGGTGAAACAGATCATTATCAATATGTCTGTGAACAAGTCAGTTACGGTTGTCAAAAAGTTGCCTTACAGCATAATATTCCAGTGATTTTTGGCGTGCTAACTACTCTAGATGAAGTTCAAGCTTTTGCACGATCTGGCGGAGAACACGGCCATAAGGGAAAAGAGGCGGCAGAAGCTGCTTTAGAAATGATAGCAACTATTCAAAAAATCCATAATCAAGTGGGTGCGAATTAATGGCTGAAAGAAATCCTATCGTTCGTTCCATCACTGGTTGGTTGACTCATACTTTTGCTGATCCAGAAACGATAAGTTTGTTTATGACTTTAGTAATTGGTGTGCTGTTATTGGAATTTTTTGGTAATATTCTTATGCCAGTTTTGGTCAGCGTAATATTAGCTTATCTGCTTAATTCAGTGGTAAAGCTTCTTAAGCGTTGGCGTTGTCCGCATTTATTAGCCGTTATTTTAGTTTACTTGATTTTTTTGGGGTTATTTATCTACGCATTAGTCTATTTAATCCCTTTATTGTGGCGGCAGTTAACCAATTTAATTAAAGAGTTGCCTGCTGCCCTTTTAAATGGCCAAGTATGGTTTGAAAAAATTATAAAGACTCATCATCATTTCATACATTTATTCTCTAGTAAGCAAATAGAATCCATTGTCGTGATGATGCAAGATCAAACTCCCAAATTAGGCCAAGCTGTTTTACATTTCTCTTTGAAAGCCATTCCTAATGTTGCAGAAATCATTTTATATTTCATTTTAGTGCCACTATTGGTCTTTTTCTTTTTAAAAGATAGCGAGATCATTACTAAATGGCTGACACAGTTTCTACCAAAAAAACGCACCCTAATGAAAAAAGTTTGGCTAGAAGTACATAAAAAAATTGGCTGCTATGTACGGGGTCGAGTGATTGAAATACTTATTGTGGGAATTGCTTCAGTCATCGTCTTCGCTTGCCTCAATTTGGAATACGCGATATTACTCGGAGCCTTGGTAGGAATATCAGTTATTGTTCCATACATTGGTGCGATCATTGTTACCATTCCTGTAGTGATTGTGGCTTTAATGGAATGGGGGTTATCCGCCCCTTTTTGGTATTTAATTATTGCTTATGCCATTATCATTGCTATTGATGGAAATATTTTATTTCCCATTTTATTTTCAGAAACCATGGATCTCCACCCTATTGTGATTATTTTGTCCGTACTGATCTTTGGTGGAATTTGGGGTTTTTGGGGTGTGTTTTTTGCAATTCCCTTAGCAACCTTAGTAAATGCAGTATTGAAAGCCTGGCCGCTTAAGCAATAACACTTCTGTAGCTTAGAACACTATTTTATTCATGTCATCCCCAGATCACATTGAGTTAACACGGTCATCCAGCCGCCCCTCCACGCAATGACTAAATTAAAGCGTTTAAAATTACTATTTTATTCATTTTGAATAAAAAATCCTTTTTTTATAAAAACTCCGCGTTTGAGTCTCAGAGAAAAGACACATACCCACCAATTTATAAAAAATCTGATGACCCAAGAAGTTAACACGAATCTTGTCTTTAGTTTACACGAGAAATTAATCGTGTCTATTCTCACCGCCACTAGCAGTTGGAGCCAACTTTATTAATTCATAAAAGCAAAATAAGGCTAAGTTAATTCTAATCTGGAATCGACACTTAGATTGATTATTTTTGGTTGAACAGTCGGTACTGTAAAATCATCTCGGTATTGAAAAAAAGGCCTTCGTGATGAAGCTGACGGCACTGATCTTTTAGCCTGTGGTTCTGGGAGATTTGGAATATGCTCAAGTTTACGCTTGGTTAGTTTTTGCTTTGATTTTGTTATAGCGCTCCGATTATCATTGCTTTTTTGATTATCGTCTTTTGGTTCTTCAGCTCGTTTTTCTTCTCCGGGTTCGCTTATAGTGTTGATTTCGCCGTCCAGAGACAATGGCGGTGCAAGACTAGATTCAATCTTAAGCATAGGTTGCTTGATACCTTGGTTTTCTCTAATCACTAACGTGCCAGTGAAAGTTTCAAACAAAGGTAAACTTTTCAAGAAATTAAAACTGACTTCGATATCGTTACCTTTGTTGGGAAATTGGATGATGGTTTGCAGGTCCGCTAGAGATATTCCTTTCGGCAATAAGGGATTGCTTTTTGCCAAATTGTAAAAGAGCTCGATAAGGTTGGTCAGTGATTTGCGACCAGAAAAAGTTTGTATGACTTTCTTTAGCTTTAATTGGGAAATTGTATCCATTGAAGGACGCAAAAGTTCTATTTTTTTACCTAACAGCAATAAAACGGCCGTGGCCTGCACAAAATAAGTGACGAATTGATTGCAGTTGGCGCCGTGATATTTGCTTAATGGTTCATTTTTTCCCTGGGGGTGAGTTAAACCAGTACGTAAGGCGACGCGAACAGCTCGAAAAGTGTTAATTGTTTTTCCAAGAGTTTCTGCTAATTTTGTCGAGGCATATTGAGTCATGGGCCTTTCGTTATTATAAGGAGTCAATGGAATGCCTAAACTGCCCATAATGGTATTTTTTTTGTATTCGTTTTTTTCATCCTTGTTAAATTTTTCGATTGCGGTAACTTGTTCTTTTGAGAGGAGTGGAGCGAGCTGTTTAGCGATAGCAATCATCAATCGGGAAGCGTCTGGATGCACCCACCGAATCACTGACACAACCGTATCTTTATTAGGAAAATATTGATCAAGAGTATGGCGAACGCCACCTTCGACCTTCTTTCCTGGGTTGGAATGAATTACACAGTGTTTATCTTCTAGTATTCCCGTATATAGCCAAGAGTGGCTGAATAATTTACCATCACCCCACCGTTGGAACTCGAACACCAAGTCTCCTGGGTGTAATAAAATCTCTCTTTTTTCATTTTTATCGTCGATTGGTGCAAATTTTGGGTCATTTTTCATAACCTCTATCGTATAATATATTCATTAACTGAATATTAAATATACAATTATTGGAAAATCTTTTACTAAATATGCCGTAATTGTTTTGTTCGGCGCAATTAGCCAGATAAAGCCCTTTGTGATTTCAATTAATGATGCGCCACAATGCAGAGATTTAGTTACCCGATTAAAGACCACGCATTTTTATCAAACTAGCGATCAAACGTGGGATCACTTCCAAATAATTTCTTGAATTGAGCTAGGCTTGCTATAAGTTTCTGGCTTGATTATAGAAATACTATCTGCGGCATCTAACTGTAATTTTTGGACATTACTAAACCCATAACTAAAATCTAATGGCATAATTACTGTTTTACCTAATATCGCACGACCGTTAAGTCCAAATAAATTTTGTGTATGTAATCCCCAAATATCTTGTAATACATATATTTTATTATTAAAAGTTCCTATATAAAGCGCAATATGACCAGGAAAATGGATAATAGAAAAAAATGGCACGCCATTTTTAGTAATCCGCTGCCGTTTTTTTTCACGATTCAAATTAGCTAAGGATATAATTTCTCCCATTTTCCCTTGTTGGGTTGAATTTCGCGGCAGCCAAATACCAAATCCAGCTAGTAAATCTCGGGTAGTCGAGGAGCAGTCGCGCAACTCATATAAACTTCCCCAACCATAAATAGTACCCATAAAATCTTGAGCTAATAAGGCTATATTTTTAGTGTTAGCTGCAATGGGGAATTCTAGGGTTTCGGCTTTATTAACAGATAAAATATTTGTTTTTATTTGTCCATTAGAATCCAGAAATGGAACCAATACTTGATATTGCTGATTATCGCTATGCAGTATTGGAAACAAGGTTCCCTTATGCATTGCGGTTAATACCATTTTTTGAGGAGTTAACAGCGGCACTTGATCATGTAAAGCTACTAAATAGGTATGTTTTTTCCATTCAGCTATAAAATCAGGGGTTATTATTCCAATATCATTACTAGGCGCCCAACCATAAAAACTGTCTGTTCTCACTAAATACCAAAGATGATCTTTAGTTGGTTGCAAAATCCACACGGGGGCGCCTACACTAATTGTAGATTCTATCCAATTGTCAAATGGGTGTCCTTCACCCGCTTCATCAGGCTTTCCATATGAGGGTAATAAAGTTGGAAAAACTCTCACCTCAGTATTATGCAATACAATTCCTGGTTTATTAATTCTTGGAAAATCATTTAAATCGGCATTATTAATTAAGCTTTCAATGTTTTGTTTAGAAATGGGATTTTTATTTAAATGCCAACCTGGCTGCTCTAAAAAATGCTTAAAATCTTGTTGCATTTTTTTTAATACCTGGGCATTGAAATTTTGTGAATTGATGTCATCGGTCCAGGGCGAAAAATAAAGACGCAAAAACGCTTGAGTCAATTGAGACTGCTGAAATTTATTTAGCTTTAAGGTAGCTGAACTATCATTAACGTAATGAGATAGGTTTTGATCGATTCGATTTAGTTTTTTTTCTACAGATTGATTAGTTGCTTCATGTATTCTAAACCAAAAAACAAATACGATAAGAGAAATTAAAATAATCAAGCCAATAAAACATTCAAATTTTTTACCTTTCATATTTGTAACAGCTCACTGTGAATAGTAATAGTGTTATATTTATTTTTGATCTTCCTGCAAATTCAGCAACTGACTAAAATTCGTCATTTTTTCCTGAATCAGTTGATTTATTTTGTGAGTCGCATTATTTATAGCTGCAGTAATTAAATCTTGTATCACTTCTTTGAGCTCTATCAATAATTCATCTGCTAAAAGTAGCTCTTTGACCAGGTATTGGGCGGACATAGTAACCTTGACTAAGCCGGCTCCTGCTTCACCCACCACTTCAATTTTGGCTAATTCCGCCTGATTTTTCTCCATCATTTCTTGAATTTTTTTGGCGCCTTTCATTAAGTCACCTAGATTAAATTTACCGCCAAGCATATTTTTCTCTCTCAAATTAAATGATTAATGGCGCGCGCAAACGAAATGCGTGGCCTAGTGTGTTGCCATCTAAATACTCTAATTCTCCACCAAACGGAACGCCGTGTGCAATGCGAGTGCAAGAAATTTTCTCCGTATTGACATGACTAACAATATAATGCGCAGTAGCTTTGCCTTCCATAGTAGGATTTGTCGCTAAAATGAGTTCAGTAATGGGTTCTTTTTTGAGCCGATCTAATAGAGCGGGTATACCAATTTCTTGCGGACCAAGACCATCTAGTGGCGATAAATGACCCTGCAGGACAAAATATAACCCTTTGTAACTCAGAGTTTGCTCGATCGCTAATACATCAACGGGATTTTCTACTACGCACAATAAATTCTGCTCTCTTTTAGGATTACGACAAAGCAAGCAATAGGTTTCTTCTGTATATAATCGGCAACGCTGACATTCTTGTACTCGATGCAATGCTTGTTGTAAAGCTTCGGCCAAGGCCATACCTTTTTCTCGTCCAGAACTGGCTAGCATTTGAAATGCCAAGCGTTGGGCCGTCTTTGGCCCAATTCCAGGCAGAGTTTGCAATGTTTCGAGTAAACGTTTAATCAGCGGGCTTAGCATTATTACTATTAGTTTTGATCTTCATCCAGTGGAATATTTTTAATTTCCTCAGGAATATTCATACTTTGTAACAGCTCCATAGTTTGATTTTGAGTGGTTTTTTGAATTTTTTCACTCAAATCTTTCCAAGCTTCGCGCAAACGCCATTCAAATTCTTTCTGACTGAATTTTCCATTTGCATCTGCAAAAGCACGTGGATTAATTTTGATATCCTCAAAGGAATAAATTGCAGTCATAAAAATTTCAATGGTTTCATCACGAGATTTACCACTGATTTTGGTTTGGGCTAAACGAGAATAAGTTTCTTGCATTTGCTGTTGCATTGCTAAGATACTATTTTTGATCTCGTGTATCAGTGGATTATCTTCTTCTGTTGTTGACAAACCTTCTCTTGTCATAGGCATATTTGCGTTTTGCATAATTTTCCCCTCTTTGGTTGTTGTTATTGTTTATCTCTCGTATTGATACTTTCTTTGATTACCGTGGCATCAAATGTTTGTATCATTTGTTGCACAATAGGATCGCTGAAAATAGCTTGTTCGGCGATTTGCTGCTGTGTTTCTTGTTGACGCTTTGCTATTGCGGCAGGTGTTTCTGTAACTTCTTGATCGATAGTTATTTCTACGGTCATTTTTCTACCTAAATAGCGACTAACAGCGTCAGTAATACGTATAATGTGTTTTTGATTTAGTAAGTATTGTTGTTTGGGATGGAGATGTAATTTTAACAACGTCTCATTATATTCTTTTATCACGCAATGTTCAGCTAGAGCCTTGGTTACTCCATCTAAAGGCAATTGTTTAAGTATGTCCTCCCAATTAGACGGAGATTTTTTTTCTAATAGGGGGGAGGGGTGATTTGAATTTTTTCCGGGATGTTCGGAGTATTTTTGTCTTTGTCTAAGGCAAGTAAATCAGTTTGCGGAATAAATGCCAACATGCGTAACAGAGCCATTTCAAAACCACTTCGCGGAGTGGGAGCCCAAGGTAAATCACGTTGTCCTATTAATCCAATTTGATAAAATAACTGGATATTTTCCTGAGTGGTTTGCTGTGCTAAGGAAACAAACCTTTCATTTCCCACAGAGAGAGCGAGGGCAGGGGCTGCTTGAACAACAGCTATTTGGTGTAGCTGAGATAAAATATCTGCTAACGCTCGGCTAAAATCTGCCCCCATTTCTGTTAATTGAGCACTATTTTCTAATAAGGCATTAACATCATTGGTAATGAGAGCCTGAAGAATTTTAAAAAGTACTTCGGTATCAATATTGCCTAGCATAGTATTTACTTCTTTAACTAGAACTTGGCCATTTCCGTAAGCTATTCCATGATCAAGTAAGCTTAAGGCATCTCGCATACTCCCTTGCGCCGCCTTGGCCAATAGCGAAACCGCTTCTGCTTCATAATAAATTTGTTCTTTCTTTAAAATATCATGCAAGTGAGCGCTAATAGCCTCAGTTGATATAGCACTCAAATGGAACTGCAAACAACGTGATAACACTGTAATAGGTAAACGTCTGGGATCGGTAGTCGCTAATAAAAATTTCACATGAGATGGAGGTTCTTCTAAAGTTTTTAATAAAGCATTAAAGCTGTGACCGGAAAGCATGTGAACTTCGTCAATAATGTAAATTTTAAAACGGCCCTTGGCTGGAAGATATTGCACATTATCAAGTAACTCTCTCGTGTCTTCTACTTTAGTGCGAGAAGCCGCATCAACTTCTATAAGATCTACAAATCGATTGTTATCAATTTCTTGACAATGTTGGCAAGAATCACAAGCTTGTGCACAAATTCCCTGCTCGCAATTAAGGCACTTAGCTAAAATTCGAGCTATAGTAGTTTTGCCAACCCCTCGAGTACCGGTAAATAAATAAGCATGATGCAAACAATTGCGAGTAAGCGCATTAGTAAGCGCGCGTACTGCGGGATCTTGGCCTACGACGTGGCTAAATTGCCAAGGTCGCCATTTTCGTGCCAAAACTTGATATTGTCTTTGCATCTACAATTCCGATTCTTGGGATTAGGAAAAAACAAATATTTATAATAATGGTCATAACAGCCACACTTCGACGCCCGAAACTATTTGCTACCGTTGCTCCCTTCCGGGCCTGGCGGGGTTTACAAGGTATTCGTCGTGAAGGCGCCGTTATGACCAAACTTGGCGGAGAGAGAGGGATTCGAACCCTCGGTACGCCGTTAAGCGCACACCCGCTTTCCAGGCGAGCCCCTTCAGCCACTCGGGCACCTCTCCTCAATTAGCTGTACTATTATACCATTTTCATTGGCCAATTGATAGTAAAAGAACAGAGCTAATCCTTTGTTCCCTTTAAAAGTAAGCTTTTGTTTTTAAATAAATTTTAAAATGAAAACTTGAGTTCCTCTTGAATTTCTGTTAGATTGTTGACATTTAATTTTTAGTGAAGAGGAAAAGAGAATTATGAAAATTATTACTTTTGGTTTTTCCCTATTAGCGGGTGTTAGTGCTAAACTTTCCGATCTGATGAGTTTTGCAAATTCATGCTCCCTAGAGCAGCCTCCCTCTACAATCTGCCCAACAGGTGATGAAAAGGACATAGCTATAAGCACTTGTAGTGATAAAGTAGGCGCTAATGAAACTGCACTCTATGAATGTTTACAATATTGTTATAACTGCTGCCTCGATGCAACAAAACAACTACTAATTAACTGCAGCAGTGGTGGCGGGAATTCGGATAGTAGCAGAAGCACAAGTAAAGGAGCTGTAGCTGGGTTAGCCACTGCCGGTTCATTTTTTTTAGTATTGTATGCGGGTTCTTTAGTTTCAATTTATAGGTTCGGCCTTAAAAAATCCAATTTGCTATGTGCCGGAACAAGCTTAACAATAGGTGCGAACTTGGTGGGCGCAGCTGTGCAAGCCGCAGGTGGCGCATCAGCAGCTCCTGTATTAGGAACTCTATTTATAGGAACAGTAGTTGGTATGGGAATTTTTGGGTTAAAGTATTAAAACAGTTACGACCATGGGATGCGGGAGGACGACAAAATGCATTAGTTGCTGAAATGCCTTGTCTAGATAGTAAAGATGTAGTCATTCAAACTACCCCAATAACCCTTAATTGTCCGCGATTTTGTTAGAAATTATTTCTTAAATGGGGGGGTAAAATCCCCCTTTAAGAGTTTAAGATAACAAGCGCTGGATAATATTCTGATAAATCAAGGGTTAAATTTTCTAAATCATCCAGTTTTATATGCTCGTTAACTTGATGAATAGATTTGCTGGAAGGCCCTAATTCTACAATTTCACAACCAAGAGCAGTAAGAAAACGGCCATCGGAAGTGCCTCCCGTGGTATTAGATCGGGTCTCAACCTGACAAATTTCTTTTATTGCTTTGCTGCAAGCTTCAGCCAATCGCCCAGGAGGACTAAAAAAAGGTTGTCCACTTAACTGCCATTCGATTCGATAATTCAAACCATGATCATCCAGTACTTTGTGCACTCGCTGCTGCAACTGTTCAGCTGTACTTGCTGGGGAAAAGCGAAAATTAAATCGCGCGGTTAATGATCCCGGAATCACATTGGAAGCGCCCGTATCTGCTTGGATGTTATAAATTTGAAAAGAAGTAGGGGTAAAATACTCATTCCCTTGATCCCAACTGAGTTGCGTCAATTCATCTAAAACTTTAAAACTACGATGAATAGGGTTATCAGCTAAATGAGGATAAGCAATATGGCCTTGTTTACCAATAACTTGCAAGAAACCATGTAGAGAACCGCGGCGACCAATCTTAATAGCATCACCTAACTCTTGCTGACTGCTAGCTTCGCCGATTAAACACCAATCGATAGAAATGTGTTGTTCTTGTAAATATTTCACCACTTGCAAAGTACCATGTTGTGCTTCACCTTCTTCATCGCTAGTGATAATAAAGCCAAGAGAGCCTGCATGATGTGGGTATTGAGCAATAAATTGTTTGCAAGCGATAATCATTGCCGCTAAAGCACTTTTCATGTCAGCAGCACCACGACCAAATAGACAGTTGTCGCGAATAGTGGCCTCAAAAGGAGGGGAATGCCATTTTTCTAATGGACCAGGAGGAACAACATCTGTATGTCCAGAAAAAACTAACAGCGGTCCTTGCTTGCCCCGTCGAGCCCAAAAATTTTTAACGTTACCAGAAGGTAAGGATTCAATGGTAAAACCCATAGCATGAAGTTGCTCGATTAGCAGTTCTTGACAGTTTCCATCATGCGGAGTAATGGATTCACGATTTATTAAGTTACTTGCAAGCTCTAATGTTTCTTGAGTCAGAAGTTTTGTTTTCATCTAATCGCTCCGTAACAGTTCATTTAGGGAGACTTTTTGCCGAGTTTTAGCATCCACTTGTTTTACAATAACCACACAATAACGACCATAAGTACCATCGGCAGAAGGGAGCGTCCCTGGGATAACTACAGACCCCGCCGGAATACGACCATAAAGAATCTCTTTAGTATGTCGATTATAGATAGGTGTGCTTTGACCGATAAACACTCCCATAGAGATAACTGCGCCTTGTTCAACAATAATACCTTCCACAATTTCTGAGCGCGCGCCAATAAAGCAATCATCTTCGATAATAGTAGGATTGGCTTGCAAAGGTTCTAGCACACCTCCAATTCCAGCTCCAGCAGAAATATGCACATTTTTTCCAATTTGCGCGCATGATCCGATACTGGCCCAAGTATCAATTAAAGTACCACTATCAATGTAGCACCCCACGTTGACATAGCATGGCATTAATATTGTATTAGGAGCTAAATAAGCCCCCTTGCGCACACACGCATGTGGAACGACCCGCACTCCAATTTTGCTAAAATCTTGGTGATTATAATGATTGAATTTTAAGGGCATCTTATCAAAAAAACGGGTATAACCTGCCTCGAACACCTGATTTTCACGAGTTTTGAAGGCCAACAACAACGCCTGCTTAATCCATTGATGTACCTGCCATTTATCGTCCAATTTTTGCGCGATGCGTATTTTGCCTTGATCTAGCAGCTCCAGCGTTTCGTTAATAGCCTGCTGAATATCTTCAGAAATATTATTGCTGTTTAATTGATCTTTTTGAGCAAAAGCGTGTTCTATGATAGTTTGCAGGTTATACATTGAAATATCCAATTTAATTAATAAAAATTATAAAAACTCATACTCAAGTTAGATACTTAAACCCAAAATCATACTCCTGGTTGACCAAATAGTCACTATTAAGTATGATGAAAAATTAACGGGGTATAGCGCAGCCTGGTAGCGCGCCTGCTTTGGGAGCAGGATGTCGGGGGTTCAAATCCCTCTACCCCGATCAAAATGGTGAAATGCGGTAATAGCTCAGGTGGGTTATCTGCCTACAAGTGAATGTTCAGCTGTTAGACAAGTTTGCATGAAAAATTGACGAAAAAGCGGAGAATACACGTAGTATTTGAGCATTTTGAGGAAATTTTTCATTCAAACTTGGCAACAGAGATGGGCGTTCCAGGCTACAGGGTGAGTTATTATTGAGATGCGCCTGTAGCTCATTTGGATAGAGCATCGGCCTTCTAAGCCGAGGGTAACAGGTTCAAATCCTGTCAGGCGCGGGGTGTTCCTGGTGGACGTAGCTCAGTTGGTAGAGTCCCGGATTGTGATTCCGGTTGTCGTGGGTTCGATCCCCATCGTCCACCCACTCATATCACTTCATCTCGTCGTAAAGTTAGAACTTCAAAACCATTTTCACTAACTGCTATAGTATGTTCCCATTGTGCGGACAATTTATGATCTTTCGTAATTACCGTCCAATTATCCGGCAATAATTTAACATGACGTTTACCGGCATTAATCATAGGCTCAATAGTAAAAACCATTCCCGGCTCTAGGATGAGTCCCGTTCCAGGTTTACCATAATGTAAAACTTGTGGGTCTTCGTGAAATTCACGGCCAATGCCATGCCCACAATATTCCCTAACGACCGAATAACGATTTTCTTCAGCATATTCTTGAATAGCTGCACCAATGTCTCCTAAGTGGACCCCTGGTTTCACCATCCGAATTCCTAGGTAAAGACATTCTTGAGTTATGCTTACTAAGCGTTGCGCAAAGGGTAAAACCTCACCGACAAAAAACATTTTACTCGTATCCCCATGAAACCCATCTTTAATAACTGTAATATCAATGTTGACAATATCCCCATCCTTAAGCTTTTTATTGTTAGGAATTCCATGACAAACTACGTGATTAACCGATGTACAAATTGATTTAGGAAATCCTTGATAATTTAGAGGAGCAGGAATAGCGTGCTGATGCTCAGTAATAAACTGATGACAAATATCATTGAGTTCATCGGTAGTTATGCCGGGCTGAACAAATTGTTCAATCATATCCAAAACTTCAGCTGCTAAATGCCCAGCAACCCGCATTTTTTCTAGCTCTTGATTGGTCTTAATTGTAACAGTCATAATTTTTCCTTAGTCTATAGCAGTTTGCTCTCACTTATGGTATAAATCTACGCGCTAATATGCAAATTCACACACCTGTCGACACATGCTTAGGGGTGCTGACCTAAACATCAGTCTAACATGGGATAGGTGGAGGTTGCTTGTTTCAATTCAATGACCAGGCATAACTAACCCAGGAGAAAAAAATTGGTTGATATTACTATGCAGCAAATGCTGGAAGCGGGTGTACATTTTGGTCACCAAACTCGTTATTGGAACCCTAAAATGGCTCCTTATATCTATGGCATTCGTCATAAGATTCACATTATTAATTTAGAAGAAACTTTACCGCGCTTTAAAGAAGCACTCCAGTTTCTTGGCGGAATTGCCGCAAACAAAGGACGAATTTTGTTAGTTGGCACTAAGTACGCGGCTCGCGATGTTATAAAAGAAGAAGGCATTCGCTCCGGTATGCCTTATGTTAATCACCGATGGTTAGGAGGAATGCTCACTAACTTTAGAACAATTCGCCAATCGGTAAAACGATTGAAAGAATTAGAAGAAATGCTACACGATGAAAAGCTGGTGGCTCGATTTACTAAGAAAGAAGTTCTTCGTTTAGTAGGAGAAAAAGATAAGCTTAGCGCTTCCTTAGAAGGCATCAAAAATATGGGCGGTTTGCCCGATGCACTGTTTATTATTGATGTGGGTAATGAAAAAATTGCAGTTACAGAAGCCAAACGTCTTGGAATCCCTGTGGTAGGAATTATTGATACCAACAATAGCCCAGAGGGGATTGATTACTTTATTCCTGGCAATGATGATGCGTTACGCGCCATTCGCTTCTATTGTAAAGCTATTAGTGACCTAGTAATTGAGTCACGTGGAGTTCCAGAACCAGTGGTAGAAGAGCCAGAAGAAATACAACCTTTTAAAGCTAAAGTAAAAGTAAAAAAGATTGTAAAAAAGAAACCGATTGAAGAATCTGCAGAAAAATCGACAAGCCCAGACTTAGTAGACAAAAATAACTCAGAAGTTGAAGCGGTTAAATCATCTGCCGTAAAAAAGAAGCCTGCAACTGCAACAAAAAAACCATCTGTTAATACTTCTGAAAAAAAATCCACTGAAAATGGAAGGAAAAGCGAATCCTAAAAAATAGTTATAGATACTAAGTTTAACCTCATGAGGAACTAAACAATGACCATTAGTGCTGCTTTAGTTAAAGAGCTTCGAGAACGCACGGGTGCGGGAATGATGGAATGTAAAAATGCCTTACAGGCCACTAAAGGAGATTTATCTGCTGCCATTGAATTACTAAGAGTCAGTGGACATAAAGCTGCAGCAAAAAGAGCAGGAAAAGTTGCCGCTGAAGGAACAGTGGCAATTAGTGTAGACAATTCACAACGCAATGCTTGCTTAGTCGAGGTGAATTGTGAAACAGATTTCGTGGGGCGTAGTAAAGATTTTATTGCATTTGCCCAACAAGTTGCTGATTGTGGACTGCAGGCTAGGGCTTCAAGTTTGGAAGAATTATTACAGTTACCATACAATAAAAATGGATTTACAATCGAACAAGCTCGCCAAGAATTAATTGCTAAAGTGGGAGAAAATATTCAAATACGACGTATGACCGTCCTGCAATCAGATGTTTTGGTAGGAAGTTATATACACAGTAATCGGATTGGTGTCCTTGTAGCAATTAATCGTAATGAACCGAGTTTAGCTCGTGACATTGCCATGCACATTGCCGCAACTAATCCTCAAGCAGTTGAAGCAGCTGGCGTATCTGCAGATATTATAAATAAAGAACGTGAAATTTTTATCGCTCAATCCAAGGAAACTGGAAAGCCGGACCATATCATTGAAAAAATGGTTAGTGGTCGGATTACTAAATTTTTAAAAGAAATTTGTTTAGTGGATCAAGCTTTTGTAAAAAATCCAGATCAAACTATTGACTCTTTATTAAAGTCCCATCAAGCTCAAGTAACTGCTTTCGTACGTTTTGAAGTGGGAGAGGGAATTGAAAAAGAAGCTCACGATTTCGCAAGTGAAGTTAAAGCACAGCTAAAAGACTAATTGGTAAACAAAATGAGTAACAGCCTCCAACCTATTTATCGGCGCATTTTACTAAAAATGAGTGGGGAAGCTCTAATGGGGGAAGGGAAACACACTATTGATCCGAAAGTGCTCGACAGAGTAGCAAAAGAAGTGGGAGAGGTCTATCAATTAGGTGTACAAATCGGAATTGTAGTCGGAGGTGGTAACTTTTTTCGCGGAGTAACCGTATCTGAAGCAGGAATTAATCGAATTACTGGTGATCATATGGGAATGCTGGCTACATTAATTAATGCATTAGCCATGCGTGATGCTTTTGAACGTTATGGCTTACCAGTGCGCGTACTTTCTGCTATACCTATGAGCGGCATGGTAGATTACTTTAATCGCAGAAAAGCGATTCATCATTTGTTACAAGGGAGAGTGGTAATATTTGCGGCTGGAACGGGAAATCCTTTGGTTACCACAGATTCCGCAGCCAGCCTGCGCGGCATTGAGATCGAAGCTGACGTCGTTTTGAAAGCAACCCAAGTTAATGGAGTTTATTCCGCTGACCCCATCCGTTATCCAGATGCCGTATTTTATTCTCATTTAACCTATCAAGATGCTTTAGAAAAAGAATTAGCTGTAATGGATCTGGCTGCATTTTGCCAATGTCGTGATTATAATATGCCACTTTGTATATTTAACATGCAAAAGCCTGGAGCATTATTGCGTGTGATTATGGGTGAAACAGAGGGCACTAAAGTAACTAATAAGAAGGAGTCAACTTCATGACGAGTCAAACAATTCAATTAGCAGAATCCCGGATGAAAAAAAGCATACAAGCTTTACAAGACGAGCTAGCCAAATTACGTACAGGGCGGGCTCATCCAAGCTTATTAGATCAAATTAAAGTTGAATATTATCAACAAACTATCCCAATTAATCAGGTAGCTAGCATCACAGTAGAGAACTCCCGTACATTGTTGGTTTCTCCTTGGGAAAAAGAAATGGTTGCCAAAATAGAAAAAGCAATAAGAAGTTCAGATTTAGGATTAAATCCCAGTACAGCAGGCTTAACTATTAGAATTCCTCTGCCCGTTTTAACAGAAGATAGACGAAAGGATTTAACTCGGATAGTAAAAGATGAAGCAGAGCGAGCTCGTGTAGCCATACGTAATATTCGACGTGACGCCAATCAAGAATTTAAGAACTCCTTAAAAGAAAAACTTATTAATGAAGATGAAGAACGTCGTGCGCAGGCAAACATTCAAAAATTAACGGATCAATACATAATCAAGGTAGACCAATTAGCTGCAGAGAAAGAACAAGACTTAATGGCACTTTAAAGTAAGATGAGTCAAACCGAAAACAAATTAAAGCATGTAGCGATTATTATGGATGGTAACGGACGGTGGGCACAGCAAAGAAGACTGCCACGCATAGCTGGACATCGGACTGGAGCTACTGCAGTACGCAAGGCTATTGAGTTTAGTCTTGATAAAAAATTAGAAGTATTAACTTTGTTTGCTTTGAGCGTTGAAAATTTCAATTTACGTCCATTAAATGAAGTTAGATTATTACTTAGATTATTCTCAGAATCACTTCGTGACAATATTAAAGAACTAAAGGAAAAAAACATCCGTTTACGGATTGTAGGGGATAGAACCCATTTTGATAAACGTTTGACGGATGAAATCGAGTTTAGTGAAAATCTGACAAAAGATAATTCAGGCCTACAGCTAATTATAGCTATCAATTACAGTGGCCGATGGGATATAGTCCAGGCAGTACGCAATTTGGCAGAGCAAGCGATGGCTCGTAAACTACGCATAGAAGACATTACTCCAGCCGTTTTTCAGCATCACTTATGTTTGCCCGATTTACCTGATCCTGATCTGCTAATTCGCACCAGTGGAGAACAACGTATTAGTAATTTTATGTTATGGCAATTTGCCTATACTGAAATATATTTCTCAAATACGTATTGGCCAGACTTTGATGCAGAAACTTTTCAACAGGCTATCAATTTTTACTTTTCTACCCAAAGAAGATTTGGGCAAACGGCGGAGCAAGTTGAGTCACAATATGCTTAAGCATCGGACATGGACCGCCTTAGTATTGTTATTACTAATCATCGGGATGATTTTTATCTTAAAACCGCCTTTTTTTGCTATCGCAATGGTGTTGTTTTTAATAGCTTCAGCCTGGGAGTGGGCAAAACTAATTGGCTTACATTCCTGGTATAGCCAATTAGCCTATTTAATTTTAATTCTGTTGAGTCTTTACCTCACTCATTTTATTTCCTTATGGTGGTTATTATTAAGTTCTTTTTTTCTTTGGTTATGGGCGACGGGTGCAGTATGCCTTTATGCTCGAGGATATAGTGTACTCGGTTTCCAACATCCCTGGGTAAAAGCCGTAGGGGGATTATTAATGCTAATTTCCTGTATTAAGGGGATTATCACGCTACAAAGCTTTAGCCCCATTTTATTACTTATTGCTTTAACTTTGATTTGGGTTGTTGATTCAGGCGCTTATTTTTCAGGAAGGCATTGGGGAAATCATTTTTTAGCTGCTCGTATTAGTCCCAAAAAAACATGGGAAGGTTTTTGGGGAGGCATACTAACTGCCATTTTTATTGCTATAGTCATAAGTCTATTCTTGCCCATTTCCAGCCAACAGCGGATCGGATTTATTTTAGTTGCCATTGCAACTGCTTTATTCTCTGTAATAGGCGATTTATTCGTAAGTTTATTAAAACGACAAGCCGGTTTAAAAGATAGTGGCTGGCTGTTACCAGGCCATGGTGGCTTACTGGATCGCCTAGATAGCACTATTAGTGCCATACCTATTTTTACTCTTGGATTTTTATTATTAAAAATATAACATAAGCTGGTAAAATTCGGGTATAATAAGGGTTTAAAAAAAGACAATCGGTCCTTACTTTTATGAAGAGATATTTGTGAAAGCGCTTAAAAAATTATTTTGGATATTAAGTTTTACGTTAATAATGCAATCAGCACTAGCTGATAGCTTTTTAGTTAAACAAATTCAAGTACAAGGTCTACAGCGAGTTCGTGAAAGCACTGTTCTCAGCTATATTCCAGTTAATATTGGACAAACCATTACTACAGAAGATACCGTCAGTATTCTAAAAGCGCTTTATCAAACTGGTTTTTTTTCTGATGTACGTTTGGCAAGACATGGGAATACCTTAGTAGTTAGCGTTGTAGAACGCCCTACCATTGGCCTTGTCACCATTGAAGGGAATAAAGAATTTCCTGATAAACAACTATACCCAATTTTAAAGCAACTAGGAGTGGCAGAAGGCCTATCCTTTGATAACTCAAAAATTAATGGCATTACTCAAGGGCTGCGTGAGCAGTATCACCAGTTAGGTTACTATGCAGCGCAAGTAAATACTGAAGTAAAACCCCAAACACGAAATCGTGTGGCAATAGTCATTCATATTAAAGAGGGCCCTATTGCAAGAATAAAAAGTATTCAAATACTAGGCAATAAAGCTTTTGAAGAAAAAAGATTGTTAAAGTCGATGACTCTAACTCCATCGTCATGGTGGAAATTAACTGTTATTACGGGTCATGATCGTTATTCCAAAACTCAGCTAGAAAAAGACATAGAGCTCCTTCATAACTTTTATTATGATCATGGTTATTTACGCTTTCAGGTAGTTAATCAAAATGTTAAAATCTCACCCGATCACAAATCAGTAACAATTGTCATCTATGTAAATGAAGGCCCTATTTATAAACTCGCCGGATTTAAAGTCAATAACTTATCTACAAATAATGTCCAAGATAATAAAGCAATAAATAGTTTAATCACTTTGAAACCAGGACAGATTTTTTCTCGCAGCCAACTTTTGAATATAACCGAACGAATTCGCGCCTACTATGCGAATAAAGGTCATGCATTTCCGACTGTAAAAGCAGAGCCCAAAGTCAATGATTATAAGCACCAGGTTTTTATTAACTACACTATAGCCCCTGGTCCCATTACCTATGTACGTAAAGTAAATTTGCTTGGTAACACACGCAGTAAAGATATGGCATTACGCAATCGCATTTTGCAAATGGAAGCGGCGCCTTATTCTCTAACCAAAGTAGAGCAGTCCAAACAACGTTTAGCGTATTTACCTTATTTAAGTGACGTAACAGTCAATACCGTTCCAGTACCTGATCAGCCTGATCAAGTGGATATCGAATATCATGTAAAAGACGTGAATGCAGGGAAGGCTAGTTTACAAGGAGGATATTCCACTACTGATGGTTTTATTTATGGAGCAAGTTTAACTGAACCGAATTTAATGGGAACGGGTAAATATGGATCATTAGCTTTTAATGCCAGTAAGTTCCAAAAGAGTTATAGCTTAAGCTACATTAACCCTTACTACACCACTTATGGAGTAAGCCGCGGAATAACAATTTTCTCCAATATTACTACAGCAACTCCTAGCCAAAATCTTTCTAGTTATACTATGGACGGATATGGAGGTGCAGTTACTTATGGTATTCCAGTTTCACTTAACAATAGAGTAAATTTAGGATATGGCTATACTTACGTGGCTTTAAGTAACCTTGAAGGAAAGGATATATCGCCAACTGTATTAGACTTTGTAGACAGATATGGCAAGCATTTCAATCAATTTAAAGTGACTGGTAGCTGGTTATATAATACCTTAGACCGTGCAGTAGCCCCAACTAGGGGGTTTAGTCACTTATTTGGAGTAGAACTAGGTGTACCTGTAGTTAGCTCAAGTTTGAGTTATTATAAGCTTACTGAAGAAATTAAATATTATTATCCATTGGGCGCAGGTTTTATAATAAATCCACATACATCTTGGGGTTATGGAAATGGCTATGGAAATGTAAATACGTTACCATTTTTCTACAACTTTTACGCAGGTGGAATTGAAACCATACCGGGTTTCGCACCTAACAGTTTAGGGCCTAGAAATCCTAGGGATCCCAGTACTGCCTTGGGTGGTAACTTGCGTGTAATAGGGGGATTTAATCTTATTTTCCCTAACTATATCAGTGATCGAATTCGTACTGCTTTAACCTTCACCGCTGGTAACGTATTTCAAACCAATCAAATAGACAAAGGAGAGGGGCCTGACCAAATACCCTACGAATCCGTCTCACTCAAAAATATACGTACTTCGGCAGGGCTAATGGTAATATGGTACTCACCTTTAGGGCCTTTACAATTCAGTATAGCAAAAGCTCTAAATCCCAAACACAGTGACGATGAAAGAAAGGATGATCAAGAAGAACTATTTGGATTTGTGTTTGGAGCAAGTATATGATAAAAACTCCTAACAGAATTACGATTCTTCGGTGAACGAAAGCCGAAAAAGGAGCAACATTGTTTGCGATTTTTTATTAACTAGAGGAACTTTTATGAAACGTGCATTATATGTAGTAGGTGTTTGCATTAGCATGTGGTCAGCTAATAGCTTAGCAGCAGGAGTTGCTGTTATTGATATGCAGCAAATATTTCAATCATCCAAACAAGTAAAGCAAATCAATGATAGCTTAGAGAAACAATTCTCTGGAAAAAAGCAAGTTGTGGAAGGCGAGACTAAAGACCTACAAAAAAATATTGAAAAATATAAAAAAGATGAATCTGTAATGGATAAAAAAAGTTTAGATTCATTAAAACAATCAATTCGCCAACAAGAGCAAAAACTGCAGCAAGATCAGTCTGATTTACAACGTAATTTGTATGAAGCCCAAAATAAGCAAATGTCTAGCTTTTTAGATAAAATAAAGGGTATTGTAAAAAATATTGCTTCAAATAAAGATTTGGATGTAGTATTACCTAAAAATGCACTGCTTTATTCAAAAGATAGCTTAGATCTTACCTCTGAGGTAATAAATCAATTAAATAAAGAAAAAGCTTAGTTACTAGCTCTTATAAAAACGAGTAAATTCTCTATATCATTTTAATAACCACTCAGGGTGGAATAATTAATTTTGCGAACATCCAAATATAAGTTAATTTAGACTAAATGTTGAAAATTTTCCTATAGATGGATGTTCCTCGCAACAAACTAAGTTTAACCTTTAAAAAGCAGTTTTTAGAAGCAATATCATATTTATAATTTTATGAACTGATCATAATCTTTTGTTCAGGAAAAAAATGTTTAGATTAACATTAGCTGAAATAGCCGGTAAATTTAACGCAGAAATAAGGGGGAACCCACTTTGTCAGGTGGAAAGAGTAGAGCCCCTTGCAACTGCTACAGTTGGTGCTCTTTCGTTCCTCTCTAATCCACAATATCAAATTTATTTAAAAACTACTCAAGCATCAGCAGTCATTTTGCGTTCTGAATATGCTGATCAGTGTCCAACCAATGTTTTAATAGTACCTAATCCTGAATTAATTTTTGCACGTTTTTTAACATATGTGGCTCCTAAACCCATCCATAATCCTGGCACTCACCCAACCGCTGTGGTGGAACAAGGCTGTCATATAGATCCAACCGTCACTATTGGCCCTCATTGTGTGATAGGAGAGGGAACAAAAATTGGTTCAGGCACAGTAATTGGAGCAGGATCTATTATTGGTTCTGACGTTCAAATTGGCGCTGATTGTTATCTCTTTCCGCGAGTTTCCCTATATTCCAAAGTGGTAATTGGCGATCGTGTTCAGATTCACAGCGGCGCTGTAATAGGTGCAGATGGTTTTGGATTAGTAAACAATAATGGCCAATGGGTTAAAGTACCTCAAGTGGGTAGTGTAATCATTGGCAATGATGTGGAAATAGGAGCTAATACAACTATTGATCGGGGCGCATTACAAGACACAACAATAGGAAATGGAGTTAAAATTGATAATCTTGTACAAATTGCTCACAATGTAAAAATCGGTGATCATACAGCCATTGCAGGTTGTACCGGAATTGCTGGCAGTACTGAAATCGGCAAGCATTGCATGATCGGAGGCGGTGCTTGTATAAACGGCCATATCAAAATTACTGATCAAGTAATTTTAGGGGGCATGGCTGCAGTAGGACAATCTGTTTCTGAACCGGGAATTTATTCCTCAGGAATAGGTATTCAAAAAAATAGTCGTTGGCGGCGAAATATGCTACGATTTCAGCAATTAGATGAATTAGCTAAACGCATTATTAAATTGGAGAAAATACGTCATGACACAGATGGACATTGAAGCTATAAAACAATTTTTGCCTCACCGTTATCCTTTTTTACTAATTGATCGAGTGATAGAAATAACGGATAAATCTTTAACCGCCATAAAAAACGTTACCGCTAATGAACTTTTTTTTCTCGGTCATTTCCCTTCCCAATCTGTCATGCCAGGAGTTCTGTTAATTGAGTCCTTAGCTCAAGCATCAGGAATATTAATTTATAAAATTTTAAATAAACTGCCAGAAAAAGAGCTTTATTATTTAGCAGGAGTTGACAAAGCACGCTTTAAGCGTTTAGTTATCCCTGGCGACCAACTACGAATAAATGTAGAAATTGAAAAGCATCGCCTAGATTTATGGAAATTTAAAGGCACTGTTTCAGTTGATGACGAAATAGCTTGTACTGCTGAATTTATGAATATTAAAGGGGGAAGTTTTTCGTGATTGATTCCCAGGCAATTATTCACCCTGATGCTAAAATTGGGAACCAAGTCTCGATTGGACCATTTACATATATTGGTCCTAAGGTAGAAATAGGGGAAAGAACCTGCATAGGTTCACATGTTGTCATCCGCAAAAATACTAAAATTGGTTGCGATAATAAAATTGCTGATTTTGCTTCCATTGGAGGTGATCCTCAAGACATAACTCCTCAAGACCGTGAAACTTTCTTAGAAATCGGCAATAACAATATTATTCGTGAATTTTGTACTCTAAATCGCGGTTCTAATAAGGGGAGTGGAATCACTCGAATTGGAAGCCATAATATGCTCATGGCGTATATACATGTAGCACATGATTGTATTTTAGGGAATCATATTATTTTTGCTAATAATGCTTCCATTGCTGGTCATGTAACAATAGAGGACCATGCAATTTTAGGCGCCTTTGCAGCAGTTCATCAATTTTGTCACGTAGGTGCTTATAGTTTTTTAGGACGTGCTGCTAAAGTTTATCAAGATATACTTCCCTATATGTTAATAACGGGAAATCCAGCTACTCCTACTGGATTAAACCTTGTCGGTTTAAGACGTCATGGCTTTAACAAATCTGTTCTTCGAACTTTAAAACGAGTTTATCAGCTTTTCCATCGTCGCGATTTAAAATTAATAGAAATCCATCAACAATTGACCATTATGATAAATGAGTGCAACGAAGTGCAGCGTTTTTTAAATATCATGGATACCAGCATTAGAGGTATCGCCAGACCACGTTTACGACGTATTAATTCCATTCCAGCACAATAAACTCATCTTTTCTGAAGAGTCACACTATTAATATCCGTCTTGCCGTAATTTTTATTAGAAATCCACAAAATAGAAGCATTATTAAGCGGAACTGCAGATTCAGCATAAAGGTGACATTTATCATAATTAGACAAATTATCTAATAATCTTTCCTGACATATAAAGGGTTTGTTTGTAGACAGATTAGGATCATGTGAAATCACATTATAAGTTAAAATGTAAGAACTATCTTGTAGATCATTGATGTCAATAATCGAATAAGTTCGCAGTGGACTTTCTATAACCCTAGTATTTTCTAGAGTTGCTTTAACAGTAAGGCTTTCGTTTACATGGATGTTCCGAGAGTTTCCATTTGTTTCAGTCATTGCAATGGGATCGTACCCCGTAGATTTACTTGTCACATTAACAATTAAAGGATAACTTTTTCCCAATGAAGCAGCGGTTGTTGGAGAATCTATTTTAAGTAAGGGATTACCATCACTATTAGAATCAATCCTAATTGCATTAGGATAGTTTCCTTTATTAAAATTTGGGAAATTAACATAATCACCCGTTACGTTTATAATCGTCCCGTTACGTTTAACGTAATTAAAGCAATTCAACAAATCAACTGCTAAAGTTTGACCACTAGGATATTCGGCACTTACCTTTAACTCGCAAGCAGGATCATTTTTCCATTTGAATTTAATCTCTGGATCAGAGAGAACCGTAAGATTCATAACATGAGAGGATTCGTCATTATAATAATTATTAGCGTATTTTGCCTTAATGGTTAGTCGATTGACCACGGTACTCCCGATATCATCGACATACAACTGCCCTTGAGCATTAGGCTTTCTCACTAAATACCAATTTTGCCCATTATCTGGAGAGTAAATATCCCAATATTTATAGGGTGCTTCATTTCTTAAAGCCTCATCAAATTTTAAAATGAGATGATCTGTAGGGGTATTTTGTGGTCGCAAGTATTCATTTAATCTAATAGGATTTTTATCGTCTTTACTGACCGTATCAAATGGAATAGAAATATTATCCTCAGCAGATATCCATTCAGGGACAGGATCTTTAACAGTAATGTTTTTATTGATCGATACACTTTTGCCCGAAGAACGGCTCGTTGCGGTAAGTCCGATAACGCAATCATGGGTATTTACCGGAACCGATTGGTTATTGGCAGTTAACAAATAATCGTGACTCGCATCCCAACTAAGCCATTGGCTACAACCATTTTCAACTGTATAAGTGTAATGATCTTCAATAGCCACACCATCAGCATTTTTAGTTTCTATATAATCATCTAAAATAACGTTAGCATAAGACATGCCTTTAGTAGCAATTGGGAAAGAATTATTTTTCCAATGCACATTTAGTTTATTGTCTGCTTCAAGATGAATTAAAAAATTGCCATTTTCAGTTTTTTGCGCAGAGACTGCTTTAACGGTTAAAGTCAAAGGTCCTTCTTGAGTAAGATCTGCATAAGTAGGTTGTCCTGTAATGAAATGATAGTTATTAATAGAATCATATTGAATTGTTGGATTAATCCATGCAGGCGGGGTATTAACTATTTCATATTGGCTAACAGCATCTGTAGTATAATTTTCTAAAATAATTTTAAAGTTCTGTGTATAAGGTTGTGTAATACTCATAGCGGTTTGATTCCACAATGAAGTAGGATCCCTCACCACCAGATGTTTTCTAATATTAGGAGACTGCCCGGAAGCGGCACTGATGGCTTGAAGTTCAATATCACAATCTATAGCAGTATTAGGGACAGTTTTATCATTAGCAACTGTTGTTAAAATATTTTCTTTACCGGATTTTTGGATAAGCCACTGACTGCAAGTATTAGATTGCAACTGATATCGATAATGATCTTCCACTGGGTGATCACTTCTATCCGTTGTTTGAATCCAATTATTTAAATCAATATCCGGGTAGACCACGCCACGAACTGCTTCTGGCAAATTATCTGATTTCCATCCCGCTCTTAAATTATTATCAGCAGTTAAATTAATGGTAAAAGTTCCAGAAGCAAGATTAATGCCTGCGACCCTAGCATCAACAGTTACTTTTTGATTACCACCGATATTGGAATAGGTAGGATGGCCAATCAGATGATGGAGGCCTCTATTATCTGTGGTGATACTACTACTAATCCATAACGGGTGGGGTTGAGTTGTATTTACGATATAGTCTGGCTGATAACCTTCTGCGGTAGTAACATGATCCTCTAAAACAATGTCAAATGATTGATCATAGGCTTGATTAATATTCAAATTATTCCAAACAATTGAATCCGCTGCCTGCTTAACAGTTAATTTAAAACCGGTTTGTGAAGGAATGGGATCGCGTAAACCTTGTTTATATCCTGTAGCAGTAATATTGATACTGTATTGGCCAGGATTCAAAGCTGCTAGTGGCATAGGAGCAGTTGCATAAACTGTAGCAGTATAATTATCCTGGTCCTTAATTGCCAAGTTAAGCCTGTCCTTTACATCCTCGGTAGGGTTGAACGTCGAATGTAAGCTGATTGCAGATGCCTTAAGAGAAAAGGTTACCCTATCATACATAGATTTATCAAATGTAAAACTATCGTTAGTGGAGATTGAATTCATTTTCGTACCCGTGGTAACAATTAACTTGGGTAACACTTTAGAAGTAATATAATACGTTTTTACTGCCTCATCTTTAATAACCAGCACTCGAGTCGCTCGGATGACAGGGGTTTCTATCCAATTTTTGAGAGAATATAAACTATCTAGAGGTGTTAGTTGATAAGGAGCAACTGGATAAGAAACGTTAACCAAAAGACTACTACTGTCAGGTTGTCCTGACATCACCTTGCGAATACTCGCCTGTAACCGCAGCTTCTATCTCTGCTGGAAAAATTTGACTTAATTTGATTTTTTCTTCCATTTGCGCAGCAGTACGAACTATTCCAGTCGTCAACTTAGTATAAGAACTTAATAATTGTTCTAATTGTAAGTTATAGGCAAATGTGGAGCTATTTTGATCTTTTTCGTATTGTGTATCATATTTTATATGACTATATCCAATACCTGTTGTAATTATTCCTCGCTGCCAAGGCAAAAACGTCACATTCGCTAATACATTTTCTTCTGTACCGCCCGCAAGTCGGCGATTATTTAATTTAGCGTTGTTATCATGATCATAAAAAATTTTATCAGACAAATTTTTACTGTTAGCTTTAATATAAGAGGCAGTTAAATCAAAGCTATGTAGATGTGGATGGTTTATAAGATAGCGATAAGCACCACCAAAGGCATTTTGACTAACCCACTCGTTGATGTCGCCACTTGCAAAGCTAAATGGCAAGTTCTGACTGAGATATTCGTAAGTAAATTTTATTTGTTGACGCAGATTGAATGCATAACCCAGGGTAATGTTAGCACGACGTTCATTTGCTCCATAACCTAGTTGTAATGCCATACCACTGTTAAAAAACATTTGCACATAATTTAATTCAGATATCCACTTCAATTGGCTATCGTAACGAACTCCAAAACCCAATGGACCCGAAAGACCCCAAGACTTAGTATTTAAAGAAATACTTTCTGTAGGCGTCGGCAGCGACGTTGAAGAGTTTTCTTGAGTTTTTTCAATGCAGTCCATTACATTGACAGCATCTGCACAAGTAAATGAGGAGGGAGTATCATTTTCATCAGCTAAACTAGAAAGGCTGGTAAAAAATATACATATTAAGACAACGGTCACTTTGGCAAAGTGCATAGTATAAAGCTTCATTTAATTATTCCTTCTATATGGATCATAAAAATTCGTGGAGTGCCCCACCTATGGCTTATCTCATATTTGGATGAATTGACGTTTAGACTAAGTTTAAATTCTTAAGGAAATATTAAATGTGTTGAAAAAATATTATCTTGTCAGCGGCTACTAGAATGTTATAAACTGCTAATCTTGCTAATAAAAGAGGGGGATGACGTGTTTAAAAAGCTATTGCCAAAACAAGAAAATTTTTTTGAGCTTTTTGAACAGGCCGCTCATCAGTTAGAAAGTGCTGTTGAATATTTTTTTCGTTTAGTTCAAAATTTGGAACATGCAGTAGAATATTCGAAGCATATTGCAGAACATGAAGCAACTGCGGATAACTATGCTCGTGCAACCTTTGATCTTTTGCATAAAGCATTTATTACACCCTTTGACCGTCATGATATTCATCGTCTAACCCGTAAATTGGATGACATTTTGGATCTGGTAAATCGAACTACCAGACGAATAGTGATTTATCAATTCACTAAATTACCTGATGGTATTGAAAAAATAGCTGAAATCGTTCTATATGCAGTGCGCTGCCTAAAAACTATTTTAAAACAATTGAAAAATCTTAAACATGCTTCAGATATTATACAACTTTGCCATTCAGTAAACGAAGCCGATAGCCGTGCCGAACAAATTATGTTGGAAGGAGTGGCTAAATTATTTCTTGAAGAACAGGATATTAAGTATTTACTGCAAGCAAAGGAAATATATGAATACACTACTGGCATCGTACATGAATGCCATGACCTCGCAGATATTGTAAAAGGCATCGTTTTGGAGTATTCGTGATGAGTCACGAATTATTGATGGTTATCTTTTTAGTCGGCTTAGCATTAATTTTCGATTTCCTCAATGGTTTTCATGACTCAGCTAATTCGATTGCCACCATCGTTTCAACTCGAACTCTTAAACCCCATTGGGCAGTTATTTGGGCTGCTTTTTTCAATTTTATAGCCTTTCTTTTCTTTCAGCTCCATGTTGCTAATACCATCGGCACCGGTTTAATTACTACGGAAATTGTCGACAAACAACTTATCTTTTCAACTTTATGCGGAGCTATTTTTTGGAACATTTTCACTTGGTATCATGGAATTCCATCCAGCTCTTCTCATGCTTTGATGGGTGGTCTAGTAGGATCAAGCTTAGCTAAAGCAGGAATTCATTCAATTAAAATCTCAGGTATTAGTAAAGTTGTAGTTTCAATTTTTGTTTCTCCTTTGTTAGGTTTTATACTTGGTATCTTTTTAATGTACTTGGTAACCTTAATTTTTTTCCATTTTACTCGTCCAAAAGTGGATAAATGGTTCCAACGTGTACAATTTATTTCTTCGGCTCTCATGAGTTTAGGACATGGAGCAAACGATGCTCAAAAAACCATGGGTATAATTGCTATTTTACTTTTTTCTTCAAAGATGCTAGGAGATCATTTTTATGTACCTTTATGGGTTATAATAACCTGTAACTTCGTTATGGCTTTAGGGACTTTACTCGGCGGATGGCGTATCGTGAAAACTATGGGAATGCGTATTACCAAACTAAAACCAGTACATGGTTGCTGCGCAGAAATTGCCGGGGCATGCACTTTATTTTTAGCAACACACTTAGGTATTCCGGTTTCAACTACGCATACTATTGCTGGAGCTATTTTTGGTGTAGGATCGAGCAATAATGTATCTGCAGTACGATGGGGAATTGCTCAAAGGATTGTAATTGCTTGGCTCGTAACTTTACCAGCCGCTGGATTGGTTTCTGCTTTGTTATGGTTAATCTTGAATATGGTGGGCAACTACAAATGACCGTGAAGGAAGAAGCTTTTAAACTAAAAGCTAATTTTTTTCCTGTGACAGTAATTAAACTATTACAGTGTGATCAGCATAGTATTTTAAGTCAACTTAAGCATACTCGGCAAACCGCGCCTAATTACTTTCGACAATCTCCCGTGGTGTTAGATGTAAGTTCTCTAGAAGGCTCGAATAAAGAACTCGATTTACCCAGAATCTGCGCTATGTTGAAAGATTATCAAATGATTCCTATTGGAATCCAAGGTTTAAATACTGAAGACGAATCTAAAGTGCAAGAAGTCGGTTTAGCGATCTGGCCAAAAAGTACAACTGCTGGTAAGATAACAGCTGATGAACCGAATAGTGATGAGCAATTAAAGAATAATTGGACGAATCATGTAGTGGTCAAACCAGTTCGTTCTGGAATGCGAATTTATGCTAAGCAAAGTAATTTAATTTTGCTAGCCCCTGTGAGTTCAGGAGCAGAGTGTATGGCTGACGGTGATATTCATTGTTATGCTCCAGTGAGAGGTCGTTTACTCGCTGGTGCTCAAGGAAATAGTGATGCAAAAATATTTTGTAAAAATCTGGAAGCAGAAATAGTTTCTATTGCAGGTTATTATTTAACTTACGAGGAATGTCCAGAACAAAAAACGGGTTTATTCCAAATAAGTTTAAAAGATACTAAAATTACAATACAAGATTTTTTGGCAGAAAGGAGTATATTATAGTGTCAAAAATAATTGTTGTTACTTCAGGAAAGGGTGGAGTAGGTAAAACCACAACCAGCGCTTCTTTCGCAATGGGATTGGCTAATGCCGGTTTTAAGACCGTAGTCATCGATTTCGATATTGGACTAAGAAATTTAGACTTAATCATGGGATGCGAACGACGAGTAATTTATGATATAGCTAGTGTAATCCATGGTGAAGCTACAGTGAAGCAAGCTTTGATCAAAGATAAGATCAATACTAACTTATATATTTTAGCCGCCTCTCAAACCCGTGATAAAAATATTCTGACTTTATCTAGTGTGGAAAAAATCATATCTGATCTTAAGGAAACATTCGACTATATTGTCTGTGATTCACCTGCAGGAATTGAACAAGGTGCATTAATGGCTATGTATTTTGCCGATAGTGCCTTAGTAATTACTAACCCGGAAGTTTCTTCAGTTCGTGATGCTGATAGAATTTTAGGATTTTTAGATAGCAAAACGCGCTTAGCAGAACAAGGTAAAGAAATTGAAAAACATCTAATAATAAACCGTTACGCACCTAAACGGGTTGCAAGTGGCGAAATGATGTCGGTATCTGATGTTCAAGATCTTCTAGGCATCCCCGTCTTAGGAGTAGTTAATGAATGCCAGTCGGTATTAAAAGCATCCAATATGGGTGAGCCAGTTATTTTGGATAAAAAAAGTAAGGCCGGGCAAGCCTATGAAGAACTGGTGCAACGATTTCTTCACAAACCTCGGGGTACCTCCACTAAAAAAACTATGTCTTTTTTGAAGCGACTGTTCAAAAATAATAAGGAACTGGTGATATGAAATGGTTAAAAACTGTTTTGAATAGACGATCTGCATATACAGCAAAAGATCGACTAAAAATCGTCATCGCTCAAGAACGTTCTGCCAGTGATCAACCGGACTTTCTGCCCTTATTGCATAAGGAAATTATGGCAGTAATTGAAAAATATATGCAAGTAAGTTCTGATATGATCAAAGTGGATTTTAAGCACCAAGAAAAAAGTGCTATCTTGATGTTAAATGTAGTATTGCCCAGTATCGAAAAAATCAAAAAGTAAGATGGAACTTACAGAGCTCTCTCCATATCATAAAATTATCTATACCCTTTCTGAGCGAATTGTAGTCGCACAAAAACCTATTCGAATTCTTAATTCTTTAAAATGGCCTCCAGAGATTCACGAATTTTTTTTTCAAAAAAAATGTAAAGAATTACCTAAAGTGGGAGTTGAAATTTATGAAAGAAATCCACTCAATTTCGATCCCAACAAAAAAACGGAAGAACTTTATCAAATTGAACGAGATATTCGCCGTTTATTGGGCCAATTTAGCCCCATTGCAAATATCATGTTGCGTATATGTCGTGAATATCGAGAAGTAGTGCGTCTATTGCAAGCAAGGGGGACCAATGAATTTTCAAAAATTTCCCAAGAGTTATATGGTAGTGCTCAAGATGCTTTTTACGCTGGTGCTCCTACTTTAATCGATTTAGCTCAATTGGTTTCTCGCACTTTATCACATCTCGAATTAAAGTCTGACCACGTTGATGAAAAGCGTTATACCAGCGAAGAGGCAGTAACTGTATTGGGACAACGTTTAAATTTATATTTTCAAGAACAAGACCAGATCCGAGTACAACTCAGTGATGATATTCTAGGTGATGCAGCAGCTGGAGCAGAACGGATTAAATTGCGTAAAAATACGGTTTTTAGTGAACGTGATTTACGTGTATTAGAAGTCCATGAAGGATGGGTACATCTGGCTACTACTTTAAATGGATTGGCACAACCCATTTGCACTTTTTTGAGTAAAGGACCACCTTCTTCTACCCTCAATCAAGAAGGTTTAGCTATTATAATGGAAATTTTTACTTTTTCCTCCTATCCCAAGCGAGTACAACGTTTGACTCACCGAGTTACAGCAATTGATATGGCTGAACAGGGCGCAGATTTTTTAGACATATTTAATTTCTATCGAGAACAAAATTTTAACGAAAAAGACAGCTATCACGCCACTGCCCGGGTATTTAGAGGTTGTCCGCTTAATAAGGGCCCTTTTACAAAAGATCTATCTTACAGTAAAGGTTTTGTTTTAATATACAATTATATTCGGTTAGCAATAAAAACCGGTGTTCCCAATCATATTCCGTTATTATTTGTTGGCAAGGCAACTCTTGAAGATTTACCCGTGCTTTCTGATTTAGTTAAAGAGGGGATCGTTACATTCCCCAAATATCTACCTCCTCAATTTAGAGATTTGGCAGCTTTGTCAGCATGGATGACCTATTCTTTATTTTTAAATAAGCTTAACTTAGACAAGTTAACTGCAGATTACAAAGGAATTCTTCAAGAATAACTGTAATAGCTCACCCTGTAGCTTGGAACGCTCATCTGTTGCCAATTTTGAATGAAAAATCTCCTCAAAATGCTCAAATACTACGTGTATTCTCCGCTTTCTCGTCAATTTTTCATTCAAACTTGTCTAACAGCTGAACATTCACATGTAGGCAGGTACCCAACTGTACGAATAACTTAACTACCCCCCAGAAAAGATTGGATTGCCGAGACAGCTAAGCTACCACTGCCTCGCAATGACACCGGTCTGGTCATCAAGGTAAACCACTGGAGTTGTACTGTGACCACTATCGTCAAGCGACGACTCTCTAGCTTCCTCAGATTTTTTCCCTTTCTTTTTAGAAGGTGAGAACTTGTTCCATAATTCTGAAGCTCTTGTGCCAAGATATGCAGGTGACAATGCTGCAGTCAAATAGGATGAGGAAGTGGAGGGAGGGGACGCAAAAGAAGAAGAAGAAGGAGACAATGCGGAGGAGGAGGAGGAAGACGACGATGCAAGGGGAAAGGGAACCAATTCAAGACTCTGTTTTCGATTAACTCGACTGGAGAGACTAATAATTTTTTGATCTGGATTGTCTTCATTTTGTGTTTTTGCAACCGATAAACAGCAACAACAACATAAAAAACCAAATCCCATCATTACTTCAGAAATAATCATGTTGGAATTTTGATTAAGAGAAAATTTTTCCGGCTTGTTATATAACACTATGCCAAGCACAGCTAAAACTAAAAAAAAGACTGCCAAAGCGCAAGTTAAAGAATTGCCGCCTTTTTTTATGGGTTGTGATCTTTTAGCATCTAATACTGCTAATGGTGCAATGGTTGAAAAATAATTTTCTAAGGGATGATCTCCACAGAGAGGGAAATCTTATTTTTTATATTCTTATAACTCAAAGTTATACCTAACATTGAGGCAAGACTAAATATTGTCCATCCAGCTATTTTGGCTTTAGGAGAATTAGCGGCTGTCATGATTACGCTGATAAGCATTACCGTTACAACCATAATCCATCTTGTGGGATTCATGCGCCAACGATCTAGATCGCCTATGCCACTACTTTCTAAAATATCATTAATTAAATAACGATTAGAAGAAGGGGTAGAACTTGCTATCAATTGTCCAAATTTATCGACTGCATTTTTTTGGCATAAAGAAAAGAATTTAATTTCCTCATCTGGGATTCTTTTTCCCATTCGGTTAAAATGCGCTATATAATCCGATACCGCGATGCTAGTTATAGTTTTGGACTCTTTAACTCCCTCTATCATTGCTAAATATAAAGGATTTCAGAAAAGTCTTGAGCAATTTCTATGGAGAGGGAAGCACCACTAGTTTGGGTTTTTTTCCATAATCGAACAGTTATCGGTTTTTCTGACGCTAACATACCAAAATGTTTTTCATCATCCACTTGAATTGATTCAGATAGCATCTTTAGATTCCTTCCCTTTTTGACTTACTGGGTTATCAGGAGGAGCCGGAGTTGCGGCGCGTAAAGGTCTATATATTTCTTCCATTATTTTCTCCTTTAAAAATTTTATAATTTTTTAAATTGTTATTATTTTAGTAAAAAACACGGTCACTGCAACCCCGAGCGAGGAGGAAACAATCCAGTATTGTCTAAAGTACAAACTGGATTGCTTCGCTAACGCTCGCAATGACAATATGTCGACAGACCCCCTATTTTTAGCGCACTGTTGCCTGGTCCGCCAAGTATTTGTGTGCATCGGTAAGCTCAGTATTGGAAGGTTTGTATTTGATCAAACCATAAAATGACACCACCGAGAATACTATAACTATTGGAACAAATACCATTTCACTCATATAAGAAGCATGGCTAGGTGAGATCATACTTAATATCCATAACCCAGAAAAATAGAGCACTATGCTAAAACATTGTTTAACTGCCAAAGTTAGCTCTGCAAGCGACCTTACGTTTAAGGCGATGAATAAAACCTGAAAAATCGCAAACAAAAGTATAACTTCACTGATGGTCTTTATATGACCTAGAGTAAACAAGTAAGTAAACACGATGAATAAAAATAATGAAATAGCACGTCCACCCCATAATCGAAATGGATATTCGCGAGTACTGATAGTCTCACGAAACACACAAAGTGCAATAGGAATGGGTAAGTAGGAGATAACGTGAAACAAACTTAAAAATTCTGCCAGCTGGCTCCAACTACGGAATATAATTAAGAAAAGAACAGACAAAGATATATTAGTAAGTAGGGACCGCCGTGAAACATTATACACGGGATGAACTTTATCAAAAAACTTTGGCATTTGCTCATTACGTGACATCGCAGTAAACATGCGCGTAGCTGTTCCGGTAAAGGCTATACCTGTTCCGGAAGGAGCAATGGTAGCACCGAAATATATGATCGAAGTAAAAACGCTTAACCCTAATAAAACCGATATTTCTATCATCGGAGCACTAAATTGCAATTGGTTCCAGCCACCCAGAAGCATATTAGAAGGAATACCGCCGATAAAAGCAACTTGTAATAAAAGATAAACCGCTAAACAAAATATAATAGATATCATGAGGGATAAAGGAATGGTTTTTTCCGGTTTTTTAATCTCACTCGCAAAAGATACAATGGACTGGAAGCCGTTAAATGCAATAATGATTCCAGTAGTTAAGATAGCTGCGAAGATGGATTTGAATCCATAAGGCAACAAAGTTTTTCCAACCAGAGTAAAATTTTGTGGATGAAAAGCTACAGAGATAATAACGAGAGAGGTGATGATGGGCACTAAAACCTTTAATATTGCTAGGATATTGTTGGCCCGAGTTAAAGTCATAGCACCCCAATAGTTAACCAAACAATAAATAATAACCAGAGAAATGGATAACGAATCTCCAGCCCAAGTCAGCTGATCATTATTGTACAAATAAATCTTTAAATTAGGTACGAGATTTATAAGATATTGAACAGTAGCATCTGCTTCCAGACCAATTACCGCCACAATCCCGAGCCAATTAGCTATCGCAAAAGGGAAACCAAAAAATTTATTGTGCGACAAGGTCGGTATAATAGCAGTCAGCCCTCGTTTAGGATAAAGCGAAGCTACTTCAGCAAAACAGAGAGCTAACAGTATAATTAAAGCCCCTCCTACTATCCAGGAAAGTAAAGCACCCGGCCCCGCAATGGTGACCGATTTATAAGGTGCAAATAACCATCCACTACCAATAATAGAAGATATACCTAGAAAGGTTGCAGAGATTAAGCCAATTTGCTTTTTATTCATAAATTCACCCTAAAACTTACTAAATCGAATCGAATTTTTGCAACTTACACTTTTCAATTGCTCTCCTATCGTTTCCAAAACTGAGGCCTAATTAATTGTTCCTGATAATTGATTGGCCCTTCCAAGAGCCCCCCTTCAAATGCGGCATCCATGGTTCCGCTTACTATCAATAATTCCTTGAAATGAGTTCCGAAAGCATTCCGAAAATACTCATCATGTAAAAAGCCATTAAAATTTTGTTATGTTGCAAACACATCTTAGAACTGATTAAGAAGCAAGCATATCATAGTCATAAAGAAAATTCAAAAAATCAAAATGAGATGAAAAGACGAAGATTGTATACTAGTTTCATAAATCAAAAATAATATCTTGGGCAAGTGTAACCTTGCTGCTCCAATTAATAGTTACCGTTTGCCGACGCATATACGCTTGCCAGGCATTAGATCCCGCTTCTCTGCCGCCCCCAGTATCCTTCTCCCCACCAAATGCCCCACCGATTTCTGCGCCAGATGTAGCAATATTCACATTAGCGATTCCACAATCACTACCGCATGCCGATAAAAAATATTCGGCATTATATAAATTTTCAGTAAAAATGGCTGAAGATAATCCTTGATGTACGTTATTGTTAAGTTGTACTGCTTCTTCAATAGTCCGAAAAGTCATCAAATATAAAATAGGAGCAAAGGTTTCTTGCTGAACAATTTCCCATTCATTCTCGGCACGAACCAAAGCAGGTTCTACAAAACAACCTGGAACTTCCAGAATTTTACCTCCCCATAAAATTTCTCCGCCACTTTTGACCACATTGCGCAAAGCTACACAGTAATTTTGCACTGCCGTTTTATCAATTAAAGGACCCATTAAATTACGCTCATCCAAAGGGTCACCAATGCGAATTTTTTGATAAGCCTTTTTTAATAATTCAGTTACTTTATTATATTGAGCTTCATGAATAATTAACCGACGTGTGGTAGTACAACGTTGTCCGGCTGTGCCAATGGCGCCAAAGAGGATAACAGGGATGGCCAATTCTAAGTTGGCTTGTTCGTCGATAATTATGGCATTATTTCCACTTAGCTCCAATAAGCATCGCCCTAAGCGTTTGGCAACTTTTTCATTAATTTGGCGACCTACGGCGGTTGAACCCGTGAAAGAAATCATTGCTACACGTTTATCTTCGATTAAAGAGTTAACATGAGATACCTCATCTGTAATAAATAAAGAAAAAATCCCCGGCTGAGCATTTGCTAGCATTACTTTGTTACATATCTTTTGAACGGCAATAGCACATAGTGAGGTTTTCGGAGAAGGCTTCCAAATCAGTGTATTGCCAGAAATAGCAGCAATAAATGCGTTCCAGGCCCATACTGCGACAGGAAAATTAAAAGCGGTAAGAACACCCACTACACCTAATGGGTGCCATTGTTCATACATTCGGTGCCGAAAACGTTCCGAGTGCATGGTTTTACCATAGAGCATACGAGATTGTCCTACGGCAAAATCGGCCATATCAATCATTTCTTGAACTTCACCATCGGCTTCTGCTTTTGATTTGCCTGATTCCATGGCTATTAATCGCCCCAGTATGGATTTTTTAGCACGTAGCTGTTGGGCAATTTGGTAAATAAGTTCACCCCGTTTAGGAGCAGGAACTTCTCTCCAACGAATAAAAGCTTCTCTACTGGAGTTAACAATATGTTGGTAATCTTCAACAGAACAGCGATAGATTTGACCAATAATTTTTTCATTGGCGGGATTATAGGAATTGATGGCTCCCTCTTTTTCATATGTAGACCACCATATGCTGCCATCATTTGCACCAGAATTCTTTGGAAAAATTTCTAATTCACTTAACCAATCACTCATTACTGTAAATACCTTCCGAAACGATTATCTAGAATTTCTCTTAAGGTAAATTGGCTGGGGTAAACCAATCCACAATATTTCTCTGGTGAATGCAGTACAATATCCACCACACTACAAAGTCCGCTAGCAGTAGCCATTTGGATAGCGGAGTAAACTTGGCCCTCAACAGTGGTGGGATAAAATTTATTAACATAACTTTCTTGCATAAGCTGTCCAGCTTGATAACCCTGAACACTTACATACAGGATTACTACATCTTGTCTTGTAGTGGGCAAAATATTTTGTAAAATCTTCTTCAAAGTATGACGATCTTCGCTTAATTTTAAATCCTGCATTAAAAATGCCATTTTAGAGCAATGTCCTGGATAACGCAGTGTCTTGTAATTAAGAGTATGCACTTTACCGACATAATTTTGTAACAGCAAACCTAGGCCACCTGAAGTATTAAAAGCTTCATAGGTTAACCCATCAATATAAACTTGCTCCAAATCTGCTAAGGGATATAAATTTACTACCTCCCCACTAATAATGGCAGGGCAAAGGTTTGCATATTCATTGATTAGTCCTTCTATCGACCAAGTAAGTGCATACTGTAAAGCATGGCTAGATTGTGACGGTAAAGCCCCACAACGAAGTTTAACTATCTCAAGTTGACTAAAGTGCTGCATAAGCTCGTTGGCAACAATATTAATAAAGCCTGGAGCCACCCCACATTGAGGAACAAAAGCTGTCTGGGAATCATTAGCCAATTCCATTATGGCATTAGCAGTCACTACATCTTCAGTTACATCAAAATAATGTAAATTGTGAAGTTTAGCTAATTTTGCCATACCTATATTTGCAAAATAGGGTAAGCAAGATATGATGGCGTGAAATTGATTATTACGAATTAATTCAGCAGCTTGTGTTTGATTTTGCACATCTATGGGAACATAGCGTAAGTTAGATTTGGATGAGAATGAAGGAGGAGGGCTTAAAACCTGATCCACCAGAGTAATTTGATACAATTGGGGATAATGTGAAAATAATTGAGCTATCGCATTACCAATTCGACCACTTCCTGCGATCAGTATGGATTGCATAATAGATTCCTTCTCTATAGTAATCTTCTTGAAATGACTTTACTCTCCCGATATGCTTGTTTCAAGAAGTCTAATGATTTTAAATTTTGAGTTTAGCGAGATTAGATAATGAAAACAAGCACTGCATCTTACTATCTCCAGGCGATGGGTATTACCGAATGGCGCTTACGCCCATTGATTGAAGAAAATTTATATCCTATTTATTGCTACAATTTACATCATTACGGGATACTAGTGGCCTCGGCCGGAATTGATGCCACGCAACGAGACTCAGAACGTGTGTTGTTGTCTGCTATTGTAAAAGCGTTGGGTGGGGGAGATGAAGAAAAGATGAAAACTAATTTAGCGCAAATAAAGTTACCTTCTAAAACCCAAATCATTTTCTTAGGACAAGATTGCGCAGAACAATTCATAAAGTTGAGAAAAATACCAGCAAATTTTCCTTTGCTAAAAACTCATTCCTTAGAGGCAATGTTGTCTAATCCTTTATTGAAGGGGGAGGTTTGGAGGATGCTGTGTGCACTTCGATAGACAATCCCCTTTTGCTCTCATAAAGTAGCTCGCCATCCTTGGCCCAACCTGTGTGCTCTCGAAATACCGCCCGACCAATCCCTGGCCGGGCGTTCGCCGCATGCGGCTCACCATACTACATGTATGCTGCGCTTTTTCGTCAATTTTTCGTTCAATCTGGTATCAAAATTGAGCATTCTCATGAAGCCAACTATACCACCTGATCTATTACGCTAGTTGCACTTCGATAGATAATATGGTTTTTATTCGATTGCTGATATTTTGTGATGATAAGTTTGCAGCTTCTCTAAAGAACTCAGCAGCTGTTGATATCGTTGCTGTTCTTTCTCCTTAACTTCAAGAGGGGCTTTTGCCAAGTAGCCAGGATTGTTCAATTTAGCTTGCAACTTAGTTTGCTCTTGCTTTAATTTATTTATTTCTTTATCAATGCGTGCTAACTCCATTTTTTTATCAATAAGATCAGTCAGGGGTATATAAACTTCCAATTGATCAATTACTACCATGGCGCTCGCAGAAGGAATTGTCATTCCTTCTTCTACCCATACAATTTGAGAAGCCTTAGAGAGGTTTTTAAAATAAATTTCATTCTGTTCCAAAAACTGATGATCAAGTGCACTGCCATGATGAAAATATAAAGAGATATTTTTTCCTGGAGCCACATTCATCTCGCTACGAAGGTTACGAATACCATAGGTAACTCGCTTTAACCAAGAGATAGCATTTATTGCCTCAACGTTTGGAGTAAAGAGCGGATTGGATTCGGGATAAGGGGCGACCATAATACTTTCGGAAGCACCCTGTTGAATTCGAGGAACCACCTTTTGCCAAATTTCTTCAGTAATAAAGGGAATAAGTGGATGCATAAGGCGCAATAATACTTCAAGTACCTCAAGTAATGTCTGCCTTGCCGCATTTTTTTGCTCTGGGTTAGTGGACGAATTATTTATAGCACTTTTGGCAAGTTCTAAATACCAATCACAATACTCGTTCCAAGTAAATTCGTAAACGAGTTGAGCTATGAGATCAAACCGATACTGTTCAAAGGCTACATTGACCTTAGAAATAGTATTTTGTAACTCACTTTGAATCCAATAATCTGCTAAGGAATATTCAAGATTTTTCGAGCGCAACTGCTCTTCTTCACCCTCAGTATTCATCAAAACAAAGCGTGCAGCGTTCCACAATTTGTTGCAAAAATTACGATATCCGCCAATGCGACTCATATCAAAATGAATGTCACGCCCAGTACTGGCTAAAGCACAAAAAGTAAAACGTAATGCGTCAGCACCGTAAGCGTCTATTCCTTGAGGAAATTCATCTTGAGTAACTTGACGAATAGCTGGGGCCATTTGCGGTTGCATCAAACCAGTAGTTCGTTTTTTAATCAAAAATTCTAAATCGATACCATCCATCAAATCGATAGGGTCTAAAATATTACCTTTACTTTTTGACATTTTTTGGCCGTGAGCATCTCGAATCAAACCGGTGATATAAACTTCTTGAAATGGCACTTCACCCATAAATTTGATGCCCATCATGACCATACGAGCTACCCAAAAAAAGATAATATCAAAACCAGTAACTAGGACATTAGTAGGGTAGAAGGTCGCTAACTCTGCAGTTGGATCTGGCCAACCTAAACTAGAGAAAGGCCATAAAGCTGCAGTAAACCAGGTATCTAAAACATCTTGGTCTTGCTGCAAATGGACAGTTGAGTCCAAATGGTATCGCTGACGTACATCATTTTCATCATAGCCCACATAAGATTGATGTTGCCCGTCATACCATACAGGAATTTGGTGTCCCCACCAAAGTTGACGACTAATACACCAATCTTCAATTTGCTCTAGCCATTGTAGATAAGTTTTAGTCCAACTACTTGGCACAAATTGTAATTTTTTGCTCTGTACCGCATCGGTGGCTGGAGGTACAAACGAAGCCATCCGTACATACCATTGGTTTGTTAGTAAGGGCTCAAGTATGACACCAGAACGATCACCTCGTGGAAGATTAGTAGTATAATTTTCAACTTTCTCAAGATACCCTAATGCTTGTAGATCCATTATTACCCGCTGACGTGCAGCAAAGCGTTCTAATCCCTGATAATCCGATGGAACATTGTTGTTATACTGTGCTGAAGTTGTAAAAATGTTTATCATTTCGAGACGATGACGTTTCCCTATCTCATAATCATTAAAATCATGCGCAGGAGTCACTTTGACACAACCCGTACCAAATTCAGGCTGAACTATACTATCTCCAATAATTGGAATCTCACGTTCAGCCAATGGCAGTTGCACTTTTTTACCAATTAAAGATTGGTAACGCACATCATCCGGATGAACGGCTATCGCCACATCTCCAAACAGGGTTTCAGGACGAGTTGTCGCTACTATTACATACTCTTTATCTTTACTATTGACCAAAGGATAACGTATGTACCATAGATGACCAGGAGTTGCCTCGTTGATCACTTCTAAATCCGAAACTGCAGTATGCAATTGCGGATCCCAGTTTACTAAACGCTGTCCTCTATAAATTAAGCCTTCTTCAAAAAGACGGATAAAAGCTGCATAGGTTGCTTTGGTAATAACCGGATCCATACTGTAATGTTCCCGCTCCCAATCAAGTGAAGCACCTAGACGGTGTATCTGTTGGGTAATAATAGATCCGGATTGTTGACGCCATTGCTCAACACGGTGTAAAAATTTTTCTCGTCCTAAATCATAGCGGCTTAAACCTTCTTGCAAAAGTTGGCGTTCCACTACTATTTGCGTAGCAATCGAAGCGTGATCTGTACCTGGTTGCCAAAGAACTCGGTAACCTTGCATACGTTTCCGACGAATTAAGGCATCCATTATACTTAATTGGAAACCATGTCCCATATGTAAGGTTCCGGTAACATTTGGAGGAGGTAACATAATACAATAAGGTTTACCCGATCCCAGAGGTCGATAATATTTTTTTTCTTCCCAGAAATGGGTCCAACGCTCCTCCAGCGCTTTAGGTTGATATATTTTGTCTATCATATTTATCTTTTGTAATAACTCACTTATTGTATATTTTATGGGTCCGTGTTTGGTAACCCAGTTTTTGGTAATGACGAAAATGGTCTCTCGCAATTTGCAGTAAATTAGGCTGATTAGGAACAATTTGCAAGAGGCGGGTATAATTTCCAGCTGGAAAAGTCTCCAAAGACACATTTAACCAAAGAGGAGCCGAATTAACTTCTTGTTTGGAATTACTAGTCACAATCAAAATGGGCTCCACGGTATTTAAAAAATGGTGAGGAATAAAGCTATCCGATTGAAACGTCCATAATAACTCATCAAAAATTTTAGTTTCAACCAGAGAAGTGAGTCGAATCCATAGGGAATGACCTTGTGAGTAAACTTTTTCTGTTAATTGACACGCAAAGCTATAGCCATCACTAAAATCAGCGCCATTTAATAAATAGAAGTCAACTTGTCGTTTCATTATGAGGGCAATATTAATTGTTATATTACAGGCACATGTAAAGATAGTAGTCGGCATAATAAAAAACTGATGAAAAAAACCAGCATACACGTTAGTATGTGAACCGCGATGCTAGCTTACATGTGAGCTATTAAGTAAAAAAATATAGTGTCAGAAAAAGAGAGTTTTGTCATTGATTATTTTTCGCTATATCAGCAAAGAAATTTATACTACTTTTCTAGCTATTCTTTTAGTCTTGCTGATGATTTTTATAACTAACCAGTTTATACATTATTTAAATTATGTAGCACATGGTAATATCACTATGGGGGCAATGGCCAAGCTAATGGCTTTGCAAACTCCTTTCTTGTTAGGTTATTTAATTCCATTAAGCTTCTACCTTGCTATTTTAATTGCATTCGGCCGCTTATATTTAGATCACGAGATGACAGTTTTAGGTGCCTGTGGAGTTTCTCCCAGTTATTTGTTTAGTATAATTTTTAGTCTTACCCTGGTAATTACAGTAATAGTTTCGCTATTAATGTTATGGATCCAACCTAGCCTTGATGATTACCGATTGCGGATTTTTTATGAATCTGCAGCGCAAGCAACTGTAGAAAAAGTAATGCCTAAACGTTTCCAAAATATAGGAGAAGAGAGCGTATTTTATGCAGAGCGCATAAAACGTGAAGCAAAAGAAATGGAAAATATTTTTCTAGCACAGCATGATAGTTCAAAGTCGGATCACCAATCCTGGGATATTACTGTGGCTAAAACTGCTGAAGAAAGAGAAATGAGAGAAGGGCGATTTATGCTTTTTAAAGAAGGATATCGATATATAGGTATACCCGGAAAAAAAAATTATCAAATAGTGCAATTCAAAGAATATGGAATTAAGCTTTTAAAACAATTACACACCCATAGTGGGTGGCCTAGTAATGCACCTACCCGAGAATTATGGCTACAACGCTATACTAGCAGTAAAGCGGCAGCCGAATTACACTGGCGTATAGCTATTCCTATTTCTGTAGCAGTTTTAACTTTATTAGCTTTTCCATTAAGCCGGGTGAATCCTAGACGAGGTAAGTTTACTCAATTATTACCTGCAATTTTGCTATTTATTTTTTATGAAAATTTATTATTTGTAGGCCGGGTATGGATTCGTAAAGAAATAATTGGACCCGATTTAGGTTTATGGTGGATTCACGGATTAATGATATTAATTGCTTTATTTTTACTGGGATATCGACATTTAAAACATGCACATTCTTGATCGTTACATCGCTAATTCAGTTATAATCGCAACAGGCCTAGTGGTATTGACCTTATTAGGCATTGAAACCTTGCTCGAATTTATCAATGAGCTTTCCTCCTTTGGGACGGGCCACTACGGTTTACTACAATTATTTGTCTATGTAGCTATGCAGCTGCCCTCTGATTTATATCAACTGTTTCCGATTGCTGGATTTTTAGGTAGCTTAATTGGATTAGGTCGGATGGCCATGACCAGCGAGCTAATTGTTATATGTAGTGCAGGAGTTTCTAAAAATCGTATAGCCTGGGCAGTAATTAAAGCAGCTCTTTTTATGTTAATTTTTGTCACTTTTTTAGGAGAGTGGCAGGCGCCAAAATTGGAATATCAATCAAGAAGCTACAAAGCACAAGCCACCGGAAAATTACAGAATTTATGGTCGCACGGAGATTTATGGCTACACCAAGAAAATACATTCGTAAGAATTGGCGCCATCTTATCCAAAACTCAAGTTCTCAACATTGCACGTTTTGATTTTGATAAACAAAACCATTTATTGACGGCATTAGTGGCAGAAAAAGCGGAGCTGGAAAAGGGTAAATGGCAACTCGTTAATATTTCCACTACTCAATTTGTTGGCGATCAAGTGCAAGCCACCCACCTGGATAAACAACCTCTGGGATTTACCTTTCATCCGCAATTATTAGAAAAGAAGATGCAAAGAGATTCTGAACAACAAACTATCCAAGGGTTATGGCGTAATATTCAGTATCGTCACCAAGCGGGTTTACTTGCCAGCGAACTAGAATTTGCGTTTTGGCAGCGACTCATGCAGCCTTTCACCACCATAGTGATGATCTGTTTAGGCGTGCCTTTTGTATTTGGCTCATTGCGTCAAGTTAGTATGAGTAGCCGAGTGTTAACTGGAATTATTGTTGGCTTTAGTTTTTATATGTTAAACCAATTCCTCGGGCCTATTGCGCTAGTTTATCAATGGCCTGCATGGATAGCCGCAACTCTTCCTACACTATTTTTCTTATTCATTTATTTGGTTCTTAGTAGGAAATATTAGGGTCTGTTGACAATTCATTAATTACTCATATCAAAACTGATTTTTTCACTAAAATACGGTCATTGCGACCTGAAATATCCCCACGAATTTGATGAAAAATAACGAAAGATTCATTAAAAAGGAGGAAGATTTTTTATATAGAGGATAAGGAATGTCAATCAATGAGCTTTTATTTTTTCATTTGGAGGATTTCTGCCCAGAAATTCACGCTAAAAGGCTACAAGCTGTCATGGATGTGGCGACTGCAATACAACAAAGTCAGCAACTCTCGATTTCAGCCATAGGAAGGTATCTGAAAAGTGACACTCAATTAAAACATCGAATCAAGAAAGTGGATCGTTTAGTGGGGAATCAACATTTATATTCGGAATTAGGTAGTATCTATATGGGACTGTCTCAATACGTATTTAAATATATTGCTCAAGATAAAGTTTCACCTATTATTATTGATCTTTGTTTTTTAAAAGATAACCAGGATATTCAGATGCTCAGTGCAGAAGTGGCTACCCAGGGTCGAACCCTTCCGCTCTATAGAGACGTGTTTGAGAAGGGCGAACTCAAAGGTCGGGAAAAAGAATTTATAGCCAAACTATTCGCCTGTCTACCCGAAGGACGGGATGTCTTAATCATCATGGATGCTGCCTTTGGTGATAATTGGTTTGAGGCTATCGAGTCACAAAAGTGGTATTGGCTGGTAAGAGCCCGAAGTGGCAAATATATTAAATTGTCCGACGGTGCACCATGGCAAGAGGCCAGTGAATTGTTCAACCCGATTGGCACACGGGCTAAATGTTATGAAGAGGCTTATATTACCAAAAATCAGCCTCGAGCTTGTCGTGTCATCACAAAAAAAGGCACTACCCTAAGCAAAAGGAAAAAGCCGGCAAAATTACCTCGAAATTACAACGCAGCCAATGGGAATTATCAGCGTTTAGCCAAAGAGCCTTGGATATTAGCGACGAACTTACCAAAGAATTATACTACGACACAGGTTCTCAATGCGTATAAAAAAAGAATGCAGATAGAAGAGAGTTTTAGGGATATCAAGAATACGCGATATGGATTGGGTGGTAGGCAGATTGAAACACGTTGTATTTATAGATGGGGTACCTTCATGTTATTAGCGGCGATTGCCCAGATTACACTTTGGATTATAGGGGTTATTGGGCATAGCCAGGGATTTCAAAGAGTATTTCAGTCTAATACCGTTAAGGATAAAAAAGTATTTTCATACTTCTATTTAGGTCAATTAATTGTTGAGTTTAACAAGCTTAATGAACTCATTATGGATTACAAAAATTTACCACAACTTATTCAATCCGAGTTGGATAGAGTGTGGTAAAATTCGTGGGGATATTTCAGATTGCGACCCCGAGCGCGAGCGAGGGGGAAGCAATCCAGTACAGAGCATTGTCCAAAGTACGAACTGGATTGCTTCGCTAACGCTCGCAATGACAATTATCAACAGACCCTAGATTTCTGAAAACAACATGAAGTCTATTATATTAATTAGTGATTTTCAGTGATTCTCTGATAAGGTAAGTAATGTGGTTTCCAAATACATTGATCAATCTGTTCTTCCACTGAGTGTTTAATTTCTATCTGTGCTAAACCCTCATCAATAGCAGTGCGGGCAACAGCAATTGCTAAAGCGCGTGAAGTTTGCTGTGTCACTTGCTCAAGAGTTGGTAACAAACGTCCCGTTTCCGAAACGGTACTTTGACTTAAAGCGCAACTCGCAGCCCAGAGCATACCCTCACTAACTTTTTTTGCTGCCACAGCAATGACTCCTAATCCAATCCCCGGAAACACTAAGTAATTATTGCACTGATTTGCAGGATAAACTTTTCCTTGATAAATCACTTCAGCAAATGGACTTCCTGTCGCAACCAGTGCTTTACCACGAGTCCATTCCATAATCTGAAAGGGGGTTGCTTCAATACAGTGAGTAGGATTAGATAATGGAAAAATAATAGGACGTTCAACGTACCGCGCCATCATTTCTACAACAGATTGATTGAAAGCGCCTCCCACCCCCGAACATCCAATTAAAATGGTTGGATGAACATTTTCAACTACTTCTTGTAAGGAAACGGAATGGGGATTTTGTACCTGCCATGCAGATATTTCAGTTTTCGGGCGTAAATATTTTTTTTGCACATCACGTACATTATCGGAATACTCACTTAATAATCCTTGACGATCCACGAGCCAAAATTTGGATTTAGCTTCTTCTTCAGAAAAATTATTTTGTTGGTGCATGGCATTATAAATACTTTCAGTAATTCCCATACCAGCCGAACCTGCACCAAAAACGACGATACGTTGATCTTTTAATTTTGCACCAATTTGACGCAATGCAGCTAAAATTGCCGCAATAGTAACGACACCGGTTCCCTGAATATCATCGTTAAAACTACAAATTTTTTCCCGATAGTATGCAAGATTATGATAAGCATTATACGAACCAAAATCTTCCCAGTGTAAAAAAACATATGGAAATAACTTCTTAACTGCTTGAACAAATTTGTTAATAAAAATATTGTAATCTTTACCTGTCACTCTTGAGTGACGCCAGCCCAAGTACATGGGATCATTAAGCAAATTTTCATTGTTAGTGCCTGCATCCAATAAAATTGGTAAAGTAGTGTCAGGATTAACACCACCAACAGCGGTATAAACCATTAACTTAGCTACAGGAATAACCATCCCCCCTATCCCTTGATCGCCTATGCCTAATACACCTTCTCCATCACTTACGACAATAATTTGCAAATGAGGATTAGTACGATTATTTAAAATCATTTCTATACGATCTTGATCTTCAAAAGAAATATATATCCCTCGAGGTTGAAAAAATTGCCGACTAAATCCTTGCGCAGCATCACCTACCCCTGGAGTATAAATATAAGGCAATATCTCTTCAGTATGTTCACTTAATAATTTATAAAAAAGTATTTGGTTCACGTTTAATAAATAATTAAGATAAAGATTTCTATTGATGCCTTTTTCATAGCTTGAGAACTGCAGATAAGCGCGTTTTACTTGCTTTTCTAAAGTTTCTATATGAGGCGGCAACTTTCCAACTAATTCAAATTCTACCCGTTCTTTCTCAGTAAAAGCAGTTCCTTTATTTAATTGTGGGATTGTTAATAACGCCTTGCCATATATGGAAGTAAGTAACAGGCTTTGTCCTTGAGAGTCTTTGATAACCTTGAAATTTAACATGGTAGCTTCCTATTTAATTTCGGCTAAAGCCTCTTCAGTCAAAAAAGTTGCATAGCCCAAATACTGTTCGGGAGATAAGGTTTGCAGCTGGATTTTAACTTCCACAGGTACTGGCAGTTGTTCAATAAATTCATGTAAAATTGTTCGATTAATTTTTTTCCCTCGAGTCAAGGCCTTTAGTCTCTCGTATGCATCTACTACTCCGTGTCGACGCAACACTATCTGTAGCGCTTCAGCCAATATTTCCCAATGTTGGTCCAAATCCAGTTGAATTTGTTCAGTATTAATGGTTATTTTTTTTATACCCTTTAACGTTGATTGATAAGCAATTAGAGAATATCCAACTAATGACCCCAAATTACGCAATACTGTAGAATCAGATAAATCACGCTGCCAACGTGATACAGGCAATTTACTAGCTAAATGCTCAGCTAAAGCATTGGCGATTCCCAAGTTACCTTCAGAATTTTCAAAATCGATCGGATTAATTTTATGCGGCATGGTAGAAGAACCAACTTCAGTAGCAACTTGCTTTTGTAAAAAATAGCCCAGACTCGTGTATCCCCATAAATCACGGTTTAAATCAAGCAAAATAGTGTTGTAACGGCAAAGATTATGCAAAATCTCAGCTAAATTATCATGGGGTTCAATTTGCGTCGTATAGGGATTATAAGCTAATCCAAGTGAATGTATAAAATCCCGACTCAGTGTGGGCCAATCAAGTTCGGGACAGGCTATATAATGAGCATTAAAATTACCAATTGCGCCATTAAATTTAGCTAATATAGGGATATCACGTAGAGATTGCATTTGTCGAGAAAGGCGAATAGCAACATTAGCTAATTCTTTGCCTAAAGTAGTAGGTGAGGCGGGTTGTCCATGGGTTCGAGCCAACATTGGCAAACTTTTATATTCAGCAGCTAATAAACCCAATTGTTGAATTAAAGTTTGCATGATAGGTAACAATACTTCAGCTCTTATCTTTAAAAGCATCAAGCCATAAGCAAGATTATTAATGTCCTCTGAAGTGCAGCCAAAATGAATAAAAGGAATCAGTCTTGATAATTTCGGATGATGTTGAAGCTGATTACGAATATAATATTCAACAGCTTTGACATCATGATTAGTAGTTTTTTCAATAATTTTTATTTGTTCCGCGGCTTGCAAGTCAAAACTAGTAAGGATATTTTCGAGAAATTCATAGCTTTCGGCTTCTAAAGGCTGTGCATGGGTTAATTCAGATTGATTAGCTAATATCATTAGCCAACGAATTTCTACAGTTAAGCGAAAATATATTAAGCCATATTCGCTGGCGATAGGCCTTAACTCAGCCAATGTATTATAATAACGGCCATCTAAAGGTGATAAAGCAGTTAAAGCAGCAAGCTCCATGATAAATCCTCTTGTGATTAATAAATCATAGTACAAAATATGATTGTAATTTAACCGAAGGATAATACAAGATTTAAATAGACTTCTTTCCAAACCCAGTATTTTGGTCTAGTGCAAGGCGGGTTGATTTCGAGGAGCGGAGTTTACATGCGAGTAAATGAGCACCGGAGAAAACAACACAACGCAGCAGTAGGCCAAAAGACGAAGTGTGGAAAGAAGTCTAATATAGCAAGAGCCAAAGAGACCACATATTAAGGATCAGGCTTGTTAAAAGTATTAATTTATGCTTAAATTGGCAAATTTTATCCAATTGCCTTAGTCCGTTATCGATCCACCCTTTCAAGAAGGGGGCGGAAATAACTTGAGCGCCTATTGGGGCGTCTGACTGCATGTGAACGTTCAGCTGTTAGACAAGTTTGAATGAAAAATTGACGAAGAAGCGGAGAATACACATAGTATTTGAGCATTTTAAGGAGATTTTTCATTCAAAGTTGGCAACGGATGGACGTTCCAAGCTATAGAGGTAAGCTTTTCGTTAGAGGGGTCTAATTTATGCAATTTATAGACTTACGTAAACAATATAAACATCTTCAATTATCAATTGATACCCGGATCAGAGATGTCCTTGAACATGGGCAATATATTATGGGCCCGGAGATCGAGGAATTAGAGCTAAAACTAGCCAAATGGGTTGGAACCAAATACTGCTTGGCAATAGATAGTGGTACTTTGGCTTTACAATTAGCATTAATGGCCTTAGATATTGGCGATGGAGATGAGGTAATTACTTCACCCTTTAGTTTTTTTGCATCTACTTCCACCATTTTGCAATTAGGAGCAAAGCCAGTTTTCGTAGACATTGATCCAAGAACTTACAACTTGAATCCACAACTTATTGAAGCTGCCATAACTTCACGAACAAAAGCAATAGTAGCTGTTAATCTTTATGGACAATGTGCCGATTATGATGAAATCAATGCAATAGCAAAACGCCACGGACTGGAAGTAATAGAAGATGCCGCACAAAGCTTCGGAGCTACTTATAAAGGTCGACCATCGGGGGGATTGGGAAAAATCGGATGTACAAGTTTTTTTCCTTCCAAACCTTTAGGTTGTTACGGTGATGGAGGGGCTTGTTTTACCTCCGATGAGACATTGGCGGAAAAAATTCGACTGTTACGTAACCATGGCCAACAAAGTCGATATCATCATGTATTATTAGGCACGAATGCTCGATTAGATACCTTACAAGCAGCAATCTTATTAACTAAGTTAGAAGTTTTTCCTGAAGAAATTATAAAACGTCAACAATTAGCACAATATTATAATCAGCTTTTAAATAAACACTGGATAACTCCTCACATTAAGGATTATAACCTTAGCGTTTATGCCCAATACACCTTATCCGTTGAAAAACGTGAATTAGTGCAAACTATTTTACACAAACAGGGTATCCCAACAGCCGTCCATTATCCACAACCCATTTATCAACAACCTGTCCTGAATCAAATGCTTAATTTGCCGGTTGTAGAGCGAGCTTCTAAACAAGTACTCAGTTTACCCTTTGGACCATACATGAGTGAACAAGAAATAGAATACGTGGTAAATGCTTTATCGCTTAATCTGACCGAATGTAGTGTGTGAAATGAGTGATGAAGTTAGCCTATACGACCTCTGGCGTATTTTAGTAAACTCAAAAATTTTTTTTCTAACCGTTTTTTTGCTATTAAGCTTTAGTGGCAGTCTTTACATTTTCACACAACCTAAATTATATATATTTTCACAAGTAGTAAAATTACCGACTTATCAGCCTGTTAAGGTAAATCAAAGTAATGAATATGAGTTAGATACAAGAAAGCCGATAGTTAATTTTGAAGAATTAGCTTGGTATCTTGATAACATTTACTTGCCCACAAAAATTCATGAAGCTTCATCAAACACGCAACAGATTTGGAAAAACATCCAAATACAGCCTATGAAATTTGATAACTATAACTCTTATTATATTTTGACAAAAATCAAATTATCTTCAACCGAGGATAAAAAATTAACTGAAACTATTAATACCTTATCCACTGATTTGCAAGCATTTTTCATTGCCAAGAATGACTGGATTAAAAAATAATTTTACTGACCAATTAAAATTCGTAGAACAGGAAATCGTACTAGAAAAACAAATAATCAACAACTTCACTCTAAAATCAAATTCTCTTGGTAGTGGAAAATCTATTTATAAAAAAATAGACAAATCAAATTTATATGAACTGGCAAATGATTATTTCAGCAACCAAAATCTCGCAATTAAAAATGAGCACTTAAAATCGCTATGGGGATTAACCACCAAATTGGATCTCTTAAAGAAAAGTATAAATAGTTTCTTACCCGTAAGTTTGGAGGGATTAGTAACGTATAAAGAAGTAGGCTTAACACCGGGAGCAAAATTGAAAATCTGGTTACCATTAGCGTTAATCTTGGCACTATTTTTGACCCTTTTGAGAAATTTTTGCAAATTTAAAATGGGCAGATCTAACATATGAAGTGCGTTATTTTAGCCGGAGGCTTTGGCACTCGAATTAGCGAAGAGACCCTTCTTAAACCAAAACCTATGATTGAAATAGGTGGTAAACCTATTTTATGGCACATAATGAAAATATATTCTCATTATGGGATTCAAGATTTCATTATTTGCTTGGGATACAGGGGATATGTAATTAAGGAATATTTTGCAAATTACTTTTTACATATGTCCGATGTCACCTTTGATATGCAACAAAATAAAATGCATGTTCATCAGCAATATGCAGAACCTTGGCGTATCACCTTAGTGGACACCGGAGAAAACACCATGACAGGGGGGCGTCTAAAACGCATTGAACCCTACGTCAAAGATGAAGCTTTTTGTTTTACTTATGGCGATGGCGTAGCCAACATAAATATAGCGGCGTTGATTGAGCAACATTATCGTGATTCTGCATTAGTTACTGTAACTGCAGTGAAACCTGCAGGTCGTTTTGGAGCCATGGAAATGGAAGGCCAGAGAGTGAAAAAATTTATGGAAAAACCCAAAGGAGATGGGGCTTGGATCAATGGGGGATTTTTTGTTATTTCCCCTGCTGTATTTGATTACATTCGTGGAGATGAAACGAGTTGGGAGCAAGACCCTATGCATCGGTTAGCCGATGAAGGACACATGTCTGCATATTGTCATGAGGGCTTTTGGCAGTCCATGGATACATTACGTGAAAAAAATATTCTAGAAGAGCTTTGGCAAACACAAAGGGCTCCTTGGAAGGTATGGAAATGCAACCCAGTTTTTGGTTAAACAAACGTGTATTTATCACTGGGCATACCGGATTTAAAGGTAGCTGGTTAACGTTTTGGCTCCAACAGCTAGGAGCTAAATTATATGGCTATGCTTTACCACCTAAAACTGTCCCTAACTTATTTGAATTGCTTGATATTGCTCAAAGCATGGAACACATTATTGGAGACATCCGCGATTTGAATTTTTTGCAAGCGAGCATTAATAATGCGCAACCTGAAATCGTCATCCATATGGCTGCCCAAGCTTTAGTTCGCCATTCTTATGCTTATCCAGTAGAGACCTATTCTACCAACGTGTTAGGAACTGTGCATATATTGGAAGCTGCACGCCATTGTAACAGTGTGAAAGTATTATTAAATGTTACCTCGGATAAATGCTATGCTAACAAAGATTGTTTTTGGGAATATGAAGAAAAGGATCCTATGGGTGGACAAGATCCCTACAGCAGCAGTAAAGGCTGTGCTGAACTAATCACCAATGCTTATCATCACTCATTTTATAAATCACAAAACATAGCCTTAGCCTCAGCCAGAGCCGGAAACGTGATTGGAGGTGGAGATTGGTCCGAAGACAGACTCATTCCTGATATTATCCATTCTCTTCAAACCTCCCAACCGTTAAAAATTCGCTATCCTCACGCCATTCGTCCTTGGCAACATGTTCTTGAACCTTTGTTTGGATATTTACAATTAATAGAGAAATGTTGGCATAACTCAGAAAAATTTTCCGCTAGTTGGAATTTTGGTCCTGATAGCAGTCAAGCCATGACCGTCATTCAAGTCGCCAACTATATGTTACAAAAGAAAAAACATCTATTGACAAAAAATGAGCAATCCGCTTATCATGAAGTACATCATTTAGCATTAAACAACACTAAGGCTAAACTCCATTTAGGATGGAATCCCAAGCTAAACATCACCCAAGCTTTAGATTGGACAAATTCATGGTATGAAGCATGGATAGAACAAAAAGATTTACATCAACTTACCAAGCAGCAAATTAATGATTACTTATCACTAGGAGAAACTTAATGAAATTCCAGAAAACGGCCTTTCCTGATTGTTTTGAAATTTTCCCTAAAATTTTTCAAGATAATCGAGGGTTACTAATAAAAACTTGGCACAAAGGTATGTTTGTGCAAAATGGAGTGAACATTGATTTTTCAGAAGAGCTATATACCGTCTCCAGTCAAAATGTATTACGTGGTTTACATTTTCAAAATCCACCTTTCAGCCATTATAAAATGGTTTATTGCATTGAAGGAAAAATTTTGGATGTGCTGTTAGACATTAGACGAGGTTCACCTACTTACGGACAATCCATTTCCTTTATGCTCACTGCGGAAGATGCCAATATCTTATTAATCCCACCCGGGATAGCACATGGTTACTATGTCATTTCACCAAAAGCTATAGTCATTTATAAAACTTCTACGGTTCATAGCCCAGAACACGACTGTGGCGTTCACTGGAAATCAGTGGACATTTGGCCAGAAAAAAATCCTATTCTTTCGGAAAGAGATAAAGGCCTGCCTTTATTTACGGAATTTAATTCCACTTTTGTATATCAGGAGGAACTTTGTGGTTAAAACCGCTCTAATCACAGGAATCAGTGGATTCACAGGTTCACATTTAGCGAGAACATTGGTTAAAGCAGATTGGAAGGTTATCGGTATAGTTCGCTCCGATTCCAAATTAGATCAAATCAATGATATCCGTAATAATATTAAACTTTATGTTTATTCTGGAAACGGACAAGAACTGATTGAAATCATGCAGCAACATTCAATTGATGTTGTCTTCCATTTGGCAGCATTGGTTTTGGTTGAGCATACTGTAGAACAAGTTCCCCAATTAATTGACGCAAGTATAACTTTTGGGTGCTATTTGGCCGAGGCCATGTGTAAAACTAACGTTAAACACATGGTAACTACAGGCACTTCTTGGCAACATTATAAGAACGAAAGTTATCATCCAGTAAATCTTTATGCTGCTTTTAAAGAAGCTTTTTATGTCATTCTTAAATATTACCATGAGGCTTATGGTTTAAGTGTAATTAATTTAGAACTTTATGATGTATATGGCCCGAAGGATAAACGAAAAAAAATTATTCCATTATTGAAAAATTATGCGGAAACAGGGGAGAAACTGTTAATGTCTCCCGGTGAACAATCCATTGATTTGGTTTATATAACAGATATAGTAGCTGCCTATTTGACTGCTTACGAATGGATGAGTTCACAATCAAACGCTTGCTATAAAGCATATGCGATTACTAGTGGCCGATTTTTGAAATTAAAAGAAGTGGTTGCAATCTTTGAAAAAACTTTGGGGGGAAAATAAACATTCAATGGGGGGGAAGGAATTATCGCGAACGAGAGGTAATGGTTCCTTGGCAACAAGGAGAACTCTTGCCAAATTGGATTGCAAAAATTACCTTGGAAGAAGGGCTAAAGGAGATAGCGATTAAAGAAGCCAAATATCTATATAAAAGAGTAATTTAATGTCTTTGAGAAAAGCAACAATTTCCAGTACTAAATGGAGCATTTTCTCGGCAATAGCTACAGCAATTTTGCAGCTAATTCAAAATATTTTTTTCGCACATTTACTCCCACCTTCTGAATATGGCTTAATGGCTATTACCGTAGTTATGGTGGGTTTTGTACAAATTTTTATAGATATGGGAATAAGCAACGGGATAATTCATCATCAGGACATCACTAAAAAACAACTTTCTTCTTTATTTTGGTTGAATATAATCAGCGGCATAGTTGTATTTTTTATTGCTATTACTTGTTTACCAATAATTATTCTTATATTCCATGAACCTCGATTGAAATCATTGTTACTTTACGCATCCCTAGTTTTTTTAATAGTACCATGGGGGCAACAAGTTCAAACTTTATTGCAAAAAGAACTTTGCTTTAAAAAATTAGCTATTATTGAAATTAGCAGTATTTTTTTGGGAGTAATTGCAGCATTTTTTTCTGCTTCATAAACCAAGGTGTCTTTTCTTTGATCTGGGGAATGCTAACCAGTTCGATCTTTAAAACTTTACTACTATTAAGTTCTAGTCAGAAAGAAAGTCGGCCCAAATTAATTTTTGATTATAAAGATTTAAAAGAATATATTGGATTTGGCTTATACCAGGTAGGGGATAGAGCTATGAACTACATTATCCTCAATCTAGATAAAGTCTTAATTGGCATAACCTTGGGTACACAGGCTATGGGTTATTATAGCCTAGCCTTTAGTTTGGCTTTGCAACCACTCACCAGAATCAATCCGATTTTAACCCGTGTAGCTTTTCCTGTATTTGCAAAATTACAACGGCAAAAAGAACATTTAAAGGAAGGCTATTTGTTTTTATTACAAATCATTTCTTTAATTAATTCCCCACTTTGTATGGGCCTAGCAATTGTGGCTCCATTATTAATCCCCATGGTTTTTGGTAAGCAATGGATTCCTGCTATCCCCTTGGTCCAAATTTTATCTTTAGTAGCCTTATTTTGGTCTTTTTTTCAGCCCAGCAATGCTTTGTTATTAGCAAAGGGAAGAGCAGATCTAGGATTCAAATGGAGCTTTATCACTTTATTGATGCGTGTAATTGGTATTTTAATTGGCATTCGTTTAGGTGGAGTTATCGGCGCAGCAGTGGTCTTACTTATACTACAAATTGGTTATTATGGTTCAAGTTACTTTATGTTAATTAAAAAATTAACTGGCATATCATTTAAAGGCTATGTTACCAGTGTATTTTCTTCGTTTATTTTGGCGGGAATCATGGGATTATTAACCATAACAGTCCCATATGTATTTCACTCTTCTCTATGGTTAACTTTAGTTAGTCAAATTTTGCTCGGAATTATACTGTATTTGGGGTTAAACTACTTCTATCAATTTGATAAATTGCTAAAAGTAAAAAACATGCTCATCTATCAATAACAACAAGGAAGATATTAATGCAAAAAAATATTAGAATTTTATTGAGAATAATTTGTTTTCCTGTAGCTAATCTAATACATTTTTTTTCATATATTATTCCTAAAAAGAATAACATTTGGGTATTTGGAGCTTGGTTAGGTGAAAGATTCGCAGATAATCCTAAATATTTCTATGAATATCTGTTAACGAACCATAAAAATATTAAAGCTATATGGATTACTAAAAACAAATCAGTTTATATGAACTAAAAAAAGCAGGAAACCAAGCTTATCATACTACCTCTCCCATGGCATGGTGGTTTGCGGCACGGCTAAGGTAGCTATATATTGTCACCATCCGATAGACATTATTCGTTTTTTAATTACTAATAAACAAATTAAATTTATGATGCCGCATGGGCTGCCTTACAAAAAGCTTATTATGCTAACTCATTCACCACTTACTATCATTTTTCCAAAGCAAAAATAGATTTATCCGCTACTGGTTTCATTTTTATTATCCAAAAGATTCGTTTGTGCTGGCTTCATCACCAATGGTGAGTCAATTACATGAAAGTACCTTTGATTTGCCACCCGAGCATCAAGTTTTATTAGGCTTCCCTCGCCATGATATTTTGTATTTTGCAAATACTGATAAAAAATCTACCAGATGTTTAAAAATCTTATATGCTCCTACCTGGAGAGATTATTTAAATTGCCAAAGTGTTGCTACTTTATTTGCCAACGAAAGTGAATTAATAAAAATCAATTCTTATCTAGAAAAACAAAATGCAATTCTTATATATTCGCCCTCATTATAAAGAGAAAAATGATTATACTAAAAAATTAAAAGAATATTCTCATATCAAACTTGATCCGATAGAAGATGCTCAAGAATCTTTACTAAATACCGATATTTTGATTGTGGATTATTCCAGCTATGCTTTGGATTTCTTAATATTAAATAGACCTATTATTTATTTACCATTAGATCTTGAACAATACCTACGTCAAGATCATGAATTTTATTATGATTATGATGAATTTGCCGTGGGGGAACAATTTTTCTCCTGGCAAGAAATCACCGATAAATTTTTTAATAATATAGCTGATTACTCAGATCGATGGAGCGAATCACGGCAAAAGCTTTTTCATAAAATGTATCAGTATCATGATGGAAAAAGTTCAGAAAGAGTATATCAATTTTTATTACAACATCTAGGGTCTGTTGACAATTGTCATTGCGAGCGTTAGCGAAGCAATCCAGTTCGTACTTTGTACAACAATGCTCTATACTGGATTGCTTCCCCTTCGCTCACGCTCGGGGTCGCAATGATCGTATTTAGTGAAAAAACCAGTTTTAATATGAGTAATTAATGAATTGTCAACAGGCCCTAAATAAAGAAAAAACTACTGAAATTGAAGTTATGAAAAAAATAGCATTAATAGGCAGTCATGCGAGAGATATGTATCTTTTTAGATATGATTTTATAAAAAGCTTACAGCAAGATGGCTTCTTAGTTTATCTATTTTGTCCTGAGAACGAAATTATTTTTTCTCTTTTAAAGGAAAAAGGCGTGCAATGTATTCCTTTCAATATACATAGAACCTCTCTTAATTTGTTTAAAGATATGGGTGCAATCCTCAAATTATTTGGAAAAATGCGTTTATATAGGTTTAATACAGTTATTTTGTATGGAAACAAACCGATATTATATGGTTCATTTGTTGCCAAATTTTTAAAGTATTCTAAAATATATTCTCTTTTTCCTGGCCAAGGCAATTTTTTTTCTACACAAGGCTACATCAGAAAAATTCTGCAAAAAATTCTAATTTTCAATTATAAAATCTTATTAAAATCTCATAAAAAAATTATTTGCTTGAACTTGGACGACATTATCTCTTTGCAAAAAAAACGCATAGGAACATCTAGTCAATATGTGCACTTAAATAGCGAGGGGATAAATGTGAATTTTTTTTATCATGCCAATTTTCCATCCTCAAATGAAAAAATCATTTTCCTATTTGTTGGCAGACTACTAAATGATAAAGGTATTTTAGAATATATAGAAGCTGCTAAAATTATAAAAAATAAATATCCAAATGCTATTTTTAAAATTTGCGGAGACTTAGATGAAAATAAGTCTTCTTTAAAGGCAAAAGAATTAATGCAATTTATAAAAGACGGATTCATTGAATATGTGGGATATGTTAATGACATAAGACTTGTTCTCGAACAATCACATGTACTAGTATTGCCCTCCTATTATGGCGAAGGTATACCTCGATCCATTCTAGAGGCAATGGCTATGGGAAGGCCTATTATTACTACCAACCACGTGGGCTGTAAAGAAACAGTAAAAGTCGATATAATGGATTTTTGGTTCCTATTCGTAACGTTGAAGAAATTTCTAAGTCTATGGAATACTTTCTGCTTAACCCAGAAAAAATTCTGGAAATGGGTAATTATAGCCGAAAGATGGCCGAAAACTTATTTAGTGCAGATATTATTAACTTGCGTTTAAAAAAAATAATTAACGATGAAATATAAAAAAAAAACTATTTTAGTAACAGGTGGAGCAGGCTATATCGGAAGTCATGTAGTTTTGGCTCTTTTAGATAAAAAATATCACGTTGTAGTTTTAGATGATCTTTCTACCGGAGACTCACGACTGCTTCCCCCGGAAGCCTCTTTAATAATTGGCAGTGTAGGCAATGAAAAATCTTCTGGAAAAAATTTTTAACGAATATCTCATTAGTGCTGTCATTCATTTGGCAGCAAGTTCCGATATTGCTGAGTCTATTCTTGATCCTCTTAAGTATTATTTAAATAATACCGTAAATAGTAGAACTTTGATTAATACTTGTCTGCGTTATAAAATTCATCAGTTTATTTTTTCATCTTCTGCTGCTACTTACGGTATCCCACAACAAATTCCAGTAGGAGAAGATGCTGTCGAAATACCAATTAATCCCTATGGCCGCTCAAAATTAATGACAGAATGGATCCTGGAAGACGGGGCTAAAACAAATCCTTTAAACTATGTTTCTTTACGTTACTTTAATGTAGCAGGCGCCGATCCACAAAATAGAGTTGGAGAAATCGCAAAAAACGCCAAACATTTAATTAAAGTAGCGGCTCAAGCAGTTATTGGTTTAAAAGAATCCATTTCAATCTATGGAACGGATTATCCAACACCAGATGGTACTTGTGTTCGCGATTATATTCACGTAAGCGATTTAGCTGACGTGCATGTAAAAACACTTGATTACCTCATGGAAGGGGGAAAAAGTCTCATTATGAATTGCGGTTATGGTCAAGGCTATTCAGTAAAAGAAATTTTGGCAGTAGTAAAAAAAACTATAGGCTTTTTAAATATTAAATTAGAAGAACGAAGACCAGGAGATCCCCCGACTTTAATTGCTGATACCAAAAAAATAAAACAAATACTTCATTGTCAGCCTCGTTTTAATGACATTGAAGTAATTATTAATTCCGCTGTGGAGTGGGAGCGTAAATGGATAACAATGAATTAAATTCCTCACCAAAAAAAATTCTCTTTGTAACCCTTAAGCTATCCGGAGGAGGGGCAGAACGGGTATTATTAAATTTATCCGCTGAATTAAATCAGTTTTCTAATATCGAAGTAAAATTATTTTCTTTTTTTAAAAAAGGAGAATATTTAAAATTAATTCCAGCTCAATTATCTGTAAGTTACGGATGTAGTAGATTTAATCCTTTTTCGATAATTAGAGCATGTTGGAAACTACGTCGCCTATGTCAAACATATGATATTTTAATTGCAACCCAAGAACTTTGGCCTAGTTATTTGATAGCTTTATTAAGTGGAAATATAAAAAAGAAAAAACGCTTATGCTGGGTACACATTAACATAATCGAATCTTTAAAATATTCGTTTAATGATAAAAACCAGATTATGCGAATTATATATCCTTTCTTGCATAAAAAAATGATTCAATTTTGTTACCCCAAATTTGATAAAATAATTGGGGTTTCTCGAGGCGTGGTTGAGTCAGTGAGTCAAGTCATCAATTTACCTTTAAAGTCATTGACATGCATTTATAATTTAATTTACTTTGAACAAATTAAATCTCTCGCTCAAGAAAGCTTCGATTTAAATCGATATCACATTAAAAAACCATTCATACTAACTACTGGTCGTTTTGTAAATCAAAAAGCCCACTCTATTCTTATAGAAGCTTTTGCAAAAATCGCTTCTCAGATACCCCATGATTTAGTAATTTGTGGCAAAGGTCCTCTAAAATCCCTGTATCAAAAGTTAGCTATTGAACTTAAAATAGATGACCGGGTGAAAATTATAGATTTCTTAGAAAATCCCTATCCACTGATGAAAGAAGCAGAATTATTTGTCTTATCTTCTAGTTACGAAGGGCTCTCGGTAGTTCTGCAAGAAGCCTTAAGTTTAGGACTTCCAGTCATTTCTACTAATTGTCCCTCAGGTCCTAATGAAATTCTGCAAGGTAGTAGTTATGAAAAATTAGTGCCCATAAATAATCCCCTCCAATTATCCCAATCTATATTAGATTTCTTAAAAAATAACACCGGAATTTCAATAAATAACACTCATTTATTAGAAAAGTATTCTGAAAAAAATATATTACCGCAATGGTTAACATTATTTAATCAATTGTAATTTTATGATCTATAAAAATTTAACAAGTCCTATAAATAAATTATTGTGTTTGTACATTCCTTACAAATTTGTTTTGATGTGCATAGCGCTGTATTTATTACGCAATAAAATTACCTTAGGTGATTATGCAACTTATATACAGTCAAATCTTCAACAAACCCTTAGCGAGGGATCGAAAATTTTTTTAGTTAGTACCGAATTTGTTAAATTTGTTACTGCTTTTTTAAATTTTATGGATGGAAACACCTATTTTTTTACTAATTTATGTTTCAACTTTCTATCAATCTTTGGAGTTATTTTTTTGTTGCGGGTCTTGGATTCACCTCTGCATATCCGTAATCTTCCTATATTAATACTTTTGTTTCTTCCCAGCTTTAACATTTGTTCCAGTTATGCCAGTAAAGAAGCTATATTAGTTTTTATTTCAGGATATATTGCGAGTAAAATAATTTTTTATTATCAAACGGGTAACAATGAATTATTTAACTGGAAAATTATCCCCTTTTATTATTTACTTTTTTTATTTAAGCCATTGTATTTTTTGTTTTTAATCCCTACATTTTTCTATTGCAGTTTTTCACGCTATCGGTTTAAAACGGATATCAGTCTATTTATAATAACATTAGCCATTATCACCATAATTCTGTTTTTTTGGATATTCAATGAAAAAATAGATGCTAAGGTTGTGGGTGTTCATCAACATTTTTCCATGGCTGCTCGATTGGCAAGAGAAAATATCTGGAATGAACCTGGAAGTTTCGTGAAAAATTTGCCCTATGCTATGTTCATTTCATTATTTGGTATTAAATACGATGAAATTTTTACTACACTTGATGCCTTGGCTTTTAGCGAAAGTTTAATTATTTTTTTCCTACTAGGAATGCTTTTCAGCTTCTTTTTATATTTATGGATCGAATCTAAATTTAGTCTATTACGAATATTTACTATACTGCTTTCTTTTGCCATTCTTTTAATGACCCAAGTTCCTTACGGTACTTTTAACCCCGGTGCTGCTATTCGGTATAGAACCGATGTTTATTTGTTTATAATAGCTTTTTTTTACCTCCTGGTTAATAATTGGTATTTCGGTAGGCTAAAAAAGCATAACGACGAGAAAGATAATTGTTATAAACATATGTTGAGTATAAAAAATGGTTAAAAATATTTTGATAATAGGCGGTAGTGGCTTTATTGGAACTGTCTTGGTAAATTTATTAATCAAACAAGGTTACCAAGTTCGCATTGGCGATAAATGCAAAAGTGAAATTTACCCCGAACTATGGGCGCCTTGTGATGTTCGTCAAATTGATCAGCTAAGAAAAGCATGTGAAAGCATTGATGTTATTTATAATCTAGCAGCTGAACATCGTGATGATGTTAAACCTGTTTCACTTTATGATGAAGTCAACGTGGGTGGAGCGGAAAAAATTTGCCAGGTAGCTCGAGAATTTAATATTAATCACATTATTTTCACTAGCTCCGTTTCAGTCTATGGTTTTAACATTAATGAAGTAACTGAAGAAGAGCAGCCTCAGCCTTTTAATGATTATGGTCGTACTAAACTGGCTGCTGAAAAAATTTTTATAACATGGCAGTCAGAAAGTTCAACCCGCCGTCTCACTATCGTTCGACCAACTGCAGTTTTTGGGCAAAATAACCGCGGTAATATATATAATTTAATTCGCCAAGTGGCAATGGGTCCTGCGATTATGATTGGAAACGGCGAAAATAAAAAATCCATAGCATATGTAGAAAATGTGGCGGCTTTTCTATCCTATGTCATTCTTCTCGAAACAAAATTCAATCTATTTAACTATGTCGACAAACCCGATTTAGCCATGAACCAATTGGTAGCTATAATTCGTGAAAGCTTAAATAAACCTACCCATAGCTGGTATTTGCCCTATTGGATAGGATTATTTGCAGGAAAATTATGTGATTTTTTTACCACTATCACCGGTAAAAATCTGCCATTAAGTAGTATTCGTATTAAAAAATTCACCGCAAACACTTTATTTTCTGCACAAAAAGCTTTGTCCAGCGGGTTCATTCCACCCGTAAATTTAGAGCAAGCTTTACATTTGACCGTTAAACAAGAGTTCTCGTAATTGTTCACGTCAATAGCGCAACTTAAGGGCTTGAACTTTGTCCTGAAACGCCGTCAACATGTGCCAAAATCGTCAAGGTGCTAGCCAACAAGGCGATCTCCAGTTACAAGAACCAGCAGATTATGGTAATATCTACCAATGAAAATTACAATTTATGGCGTAGGTTATGTGGGATTAGTAACCGGCACTTGTTTAGCTGAGGTCGGTTATGATGTCTTATGTGTGGACGTTGATCATGAAAAAATTCAACAGCTGCAGAAGGGAATTGTTCCTATATATGAACCCGGTTTAGAATCTTTATTAAGAAACAATCTTAAAAAAGGTCATCTCCATTTTACTACTGACAGCAAGGCTGCCGTTTCTCATGCTAATGTTCAATTTATTGCCGTTGGTACTCCCCCTCAAGAAGACGGTTCTGCTGATCTTCAACATGTCTTACAAGTAGCAAAAACCATTGCTCAAAATATGGAAAATCCTAAGTTAATTGTGAATAAATCCACTGTTCCCGTGGGTACAGCAGACCAAGTCAGCGCGGTTGTTGCTATGGAGTTAGCCTGCCGAAATTTATCGATTCAATTTTGTGTAGCCTCTAATCCAGAGTTTTTAAAAGAGGGGTCTGCGGTAGAAGACTTTATGAAGCCAGATCGTATTATCATAGGTACCGCCAGTCACTTTGCTGAGACCCAACTACGCGAAATTTATGCCCCTTTTAATCGTAATCATGATCGAATTTTGCTGATGGATGTTCGCTCTGCAGAACTTACCAAATATGCCGCCAATGCCATGCTGGCAACGAAAATCAGTTTTATTAATGAACTGGCAAATTTAGCTGAGTGCTTGGGAGCGGATATCGAAAAGGTGCGTATTGGTATTGGCTCGGATCCACGTATTGGCTATGATTTTATCTATCCCGGTTGTGGTTATGGCGGTTCATGCTTCCCCAAAGATATTAATGCTCTAATCCGTGCAGCTGGCAAAGTTGGGTATTCTACCCATTTATTGCAAGCCGTAGAGAAAGTAAATCAACGTCAAAAGCGTACCCTGTTTGATAAAATTATGCACTTTTTTCATGGTCAATTATCAAACAAAACTTTTGCCTTATGGGGATTAGCATTTAAGCCTAATACAGATGATATTCGTGAGGCCTCAAGTCGAGTTCTAATCGAAGCGTTATGGGCAGAAGGAGCGAAAATACAAGCTTATGATGTTCAAGCAATGGAAGCATTCGCACGAATTTATGGAGAAAGAGCAGACTTACAATTAATGTCTACCAAAGAAAATGCATTACATAATGCCGATGCTTTGATTATTTGTACAGAATGGTATGAGTTTCGCGCTCCAGATTTTGACTGGATTAAAACTCAGCTAAAACAACCTCTCATCTTCGATGGAAGAAATCTTTATGATCCCATCTGGATGCGAGAAAAAGGCTTCATATATTATGGTATCGGTCGAGGAGAAAGTGTCAAAAAATTTTCCATAATAAGGACCCAAAAAGAACTTCCTATAGAGATCTCATAAAATTATGAACATATTGATTACTGGCGCCGCAGGCTTTATTGGCTTTCACGTATCTAAAGCCTTGCTAAAAACAGGAGCTCGAATCGTAGGAATAGATAATCTTAATGACTACTATTCTGTTCAATTAAAAACAGATCGTCTACAGCAATTACTACCACATCCCCAATTTCATTTTTATCCTTACGATTTGACGGATGCCAAAGCGATCGCGCAATTGTTCGCAAATCAACAATTCACTCACGTAGTGCATTTAGCAGCTCAAGCCGGTGTACGTTATTCACTTGAAAATCCCTCTGCGTATATCAATAGCAATGTAGTAGGGACTCTACATATTTTAGAAGGCTGCCGTCATTATCCTGTACAGCACTTGGTATATGCTTCTTCCAGTTCCGTTTATGGGCTAAATCGTAAGGCGCCGTTTGCCACTTCTGATAATGTGGATCATCCCATTTCATTATATGCAGCTACCAAAAAATCCAACGAATTGATGGCACATACCTATTCACATCTGTATGCTATTCCTACCACTGGCTTGCGTTTTTTTACCGTATACGGCCCTTGGGGTAGGCCTGATATGGCCACTTTTAAATTTACGGATTCACTTTTTCAAAGCCAACCCATAAATATCTATCATAATGGTCAAATGCAGCGAGACTTCACCTATATTGATGACATAGTAATTGGAATTGAGAAAATATTAAATCGTCCAGCTACTCCTATTAACCCCCAAATTAGTAGTGCCCCTTATCGCTTGTATAACATAGGCAATCATCAACCTGTTAGTTTGTTAGATTTTATTGCTCTCTTGGAAAAAATCACCGGTCTTACAGCCAAGAAAAATATGCTTCCTATACAGCCTGGGGATGTAGTACAAACTTTTGCCGACATCGAAGATTTACAACGTGATTTTGATTTTGCTCCATCTACATCTTTAGAAACGGGGTTACAGAAATTTGTTGACTGGTATAAAGATTATTACATCAATACTAAAAAAGTAGTCTATGGAATTAGTTAATAAAATTGCCCTCATTACAGGAGGCGCCTCGGGAATGGGCGCTGCAACGGCAAGATTACTCACAACAGCAGGCATGAAAGTAGCTATATTAGATCAGCACTTGGAAAATACTGAATTATTAGCCAAAGAGATAAAGTCGCTTGCCATTTATGCAGATGTAACAGACGAAGATTCCATCAAAACGGCTCTTGCAGAGGTTGTAGCAAAATTAGGCGCCGTTCATGTTGTCATTAATTGTGCTGGAATTGCGCCAGCAGCGCGAATTGTAGGTCGCGCGGGCCCTATGTCCCTAACAGATTTTCAGCAGGTTCTACAAGTTAATTTAGTAGGCACTTTTAATGTTATGCGATTGGTGGCAGCACAAATGATGCAACAATCTCCAATCAACACCGAAGGTGAAAGAGGGGTGATTATAAATACTGCCTCAATTGCTGCCTTCGAGGGCCAAGTCGGACAAGCCGCTTATAGTGCCTCTAAGGGCGGAATAGTGGCTATGACCTTGCCAGCCGCTCGTGAATTTGGTCCATTTGGTGTGCGTGTGATGACTGTCGCTCCGGGGGTAATCGCTACACCCATGATGGAAAAGATGCCATCAACGGTTTGTGAGAATTTATCTGCGACAGTTCCGTTCCCAAAACGGATGGGTAATGCAGAAGAATTTGCTCAATTAGTTAAACATATTATTGAAAATACATATTTAAATGGCAGCACTATTCGTTTAGATGGTGGATTGAGAATGAGGTAATTTTCACAATGAAAACAACTAGGGGACATCGCGTATTAGGCGTATTTAGTCTTGCAATGATTACCGCGGTATCTGTAGATAGCGTGCGTAATTTACCAACTACGGCATTATTTGGTAGTGCATTAATTTTTTTCTTTATCATAGGCGCCATTTTATTTCTATTACCCTCAGCACTCGTTTCTGCCGAATTATCCTCAACTAGTGGTGAACCTGGAGGCATTTATGTATGGGTAAAAAATGCTTTTGGGCCTTCAATAGGAGTTTTAGCGATTTGGTTTCAATGGATTGAAAATGTCATTTGGTATCCTACTATTTTATCTTTTGTTGCCGGCACTATTGGATATTTGATTTCTCCTTCGTTAGCAAATAATAAAATTTTTCTCATTAGTATTATATTAGTGGCCTTTTGGAGTGCAACAGCTATTAATTTATTAGGGATAAAATCCTCAGCACGTTTTAGTAATTTTTGTGCTATCACCGGTTTATTGTTGCCCATGACACTTATCATTTCTTTAGGCGCCGTATGGATATTTACAAAACAACCATTGCAAATTCATTTCACTACTCAAGAAATGTTACCCCACTTGGGGAGATGCGCAAATATGGGTAGCGCTGACGGGTATCATGTTATCTTTTTGTGGTATGGAAATTGCTACAGTGCATGCAAAAGATGTGGAAAATCCTCAACAAGCCTATCCCCGAGCTATGCTTATCGCAACTCTTATTATTGTCTTTACCTTAGTATGTGGTGGACTGGCTATTGGCATAGTATTACCCCAATCCGAAATTAGTTTAGTAGCAGGAATTATGCAAGCTTTTGCCGCATTTTTTGCTGCTTATCATTTATCTTTTATTCTGCCTTTTATTGCTTTAACTTTAGTGATCGGAGGAATGGGCAGTGTCAGCAATTGGATTATTGCTCCTACTAGAGGTTTATTGCTAGCCGCAAAGGATGGTTATTTACCTAAGCATCTTGACCAGCAAAATCGCTTCGGATCACCTAGTACTTTGCTATTTTATCAAGCGATCTTAGTGACTTTGGTGACAATCGTGTTTCTATTACTTCCTTCAGTGTAATGCTTCATATTGGTTATTAACCGCACTGGCAGCACAACTTTATATGTTAATGTATCTATTAATGTTTGCTGCTGCCATTCGTTTGCGTTATCACCATGTGAACCGAAGAGCCGGCTTTGTTATTCCTGGCGGTAAAATCAGCATTTGGATCGTAGCAGGAGCAGGTTTCTTAGGCTCGATTATAACTTTTTTCATCGGTTTTATTCCACCTGCAAATATTCAAACTGGAGGTTATTTTTATTATGAAAGCTTATTAATAATTGGCTTATTAATCATGAGTGCCCCTCCTTTAATCATTTATAAGTTTTTAAATAAGAAAAATCTAAAGATCAGAAACTAGGTCTCTATTTCCTAAGGATAATAAATAATTAGAATAAGCTTTCTGTTGAAAAAACATCCCGTGTTAAAGCCTGGGATGTTTTTTCTCTGCTCGACTCCCATCGCATAAACTCAAATGACCAACTATTCAATATCTAAAATAAATCTGATATAATAAAAAAATTTTATTGGGAGGAGGGGATAAGTGGAAATTCTTGAAGAAGCACTTACTTTTGACGATGTTTTACTCTTGCCTGGCTATTCAACAGTTCTGCCTAAAGATGTTTCCTTAACTACTCGTTTAACTTCTGCTATTTCTCTAAACATACCCCTATTATCTGCCGCGATGGATACCGTTACGGAAGCTCGATTAGCCGTATCGTTAGCAGAAGAAGGAGGAATAGGCATTCTGCATAAAAATATGAGCCCAGAACAACAAGCAAATGAAGTACGAAAGGTAAAACGCTATGAAAGCGGCATGGTTGCTCATCCCATTACTGTTACCCCCACCACCACCTTGGAGCAATTGGTAGCATTAACTAGCGAATATCGTATTTCTGGAGTGCCTGTAGTAGAGGGTAAAAATTTAGTAGGTATTATTACCCATCGTGATATCCGCTTCGAAACCGATTATAGCCAACTTGTAGGTAAGCTTATGACACCTAAGGAACGGCTAGTTACGGTTCCGGAAAAAGCAAGCCGAGAAGAAGTGATCGCTCTACTGCGTAAGCATCGAATTGAAAAATTACTAATTGTAAACCCAGCATTCGAACTACGTGGTATGTACACAGTGCGAGATATTTTACGCTCCAAAAAAACTCCTAATGCATGCAAGAATGCCGCCGGTCAATTGCGAGTGGGTGCTGCTGTGAGTCCCGGTATTGGGGCCGAAGATAGAGTATCGGCTTTAGTAGCAGAAGGAGTGGATTTATTAGTAGTGGATACAGCGCATGGTTTTTCTGAGGGAGTTGTCAAGCAAGTGAAATGGATAAAACAGAATTATCCAGATACACCTGTTCTTGCTGGCAATATCGTTACTGAAGATGCTGCCTTAGCACTTGCTCAAGCAGGAGCTGATGGAGTAAAAGTTGGAATGGGACCGGGGTCAATTTGCACTACACGTGTCGTGGCTGGAATTGGAGTTCCACAAATTAGCGCTATTAACCGAGTAGCCACTGCTCTTAAAAACACTGAAATTTCAATAGTTGCTGACGGAGGTATTCGCTTTTCAGGTGACCTCTGTAAAGCTATTGCTGCCGGAGCTCACGCCGTGATGTTAGGGGGGCTATTTGCTGGTACTGAAGAAGCACCTGGAGAAGTGGTTTTGTATCAAGGTAGATCCTATAAAGCTTATCGCGGAATGGGATCAATAGGAGCGATGTCACAACAACATGGCTCTAGCGACCGCTATTTTCAAGACTCGCAAGACGATTTCGGTAAATATGTTCCACAAGGCATAGAAGGTCGTGTTCCTTATAAGGGATCTCTCAAAGCAGTTATCTACCAGCTAATAGGCGGTTTACGCTCCAGTATGGGATATACAGGAACAACAACCATAGAAGAAATGCGTAATAAAACCCATTTTATTCGCGTAACTCCGGCAGGTGTACGTGAAAGTCATGTTCATGATGTAATTATTACTAAAGAAGCACCTAATTATTGGATTGAATCGTAACCATAAAGCATACCCATGGATATTCATCAACATCGCATTCTAATTTTAGATTTTGGTTCACAATATACCCAATTGATTGCTCGTGGTCTTCGTGAAATAGGGGTTTATTGTGAACTTGTACCTTGGGATTTTTCTCCTCAGGAAATTGCTAAGTTTCAACCCCACGGAATTATACTTTCAGGTGGGCCTGAAACACTTACCGAGCTTGATACCCCCCGTATTCCAGAAATTATTTTTTCTTTAGGGTGTCCCATTTTAGGCATTTGCTACGGGATGCAGGCTATGGCGCAACAACTAGGTGGACAAGTCCATGTCGCAGAAAAACGGGAATACGGTTATGCGCAAGTTTTCATCCATAATTCACAAGACTTATTAGCACTTATAGATGATCATCTTTCTTCTACGGGTCAAGCTTCTTTAGATGTTTGGATGAGTCACGGCGATTATGTAACAGCATTGCCGCCTGGGTTTGAAGTTATCGCTAGTACACAAAATTCTCCCTATGCCGGTATTGCCGATCTGCAACGACGCTTCTATGGTTTACAATTTCACCCCGAAGTGACACACACTCCCCAAGGAAAAAAGATTATTTCGCATTTTGCCCTTAACATTTGTGGTTGCGTTCCTGCTTGGACATCTAATAATATTATTGCTGATTATATTAACAAGATTCGCCAGCAAGTAGGTACAGATTCGGTGTTAGTCGGTCTATCGGGTGGAGTAGACTCATCAGTAGTTGCTACTTTGTTGCATGAAGCTATCGGTGATCAACTCATTTGTGTATTTGTAGATACCGGCTTGCTTAGACGTAATGAAGGGGATGAAATCATGCGTCTATTTTCTGATCATTTAGGTGTTAAAGTTATTCGTGTTAATGCTCAACTACAATTTTTAGATGCATTGAAAGGCGTTAATGATCCAGAAAAAAAACGTAAAATCATTGGCAGTGAGTTTATCCGTGTTTTTGAAGAACAAGCTAAAAACTTGCCCGCTGTGAAATGGCTAGCACAGGGAACCATTTATCCTGATGTAATTGAATCTGCTAGAGCAAAATCGGGCAAAGCTCATGTGATCAAATCTCACCACAACGTAGGGGGATTGCCAGAGAAGATGAATTTGCAATTAATAGAACCTCTGCGAGAATTATTTAAAGATGAAGTACGTCAACTAGGAATAAAATTAGGTTTGCCGTCTGACTTAGTTTCTCGACATCCTTTTCCAGGGCCCGGTTTAGCTGTACGCATTTTAGGCGCAGTGACCACAGAATACCTGGATATTTTACAAGCCGCAGATAGTATTTATATAGAGGAGCTAAAAAACACCGGTCATTATGAACAAGTGAGTCAAGCGTTTGCAGTTTTTTTACCCCTTAAATCGGTTGGAGTAAAAGGTGATGCTCGTAGTTATGAATACATTATTGCCTTACGTGCAGTCACAACTAAAGATTTTATGACCGCTCATTGGAGCGAATTACCGTATGATTTTCTAGCACATGTCAGCCGGCGTATTATTAATGAAGTCCCAGCCGTTTCACGTGTTGTATATGATATTTCCAGCAAACCACCAGCAACCATAGAATGGGAGTGATGCAAGAACATAAATTTTGGATAAACCATGCGTTAAACTTAGCGCAACAAGCAGCCATACAACAAGAAGTGCCCGTTGGTGCAGTGTTAGTATGTAATAATGAAATTATTGGTGAAGGCTGGAATCAACCTATTAGTCAATGCGACCCTAGCGCACATGCAGAAATTTTAGCTCTACGCAAGGCAGCCCTATTATTAGGTAATTATCGATTGCCCAATACCACACTGTACGTTACTTTAGAACCCTGTGCCATGTGTTTGGGCGCAATGATACAAGCGCGAATAAATCGTTTAATTTTTGGAGCATGGGATGCGCGAGCAGGAGCAGTACGCAGCGTGTTTCAAATATTAGATTCTCCTCAATTGAATCATCACATTCAATGGCAAGGAGGAATATTAGCGCAGGAGTGCGCAGCTGTGTTAAAATTTTTTTTTACTGAACGACGGCTAATAAGAAAATAAAACTGTTACCGCCGTCTCGCAGGGTAGGCTATTTATACAGTAATGGAGATAACAATGAGTTTAACTAACATAGTACCTGCACAGCATATTCCTAACGATATTAACGTTATCATCGAAATTCCAGCTCAGAGTGGGATGATCAAATACGAAATGGATAAAAATAGTGGTTTACTCAGTGTAGATCGTTTTATGCCAACTGCAATGTACTATCCGGCAAATTATGGGTTTGTACCAAATACCTTGTCTGGAGATGGTGATCCCGTAGATGTTTTGGTAATAACACCAACCCCAATTCAAGCGGGTACTCTTATTCGCGCACGCGCTTTAGGACTACTAAACATGATGGATGAATCTGGACAAGATCGAAAGATTTTAGCATTACCCATTAAGAAAATTTGTTCTCAATTAGCCCATCTGGAAAAACTAGAAGATATTCCGGATATTTTGCGTCGTAGCATAGTCCATTTTTTTGAACAATATAAAGCTTTAGAACCAGGGAAATGGGTAAAAATTTCTGGATGGGAAGGTATTGAAGCAGCAAAAAAGGAAATACAAGAAAGTGTCGAACGTTATCAACAGCAAAAATCAGAATGAATTTCGCCGTGATCTAATTGAAGCTTACCGCCAAGATGAAACGCTATGCGTCAACCATTTGTTGGATGCAGTCGCTTTTTCTCCAGAAAGCGATCAAAAAATTAAAGTATTAGCTACAGATTTGGTCAATGCGGTACGTCATCAGACTTCACAAATTTCCGGTGTGGAAGCCTTGATGCGCCACTACGATTTGTCAACCACAGAAGGCATTATGCTGCTTTGCATAGCAGAATCCCTATTGCGTATTCCTGATGCTGAAACAGAAAAACTATTAATTCAGGATAAATTGACAAGCGCACGTTGGGAGGAACACCTGGGTAAAAGCGAATCTGCCTTTGTTAATGTCACCACTTGGGGATTAGCACTAACTGGGAAAGTTTTAGAAAATCACCGTTATGAAAATCAATTTAAAACTATTTGGTATGATTTATTACGCCGTAGCAGCCAACCTTTAATACGCCAAGCCATCCATGAAGCCGTGAAAATTATGGCTCATCAATTTGTCATTGGCCGTAATATGGATCAAGCCTTACAGGCTTCCAAAGAGATGACTAAAAAAGGTTATATGTATTCCTATGACATGCTAGGGGAAGTAGCTCGAACTAAAGCAGATGCGGATCGATACTTTCAAGCTTATCTGCAGGCAATTAGAAATCTCGGACAGCACTCCCCCTCTGGAATTCAAACCATTTCATCTCGACCAAGTATTTCAGTCAAGCTTTCAGCGCTTTATCCCCGCTACGAACCAAAACAGCGGGAAAAGGCGGTTCCTTTTTTAGTAGAAAGATTACTGGAATTAGCCCATGAAGCGTTACAAGCTTCTATTGGCTTAACTTTAGATGCTGAAGAAGCAGATCGTTTGGATATGTCATTAGACATTTTCAAGCACGTCTTTAAGCATAATCAGATTAGCCCATTGGGAAGGCTTAGGCCTTGCAGTTCAAGGCTATCAAAAACGCGCTTTGCCATTGATTCATTGGCTAATTGATTTATCTCGCAGCGAAAAAAAACGTATTAATGTTCGTTTAGTAAAAGGGGCCTATTGGGATACAGAAATTAAATTAACACAAATAGGTGGTTTTTCTGGTTATCCGGTTTTTACTCGAAAAGCATCTACTGACCTAAGTTACCTCGCCTGTGCCAAACAAATGTTAGCCGCACCGCAAGAAATTTATCCCCAATTTGCTACCCATAATGCTTATTCCGTCGCAGCCATTTTAACCATGATGAGAGAATCATCACTCCGCTATGATTATGAATTCCAAAGTTTGCAAGGAATGGGACGAGCCTTACATGATCAGTTGGTAGAACGGGGAATAAAGTGCCGAATTTATGCTCCAATAGGAAGTCATGAAGATTTACTACCTTATTTAGTTCGACGTCTATTAGAAAATGGCGCCAATAGTTCTTTTGTTAATCAAATAGCGGATCCTAAAACTCCTTTAGAAAAATTAATCACTAGTCCAATTAACCAAATTCGTTCTTACTCGAGTATACCCAACCCCAAAATCCCTCTACCCAAAAATATTTACGGAGAGGAACGCTTAAATTCAAATGGTTTAGATATCAGTCATGAAAATGAATGGTCACAATTAGTCGCTGACACGAAACCTTTTATAGAACACACTTGGCAAGCAAGTGCGTCAGGAAAAAAAATAGAAAATTTAAATTTATCCGAACCAATTCTAGACCCCAGTGACCATCGCCGCCACATTGGGTACGTAAAAAATGCTGAGGCTATTGATATTGAGCAGGCATTATCTAATGCTCAAGCAACTTTTACCGATTGGAATCACACAGAACTTGAATATCGTATCAACTTGTTATTAAACGCCGCAGATTTACTTGAACAACATCGCGCCGAATTATTCATGCTTGTTACCCGTGAGGCTGGAAAAACATTAGCCGATGGCATTAGTGAAGTACGTGAAGCTGTAGATTTTTGTCGCTATTACAGTCAAATAGCTAAAAAATTATTAAAACCCGAACCCATGCCCGGACCAACTGGTGAAACTAATGTTCTTTTTTTACAGGGACGAGGACCTATACTGTGTATTAGCCCCTGGAATTTTCCTATAGCTATATTTACCGGACAAATAGCTGCAGCGTTGATAACAGGAAATACAGTGATAGCTAAACCAGCAGAGCAAACTCCATTAACAGCTGCACGAATTGTAAGCTTATTTCATGCCGCTGGAGTTCCAAAGTCTGTTTTACAATTACTTCCAGGTCGTGGTGAAGTGGTTGGGGCCGCATTAGTCGCTGATTTACGTATTCAAGGAGTAATCTTTACGGGTTCAACTGAAACTGCCAAGCTGATTAATCAAACTTTAGCTCAGCGTCCTGGTCCTATTATTCCCCTAATTGCGGAAACCGGAGGGATAAATGCAATGATTGCTGATTCCACCGCTCTGCCAGAACAATTAGTGGCTGATGTAATCACCTCTGCATTTAGTAGTGCAGGTCAACGTTGTTCAGCCTTGCGAATATTATTTATTCAAACTGACATTGCGGACCGAGTAATTGAAATGCTGAAGGGCGCCATGGCGGAGTTGATAGTTGGAGATCCCCAGTATTTAACTACAGACGTGGGTCCTGTCATAGATGAAGATGCGTTACGCGGGTTAGAAGCCCACAGTAAAAAAATGCAACAACAAGCGCAATTAATTTACCAAGTAAAAGTACCTAAAGATAGCGTGCACGGTACTTTTCTTGGTCCGCAAGCATATGAATTAAACAACGTCAAACTCCTCAACAAAGAAGTGTTTGGTCCTATTTTGCACGTTATTCGCTACCAAAAAGAAAATTTAGATCAAGTAATTGATAGCATCAATAACTTTGGTTATGGACTTACTTTTGGCATCCAAAGTAGAATTAATCGAACCATTGAATATATTCAAAATCGAATACAAGCCGGAAATATTTATGTGAATCGTAATATGATTGGTGCTGTAGTCGGCGTACAACCTTTTGGAGGTAATAGACTCTCTGGAACAGGCCCTAAAGCAGGTGGCCCCCATTATCTTTCGCGACTCTGTAATGAAATTGTGTTAACTGTAAATATTACTGCGACAGGTGGTAATGCGGCATTAATGACGCTAGAA
>CAVQTK010000019.1:0-43900 GCA_963716455.1 uncultured Pseudomonadota bacterium
CAACTATTGCTCCTAAGCCTACGCCTCCATAAATAAACAAAGGATTATAAGCTTGACCTGGATTTTCTGCTACCTGCATGGCGGCTGCGCGAGCCAATTGATTAGATTTGCCTTCGACAAAATTGGCAAAATTAAATACGCGATTCAAATGACTTTGAGAAAAATGAGTGTTTTTAATGTTCTTTATCAGTTGTTTTATTTTTGTCTAGTTTTTCCCCAACAGTTAATTTACTGCCAATTCGAAGAATAACTGTGGGCGGATGATTATTACCAAAGATGGCTTTTAAAGTGATCAATATTTTGTCAAGAAAGTGATCGTTAATATAGCTGACTACAAATTGATTGGGCGCAAGTAAAATTAAATGATTGGGTTTAATGTCTACTTGCAAAGGACGAATCCAAGTATTAAATTTTTGCGCAGAAATCTCTTCGCGTAGATTATCAAGGCATTTTTCCCAAATTGTACTATCCACTTTTAGAACCGTAGCTATGATGATTTAAGTTAAAATTATTTGCCGCGGCTTGCCGCGAACCCTTACGCTGTAACTATTCACAGAGTAGAAGGGAAATCCTCTTTTTGCACCAGATGGGACGAAAAGTAATGGCTTACCCTATAACTTGGAACGCCTATCTAAAGCTCAATTTTTTCCGAGACACTGGATGCGTCCTTCTATAGCTGGGTAAGCAAGAATCGCAAATAGGTTTATTGTATCGTTCTGTGTATAAGTTAGCTAGGGAATTTTGAAGAATTTAATAAATATCCACACATCACACTATGGTGTATTTTTATTGTCCTGATAGAGTTTCGAAAGAAGTCTTTTGTATGTAATTCCTTAATTACGTTATAATGCTCTATGCGCTCTCTATTTACTTTTCTCAAAGCTCATAGTCTGGTTATATTATTATGGCTATTGTTAATAATTATTGCAGGAAGTGTGCGCCCCCTATTTTACAGCAATGAAGAAATGCACTATGCCTCTGTTGCCTGGGAAATGTGGCAACACCATTCATTTATTTTGCCAATTGAAGGAGGACAACCCTATGCCGAAAAGGGACCCTTATTATTTTGGTTATTTCATTTAGGATGGTTATTCTTAGGGGTTTCCACTTGGTGGCCCAGATTATTGCCTGAATTATTTGCATTAGGTTGTTTATTATTGTCAGGTGTTTTTGCAGAGCGCTTTTGGCCGTCAGAAAAAACTATTGCCCGCTTAGTTCCAATCTTAATATTAGGTAGTTTCACCTGGTGTGGGAAAATAACCGTTATGCGGTTTGACGTTATCACTACATTTTTCATCATGACAGCATTATTTTCAATGGTGTTATCAATTGAAGTTCATAAAAAATATTGGTTGTTATTTTCCATTTGCATCACCTTGGGTTTGTTAACTAAAGGACCAGTGGTGTTAATTTTTATACTTCCTGCTGCTTTGGGTGCGCGATGGTGGGCTAAACCGCTCTATGCTTGGAAGTCGGTTTACTTTTATTTGGGGGGCGCATTTTTATTAGGAATCATTTTTGTTGCTTTTTGGCTCGTTCCCGCTGTTATCAAGGGTGGCGGAGATTACGCTTATGCTCTACTATTTAGCCGTTCAATTGGAAGAGCTACTAGCCAACCATTTAGTCATCAAATTTGGAGTTATTATTTTTTTATTTTAGCTTTAATGTTATTGCCATGGATCATTTGGTTACCTTTTTGGAAATCTTTCATTTTGTTATATCAAAAAATGAAGCTAGAAGGATTTGATAGAGGTTTACGCTTTCTGACTTTAGTGATTGGTTGTTCTTTCTTATTTCTTACTCTTGTTGCTGAAAAAGGGTTACGCTATTTTCTTCCGGCTCTGCCATTTATTAGCCTTTTTGTAACTTATGCACTAGTCAAATTTCCTGTGGCAATAAAAAGGGGGAATCAGTTTTTGATTTCGAGCTGCTACTTCTTAGTTGGATTGCTCTATTTATGCATTCCTTATTTATTGTCTGGTAAAATGCAGACTAAATATTTTTGGCTAATAGAGATGCCATCTGTATGGGGAGTTGGATTTTTAGGTATTGGTTTATTTTGGTTATGTTGGCAAGAAAAAAGTTTAATAAAGATTATAAACGGTTTGACCATAAGTACCGTATTGTTTTGGGCATTTTATCATCTAAGTGTTATTAAAACACAAGCCTATTATGGAGATTGGTGGCCACTAGCCCAACAGGTATCCAATTTACAAGCTGCTGGTTACCCTATAGGGTTTGTGGGAAGCACTCAAGTTTTGGAGTTTTTTGGCCGCTTACCTCGACCCTTAGAATGTATCAAAAAAGATCAAATAAAAAATTGGATACAGCAAGACTCCCCCTACAGGATGGCTAATAAAGCGTGATTATAAGATTTCTCCAATGCAGCTCCGTCTTATATCTGCGGCTCAGGAAAGGTAGCCAGATGATCGATATACAGATACAAGACGAGTGTCGATTTGATAAAAATCCGAAACAAATAGTGCCAAAGTTAGTCACCTCCTTATTAAATTTATTTCAGCTATTGATTTTTAATGAAATGGGTAGACTCGTATCGGTATGGACGGTCTTAGTCATTATATTAGGCTGGATTCGCCCAATGCTTCCTTCAAATGAACTGCATTATGTTTCAATCGCTTGGGAGATGTGGGAGCACCATAGTTTCATACTGCCTATCCAAACAGGTCTTCCTTATGGAGAAAAAACCCCACTGTTATTTTGGCTTATTCATTTGGGATGGTGGCTATTTCGGGTTAACAGTTGGTGGCCTCGTTTGGTTCCTCAGTTATTCATGTTAGGTTCGTTATTGTTAACCTATCATATAGCTCGCGGTTTGTGGCCACAGCAAAAAAGAATAGCAAAATTATCACCCTGGATTTTATTAGGTTGTTTTGCTTGGACAATGCAAATGAAAATCACTTGGTTTGATATGTTGATTATCTTTTTTTGTCTGCTTTCATGGTTTTTTTTATATAAAGCAGTGCAGCAGCATTCTAAATTTTGGTATGGATTTGGTTTAGCTATAAGCGGAGGAATTTTAGCAAAAGGACCTGTCTTGTTATTATTTGTTTTACCCTTGGCTTTAAGTATGCCCTATTGGGGCAATGCGCGCCAAAATTGGCTACGAGTTTATTCTTATTTAATTTATGCTGTACTTTTTGGCATGAGTATAGGATTAATTTGGGCTCTTTTAGCTATTCATCAAGGCGGGGCAGATTATGCACAGAAGATTTTTTTTACCCAATCAGTAGGGCGAATTACTGGTCAGCACGGAGGGCATAAAGCCTGGTATTTTTATTTATTGATGATCCCTGTGTTATTAATGCCTTGGTTATTATGGTTACCTTTGTGGCGTTCTGCGATCAATTGGTATCAGGCTATTTCACCAGGCATAAAAAATGCAAATTTGCGATTTTTGGGATTAATCCTATTCCCCCCTGTAATTGGATTATCTTTTTTTGCGGCTAAATCTTATAGTTATGTATTTCCCCTATTACCAGTGATCGCTATTTTTTTTGCATATATTCTTTATTGTGGGCCACAAATTTTGCGGCGCAGGGATCAAATTTTAATTGCTCTTATCTATTTGTTCATTGGACTATCTTACATTTTAATGCAAAAAATATTACCCAGCACCATGCAAATAAAATATTGGTGGTTGACAGACGTTTCTTCTTTATGGGGGTATGGGATCTTAATAATGGGGATTTTTTGGTTACTGTGGCGAGAGGAGCGGTTATCACAAGTGGTAATGGGAGTTGCTTTGACCACCATTTTAGGTGCAGTTTTAATTCAAATAGGAATTAATCACGTAGCAGCTAAATATAATGATTGGCGCTTTTTAGCTCTTGAAATTCAGCGACTACAGGGCAATCATATTCCGGTAGGGTTTCCTAACCAACCGCCAGAAGAACTTTTCGAATTTTATGGGAAATTACACCAGCCTGTGGTAGTCCCATTAGGACAAATGTCAGAATGGATTGAGCAGAATCCCGAAGGGTGGTTGATTTTAACTAATAAAAAGGTTTCTCCAAAGCAGTATTTTTTATATCCAGTTAAATTTTTTCCATTTAGCGAGGAGAATAAAACCAGAATCTTTCTTGCAAAAGGAAATTCATTACTTTACCCACCAATTAACTTGAAATTATCGAAGAGTTTTCGTTCAGCACGGAGAAGAGAAAAAAAATTCACCATAACACATCAATAAACCAAGGATAATTTACGCGAGGGCCCAGGCGCTAAATCGAGTTTTGGGATTTTTCGACGAATCGGTAAGGATCTAAAGTGTATTCTGTGCAATAGGTCTTTCAGTAGGAGGCAAACTGCAGAAAGGTTAATGGAGGGTTAAATGAAAAGGGTCGCTACCGCAATTATAATAATGATGGCTATGGCTTTTATATCTTCTGTGCATGCAGAGGAAAATTCAGAAACCCATGAAGTTACCGCTAATGTTGTCCAATCTATTGCAGTTATTTTAGAAAAACTACAGGTGGCAGGTTATATTGCGGTTAAGAAGATTGAATTAGAGAACGGAGAATATAGAGCCGTTGCGGTAAATGCGCAGGGTGAAAAAATAAAATTAAGAATTAACGTAAAAACGGGAGAAATTATTTCTAGGAAAAAAAATAAACCCCGCTTAACTATGTTGGAGGCAGCTAGGAAAGCAGAACAAGCGGGATACTCTAATATAATTAAAATTGAATCTGAAGGTGATGAATACAGTATAGAAGCTAGAAGTAATAATGGTAAAAAAGTATCCTGCGACATTGACAGCAATACGGGTAAAATTAGTAAAAATTGGTTTGATTAATGGAAGCTCATGAAATTTAAAAATACCGTTATTATTATTTTTTTTACTTTTTTATTTAATTTAGGTTGTGTCGAAGCTGCAGTCCCCAGTATTAAAATAGATGGTGGCTTGTCGTCAGATAAAAATACCTGATTGTAAGCGATCAAATAGTTGCGTTGGAACAACAGATCAAAATAAACAGTTTTCATCAAAAGTTTATCCCATCAGAATTGTTGCCGCGGAAAATTTCTATGGCAATTTAGCAGAAGAAATTGGCGGCCCCTATGTTAAAGTAACGAGTATTCTTTATAGTCCAACTCAAGATCCTCATGCATTTAGTAGCAATCTGTCTACAGCAAAATTGTTAGCAAAAGCAAATATACTTATCTATAACGGCATTAATTATGATCCTTGGATGGAAAAATGGGTTGCAATAAATTCTAATAAAAATAAAGTAGTAATAAATGTTGCTGAACTATTGCAAAAAAAACCAGGAGAGAATCCTCATCTGTGGTATGACCCCAAAACAATGCCCGCTTATGCCGATCAGTTGACAAAGCTACTTGTTCAACTTGATTCAGTCCATAAAGATTATTATCAGAAACACTTAATTACGTTTAAAATAAAGTATCGATTGCTGTCTCAGCGCATTACTGACCTTAGGGAAAATTATCGTGATATGCCTGTTATTGCAACCGAACCTTTATTTAACTACATGGCAGCTGCAATAGGATTGAAAATGTATGGAGACTCGTTTCAGTTAAGTGTTATGAATGAAACGAACCCTAGTTTTTCAGCTGTTAAAGACTTCGAAAATCGCTTAAACAAACATCAAGTTAAAGCATTAATTTATAATAATCAAGTTACAAGTCCGCTGATAGAACATATGCGAGAAATAGCCGAAACTGCTGGAATTCCTGTAGTTGGTATCAGCGAAATGCAGCCAATGCATCAAGATTATGTGATGTGGATGATGAGCGAGTTAAATGCATTAGCTATTGCTTTGCATCACTAAACTTAAAGAGAGGATGATTTTGGTTGAAATTGAGTTTAAAAATCTCACATTATGGTTTGATAAGAATAAACTTATTTTTGATAACTTTAGTGCGACAATAAATAAAGGAGAATTAATTGGCATCCTGGGTCCGAATGGTGCGGGAAAAAGTTCTTTATTGCGCATTATATTAGGCTTGCAAAAGCTTAATGCTGGCAGCGTTTTAATACGAGGAAAAAAAACACAGCAAGGCATGGCGACAATTGGTTATATGCCGCAATTACGTAATGCTCCTTTGCCACATCGACTTACTGCCCGATCCTACTTACAAGCTACCATAGATGGATTTCGCTGGGGAATACCGTTGTTAAAAGTTACACACCGCGCACAAGTTGATGAAGTAATTGATTTAGTAGGAATTGCGGGTTATGTAGATAGACCATTAGTGCAACTTTCAGGTGGAGAGAAGCAGCGTATCGCTTTAGCTCAAGCCTTACTCAGTAAACCTAAAATTTTATTATTAGATGAACCTTTAAGTAGTTTGGATCCGGGTCAACAAGCTAAAATGATTGACTTAATACAAAGGATTCAGTTACAACAAGAGCTAACAGTTTTACTCACTGCTCATGATATAAACCCTTTACTAAAAGTAATAAATCACATTATTTATTTAACACATGGAAAAACCGCGATGGGGTACGATAGAGGAAGTAGTTAATAGCGCTAAATTAACTTGGCTATATGATGCACCAATTGAAGTTGTTAATTTAGAACAAAATTTATTCGTATTACATAAAGGAACAGGGGTTAATATCCATGCCCTGGATCATTTCCGCTGTAAATAATTTTTTTAGTTACGACTTTATTCGTAATGGTTTTATAGCCGGAACATTAGCTGCATTAGTATGTGGCATTATTGGCTATTTTGTTGTACTACGTGGTCAGAATTTTGCAGGACATGCCTTAAGTCACATCGGTTTTGCTGGAGCTGCGGGTGCAGGTTTAATTGGGTTATCACCCATCACTGGACAGTTTATTTTAATGCTACTAGCTGGAATTGCTATGGGAGGGTTAGGTGAGCGAACTGCAAAAAGCGATGTTGCCATTGCTATAACCTTGGCTTTTTCCCTCGGATTAGGGGTACTGTTTTTACATTTTTATAGTAACTATGCTGGACATACAGTCGCTATTTTATTTGGTGATTTATTTGGCGTTTCTATTCCTCTTATAAAACAGTTGCTGATTTATTCAATTGTTTGTTTAGGTGGCCTTGCTATAATTGGAAAACGACTTTTATTTGCCAGTCTTGAGCCTGAGCTGGCTCAAGCTAAAGGAATTTCTTTATCATTGTTGGCGATGGTTTTTTTCACACTAGTGGCGGTAGCCATTATTGAGGCAAGCCAAGTTGTGGGAATTCTGTTGGTATTAACTCTTCTTGTTGGTCCTGCTGCCAGTGCGTTGTGTGTAGCTCGCACTTTTTGGAAAGGTATAAGTTTATCCGTATGGTTAAGTATATGCATTGTATGGGTTGGCATTTTATTAGCTTATCTAACAGATTGGCCCGTCACGTTTTGGATTAGTACATTAAGTTTTTCTACCTATATTGGTTTTAAACAATTGTCGACAGTTTAATTAGGTAATTTATGCGGGTTAACGTTGTTAATATAGATTAAAGATAACAAATGAGGAAGCTTCTTCATGAGTCATGAGTTCGCATTAGTACGAGATCTTTTTTATACCGGTTCAATTGAAAATTGGAACGCGGAAATTGCACCAGAAATGGGACAAAAGGTTATGCAAGCTTTAGAGTCAGGCAAAATTCTCTATTTACCCAATTTAAGCTTTCAGCTTGAAAAAGATGAACCAGCACTTTTGAAAATCTCTTTTCATAATCAAAAAACAAAAAATATTAGCTATAACCCACTTCGACACCAGGTAACAGGATTGACTCATTCGGAAGTTGCGGAAAACGTTTCTCAAATGTTGCAGCGATTTGAGCGATTAAGTACACAATTAATGGCGAGTCTTTGTTCCCAATATCGTGTGCAGGATCATTTAGGTCGTACTAGTTTTCTGACCTGTAGAAATTAAAGGAAGAAAAAGCTCTTATCGAAAAGATGATTCTCTATTACATGTAGATGCCTTTCCTTCTACTCCAGTAAATAATTTTCGCATTTTACGTATTTTTACGAATATTAATCCATATGGTGAACCCCGTTTATGGCGAGTAGGAGAGCCATTTTCTCAAGTTATTCATAATTTTTTACCTAAAGTTAGGGGGATGTTCCCAGGTGAAGCTCACTTACTGTATCTATTGAAAATTACTAAAAAGAAACGATCTCATTATGATCATTATATGTTACAAATTCATAACAAAATGAAGGCAACCTCAAGCTATCAAAGAAATGTTAGCGCCACTGAAATGAGTTTTCCGCCTGGTAGTACTTGGATCGTTTATACTGATCTTGTTTCGCATGCTGCTTTATCGGGAAGATTTGCTTTAGAGCAAACTTTTTATCCGCCTATAACCAATATGCTGAACTTTAAACTTTCTCCACAGCATCAGATTCAGGAGATAGGTCAAATTTACGGCCCAGTAAAGTATAAAAAGTAGGGACCACAAACAAAGTAAACAATGTACCGAAAGTTAATCCGCCCACCACAACATATCCCATCTGTTGCCGAGCTGCAGCACCGGCTCCGCTTGCTAAAGCTAAGGGTATGGCGCCCAATACCATAGCTCCGGTGGTCATTAATATAGGCCGTAGACGAATACTGGCAGCTTCAATGACCGCTTCATACAGACTCCTTCCTTGTTTTTGCAGTTGATTAGAAAACTCAACGATTAAAATCCCATGTTTTGAAATTAAGCCTATTAGTGCTATTAAACCAATTTCAGTATAGATATTTAATGAACCATTCATGAAAAATAAAGTGGCTAAAGCTCCAGCTAATGAAACAGGTACCGATAGCAATACTATAAATGGATCACGGAAACTTTCGAACTGAGCTGAAAGTACTAAATAAATAAACATTAAAGAAAAACAAAAAATTAAAAAGATTGAGCTGCTTTCAGTTAAAAACTGCCTAGTCTGGCCTGAAAAATCATAACTCATATTTTCTGGTAGAAATTGTTCTGTCAAATTTTTTAAGTAATTAACTGCTTCTGCCATGCTGTAATCGGGTCGCAAAATTACATTTATAGTAGCTGCTCGTTGTTGTTGAAAATGATCTAAATTGGTTGGAGAGACAGTGGAGTTAATTTTCACTATACTTGAAAGCGGTACGAGTTTACCACTAGATGTTTGAAGATTTATTAAATTTAATTTCGCTGGATCATCACTGGATTCTGCTAAAAGCTGAGGGATAACATCGTAAGTTAATCCCTCCTTAACATAAGAAGTAACGCGCGGAGCGCCAATAGAAACATTAAGAGCAGTGGCAATATCACTCATGGATATGCCTAAGTCATTAGCTTTATTTCGATCTATTTCAACATTAAGTTCAGGTTTATCTAGCTTTAAAGTGCTTTCTAGATGAATTATGCGCGGATTTTTTTGGCTTGCTTCAACTAACTGGTTTACCACATTACTTAACTCAGAATAAGGTCCAGTCGATTTAATGACAAGTTGCATAGGATAAAAACTGTCTGCACCTGGTAGACTTGAAGGATTGATCAGCATAGTAGTAATGCCGGGAATTTGATTTACCTGTGGATTTAGCAAGTTTATGACATCATTCACACCTTTATGGCGATTGTCCCAATTTTGCAAAGCTAAAAAGCTCAACGCTGAATTTTCACCATTAGGAATACCATTAATTATCACATAGCGATCTAGTTCAGGAGTTTTACTAAAGAGCTGTGAAAGTCGTTGGGTGTATTTTTCGGTATAAGTAATGTTAGATGCGGTTGGTCCAGAGATTATACCGACTATATAGCCTTGATCTTCCTGAGGGGCTAAAGTACTTTGCAGATAAAGTGGGAAAAAAAAGATTCCACCACATAATAATAGAGCGCCGAAATTGATAAAAACGATACTGCGTCTGGCTAATAAATAACGCAGCAAGCGCTGATATTTTTCAGTAATTTGTTGTAGGATTTCATTGGCTCGCAAAGCCCATCGACTTTCCTTTTGATGTGGAACTATAATTTGACTACACATCATTGGTGAAAGTGTAAGTGCAATAAATCCTGAAATAATAATCGTACCAGCGAGAGTAAAGGCGAATTCACGAAATAACGCTCCGGTTAAACCTTGACTCATGCCTATGGGGGCGAAGACAGCTGCTAAAGTTAAGGTCATAGCAATAACTGCAAACCTAATTTCTCGTGCTCCAATTAAAGCAGCTTGCACCGGAGATTTCCCTTGCTCGAGATAACGATGAATATTTTCTAAAACGACTATGGCATCATCTACTACCATTCCAATTGCTAAGACAAAGGCTAGAAAAGTAAGAGCATTTAAAGTGTAACCCATTGCTAACATGAACGAGCAAACGCCTATAAGAGATAATGGAATAGTCACTACTGGAATAATTACAGCGCGCAACGAACCAATGAAAAGAAAAATTACCAGAATGACAAATAGGCATGCTTCAATAATTGTGCTGGTAACTTCTCGCAGCGAGTGATGAATATAAAGAGAGGAATCGTGCATTATCTCCATTTTTATTCCGGTCGGCAAATTATTAGATATTTGCTGCAATTTTTTTCGCACTGCTTGAGTCACTTCAATAGGATTTGCGTTGGATTTTGCTAGAATCCCCACACCAATACCTGGCTGATTGTTAAAATATAGTGAAGCTGTATAAGCAGACGCACCCAATTCCGCATGCCCTATGTCCTGTAACCGTATCACTTGGTTTTGACTTTGTTGAATGATTAAATGGTTAAATTGTTCGGGAGAATTTAAAGTGGTATTGGCATTTACTGCAACTACCTGCATCTGACGATCTATTTTACCTGCGGGCGCTTGCACATTATTAGCTTGTAAAGCTTGCTTAACTTCGGATGCAGTAATACCATGAGCTGCCATTAATTTAGGATCCAGCCAGATGCGGATAGCATAAGTACGTGTACCATAAATCATGGCTTCACTTACCCCGGTGATGTTACTTAAATCTGGGAGGACCACACGAGTTAAATAATCCGTAATTTCTTCTTGAGTACGATGCGAATCTGTAAAACTGAGAATTAAAATGGGAGACGTGTTTGGGTCATTTTTTTCAATAACGGGATCTTCAACTCCCTCAGGTAGTTTTTTTATTATAGATGACAGTTTACTCTGTACATCTACCATTGCTTGATTGATATCTGTATTTAATTTTAAATTAATGACTACCGAACTACTACCTGCTGTGCTAGTTGAGGTAATGTAATCTACATTATCAATTCCTGAAACAGCATCCTCAATAGGCTGACTTATAAAACTTTCTACTAAATTAGCATTCGCTCCCGGATAGCTGGTTTGTATAGAAATTGCTGACACATCGGTTTTGGGATACTGTCGAATAGGTAATTGATGAATAGCTGCTAAACCAGCAACTAGTAAAATTAAACTTAATACGGTAGCAAATACCGGACGGCGAATAAAGATATCGGTAAATTGCATAATTAGACCTGTTGTTCAGCTATAGTTTTTAGTGGACTACCTGGATGAATTTTATTAGTTCCCGCACTTACGATCTCATCTCCAACTTTTAATCCTGAGGTAATTACGATGGATTGACCCATTTGCTCACCTAAGGAAATAAGTGCTTTTTTAGCATGATGTTGTTCCACTATAAAAACATAATTGCCCTGTGTTGAATAAACTATAGCTGTTTGCGGAATAGTCAATACGGACTTAGGCTTACCCGTCAACACATTTACTTCTACAAAATTTCCTGGTAACAACAAATGTTCGTGATTAAGCATGAGGGCCCTCACAGCTAAGTTACGTGTAGTTGCGTCTATGGCTGTTTCTATAACCAGAATTTCTCCATAGAAAACTTTGTCAGGATATGAGGTTGATCTTAATTCAACTGTTTGACCCTTTTGCAATTGATTAAGATATACTTCGGGTACGCTAAAATCGACATACAGAGTGTCAATATTCATGAGATTTATTATGTTTTTTGCCTTTTCAACGTATTCTCCGATATTAACATTGGAAATTCCTAAACGGCCATCAAAGGGAGCCTTAATAATGGTTTGAGCAAGTTCAGCTTGAGTCTTTTTTACTGCTGCTTGGTTTGCTTGTTTATCCGCTTCTGCTTGATCTAAATCTGCTCGGGTGACAATATGTTTTTTAAAAAGGGTATCTATGCGTTTAAATTTAAGTTGACTTAAAGTTAATTGCACCTTTGCGGCAGCTAAATTTGCTTTTTGAATATCATTTTCCAATTCCAACAAAATTTGTCCAACACGAACATCTTGTCCCGATTGGAAGTGAAGGTGTTCCACCCGGCCTTCCGCTTCAGATTTCATCATAATTCCTTGGTGAGCGGTTAGAGTTCCGGTAGCTTTAATTAAAGGTTGCCAATTTTTAGCTGACACGAGTACAGTACTCACAACAGGATCACTAGGCATAGGTGGATTAAAATGTGTCAGGCGATATATTACCGTACCTATTGATAAGGCGACGACAAGTATTGCCCCGACTATGACTTTTACAAGTTTCTTGCTAAATAACATATTCATAACTCTGATTGAAATCTTAAAACAGTGCTATTTTAACACATTCTATAAATGTGTGAAGGATATGTTTCAAATTTATTCGCCGCAGGCAAGCCCGCGGCGAATAAATTTTAAATGATAGGTAGTATTCAAAAGGGCATTATCTTAAAGAATTTAATTGCAATAGATTTTTTTCATTAATTCTACTTGGTGAAAATACCCCCTCTTCTTCGTCATATTCTTTTTCAGGATTTTTTGGACAATTACCTAAAAAGCGATGACTTTCAGTTTCTTGTAGGCGATGATGTTTCTTTTTATGTTTAGCTCTAGTTTTTAAAAATTCATTTTCTGCTAATAAAGCTTTTATAATATTTTCTCTATTACTTCCACATAAATCTAAGCATTTTTCTAAGGCGCTTATACCAATTTTAGTTAAACCATATAAAGCTAATCCAGTTGCTAAGCCTAAACCGATGCCTATCCCGGCGCCTTCAAGATGATCATGCTTTGGAGATATTAATCCTTGTGACCCTAAGTAGGCTCCTACCCCAGTTAATACTATGGTGGTAATAAAATTAATTTTTTGATAAGTATGCTTCATGAAAACTCCTCAAATGTTTGATTTAAAAAATCCTGTTAATCTAAAGTTCTTCTTATCAATTAAAATAAAAAATAGAACTTTTTCCGTCAGAATTTCGTATGTAAGAGTTTCAGATTTCGGATGTCGTTAGTGTAAAGCTAATGATCTACTGATGCAAATTGCTGTGTTGCTTCGGTGCTCAAATCCTCGCATTACTTGCGTGTATGCTCCGGTTTGCGCTCCGATGCGCCTTGCACTTTGCTACCAGCAGCGGGTTTCAAAAGAAGTCTAATATTAGTTTATATTAAATAGTAAAAAGATATATACAGGGTTTTAGCTGAAGGTTTCGAAAAGAATCTATTCTAGGCTGCAGCATGGCTATTAAAATTTTCTAAATGAATTTAAATTTATTCGCCGCGGCTTGCCGCAGGGATTTTTATTCAGGCAAAATTCGTGGTGTAATAAAAATTAATAATTGTTTACGATTATCAATTTGTTCGTGATTACGAAATAATAAGCCTATTAAAGGAATTTTATTGAGTCCTGGTATTTGTTGGTGTTGTTCAGATTGATCAGATTCAAATATACCGCCCAACACTAAGGTACTGCGATCCTTAACTAATACTTGAGTGCGGAGTTGTCGAGTGTTAATTGCGGGAACTCCATTTACTGTTAAGGTGCTAACTTGATCTTGATTTATGGTTAAGTGTAAAAGAATATTTTGGTTAATTTGAATTTCAGGTGTTACTTGAAGTCGTAAAACTGCCTTTTTAAATGCTATGCTTGTGCCGCCGTTTGATGTCGTTTGTTGATAAGGCACCTCCTCTCCTGCTTCAATGATTGCGGGTTGACCATTTAAGGTTACTAGTTGAGGGTCAGAAATTAACTGTGCATGACCTGTGTCTTCTAGCGCTTTAAGTGTAGCATTTAGTAAAATGCCTTGATTTAATTTAGCTATTGGAAAACTAAACTCACCTGTTCCTTCTTCCACTGATGGCAAATTCATGGTGAACCCCCCTTTTGTTCGTAAATTTGAGGAAAAGGTGTTAAACACGAGTCCCAATGAACGAGTATAGCTGTGATCAATATTTACAATGTGGGCTTTGATTAAGACTTGTTTGTTAACAAGTGATGAGGGTTGAGCAATAGTGAGTGGATGAATTTTTTCTTCAGTCGAAAACAGTTCAGGTGAATGAGATATAATAGGCAATATAGGGAAGCTAATTGTTGTTTCTGCAGGTAATCCGGCTAAGGAGGTAATAGGGTTAACTAGACTGATCAAAGGAATACAAATAAAAAATAATAAAGTCCTGCGCACTGACGCCTCTTCGCGTAGAATAGATCGGCGATAGTGGCGGATATCCACATTAGACTTCTTTCGAAACTTTACTGCTGATGCAAATTGCTGAGTTGCTTCGGTGCTCAAATCCTCACATACTGGCGTGTATTCTCCGGTTTTGCGCTCCGATGCGCCTTGCACTTTGCTACCAGCAGCGAGTTTCGAAAGAAGTCTATTGGGCCGAGTTATGGGTTTACATTCCTCAGTTGCAGGATAGGGATAAAAATAACATTTAGGTGGGATCATAGTAAAGCTCTATGGTTACTTGCAAAAATATACCCGACGGCATGCGACGTAGTTGCAATTGGGTGGGATTGATAAGCCAAGATTGATGCATGATAAGCTGTAAAAAATTAATTACAGATTTTTCGGTTCCAAGCATTTCTAAGAAAATGGTTTGTCGTTCCAGATCCATAATTGTGAGATGATTCTGTGGGGATAGGTTAAGAAGTATTAAGTTTTGATTTTTAATAAGTAAAGTTAATTTTTCTAAAAGTTTGGGTAAGTTACTTTTGTAGTTCAAAATTTCTAAGTAAATATGATAGTTTTTTTGTAAAATATTCAGTTGCATTTGTAGTTGATGAAATTGCTCTTTCTGACGAGAAAGTTGTTGCCATTTTTGTTCAAGAATAACCTGTGTTGCTTTTAAATTTTTTAATTGTAAATAAGCAGGATGCAAAAAATAAAAACTGAAGATCATGGATAATGAAAAAATGCTGCTAAATAAAAAGAATTTAGTTAAAAGAGACCATTTTTCTGAAAAAAAATCTTTTTCCAAAAGAAGAACTTTTTTTATGTATGTAAGTGCAAATTCCATGGGATTTGTATAATAAATTTTGTTTCAAGGTTGTCTGCGGTTTGTTCAAACTTAATTAATTTGATTTGCGAAAATAATTTTTTTTGTTGTAGTTGTCTAAACCATGCAGAGATTTTTTCAACATGTTCAGTGTACCCTTGTAATTTGAGTTGCTGATTTGACCAATCTAAATTGTTGAGATGAACCTCCTCTGGAAGAGTTTGTTGAAGAAAAATTAAACTTTCCCATAGCAGGGACTGTTGTAATAACACATCATGTAATAATTTCAACTGGTTTATTCTTGTGTCAAATTTTAATTTAATTTGCGCTTTGTTGGGTAAGGGTGGGAAAGTTCTAATGATATGATCTATATGTTGATTATTATATTTTTGAGTATTTTGTAAGTGATATAGATACAGATGACTTACAAGAGTTAAAATGCCAACAAGGCATACTCCGGCCAATAATAAGAAAAGAAAATTTCGATTATATTGCCGAATCTTTTGTTCTCGCCAGGGTAGTAAATTAATAGCCATGCATCCAAGTTCCCAAAGCTAAACAACAAAAAGATAAGGGAAAAGAATGAGGTGCGAGATAAGTGTTTTTCCACAAATTTTCATTTATAGAAGCTTTATTAATGTGAATATTTAAGAAGTTTTCAAAATTCAATTTCCCTATTTCATCGATTAGAATAGTATTATTTAAATTATCACGTGGATATGAGCTGAAGAAAAATTGTAATGTTTGCTCCAGATTTTGCGTTACCGATTCCAAAGTGCCCAAGTGTCGCGTACATTTAACGTAGCGTAATTGCTGATTGCGGATCACTAGAAAAAATAATTCCAGTTTTTTTAGCCATATTAAACCTTGAGATTCGAGAGATTGGTATCCAGTTAACAAAGGAACTAAGCGTGTCAAAGCTAAGATATCCACGTCAACTGCACGTACACGAAAACCTGCTTGTTTACATAATGATTGCCATAGATTTATAAAATGGGTAGAACAAGCAATAACTCGTAATGTTATTGTAGAGTCTGAAGATGGTTCAGGAATGGGTTCAAAATCGATATACCATGAAAGAGCATTTTGTCCAAATAATAAAGGTATTTGTTGTTTTAAGTGTTGATAAATTTCATATGGCTCTAAATCGTTGCCAACTTGGATTTCTTTCATAATAACCTGAGTGTAAGGAATGCCAATAATAAGATCCGAAATCTTATGAGCAATGTGCTGACGAGCAATAAGTAAAGCTTGAATTTCCTGGCCAGGAAACCATGGCACCGACAAAACTTTTAATAGTCGCCAACGTTTATTAGGCCGAGCTACTACTGCAAAATTTAAATTATTCTCAGTAATTTCTAAACCAATTTGTGCTTTCATAACAATTAGTGTAATGGCTTTTTTATCGTAAACAATACGGGGTTTTTTATATAAATAAGAATGGGCTATGATTTCTCATAGCCCACAGGAATTTTTACATTTGTAGTTTTGATGCAGATATGGGTGGTTCCTGTTTCCTCTCTTTTTCTTCTTTGATTATGGGTGAAGGTTTTTCTATTTCTTTTAGGGGCATAACAAAAATTGTTTGTTTAGATTGAGCAAATAAAAAGCTGTCACTTTTGTTTCTAACCAGGTGGGAATGCATAATGCTTAAATTTGGTGGCATCTGCATCGGCCTTACAGCCTCCATTGCTTGATTAACTTCTTTGATAAGAGATGTTATAGAAGGGATTTGAATCAATAATTTTTTATATTTTTCTTTTAAAAAATCTAGCATTTCCATCACTGAGCTTACTATTGCGAGACTGGAGTTGCCATGTTGATTTAGAGCTAATTCTCGCAAACGATGTATGAGTAGATGCTGTAACTTAAATTCTCTTTCATGTATAGTTGTTTTTTGTTGGACGTTTGAAAGTCTATCTACCCAATGCCATAAAGTTCCCTGCTCCGAGCCAGTTTTTTTCCCAATTAATTTGTGCTCAATTCCTTTAATCTCATTGGAAGTAATAATCTCACATAATGAATCTATTATCGCATAGCGTACATGATAAGTCTTGGTTATCAATGCAACGTACATCGGTATATTCTTGTAGTTTTTTAAGATGTACAATAGATTTTTTTGCGATATAAGTAAGCTGCCGAATAAAAGTTACTTCAACTTGCCAAAATTTGGGTAATTCTTTAGCTAAATCAATTACAATATTTACTAGTTCAGAAACACTTTTATTTACAGCGGATTTAGTAATGTCGGTAAGCCTTTTCACAATAGAGGGTTTTTCGATAAACATTTTAATCATTTGCTCACAACAATCTAATTCATAGGTGAAATGCCAACGGAGGGGATGACAAGGGCGGAATGGTTCAAAAACATCTAATAGATTTTCATTACCATTTTTAGGGCACAAACTAACTGATGGCATATTATATGATTTTAATACTAATAGATCTAATAATAAATGTAATGCCGTTGCTATAAGGTATTTACCCTCCTCTTTATTATTGTGGTTACGCCAAAAATATGCAGACAGTTTTGGCTCACTTATCAAAGTTATTAAATCTCCAATGTAAGGGGTTGGATCTTCATCAAATTGTGTAGGCTTATATTCAGTTGAGTAATATTCATTAACTTGCTTTAACAGTTGAATTAATTCTTGCAAGGCTTCTTTTAATGGAACATATTTTTTGTTTTTTATGCATCCTTCTATTTTTATAATTAAATCATTTGCCGAATCTAAGGAAGGGACCATATGGTCCTTAAGGGAAGTTAATGAGTAACTTTGTTTCATAAATACCTCCAAAAATTTTTTATTAGGATTACTATAATTTTAATCTAATAATTTTTTTTGTCTGTCCGTTAAATTCGCGACAACTGATAACTCATTATGGAGTTGGCATTGTGAATATAAAGATTAAAAGTTAGAATTAAATAAATTAGTAAATTTAATTATCAAGTCCGACTTATTGACACATCCCAATTTGTTTTTACTACGTTCAATATATGTTTCTATAGTTCTGGGTGAAACATTAAGTTTGCGAGCAATTTGTTTTATTGAAAAACCTGAGCATAAATATTGAATGCATTCACGCTCTCTTTCTGAAAGATGAAAATTTTTTGTTATAGTACTCTTAGCTATAATAGATGGGGATACCGCACAAAAATTTTTCTCGGCAAATTCTTTGTTGACGGAGGATGAACTCCTAACTAGTGCTATTCCAAGTAATCCAACTAAATTTTTTTCAAAATCATATAACGGGATTTTATGGCTGAAAAAAACCACGGGTATGGTTTTTTTAATAACTGCGTGTTCACGAAAAAACATTTCCTTTTCGAAGCAAATAACTTTTTTGTCGTTGTCAGTGAAAATTATAGCAGTTTCGGCAGCAAATATTTCAAAATCAGTATGGCCAACAATTTCATTGCCACTATTGAATCCTAATCCTGCTGCTCCGTAATCGTTATATTGTAGATAAATGCCTTTTTTATCTTTCCAAAAAACATGACAAGGTAAATTTAACAAGCCGTTCGGATTTACCGAAAACAGGGATGAGATTTTTTTTAAGAAGATTTCTTTTTCATGATCCATCTTTATCTCAAAGGGGGTTATTTTGAAGCTAACAGAGCTTGGATGAAAAGTCAAGTTTGTTTACATGATAAGTGTGAGGGATAGGCATATAAACTTGCGGATTTGACCTAGATTAAGTAATCTAGTACAAAATTATTTCATCTTCAGTATAAATCTTAGTTAGTATTTATATTATTATTTAAATGTTACAATAGATCTTATTTTAGTCAAGAGAGCCGATTACCTCCATGCGTGATATGCATCATCGTTTTAGTAAAGGTATCGCTGCTTTGAGCAGTTTGTTGTTTACCCTAGTGGTAGTCTTATTCGGTTTTGCTGTCTATATTGAAATGGGGTTGCCAAATGTAGCGGTTCTCAAGGATATTCATTTACAAGTACCATTACGTATTTATTCCCGCGATGGTCAACTAATTGCAGAGTATGGTGCTAAACGACGTATTCCTGTTACCATTGCGGAAGTTCCCAAGCCATTGATTCAAGCAATTTTAGCCACTGAAGATCAACGGTTCTATTCTCATCCTGGAGTTGATTTTATTGGTTTAGGACGTGCTGCGAAAGCAGTAGTTGGTAGTGGGCAAAAATCTCAAGGAGCTAGCACCATTACCATGCAAGTTGCGCGCAACTTTTTCTTAAGCCATAAGAAAACCTATGTACGTAAAATTAGAGAAATTTTATTAGCCTTGAAGATAGAGCATACCTTTAGCAAAAATAAAATCCTCGAATTGTATTTAAATAAAGTATATTTTGGGCATCGTGCTTATGGTGTAGCTGCTGCGGCAAGTGTTTATTACGGAAAAACACTTGACCAACTCACTTTAGCTGAAATGGCTATGATTGCCGGTTTACCCCAAGCGCCCTCACGCAATAATCCTTTAACTTTGCCGGAAGCAGCGAAAAAACGTCGTAATCATGTATTACAGCGTATGTTAGGAATGAAATATATTTCTCAATCACAATATCTCCAAGCAATTCACGAGCCCATAACTGCTAGTTTCCATAGTAGACATGTTGGGGTTTATGCTCCTTATGTAGGAGAAATGGTTCGTGAATTTATGGTGAAACAATATGGAGAAGAAGCTTGTGATAAGGGATACAGTGTTTACACTACTATTTCTGCACCCTTACAAGAGGCGGCACAAAGAGCTTTGCAAAATGGTTTGCTGGATTATAGTGAGCGCCATGGATTTTTAAAAGAGGAGCAACATTTATCCCGAACAGGTGGAGATTGGCAAAAGAAATGGCAGCAAGAGCTGAGTAAACGAATCTTAACAGATAATCCATTACAACCCGCGGCGGTTCTTGAGGTAGGTACTGATAGACTGCAGGCATTATTAGCTGACGGACGTTCCATTATAATCCCATGGTTTGGGTTAGAGTGGGCGGCGCCCGGGTTAAAAAATGGAAAAATGGGTTCCCGACCGCAACAAGCTAGAGATGTGGCAAATTTTGGAGATGTGATTTGGGTGCGTCAATCAGGCAATGAATGGAGGCTTGCTCAAGTTCCGCAGGTTCAAGGCGCTTTAGTAACATTAAGCCCGCAAGATGGCAGTATTTTAGCATTAACGGGTGGATTCGATTATCAATTAAGTGAATTTAATCGTGCCACCCAAGCGGCACGTCAACCCGGTTCAAGCTTTAAGCCATTCATTTATTCGGCAGCTTTGGATAAAGGTTATACTTTGGCTACAACCCTTAATGATGCTCCATTTGTTATGCGCGACCCGGGGCAAGAAGTGTTGTGGCGGCCACGAAATGATAGTCGTACTTTTTATGGCCCTACCCGATTGCGTGAAGGCTTTATAAAATCACTTAATATGGTATCTATCCGTATATTGCAAGGTATAGGAATAAAATATGCAGTTGAATATGCACAACGCTTTGACTTTAATCCAAAGCAATTACCGCATAGTTTATCATTGGCTTTGGGAACTGGGTTAACCTCTCCCTTGCAAATGACGGCAGGCTATGCAGTATTTGCTAATGGTGGATACCAAGTGCCCCCGTATTTTATAGATCGTATTATTGGTCAGGATCAAAAAATCTTATATTCAGCAAATCCACCAAAAGCATGTTGGACTTGCATAAGTAATCCTAGTTTAGATGCAAATCACTCACCATTTTCAGCTAAACGTGTAATCAATCCACAGAATGCTTATATGATGAATCAGCTCTTGCAAGATGTAATTGCCCACGGCACAGCTCAGTCAGCCTTGGTTTTAAAACGAGCGGATATAGGAGGCAAAACCGGAACCACTAATACGAATGCGGATGCTTGGTTTGTTGGTTTTAATAGCTATTTAGTTACTGCTGTATGGGTAGGTTATGATGATTTACATTCTACCCATGAATATGGGGGGCAGGCAGCCTTACCTATTTGGATCAATTTTATGCGCCAAGCTTTGGTAGGAGTTCCTGAAAGAAATATGTTACAACCTCCTGGTATTGTTACCGTGAGGATAGATCCGCAAACTGGTTTATTGGCTGGGGTTGATCAAAGCAATTCAATGTTTGAAATTTTTCGTTTGGGTGAAGAACCTAAAGAGGAAACGCATCCAAGTATAGAATTACCCAATTTTGAAGCACAAGACGGAATGCAATCCCAAGAGGAGGGTGAGGAAGGGGATATCTTTTAATCTGATGCGAGCTAAATTTAGTGGAGAATTGTGCTACAAGTTATTTCTAGTTATAATTTTCTCGTGTTGTTCCTAATTGTTAAATTTTCCATGGAGTGAGGCGCAATGATAAAGAGAAGGCAGCAAAACCTGCTGAAAAAAGGATTATTATCCATTACTGCTTTATTGAGCGGTATATTTTTTTCTCCACTGCTTTTGGCAAAGTCCCAATCTTCATCTATTGAAAATCAGTTGTTTCAAGTGGCTACCATTGATGCGCTTGCACGAGGAGTCTATGACGGCGACTTTAGTTATCGCGACTTAATCTCCAAGGGAGATTTAGGAATTGGTACTTTTACTGCTATCGATGGAGAAATGGTAGCTATTGATGGTCAATATTATCAGTCATTAGACAACGGACAATTACGTCAAGTCTCGCCTGAGCAAATGGCGCCGTTTGCAGAAGTTATTAACTTTAAACCAAGTTTTTCCGTGGATATAAAAAATACAAATTCTTATGAGGATTTAAGCGCTAAACTATTGCCAAAATTTGCAGATAAGAACTTGCCTTATGTGGTTCGCATTGATGGAACTTTTAGCAATTTGGTGGTACGCAGCTTGCGTAAGCAAAAGCCTCCCTATGTGCCTTTAGCTCAAGCTGCAAAAGAACAAGCTGTTTTGAATTTGAAAAATGTAAAAGGAACTGCAGTTGGTTTTTGGTTCCCGCAATATTGGGAAGGTTTTGCAGTGATGGGATTTCATTTTCATTTTGCTACTGCCGATAGGAAAATGGGTGGACATGTACTAAAAATGGCTGTGACGGAAGGACAAGCGCAAATAGCCCCAATTCAAAACATTGTAGTTCATTTGCCAGATAATTCAGCTTTTGCTAAAGCTGATTTAAACCCTGAAACTTCACGCGAAGAAGTTCGCAATATAGAGGGAAGTGGCCGGTAATAGCTCAAGTAAAGCGCTTACTGTCATTACGTGAATAGTTACTAAGTAAGAGAACTATTAATTACGCTTTCTTTTTGCTAACTACATGCCGCACAGGTCGATATCCTCTGTTTTTTATTTGGGTAAGGTGATTTTTCATTACCTTCGCCTTATCCACTTTGCTAGTTTTGCGTAACAGCATTTTACGTCCCATTTCATTTAATTGCTCTTTACTAATTAATTTGCTTGCGTAAAGAAAAATGAAACTTTCTTCTTGACTAATATGAAGTAATAAATTGTTTTTTAACACAGTGAATTTTGCCATCCACTCTTCTTTTTGAGAATTTTCCTTTTGTAATTTAGTTAATAATTCCTCAACTAATTCTACCTCCGCAGAATGAAGAAAAACCAATGACCGGGTTGTTGAATTTTCTTTCAAAGTAGGGTACAGGATTGTTTCTTCTATTTTTTCGTGTTGTTTGAATTCTTTTTTTACTGCAGTTAAAAGAACTTTGCGATTTTTTGCAGTGCGTTCAGTAGTGATTTCAATACGTTTAAGTAAATTTTTCACTTTTATATGGTCTTGTTTTAAAAGGTTAATAATATTCATTGAGCTCTCCTGCTTATCATAAAACCGCAGTTTTTTTATGTAAATGTATATTTTAACATATTGCTAAAATTCTTCTTACTATTAAATATAGTACTAACTAATATGTTTGCAACGGATTATAATCGGAAATCTTTTAGCTTATTAGCTTTGCTCACACGATTTGAATAAGTTGGTAAATTAGACTTGCTGTGGTTTTTTTTCTATAGACTTGCCAATGAGGGGGAAACAGGAGATTGAATTTTTTTTCTGCTTCAATGTAGATAAAACTTCCTTCATGGATATACCGGTATTGAATTAACCAGTCAATAGTTAAAGGAAGTAAATTTTGATGGAAGGGGGGATCCAAAAAAACAATATCAAAGGACTTTTTTGGCAGAGAAGGTATTCTATCGGGACAACGGCCATAAAGAGTAACAAATTGTGTGGGATCTACCCCTAAGCGTAGAGCATTGTCCTTTAATGCAGTAATTGCTTGCGGATGGCTGTCTACAAAACAAACAAAAAGCGCTCCACGGGATAATGCTTCAAATCCGAGAATCCCACTGCCTGCGAATAAATCTAAGCATTGAGCCTGTTCTATGTAAGGTGCTAACCAATTAAATAATGTTTCTCGAATACGGTCTTGAGTGGGCCGTAAACCCATAATATCAGGGAAAGAAATATGTCTACTTCGCCACTGGCCGCTAATAATACGCACAGTATGCGAAAATTTGGACATAGAAACTATTTTTTACCAACAGTCACAGTAATCATTTGATTGGGTTGAATTAATTGTTGGAATGCCTTTTTTATTTGATCCGCTGTAACAGCATTGATTTTATCACAGTAAGTATCCAAATAATTTAAAGAGCGCTGGTTAATAGCCATTTGTGCAAGTATAGAAGCAATATCTGCATTAGTGGCTAAATTTAACGGAAAGTTGCGAATAATATTTTGTTTAGCTAATTGTAATTGTTGTTCAGTGGGTCCTTGTTGCAGATATTGTTGCAACGCTTGACGAGTGACCTGTAAAGCTTGCTGGGTCTGTGCGGCGCGTGTTTGCAGTGTGATGGTAAAAGGTCCTCGATAAGTTAGTAGGTGCAGAGAACTAGAAATATTATAAGTTAAGCCCCGTTGATTACGAACTTGTTCAAATAAAATAGAACCTAGGGGCATTTCCCCTAAGACAAAATTTCCTACGATTAAAGGAAAATAATTGGGGTCTTCTCGTCGAGTGGCGCCCAATTGTCCAATGACAATACTTGTTTGCTGTGATGGGAAAGAAATATTTCGTGTTACTGATTGGATTTGAGTATTTACAGTCGGTAATGTGGGTGCGGCTTGCCCTGAAGGTAAATCAGCTAATAGTTGATTAGAAATTTTTTCTGCATTAGAACGAGTAAGCTTTCCTACTATGATGATTTTAGCATTGCCAGCTGTATAATAACGATGATAAAAGTTTTCCACTTGGGATTTAGTTATAGCGTTAATGGTTTCAGGGGCGCCGATAATAGCGTGAGCATATGGATGCGATTGGTATAAAGTTCGATAAAATTCTTTACCCGCGATGGTCATAGGATCTTCTTGCTGTTGCTGAATACTGGCAAGGGTTTGTCTTTTTATATGTGCTAATGATTTTTCCTGGAAATTCGCTTTGCTCAATACTTCTGTAAATGTTTGTAATGCAGGAGTTAGATATTTGAGATCAGACAAACTTCGTAAGCTTACTTGAGCAACATCACGGTTAGCATCGGCGTTAAATTCAGCTCCAGATTGATCAAAAGCAGCAGCAATTTGATCGGTATCATGTAAGCTAGTTCCTTCTACTAAAGTATTTGCAGTAAGTGAAGCAAGCCCCCATGACTGATCATCATATGCTGAACCGGCAGTAAAAATTACTTTTATATTAACCATCGGTAATTCTTGTGCAGCAACAAAATAAACTGCTGCACCTTGTTTAGTCTTCCAGTTTTCAATATGTAAAACGGGTTTTGGAGCTGCGGTGGCAGTAAATGAAGCTGTGATTAGTAACCCACAAAGCAAAATCCGTAGGTTTTTAATGGGGTTTAGAATCATTAACACGATATTCTCCCGGTTCTAATGTGGCTATAGTCAAATTTTCAGGAAGCAAATATTGTTTCGCTACTGCTTGTATTTGTTCCGCAGTGACTGCTTCGATATTATTTACAAAAGACAGTTCATTGCGCCAGGATAAGCCTGTCATTTCAGGAACTGCCAGGCTAATCGCTTGCTCTACAAGAGAATCTTTAGCAAAAATATGTTCAGCAATAATTAAGGCTTTTGCTGTTTGTAATTCTTTAGCGCTGACGGGTGTATTTTGCAAAGCCACTACTTCATTTTGCACAGCTTTAATTAAATTACTCAGAGAAACAAATTTACTAGGAATGGCATTGATAGTTAACAATGTGTTATGTAATCCATACAAATTATAATCGGTTGATGCGCTAACTGCTACTTGTTGAGTGCGCACTAAGTTTTTCATTAAACGAGGATTTTCTCCTCCCCCGAGGATATAGGCCAAAACCGTTAATACATAAGGTTGGGGTTGTGTTTTATTTTGAACATTTAAGCTGGGTGCATTATAAGCCATAATTAACCAAGGAAGTTTTGCGGGTAAACGTACTGTTAAATGACGTGTTCCAAATCTTGTAACTTCTTGAGTAGGTTTGGGAAAAGTAATGGTTGCTGAAGTTAAAGATCCAAAATATTGATTGGCTAAAGCCAGCACTTGCGCAGGTTTAACATCACCTACCACTATAACTTCTGCGTTGTTCGGTTGATACCAATTTTGATACCATGCCTTCAAATCATTGACGGTCATTTGTTGCAGGTCGCTCATCCATCCAACGAGCGGTTGGCTATAGGGGTTATTAATATAAGCAATTGCATTTAAGCGCTCCAAAGTTTTCTGTTTGGGATCATCATCGGTACGCATACGTCGCTCTTCCATTACTACTTGAATTTCCTTGCTGAAAGAGTTTGGATCAAGTGATAAATGGCGCATGCGATCTGCTTCAAGATTAAAACTGATTGCTAATTTATCTGCGGGTAAAGTTTGATAGTAAACAGTGAAATCTTCAGATGTCATGGCATTTTGATTACCACCATTAGTGTTGATTATTTCTGAAAATTGACCAGGCCCATACTTTGTCGTACCTCTAAACATCATATGTTCTAGAGCATGAGAAATTCCAGTAATACCCCGGGGTTCATAACTGCCACCTACTTTATACCACACTGAAGTAAATACTATCGGAGCACGGTGATCTTCCTTAACTAGTAATTTCAGGCCATTTTTAAGTTGAAATTCTTGAGTGTTATTGCTGTTGCTGTCATCAGCAAAAACTGCTAAAGGGAGCAGTAAAAACGATAAAAAGGTCGCTATTGCAATTATGCTGTGGTACATAATAAAGGTATCCTTATGATAGATAGATAATCAAAGAACATCATCTGCTTTAAAGGGTTGCTGTGTGCCGTCGCCGACTTCAATCAATTGTTCGCCTGATAAATAAAGATAAGCAAATAAAATAACATGGTTAATAGTAATATGCCAATTAGTCTGGGGAAGTGACGCCATAAAGTTGGAGTAAAGCATTAATTTCAGGGGGACGCCCACGAAATTGAATGAAAAGTTCTGCTGGGTCAATTGCGCCACCCTTTTCAAGGAAAGTATGGAGGAATTTTTTGCTTACAATGGGATCAAAAATGCCTTTTTCTTTAAAAAGACCAAACGCATCACAAGCCATCACCTCTGCCCATTTATAGCTATAATAGCCCGCTGCATAACCACCACCAAAAATATGGCTAAAGCTATGTTGAAAACGATTAAAGGTGGGTACAGGATAAACAGCAGTACGAGAACGGACTTGATCAAGAATATTCTTTATTTGATCTTTTTGATCAGGTTCAAAGTTTAAGTGAAGCTCAAAATCAAACAGAGCAAATTCGAGCTGGCGCATAATTTGCATAGCTTTCTGAAAGTTTCGTGCATGATGCATCCTTTGTAATAATTCTTCAGGTAAAGGCTGTTTGGTTTGATAGTGTTCTGTAATTAAGTGAATAGATTCTTTTTCCCAAGCCCAATTCTCTAAAAATTGACTACATAGCTCAACAGCATCCCAAGGAATTCCATTAATACCTGAAACTGAAGCATAATTCTCTTGAGTTAACATATGTTGCAACCCATGACCAAATTCATGGAATAAAGTGGTAACTTCTTCATGACTTAGAAGCGAAGGAGTTTCACCAGCTGGGGGATGAAAATTACAGGTGATATATGCGACCGGAAGTTGAGTTTCTGTCGCGGAGATTTTGCGACGTCTAGAATATTCATCCATCCATGCTCCGCCACGCTTGTTAGGACGAGAATATAAATCAAAATAGAAATAGCTACGTAAATGCCCTTCTAAATCATAAATAGCATAGCATGTGACATCTGGATGCCATACGTTGGCATGCCCCACAGGTTTTATTTCGATGTCAAATAAACGACCTACAATAGCGAATAGACCTGTTATTACTTTAGAAAGAGGGAAATAAACACGCAATTCTTCCTCAGATATGGAGTACCTTTTTTGGCGTAATTTTTCACTGTAGTAGGCAATATCCCAAACTTCAAGTTTCTTTATGCCACCTTGTTCCAAGGCAAATTGACTTAGTTCTTGAAATTCGGTTGCAGCTTTTTCTTTAGTTGCAGTCAATAAATGATTGAGAAACTCTAACACTTGAGCAGGTGAGGACACCATTTTTGTAGCTAATGATTGTTCAGCATAGTTATTAAAATCTAAAAGCTGTGCTCTTTTACGACGGAGCTGTAGAATATCACTCATAACTTGACTATTGTCCCATTTTCCGGCATTGGGGCCTTGATCTGAAGCGCGAGTAACAAAAGCAGTATACATTTCTTGCCGTAAAGCTGCTGAATTGGCATGCAACATAACTCCCAAATAAGAAGGCATTTCTAAGGTGAGCAACCAGCCTTCTAACTGCTTATCTTTGGCTGTCGCCTTTGCTGCTTCGATTTCAAGTTCAGGTAATCCTGCCAATTGGTCGCGATCGGTAATATGTTTGGTCCAACCATTTGTAGCATCAAGAACATTTTCCTCAAACTGAGTGCCCAAACGTGAAAGATCCGTAGATAGATCTGCGAAGAGCTTTTTCTCAGCCGGGGGAAGTGCGATTCCAGCTAATTTGAAGTCTCTAAGCATGTGATTGATAACCATTTTTTGCGCATCGTCAAGCTGTGCATAATTTTCACTCTCTGCAATTTGACAAACCGCTTGATATAGAGCCTGATTATGGCCTATTTCAGTATGATAATTGGTCAACAAAGGTAATGCTTTGTTATATGCTTGTCTCAAAGCAGAGGTGTTCATCACTGCATTAAGATGATTAATAGGGGACCAAAAATGATGAAGATGATCATCCAAATTTTCCCAGGGATGAATTAAATTGTTCCAAGTAAAAGGTGTGGATTGAGTTAGCAAGCCAGCAATGGCTTGACGATTTTGATCCAATAATTTTTGCAGTCGAGAGACAATTGTATCAGTATCAAGTTGAAACTGAGGTAAGTTATTTGTAGTCATAATATATGATTAAACCACCAAGTGAGCGGATTCGCAACTAACCCGTTATAGGATAAAAAATTGATTTTTCTTCAGGTTAATTTTAGCATGAAGATAAATACCATATATAAGGGGGCGTCGGTATGCGTAAAGTAGATATTTATATTCGATTATGGCAATTAAAACCCATTTTAGATAAAGCGGATTTAACTGCCCTTATCATTATAACTAAACGTCTTATGCAGCGAGATCCTTTGTTATTAGTCAATAAAATACTTTATCAGCATGTTTTGTATCAACTTGAAAAGGAAAAGAAAGATAATGAATTTAGTTGTAAAGTGCATCAGTTTGTATTTTCTGAGGAGGATGTTGAGGAAAAAGAACATAAGAAAAGTCATTATTTAGCTATTTCTTATTCCGATTTTATCAAGCAGTTTGTTATTATTTCTGATCAAGAATTACGAGAATTTTTGCAAAAAATAGAACATGCAGCTCAAGAATCCAAGATAGATATATTCAGACATTTAAGACCTATAGAGCATACTACAAAGCCTTTATTTTGTTCCTTTATTACCGCAGAGGAATATTTTTCTTTTGATGTATACTCCTATCCTGACGTTCGTCAATATATTAAACAAAATTTACCCAATTTTATAGCACCAGCCAAAATATATCTGCAAGAAAAGCTTGGCGCAATTCTGCCCGGTATTGGTGATGGACAAATCGAAAATTTATTATCTTGTTTAAGACAATATGTTGGTTTGCAAATACAAAATCCTAAAAAAGATGTTTTTATCCAATATGAGGAATGTTTGGAAAAGTATTTAAAAAATTTAATTAAAGGAAAGAACCCTGTTTGCCAAGGCCATGCATATCGACAGCTAGAGTTTATAGGTAGCTTTCTTTCCACAAAATTGCACCAAAAAATAGACCTAGAGAATGCTCGTTTTTTTAGAATATTCGCTGGATTTGCTAAAATTTCATTGCCGTTTCATGATCCTTTCTTAACTCTTGCGGTCTTATATGTGTTGCAACCATTATTAAATAATCCTCAACAGAAAGAAGAGGCTTTGCAGAAAATAATTAAAGAAATTATGCGTATGGGCTTTCCTCAAGATTTGCTTCAGGGTAGGAGGAGCAAAAAAATTATTTACAGCAAGCGGGATTATTACAGGCGTTATTTCACTTTGCTTATCAATGGTTTGATGTCTCACTAAATTGGGGGGTATTTCCTTTGTTGTATTCCGCCAATCTTTTACCCAATGATGAATCTTTAAGAGATAGTGCTATCCAAATGGATTGGAAGAAAATGCAAGCTGATGATAAAGATTTTGTCAAATTTTATATAAAAAACCATAAAAATTTTTTCAAAGTGATAATTGCTGACGATTTAGTCGATTTAACAGCATGGATTTTTGATCTTCTGGAAAGTGTGGAGGTGATTTTTTTTCAAATATTAGATCATTTCCAGGGGGTGCTGGAAGAATGAAAATTTATCATGATTTTTTTAATATTACGGATGAAATAGAAAATATAGCAGAAAAAATTTCTCGAGCCGTTCAAAAAATTATTTATGATTTTCTTCGGCAATACAGTAAAAAAAATCAATCGCAAGAACAAAAATGCTGTCAAGCAATTTGTCAGCAGTTTCTGAAAAAATTAAGCGATTGGGAGACAAAAAGCAGTGGAAGCTTTACAGAGATAAGGTCGATCTTTTTTTATTTGAATAGAATAAATTTGAGTGTTGTGGTTGATTATCAACGATGTGAATTAAATAATTTGAAAAAAATGCTAGCTACGATTTCTTCTAACCTGACAAGGGAAGAAATTGATATTGAATTAAAGAAAAAGCATTTTACTACTCTCTATCAAGAAGAGCAAAAATCATGTGAAGCGCTAATAGAATCAAAAAAAATAATAGCTGAACCACTTGGTTTATGGAAAGATGAATTTAATTCAAGATTACAGCAAATTCAGCAAGAAATTGCTAAAGAAGAAAAAGAGTCCGGATTGTTAATGGAAAATGTGCAAAAGCAAAGGCAATGTGGAAAAGCTATTCATTGTTTGCAAGAAATGATAGAGATGCATAGTGAAGATAAACAAGAGTTGTGGCCGAGTTTATTAAAGAAAGCTGGGGTGAGACGATTTAATTTGAAGGAAAAAGAATTTTATGCAGGTTTGTCTGTCACTATTTCGGCATCGTGTATTTTATCTGGTTTTTAAAACGACAAGAAACGTTATTAATTATTGCTAGGCGTATTATCGAGGCGGAATATTTATTTTTACCGCCGAATCAATTATTTTTGCAAAATCCTTTTACCTTGGCGACTGTTCTTTATCGTCGGGCACTTAATTATTATCCGACTCAGGAAGAGAAAGGGGTGGCGCACGAATATTTACTGGGTTTTCTTGGTAAAAATTGGCGGGAAATAAAGATAAAAAACGCTTGTTGGAATTTGAATTATCAAAAAGTAGTGATTTGTCCTGAAAACAGGGCGAATAAGGCTATTAAATCCCACCCATTTCATGAATACTTCATACAAAGATTATATGATTTGTTATTTATTATGCCTGAAAAAATTTCTTTGCTGCTTAATAAAACGTTAGCTAAATGTGACGAAGTAGAAACAAAGGCAAGAAGCAGTTGATCATTATTTTAATATTATACCAACAGATTATGCTCAATTTGATTTATTATTAGAAGATGGGCTGGGAGAGAAGTTGAAGAATGAGCCGCGAAGACAGATTGAGCGCGAAGCTGATCTATTAATTGGTTATGTCAAAACAATAGGGAATTCTACTCGTCCCCAGGTGTTAGCCCGTCGTAAGAGAAGAAATCATTTGTGTATTTGAAGAAAAAATCTTAAATTCCCCTGTCAATAAACCGGAAAATCGATATATTTATATATTTGTAAAATGGCAATTGCTGCTATTTAGGGTATTGGAGCTTATGGATCAAGTGCTACCTAATATAAAAGAGGTGCAAGCATTAGATACTTTATTTTTGCAGTTAGATAATCCAGGTCAATGTTATACTGTTTTGAGATTCAAAACGTACCTTGAACAAGAACCGCTTTGTTTGTTTCCTCGCCTGTGTGAAATATTGCAGCCTTATAAAAACTATGTATTGACACCTAAAGCGGGAATGATAAAAATGTTATTGCAATTGTTGAATTCAACGCATAAATTGGAGGAAAAAAGGCAAAGTTTATCACGCGAAAATAAATACGATGAAATGAAAGTTATTGATGATGGAATAAGCGGATTAAGATCACTTCCTGGAAGCCCATTGATCACACATAACACTAGTTTAGATTCAACCTCTCTATTTGGGCCATTACTTTTTAAGAGTCGAAAAAAAATATTTGTAACTGGTTCACCACCAATAATTCAGACTCCAAATGAACCTTTCCAGCCAAGGCCCGTTACGGGAAAATTATTTGATCCGTTGACTAATGAAGGTAATAAAAAAAATAAGCAATCTACTGCTTCTGGACCAAGCGAGTCAGGACAGCTTCCAAATTTGTCTAGTAAAATAAGGATTCTTTTATGAAAACTATTAAAAGTATTAAATTTGAAAATTTCCGGCCGCGATTATTGACTGGAGATACTCCCACAGGGAAATGCATTTAGGCCATTGGGTTGGTTCCTTAGAAAACCGGGTGGCTTTGCAAGATGATTACGAATGTTACTTTTTATTAGCTAATGTTCATGCATTTACTACGCGATCAGATCAACCCAAAGAAGTTCGTGATAGTGTCATTGATATAACCTTAGACTATTTGGCTGCAGGTATAGATCCGTTAAAAAGCACTATTTTTATCGAATCGGATGTTCCGGCAATTTACACACTAGCAGCTCTTTTTAGTATGCTCATTCCGTTTCCACGGTTAATGCGCAATCCTACTTTAAAGGATGAAATCCGCGATAAAAAATTAGGTGATAATTATTCTTTCGGATTTTTATTGTATGCCGTGCTTCAAGTGGCGGATATTTTAGCTTTTCGACCGCAAGTTGTTCCGGTTGGAGAAGATCAGTTGCCTCATTTAGAAATGACTCGTGAGGTAGCACGGCGCTTTAACCAATTATATTGTGGAGTTGATCCGCACACAGAAGACGCTGACTATCTTGGTGCAGGCGGTTTATTGCCCATTATCACACCTTTGGTTGGAAGAGTTGAGCGGTTAGTGGGGCTAGGGGGGCCTACCGCAGAGGGCCGTTTATTAAAAATGAGTAAATCACTTAATAACGCCATTTTTTTAAGTGATGATGCGGATACCGTGGCTAAAAAAGTGATGAATATGTATACGGATCCGCAGCGTTTGCGTGCTTCTGATCCAGGTACGGTGGAAAATAATCCGTTATGCGATTTTTCATGATATTTTTAATCCCAACAAATCTTGGGTTGAAGAGGCTAAAGCAAAATACCAGAAAGGACAAATTGGTGATGTCGTTTGCAAAAAACATCTAATTGAAATTCTTAATACCTTATTAGAGCCAATTCGTCAACGTCGTAAACTTTACCAACAAGATATAGTTCACGTACAACAAGTCTTAATTCAAGGTGCAGAAAAGGCCAATGCTGCAGCAGATGAAACTCTAAAGCTAGTAAAGAGCGCAATGCAGCAAGATTTTGACAATCACCGCTCGTGAACAGACCCTAATAACGATAATAATCAGGCTTAAAGGGTCCGGATTTCTTTACATTTATGTACTGAGCTTGTTCATCAGTTAATACGGTTAGCTTAACTCCAATGCGGTCTAAATGCAGTCGTGCGACTCTTTCATCAAGATGCTTTGGTAAAACATGCACATTGATGGAATAGCTTTCACCGCGCTGCCACAATTCCAATTGTGCTAATACTTGATTGGTGAAAGAAGTCGACATCACAAAACTGGGATGTCCCGTTGCACAACCTAAATTCACTAAGCGGCCTTCTGCTAATACAATAATACGTTTGCCATTAGGCAAAATCACATGATCCACTTGTGGTTTGATATTTTCCCAAGGGTATTGGCGTAAAGATGCAATATCAATTTCAGAATCAAAATGTCCAATATTGCACACAATGGCTTGATTTTTCATCGTTAATAAATGTTCATGGGTAATAACATGCTATGTTGCCTGTAGCGGTGACAAAAATATCAGCTAATGGTGCTGCATCATCCATCGTGACGACACGATAGCCTTCCATCGCTGCTTGTAATGCACAGATGGGATCAATTTCAGTAACCCAAACTTTAGCTCCGAAACCACGCAATGCTTGAGCACAACCTTTACCCACATCACCATAACCGACAACTACAGCAATTTTTCCGGCAATCATGACATCGGTAGCACGTTTAATGCCATCAATCAGAGATTCACGACAACCATAAAAATTATCAAATTTAGATTTAGTCACGGAATCATTTACATTAATGGCAGGCACTTTTAGAAGTCCTTTCGTATGCCATTTCATAAAAACGATGTACTCCCGTTGTTGTTTCTTCAGAAACGCCTTTAATATTTTTTAATAATTCAGGGTATTTTTCATGAATCACTGCAGTTAAATCGCCGCCATCATCTAATAATAAATTAGGTATACCAATTATTAGGCCCTCAATAGTTTGTTCAATACACCACCAATATTCTTCTTCAGTTTCTCCTTTCCAAGCAAAAACAGGAATACCTACTAGCTGCCATGGCTGCAGCTGCATGATCTTGAGTGGAAAAAATATTACAAGAAGACCAACGCACTTCAGCGCCAAATGCTATCAATGTTTCAATCAAAACAGCTGTTTGAATAGTCATATGCAAACAGCCGGCAATGCGTGCGCCTTTCAAAGGTTTTTGAGCTGTATTCTTCGCGTAATGGCCATCAAGCCAGGCATTTCTGTTTCAGCGATGCTAATTTCTTTTCGACCCCAGTCAGCTAATTGAATATCAGCAACTTGATAATCAGCACTAGATGATTTTTCTTGTATTGTGGCATTTGACGCTGGCATGGTTATTTCTCCTTAAAGTAAAATTTTTTTGTTTAATTAATGAGACTTTAAAAGCTCTGATTTGTCGGTTTTTTCCCAGGTAAATCCAGGTTCTTCACGTCCAAAGTGGCCATAGGAAGCTGTGGCCCATAGATAGGTCGCAATAAATCTAAACATGGTAATAATCCCTTGGGGGCGTAAATCAAAAATGTTTCGAATAAGTTGACTGATTTTTTCTTCGCTGATAATTTTCCAGTTCCAAAAGTTTCAATTCGAATTGAAGTAGGTTCGGCAACTCCAATAGCATATGACAACTTGTACTTCACAACGATCGGCTAATATTAGCATGCACTATATTTTTAGCAACATACCGAGCTAGATAAGCAGCAGAGCGATCCACTTTTGAAGGATCTTTGCCAGAAAAACATCCCCCGCCATGGCGAGCCATTCCACCATAAGTATCTACTATAATTTTACGTCCCGTTAAACCGCAATCACTAACTGGGCCACCAATAACAAAACGCCCTGTGGGATTAATATAAATATTTGGTATCTGCATGCAGCCATCCTGCAGGTAAAATCGGTTTAATGATTTCTTCCATTACTCGCTTCGATTAAAGTTTTTTGATTTACATCAGGATCATGCTGAGTGGAAAATACAACACAATCAATCGCAACCGGATGCCCATTCTCATAGATAAAGGTTAATTGGCATTTGGCATCGGGTCGTAACCAGAGGAGTGTCTTCAGTTTTACGTAACTCCGCTTGGCGTTGCATTAAGCGATGAGCATAAGTAATAGGCGCAGGCATAAGTACTTCGGTTTCATTGCTGGCATAACCAAACATCATTCCCTGATCGCCGGCGCCTAATTCTTTGTTTTGGTGGGCGTCTACACCCAACTGCAATATCAGGAGATTGTTTGCCAATAGCAGTAAGGATGGCGCAGGTATCGGCATCAAAACCATATTGGAACTGTAATAACCAATACTTCACGAATAACGTTTCGGGCTATTTGTTCAATATCTACCCAAGCAGTAGTTGTGATTTCACCTGCAACAAGCACCATCCCCGATTTTATAACTGTTTCACAGGCAACACGTGAGTAGGGATCTTTAGCGATCAATAGCATCTAAAACCGCATCCGAAATTTGATCTGCTATTTTATCTGGATGTCCTTCAGAGACAGATTCTGAAGTAAATACATTTTTATTGCTCATTCTTCACCCCTGCCACAAAACTTATAGTCTAATATAATCCAGCAAGAGCTGCAATTTGCAAAGATTATGCTTATAGGGTTGCTCACGAAAATTAGATTTACGCACAACGGCCAAAAAAGTAACTCAGCAATATATGACAGATTGTGTGAGAAATATTACCTGCTGTTCTAAAAAGCAACCCAAATTCAAATATATAAATTATTTTTAGTCAAGGAGCCCAATGTGAGGTATGTGTAGGTGCATTTACTTTATAGATTATGAAATTTAAAATAAAAAATGTATAAAAAATTTAATTAATGTAGATTTAAATAGAGGTAATAAAATGCTCAGCATAATAGATCTTTTTGCTTATAAAAATGAAATGGAAAACTTAGATACCGCAGAAATAAAAAATTTAAATGATTTAATAGTTTCTGCTGACTTACAATCCTTAAAAGAAATCTTCATTGAAAAGAAAGAGGGAGAGGGATCTGACTTTAGACGGACAGATAGTTTATTAATTACATTATTTGAAAGCAAAGAGTCTGCATCAGCCTGTCGAATACTCATAGATAAATTTGATGAAAAAGATTTAATTAATCTCTGTGGAAAAAAATATTATACAAAATTCATGCTTCATGTGTTGTTTCAGTTTCAGAGCTCTACTATTTGTCAAGCTTTGCTAAAAAAACTTAGCCCTAAATCATTAGCAATAGTATTTACCCAAACCCAAATCGAAAAAAGAGATTGCCTGGCTGCATTGTTTAAAACGCAAGATTTGGCTACCTGCCATGCTTTTCTATACAAAATACAGCATCAGCCATTTTTAAATAAATATGATATTGATTTTTTATTAACAATAATAAATCAAAATGAAATATTGAACTCGGCTGATAAATTAACCTTGCAGCAAGCTTTAACAACCTATTTGCTGTTAAAGCAGCCGGATTGCTCTATTGTGGAGCAACCAATGAAGTTTGTAGATGTACTGAGCCAGCGAATACAAAATGCAGTTGAGGCTGATGAGGCATTATTTTTAGTTGAGGTGATTAGAAATGCTTTATTAAGTTGTAGTGATAAGGAAATTCAATTAAAGGAAGTTTTACAGAGTTTGTTGTGTAAATTATATTTTTTACTTGAAAATCATCAAACTAAATCTTCAAGTTTAGAGAAAAAAGGAGATAAAAGAGAAACGACTAGTTATCGAGAGCAAGCCCACAATATTCTTCTTCTTATGGAGCCGAGCCAAGAAGTTTTAGACCCTACTGACCTGTTGATGTTTGGAGAATCACTCACAGTAACAAACCGAACTCCATACATTCAGGCAGTGGATCAAGCTCTTGCTGGAGTAATGCCCAGCTCTTATCAACCTGGATCGATAAGTAAATATACGACCCGTTTAAATTGTCATCAGATTTTAAGAAATAGCTTGCAGTATTTAATCGCAGCTTTGCTGCGAACGGTTGATGCCGAGGAAGATTTGAACGCGCGAAAAATTTTTGCAGCAGCGAGATCGGTTTTGTTACCTTATCTTGGTTTAGATGATGACAAAGAACATCAAATTGCTCTTACAGATTGGGTGCATGGTTTAACTAGTGCAAAAGTAGTTTCAACTGAAGAAATATCTCTTGAAGAAAAAGGAGAGGGATCTGCAAGTATTCAGGCTAAATTAGCTGAACTGGAAATGCGGTCATTACGGGTAAAGAAAGTAGATTGGCATACTTTTATTAATAGCTATGAATTGGCTAGGCACTTGGTGGATTCTCAAGCGCATAAAAGAGATGAAGCAGCAGAAAAATTTTTTCAACAGTTACTAACCATTAAATATAAATTCGAAATGGTGGTGGGTTTGGAGAGCAAGGATTTAGCTGCTGAAGTTGCTAGGCAAATTAAGGAAAATATTAGCCAAGAAGTTATTCGCGTGACAGAAGGTCATACTACCTTATTCCTTTTGCCGCTTTATTTGCGAATGCTGGGAAAAATGCAGAGATGGGTTGATGGGATACTCACCGGCACTGATTCAAGCAAAGAAAATAAACAAGAAAATATAATTGCAACAGCCTATTCATCAGCTGAATTGAAACTAACGCCGTCAAAAACATCTACCATGACAAAATTTTCGGAACTGGAAATTCAAGCTCTGGCAGATTTAGTGATAGCGTCCAATACTGCACAGTTAAAAGAAATTTTCGGTCCAACCGATTATGATGTAATTTCGTTACCGTTATTTGAAATGTTGCTCAATCAAGTTTATGACTATGCGAGTAAGGAATTGCTTGATGCACTGAATGAAGAGAGTTTACTTCATATATGTAGGCAAAAATATTGTAGAAATCAAACATTAATCCATGGATTGTTTAATTCTTCCAGTTTAGATTTGGAAATCGGTCGTGCTTTGATAAATAAATTTAGTGACGAAACATTATCCGAATTTTTTCAAATGCGGGATAGCCAAGGTCTTACTCCGGCATGGGGAATTTTTAACCGTCGTCAGTTTAATTCTCTGGGTAAAAGAATAATTGAGAAATTTCGCTTTGAAATACTTTTAAATATTTGCGGATCAGATGATGTTTCTGATCATACTGGTTTTTCGTATAGCTGGTTATCTTATATGCCCATATTAATTGATAAACTTAATGCTGAAGAGTTATTAGAAATCTGCTTAGTAAAAAATAAAGCGGGAGAAGCGCTTGGACAAGTCTTATTATTGTCTTCTTCAGATTTGGGTCAGGCTTTGATCGCTAATTTAACCCCAGAGGCTTTAGCGACTATTTGTCAACTAAAAGGTCGGAATAACAGCCGTCCAACTTTTTTCAATTTTTTTGCAAAAGCAGATTTTGATCCAAAAACGGGTGAAGCATTAATAAAAAAACTTCCGGTTAAAGTTTTAACGAAGTTTTGTCTAGAAAAATATTTATATACAGAGCCAAGCATAGATGCAAATTCGTACCAATCTTATGCTATACAATTAATTTTTAACTATGATGAAAACGTTTTTTTAGCTTTGATAGAAAAACTTTCTTCAGCGGTATTATCTGAGATCGTTTTTATGCAAGGACCGATTTGCGTGGGAAGTTATAGGGGGCGTATCGTGAAAGGTTCGATTCTAAAAGCAATTTTTACTCTGGAAAATTTCATAGTTTGTAATGCCTTTATCAAAAAACTCCATACAGAAGTGATTTTAAACAATTTGTATTCTTTAATTTTTGATATTGAGGGTAATCAAGAGCTAGATCTTATCCAAAAAGTTGCTTTAGAGGATTTTTTGGATTCGTATAGAATGTTGCAAAATCCACAACAAAGTCTACAAACGCAATTTCGTCAGTTTGTTAGCTTTATATGGCAAAAGATACAAGACTGCCAGGACGAGGATGAAGCTACATTTTGGGTCAGATTTATTGAGACTTGTATCGAGATTTGTCCTACGAAAAAAAAATACGCGCTGCCTGTTCTTAAGGGTCTACTTAGTAAAGTATGTCTATCTGTAGCTTTGGGCAGCAAGGAAAATAAAGATGAGAGAAAAGAGGACAAAGAGAATAAAAATGATAAAAGAAATTGTATTTCTTATCGGAAGAAAGCTCACCATATTTTTCTGAAAATTGAGCAACCTGAATTGATGCATGTACATGCTTATGACTATCTGACTTTCGGAGAGGATCTGATGCAGATTCTCGCTCCTTGCTATGAAGCGGCGGTTAAGAGTAAATCTATAACCCATGAAGATTTAAAAAAGATTTTTTATATTATTGGTCACTGTGATGATATTCATCAGGTTTTTGGCAGAGGCTTACAATTTTTAGTGGAAGCTTTGCGAAAAGGGGAGAATAGGGAGGATTTCGTAGTTCTAGATGGGGGTATAAGTGCAAGTGAGCTTTTTTTACATTTTCTCGGACTTCAATTTAATAAAGAAAATAATGTTTCCCTGACTGCATGGCTGAAAAGCTTAAAGAAAAATCAGAATGGCATGAAAGGCAAAAAAGATAACACGGTTATTATCCGAGACAAATTGGACGAAATTGCAGCCCGCAGTCAACGGTTAAAAGCAATAGGGTGGCATCGCTTTAGTCAATTGCTAAGCAGTTATTTGAGTCAACCAATAATTGTTGATGAAATCAACAATCAATTCCTGCAAACTTTACTATCGCTTAAATTTGAATTTGAAATAGCAGTGGGGATAAATGAGGTTGAATCCGCTAGAGAAATAGTTAAAGAAATAGAAAGTCACCTGGCTCAGGAAGTCTCCTGGGTGAAAACGCACGTTCTTTCATTACCTTATTTATCAGCATTACAAAAATTGCAAAAGGCCTCTCAATTCACCAGTCGGAAAATTTCACCTACCCAAGGCTTCTTTTCTTCTTTGCTTTCCAGTCAACCTTATGAGCATAAAAAAAGCCTTCCGCCAGAGATAGAAATGAAATCCGTAAAAGAAAAATTACCAAAAGAAGAAAAAGAACATAAGAGTCAAAGCTGTGATCAAGTTCCTTTATTGTCTTCTGTAAATCGTAGTTTTACTTTCCTAGATGAAAAGCATAGCCCTATTAATAATTCTGTGCCTCGTATTCGCGAAGAAGTTGAACTCATTGTTTTGCCTGATATTGCTAAGGAAGTAGCGAAAATGAAGAAAATATCTGCCTCAGGATACCAAATAGAGTTATTAAAACTGGGCAGTAAAATTCTTGAGCTGGATAATCGAATTAATAGTTGTTGTATGGCATCAAGTACGCGACATATCTTGCGCGAGAAACGTGATGGCTTAATCCATCTTTATGCAAAACTAAAGAGCATAGTGAATAAAAAGAACTTAACGCGACATCAGTTAGAAGAGTTGGAGATTATAATTGCGCAATGTGGTGATAAGAAAGCGATGAATATTTTTTGCTATCGTTTAGGTACTTTTTCATTTTCTTTGTTTACCTCTGCGGCGAAAACAGATACGTTGCAGTTGATTCATGCGCTTGGTCGGTCCATTAATCAACAAGTTAATAGCCAAAGGTAATTGATATTAGACTTCTTGCAAACCTTCGTCTTTTGGGCTACTGCGGCGTCGTGTTGCTTTCTCCGGTGCTCATTTACTTGCATGTAAACTCCGCTCCTCGAAAGCAACACGCCTTGCATTAGTCTAAAATACTGGGTTTTGCAAGAAGTCTATTATAACAAACGTCATTATTTTTAATTTATTCGCCGCGGCTTGCCGCGGAACTTTACGCTATGGGGTTTCCATCCCCTAACAGGGACAGGCAGGGCTAGCATGCGAATGCTTCCCTTTGGTCGCCGTCGCGCGAACTTGTTTGCGCAGGCGAAATATACAAGAAAAATAAAAATACCCCGCTGCTTGCCGCGGGGATTTTTTATTGGTCTTCACTGTGAAGATTTAGTTGGGGAGGTAATTCTAATTAAAGCTAAACAAAAGACCTAAGAAAATAACACATCCAAACCAATTGTTATTTATGAAGGCGCGAAAACAATCTGCAGGTGGCGATGATAGATTAAAATTTGTTGATAAATTGCCAAAAATAAAGCGCAACTCCACCCGAGATAGAAGCTTTTTCCTAATGCCAAAAAATGGGCCATTATTAACCAAGAAATCAGTACTGTTATTTGTAGTGAGGCAATAATAAGTCGATCGTATTGGGCGAATAAAATTGCTGTAGATTTAACTCCGACTTGTATATCATCTTCTCGGTCTGCCATCGCATATTGAGTATCATAAGCAATAATCCATAAAGCTGTAGTAGCAAATAACCACCAGGCTAATAGAGGAATACTGTTGGTTTGTGCGGCAAAGGCCATGGGGATTCCCCAAGCAAATGCGATTCCTAGAAAAGCTTGGGGCCAATAAGTGATGCGTTTCATAAAAGGGTACAGTAACGCGACAAACCAGCCAATGGCTGCTAAATAAATGGTTAGCTTATTTAAGAGCAAAACTAAGCCAAAACAAAGCAGGCAAAGCATGCCGAATAAAATGAGCGCATGTTTAACTTTTATTACTCGAGTGGTTAAAGGACGGTGTTAGATCCGTTGACCTTATGATCGAAATCTCGATCAGCTATGTCATTTATTATACAGCCTGCAGACGCATTAATATCACTCCTGAAATGAAGATTAGAAGGATTGGTGATTGGGGGATACCTTGGGCTGAAATCCACAGAGCCCATAAAGTAGGCCATAGCAGGAGTAAAATGCCAATTGGCTTGTCAAGCGCATTAATCTAATGTAATCATTAGATTTCTGTGTTGCAACACTCGCTCGAGGCTCATTTATTTTCATATGAACTCCGCTCCTCGCCTCTTTTGCCTTGCATTTGAATAAAATACTTGGTTTGGAAAAGGTCTATTTAACATGGAGAAAAAAATCAGGTAAAAATGTTTCTATTATTAATAAAGGAAATTTTTTAAAAAGCAAAGTTGAGCGTCTGGTCCATAAAGGTACAGCTGATTTTGGGCAACAACTTTGAAAGCTTTGATAATAGGGGTGGGTATAAGGCAATATACAAAACAAAAAGGGGCTGCGTTTTAAGTTAGAATCACTAAATAAAAAAGTGCCAATGGATTGGCTCGTGTTGGCAGGGATATTTGTATTTTCTATAGTGGTGACTGGAATGACTGTACGGGTCCATACCCAAGGTCTTTGTCGGACACAGTGAACGATTTCACGAATCCATACTTTAGAGTCGCTTTCTAAAGAGGGGAGTATCAATCTTTCTTCGGGATAGGCATTAGACCAGCCATTTTTTTGTAAGCGCAGATCTAGAGCATTATGACTCATTTTCTGTAAGCGAGTGGTCAACGAGTCTGCGGCAGTTAAACACTGCCATTGTTCCTGAGTCAAACCTTTTAGGGGAAGGTTAGTATACCAAGCTACTGGGGAAGGGTTTTGCCATTCCCCAGTTCCTGTTTCATGTATCATGTACGCAAACTTAGCATATCTTAGCTGCGACTGACAATAACTTTACTACCAATACGCAAAAAACTTTGATTTAGCCACTCGGCATCTGCTTTATACATACGGACACACCCGTGGCTGGCATTATACCCTGGAAGCTCATAGGAGCCATGTAATGCATAGCCACCATGAAAAAACATACAATAAGGCATGGGGGCGCCTCCGCGAGTAGTGACAGGGAATTTAGTTGATATACACTCGGCCCCTTTCTTTCCGGTCACATGGAAACTACCCGTGGGAGTGGTGCATCTTCCATGAATATCGGCGCAGTAGCCTTTTGCACTAGAAATGGGTCCCCAACGGACAAGTCGGCCGCTCCCATCGTAAGCTCCAAAAGCTTGCTTATCTATGCTTACTAAGACGGCATTGCCTCCTGGGGGAGAAATTTTGGCCGCAAAAGGAGAGAGCGACATGAGTGATACGGACTGTAAATTTTTTGGTACAATAATCCAGGGTCGGCTACCAATTGGTCTGTTAGTGCGATTTAGGCGCATGACCATATCTCGCTCTCGTGGATTAGGGAAAGAGTCTCTCCCAACTTTTCGTTGCCGGTTTTACACAATTAAATTGAGAATAATTACAGAGCTGTCTTCCATAATAATTTGCTGCTTGTACATTAATTTGTATGGCACAGAGGAAGGTTATGCCAGTGACGAACGATAAAACCCCTTTCATGTGTTTCTCCTTTTTACCTATTGCTTCGAAAAATTCTTTAGTTACGTACTAATTTTTATTTCTATATTTCTAATTATAGTTGGTGATTTTAAACATATGGAAAAAAAGACTTATTTTTGGACAAATAGTGTGGCCATTGAAATGTGGCACATAAAAGCTTAATATTTTTTTAAGGTATTTGCGGTAAGATATTAGATATTTAGTCGGAGGACATACTCAATTATGATAGAGTCCACATTTATCGAAACTATGTCGCGCGCTATTAGCGACTATCGTCAAATCTAAAAAAATATCTTACGCCTCAACAGCGTAATGCAAAAATAGCACAGTTGCGCTTAAAAGATCCTAGTATATTTTTTAGCGAGTCGGTGTTGTTTAAAGTTGCAAAAGAGATTCTGGCGGATATTGAAAAAAATATTCGTATTCCGTAATGAAGGATATTACTCTTACTACGGTATTGTAAGGTTTGCAAAATATTTAGGTGAATATCTAAACAATTTTATTGTTGAAGATGATCAAGTAATTGATAAAGCCCGCAAGAAAGCTTCGGGTTTGTTGGTTAAAACCATTCAGTTGCTGAGTGTTCCTGGAGAACAGCTGACTGAGCAAGTGGTACAGCAAGTAGTTGCCTATCACCCACTAATTTTGGAGCTTGC